>NZ_BQHO01000019.1 GCF_021601385.1 Pseudomonas parasichuanensis | reverse complement strand
CGACGAACTGGCCGCCAAGCCAAAGCCCAAGACAAAACCCGTGCCTAAGCCGGTGGCCAAGCCGCAACCCAAGCCGCAGCCGAAACCGGTTGAAGCGCCGCCGCCAACGCCGGTGGCCGCCCCGGCACCGCCTGCGCCAGCCGCACCGCCCGCGCCAGCCCCGGTGACCCCGGCGTCGGCCAACGCCGCCTACCTGAAGAACCCGGCCCCCGAATACCCGCAGATGGCCCTGCGCCGTGGCTGGGAAGGCACCGTGCTGCTGCGCGTCGAAGTGCTGCCCAGCGGCAAGCCCGGCCAGATCCAGCTGCAGCAGAGCAGTGGCCGTGACGCCCTGGACGCCGCCGCGTTGGCCGCGGTCAAGCGCTGGAGCTTCGTCCCCGCCAAGCAGGGCGACGTGGCCCTGGCCGGCTGGGTCAGCGTACCCATCGATTTCAAGCTTCGTTAATTCGCCACCGCACAAAGGAAGGACATCACCATGAGCCTGTTGGCATCCCCCCTCGAATCCGTTGAAAGCGCCGTCATCTGGCTGTTGGTCGGCTTCTCCGTGGCCACCTGGGCACTGGCGCTGGTCAAGGTCGTGCAGTTCGTGCGGCTCAAGCGCCAGGACAAGCGCTTCCACCAGCAGTTCTGGGCCGCATCCAGCCTCGACTCCGCCGCCGAGATCAGCCACCAGCAACCCGGCCCGGCTGCCCGTGTCGCCCAGGCCGGCTATGCCGCCATCGCCGTGGGCGAGCCCGGCCAGGCCAATGACCTGAGCCAGGCCATCAACCACCAGGACCGCCTGGAACGCGCCCTGCGCCAGCAGATCGTGCGCGAACGCCGCTCGCTGGAAACCGGCCTGGCGGTGGTCGCCAGTATCGGCAGCACCTCGCCCTTCATCGGCCTGTTCGGCACCGTGTGGGGCATCATGGAAGCGCTCAAGGGCATCAGCGCAGCCGGTTCGGCGAGCCTGGAAACCGTGGCCGGCCCGATCGGCGCTGCGTTGGTCGCCACCGGTGTGGGTATCGCCGTCGCGGTGCCGGCGGTGCTGGTTTACAACTACTTCCTGCGCCGCCTCAAGCTCACCGCTGCCGACCTCGACGACTTCGCCCACGACTTCTACAGCCTGGCGCAGAAGAGTGCCTTCCGCGTGCTGCTGCACCCGGCGGTGCAGCGCCAGCAGGCCGGCTTCAACCAAGCTGTGAAGGAGGCGAGCTGACATGGCCTTCTCGACCCAGGACAGCGATGAAGTGTTGAGTGAAATCAACGTCACCCCGTTGGTGGACGTCATGCTGGTGCTGCTGGTGGTGTTCATCGTCACCGCGCCGCTGCTGACCAACGCCATCCCCATCAACCTGCCCAAGACCGAGGCCGTGGCCCCGGTGGAGCAGAAGGACCCGCTGGTGGTGAGCATCGATGGCAGCGGCAAGCTGTTCATCAACAAGGACGAGATCCAGCCCGACTTGCTGGAAACCAACCTCAAGGCCGCCAAAGGCAAGGACGCCGAGCTGCGCGTGCAGCTGCAGGCCGACGATGGCGTGAACTACGGCGAAGTCGCCCGGGCCATGGCGGCCATCGAACGGGCCGGCATCACCAAGCTGGCGGTGATCACCGCGCGCTGACCGGCCATACCCCCTTCAGGCAAGTGCTTATGGGCCATTTTCCTTGGCAGGGGATGGCCCTTTTTTTATGTGTCCTTCACTCCCCTGTGGCAGCAACTGTCTTGTGTTGCTTGCGCTGGCCTCATCGCTGGCAAGCCAGCTCCCACAGAAAAATCGGGTCTCCTGTGGGAGCCGGCTTGCCGGCGATGAGGCCAGCGGCGTTCCATAGTCAAATAACGAATAAACAAATGAAAAAATATGATTTATGGATATATGACACTGCCTGTTAAGGTCACTTCCATCCAGCGGGGCCAACCCCTCGCGGCCCTGCAATCGAATCGAAGGAAGCGCTTTCAATGCTGGTTGTTTCTGTCGGTGGTAGCCCCAGTCTTCGTTCACGCTCCGGCGTGCTGCTAGAGCGCACCCGCGACTGGCTGCAGGAGCGCGGTGTCGAAGTGGTGACCTTCCAGGTGCGTGAGTTCAACGCCGAAGACCTGCTGCACGCACGCTTCGACAGCCCGCAGGTGCGCCACTTCATCGAGCTGGTGGCCCAGGCCGACGGCCTGGTGGTGGCCACCCCGGTGTACAAGGCCTCGTTTGCCGGCGCGCTGAAAACCCTGCTCGACCTGCTGCCCGAGCGTGCCCTGGAACACAAGGTGGTGCTGCCGGTGGCCACCGGCGGCAGCATCGCCCACATGCTTGCCGTGGACTACGCGCTCAAGCCGGTGCTGTCTGCCTTGAAGGCGCAGGAGACCCTGCAAGGGATCTTCGCCGACGACAGCCAGATCGCCTACGGCGAAGGCAACCGCCCTGCGCAGTTGGCCCAGGCCTTGGAGCAACGCCTGCAGGATTCGCTGGAGACCTTCCACGGCGCCCTGGCGCGGCGGCCTCGGCCGGTCGCACCCGGTGTGCTCAATGAACGCCTGCTCAGTGCCCGCTGGAGCATCTGAGCCACTGATACACCGCTGTACTGCTGTCCCACCTTACTCGCCCGTCAACGAGGCAAGCAGGTGCAACCCGAACCCAACTCGCACAGGAGAGCGCCATGCGCACAGTCTTCTTGCGTCGTGGTCTGGTCGCCCTGTTTGCGGCGGCTGTGTCCTTCGGCGCCATTACCCAAGCCCAGGCCGAGAGCCTGCGTATCGGTTATCAGAAATACGGCACCCTGGTGCTGCTCAAGGCCAAGGGCTCGCTGGAGAAGCGCCTGAAGGAACAGGGCATCGACGTGCAATGGACCGAGTTCCCCGGCGGCCCGCAGCTGCTTGAAGGGCTCAACGTCGGCTCCATCGATTTTGGCGTCACCGGCGAAACCCCACCGGTGTTCGCCCAGGCCGCAGGCGCCGACCTGCTCTACGTCGCCTATGAACCGCCGGCCCCGCACAGCGAGGCGATCCTCGTGCCCAAGGGCTCGTCGATCCAGTCGGTGAAAGAACTCAAGGGCAAGAAAGTCGCGCTGAACAAAGGCTCGAACGTTCACTACCTGCTGGTGCGCGCCCTCGAGGACGCCGGCCTCAAATACACCGACATCCAGCCGGTCTACCTGCCGCCGGCCGACGCCCGCGCCGCCTTCGAGCGTGGCAGCGTCGATGCCTGGGTGATCTGGGACCCGTACCAGGCCGCCGCCGAGCAACAGCTGCAGGCCCGTACCCTGCGTGACGGCAAGGGCCTGGTCGACAACCACCAGTTCTACCTGGCCACCCGCAGCTACGCCACCCAGCACCCGGCGGTGATCAACACCCTGGTCGAGGAAGTGCGCACCGTGGGCCAGTGGTCCCAGGCCAACCCGCAGGAGGTGACCGACCAGGTCGCGCCGCTGCTCGGCCTGCCCGCCGACATCACCCTGACCTCGGTGAAGCGCCAGGGCTACGGTGCCGCGCCGCTGACCCCGGAGGTGATCGCCGCGCAGCAGAAGATCGCCGACACCTTCCAGGCCCTGAAGCTGATCCCCAAGCCCTTGAGCATCAAGGACGTGATCTGGACACCCCCCGCCAAGGTCGCCAGCGCGCCTTGACCGATTCGCCAGCGCCGGGGCCAGGCCCCGGCTCGAGCCACCCTTGAGGAGACAACTCCAATGAGCCTGAACATTTTCTGGTTCCTGCCCACCCACGGTGACGGCAAGTACCTGGGCACCAGCGAAGGCGCCCGCGCCGTCGACCATGGCTACCTGGCGCAGATCGCCCAGGCCGCCGACCGCCTCGGCTTCGGCGGCGTGCTGATCCCCACCGGGCGGTCCTGCGAGGACTCCTGGCTGGTCGCCGCGTCGCTGATCCCGGTGACCGAGCGCCTGAAGTTCCTGGTGGCCCTGCGCCCAGGGATCATTTCGCCGACCGTCGCCGCGCGCCAGGCCGCCACCCTCGATCGCCTGTCCAATGGCCGTGCGCTGTTCAACCTGGTGACCGGCGGTGACCCCGACGAGCTGGCCGGTGACGGCCTGCACCTGAACCACCAGGAGCGCTACGAGGCCTCGGTGGAGTTCACCCGCATCTGGCGCAAGGTGCTCGAAGGCGAAACCGTCGACTACGACGGCAAACACATCCAGGTGCAGGGCGCCAAGCTGCTCTACCCACCGATCCAGCAGCCACGCCCGCCGCTGTACTTCGGGGGTTCGTCCGACGCCGCCCAGGACCTGGCGGCCGAGCAGGTCGAGCTGTACCTGACCTGGGGCGAGCCGCCGGCCGCCGTGGCCGAGAAAATCGCCCAGGTGCGCGAGAAAGCCGCCGCCCAGGGCCGTGAAGTGCGCTTCGGCATCCGCTTGCACGTGATCGTGCGCGAAACCAACGAAGAAGCCTGGGCCGCCGCCGACAAGCTGATTTCGCACCTGGACGACGACACCATCGCCCGTGCCCAGGCTTCGCTGGCGCGCTTCGACTCGGTCGGCCAGCAACGCATGGCCGCGCTGCACAAGGGCAACCGCGACAACCTGGAAGTCGCCCCCAACCTGTGGGCCGGCGTCGGCCTGGTGCGCGGCGGTGCCGGCACCGCGCTGGTGGGCGACGGCCCGACCGTGGCGGCGCGGGTCAAGGAATACGCAGACCTGGGGATCGATACCTTCATCTTCTCCGGCTACCTGGCGATGAACGCCCGTGAGTTCCTGCAGACCGACGTGGTGGTACTGGCGATCGTGCTGTACGCCGTGCTCGGCAAGCTCGCCGACCTGGCCGCCCGTGGCCTGGAGCGTGTGTGGTTGCGCTGGCACCCGGCCTACCAGGTCGCCAAGAAGGAGGGTGCGTGATGACCGTGCTCAAAGAGCAGCCGCCACGCCTGCTGCGTGGCATCCCGCTGGCCGCCAACGGCCTGCGCAAGACCTTCGGCCCGCGTGAAGTGCTGCGCGGTATCGATCTGCACATCCCGGCCGGCCAGTTCGTCGCCATCGTCGGCCGCAGCGGTTGCGGCAAGAGCACCTTGCTGCGCCTGCTGGCCGGCCTCGACAACCCCAGCGCTGGCGAACTGCTGGCCGGTGCCGCGCCGCTGGCCGAGGCCCGCGAGGACACCCGGCTGATGTTCCAGGACGCCCGCCTGCTGCCGTGGAAGAAGGTGATCGACAACGTCGGCCTGGGCCTGTCCGGCGACTGGCGCCAACGGGCGCTGGATGCCCTGGAGGCGGTCGGCCTGGCTGATCGCGCCAATGAGTGGCCGGCGGCCTTGTCCGGCGGCCAGAAGCAACGGGTGGCCCTGGCCCGGGCGTTGATTCATCAGCCGCGCCTGCTGCTGCTGGACGAACCGCTGGGCGCGCTGGATGCCCTGACCCGTATCGAAATGCAGCAGTTGATCGAGCGCCTCTGGCGCCAGCACGGCTTCACCGTGCTGCTGGTCACCCACGACGTCAGCGAAGCCGTCGCCGTGGCTGACCGGGTGATCCTGATCGAGGACGGCGCCGTCGGCCTCGACCTGTTGGTCGACCTGCCGCGCCCTCGGGCGCGTGGGTCGCACCGCCTGGCAAGCCTGGAAAGTGAAGTGCTGGACCGTGTTCTGTCCGCCCCGGGCACCCCGCCCGAGCCGGAACCTGTAGCCCCTTTGCCCACGCAACTGCGTTGGGCGCAATGAACCCCCGAAGCCAAAGAAAGGAAAACAGCCATGACCATCAAAGCCATCAACGTTCGCAACCAGTTCAAAGGCACCGTGAAGGAAATCCTCGAAGGCCCGGTACTGTCGGAAATCGACGTGCAGACCGCCTCTGGCATCGTCACTTCGGTGATCACCACCCGTTCCGTGAAGGAGCTGGAGCTGCAAGTGGGCAGTGAGGTGATCGCCTTTGTGAAATCGACCGAGGTGTCCATCGCCAAGTTGTGATGGGTTGCATAGCTGCACCTGTGGGAGCCGGCTTGCCGGCGATAGCGTCGTCAGACACATCTTTGTTGTCTGATCTGACGCCATCGCCGGCAAGCCGGCTCCCACAGGTTTTTTGTGGATTCAGAGTTAGCGCTTGGCCAGAAACGGCGGCAGGTACAGCCCCAGATACGCCTCGAACACCCGCATCCCTTCCTCCGCCATGCGCGGGGTGATCTGTTCGTGCAGCTGCATCGAGCGGGCATACACCCGATCGCTCAGCTCCATCGCCAGGGCGAACACGTGCACATCCTTCGGCATCGTCGGCAGCTGGAAATGCCGGTCGAACAGCTGGTGCATCAACTCACCCAGTTCCAGGTCATGCTGGCGGTCAGCCTGGACCACCTCGCTCAAGCCGTGCTGGGCCAGGATCAGCTGCCGCGCCGCGGCGTCCTCGTTGTAGATGTCGAGCATGCGCTGCTCGATCAACCGCGACAGGCCATGCCAGGTGCTGAACGCCGCGCTGTCGATCGGTGCGCTCAAGGCTTCGCGAAAGGCCCGGTGCACATCGGCGGTCAGGGCTTCGAGCAGGGCCGGTACGCTGGCGAAGAAGTGATACACCGACGACGGCGGGATCTGCGCCCGCTCGGCGACGCTGTAGACCGACAGCCCAGCCACCCCTTGCCCGGCCAGCAGCTCGCGCGCCGCCGCCAGGATCGCCTCGATCCTGGCCTGGCTGCTGGCGCGTGGCTTGCGCGGGGCGGCGGGGCGGTTCATCAGTTGCTGATGGCCAGGATGCTGGCCTGGTAGGCGCCGACGAACAGGTCGAAATCACCGACTTCTTCCTGTTCCAGCTCGGACTGCTTGGCGATCGACTCGCGGGCGAGTGTTTCGAAGGCTTGTTGCTGTTCGGTGCCCAGTGGCTGTTCACGGAATGTTTCGGCGTGCACGCGGCTCTGGCGCAGGGAGAACGCGATGAAGCTTTCATCGTGTTCGGTCATGCGCGCCAGTACCTGGGCCGACGGCGTCAACTCAGGGTCATCGACTTTGGCTTGCTGGGCTTGCAGGGCCTTGATGTGCTCGTTGCCGCCTTGGGCGCGGTCGAGCAGCTCGGCCATCTGGCCGATACGAGTGATGAGCTCGCTGGCCCAGTCCTTCAGCGCGATTGGCTGGCCGTTACGCTGCAGCGCCAGGCCCGGGCGGCGGCCTTCCTTGACCACGGTCAGGAAGTTGCTGGTGCACTGGCCGCATTCGCCGTTGTCCAGCTGCGGGCTGTCGTCCAGCGCACAGAGCAGTAGGAAGGCGTCGAGGAAGCGCGCTTCGGTGAGGTCGATGCCCACCGGCAGGAACGGGTTGATGTCCAGGCAGCGCACTTCGACGTACTGCACGCCACGGGAGATCAGGGCCTGGATCGGCCGCTCGCCGGTGTAGGTAACGCGTTTGGGGCGGATGTTCGAGTAGTACTCGTTCTCGATCTGCAGGATGTTGGTGTTCAGCTGCACCCACTCGCCATCCTTGTGCGTGCCGACCTCGACGTAGGGTGGGTAGGGCGTGCCCACCGCCTTGCGCAGGCTGTCGGTGTAGCTGGCGAGGTTGTTGTAGCAGGGCGTCAGGCCCGCCTGGGCGTTGCTCTGGTAACCCAGGTCGCTCATGCGCAGGCTGGTGGCATACGGCAGGTAGAGGGTTTCGGCGTCGAGCTCTTCAAGCTGGTGCGGGCGGCCGCGCAGGAAGCCTTTGTCCAGGGTCGGCGAGGCACCGAACAGGTACATCAGCAGCCAGCTGTAACGGCGGAAATTGCGAATCAGCGCGATGTAGGCCGAGGACTGGTAGTCGCGGTCGTCCTCTGTGCTGCCTTCTTCGGCGCGCAGCAATGGCCACAGTGCTTCAGGCAGCGAGAAGTTGTAGTGAATGCCGGCGATGCACTGCATGGTGCGGCCGTAACGCAGGGCCAGGCCCTTGCGGTACACGTGCTTGAGCTTGCCGATGTTCGAGGTGCCGTATTCGGCGATCGGGATGTCCTCCTCGGCCGGCAGCGCGCAGGGCATCGACGGGCTCCACAGCAGTTCGTCGCCCAGCTTGCTGTAGACGAAGCGGTGGGTCTGTTCGAGGCTTTCGAGCACCTTGGCAGGGTCCGCCAGGGCTGGGGTGATGAACTCCAGCAGCGACTCGGAATAGTCGGTGGTGATCTGCTCGTTGGTCAGCGCCGAACCCAGTGCTTCGGGGTGCGGGGTCTGGGCCAGGCGACCTTCTTGGGTCACGCGCAGGCATTCGCGCTCAATGCCGTGCAGGCACTGCTTGAGCAGGTCGAGGTTGTCGCCGAGCAGGCTCAGGCGGCGGTTGAGGAGGTCGCTCAAGATGGATTCCTTCACGCGTCAGTCGCCCCAATATGGGGGTAGGGATGACGGTCTACAAGGGTAGTTGGGAAAGGAACTGGCGTTGTCGCCTGGTTGCGCGGTTCCGACGCCAATAACGCGGGACCGCTGCGCGCTCCATCGCCGGCAAGCTGGCGCCCACAAGACCCTGTGGGAGCCGGCTTGCCGGCGATGGGCTGCAGAGCAGCCCCAACAGCTATTGGCGGCAAAATACCGCAGATAAGGCTGTTTCAGCTAGAGAACCGCAAAGGTTCCCTGCGCCTTGGCCACCCGTTTGTCGCCCTGGAGCACGTCGGCGTCGACCACCAGCGTGCGCCGGCCGGCATGCAGCACACGGGCGGTACACACCACCTCACCCTCGCTGACCGCGCGCATGTAGTTGATCTTGCACTCGATGGTCACGCTCTGCTGGTCGAAGCCATGGCTGGCCGAGCAGGCCAGGCCCATGCTGATGTCGACCAGGCTGAAGATCGCCCCGCCATGCAGCTTCTGGCCGCGGTTGCGCAGGTGCGGCTCAAGCGTCAGGGCCACCTCGGCAACGCCGGTGTCCAGGCGTTGCAGGCGGCAGCCCAGCAGCTGGCTGAAGGCGCTTTCGACGTACTCTTTCGGGACGTCCATCACTTCTTCTTCAGCTGCTTGGCGTTGGCGAACAGCGAGGCCATGGCATTGTTGGCCGGTGCGGCGGCGGTGGTTTCACGCGGGCGCGGTGCCTGCTGCTGACGGTTGCCGCCATTGCCACCGCGGTTGCCGCCACGGTTGCCCTCGACCTTCTCGCCCGGGGTGTCGCTCATGCGCATGGACAGGCCGACGCGCTTGCGCGGAATGTCCACTTCCATGACCTTGACCTTGACCACGTCGCCGGCCTTGACCGCTTCACGCGGGTCCTTGATGAACTTCTCGGACAGCGCCGAGATATGCACCAGGCCGTCCTGGTGCACGCCGATGTCGACGAAGGCACCGAAGTTGGTGACGTTGGTCACCACGCCTTCGAGGATCATGCCCGGCTCGAGGTCCTTGAGGTCCTCGACGCCGTCCTGGAAGGTGGCGGTCTTGAACTCGGGGCGTGGGTCGCGGCCGGGCTTGTCCAGCTCCTGCAGGATGTCGGTGACGGTCGGCAGGCCGAAGGTCTCGTCGGTGAATTTCTTCGGGTCCAGGCGCTTGAGGAAGCCGCTGTCGCCGATCAGCGAGCGGATGTCGCGCTCGGTGCCGGCGGCGATGCGCTGCACCAGCGGGTAGGCCTCGGGGTGCACGGCGGAGGCGTCCAGCGGGTTGTCGCCGTTCATCACACGCAGGAAGCCGGCGGCCTGCTCGAAGGTCTTCTCACCCAGGCGGCTGACCTTTTTCAGGGCGGCGCGGGTGGCGAACGGGCCGTTGGCGTCGCGATGGGAAACGATGTTTTGCGCAAGTGTCGCGTTGAGGCCGGAGATACGCGTCAGCAGCGCCACCGAAGCGGTGTTGACGTCCACGCCCACGGCGTTCACGCAGTCCTCGACCACAGCGTCCAGGCCACGGGCCAGTTTCACCTGCGACACGTCGTGCTGGTACTGGCCGACGCCGATGGATTTCGGGTCGATCTTCACCAGTTCCGCCAGCGGGTCCTGCAGGCGGCGGGCGATCGACACGGCGCCACGGATCGATACGTCCAGGTCGGGGAATTCACGGGCGGCCAGTTCGGAGGCCGAGTACACCGAGGCGCCGGCCTCGGAAACCATGATCTTGGTGATCTTCAGGGCTGGATACTTCTTAACCAGCTCCGCGACCAGCTTGTCGCTTTCGCGGCTGGCGGTACCGTTGCCGATGGCGACCAGCTCCACCGAGTGCTTGGCGCACAGGGCGGCCATGATCGAGATCGTGCGGTCCCAGTCGTTCTTCGGCGCATGCGGGTAGACCGTGGTGTGGTCCAGCAGCTTGCCGGTGGCATCCACCACGGCAATCTTGCAGCCGGTACGCAGGCCCGGGTCGAAGCCCAGGGTGGCGCGCGGGCCGGCCGGGGCGGCCAGCAGCAGGTCGTGCAGGTTGTGGGCGAACACGTTGATCGCCTCGCCTTCGGCGTTGTCGCGCAGCTCGCCGAACAGGTCGGTTTCCAGGTGGGTGTAGAGCTTGACCTTCCAGGTCCAGCGCACCACTTCACCCAGCCACTTGTCGGCCGGGCGGTTGCGGTTTTCGATGCCGACGTGGTTGCCGATCATCAGTTCGCACGGGTGCAGGGTGCCTGGCAGCTCTTCGCCGACTTTCAACGAGGCGCTCAGCACCCCTTCGTTACGGCCACGGAATATCGCCAGGGCGCGGTGCGACGGGGCGGTGCGCAGCAGTTCGTCATGGGCGAAGTAGTCGCGGAACTTGGCGCCTTCCTCTTCCTTGCCGGCCACCAGGCGGGCGCTGAGCACGGCTTCCTGCTTGAGGAAGTTGCGCAGCTTTTCCAGCAGGGCGGCGTCTTCGGCGAAGCGCTCCATGAGGATGTACTTGGCGCCTTCGAGCACCGCCTTGACGTCGGCAAAGCCTTTCTCGGCATCGACGAAGCGCGCCGCTTCGCTTTCCGGGTTGAGCTGTGGGTCGTTGAACAGGCCGTCGGCCAGCTCGCCCAGGCCGGCTTCCAGGGCGATCTGGCCCTTGGTGCGGCGCTTCTGCTTGTAGGGGAGGTAAAGGTCTTCGAGGCGGGTCTTGGTGTCGGCGAGCTTGATTTCGCGGGCCAGCTCCGGGGTCAGCTTGCCTTGCTCCTCGATGCTGGCGAGGATGCTGGCGCGACGGTCGTCGAGTTCGCGCAGGTAGCGCAGGCGCTCTTCCAGGTGGCGCAGCTGGGTGTCGTCCAGGCTGCCGGTCACTTCCTTGCGGTAACGGGCGATGAAGGGCACGGTCGAGCCTTCGTCCAACAGGCCCACGGCCGCTTCTACCTGTTGTGGGCGCACGCCCAGTTCCTCGGCGATACGGCTGTTGATGCTGTCCATGAGAACCACCTGACAAATAGTGAATGCAAGGCCGCGGGTGGCTGTTCAGGCCCGGCGGCGCTGGGTGAAAGGCGCGCATTATACCCATCGTGCCGGGCTTGCGGTGATGGCACCGGGCCTGCCGTTGACGGCGCGGCAGTGGCACGCTGGGAAAAATCTGCTAACAATGCACACGGCACGCGCTGCAATGGCTACGCCATAATGCGCGGCGATCTCAGAGGAGCAATTCATGACCAGCACCGCAAACGCCGCAGATGGCGACAAGATTCTCATCGTCGACGACGACCCAGGCCTGAGCAGCCTGCTGGACCGATTCTTCACCAGCAAGGGCTTCCGTGTGCGCACCGTGCCCAACGTCGAACAGATGGACCGCCTGCTGGCCCGTGAAGTGTTCAACCTGGTGGTGCTCGACCTGATGCTGCCGGGCGAGGACGGCCTGTCCGCGTGCAAGCGCCTGCGCGCGTCGAACAACCAGATCCCGATCATCATGCTCACCGCCAAGGGTGACGAACTCAGCCGCATCAAGGGGCTGGAGCTGGGCGCCGACGACTACCTGGCCAAGCCGTTCAACCCCGACGAACTGGTGGCCCGGGTCAAGGCCGTGCTGCGTCGCCAGTCGCCTACGGTGCCGGGCGCGCCGGGCAGCGAGGAAGAGACCGTCACCTTCGGCGACTACGAACTGTCGCTGGCTACCCGCGAGCTCAAGCGTGGCGATGAAACGCACATGCTGACCACCGGCGAATTCGCCGTGCTCAAGGCCCTGGTGATGCACGCCCGCGAGCCGCTGACCCGCGACAAGCTGATGAACCTGGCCCGTGGCCGCGAGTGGGATGCGTTGGAGCGTTCCATCGACGTGCAGATCTCGCGCCTGCGCCGGATGATCGAACCCGATCCGTCCAAGCCGCGTTACATCCAGACCGTATGGGGCGTTGGCTACGTCTTCGTGCCGGACGGAAACGCCGGAAAATGAGCCAGCCGGCTCGTCACGACAATGCAGGGCGACTCGCAGGAGTCGCCCTGTTTTCGTCTGTGGCGTACGGCCTTTTTACGTTGCCCTTGCTGACTAGTAGTGATCGATGAAAACCCCTCTCTGGTTCCCGCAAAGTTTCTTCGCCCGCACCCTGTGGCTGGTGTTGATCGTCGTGCTGTTCTCCAAGGCGCTGACCTTGGTGTACCTGCTGATGAACGAGGACGTGCTGGTCGATCGCCAGTACAGCCACGGCGTGGCCCTGACGCTGCGTGCCTATTGGGCGGCCGATGAGGAGAACCGCGACAAGATCGCCGAGGCCGCCGGGCTGATCCGGGTCACTGGCTCCGGCGTGCCGGAAGGCGAGCAGCATTGGCCGTACAGCGAAATCTATCAACGGCAAATGCAGGCCGAGCTGGGTGATGACACCGAAGTGCGCCTGCGCATCCACGCGCCACCGGCGTTGTGGGTGAATGCGCCAAGCCTGGGCCCGGGCTGGCTCAAGGTGCCGCTGTACCCGCACCCGCTGCGCGGGCAGAAAATCTGGAACGTGCTGGGCTGGTTCCTGGCCATCGGCCTGTTGTCCACCGCCTCGGCGTGGATCTTCGTGCGCCAGCTCAACCAGCCGCTCAAGCGCCTGGTGTTCGCCGCCCGGCAGCTGGGCCAGGGGCGCAGCGTGCGCCTGCCGGTCAGCGACACCCCCAGCGAAATGACCGAGGTGTACAAGGCGTTCAACCAGATGGCTGAAGACGTCGAACAGGCCGGGCGTGAGCGCGAGTTGATGCTGGCGGGGGTGTCGCACGACCTGCGCACACCGTTGACGCGGCTTCGCCTGTCGCTCTCGCTGATGGACAACGACAGCGACCTGAGCGACGACATGGTCCGCGATATCGAGGACATGGACGCGATCCTCGACCAGTTCCTGGCGTTCATCCGTGACGGGCGCGACGAGCCGGTGGAAGAGGTCGATCTGAACGACCTGATTCACGAAGTCGTGGCGCCCTACAACCAGCCGAAGGAGCGCGTGCGCCTGTGCCTCGAGCCGATCCCGCCCTTCGCGCTGCGGCGTGTGTCGCTCAAGCGCATGCTGGGCAACCTGATCGGTAACGCTCTGCACCACGCCGGCAAGGGGGTGGAGGTGGCGGCCTATGTGTCGGGCGACCAGAGCGCGCCGTACGTGGTACTCAGCGTGCTGGACCGGGGCACGGGCATCGACGAGTCGGAGCTGGAGACCATCTTCAACCCGTTCATCCGCGGTGACCGGGCGCGCGGTGGCAAGGGCACCGGGCTGGGGTTGGCGATCGTCAAGCGGATTGCCGCGCAGCATGGCGGCAATGTCGAGTTGCGTAATCGCTCGGGTGGCGGGATCGAGGCGCGGGTGCGTTTGCCGCTTGGGTTGTTGCTGCCGCGTAACGCTGTCTGATCGTTGTTGTTTGTGCCGGCCTCTTCGCGGCTAAAGCCGCTCCCACAAGGTTTTGCATGTTCCCTGTGGGAGCGGCTTCAGCCGCGAAGAGGCCGGCACCATCAACCTTTGCCTTTGGTCCGGGTCTGATTCGGCCCGCCATTCTTCTCCAGGTGCTCGATGATCATCCCGGCCACATCCTTGCCGGTGGTCACCTCGATCCCTTCCAGGCCCGGCGAGGAATTCACTTCCATCACCAACGGCCCATGGTTCGAGCGCAGGATGTCCACACCTGCCACGCTCAAGCCCATCACCTTGGCCGCACGAATCGCGGTGATTCGCTCTTCCGGGGTGATCTTGATCAGGCTGGCGACCCCGCCCCGGTGCAGGTTGGAGCGAAACTCGCCTGGCTTGGCCTGGCGCTTCATCGAGGCGATCACCTTGTCGCCCACCACGAAGCAGCGAATGTCCGCGCCGCCGGCCTCCTTGATGTACTCCTGGACCATGATGTTCTGCTTCAGGCCCATGAATGCTTCGATCACCGACTCAGCGGCCTGAGTGGTCTCGCACAGCACCACGCCGATGCCCTGGGTGCCTTCGAGCACCTTGATCACCAGCGGCGCGCCGTTGACCATCTGGATCAGGTCGGGAATGTCGTCCGGCGAGTGGGCGAAGCCGGTGATCGGCAGGCCGATGCCCCGGCGCGACAGCAGTTGCAGCGAGCGCAGCTTGTCCCGCGAGCGGGCAATCGCCACCGATTCGTTGAGCGGGTAGACGCCCATCATCTCGAACTGGCGCAGCACCGCGCAGCCGTAGAAGGTAACCGAGGCACCGATGCGCGGGATGACCGCATCGAAACCCTCCAGCGGCTTGCCGCGGTAGTGGATCTGCGGCTTGTGGCTGGCAATGTTCATGTAGGCCCGGAGCGTGTCGACCACCACCACTTCATGGCCCCGCTGGGTACCGGCCTCGACCAGGCGGCGGGTGGAATACAGACGCGGATTGCGCGACAGCACAGCGATCTTCATGCAGCACCTGTGACAGGGGAAAGGGTGGCCGGGAAGGCCGGTTTGTCCTGGACGTACTTGAGGCCGGGGTTGACGACCAACTGGCCGTGGATGAGCGCCTTGGAGCCCAGCAACAGCCGATAACGCATGTTCTTGCGACAGGCCAGGGTGAACTCCACCTCCCACACCCGGTCGCCCAGGGCCAGGGTGGTGCGGATCACGTAGCGGGCCTGGGCCTGGCCGTTGGAGCTCTTGATGCTTTTCATGGTCACCAGCGGCGCCTCGCAGCGCCGGTGACGCAGTTGCACCACCGAGCCCAGGTGCGCGGTGAACCGCACCCAGGGCTGGCCATCGCGCTCGAAGGGCTCGACGTCGGTGGCGTGCAGGCTGGAGGTGCTGGCACCGGTATCGATCTTGGCGCGCAGGCCGGCCAGGCCGAGGTCGGGCAGGGCGACCCACTCGCGCAGGCCGATCACAGTCAGGTGGTCAAATGTCTTCACGGAGCGTGCCCTGCGGATAAGGTGGTGAACTGTAATGACGGCACGGACTTTTTGCATCCGTCAGTCACGGTAGTACAGTTCCGTGAAAGACAGAATTCGAGGAAAAAACATGGCACAAAAGCCGGAAGACGACGACAAGGTACGCTTGGACAAATGGCTGTGGGCGGCGCGCTTCTACAAGACCCGTGCGTTGGCCAAGGCGGCCATCGAGAGCGGCAAGGTGCACTGCCGGGGCGAGCGTTGCAAGCCAGGCAAGGAGCCACGGGTGGGCGACGAGTTCCTGCTGCGCACCGGCTTTGACGAGCGCACCGTGGTGGTCAAGGCGTTGTCGGCGGTGCGCCGTGGCGCGCCGGAGGCGCAGACGCTGTATGAGGAAACCGCCGAGAGCGTAAAGCGCCGGGAGCAGGCGGCCGAGCTGCGCAAGGCCGGGGCGATGGGGGTGGCCACCGATGGGCGGCCGAACAAGAAGCAGCGCCGGCAGATTCACCAGTTGCATGGCAGCTTCGAGTGACTGGGGGCGCTGAGCGCCCCTGTGAATGATCAGACGGCGCGCATCACGCTCATCCGGCCGACCAACGGCAGCTTGCCCAGCAGGCTGAACAACGGCGCGGTCCAACGCACCAACGCCGCACTGCCTTTGGCCAGCAGCGGCGTATGGCAGCTCCAGCCCAGCGCCAGCACTGCCATCAGCAGGCCACCGATGTAGTCATCCTGGCCCCAGTGGGCACCCGCTACCAGGCGCGGCAGCATGAACACCACCGCCAGCGCCCAGATCACCAGGTGCTGCAGCAAGCGGCGGCTGAACAGGCTCATGAACAGCGCCCACACCAGCAATACCGAGGCGTGGTCGCCTGGGAAACTCTGGCCGGAACGGTCCTTGAGTTCCCACTTGGCTTCCAGGTACGGGTACAGGTCACTCAGGTGCACGGCGTTGTCGAGCACCATCGACGGGCTACTGTGTTGCCAGCCCATTGCAGCGACCCACTTGGAAAACAGCGCACGAATCACCACTAAGAGTAAAAGCGTCACCAGAAAGCCGAAAAATGCCTGGCGCACCTGAGTGGCCTTGAACACCCAGTCGCCGCGGATCAGCAGCGACAGCATGATCAGCCCGACCAGGATGTCGAACGGGCGCAGGCTGCCGACTGCCCACAGGGAGCGCCAGATCACATGGTCGGCCAGTGGGGCGTTGAGGCTGCGGAACAGCCATTCGTCGAAAGTCAGGCAGAGGTTCTGGCCAATGGGCCATAACCAGAAACACAGTAGTGCGATGGGCACCAGCGTGCAGGTTGCCAAGGGTCCCCAGGACCACCTTGCTTGGAACAGTGGTCGATTATCCATAAAATACCTCGATCTCCAGCGGCAAATGAGCGCCTTGTGAGCGCTCTACGACGGACCTTTCAGTCTCCTGCAATTATTTTGTAATCATTTTCAGATAGCCAGACAACCATGAGCGACTTGCCAGATACAGATTTCACCCAACGCTTCCTGTTCGACGACCGCGACGTGCGCGGCGAGATGGTCGCGCTGGAGCGCAGCTACGCCGAGGTGCTGGCCAAGCACGACTACCCGCGCCCGGTCCAGCACCTGCTGGGCGAGCTGATGGGCGCTGCAGCACTGTTGGTGGGCACCTTGAAGTTCGACGGGCTGCTGGTGCTCCAGGCCCAGTCCCAGGGCCCGGTGCCGCTGCTCGCCATCGAGTGCACCAGCGAGCACGAGATCCGCGGGCTGGCGCGCTATGAAGCCGACCAGATCAAGGACGATGCGCGCCTTGCCGACCTGATGCCCGATGGGCACCTGGTGCTGACCATCATTCCGGTCAATGGCCAGCGCTACCAGGGCACGGTCGAGCTCGACGGCAAGGACCTGTCGGAGTGCTTCACCAACTACTTCGTCATGTCGCAGCAGGTGAATACCTGCATCTCCCTGGCCGCCGACGGCGTGCGCGCCCGTGGCCTGCTGGTGCAGCAACTGCCGGCCGAGATCCACAAGGACATCGAGGAGCGCGACGAAAGCTGGGCCCACGTGAAGGCGCTGGCCAATACCGTCAAGACCGAGGAGTTGATCGGCCTGGACAACGAAACCGTGCTGCACCGCCTGTACCACGAGGACGCGGTTCGCCTGTTCGATATCCAGCCACTACGCTTTTGCTGCAGCTGCTCGCGCGAGCGTTCGGGCAACGCCCTGGTCAGCCTGGGTGAGCCCGATGCGCTGGCGCTGGTTGAAGAATGTGGCGGCCAGGTCGAGATCGATTGCCAGTTCTGCAACGAGCGCTATGTCTTCGATGCGAGCGATGTAGCGCAATTGTTTGCCGGTGGCGGCACCGACGCACCATCAGAAACTCACCACTGAAACGGTTAATCGCAGGATATTCTCCTGTCGAATTGCGCAAAAGCGCAGTTCTGACAGGAGGGGCCTACTTTTTTTGGGCGTTTCTGGCATAATCCGGCCACTTTTTTCGCTGTAGTAGTTTTTTCGAGACAACTACAAAACGTTTGGAGCACTCGGCCTCGGGCCGGATGGGGTATCTCATGACGCAAGCCAACAACACCGTGTACACCGACCTGAGCGTCGATGAGCTGGTAAAAGAAGCGCTGTCCCGCGGTGAAGGCGTGCTGGCCGATACTGGCGCACTGGTTGTCGAAACCGGTCACCGCACCGGTCGTTCGCCGGCTGACCGTTTCATCGTCGAAGAACCTTCCACCCAGGACCAGATTGGCTGGGGCCCGATCAACCGCAAGTTCCCGGCCGACAAGTTCGATGCCCTGTGGGACCGCGTAGAGGCGTTCAACAACGCCCAGGATCACTTCGTTTCCTACGTTCACGTAGGGGCTGCGGCCGAGCACTACCTGCCGGTCAAGATGACCACCCAGACTGCCTGGCAGAACCTGTTCGGTCGTTGCCTGTTCATCAACCCAGCCCAGTACAACCCGGCTGACCGTGGTGAGTGGCAGATCCTCAACGTCGCCAACTTCGAGTGCGTGCCTGAGCGTGACGGCACCAACTCCGACGGCTGCGTGATCATCAACTTCGCCCAGAAGAAGGTGCTGATCGCCGGCATGCGTTACGCCGGTGAAATGAAGAAAGCCATGTTCTCGGTGCAGAACTTCCTGCTGCCGGCCGCCGACGTGCTGCCGATGCACTGCGCCGCCAACATTGGTGAAGAGGGTGACGTCACCCTGTTCTTCGGCCTGTCCGGCACTGGCAAAACCACCCTGTCGGCTGACGAAAGCCGTTACCTGATCGGTGACGACGAGCACGGTTGGGGTGAAGGCGTGGTCTTCAACATCGAAGGCGGTTGCTATGCCAAGTGCATCGACCTGTCCGAGAAGAACGAGCCGGTCATCTGGAAAGCCATCAAGCACGGCGCGGTGCTGGAAAACGTCGTCATCGACGATGCCAAGCACGCCGACTACGCCGACGTGAGCCTGACCCAGAACAGCCGTGCGGCCTACCCGCTGCAGCATGTCGAGAAGGTCTCGGCAGAGAACCTGGGTGGCGAGCCGAACGCGGTCATCTTCCTGACCTGCGACCTGACCGGTGTTCTGCCTCCGGTGTCGATCCTGAACAACGAGCAGGCGGCCTACCACTTCCTGTCCGGCTACACCGCGCTGGTCGGTTCCACCGAAATGGGTTCGGGCGGCGGCATCAAGTCGACCTTCTCCACCTGCTTCGGCGCACCGTTCTTCCCGCGCCCGGCTGGCGTCTACGCCGAGCTGCTGATCAAGCGCATCAAGGCCTTCGGCTCCAAGGTCTACCTGGTCAACACCGGCTGGACCGGCGGTGGCTACGGCGTTGGCAAGCGCTTCAGCATCCCGACCACCCGTGGCGTGATCGCTGCCATCCAGAGCGGTGCTCTGGTCGGTGCCGAAACCGAGCACCTGGACATCATCAACCTGGACGTGCCGAAGGCCGTTCCGGGCGTCGAGACCGAGCTGCTCAACCCGCGCAACACCTGGGCTGACAAGGCTGCCTACGACGAAGCCGCCAAGGGCCTGGCCAAGCTGTTCATCGAAAACTTCAAGAAGTTCGAAGTTTCCGACGCCATCAAAGGCGCTGGCCCGCAGCTGTAAGCGCTGTCGGTTCGAATGAGAAAGCCGCCCTCTGGGGCGGCTTTTTCGTTTCTTGTCAGGGCCATTGTTGCCGAGCGTGCAGGATGCGGATGATTTCGATCTGATCCACCAGGGTTCGGTAGACCATTACATAGTTCGGATGCACGACAATTTCTCGTGTGTCAGGACTACGCCCGGATTTGTACAAAGCTGGGTACTGTGCGGCGCGCCTGGCCTTATCCCTGAATGTTTCATCCAGGGCTTCGGCCGCAATAGGATTGTCTTCGGCAATAAGCTCAAGGATTCGCAAGCGATCCTTGTGAGCCATAGAGGACCAGGTAAGGCGCATCAGCCTTTTTTGGCTCGCAACTCAGCGCGGCGGGCGGCAAAGAATCTTTCTACCTCGGCGTCATCCATGGCGGGTGAGGGATCGCGCAGGCTCGCCTCGACCTGCTCGACGAACCAGGCTTCGTAAGCGGCGGCCTCATGGGCGCGCTTGAGTGCTTGAGCGCGATCCGGCCTTTGATAGGTGCTGGTTTGTTGAGGATCGTAGGTTGAGGTATCGACCTGAAAATGGTCGATGCCCAACTCATGCAGGTAGGTGACAAGTGTTTCGAACTTCTTGAACAGCCTAACATTGCCGCTACGCTGCGCAGTAAGCACGTGCTCCTGGTTGTTGATGTCGACCTGAATGGCCCAGCCGCCTGGCTGCCCGACGATATGGGTGGCGTTGATTCGCCCGCTGTCGGCCATGCGGCTGAGGTTGGTGTGATCCAGCGGTTGGGTAGGCACGGGCGTATGTCTCGGTTTCATGAAGATGGACCATGCTATGCGATCTATTGTTGATTGCGACTATAGGCGTTCCCAAGTCCGTGTGGGAAGCTTCCCTGATGTGCTAAAGACAACACAGGACAATCCATGACCGAATCCCCCCAACGTACCGCTTTCTCCCACTTCCACCCGATCCTCACCCGTGCCCAGGACAACGACCTCAACGGCTATCTCGCCGGCTCTACCGTGCACGGCTTCTTCGAAACGGCCATCCAGGCCTTCTTAGTCGAGCAGGCCGAGCTGGACCTGCGGGACGGCGAGCTGGCAGGCTTCGTGGTCAGTTCGGCGGCAGACTTTTTCGCGCTGCCCGGTTTCCCCGACGTGCTCGAAGTGGGCCTGGGCATCACCCGCCTGGCGGGCAGCACGGTGGAGTACCGCCTGGCGCTGTTCCGCCCGGGCGAGGCCGAGGCCTGCGCAGCGGGCACGCTGGTGCAGGTGTTCGTCGAGCGTGCCTCGGGGCGTCCGGCGGCATTGCCTGAGGCGCTGCAATTGATCCTCGCCGGGCTGTCGCTCAATCGTTGAGGCGGATGATCCCCTCGCGCACGGCAAACAGCACCAGCCCCGGCACGTCGTGGATCTGCAGGCGGTGCATGATCTGCGAGCGGTGCGCTTCCACCGTCTTGATGCTCAGGCCCAGGCCATCGGCAATGGAGCGGGTGGTTTCGCCCCGGGCGATCAGCCGCAGGATCTCCAGCTGGCGGGTGGTCAGCGGCGTCTGCACCTGACCTGCCGGGCGCTTGCGGCTGTGCTTGAGGGCTTGGTCGATGACCATCGGCAGCACCGCCGATGACAGGTACTGGCCGCCATGACGCAAAGTCTGCAGGGCCTGCTCCAGCTCCCCCACCGAGGCGTTCTTGAGCAGAAAACCGTGGGCGCCGAGTTGCAGGCAATTGAGCACATGGTCCAGCTCCGAGCGTGCGGAAAACATCAGTACACGGCTGGCAGGGGCGCGAATGAACAGCTCCTGCAGGGCCTGCTGGTTGTCCAGCTCACCGCTCATGTCGAGCACCACGATATCCGGTTTGAGTTTCTCGGCGAGGTTCACGGCAGCCATGGCATCGCCGGTATCGCCGACCACGGCAAATTCCTTTTTCTGTTCAAGCAGTGCGCGCAGGCCGGCGCGAAAGAGCGGCGAATCGTCGGCAAGCAGGATACGGCAAGGCATGGGTCAGGGCCTGTTTCGCAAGGGAAGGGGGGCGGCAGGCCGGCTCGATCCGCAAGGGCACTGCGGCGCGGGTGCGCAGTCAGTGCCTCTGCTCATAGGCGTTCGAACACCGAGGGCAGCAAGGGGCGCAGGGGCAGGTCCAGCTCGTGGATGCTCTCGCTATGCCCGATGATCAGCAAGCCGCCGCGGCGCAGCTGTGCGAGCACACGGAGCAGCACCTCGCGCTTGTACGATGGGGCGAGGTTCGACACCAGGTTACGCAGCAGGATGGCGTCGAACTGGCCGAGCCGTTCCGGCAAGGGCTGAATCAGGTTGATCGCCTCGAAGCCTACCTGCCCGCGCAGGGCAGGGGTGACGCGCAGTCGCCCGGCCATTTCACCGACCCCGCACAGGCAGTGGCGGGCCAGCCAGCCTTCCGGGAAGTAGCGGGCCTGGGCAATGTCGTAAATGCCGGCGGCGGCGTGCGCCAGCACCTGTGGATCGAAATCGCTGGCCAGTACCTGCCAGCCTGGATGGCGGGCGTTTTCGGCGGCGACCATGGCCAGGCTCCAGGCTTCCTCACCGGTGGCACAGGCGGCGCTCCACAGGCGCGCGGGGCGGTCGAGTTCGGCCAGCCAGCCGGCCAGCCATTCGAAGTGGCGGTGCTCGCGGAAAAAGTAGCTGTCGCGGGCCACCAACAGGCGTAGCAGGTGCTCGTGTTCCACCGCGCCCTGATCGCTGTCGAGCAAGCTCAGGTAATGCTCGAAGTCCGCCAGGCGATGGGTTTTCAGGCGTTTGTGCAGGCGCGCCGCGACCACTGCCCGGCGGTCGTCGGCCAGATGCACGCCAGTGGCCTGCGTAACCCTTTGGCGAATTCGTGCAAAGCTGGCTTCGCTGAGCATGGGCGGGCGAGTGCGGGTGGGCATGCTTCAGCCCCTCGGGTAGGGAGGCGAGCAGATGAGGGTGATGCTGATCGCGCGCATTCCCTGCGTCCTGTTCAAGGTGGAAGCAGGGAATGATAACTAGTGGCTACTGGCCTCCATATCGGGGCGGCCCCTAATCCTCGGGTATTGGCGCAAACGAAAAGGCCCCGCCGATGAGGGCGGGGCCTAGGCGCAAGGCTTAAGCCTGGCGATCAGTCGCGCCAGTGGCGCTTGTGCTTGCGGTGGCCATAGTGGTGGCCGCGGTCGTAGTAGCGGCGATCATCGTAGTCGCGGCGATAGCGACGCGAATCGTGGCGCTCGTCTTCGTCGGCCTTGTTGCCCATGTAGTTACCCAGTGCGCCACCGGCGCCGCCGCCCGCGGCCGCACCGATGTAGCTGCCGGTGGTGCCGCCCATGGAGCGACCGACCACGTTGCCGCCCGCTGCGCCCAGCGCGCCACCGATGGCGGCTTCGCCACGCTGGCGCTTGTCGGCACCCAGGGCACCGCCGGCAGCGCCGCCCAGGCCGGCACCGATGGCGCCGCCGGTGCTACCCCCGATGGAGTTGCCCACCACGGAGCCCAGTACCCCACCCAATGCGCCGCCAATGCCGGCCTCGGTGGTGCCGCCTGCCATGGCCACGCCGCTGAGCAAGCTGAAAGACAACAACAGAATCGAGGAGTACTTCTTCATCAAGAGAGCCTCAAAGGGATGACGAGGCGGAATTTGAGGCCCGGCGAAGCGGCTGGCAACGGAAATCCGACGAGTAGCACGAGTTGTACACAATTCTATAAGTTATTGAATTATGTATGAAACTTTCCCGATTTTCGGCGGTCTGAGGCTTTTATGACAAAGCCCTGATCCATTGCGGACAGGGCTTTTTTTGTGGGCGCTTGAAGCACTCATCGCCGGCTGCTGGCTACGCCTGTAGGAGCGTTACGCAGCTGGCGACGGTGTCAGATGATACGCCCGTCGTCCCGCGCCCGCTCCAGCTTGATGGCGATGAACTTGGACGTCGGCGTATGGCTGCCCTCGCCAATGCTCTCCAGCGGCACCAGCGGGTTCACCTCGGGGTAATAGGCCGCCGCCTGCCCGGCAGGAATGTCGAACGCCAACAGGGTGAAACCCTGCACCCGGCGCACATGCTCATCCCCCCACAGCGACACGATGTCGACCTTCTGCCCTGGCTGGAAGCCCAGGCGAACGATGTCGGCTTCGTTTACGAACAGCACGTCACGCTGGCCGCGTACGCCGCGGTAGCGGTCGTCCATGCCATAGATGGTGGTGTTGTACTGATCGTGCGAACGCATCGACTGCATGATCAGGTCTGGCAGTTGGCCGCTGGCGCGTACCCGCTCATCGAGCAGGCTGTCGGGCAGCAGGTTGGCCTTGAAGTTGGCCCGGCCGGTGGCGGTTTTCCACTGGCGGCTGGCGGCGCTGTTGCCCAGGTAGAAACCACCCGGCAGGCGCAGCCGCTCATTGAAGTCGGCAAAGCCCGGGATGGTATCGGCGATCAATGCGCGGATGCGGTCGTAGTCGGCCACCAGCCAGTGCCAGTCCACCGGCTGCTTGCCCAGGGTGGCGGCGGCGATGCCGGCGACCACGGCGGGCTCGGAGCGCATTTGCCTGGACAGCGGCTTGAGCTGGCCGTTGGAGGCATGGACCATGCTGAACGAGTCCTCCACCGTGACCGCCTGCGGGCCATCGCTTTGCAGGTCGATATCGGTACGGCCCAGGCACGGCAGGATCAGCGCCTGCTTGCCATGGACCAGGTGGCTGCGGTTGAGCTTGGTGCTGATCTGCACGGTCAGCTCGCAGTTGCGCAGGGCCTGGGCGGTGCGTTCGGTGTCCGGGGTGGCCTGGGCGAAGTTGCCGCCCAGCCCGATGAACACCTTGGCCCGGCCTTCGAGCATGGCGTGGATCGCCTCGACGGTGTTGTGGCCATTGTGGCGCGGCACCTGGAAGCCGAAGCGCTTCTCGATGGCGTCGAGCAGGAACGCCGGTGGGCGCTCGTTGATGCCCATGGTGCGGTCGCCCTGCACGTTGCTGTGGCCGCGTACCGGGCACAGGCCGGCGCCGGGTGCGCCGAGGTTGCCGCGCAGCAGCATCAGGTTGACGATTTCCTGGATGGTCGGCACCGAGTGGCGGTGCTGGGTGATGCCCATGGCCCAGCACATGATCACCCGCTTGCCCTTGCAGTACATGCGCGCCGACAGCTCGATGTCGGCCAGGCTCAGGCCGGATTGCGCCTCGACCTGCTCCCATGGCGTGGCATCGACCACCGCCAGGTACGCGTCCACGCCATGGCCGTGCTCGGCAATGAAGGCATGGTCGAAGATCGCCGGCTCGCCCTTGGCCTGCGCCTCGCGCTCCCACTGCAGCAGGAACTTGGCCATGCCGCGCAGCAGCGCCATGTCGCCGCCCAGGGCCGGGCGGAAGAACGCGGTGTTGGTCGGACGGTCGCTGTTGGTCAGCATTTCCAGTGGGTTCTGTGGGTGCTGGAAGCGTTCCAGGCCCCGCTCTTTGAGCGGGTTGATGCAGACCACCTGGGCGCCGCGCTTAACCGCGTCACGCAACGGGTCGAGCATGCGCGGGTGGTTGGTGCCGGGGTTCTGGCCCCAGACGAAGATCGCGTCGGCGTGCTCGAAATCGTCGTAGGTGACCGTGCCCTTGCCCACGCCAACGCTCTGGCTCAGAGCAACGCCGCTGGCCTCGTGGCACATGTTCGAACAGTCGGGGAAGTTGTTGGTGCCATAGGCGCGCACGAACAGTTGATAGAGGTACGCCGCCTCGTTGCTGGCCCGGCCGGAGGTGTAGAACTCGGCCTGGTCAGGGCTGGCCAGGTTGTTCAGGTGGCGGGCGATCAACGCGAATGCCGCGTCCCAATCGATGGGCTGGTAGCGGTCGGTGACCGGGTCATAGACCATCGGCTCGGTCAGGCGGCCCTGGTACTCAAGCCAGTAGTCGCTTTGCTGGCGCAGCGCGCTGGCGCTGTAGCGGGCGAAAAAAGCCGCATCGACACGGCGCTTGGTGGCTTCCCAGTTGACCGCCTTGGCGCCGTTCTCGCAGAACTTGACCATGCCGCTCTCGGGGGAGTCGCCCCAGGCGCAGCCAGGGCAGTCGAAGCCACCGTTCTGGTTGGTCTTGAGCAGGGCGCGCAGGTTCTTCAGGGCGTTGTCACTGCCGACCCAGGCCTTGGCCACACTGCGCAGCGCGCCCCAGCCGCCGGCGGGGCCGGGGTAGGGTTTGTAGCGAGGGGAGGAAGCGGGGGCGTTGTCCGGGAGTTTTTCGTACGAGGTCACGGCTGTTACTACTCCGCCGCTGGGCTGAATACCCGCGGTGCGCTGTGTTTGGGCAAGTGGATAAGGTTGAGGTTGTGCTTGCGTGCCCATTGCAGGGCCAGGCCGGTGGGCGCCGAGAGGCTGACCAGGGTCTGGATGCCGGCGCGCAGCACTTTCTGGATCAGCTCCAGGCTGCAACGGCTGGTGACGATGGCCAGGCCACCGGTGGTGTCGATGCGTTGGCGCAGCAGGGCGCCGATCAGCTTGTCCAGGGCGTTGTGCCGGCCAATGTCCTCGCGGCCCAGCAGCAGCTGGCCGTCGCGGTCCATGAACAGCGCGGCGTGCACAGCGCCGCAGTGCTGGCCGAGGGGCTGGAAGGCATCGATGCGCTGGCGCAGGTCCTTGAGCCAATGGGCCGGGGGCAAGGGGGCCCCGGGCAGTACCTTCAGTTCTGGCAGCGCCTGCTCCAGGGCTTCGACACCGCACAGGCCGCAGCCGCTGGTGCCGGCCATCTGGCGGCGCTGGTTCTTCAGGTCCCAGAAGGCACGGCTGGATATCTCCAGGTCGGCATACAAGGCCGAGCCGCTGCCGGACAGCTTCACGTCATAGATTTCGTCAGTACCGCTGACGATGCCGCTGCCGACGCTGAACCCGACCGCGAAGTCTTCAAGGTCGGTGGGGCTGACCAGCATCACCGCCTGGTTGAGGCCGTTGTAGACGATGGCCAGCGCCACTTCCTCGGCCAGCGGCGTGCTGTCACGCGCAGCATCGGTGAGCTCGAGGTAGTCGTAGGTGTTGCTGGCGGCGGGCAGATCGAAGGACGAGGGCGCCGCGCAGACCGGAGGCTTGCTGTTCATCGGGGCGAATACCGGCGGCAGTTTGATGCCACAAGCCTAGGCCGCTGGGCAGGTGGCGTCTAATCGCTAGCGTCTATGCCGTGATAGACCGCGTCGATTGGTCGCACAGGGGCGGGGGGCGGGATCCTGGCCTAGACTTCTGCTTCCACGGATTCACCCTCAAAGGAGCGCCACATGAGCCTGTTCAGTTTCGTGAAGGAAGCCGGTGAGAAGTTGATCGACCTGCTGACTCCGGGCAATGCCAATGCCGAGGAGCAGTTGAAGAAACACGTCGAAAGCGTTGGCCTGGGCAACCCGAACATCTCGGCCACTGTAGAGGGAGACAAGGTCATCCTCAAGGGCGAGGTGAGTAGCCAGGAAGAGAAGGAGAAGATCATCCTGGCGGCCGGCAACATCGCTGGCGTGGCGTCGGTGGACGACCAGATCACCGTCACCGGGCCGATTGCCCAGGCGGCCCGGTTCGTCACGGTCGAGAAAGGCGACACCCTCAGCGCCATTTCCAAGAAGGTGTATGGCGACGCCAACCAGTACAACAAGATCTTCGAGGCGAACAAGCCGATGCTCAAGCACCCGGACAAGATCTACCCGGGGCAGGTACTGCGTATTCCGGATTGATCTCTACAGCCTGTATCGACCTCTTCGCGGGTAAACCCGCTCCCACAGGTTTTTCACAGCCTGTGGGAGCGGGTTTACCCGCGAAGGGCCTCACAAACCCATCAGTAGTTCCCGGTAATCCTCTACGGCCGCAAACTCCTGGGTATCGCGCAGCGCGCCCTGGCTGTCCGGCTGCTTCACCGCCAGCAGATGCCCCACCCCGAACCGCTGCGCGCTGCGCAGGATGGCCAGGGTGTCATCGATGAACAGGCTGCGCGCCGGTTCGAAGCCGATATCCGCCTGCAACGCCTCCCAGAACAGCGGGCTCTCCTTCGGGTAGCCGTAGTCGTGCGAGCTGATCAACCGCTCGAAGTACGGCGCCAGCTCCACCCGCTCCAGTTTCAGCGACAGTGAGTCGCGGTGCGCATTGGTGATCATCACCACCCGCTTGCCGGCTTTGCGGATGGCGGCGAGGAAGGTGTCGGCATCCGGCTTCAAGGCGATCAGGTCTGCGATCTCCTGCTTCAGCTCGCGGATCGGCAGGCGCAGCTCGCGGCTCCAGAAGTCCAGGCAGTACCAGTTCAACGTCCCGGCATGTTGCTCGAACAGCGGCTGCAGCTCCATTTCGGCCATCGCCCGGCTCACGCCATGCAGCTCGGCATAGCGCTGCGGCAGGTGCTGCAGCCAGAAGCGGTTGTCGTAGTGCAGGTCGAGCAGGGTGCCGTCCATGTCCAGCAGGACAGTATCGATGGCGGACCAGGGAAGAACGGGCATGGGAAACTCTCGATCAGGTGGCAAGCCACGGTATAGTAACCCGTTCACGCCAAGGAGCCGCCCCATGCGCCAGAAACCCACCGTCCTCAGCCGCGAGATCGTCGCCAGCAGCCGCCTGTTCCGCGTCGAAGCCGTGCAGTTGCGCTTTTCCAACGGCACCGAACGCACCTATGAGCGACTGGTCGGCCGGGGCAATGGTTACGGCGCGGTGATGATCGTGGCCATGCTCGATGCCGAGCACGCGGTGCTGGTCGAGGAATATTGCGGCGGTACCGATGAATACGAATTGTCCCTGCCCAAAGGCCTGATCGAGCCGGGTGAGGACGTGCTGGCCGCCGCTGACCGCGAGCTCAAGGAAGAGGCCGGTTTTGGCGCACGCCAGCTGGAGCACCTGACCGAGCTGTCGTTGTCGCCCGGTTACATGAGCCAGAAGATCCAGGTGGTGCTGGCCACCGACCTGTATGAAGAGCGTCTTGAGGGCGATGAGCCCGAGCCGATGCGGGTCGACAAGGTCAACCTGCGCGAACTGTCGGCGTTGGCCATGCACCCGCAGTTCAGCGAAGGCCGGGCCCTGGCGGCGTTGTACCTGGCGCGCGACCTGCTGATCCAGCGTGGGGTGCTGAGCGTATGAGCGACCGTCAGCTGATGCTGGACGTGGTGGAGCTCGCCCAGCGGGCAGGCGCGGCGATCCTGCCGTTCTGGCGCACCGCTGTGGCCGTGACCAACAAGGCTGACGACTCGCCGGTGACCGCGGCCGACCTGGCTGCGCACCGGATAATCGCCGATGGCCTGCAGGCGCTCACGCCGCAGATCCCGGTGCTGTCCGAGGAAGACTGCAACATCCCGCTGGCGACGCGTGAAGCGTGGCAGCGCTGGTGGCTGGTCGACCCGCTGGACGGTACCAAGGAATTCATCGCCGGCAGTGAAGAGTTCACCGTCAACATCGCGCTGATCGAGCACGGCGAGGTGGTGTTCGGTGTGGTGGCGATGCCGACCAATGGTCGTTGTTACTTCGGCGGTCGCGAGTTGGGGGCCTGGCGTGCCGAGCGGGATGCCGAGGCGCAGGCGATCCAGGTGCGCAACGCGCCACCGGCGGATGGGCGCTTCACCGTGGTCGCCAGCCGCCGGCATTCCAGCCCGGAGCAGGAAGCGCTGCTGGCTGGCCTGAGTAGCGCAGTGGGCGAACTGGAACTGGCCAATATTGGCAGCTCGCTGAAATTCTGCCTGCTCGCCGAAGGCAGTGCCGACTGCTATCCGCGGCTGGCGCCGACCTCGCAGTGGGATACCGCTGCCGCCCAGGGCGTGCTGGAGGGGGCCGGTGGTGAGGTGATCGGGCTGGATGGGCAGGCGTTTCGTTATCCGCCGCGGGAGTCGTTGCTCAATCCGTTTTTCCTGGCGTTGCCAGGTTTGGCCAACTGGCGACAAGCGCTGGTCAAACTGGCCGGCGCGATCAATAGCTGAGGTCCAATCGCGGGCAAGTCGCAGCGGCGAACCGCCGCTCCCACAGAACTGCACATAACCTTCAGATTTAGCAGGGCCCTGTGGGAGCGGCTTCAGCCGCGAACACCGGCAACGCCGGTGCCATCCACCGCACCGCCTGTTTCGCGGCTGAAGCCGCTCCCACAGGGTGCGCGGTGCGCTTGAAAAAGAATCCTCTACACCGCCGCCTGCCGGGAATCTCAACGGTGCAGCACGTACTGCCCGCTGAACCTCACCGCAGGCTCGTCACTGCCCTCGTTGCTCACCACCGTCTCCAACGTCAACCGCGCCCGCCCGCGGCGCTGGTACATCGTCAGGAACCGCTCCCAGGCCTTCTCGTCCGGCGCCGGGCAACGCGCCACGGCGGTACCGGTCACCGGCAGCGGATAACTGATCTGCCCCTCCTGGATGACGATGTGCCCGTCATCGATGCCCAGCTCGCGCAGGCGCAGGTGCAGCCAGCCCCAACCCACCAGCACCGCGCCGCAGTACAGGCTGCCGCCGAACATGGTGCTCTTGTGGTTGACGTTGGGGGCCAGCGGCAGTTGCAGGCGCAGGCAATGGCCCTGCCAGTCGAGGACTGCCATGCCCATCTCGCGGGTCAGGGGAATGTCGCTGTGCAGTACGGTTTGCAGGTACTGGCTGTCGGTGCTCATTGACGGTTGTCCTCATGGTCGTCGTGCCCGCCGCTGGCACCGTCGAAGTTCAGGCCATGCTTGCGCAGCTTGTCGTGCAGAGTCTTGCGCGGGACACCGAGGGCCTCGGCAAGGCTGCGCATGGAACTGTGGGGCTGGGCCAGTTCGGCGGCGATCAGCGAGCGTTCGAACTGCTCGACCTGTTCGCTGAGGTTGCCGCTCGGTGCGGGTAGGTGAATGTCGCTGGCGCTGGCCGCCGGCTGGCCGTCGAGCGCCAGTTCCAACCCCAGGGCGAAGCGTTCGGCGGCGTTTTGCAGTTCGCGCACGTTGCCTGGCCATTCGTGGCGCAGCAGCATGGCGCGCTGGGCCGGTTGCAGGCTGTGGGGCGCCAGGCCGTGGCGCTCGCTGGCGGCATCGGCGAAATGCTGGAACAGCACCAGGATGTCATCGCCACGCTCGCGCAGTGCCGGGATGCGCAGCGGCGCCACATTGAGGCGGTAGTACAGGTCGGCGCGGAAGCGGCCCTGGTCGGCGGCTTGGCGCAGGTCTTCCTTGGTCGCGGCGATGATGCGGATGTCCAGCGGGATCAGCTGGTTGCCACCCAGGCGCTCGACCACCCGCTCCTGCAACAGGCGCAGCAGCTTGACCTGCACATCCAGGCTCATGCTCTCGATCTCGTCGAGGAACAGCGTGCCACCGTTGGCGAACTCGAACTTGCCGATGCGGCGCTTCTGCGCCCCGGTGAACGCCCCTGGCTCATGGCCGAACAACTCGCTCTCGACCACCGATTCGGCCAGGGCGCCAGCGTTGATCGCCACGAACGGGCCGTCGCGGCGGCTCGACAGGTCGTGCAGGGCGCGCGCCACCACTTCCTTGCCCGCGCCGGTCTCACCGAGGATGAGCACATCGGCGCGGGTACCGGCGAGGGCGCCGATCTGCTCGCGCAGGCGCAGCATGGCTGGCGACAGGCCGACCAGGCGCGTGGCCAGTTGCTGGCGGTCGCTCAGCGCCAGGCGCAGGCTGCGGTTGTCCAGCACCAACCGGCGCAGGGCCAGGGCACGGCGCACGCTGTCGAGCAGGGCGTCGGTGGCGAAGGGTTTTTCGAGGAAGTCGTAGGCCCCGGCACGCATCGCCTGCACCGCCAGCGGTACATCGCCGTGGCCGGTGATCAGCAGCACGGGCAGCTCGCTGTCGCGGGCGTGCAGTTGCTCCAGCAGTTGCAGGCCATCGATGCCGGGCATGCGGATGTCGCTGACCACCACGCCCGGCCAGTCGGCCTCGATGCGTTCGGCCAGGCCCTGGGCATCGGCCAGCGCCACCACCTTGAGCCCGGCGAGGTCCAGGGTTTGGCTCAGCGCCTGGCGCAGGTGCGGGTCGTCATCGACCAGGATCACCTGGGCGTGGCTGTCGATCAGTGTCTCGGTGGTCATGCCGAGGTGTCCTCCGAAGATTGCAGGTTGGCGCCGGGCGTGGCCACGCGCAGTTGCAGGGTCAGCAGGGCGCCGCCTTCCGGGTGGTTGGCCAGCAGCAGCTCACCGCCCAGGGCGCGCATCAGGCTTTCGCAGATGGCCAGCCCCAGCCCCAGGCCCTGGGTGCGGGTCTTGGTGGTGAAGAAGGGCTCCTTGGCGTGTTCCAGGGCCTGGCGGCTGAAGCCTGGGCCGTTGTCGCGAATGTACAGGTAGACGCAATCGTCCTGGCGTTCGGCACTCAGCCACAGCTTGCGCGGGTTGGCTTTTTCGGTGAGGGCGTCCAGGGCATTGGCCAGCAGGTTGCCCAGCACCTGGCGCAGGCGCGTTTCGCCGGCCTGCACCCACAGGGTGGCCTCCGGCAGGTCACGCACCAGCTCCACCGCCATGGCCCGGCGGCGCTTGGCCAGCAGCGCCAGGGCGTCGTCCAGCGCCGGCTGCAGGGCCACGCTCTCCGGGGCGTGGCGGTCGCGGCGGGCGAAGGCGCGCAGGTGGGCGATGATCGACGCCATGCGCCCGGTCAGCTCGCCAATCAGCTTGAGGTTGCCGCGCACGTCTTCGGTGCGCTGGTGGTCGAGCAGGATCTCGGCGTTTTCGGCGTAGCTGCGGATGGCCGCCAGTGGCTGGTTGAGTTCGTGGCTGATGCTCGCCGACATGGTGCCGAGCACCGACAGCTTGCCGGCCTGGACCAGCTCGTCCTGGGCGCGCACCAGCTCCTGCTGGGCGTTCTCGCGCTCAAGCACCGCGCTTTTGAGTCGGGTGTTGAGGCCTTCGAGGTCGGCAGTGCGCTCTACCACGCGGTTTTCCAGCTCATGGCGGGCGCGCGCCTCGAAGTCGATGCGGTCGATGTAGTGGCGGCGGCGCTGCATCACCAGGCCGGCCAACAGCATGGTCACCAGCAGCGCACCGGCGCCGATGGCCATGACCGTCTGCACCGAGCGGTCGACCAGGGTGCGCGGCGCGAGGATGCTGACCTGCCAACCGGTTTCCTTGATGTCGCGGGTTTGGGTGAGCCAGGCGTCGTGGTTCAGGCTCAACGGCTGCGGCGCCTGGGTCGGGTACGGCTGGATGGCGATGATCGCCTGGCGCTCGGCTTCGGTCAGCTCACGGGTAGCGCGAAAGCGCCAGTCCGGGCGCGAGGTGAGCACCACCACGCCGTTCTGGTCGGTCAGCAGCAGCTGTTCGGGGGTGCGGCCCCAGAGGGTTTCGGTGTGGTCGAGGTCGACCTTGACCACCAGCACGCCGATCACCCGCTCACGGTCGTGCACGGCGGCGGCGAAGAAGTAGCCGCGCTTGGCCGATGTGGTGCCCTGGCCGAAGAAGCGCCCCAGGTGGCCGTCCATGGCTTCGATGAAGTACGGCCGGAACGAGAAGTTGCGGCCGACGAAGCTGTCCTGCTTGTCCCAGTTGGAGGCGGCCAGGGTGTTGCCGCTGACATCCATCAGGTACATCACTTCGGCACCGGTCTGCTGGGTGATGTGCTTGAGCAGGCGGTTGGCGTTGGTCACCGCCTCGAGCTTGAACGGGTCGGCCAGCACGCCGCGCAGGGCCGGCAGTTCGCCGAGGATCTGCGGCAGGGTCTCGTAGCGGTGCAGGGTGCCGAGCAGGTTGGCGACATAGAGGTCGAGGGTCTGGCGGTTCTGCGAGGCCAGTTCGTCCTGGTAGTAGCGCTCGGCCAGGTGATGCAGGGGCCACAGCAGTGGGGTCAGGCACAGTGCCAAGAGGGCGAGGCTGCGCCAGCGGGGGCGGCGAGGCGGCGTGGGTTTGGGGATCATCGCTTGAGGGCGCCAGAAGAGTCTGGCGCAATTATGCGCTAGTTGAGGCAGTCGATCAGCGCCTGATGCCAGTGCGGCTGCGCAACCTGCCATTCGCGCACCAGGCGCGAGCAGTCCAGGCGCGAGTTGAGCGGCCTGTGCGCGGGTGTGGGGTACTCGCTTGACGCGATCGGCAGCAGCTCGGCGCAAGGCAGTCCCTGGGCCTTGAGCTGTTCAGCGATGGCCTGGGCGAAGCCGAACCACGACGTGTGGCCCTGTGCGGTCAGGTGGTAGGTGCCCCAGGCGCCGGGCTGGCCCTGTTGCCAGCGCTCGATCAGGGCGCGGGTGCTGGCGGCAAGGGTGCCGGCCCAGGTGGGTGCGCCGATCTGGTCGTTCACCACCTTCAATTGCGGGCGCTCCTGCAGCAGGCGCTGCATGGTCAGCAGGAAGTTGCGCCCGTGCCGCGAGTAAACCCAGCTGGTGCGCAGGATCAGGTGCTTGCCACCGACTGCAGCGATGGCCTGTTCGCCGGCCAGCTTGCTGCGGCCATAGACGCCCAGCGGGTTCGGTGCATCGTCCTCGACATAGGGCGCCGTCTTGCTGCCATCGAAGACATAGTCGGTGGAGTAGTGGACCAGCGGCACGTCCAGGCGCGCGGCCTCTTCGGCGAGCACCCGGGGGGCTTCGGCGTTGATGGCAAAGGCCAGTTGCGGCTCGCTTTCGGCCTGGTCCACGGCGGTGTAGGCCGCGGCATTGATGATCAGGCCGGGCGCCATTTCGCGCAGCGGCGCGCGCAACTGCTCCGGGTGGGCAAGGTCAAGCTGCTCGCGGCCCAGCAGGTGGACCTCGCCCAGGCCGGCCAGCGCGCCTTGCAGTGCCTGGGCCACCTGGCCATTGCGGCCGCAGACAAGGATTTTCATGGCAGCAGGCTCAGTTCGGCGAAGCGCTTGCCCAGCTTGTCCTTGTCGGAAAGCTTTGGCGCTACACCCTTCAACTGCCAGTCGATGTTCAGGTCGGGATCATCCCAGCGGATGCAGTGCTCGGCAGCGGGGTTGTAGTAATCGGTGGTCTTGTACAGGAACTCGGCCGAATCGCTCAGCACCACGAAGCCATGGGCAAAGCCGGGCGGGATCCACAACTGGCGACGGTTCTCGGCGGACAGGCGCACCGCAACCCACTGGCCGCAGGTCCTGGAGCTGCGGCGCACGTCCACCGCCACGTCCAGCACTTCGCCGTGAACCACCCGCACCAGCTTGCCCTGGGTGTTCTGCACCTGGTAGTGCAGGCCGCGCAGCACGTTGTGCTCCGAGCGTGAGTGGTTGTCCTGGACGAAGCCGCCCTTGAACCCGGTGAGCTCGGCGAACACCCGGGCATTGAAGCTTTCGAAGAAAAAACCGCGGCTGTCACCGAACACTTTGGGTTCGATGATCAGGACGTCGGGTATGTCGGTGGCAATGATGTTCATGCAGATTCTTCTGCCAGTTTGCCCAGGTATTGACCGTACCCGGTCTTCTTCAGTTTTTCGGCCTTGGCCAACAGCTCTTCACGGCTGATCCAGCCCTGGTTGAAGGCGATTTCTTCCAGGCAGGCCACTTTCAGCCCTTGGCGGTTCTCGATGGTCTGCACGTACTGCGAGGCTTCCAGCAGGCTCTCATGGGTGCCGGTGTCGAGCCAGGCAAAGCCGCGGCCGAAACGCTCCACGCGCAGGTCGCCGCGTTTGAGGTAGGCGTTGGTGATGTCGGTGATCTCCAGCTCGCCGCGTGCCGAGGGGCGTACGTCCTTGGCGATGCGCACCACATCGTTGTCGTAGAAATACAGGCCGGTCACGGCATAGCTGGACTTGGGCTGCAGTGGCTTTTCCTCGATGGACAGCGCGTTACCCTGCTTATCGAACTCGACCACGCCGAAGCGCTCGGGGTCCTTGACCCAGTAGCCGAACACGGTGGCCCCCGACTCATGTTTCACGGCGCGTTGCAGCTGTTCGGTGAAGCTCTGCCCATGGAAGATGTTGTCGCCCAGGATCAGGCACACCGAGTCGTCGCCAATGAACTCCTCGCCGATCAGGAAGGCCTGGGCCAGCCCGTCCGGCGAGGGTTGTTCGGCGTAGCTGATGTTGAGGCCGAACGGGTGGCCGTCGCCGAACAGGTTCTTGTACTGCGGCAGGTCCTGGGGCGTGGAAATCAGCAGGATGTCGCGGATCCCGGCGAGCATCAGCACCGAGACCGGGTAGTAGATCATCGGTTTGTCGTAGATCGGCAGCAGTTGCTTGGAGACGCCGAGGGTGATGGGATGCAGGCGGGTGCCGGAGCCACCGGCCAGAACGATACCTTTGGTCATGCGATCAAGTCCTTGATGTTGGAGTTGCCCAGGCGCTCACCTTGATAGCTGCCGTCCTGCACGCGGCGACACCATTCAAGGTTGTTCAGGTACCACTGCACGGTCTTGCGCAGACCGCTTGCGAAGGTTTCTTCGGGGACCCAGCCCAGCTCGCGTTCGATCTTGCCGGCGTCGATGGCATAGCGCAGGTCGTGGCCGGGGCGGTCCTGCACGTAGGTGATCAAGTCTTCATAGCGCGCAACGCCGGCTGGGTGGTCGGGCGCAAGCTCTTCGAGCAGCGCGCACAGCATGTGCACCACGTCGATGTTCTTCTGCTCGTTGTGCCCGCCGATGTTGTAGGTCTCGCCGACCTGGCCCTCGGTCACCACCTTGATCAGCGCCCTTGCGTGGTCCTCGACGTACAGCCAGTCGCGCACCTGCTGGCCGTTGCCATACACCGGCAGCGCTTTGCCAGCCAGGGCGTTGAGGATCATCAGCGGGATCAGTTTTTCCGGGAAATGGTAGGGCCCGTAGTTGTTCGAGCAATTGGTCAGCAGTACCGGCAGCCCATAGGTGCGCTGCCAGGCGCGGACCAGGTGGTCGGACGCCGCCTTGCTGGCCGAATAGGGCGAGCTGGGCGCGTAAGGCGTGGTTTCGGTGAACAGGTCGTCGACGCCATGCAGGTCGCCATACACCTCATCGGTGGAGATATGGTGGAAGCGAAAAGCGTCGCGCTGCGCCGCCGGCAGCCGGGACCACCAGGCGCGGGTGGCTTCGAGCAGGGCGTAGGTGCCGACGATGTTGGTCTGGATGAAGGCCGCGGGGCCGTCGATGGAGCGGTCCACATGGGACTCGGCCGCCAGGTGCATGATCGCCTGGGGCTGGAAGCGTTCCAGCACCTTGGCAACCGTGGCCTGGTCGGCGATGTCGGCCTGGACGAATTCATAGCGGCTGTTGCTGGCAATGGGCTGCAGCGATTCCAGGTTGCCCGCGTAGGTCAACTTGTCGAGGTTGAGCACCTCATGCTCGGTGTTGCCGATCAGGTGGCGGATCAGGGCAGAGCCGATGAAGCCGGCGCCGCCGGTAACAAGAATGCGCATGTGCAAGTGCCTTTGCTGATGGCTTTGGCGAAAAGCCTAGCTGGTTTGTTTGTAGCCGCTCGTCGTAAATCGTGCTGGCGCGCGATGTCCGTCGCCTGGTGCGAGCTGCCTCTTGAATAACGGCAACAGTAGTGGCGATATAAGCGGCAAAAAAACGAGGCCACACCCCATGCCCCTGAGCACCCTGATCCAGCGTTCGAGCCAGCCCAGCCCTTCACTCGGTGAAGCCCAGGCCCATGCCCTGCTGCGCTCGCATTATGACCTGCGGGGCGAGTTGGAGGCACTGGGTAGCCAGCAGGATGTGAATTTCCGCGTCGACAGCGCCCAGGGGCGCTACGTGCTCAAGGCCTGCCACGGCAGCTACGCCGAAGTCGAATTGCAGGCCCAGCACGCCGCCCTGGCGTATTTGCGCGAGCGTGGCGTGCCGGTGCCGCAGGTGCAGCCGTCGCTTGCCGGTGAGGCGCTGCTGGCGCTTGAGGTCGACGGCCAACCCCTGCGGGTGCGGCTGCTCAGTTATATCGACGGCCAGCCGCTGACCCGTCTCAAGCACCTGCCGGTGTCCGTGGTGGCTGAGCTGGGCAGGCTGTGCGCCCAGGTCGACCAGGCACTGGCAGGTTTCGAGCATCCGGGCCTGGACCGCACCTTGCAGTGGGACCCGCGTCACGCCCTGGCACTGGTCGAGCACCTGCTGCCGGTGCTCACCGATCCGGCACGCCGCCAGCAGGTCGCGGCCCTGGCCCGCCAGGCCGCAGACAGGCTGGCACCACTGGTCGGGCAACTGCCGACCCAGGCCGTGCACCTGGACATCACCGACGACAACGTGGTCTGGGCGCGTGACGGGCAACGTGAGTGGCACGTGCAGGGTGTGATCGACTTCGGTGACCTGCTGCGCAGCTGGCGCATCGCCGACCTGTCGGTGACCTGTTCAGCGCTGTTGCATCACGCCGAAGGCGACCCGCTGCGCATCTTGCCAGCGGTGGCCGCCTACCACGCCGCCAACCCGCTTGAAACGGCCGAATTGCAAGCGCTCTGGCCGCTGGTGCAGCTGCGTGCCGCCGTACTGGTGCTGAGCAGTGAGCAGCAGCTGGCGATCGACCCGCACAACCAGTACACCCGTGACAACATCGCCCACGAGTGGGAGATCTTCGACACCGCCTGCGCGGTGCCTGCCGCGCTGATGGACGCGGCCATCCTGCAGGCCGCCGGCCAGCGGCCCGGCACTGTCGACTTCAGCGGCTGCCTGCCTTTGTTGCCGGCACTTGCTGGGCAGGCGGTCACCCGGGTCGACCTCGGGGTGCTCAGCCCGCACTGCGAGGCCGGCAACTGGGAGCAGCCGGGCTTCGATCAGCGCCTGCTGGCGACCCAACCCGCGCCGGCCTGCAGCCTGCACGGCCAGTACCGACTGTCGCAGACCCACATCGACCGCCCCGAAGAGCCCGCCACCTGTGCCTTGGGTGTGGAACTTAACCTGGTGCCCGGCAGCCTGCTGCAGGCACCTGCCGAGGGCGTATGGCAGCGTGCCGGCGATAACCGAGGCTGCCTGCGCACCGCCCACTGGAACCTCTGGCTCAATGGCCTGGAGGAGGCCCCGGCCGACGGCCAGCTGCTTGCCAGGGGCCAGGCGCTGGGCGCCACCTGTGGCTTCCTCAGCGTGCAGCTGTGCCTCGATGGCCAGGCCGTGCCGCCGTTTTTCGCCACGCCCAGTGCTGCCGCAGCGTGGCTGGCGCTGTGCCCTTCGCCTTCGGCGCTGCTGGGCTTCGATTGTGCTGCCGAGCCACTGGCCGACGCGCAGGCGCTGCTGGCCCGCCGCGACGCCAGCTTCGCCCGCTCGCAGAAGCACTACTACGAGCAGCCGCCGCATATCGAACGCGGCTGGCGCAACTACCTGATCGACATGCAGGGCCGCTCGTACCTGGACATGCTCAACAACGTCGCGGTGCTCGGCCATGGCCACCCGCGCATGGTCGCCGAATCGGCGCGCCAATGGTCGTTGCTCAACACCAACTCGCGTTTCCACTACGCAGCCATCGCCGAGTTCTCCGAGCGCCTGTTGGACGTGGCGCCGGAAGGCTTCGACAGGGTGTTCCTGGTCAACAGCGGCACCGAGGCCAACGACCTGGCGATCCGCCTGGCCTGGGCCTACAGCGGCGGGCGCGACCTGCTCAGCGTGCTGGAGGCGTACCACGGCTGGTCGGTGGCAACGGATGCGATCTCCACCTCCATCGCCGACAACCCCCAGGCCCTGGAAACCCGGCCGGACTGGGTGCACCCGGTGGAGGCGCCGAACACCTTCCGTGGCCGCTATCGCGGTGCCGACAGCGCGGCCGACTACTTGCGCGATGTCGACGCCAAGCTCGCCGACCTCGATGGCCGTGGCCGCCAGCTGGCGGGCATGATCTGCGAGCCGGTGTACGGCAATGCCGGCGGTATCTCGCTGCCCAAGGGCTACCTGCAGGCGGCCTACGCCAAGGTGCGCGAGCGCGGCGGGGTGTGCATCGCCGATGAGGTGCAGGTGGGCTACGGACGCCTGGGCGAGTATTTTTGGGGCTTCGAGGAGCAGGGCGTGGTGCCGGATATCATCACCATGGCCAAGGGCATGGGCAACGGCCAGCCGCTGGGGGCGGTGATCACCCGTCGCGAGATCGCCGAGGCGCTGGAGGCCGAGGGCTACTTCTTCTCCTCGGCCGGCGGCAGCCCGGTCAGTTGCCGCGTCGGCATGGCGGTGCTGGATGTGATGCGTGATGAAGGGCTGTGGGACAACGCCCGTGACGTGGGGCGGCATTTCAAGGCGCGGTTGCAGGGGCTTGTCGATAAGTATCCGCTGGCGGGCGCGGCCCATGGCTCGGGCTTCTACCTGGGGCTGGAGCTGGTGCGTGACCGGCAGACGCTGGAGCCGGCCACGCAAGAGACCATGCACCTGTGCAACCGCCTGCGCGAACTGGGGATCTTCATGCAGCCGACCGGCGACTACCTGAACATCCTCAAGATCAAGCCGCCGATGTGCACCACGCGGGCGAGTGTGGATTACTTTGTCGACAGCGTGGAGCGGATCCTCAACGAAGGACTCTGAAATCGATTGTTATCGGTTTTAGTGTGTTTTTTATGCGAAAACGGTCTTCCATTCGGCTTTATAAGCGGATATTTATCGGCTATAACTGTTCGCCATCAGCCGGTGGGACCGCTTTGCGGTCCTTTCGCGGCACGAGGCCGCTCCTACAGGAGGACGCGATTCCCTGTAGGAGCGGCCTTGCGCCGCGAAAGGTGCGCGCAGCGCGCCCCGCCCTTCCGCCAGTTGCCCCCAGAGGTCATCGATGAAAACCCTCAACACCACTCCCCGCGCCGACGGCTTCCACATGCCCGCCGAATGGGCCCCGCAAACCCAGGTGTGGATGGTCTGGCCAGAGCGCCCGGACAACTGGCGCCTGGGCGGCAAGCCGGCGCAGGCTGCCCACGTGACCCTGGCCAAGGCCATCGCCCGTTTCGAACCGGTCACCGTGGCGGTTTCCGCCGGCCAGTACGAGAACGCCCGTCGCCAGCTGGATGTACCCAACATCCGCGTGGTCGAAATCAGCAACGACGACGCCTGGGTGCGTGACACCGGCCCGACCTTCGTGATCAACGACCAGGGTGAAGTGCGCGGTGTGGACTGGGGCTTCAACGCCTGGGGTGGTTTCGACGGCGGCCTGTACGCGCCGTGGAACCGCGACGAGGAACTGGCGGCCAAGGTGATGGAGATGGAGCGCGTGCAGCGTTACCACACCGAAGGTTTCGTGCTTGAAGGCGGTTCGATCCATGTCGACGGCGAAGGCACCCTGATCACCACCGAAGAGTGCCTGCTCAACCGCAACCGTAACCCGCACCTGAACCGCGGGCAGATCGAAGAGATCCTGCGCGAGCACCTGGCGGTGGAAAGCATCATCTGGCTGCCGGACGGCCTGTACAACGACGAAACCGACGGCCACGTCGACAACTTCTGCTGTTACGTCAGCCCAGGCGAAGTGTTACTGGCCTGGACCGATGATTCCAACGACCCCAATTACGCACGCTGCCACGCGGCCTACGATGTGCTGAAAAACAGCCGCGATGCCAAGGGCCGCGAGTTTGTGGTGCACAAGATGCCAATCCCTGGCCCGCTGTTCGCCACCGAAGCCGAATGCGCCGGTGTCGACCAGGTGGCCGGCAGCCAGGAGCGCGACCCGTCGGTGCGCCTGGCCGGTTCCTATGTGAACTTCCTGATCGTCAACGGCGGCATCATCGCGCCGAGCTTCGACGACCCCGCTGATGCGCAGGCCAGAGCGATCCTGGCCAAGGTCTTCCCGGATCACGAGGTGGTGATGATCCCCGGCCGCGAACTGCTGCTGGGCGGCGGCAACATCCATTGCCTGACCCAGCAACAGCCGGCGCCGTTCAAGCGCTGATTCACGCTGAATGAAAGAGCCCGTCCAATGACGGGCTTTTTTGTTTGTGGCGACGTTCGGTGACGGCGAATGGCACAGCTTTTGTATTGGTTTTTCATTGTGTTTCAGAGAGATAGGCCCACGCCGTTCTGTAACAAACCTTACGTAAGTTAGCCGCTCACGGGCCCAGGGAGTGCGTGTTGAAATGAATGCAGCAAGTGAGTCGGCTATGCCCCCATCGGCGGTGAATCACCAAACGCTTGAAATACTGGCGCAGTGGTTGCGAGACCATGGAAGCATCCGGGTCAGGAAGACCGACCCACGACGTCTGCTGGATGGGCGATACCCGCAGGGCCTTATCAGCGATGCAGAGCTTGAAGCGCTGCTGGCTGTGTGGCACTGACGCGGGCAGGTACCTGTCGCAACGAAAAACGCCACCGCACATGCGGTGGCGTTTTCGTTTGGGGCACAGGGCAGGCCGGTGTTGGCAACTGTCTTGCGCAGCTGCTCTGTAGAAGCGGCCTTGCGCCGCGAAAGGGCTGCGCAGCAGCCCCGGTAATCTATGTGGTAACGCCGGGGCCGCTTTGCGGCCCTTTCGCGGCACAAGGCCGCTCCTACAGGGGGCGTGCGTTGCATGTGTGAGGCCGACAAGCCTGCGATGGCGTCAGAAGCTGTAGGTACCGGTCACCACCAGGCTGCGGGGGTCACCGTACTGGATCTGTGCCGCGCTGGTGGCCGAGTCGTAGTAGGTCTTGTCGGTGACGTTCTTCAGCGCTGCGCGCACATCCCAGTCATGGGTGCGATAACCGGCCAGGGCATCCCAACGGCCATAACCCGGCAGGATGATGGTGTTCTGGTTGTCGGCGTAGCGGTCGCCCACCAGCGTCAAGCCGGTTTCGGCATACCAACCCAGTTCAGGTTTCCAGGTCACGAACAGGCTGGCGTTGCGCCGGGCCACGTCGTTGATGCGGTTGCCTTGCTGGCCATTGTTGTCCTCGACGATCTTCGCGTCCTGCAGGCCGATACCGCCACGCACATACCAGTTGCCAACGACATTGCCGGTGGCGGTCAGCTCGATGCCGCGCGAGCGTTGCAGGCCGGACATCAGGGTGATGTTCGGGTCGATCGGGTCGCGGGTGCGGCGGTTGTACAGCTCCAGCTCGTAGAGTGCCAGGGTGGTGGTCAGGCGCTCGTCGAACCAGTCGCTCTTGACCCCGATTTCCTTCTGCCGGGTCAGCTCCGGGTCGGTTTCGTTGGTGTTGCCGGCCGCGCCCGGGGTGATGCCGATCAGGCCGCCGCCGACGGGGGAGTAGGTCTTGCTCCAGGAGGCATAGAAGGAGTGGTCGCGCCATGGCGTGTAGACCACCCCCAGGCGTGGGCTGAAGCTGTTGTCGTTCTGTTTCTCGGAGATATTGCGCAGCTTGTTGGTGGTTTCCACCTCGAACTGATCGAAGCGCACACCGGCGAGGATTTGCCACTGGTCGTTCAGGCGGATCTGGTCCTGCAGGTAGACGCCACGGCTCTCGACCACCGTGTGGTTGTTGCTCGACACCGCCATGCGGCCGGTGTGCTGCAGATTGCGGTTGGGGCTATTCAGGTCCAGGGCCGGTACCGGGCGCACGCCAGGGCCTGAAGTGGCGGCGTTGTACAGCGTCGGGTCACGGCGCTGGCTGCCGAACTCAAGCCCCACCAGCAGCTTGTGCTCCAGGCCCCAGGTGCTGACATCGCCCTCGGCTTCGAGGTTGTTGAACAGGTTGCGGGTGTTCAGGTCCTGCTGCCAGCGCTGGCGGGTGACCAGGTTGGTGCGCGGGTTGTAGGCGGTCTGGTAGGTGTTGTCGAACTCGCTGTCGAGCTTGAACAGGCCCAGGGTGTGGCGCAGTTGCCAGTTGTCGCTGAGCTGGTAGTTAAGGCGCGAGCGCAGCGACTGGGCGCGGTCGTCGATGTAGTCGCGCTGGGTGTCGCCGTAGGTGGCGCTGCGGCTGACGTCCGCAGGGCGGCCGGTCAGCGGGTTGCCAGGGATACCACGGTCCGGGGTGCGGTTGTAGCGGCTGTACTCGTACTGCACCAGCCAGTTGAGGTCGGGGTTGATTTGCCAGCTCATGGACGGTGCGAACAGCTGACGGTTGCCATCCACGCCGTGACGGAAGCTGTTGCTGTCCTCATTGCCCATGTTCAGGCGCAGGCTGATGGTGTCACTGGGGTCGGCGCTGAGGTCGGCGTACAGGCTGCGCAGGTCCTCACTGCCACCCCGGGCTTCGATCGTGGAGCGGCGGCCATGCTCGGGGGCCTTGCTCACCCGGTTGACGATGCCGCCCTGGCTGCCCCGGCCATACAGTACTGCCGCCGGGCCCTTGAGCACTTCGATTCGCTCGATGTTGTGCAGGTCGCGAGTGTACTGGCTGTCGTCGCGGATACCGTCCAGGTAGAAGTCGTTGCTGGCCTCGAAGCCACGGATACGCACGCTGTCGAAACGCGTGTCGGCGCCGCTGCTGACGTTGGGGATGCCCTCCAGCGCTTCGCCCAGGGTGCTGGTGCCATAGTCCAGGACATTACTGGTCTTCACCGTATCGATGGCCTGGGGCACATAGCGCACCGGGGTCGAGGTGCGGGTCGCGGTGCTCACTTCACGCACGCGGGGGTTGTCCTCCTCGCGCTCGCTGTCGGCGGTGACCGCGGTTTCCGGCAGGGTGGTGGTGGCGGCACTCGCCAGGCCTGCGCTGAACAACAGCGAAAGGCCCAGGGTCAGGGGTGAAAGGCGGCAGGGGGCAGGCATTGCAGGCATCCGTCTACGCAAGTGAGAAATTGGGCGCAAATGGTAATGCTTGCTATTTGCTATTGCTCGCCTATTCGTAAAGGCCTGTCTTTACGTTTGTATCACTTTGTAACTAATCCTTTCTGGGTGATTCGGTCGGTACCGATCGCACCTGCGCCCGTTGCGCAAGCACATGACAGTTGTACGGGTTTTGTCGGAAAAACCTGAAATAGAGAATTTTGCGCGGAAGCAGGGCATTAGTGCGTGGAAATGCACTGTTCGCGACCTGTTTTTTGGTTATATCAACCTACAAATCACGATTTTTTGACATGTATAAGCAGGCACGGCTAGGATTCGGCCTCTACGCCTGCTGGCCATGACTTGGCCATGCGGCTGAAAGGCCCGTTGCAGACCATCTGCGGGCCTTCCAGCCTGGATCCGCATAGCGTCGAACCTACGAAGGGGCGTTGGTTCCTGGCGTTCTCATGCAGAGCGTTTTTGATTAAGCAATAAGGAAAATAACATGTTGAAAACCAGGATCAGCCTGGTCGCCCTGGCGATGATCGCCGCGACCCAGGCACAGGCCAACGAGCAGGCCGAGAGCAAGGGCTTCGTCGAAGACAGCCACGCCAACGTTCTTCTGCGCAACGCTTACATCAACCGTGACAAGAAGCACCGCACCGACGACCAGATCGAATGGGGCCAGGGCGTCATCGCCAACTTCTCCTCCGGCTTCACCCAAGGCACCGTCGGTGTCGGCGTTGACGCCTTCGGCCTGTACGCTGTGCGTCTGGACGGCGGCAAAGGCCACAACGGTGGCGGCGGCGTCGACTTCTTCAAGCCGCACAACACCAAGAACGCCGACGATAACGCCAGCAGCCCACATGACCTGGCCCGTGGCGGCGCTGCGGTGAAGTTCCGCATCTCCAACACCGTGCTCAAGTACGGCGACCAGATGCCGGCCCTGCCAGTGCTGAACTACGACGACGGCCGCCTGCTGCCAGAAAGCTTCACCGGCACCCTGATCACCTCCAAGGAGATCAAGGGCCTGGAGCTGAACGCCGGCCGCTTCACCCAGGAAGCCCGCAAGAGCGCCGAAGGGCGTGACAGCGGTGGCCTGAAGTCGATCGACGTGTTGGGCGGTAGCTACAAGTTCACCGACAACTTCACCGCTTCGCTGTACACCGCAGACAACGAAGATGTGATGAAGAAGCACTACCTGGGCTTGAACTACGTCTTCCCGATCGCCAATGACCAGTCCCTGACCCTGGACTTCAACGGCTACAAGACCAGCATCGACAAGCAGTTTGTCCGTTCGGCCGAACTCAACGGTGACTCCAACACCATCTGGAGCCTGGCGGCCACCTACGCCTTCGGCCCGCACTCGATCACCCTGGCGCACCAGCGCAGCACCGGCAGCACCGGCTACAACTACGGCGGCTACCAGAGCGCGGGTGGTACCAGCGACGGTGGTTCGACCATCTACCTGGCCAACTCCTACTGGTCCGACTTCAACGCCGAAGACGAGCGCTCCTGGCAGCTGGGCTACGGCCTGGACTTCGGCGCCTTCGGCGTTCCGGGCCTGACCTACAAGGTCGCCTATGTAGTGGGTGACAACATCAACACCCGCAACCTGAAGAACCCGGAAGGCTTCGGCGAAGGCAAGGAGCGCGAGATCTTCAACCAGCTGCGCTACGTCGTGCAGGAAGGCCCGGCCAAGGACCTGTCGATCAAGCTGCGTAGCTCGTTCCTGCGCACCAACAACGCGGTCCAGCAAAACGGCTACAACGACGACGGCAACGAAGTCCGCGTATTCGTCGAGTACCCGATCAGCATCTTCTGATCCTGATCTGGCGTCACTCGCAGCCCCGGCCTATGCCGGGGCTGCTTCTTTGTGGCGTGTCACGCTCGCCCCAGGTACCCCCTCGACTTCCCCCATCTGCGGCGCAAAGCTGTCACTGCGCGCCATCCGCCACATCCGTGCATAGAACGCGTTATCGATCGAGCCGCTGAGCAATTCACCCGGCTTGAGGAACGCGTGCAACTGCGAAAACAGGCTGATCTCACTGGGGCTGATACGCCGTGCCAGGTGCTTGGGCTTGAGCTCGGACGGGTGATCCAGCCCTGCGGCGGCCAGCATTTCGGCCAGGGCGTGCAAGGTGTTGCGGTGAAAGCTCGCGACCCGCTCGGCTTTTTCCGGTACCACCAGCGCCCGCTGGCGCAGCGGGTCTTGGGTGGCCACGCCGGTGGGGCATTTGTTGGTGTGGCAGCTTTGCGACTGGATGCAGCCGATGGCGAACATGAAGCCGCGTGCCGAGTTGACCCAGTCGGCGCCGATGGCCAGCACGCTGGCAATATCGAACGCGCTGACGATCTTGCCCGCCGCGCCAATGCGCACGCGTTCGCGCAGGTTCAGGCCCACCAGGGTGTTGTGCACGAACATCAGGCCGTCACGCAGCGGCATGCCCATGTTGTCGGAGAACTCCCGGGGCGCCGCGCCGGTGCCGCCTTCCTTGCCATCTACGACGATGAAGTCCGGGGTGATGCCGGTGGCGAGCATGGCCTTGGCGATGCCCATGAATTCCCACGGGTGGCCCAGGCAGAACTTGAAGCCTACTGGCTTGCCGCCTGACAGCTCGCGCAGCCTCGCGACGAACTGCAGCAGCTCCACCGGGTTGCCGAAGGCGCTGTGGGCGGCCGGCGAGATGCAGTCCTGGCCCTCGCGCACCCCACGGGTGGCAGCGATTTCGGCGCTGACCTTGTGCCCCGGCAGGATGCCGCCATGGCCCGGCTTGGCACCCTGGCTGAGCTTGATCTCGATCATCTTCACCTGGCCATCGCGGGCCTGTTCGGCGAAACGTTCAGGGTCGAAGCGGCCGTCCTCCGTGCGACAGCCGAAATAACCGCTGCCGATTTCCCAGATCAGGTCGCCGCCATGTTCGCGGTGATAAGGGCTGATGCTGCCCTCGCCGGTGTCATGGGCAAAGCGCTCCAGGCGCGCCCCTTTGTTCAGCGCGGCGATGGCATTGGCGCTGAGCGCGCCAAAGCTCATGGCCGAAATATTGAAGATCGACGCCGAATACGGCTGGGTGCACTGTGGCCCGCCGATGCGGATGCGAAACGACGCCGGGTCGGCCTGTGGCACGGGCAGCATCGAATGGCTGATGAACTCGAAACCCGGCTTGTACACATCGTTGAGGGTGCCGAAGGCCTTCTCGGCGCTCTCGTTCTTGGCCCGGGCATAGACCAGCGAACGTTGCGCCCGGGAGAACGGCAGTTTGTCGTCGTCGCCCTCGATCAGGTACTGGCGAATTTCTGGCCGAATGGTCTCGATCAGGTAGCGGATGTTGCCCAGGATCGGGTAGTTGCGCCGCACCGCGTGGTGGCGCTGGCGCACGTCATTGAGGCCGACCAGGCTGAGCAGCGCGGTGACCACGGTGAATGGCCACAGCCCGCTGTACTGGGCCAGGAAGGGGAGGCTGGCAAGGGTGAAGAGCAGGCACAGGGCCAGGCAGGCGTAGCGGCTGGGGAACGAGTCTTTCATGGGTCCATCGCAGGCGGGATGACGCGGCCTAGGATAGGCAAAGCCTGTGCGCGGAAAACCAGGGGTTTCGGTAAAAGACTCTTGCATGGGCGTGGGGGTGTGGCATGAGCGCCGCAATATCCCGCATCACCTTGCGCCAGCCTTCCTCGGCCCCCTGACCATACTTCCCCACCAGGCAGCCCGCTCGTCGGTTTGGTGGGTATGGTGTTGATAGGCGATCTTCGGTGGTTATACTAACCACCGCTGCGAACAGCCCAAGGAAGGGTTCATGAACAGCCGCGAAATGATTTCGGTGATCGAGGCCGATGGTTGGTACCTGGTGCGATCCAAGGGCTGCCACCATCACTTCAAGCACCTCCACAAGACTGGGCTGGTGACCATCCCGCACCCGAAGAGGGACCTGCTGCCCGCTACTGCGGCCAGCATCCTGCGCCAGGCGCGGATCGGCTACGCCAGCTGACCAGGAGAGCCATTGCCATGTTATTCCCCATCGCCATCCTGCCCGGCGACGACCAGCACGCCTGGGGCGTGGAAGTCCCGGACATCCCGGGCTGCTTTTCGGCCGGTGAAGACCTCGATGACGCCATCGCCATGGCCCGCGAGGCCATCGAGGGGCACCTCGAACTGCTCGCCCAGGACGGCCAGGAAATCCCCAAGGCCGGCAAGGTGACCGTCCATGCGGCCAACCCGGCCTACGCCGGCTGCACCTGGGCATTGATCGACATCGATATCACCCGCTACCTGGGCAAGGCCGAGAAGCTCAACATCACCCTGCCGGCCTACCTGCTCACCCGTATCGATGCCTACGTGAAAAGCCATCCAGAGCAGAAAAGCCGCTCGGGCTTCCTGGCTGAAGCGGCGCTGCGGATCCTGCAGGGCGACTGCAAGTAGTTACGCTGGGGCTGCCTTGGGCAGCAGCACACTGACCCGCAGGCCACCGCCATCGCGATTGCCCAGTGTCAGCTCCCCGGCATGGCTTGCGGCAATCCGCTGGGCGATGCTCAGGCCTAGCCCGTAGCCCCCGGAGGCCTGGTTGCGTGAGCTTTCGCCGCGCACGAACGGTGCGGTGACGGTGGTCAGCAACCCCGGGTCGATACCGGGGCCGCGGTCATCTATATGGATGTATACACTGTTCCCGCCGGCCTCCAGCGTTATCGAAACGTCTTTGGCATAGCGCAATGCGTTGCCCAGCAGGTTCTGCAGGCAGCGCTGCAGTAACAGCGCATCGGCACATACAAACCCAGCCTGGCCATGGATCGGCAGCGGTTCCTCGGCACTGGCCAGGTCCGCGCACAGGTGGGCCACCAGGCGGTCGAGGTCGACCCGTTGCAGGTCCTGCTGCTCACCTGCACTCAGGTAATCGAGCACCTGGCCGATCATGCCGTCCATCTGCGCGATGTTCTGCCGCAGACGTTCCTTGTGTTCACCGTCCTCCAAGCGTTCCAGGCGCAGGCGCATGCGGGTCAGCGGGGTGCGCAAGTCGTGGGATACCGCGGCGAGGAAGTAGGCCTTGTCGTTGACCATGGCGATCAGGCGCTGCTGCATGGCATTGAACGCCTGGGCGGCATGGCGCACTTCTTCCGGGCCATCCAGCGGCAGCGGTGCTTGCTCCAGGTTGCGCCCCAGGCCACGGGCCGCATCGGCCAGGCGGCGCAGTGGACGCAGGCACAGGCGCACCGCCAGCAGGCACAGCACCAGCACCGCGACGATACGCAGGGCATAGACCCGCAGCAGGTAGTCGCTGATCAACACCCAGGCCGACTCGCCGCTCCAGCCTTGCAACTCCTGGCCATCGATGGTCAGCCAGTGGCCGTCGGCCAGCGGTACGGCAAATTGCAGATGCGCCTGGGCGGTGCGCAGGCCGAACAGGCTGCGCCAGACGATCGGCTGGCCCAGCTCGTCGGTAAGCTGCACCTTGAGCAGGCGCGCCTGCGCGTCGCGGCCCAGCTCGTAGGCCAATGCCTGGTGCAGCAGCAGTTCAATGCGCCGCCGGCTGCGTGTTTCGTCCTGTTCGGCATCGGGCAGGCGCTCGGCGCAGCGCAGGCGATAATGCTTGGGCACCTCAAGCGCTCCGGCATGGCACTGCGCCTGGGCGATCAACGGCGCGCTGCGTGCCGCGATCAGCCGAACCGGGGCCTCGAGTACCTGGGCAAAGCGCACGTCGAACCAGATGCTGCTGGACAGCAGTTGGATCGCCAAGGTGCCGCTGAGCATGATCAATAACAGCTGGCCGAACAGCGTACGCGGCCAAAGCCTTCGCAGCAGGCGCACCTCAGCTGCCCGAGGCTTCGCGGCGCAGGTTCAGCAAGTAGCCTTCGTTGCGGATGGTGAGGATCTGCGCGGCCTGGCCCGGCGCGCGACGTAGCTGCTGGCGCAGGCGACTGATGCACATGTCCACCGAGCGGTCGTCGGGCAGGTGGTCGCGGCCGAACGCGCTACGCGTCAGGTGATCGCGGGACACGACACGGTTGTTGGCCTCCAGCAGTTCGCGCAGCACCCGGTAGTCGGAGCGAGGCAAGGTCAGGGCCTTGCCGTCGGGGTGGGTAAGCAGGCGTTTGATGGGGTCCAGTTCAAAGCCTGCGAATCGCTGTGGCTGGCTGGCGCTGTCATCGGCGTTGGCTTCCCGGTGCAGGGGGCGGCGCAGCACTGCCTTGATTCGGGCAACCAGCTCGCGGGGCTCGAAGGGCTTGGCCAGGTAGTCGTCAGCGCCCACTTCCAGGCCGATGATGCGGTCCAGGGTGCTGCCCTTGGCCGACAGCATGATCACCGCCAGCCCGGGCTGTGCCTGCAATTGCCGGCACAGGCTCAGGCCATCTTCGCCGGGCAGCATCAAGTCCAGCACCACCAGGTCGACCTTGTGCAGGGCCAACTGCGCGCGCATCTGCTCGCCATTTGCAGCCGACAAAGCCTGATAGCCGGCATCACTCAGGTAGTCGCACAGAAGTTCGCGAATCTCGTCGTCATCGTCGACAACCAGCAGGGTGGTGCTCATGCGGGGATACCTGTGAAAGGCGAGCGGCAGCGCTCAATACGATCAACCTCATCCCGCCCGGGCAGGGCGCCCGAGCGTGGAGGGGAGCAATCGTAACAAAAAACCATCTGCGAATGCGAAGTCTTCGCAAATGCTGCTTGTCGCGCTAGCGAATCGGCCCAGGCGCTTCCAGTTGCTTCATCAGGTCGTCATTCCATTGCCCCTCGACCTGCACCTGCGCCGCGGCACCCAGCATTACGGCCTCGATCAGGTTGTGGTTGAGGTAGGTGTACAGGCCGGGCTGGCGGAAGGTATACAACGCCGCGCCCGCCGCACCGCCGGGGATGAACCAGGTTTCCAGGTTGCGCTGCGGTGGGTTGGCGAACTTGCCGGAGGCCCACACGTAGTCACCGTGGCCGCCGATCAGGTGCGGGCGAGTGTCGCGGTTGGCTTGCGAGTGCACGATCAGCACGGTTTCACCCTGCGTGGCGGTGAGCGCGTGCGGGCCGGTGAGGGCGCCGATGCTGCCATTGAAGACCACGTGCGTGGGGACGAGCCCCTTCATCACCTGGTACATGTCGGCAAAGCTCGCTGATGGGCTGGCGTAGCGCTTGTACTTGCCGTCCTTGTCGCGCGGGATGTAGTAATCCTGCTCGCCGATGTACCAGACCTTGTCGTACTGCAGCGGGCGCCCGTCGCCGTCCTTCAGGCCGTCCCGCGGCAGCACCATGATCGCGCCGTTCATGCCGCACACCACATGCCAGGGGATCATCACCCCGCCCGGCGCGCAGTGGTACACGAACACCCCGGCGCGGTCCGCCTTGAAGCGCAGCTTCACCTGCTCGCCAGGCTTCACATGGGTCAGCTCACCGCCGCCAAGCGCGCCGGTGGCGGCATGGAAGTCGATGTTGTGCACCATGCTGTTGCTGGCCGGGTTGACCAGGGTGAGCTCCACGTAGTCGCCTTCATGCACCACCATCAGCGGGCCGGGAACCGAGCCGTTGAAGGTCATGGCATGGAGGTAGGCGCCTTCGTTGTCGACCGCCAGCTCTTTCTCCTCGATCACCATGCGGAACTCGACGATCCGTGGTTTGCCCGGCGCGCGGTGGCTGTGGGCATGCACCTGGGGTGGTGCAACCAGCTCGACCCGGGTGCGCTCCAGCTGGTTCGGATCCACGGCTGGACGCTTGCTTGCCGGTGCCGCAGCCCGGGCCAGGCCGCTGGTCAGCACGGTACTGCCGACCCCCAGCAATACACCCCCCGCCAGCACCCCGCGCCGGGTCAGTGCTACACCTTCATGCTCGCTCATGGGACTTCTCCTTAAGTCGACGAAAGCCGTCGGCACAGGAATACCCATTTTCAAAGCAGGGTTTATTGAGCCCAAACAAGAAATCGAGCGGGTGGGCAGCCTGTCGCAAACGTGGCCGATAGCTACTATGGAGTTACGCGGGCTGCCACATGCAGCGACTCAAGGAGCACAGGGAGTGAGCCGTTTCGTCAGTTTCGAAGTCAGCAACCACCGCCAGTACGTGATCAGCATCGATCACATCATTGCGCTTTATCCGCTTGCTCAGGAAAGGACGTTTGCCAAGGGAGGGATCGTGTTGATCAATGGGCTGGGGAAGGAGGGCAAGCATGTGGCGCTGGAGCTTAGCGGGCCGGAGATCAGGAAGTTGCACAAGGCGTTGTTGCTGGAGTGAAGGGGCGTGTGTCTGGATGATCCCCAGAAACGCAAAAGCCCCGACTGACGTCGAGGCTTTTTGAGTATGGTGCCGGCACCAGGAATCGAACCCGGGACCTACTGATTACAAGTCAGTTGCTCTACCATCTGAGCTATACCGGCACAGGGGCGTCATTATAGCGATGGATTCGCGGCTGTAAACCACTTCTTGCAATCAATGCGTAACGCCCTAAGTCACCGAGGTGAAAGGAGAATTTTCCTACCAGCCGCGGTGGATGGTGGTGACGCTTGGTTCGGTCTTGCCGGGGTTGAAAAACAGCTTGTCATTGTCGCAGCCGCGCTTGCGGCAGGGGGCGTCAACGTGCAGCGGCAGGCCGCGGTCGCCGCCGAGCTGCATGCCGGGCACGTTCCAGTCCAGCGGGGTTGGTTTGGCCGGTGGCGTGCTGCTGGCACAGCCAGCCAGGGCCAGGGCGGCGGTCAGCAAAGCGAGGGGCTTGGCGTGTTTCACGATGTTCGAATCCGTTCCAAGGTCAGTCTTTGTTCAAAAGGCAGGTGCCACTCTAGCTGCTTGCGCGCGAGAGCCGGTAGCGTGGGTGTTGGTAGCTGTGACGTGCGTCTTGTTAATCCAATCAGCCCAGGCCGCTGTGCGATAAATCACTGTTTTTGGCGTCCTTGATCATTTTTAGCACGGTGCCTGCAGGTCGCCGGGCGGGTGATGCTGCGCGTCCGGTCACGGGGCGACGGTGCATGATCTTGAGGGCAGCCGGCGATGATACACCGAACGCAAGGTCGAAGCTTGACTGCGCGGTGTTGTACCTGCCTGGCGCGGCTGGGCATGGCGTTCAAGCGGGCTCTGGTGGCTGCATGGCCGGTTAATATATTTTACGTGCCGTTTGGCATTGGCTTAGGGCTTTATTCGATCGAATGCAGTTAATTCAGTGTTTTAACTTGTTATTTATCTATCACTTTGACTTTTTTGATTGCCTCAGTTAATTTGTTGTTCATTATGTTGAACGGTAAAGCTTTCAAGCTCCTCTCCACCTCCCGCCTGGTCTCCCGTGAACGTCACTGGACCGGCGACCTCTAGCGCCACCCTCCCACTACAGCCTCAAACGTTTCTGTCTTGCGCCGATGCCTGTGCGCTCGGCTGCTGTGTCGCCCATGGGAGGGCACCATGCGTTCCTGGATCTATCTGATCGTCGCCATCACCGCCGAGGTGATCGGCACGGCGTCGATGAAACTCGCCGCCACTCATTTCCCCGTGGCTGGTCATGCCGTGATGTACGTCATGATCTGCCTGTCGTATTTCTTCCTGGCCCTGGCGGTCAAGCGTGTGCCGGTCGGTGTGGCTTATGCGCTGTGGGAAGGGATCGGCATCGTCCTGATTACCCTGGTCAGCGTGCTCTGGCTGGGCGAAAGCCTGGGTTGGGCAAAGGCCCTTGGGTTGGCGGTGATGATCGCCGGCATCCTGTTGATCAAGGCGGGTACCCGCAGCAAACCTGTCGAGGCTGAAGGGGAGGCATTGCCATGCTGATTCCTTTTGCCTGGCTGGGCCTGGCCATCGTGCTGGAAGTGCTGGCCAACCTGTTGCTCAAGTATTCCGACGGTTTCCGTCGCAAGGGCCTGGGCGTGGCCTCGATTCTCTGCGTGCTGGCGGCCTTCACCGCGCTGGCTCAGGCGGTGCAGGACATCGAGTTGTCGCTGGCCTATGCCATCTGGGGCGGCTTCGGCATCCTTGCCACTGTCGCCATGGGTTGGGCGCTGTTCGGTCAGCGCCTGGCTGGCCGTGGCTGGCTGGGGCTGGCGCTGCTTCTGGTGGGTATGGGCCTGTTGAAACTGGCTTGAAATGCCGTATTTGAGACCGTTTCTGGCCTACGGCTGAAATGCTTATGCACAAGCGGCATTTTCCGCTTGCGCGAAAGGCATGCCGACTTGCCCTGCCGCCGGTCTTTGCGCAAAGCCCTGTTTTTGCTGGTTTTCAGCTGGAAAGCGGAATAAGCAAAGCGGCGCAAATAGCGCTTGGATCCAAGCTTTGGTGATTTTCATCACAAGCTTGTACACAGAGTTATCCACAGGTTGTCAGCTGCGCTGCGGCGATCCGTCGCGTTCGGCCAGCAGGAGCAGGTTGCGCGGCGTCAGCGGATATTCGCAGAACAGTCCTACGCGCACGGCATAACCTTGCTCTTGGAGGTACAAGGCGCGGTCGAGCACCAGCCACAGTTCCAGTGGGCGGCGGAACAGGTTGCGCACCAGCTCCAGGTTGCGCACCTGAGCCAGCCGTTGCCAGCCTTGCGACTCAAGGGCGGCCCAGTCCGTTGTGCCGCTCAGTTCGACCTGGCGCAGCGCGGCAAGATCGCGGCAGTACTGCTCGAAGGGTTTCTTCAGCCAGTCGACGGGTAGCGATGGTGTTGGCAGATAGGCGTCGATACCCCGCTGTTGGCGCTGTAGCAGGTCGAAACCCAGCCGCCTGGCCATCGAGCTGTCACGCTGGCGGCGCACCCGGGCGCTGGAGGTAACGGCCTCGCTGAGCGGCAGGCCCAGATCGCCGATCGACAGCTGCAGGGCCGAAGCCTGTGCGGCTGTGGAGATCGCCCTGTACTGCTCGCCCTGGATGCGGTTGTAGCAGCACGGCGCCACGGCCAGTTGCGGGCAGCCTTGCTGGCTGGCCAGGTGCAGCAGGCGCACATGCAGGTCGCCACAGGCATGCAGGGCAACCACGCTTTTTTCGCCATTCAGCTGCTGCATGCTGTCTGCGGCCATTACGTCCTGCTGCACATGGCGAGCGGGCAGTCGATGGTGATCGCTCAGCGCCTGGCCGGCGCTGACCAGTTCGGCGTCGTGCTCCAGGCAGGTCAGTTGCTGGCCAGCCTGCAGCAGGCGGCGGCCCAGGTGGCCCTTGCCCGAACACCAGTCCAGCCAGTGCCGAGTGGGCAGGCTGAAGCTCAGCCGGCGGCTGAAGGCTTCGATCTGCTGCCACTTACGGCCGGGGACGTTGGCGTCGAGGCGGTGGCCGGCTGGGTGCAGGCCGGCATCGGGCAGTTCGCCCACGGCAGACAATTGCCGGGCCAGGCTGGCCAGTTGCGCAAAGGGGGGCGGGGCGGGAAGCTGCTCCGGGTGTTGCTCGGCGGCTTCGGCTTGTTCCAGGGTGCGATTGCGCAACCAGGCGGACAGCTCGGGGTACTGGCATTCCCAACCCAGCTGCAGCTCGGTGAACGGCCGTGGGCGCCACAGCGGCTGGTGCTGCAGCAGAAAGTCATCAAGGGCCTGGAAGCGCTCGATGAGCTGGCTGCCTTGCAGGGGGAGTGTTGTGTTCATGCAGGCACCGAGGCGCAATGGAAAGGGGCCGCTATGCGGCCCCGAGCGTGTTGCAGTTTAACGCCCTTGGCAGGCATCCACGCGCAACCAGCGCTCCAGCAGCTTGAAGCCCTGCACCAGGAAGAACGAGATCACCAGGTAGAACACCCCGGCGGCGAAGAAGATCTCCACCGGCAAGTAGGTGCGGGCGATGATGGTCCGTGCCATGCCGGTCAGCTCAAGCAGCGTCACGGTGCTGGCCAGGGCGCTGGCCTTGAGCATCAGGATCACTTCGTTGCTATAGGCCGGCAGGCCGATGCGGGTGGCGCGCGGCAGCATGATGTAGAACAGTGCCTTGCCGCGCGACATGCCCAGTGCCCGGGCGGCTTCGATCTCGCCCTTGGGGATCGCCTGCAGCGCGCCGCGCAGGATCTCGGCGATGTAGGCGGCGGTGTGCAGGGTCATGGTCAGCACCGTGCACCAGAACGGGTCGCGCAGGTACGGCCACAGCGCGCTGTCACGGACCGCGTCGAACTGGGCCAGGCCGTAGTAGACCAGGAACAGCTGCACCAGCAGTGGCGTGCCACGGAAGAAGAAAATGTAGCCGTAGGGCACGGCGCGCACATACCAGTGGCGCGAGGAGCGGGCGATGCCCAGGGGGATGGCCAGGATCAGCCCGGCGATGACCGCGATGGCCACCAGCTCCAGGGTCAGGACCGCGCCTTCGGCCAAGCGTGGCAGCCACTTGATGATGACTTCCCAGTTCATTTATTCGGCCCTCATGAAGCCGCGGGCGGCGCGTTTTTCCAGGAAGTACATGCCGATCATGGCGACGATGGTCAGGCTCAGGTAGATGCAGGCGGCCACCGCGTAGAAGGTGAACGGTGCCTTGGTCACGGTCACGCCGATCTGTGCGTGGCGCATGATTTCTTCCAGGCCGATCACCGACACCAGCGCGGTGTCTTTCATCAGGATCATGAACAGGTTACCCAGGCCAGGCAGGGCGATACGCCACATCTGCGGCAGGATGATCCGCGACAGGATGCGGCCTTTCGACAGGCCCAGGGCCAGGCCCGCTTCACGGTGGCCCTTGGGGATGGCCAGGATCGCGCCGCGGAATACTTCCGTGGCGTAGGCGCCAAAGCACAGGCCCAGGGCAATGACACCGGCGGCGAATGCGCTGAGTTCGAGCCCAGGCATGTTGAGCGCGTCGCCGAGGCTGTTCATCAGGCCGACGGTGCCGAAATAGATGAGCAAGACCCACAGCAGCTCGGGCACGCCGCGCACCAGGGTCGAGTAGAAACCGCCAAGCCATTGCAGTGGCTTGACCGAGGAAGTCTTGGCCAGGGCGCCAAGCAGGCCCAGGGCCAGCCCCAGCAGCAAGGCGCAGAGCGCCAGTTTTACGGTCATCAGGGTGCCGGCCATCATGGCCGGACCGAATCCGTGCAGGTCGATATTCATGGGCAGCTTTGTTCAAGGGACCCGCACCGCGCAAGGCGGTACGGGTCGGGAGGGCATCACTCGATGCTGAACGGGAAGTACTTGTCGTTGATCTTCTTGTACGTGCCGTCAGCTTTGATCTCGGCCAGGGCCTTGTTCAGCTTCTCGCGCAGCGGGTCACCCTTGCGCACGGCGATGCCGATCTTGTCGCTGTCTACTACAGGTTCGCCTTTGAACTCGTAGTCTTTGCCCGCGTCGGACTTCAGCCACTCGTACTGCACGTACTTGTCGGCCAGGATGCCGTCAACGCGACCGGAGGTCAGGTCGAGGTAGGCGTTTTCCTGGGTGTCGTACAGCTGGATGGACTTGAGCACGTCCTTGTAGTTGTCTTCAAGCCAGGTGCCGGCGAGGGTGGCGCGCTGGGTGCCGATGGTCTTGCCCTTGAGGTATTCCTTGTCGGTCTTGAAGTCGACTTTTTTCGGGGCGATGAACTGCAGCTTGTTGGAGTAGTAGGGGTCGGTGAAATCGACCGCCTGCTTGCGCTCGTCGGTGATCGACAGCGACGACACCAGGAAGTCGAACTTCTTGGCGTTCAGGGCCGGGATGATGCCGTCCCAGTCGGAGGTGACCACGGTGCACTCGACTTTCATCTTGGCGCACAGGGCGTCGCCGATGTCCTTGTCGAAGCCGACGACCTGGCCGCTGGCGTCCTTGTTGTTGAACGGTGGGTAGGCGGCCTCGATACCCATGCGCAGTTTTTCTGCGGCCATGGCGTTGGCCGACATCACCAGGGTGGCAGCAGCGGCCAGGAGGAACTTCTTGTAAGTCTGCATGTATTGCTCCGTTAGCGGTGGCTGGACATGAATTGCTTGCAACGCGCCGAGGTCGGGTTTTCGAAGACCTGCTGCGGCGATCCCTGCTCTTCGACCAGGCCCTGGTGCAGGAAGACCACTTCACTGGACACCTGGCGGGCAAAGTTCATCTCGTGCGTCACCAGCAGCATGGTACGGCCTTCTTCGGCCAGGGCGCGGATGACGTTAAGCACTTCCTGGACCATTTCCGGATCGAGCGCCGATGTTGGCTCGTCGAACAGGATGACCTTGGGCTTCATGGCCAGGGTGCGGGCGATGGCGGCGCGCTGTTGCTGGCCACCGGAAAGCTGGGCGGGGTAGCTGTGGCGCTTGTCGAAGATGCCGACCTTGTTCAGCAGCGCTTCGGCATGCTCGGTGGCTTCGGCCTTGCTCTGGCCGAGCACGCGGCGCGGCGCCTCGATGATGTTGTCGAGGATCGACATGTGCGGCCATAGGTTGAAGTTCTGGAAGACAAAGCCGATCTCGCTGCGCAGGCGGTTGATCTGGCGGTTGTCGGCGGCGATCAGGTCGCCGTTTTTCTGCGCCTTGAGCTTGAGGGCTTCACCGGCGACCAGGATTTCGCCCTGGTGCGGGTTCTCGAGCAGGTTGATGCAGCGCAGCAGGGTGGACTTGCCGGAGCCGGACGAGCCGAGGATGGAGATCACGTCACCGTCGCGCGCGGTCAGCGAAATGCCCTTGAGAATTTCCTGCTCGCCGTAGCGTTTGTGCAGGTTACGGATTTCCAGCGCGGGCGTGGCCTGGGCCATGTGCGGTCCTCATGTGTTCGGGTGCGTTCCCAGCTGTTGGCGGCCTTCCTGGCGAGCGCCACGCTAGCATAGCGGCGCAACAGCGGCCAACCGGGTCGCAAGGGGCTTCGGTCATTGATGGGGCAGTTTGTCGCATCGTTGCAGTGGACTGTCGCGAGGATGTCCGCAATGGCGTTTTGCCCAGCACCGGAGCCTTGATGAAAAAAGGCGCGATGGTGCCAGCTTTGGCCTGCTCTGGGAAGCCGTTTTTGGCCGGGTGGCGCTTTGCCCGCAGCTGTGCCCTGGCGGGGTTGCGCCTGCTGGTTGCGCTTTTGTTTGCCGCAAAACTGTGCGCGGGTGTTACCGGGGAGCACCTTTGGTGCGTTTGTAAGTGAGTATTTCAGTAATCCGGACTTGGCATGGGTATTTGGCGGGCTTTCGGTCAAAGCCTGGCAGAAAGGCCGCAAAGCCAGAGGATTTGGGGGTGTCAGCCAGTCCGGATGAATGGCACTTAAAAATGGCGCGCTTATTGCCAGTGGGAAAAGACCGAATGCGGCGACGCCTAAATCACCCCTTGGTGCGCTTCGTTTTCCCTTCATTCGGGTGGTCCACTCCTTACAAAGGTAGTTTTATGAGCGGTAACAATTCCAATGACCTCGCTCAGGGGCTCAAACAACGGCATGTGACCATGCTGTCCATCGCAGGCGTGATCGGCGCCGGCTTGTTCGTCGGCTCCGGCCACGCCATCGCCGCCGCCGGCCCTGCCGTGCTGCTGGCCTACGCCGCTGCCGGTACCCTGGTGGTACTGGTGATGCGCATGCTCGGTGAAATGGCGGTCGCCTCGCCCGACACCGGTTCGTTCTCGACCTACGCCGACCGCGCCATCGGGCGTTGGGCCGGTTTCACCATCGGCTGGCTGTACTGGTGGTTCTGGGTGCTGGTGATCCCGCTGGAGGCCAACGCCGCCGCCGCCATCCTGCATGCCTGGTTCCCGGCCGTGGACCTGTGGGCGTTCTCGCTGGTCATTACCCTGGTGCTGACCGTTACCAACCTGTTCAGTGTGAAGAACTACGGTGAGTTCGAGTTCTGGTTCGCCCTGCTCAAAGTGCTGGCGATCATCGGCTTCATCGTCGTCGGTTGCGCCGCCATGTTCGGCATGGTCCCAAGCAGCCAGATCAGCGGCGTGAGCCACCTGTTCGACACCCAAGGCTTCATGCCCAACGGCCTGGGCGCCGTGCTGGCTGCCATGCTGACCACCATGTTCTCGTTCATGGGTACCGAGATCGTCACCATCGCCGCCGCCGAATCGAAAGACCCGGGCAAGCAGATCAGCCGCGCCACCAACTCGGTGATCTGGCGTATCTGCCTGTTCTACCTGGTGTCGATCTTCCTGGTCGTGGCCATGGTGCCGTGGAACGATCCGACCCTGGCCGAGAAAGGTTCCTACCAGACCGTCCTCAGCCTGATCGGCGTGCCGAATGCCAAGCTGATCGTCGACATCGTCGTGCTGATCGCCGTGACCAGCTGCCTGAACTCGGCGCTGTACACCTCCTCGCGCATGCTCTTCTCCCTGAGCAAGCGTGGCGACGCCCCGGCGATTGCCCAGCGCACCACCAAGGCGGGCACTCCGCACTGGGCCGTGCTGCTGTCCACCGGCGCAGCCTTCCTGTGCGTGTTCGCCAACTTCCTGGCCCCGGCTGCGGTGTTCGAGTTCCTGCTGGCCAGTTCCGGCGCCATCGCCCTGCTGGTGTACCTGGTGATCGCCGTATCGCAACTGCGCATGCGCAGCCAGCGTGAAGCCAGTGGCGAGAAGATCTCGTTCAAGATGTGGCTGTTCCCGGGCCTGACCTGGGCGACCATCGCCTTCATCGTCGCCATTCTGGTGGTGATGGGGCTGCGCGAAGATCACCGTGTCGAGATCATCGCGACCGCACTGCTGAGCATCGCTGTTGTAGCTGCAGGGTTGCTGGTGCACCGCAAGCGCGGTGCTGCCGGGCGCGTGGCGCTGGACAGCTGATCCACGTTGAGTGAAATGAAAAGGCCGCGTCCTGTGAAGGGCGCGGCCTTTTTGTTTGTCTGGGCGGGCCTCATCGCCGGCAAGCCGGCTCCCACACAGTAGCGCGCATTCCTTGTGGGAGCCGGCTTGCCGGCGATGAGGTCGGAACAGGCGATGAAGCTGTTTAGCCGAACTGCTTCTGCTGTTGCTGCCCCTTGGCCACCACCTCGGATGCGGTGACATAGGCCGCCTGGAACTCATCGCTCTCAAGCCACGCCATGGTCGCGTCCTCGTCGGTGCCGTCGAGCCATTTGCGGTAGGCGGTGAACACCATGACGATGTAGTCGGTGGCGTGCTCTTCCTTGTGGCCCTTGAGTACCAGTGCCAGCAGCGGGTCTACCAGGAACACCGAGATCATCGGCACCAGGCCGTTTTCCTGGGCTTCCTTCATCTTGACGAACAGGCTGTCGTAGCTGCCCGATTCCATGGCCTTGTTGAACACCTGCTCGACGCTGGCGCTGTCGCCGGCACTGGCCTTGACCGCCTGGCCGCTGCGCACCATGCGGTTCTGCTTGGCCTTGGTGGCGGCGCGCTTGGCGCGTTTTTGTTGCTTGGTGTTGGTGGCCATGAGGCGAGGTCCTGGGGTATCTGGTAAAGGCGGGTATTGAAGCGCAGTTGCGCGAGAAACCCAAGAGGCCGCTACGCGGCCTTTTCGCCGGCAAGCCGGCTCCCACAGTCACCGTGCCAGCCGCAGGGCCTGTGGGAGCTGGCTTGCCAGCGATAGGGCCGCAAAGATTCAGCTGACCGGCACCGCCGGTTCATCTTCCTCGAACCCCCGCGAAGCCCGGCCAACCAGCAGTGGATCCGGCGCATGCGCCACGCTGTGATCCTTCCCCGGATAATCCAGCGAATGCAGGAAGTGCCGGATGCAGTTGATCCGCGCGCGCTTCTTGTCGTCGGACTTGATCACCGTCCATGGCGCATCGGCGGTGTCGGTGTGGAAGAACATCGCCTCTTTGGCTGCGGTGTAATCCCCCCACTTATCCAACGACTTGATGTCGATGGGCGACAGCTTCCAGTGCTTGAGCGGGTCGTCGCGCCGCGAGATGAAGCGGCGCAGCTGCTCCTCACGGTTCACCGAGAACCAGAACTTGAACAGCAGGATGCCGCTGTTGCACAGCATCCGTTCCAGGTCCGGCGCCTGGCGCATGAACTCCAGGTATTGCAGCGGCGAGCAGAAGTCCATCACCCGCTCCACCCCGGCGCGGTTGTACCAGGAGCGGTCGAAGAACACCATTTCACCGGCGGTGGGCAGGTGCTGGATGTAGCGCTGGAAGTACCACTGGCCTTTCTCCTGTTCCGAGGGCTTCTCCAGGGCGACGATGCGCGCGCCACGCGGGTTCAGGTGCTCCATGAAGCGCTTGATGGTGCCGCCCTTGCCCGCTGCGTCACGGCCCTCGAAGAGGATGACGATGCGCTGGCCGGTTTCCTTCACCCAGTTCTGTACTTTCAGCAGTTCGATCTGCAGCGCGTGCTTGGCCTTGTCGTAGTCCTGGCGGCGCATGCGCGTGCGGTACGGATAGCTGGCCGGCAGGTGTGCCGAGGTGCTGTCCTCACTGCTGCCTTTGCGCGCGTGAGCCACTGCCAGGGCGGCGGGCTGCTGGCTGACCTGGGTGATGGTCTCTGGCGTAGGGGTGTTGGTGGCAGGCTTGCGCTGGCGTGGGCGGCGGGTGCGGGTGATGGGCTTGGCACTGCTGCCGGTGTCGGCAGGCGATGGCAGGAGGAGGGTGGCGGATTCTTCGCTCATGGAGGTCCTTGCGGGGTCGGTCGAATGTCCACCCGCCATGCTATGAGCCAGCAGGCGGTGACGTCTTGATATCGATCAACCGGACATGAACCAAGAAAACGCAGACAACAAAAAACCCGCACTAGGCGGGTTTCTTGTGTCGCTTCGGGTAACTTTGCAACCACCAGAAGCTGAAGGTGGTGCCCAGAGACGGAGTCGAACCGCCGACACGAGGATTTTCAATCCTCTGCTCTACCGACTGAGCTATCTGGGCGACGAGGTGAATTAAATAGATTTCCAGACCGCCCGTCAACGACTTTTTTGAAAAAATTTAAATTAATTCCGTCGCTTACGATTTCTGGGGTCATTCCGACGGCGGAACGTAGCCTTCGGCCTTGGCGTAATCTTCGCCAGCGAAGAACTTGTCCATCTCGGCCTGGATGAATTTGCGGTCCTCGGCATTCATCATGTTCAGGCGCTTCTCGTTGATCAGCAGGGTCTGGTGCTTCTGCCAGTCGGCCCAGGCTTTCTGCGAGACGTGTTCGAAGATGTCCTGGCCCTTGGGGCCGGGGTAGGGCGCGCGCTCGAGGCCTGGCAATTCTTCTTTGTACTTGCGGCACATCACGGTGCGGGTCATCGGGTTTCTCCTGCAATCAATTCGTCGGCCGCGCGTTGCAGCAGCTTCTTGACCGGGGCGGCGAGGCCCAGGCGCGGCGGGGTGGCGAGGTTATACCAGAGCCAGTCGGGCTCGGCCACGTGCGCGCCGACGGGGTCGACACGCACCAGCCACGGCTCGATGGCCAGCTGGAAATGGCTGAAGGTGTGGGTCAGGCCTTGCAAGGCCTGGCTGCCGGCCAGACGCAGGCCGTGCTGGTAGGCGAGGTCGTCGAGCTGCTCGAGGCTGTCCAGCTCCGGCAGGCTCCACAGGCCGCCCCACAGGCCGGTGGAGGGCCGGCGGTAAAGCAGGATCGCGCCTTCGTGGTTGGCCAGCAGCGGCATCAGGGTCTTGCGCTGGGGCAAGGCCTTGCGCGGCTTGGGCTCGGGGTAACGGGTCTCTTCACCGTGCAGGTGCGCCTCGCAGCCATGCTGCAACGGGCAGATCAGGCAACTGGGCTTGCTGCGGGTGCACAGCGTCGCGCCCATGTCCATCATCGCCTGGGTGAAGTGGTTCACCCGCGTCATCGGCGTGTAGCGCTCGGCGGTGGCCCACAGCTGGTTGGCCACCTTCGGCTCGCCGGGGTAGCCGGCCTGGGCGGTGAAGCGGGCCAGCACGCGCTTGACGTTGCCGTCGAGGATCGGCGCGCGGATGCCCATGCTGATGCTGGCAATGGCCCCGGCGGTGGAGCGGCCGATGCCGGGCAGCTCGGTAAGCTGCTCGACACTGCGCGGGAACTCGCCGCCATGTTGCGCAACGACGATCTTCGCGGCCTTTTGCAGGTTACGTGCGCGGGTGTAGTAGCCCAGGCCCGTCCACAGGTGCAGCACTTCGTCCTCCGGTGCTTCTGCCAGCGCCTGCACGGTCGGCAGCGCCTGCATGAAGCGGTCGAAGTAGTTGAGCACGGTGCTCACCTGGGTCTGCTGCAGCATGATTTCCGAGACCCACACCCGGTACGGGTTGATGCCCTGTTGCCAGGGCAGGTCGTGGCGACCGTGCTGGTCGTACCATTCCAGCACGGCGCTGGAGAACTGCTGGGGGCTCATCGCTTGAACAGCCCCTTGAGCGCATCTTTGAGTTCCGGGCTCACTTTGTCTCCGAGTTTTTCTTCGAGCTTTTCATCGATCTTGTCTTTCAGGCGGTTGCCGGCCAGTTTCGCCGCCACCTTGCCCAGGCCGTCCTGGTCCAGGCGGCAGGCCTTGGCGCCCAGCTCCAGCGGGCCACGGCAGCGCAGCGGCACTTCCACTCCGGCAAAGCGTTCGTTGACCTGGCAGGCCGGGTCGGGCATGGCGCGCTGGTCGCCCTCGACCACCACGCCGACGTTGTAGTCCATGCCCAGCACGCGCAGGTCGAGGTCGCCATGGCCGTTGACGGTCAGGCCGGGAATGCGCGCCTTGAGGTCCGGGTTGCTGGCCACGCCATTGCGGATCACCAGGCTGCCGCGCAGCTCTTCGAACGGCGTGTCCTTGCCGCGCGGCTCGCTGCCAAGCTGCTTGCGGTTGAGGGTGGCGATGGCCTGGCACAGCTGCTGCTCAAGGTTGGCATTGACCAGCACGCCGTCGTTGATGGTGAAGCTGGCATTGCCGTTGAGGGTGTCGACCAGTGCTTTCTGGCTGTTGCCGGTGGCGGTGAGGTCACTGGCGAGGGTCAGCAGGCCCTTGACCGGCGGCGCCTGGTCGGGGCTTTCGCGCTTGATGAAGTGCTCCACCGGCACGCGGTTGATCTTGGTATTCACCCCCAGTTGCGGCACGGCGGGGCGCACGTCGACCGTGCCCTTGGCTTCGAAGCTGCCGTTGTACAGGCCGCCGCGCAGGGTTTCGAGGGTGATCAGGCCGCCCTGGCCGTTGGCCTTGAGCCGGGCATCGCTGATCGGCAGCTTGTCCAGGGTCAGGGCGCCGAACGCCAGGTCGGCCTGCAGGTCGAGGGCGCGCAGGCGGTCCACCGGCAGCAGCTTGTCGTTGCTCCAGGCCACTTGGGTGGGGGCGTTGGGCAGCGGGGTGGTGCCGGCACCGGCGACGGCGCTGGCTTCCTGCTGTTTCACCTCGGCCTGGCGCGCCGCGGTGGTGCCCTTGGCCTGCTCGCTCTTGGCGGGCAGGTAGCGGTCGGCGTCGAAGGTGTCCGCCTTGAGGTTCACCCGCAGGGCTTGCTTGGCGAAGTCTTCCACGGCCACGCGGCCGGTGAAGGTGCTGTCGTCCAGTTTCACCGCCAGGTCTTCCAGGGCCAGGCTGTTCTGCGTGCCTTGCAGGCGGGCCACCAGCTCCAGCTTGTTGAAGGCGGCCGCATCGGCGGTGGCCGGCAGCGGGTGGCCGATACCGTCGAGGAAGGTGCGCAGGTTGAACTGGGCGATGGACAGCCCGCCACTCACCTGCGGCGCCTTGTCCAGGTCGCGCACGTTCAGCTCGCCCAGGGCGCGCAGCTGGTTGGCCGAGACTTTCAGGCCGCTCCACGAGGCGACGTTGGCGGCCAGGTCGACCAGCACCTGGCCTTGGGCGGCGAAGGTCATGGTCTTGCCGGCCAGCGGCTCGCCCGAGGTTTCGCCGGACAGGCGCATGTCTTCAAGGTTGTAGCGCTTGAGCTTGCGGTCGAAGCGCAGTTCGCCGGTCAGTTCGGTGCGCGCCTTGATGTTCGGCTGGCTGGCGCTGAGGAAGGCGCTGGCCTTGAGCGGGATGTTCACGCCTTCGTGCACGGGGCCGGTGCTCAGTTGGATGCTTTCGGCACCGTAGCTTTGGCCGGCCTTCTCGTCGGTGAACTGCACCCGGGCGTTGTTGACGGTGAGGCTGTCGATGTCGAGCTTGACCGAACGCTCGCTGGCTTCGGGCTTGGCCGGCTCGCTGGCAGGCGCTTCGCCTGGCGCGGTGGCCGGGGCGTTGGCAACGGCCGGGTCAGGCAACGGCTTGCCGATGTCTTCCCAGTTGCCGTGGCCATTGGCATCGCGGGTAAGGGTGAGGTTCAGACCCTCGACCCGCACATCGCTCATCTGCACTTCGCGGCGCAGCAGCGGCAGCACGCGCACCGACAAACCGAGCATCTGCAGGTCGGCGAACGGCACCTTGGGGTTGTTCAACGTGGCGATGCTCGCCTCGTGCAGCTCCAGGCCCAGCCAGGGGAACAGGCTCCAGCCGATGTCGCCGTTGAGCGTCAGCTCCACGTGGGCCTTGTCGCGGGCCAGCTGGCGGATTTCGTCTTTGTAGTCGTTGGGATCGAAGAGGTGGGTCAGGGCGAAGCCCAGCGCCACGATGATCAGCAACAACCCGAGAAGCGACAGCCCCAGGATTTTGCCGAACGCTTTCATGGGCGAGTCCTTGTAGTCCGATTGTGAAATTCAGCGGCGAGTATAGCGCCGTGGCTATCAGCACTGCGTATCCGACGTTTCGACAGTGTGCAGCGTGGCAGTTCATTCGGGCCCAATCACCGGCAAACCGGCACTCATGGAACTGCACCTATCCCATTGATCTAGCGAAGGCCTGAGGGAGTAACTGTTTTCTATTGCCTGTGCTGGCCCCATCGCTGGCAAGCCAGCTCCCACAGGTACAGCGCACGCTTTGAGGGTGGCGAGGTGCATGTGGGAGCGGGCTTGCCCGCGAACACCGGCGCAGCCGGTGCCATTCACCCAATGCAAACGATGGCGCTGCGACAAGTACCGATTCAGCTGACGAAAAAAACGCGATATCAGATTGCTTTCATGCCACTGCCTGCTGGTAATCTTGCGCCGCTTTCGCCGCACCCGCGACCCATTGTCGCGGGGCAATGCCGCAAACGGCCGGCGTCACCCCGGGGGGAGGCGCCACAGCAGAGCCGAGCGCGCAGCCCGCAAGCGCCCACCTACATAAGGAACGACCCATGAGCAGCAGTATCACGACGGAGATGCCGGTAAGCGTGCCCGGCTTCCTGTCGAAGGAGCGCATCATCGCCCGCCCGGGCTTCAACCGCTGGCTGGTACCGCCGGCAGCCCTGGCCATCCACCTGTGCATCGGCATGGCCTATGGCTTCTCGGTGTTCTGGCTGCCGCTGTCCCAGGCCCTGGGCGTCAGCGCGCCGGTGGCCTGCGCTGCCGACATGGGCTTCGTGGCCCGCCTGTTCAGCGCCGAGTGCGACTGGCCGATCTCCATGCTCAGCTGGATCTACACCCTGTTCTTCGTGTTCCTCGGCTGCTCGGCCGCGGTGCTCGGCGGCTGGCTGGAACACGCAGGCCCACGCAAGGCCGGCCTGGTCTCGGCACTGTGCTGGTGCGGCGGCCTGCTGATCTCGGCGATCGGCGTGAAGACCCATCAGCTGTGGCTGATGTGGCTCGGTTCGGGGGTAATCGGTGGCATCGGCCTGGGCCTGGGCTACATCTCGCCGGTGTCGACCCTGATCAAGTGGTTCCCGGACAAGCGCGGCATGGCCACCGGCATGGCGATCATGGGCTTCGGGGGTGGCGCCATGGTTGGCGCGCCGTTGGCGACTGCACTCATGGGCCATTTCGGCAGCGCCACTGAAGTGGGCGTGTGGCAGAGCTTCGTAGCCATGGCCGCGATCTACTTCGTGTTCATGACCGCCGGTGCCCTGGCCTACCGCGTACCGCCCACCGGCTGGAAGCCCGAGGGCTGGACCCCGCCGGCGAAGAAGGCCAACGCCATGGTCACCGACCGCCACGTGCATGTCAGCGTGGCCTGGAAGACCCCGCAGTTCGCCCTGGTATGGCTGGTGCTGTGCCTGAACGTCTCGGCCGGTATCGGCATCCTCGGCATGGCCTCGCCGCTGCTGCAGGAAGTGTTCGCCGGCAAGCTGCTGGGCAACGAGCTGACCTTCAGCGAGCTGAACGCCGCGCAACTGGCGCAGATCGCCGCCATCGCCGCCGGCTTCACCGGCCTGCTCAGCCTGTTCAACATCGGCGGGCGCTTCTTCTGGGCGTCGTTCTCCGACTACATCGGCCGCAAGAACACCTACTTCGCCTTCTTCGCCCTGGGCGTGGGCCTCTACAGCCTGGTGCCGAACATGGGCCACATCGGCAACGTGGCGCTGTTCGTGGCGGCGTTCTGCATCATCCTGTCGATGTACGGCGGTGGCTTCGCCACGGTGCCGGCCTACCTGGCCGACCTGTTCGGCACGCAGATGGTCGGTGCCATCCACGGTCGCCTGCTGACCGCCTGGGCCGCCGCTGGCGTGCTTGGCCCGGTGCTGATTACCTACCTGCGTGAAGCGCAGCTGGCGGCAGGCGTGGAGCGGGCCGCCGCCTACGACATGACCCTGTACATCCTCGCCGGCCTGCTGGTGCTGGGCTTTATCTGCAACATGCTGGTACGCCCGGTGGCCGACAAGTACTTCATGACCGAGGCCGAACTGGCCGCCGAGCGTGCCCTGAGCCATGACAAGGGTGCCGACAGCGCGCGTTCGCTGGAATGGCATGCCGCGCCGGGCAGCCTGCCGCTGGTGCTGTTGGCCTGGGCGGTGGTGGTGATTCCGCTGGCCTGGGGCGTGTGGATTACCCTGCAGAAGACGGCCGTGCTGTTTCACTGATTGAGATTGCCCGGGGGCGCGTTGCGCCCCTTTCGCGACGCAGGGCCGCTCCTGCAGGCGACCGCATTCCTCTGTAGGAGCGGCCTTGTGCCGCGAAAGGGCTGCAAAGCAGCCCCAGCTACACGCTTGTATAGACCTGTAAGCCTGTTATCCCCCCGCAATCGCTTGCCCTGCCATATGTCATCCGCGTTTCAAGCTGGCGCGTTCTGGGCCTATAATGTTGCCCTTTTCGCCCAATGATTTTGCGGAGCTGGTGATGGTCGAACGTAAGGCTTCCGTCGAGCGCAATACCCTGGAAACCCAGGTCAAGTGCTCGATCAACCTCGATGGCACTGGTAAGGCCCGATTCGATATCGGCGTGCCTTTCCTTGAACACATGCTCGACCAGATCGCCCGGCACGGGCTGATCGATCTGGACATCGAATGCAAGGGCGACCTGCATATCGATGACCATCACACCGTCGAAGACGTCGGCATCACCCTCGGCCAGGCGTTTGCCCAGGCCATCGGCGACAAGAAAGGCATCTTCCGCTACGGCCACGCCTACGTGCCGCTCGACGAAGCCCTGTCGCGTGTGGTCATCGACTTCTCCGGCCGCCCGGGCCTGCAGATGCACGTTCCCTACACCCGCGCCAGCGTCGGTGGCTTCGACGTCGACCTGTTCCAGGAGTTCTTCCAGGGCTTCGTCAACCACGCCCTGGTGACCCTGCACATCGACAACCTACGTGGCCACAACACCCACCACCAGATCGAGACCGTGTTCAAGGCCTTCGGCCGCGCGCTGCGCATGGCCGTGGAGCAGGACGAACGCATGGCCGGGCAGATGCCATCGACCAAAGGGTGCCTGTAAATGCAGACCGTAGCCGTAATCGACTATGGCATGGGCAACCTGCACTCGGTGGCCAAGGCCCTCGAGCACGTGGGTGCCGGCAAGGTGCTGGTCACCAGCGACGCTGCCGTCATTCGTGAAGCCGACCGCGTGGTGTTCCCCGGTGTTGGCGCGATCCGCGACTGCATGGCCGAAATCCGCCGCCTGGGCTTCGACAGCCTGGTCCGCGAAGTCAGCCAGGACCGCCCGTTCCTCGGTATCTGCGTGGGCATGCAAGCCCTGCTCGAGCACAGCGAAGAGAACGACGGCGTCGACTGCATCGGCCTGTTCCCAGGGCAAGTGCGCTTCTTCGGCAAAGACCTCAAAGAAGACGGCGAGCACCTGAAAGTGCCGCACATGGGATGGAACGAAGTCGGCCAGACCATCGACCATCCGCTGTGGCACGACATTCCCGACCGCGCGCGCTTCTACTTCGTGCACAGCTATTACATCAATGCCGGCAAGCCGGGCCAGGTCGTCGGCCGTGGCCACTACGGCGTCGATTTCGCCGCCGCCCTGGCCGAGGGCTCGCGCTTCGCCGTGCAGTTCCACCCGGAGAAGAGCCATACCCATGGCCTGCAACTGCTGCAGAACTTCGTCGCCTGGGATGGGCGCTGGTAAATGAGCAGGTCGCGGACCAAGGCGCCGATCCTCACGCTGGCCCCCGAGCAGGAGCGCGAAGCGCTCGACACGCTCAAGCGCTTCCTCGAAGACCGTTTCGAGCTGCAGCTGGGGTCGTTCGAGGTGGCCGAGGTCCTCGAGGTGTTTGCCAGAGAGGTTGCTCCTTATTACTACAACAGGGTGATTGCCGATGTTCAGCTGCACCTCAAGGAGCGGTTCGAGAGCATCGAAAGCGACCTGTGGGCGCTCGAGAAGCCCTGAACTCAACGAACAAGACAGGTTTCCAAGATGCTGATTATCCCCGCTATCGATCTGAAGGACGGCGCTTGCGTGCGTCTGCGCCAAGGCCGCATGGAAGACTCCACGGTATTCTCCGACGACCCGGTGAGCATGGCCGCCAAATGGGTCGAGGGTGGCTGCCGCCGCCTGCACCTGGTCGACCTCAACGGCGCCTTCGAAGGCCAGCCGGTCAACGGTGAAGTGGTCACCGCCATCGCCAAGCGCTACCCGAACCTGCCGATCCAGATCGGCGGCGGCATCCGCTCGCTGGAAACCATCGAGCACTACGTCAAGGCCGGCGTCAGCCACGTGATCATCGGCACCAAGGCGGTCAAGCAGCCGGAGTTCGTTGCCGAGGCGTGCAAAGCCTTCCCAGGCCGGATCATCGTTGGCCTGGACGCCAAGGACGGTTTCGTCGCCACCGACGGCTGGGCCGAAGTGAGCAGCGTGCAGGTCATCGACCTGGCCAAGCGTTTCGAGGCCGATGGCGTCTCGTCGATCGTCTACACCGACATCGCCAAGGACGGCATGATGCAGGGCTGCAACGTGCCCTTCACCAAGGCCCTGGCCGAAGCCACGCGCATTCCGGTGATCGCCTCGGGCGGCATTCACAACCTGGGTGACATCAAGGCCCTGCTGGACGCCAAGGCCCCCGGCATCATCGGCGCCATCACCGGCCGTGCCATCTACGAAGGCACCCTCGACGTCGCCGAGGCCCAGGCCTTCTGCGACAACTACCAAGGCTGAGGAGCGACCATGGCACTGGCCAAGCGCATCATCCCTTGCCTGGACGTGGACAACGGCCGGGTGGTCAAGGGCGTCAAGTTCGAGAACATCCGCGATGCCGGTGACCCGGTGGAAATTGCCCGGCGCTACAACGAGCAGGGCGCGGACGAGATCACCTTCCTGGATATCACCGCCAGCGTCGATGGCCGTGACACCACCTTGCATACCGTCGAGCGCATGGCCAGCCAGGTATTCATCCCGCTGACCGTGGGCGGTGGCGTGCGCACCGTGCAAGATATCCGCAACCTGCTCAACGCCGGTGCCGACAAGGTCTCGATCAACACCGCCGCGGTGTTCAACCCTGAGTTCGTCGGCGAAGCGGCCGACCGTTTCGGGTCGCAGTGCATCGTCGTCGCCATCGACGCCAAGAAGGTCTCAGGCCCGGGTGAAACCCCGCGCTGGGAGATCTTCACCCACGGCGGGCGCAAGCCTACCGGGCTGGATGCGGTGGAGTGGGCGAAGAAGATGGAAGGCCTGGGGGCCGGTGAGATCCTGCTGACCAGCATGGACCAGGACGGCATGAAGAACGGTTTCGACCTGGGCGTGACCCGCGCCATCAGCGATGCGCTGGGGATCCCGGTGATTGCCTCCGGTGGTGTGGGCAACCTGCAGCACCTGGCCGACGGGATTCTGGAAGGGCATGCCAGCGCGGTGCTGGCGGCGAGCATCTTCCACTTTGGCGAGTACACCGTGCCAGAGGCCAAGGCCTACATGGCTTCGCGCGGGATCGTGGTTCGCTGAAAACTTGATTGGGGCTGCTTTGCAGCCCTTTCGCCGGCAAGCCGGCTCCCACAAGGCATACGCAACGCCCTGTGGGAGCCGGCTTGCCGGCGAAAGGGCCGCAAGGCGGCCCCAATTGCATCACCCGTGTGTCTTGCCCAACAACGCGTGATACAGCTCGGTATCCCCCAAAATCCCCACGAGCTTGTTGTTTTCCTGCAGCACCAGCTTGTTGCCAGTCTGGTAACGAATCTGCAGCGCCTCGCGCATGCCGATGTCGGCGTGCACCACGGTCGGCCGGCGATCCAGCGCCTCCACGGCCTGCCCCGGCACCCAGTTCTGCATGTCCAGCCCGTTCTGCCCTTGGCGCGCGCGCTTGATCGAGTTGCCTTCGCCCAGGTCCAGCCACGAATCGCCGCCCGGGTCCAGGCACACCGAGCCGTTGACCCGCTTGCACTTGTCCAGGGTGCGCATCAGGCTGCGGCCGCACAGCACGTTCAGCGGGTTGGTGTGGGCGACGAAAGTACGCACGTACTCGTCGGCCGGGTTCAGCACGATCTCTTCGGGCTTGCTGTACTGGATGATCCGCCCGTCCTTCATGATGGCGATGCGGCTGCCCAGCTTCAGGGCCTCGTCCAGGTCGTGGCTGACGAACACGATGGTCTTGCTGAGTTTGCTTTGCAGGGCCAGCAGCTCATCCTGCAGGCCCTGGCGGATTAACGGGTCGAGCGCCGAGAACGGTTCGTCCATCAGCAGGATGTCGGCATCCATCGCCAGCGCCCGGGCCAGGCCCACGCGTTGCTGCATGCCACCGGAGAGCTCGTCGGGCTTTTTATTGCGCCATTGGGTCAGGCCCACCAGTTCGAGCTTTTCATCGACCAGCTTGCGCCGTTCCTTCTCCGGGCGGCCCTGCATTTCCAGGCCGAAGCTGATGTTCTCGCGCACCGTCAGCCAGGGCATCAGGGCGAACTTCTGGAACACCATGGCGATGCGCTTGGTGCGCATCATCTTCAGCTCTGCCGGGGTGCAGTGGGCGATGTCGATGTGCTTGCCTTCGTGCTCGACGAACAGCTTGCCGCGGCTGACGGTGTTCAGGCCGTTGATGCAGCGCAGCAGGCTCGACTTGCCCGAACCGGACAGCCCCATGAGCACGCAGATCTCGCCCTTGTTGATGTCCAGGTTGGCCTTCTCGACACCGACCACAAGGCCGGTCTGCTTGAGGATCTGTTCACGGGTCTTGCCTTCGTCCAGCAGCGCCAGCGCCTCGCGCGGCTTGCTGGAGAAGATGACGTCGACGTCTTCGAAACGAATGATGCTCATGCCTCACCCCTTACCGGCAGTTCCGGTTGCTTGCAGATACGGTCCAGCATGATCGCCAGCAGCACGATCGCCAGGCCCGCTTCGAAGCCGAGCGAGATATCGGCGGTGTTCAGTGCGTTGACCACAGGTTTGCCCAGGCCGTCGGCGCCCACCAGGGCGGCGATCACCACCATCGACAGCGACAGCATGATGCATTGCGTCACGCCGGCGGCGATGCTCGGCATGGCGTGGGGCAGTTCGATGCGGGTCAGCAGCTGGCGGCGCGAGCAGCCGAAGGCCTTGCCGGCGTCGAGCAGCTCCTGCGGCACGTCGCAGATGCCCAGGTAAGTGAGGCGGATGGGCGCGGCGATGGCGAACACCACCGTCGAGATCAGCCCCGGCACCACGCCCAGGCCGAACAGGGTCAACGTAGGGATCAGGTACACGAAGGTGGGTACGGTCTGCATCAGGTCCAGCACCGGGCGCATGCCGGTGTAGAACATCGGTTTGTGCGCGGCGACGATGCCCAGCGGCACGCCGATGGCCACGCACACCACGGTAGCGAAGCTCACTTGCGCCAGGGTTTCCATGGTTTCCTGCCAGTACCCCAGGTTGAGGATCAGCAGGAACGACAGGGCGACGAATACGGTAAGGGCCCATTTGCGCTGGATCAGGTGCGCGAGGGCGGCGAACAGGGCGATGAGCACGAACGGGTTGAACCAGGTCAGGGCGCCGGTGACGCCATGGATCATGAACTCCAGGCCCTTGGCGATGGCGTCGAAGTAATCGGCGCCATTCTGGGTCAACCATTCGACGAATGAGGCGATGTACTGCCCCAGGGGTATTTTCTGATCGATAAGCATGATAGCGAGCTTCCACCTGCAAAGATTGAAATCAGTTCGGGGTGGGCACGGTCCCACCCCGCGGTGTTGCCATAGCGCCTTGCGTTATTGCGTCAGTTTGGCCTTGGCCGCCTCAAGGCCCGGTTTGCCATCCACGGTCGTCACCCCGGCCAGCCAGGTGTCGAGCACTTGCGGGTTGTTCTTCAGCCACGCCTTGGCGGCCGCGTCGGCTTTCATCTTGTCGTCCAGCACCTTGCCCATCAGCTCGCTTTCCATGTCGAGGGTGAACGACAGATTCTTCAACAGCTGGCCGACGTTGCTGCATTCCTGCGCATAGCCCTTGCGGGTGTTGGTCAGCACGGTGGCCTTGCCGAAGTCGGGGCCGAAATACTCATCGCCGCCGGTGAGGTACTTCATGGCGAAGCGCTTGTTCATCGGGTGCGGTTCCCAACCCAGGAACACCACCGCCTCACCCCGTTTTTGCGCACGATCGACCTGCGACAGCATGCCCGCCTCGCTGGACTGCACCAGCTTGAAGCCGGCTGTCTTGAGGCCGAAGGCGTCCTTGTCGATCATGCTCTGGATGGTGCGGTTGCCGTCGTTGCCCGGCTCGATGCCGTAGATCTTGCCTTCCAGTTCCTTCTTGAACTTGGGGATGTCGGCAAAATCCTTCAGGCCCTTGTCATACAGCGCCTGGGGCACCGCCAGGGTGTACTTGGCGTTCTCCAGGTTGGCGCGCACGGTCTCGACGGTACCGGCATCGCGGTACTGCTTGATGTCGTTTTCCATGGTCGGCATCCAGTTGCCGAGGAACACGTCGAGGTCCTTGCCCCCGGCCAGCGACTTGTAGGTCACCGGCACCGAGATCATGTTGGTGTGAGTCTTGTACCCCAAGGCCTCGAGCACCACGCTGGTCATCGCGGTGGTCACGGTGATGTCGGTCCAGCCGACGTCGGAGAACCGTACCGTCTGGCACTGTTCGGGTTCTGCAGCCTGGGCCAGCAATGGAGCGGACAACATCGCAACCAGCAACAGCGAGGGTGAAGCTTTCATAGGTGGACTCCTGTGATTTTATCTTCGGGTTCGCGGGGGCCGTCGGCGCTTTCTAGCGGGCCGATCAGCCAGGCCTGCAGAGGGCAGGATGCGAGGCCGTGCAAAACGAGTCGCTTTCGATAATCCTCCAGCGTTCGGCAATCGCCTACTGGTGGCGTCGTATCCAGTACAGGACGGGTCGCATCCAGTACGGGCAATGTCGCAACTGGATTTTTCCACCCCCATGGCCGGGTTTTTACGCCGTCCGAGCGCTGCAAAACGGCGCGAACCGGACCGGATCAGTGCGGCGCAGCTGGACAAAAGTACGTCGGTTGCAGACGGCGAGGGGGTGGGCAAAAGCCCGATGATGCGAGCATTCCAAGGCGGCTCGACGCTTCAGCCTAGCAGTTGTGCAAGGCGGCGTTTGGCGCGACCAGGCAAGCCCATCAAGAGGTGAAGCGACAATGGCCATCAGCGTGTTCGACCTGTTCAAGATCGGTGTCGGGCCTTCCAGCTCCCACACCGTCGGCCCCATGCGCGCCGGCGCCCTGTTCGTCCAGGGCCTGCGCCAACGCGGCGAGCTGGACCAGGTGCGGCGCATCGAAGTGCGGCTGTATGGCTCGCTGTCGGCCACCGGTGTCGGGCATGGCACCGACAGCGCCACCATCATGGGCCTGATGGGCGAATGGCCCGACGCCATCGACCCGGCCCAGATCACCCCGCGCATCGCCGACCTGCGCGAAACCAACGTGCTCAAGCTCGACAACCGCCTGCCCATCGAATTCGTCTGGGCCCGCGACATGCTGCTGCTGGACGAGAACCTGCCGTACCACCCCAACGCCATGACCCTGGTGGCCGAAGGCGAGGGCGGCGAGTTGCACCGCGACACCTACTACTCGGTGGGCGGCGGTTTCGTGGTCGATGCCGCCCAGGCTGCCAGCGGCGTGCTGGACGCCGACCAGACCGTGCTGCCGTACGATTTCAACAGCGCCGCCGAGCTGCTGCGCCTGTGCAAGCAAAACGACCTGCGCGTGTCGCAATTGATGCTGGAGAACGAGAAGGTCTGGCGCACTGAGGAAGAGATCCGCGCCGGCCTGCTCAAGCTCTGGAGCGCCATGCAGGAATGCGTGAGCAACGGCCTCAAGCACGAGGGCACCTTGCCCGGCGGGCTCAATGTGCGCCGCCGCGCCGCCAAGCTGCACCGCAGCCTGCAGGAGATCGGCAAACCCAATGTGATCGGCTCGACCATGAGCGCCATGGAATGGGTCAACCTGTTCGCCCTGGCGGTCAACGAAGAAAACGCCGCCGGCGGGCGCATGGTCACCGCGCCCACCAACGGCGCGGCGGGGATCATCCCGGCGGTGCTGCACTACTACATGCGTTTTTCCGACGTGGTGGACGAGTCCAACGTGGTCGACTTCTTCCTCGGTGCCGCAGCCGTCGGCATCCTGTGCAAGAAGAACGCGTCGATTTCCGGCGCCGAGGTCGGCTGCCAGGGCGAGGTCGGCTCGGCCTGCGCCATGGCCGCCGCTGGCCTGGCCGAAGTGCTCGGTGCCACCCCGCCGCAACTGGAAAACGCCGCCGAGATCGCCCTGGAGCACAACCTCGGGCTCACCTGCGACCCGGTCGGTGGCCTGGTCCAGGTACCGTGCATCGAGCGCAACGCCATCGCTGCGGTAAAAGCGATCAACGCCGTGCAAATGGCCCTGCGCGGCGACGGCGAGCACTTCATCTCCCTCGACCAGGTGATCCGCACCATGCGCGACACCGGCGCCGACATGCACGACAAGTACAAGGAAACCTCGCGCGGGGGCCTCGCCGTCAGCGCCATCGAGTGCTGATGCGCCGTTTCTGCCCGCGCCTGACCGTTGCGCCACATTTTGGCGCAGCGGTTGTCATCTACCGGCTGTCGGCTGTCGTTACCGGTAGGGTCGTTGTCGGTGACACTCAAGTCTGTCGCATCTGGGCAACCTTCCCAGCAGTGCTACCGAATTGCTCAGCTGATTGATCCACAGGCGCTGGCGCGCCTGTTTGCGTTTAGGTCTACGCTCGATCCAGAGCCCGCTGCATGCCGCTTGTCGAGGTCGTTTTTGGGTTTTATTGGATGAGTGTTCAATTTCAGGCATGCCATTTGCGTTGAGATTGGCAAAGCCCCTGCATACGAAACGGGGCCATTACAAGAACAGTGCTCGCCTGAGGCACACCCTGCATTGTGTGAGGAGAAATCGCGATGACGTCGTACACCTCCGGGACCCCAACCCAGAACCGCACAGCACCCCAGTCCATTGGTTTTCTCCTGTTGGACAACTTCACCCTCATTTCCCTGGCGTCCGCGGTCGAACCGCTGCGCATGGCCAACCAGCTGTCCGGCCGCGAGCTGTATCGCTGGCATACCCTGACCGCCGACGGCGGCCAGGTCTGGGCCAGCGATGGCCTGCAGATCACCCCCGACGCCGCCATGCACAGCGCCCCACCCATCGACACCGTGATCGTCTGCGGCGGCGTGGGCATCCAGCGCACCGTCACCCGCGAGCACGTCACCTGGCTGCAGGCCCAGGCCCGCCAATCGCGCCGCCTCGGCGCGGTGTGCACCGGCAGCTGGGCGCTGGCCTGCGCCGGCCTGCTCGACGGCTTCGACTGCAGCGTGCACTGGGAATGCCTGGCCGCCATGCAGGAGGCCTACCCACGGGTGAACATGAGCACCCGCCTGTTCACCCTCGACCGCAACCGCTTCACCAGCTCCGGCGGCACCGCGCCGCTGGACATGATGCTGCACCTGATCAGCCGCGATCACGGCCGCGAACTGTCGGCGGCAATCTCCGAGATGTTCGTCTACGAGCGCATCCGCAACGAACAGGACCACCAGCGCGTGCCGCTCAAGCACATGCTCGGCACCAACCAGCCGAAGCTGCAGGAAATCGTCGCGCTGATGGAGGCCAACCTCGAAGAGCCGATCGACCTCGACGAACTGGCGGTGTACGTAGCGGTGTCGCGGCGCCAGCTCGAGCGCCTGTTCCAGAAGTACCTGCACTGCTCGCCATCGCGCTATTACCTCAAGCTGCGCCTGATCCGCGCGCGGCAACTGCTCAAGCAGACGCCGATGTCGATCATCGAGGTGGCCTCGGTGTGCGGCTTCGTGTCCACGCCGCACTTCTCCAAGTGCTACCGCGAGTACTTCGGCATCCCGCCGCGTGACGAGCGCGTGGGCTCCAACACCACCCAGCAGGTGGCGATGATGCCGATCCCGCAGGCCATGGCGCTGTCGCCGCACAGCGGCCCGCTGGCTGCCCTGAGCCAGGCGCGCAACGAGTCGACCTTCGCCAGCGTCAGGCTCTGACACCGCGTCGCCCGTTTCGCGGGTAAACCCGCTCCCACAGGATTTGTGCAGACCTTGAGGACTGCGTAAACCCTGTGGGAGCGGGTTTACCCGCGAAGAGGTCCGCGGCGGCAACATAAATCCATATATTGATAATGATTCTCGATAACAGGTAGCATCGCCGCCCCCGTAAGCTCCCTGGCATACCACCCCGTGGCGGACGAAAAACTGCAGCTCTACCTGGCCCACCGCCCGGCACTGGTCGATTACGCCACGCCCATCGTCGGCTGCCGCGCCCGCGCCGAGGATGTCGTCCAGGAAGCCTGGCTGCGCTTCAGCCGCCAGCCAGGCGATGCCGACATCCGCCACCCCGCCAGCTACCTCTACCGCATCGTGCGCAACCTGGCCCTCGACCAGACCCGCCGCACGGCCACGGAAAAGGCCCAGCCCGGCGGCGACGAGATCCTCGCCGAACTGCCCGCCAGCGCTGCCGCCCCGATGACGTGCGCAGCCGCCAGGAGACCACACAGCGCCAGCTCAAGTACGGCGCCGATCACTGGCAGGCGCCAGAAATTGGCCAGGTCGAGGCCCTGACCGCCAAGCAGCTGGACGCCGACTGGCTGCGCCTGGCCAGTGCGCCGGTCACCTACTACCTGATGGCCGACCTGCCAGACGAACAGGTGCAACTGCTGGCGCGCCAACTGCTGGCGACTATCCCCCGCAATGCGTTGCCGGTAGACAGCCGGCCTTGCAGCAGCCCGGCCAACGCCGTGCCGACCTGGCCATCGCCCTGGAACCGCGGGCAGTGGTGCAGGCCAGCAGCTACCACGACCAGCCCTGGAGCCCGCAAGCCGCCGTGCGTGTGGCGGTGCTGCGCGACCTGGCCAACCAGCGCCTCAAGGCGCAGCTGCGCGGCGAGGCTTCGGGCGTGTACCGGCTGAGTTTCGACAGCGAGCTGAACCCCGACACCCAGCGCGTCGAAAGCAGCCTGACGTTCACCTGCGACCCGGCGCGGGTCGATGAGCTGTGGGCCATGGCCCAGCGCACCCTGGCCAGCCTTGAGGTGGATAACGCCTGGGTGGTGAGCGAGCGCCGCGAGCTGCTGCGCCAGGAAAGCAAACGCCGCGACGATGCCCAGACCCAGTTCAAGCGCCTGGTGCTCAGCGATCGCCGCTGGCAGGACCCGCGCTACCTGCAGACCCAGGCACAGTTGCCCGAGGCGCTGACCCTGGGCGAGCTGCAACAGCAGGCACGCCAGCTGTTCCCGCGCGCCAACCAGGTACAACTGCGCCTGCTGCCATCGGTCGCTGCACAGGAGCAGGCCCGTTGAACACCCTGCGCATCTTCTACCGCCTGTGCCGGCCGTTCTGGCGTGACCGTGGCCAGTGGAAGGCCTGGCTGATGCTTGCCGCGGTGATTGGCCTGGGCCTGCTGGTGGTGCAGATCAACGTGTTGATCAACAGCTGGAGCAAGACCTTCTACGACACCCTCACCGCGTTCGATACCAGCGCGCTTTACGGGCTGGTTGGCCAGTACGCGCTGTACCTTGGTGCCTACGTGCTGATCATCGTGTGCCTGGACTACATCCGCAAAGGCCTGGTGCTGCGTTGGCGCCAGGCGATGACCGGGCGCCTGGTCGATGCCTGGCTGGCCGACCAGGCGTTCTATCGCCTGGGCTTGAGCGGTGAGCCGGACAACCCCGACCAGCGTATCGCCCAGGACGTCGAGGTGATGGTCGACCTGTCCATCGAGCTGGTGGCCTCGCTGGTGATCAACCTGGCCCAGGTTGGCGCGTTCGTGGTGATCCTGTGGAACCTCTCGGGGGTACAGAGCTTCAGCCTGTTCGGTGAAACCTGGACCGTGCATGGCTACCTGGTGTGGATCGTGCTGGCCTACACCTTGTGCGGCAGCGTGCTGACCCATGTGATCGGCAAACCCCTGCACCGCTTGAACTACGAGCGCGAACACCGCGAGGCCGACTTCCGTGCGAGCCTGTTGCGCAAGCGCGATCACGCCGAACAGATAGCCCTGTACCGCGGCGAAACCGTCGAGCGCCAGCAGCTGGCGCAGCGCTTCGCCGCCATTGCGCAGAACTGGCGGCAGTTGATGGGGCGCGAACGCGACCTGGGCCTGTTCACTGTCGCCTATCAGCGCCTGAGCCTGATCATCCCGGTGTTCGCCGCCTTGCCGGCGTTCATGGCCAAGGCCATCACCCTGGGTGGCTTGATGCAGATCCGCAGTGCCTTCAACGCCGTGCACGACTCACTGAGCTGGTTCATCAAGCTGTACAACAAGCTGGTGCGCTGGAGCGCGGCGCTGGAGCGGCTCGACCAGTTCGAACAGGCCATCGCCGCCACCCGCCAGCAGGTGGGTACGGCGCCGCGCGGCGAATGCCTGTGCACGCGCAACCTCACCCTGTGCCGACCGGACGGCAGCGTGATGCTCGCCGGGCTGCACCTGCAGGCGCAGCCCGGTCAGTGGCTGCGCCTGGCCGGGCCTAGCGGGCTGGGCAAATCGACCTTGCTGCGCACCTTGCAGGGGCTGTGGCCGTATTGCCAGGGCGACTGGCAATTGCCGCCGGGGCGCAGCCTGTTATTGCCGCAAAAGCCTTACCTGCCGCGCATGCGCTTGCGCGACCTGCTGGCTTATCCACAGCTGGACAGCTTCGCCGACTGGCGCTTGATCGATGCCCTGGCCAAGGTGGGGCTGAGCGCGCTGGACGGGCGGCTGGATGACGAACAGGAGTGGGAGCGGGTGTTGTCCGGTGGCGAGCAGCAGCGGCTGAGCATGGCGCGGGCCTTGTTGTATCGGCCCGAGACGCTGTACCTCGATGAAGCCACCAGCCAGCTGGACATGGCCAGTGCCAAGGCCCTGTTGCAGATGCTCAAGCGTGAACTGCCGGCTTGCACGGTGGTGGGGGTGACCCATCAGGAAGGGGTGGCGGGGTTGTTCGAGCGTACGCTGGCGCTGGCGAAGGTGGGAGAGACCGCGTGAAGCCTGTGCCGGCCTCATCGCTGGCAAGCCAGCTCCCACAGTGACTGCAATAGCCCCACTGTTGTGGGAGCCGGCTTGCCGGCGATGAGGCCGGTAGGGCCTGCGCTCAGGCGCGCTTGTTGAACTGCGCCAGTGCCGGCAGCAACTGCTTGTCGATGGCCTGGCGTACTGCCGGCAAGATCGTCGCGCTGCCGGTGTACATCTGTTCCACCATGCCTTTGAGCGCCCGGGCATTGGGTTCGGTCAGCCCGCGCACCACCGCTTCGCAGGCCTGCTCGGCACTGGCCCCGGCGGGAATATCGAAGCCCCGTGAGCGCAGGTGGCCCAGCAGGTCGTCCTGGTCAATCAAATCCGCATGCATCATGGCTGTTGTCCCTTTTATCGCTAAGAGAGTGCTGCTGTGATTTACGACCGATTCTGTGTCGCGCGCGACAGGGCGGCAAGGGCAGATTGTCGCGATGGCTGCTTTGGCTAAGAACAGGTCGTTTACGGCTAAATCACAAGGGGCGCGAGCCAGCACACTGGGGTCATTCACGGCACCGAGGGTTTGGTCACCCTCACTTCTCGCACAGTGGATGTTGCTCGCTCTTGGCCCCGCTGGCTCACGGCTTTGCGGGGTTGTTTTTTTCTTAACGGGCCTCTTCGCGGGCAAGCCCGCGAAGAGGCCGGTGAAAACAACGCCGGGGCTCGGGCTTACCCCGGCAAAGCGATCACCCGGCCGACCAACTCGGCGGCTGGCAGATCATGCTGCTCATGCACCAGCGAGCGAAGCAGTTCCACACTCGTTTCACCAAACGGCGCCGACCTCGGCCCCGCCAGGTCCACATGCAGCAGCATCTGCTCACTGGCCGCCAGCGCCTCGTCGAACCCCGCCCGATGCAGGCTGTGATACAGGTGCAGGCGCTTCCTGTCGAAGCCGATGATCTGCGTCTGTACCCACACTTCGGTATCCAGCTTCACCTCGTGCAAATAGTTGATATGCGCCTCCAGGGTGAACAGCGAGTGCCCGCTCTGGCCCCTGGCGTCGGCATCCAGGCCGATGCGCTCCATCAGCGCATCGGTGGCATAGCTGAAAATCAGCAGGTAGTAGGCGTCGCGCAGGTGGCCGTTGTAGTCGACCCAGTCGGGCAGCACGGCTGTGCGGTAGGTGGTCAGTGCGGGCATCGTCGTCTCCTCAGTCGCCGAAGGCCATGCCGTGCTGGGCCTTGCTGTTCTTCACCGCCTCCAGCACCGCCAGCAGCGTGTCGTCACGGTAGCGCTCCAGCGCGGCGATGCTGCGCTCGCCCAGTTGCTGCGCAGTGCCGTCGACCACATCGTCGATCAGCTTGTCGGTGAGTTCCGGCGCCGGCAGGTAAGTCCAGGGCAGTTGCAGCGCGGGGCCGAACTGGGCCATGAAATGGCGCATGCCGGCATCGCCCCCGGCCAGGGTGTAGGTGAGGAAGGTGCCCATGAACGACCAGCGCAGGCCGGCGCCGAAACGGATCGCATCGTCGATTTCGCCGGTGCTGGCGACGCCGTCGTTGACCAGGTGCAGGGCCTCGCGCCACAGCGCTTCGAGCAGGCGGTCGGCGATGAACCCGGGGACTTCCTTGCGCACATGCAGCGGGCGCATGCCCAGTGCGGTGTAGATGGTTTTCGCCGCCTCGATGGCCTGCGGGCTGGTGTTGCGCCCGCCGACGATCTCCACCAGCGGCAGCAGGTACACCGGGTTGAACGGGTGGCCGACCACGCAGCGCTCGGGGTGGGTGGCCGACTCGTAGAACTCGCTGGGCAACAGGCCCGAGGTGCTGGAGCCGATGATGGCGTCGGGCTTGGCCGCAGCGCTGATTTTCGCGTGCAGGTCGAGTTTCAGGTCCAGGCGCTCGGGGGCGCTTTCCTGGATGAAATCGGCGTCGCGCACGCATGCTTCGATGGTGGTTACGAATTTCAGGCGATCCTGCGCGGCGCCTGGGGCCAGGCCTTGTTTCTCCAAGGCTGGCCAGGCATTGGCGATGCGTTTGCGCAGCGCGGCTTCGGCGCCGGGCGCCGGGTCCCAGGCGACCACGTCCAGGCCGTGGGCCAGGGCACGGGCAACCCAGCCGCTGCCAATGACGCCGCTACCCAGGGCGGCGAAGATTTTGATGTCGGTGATGAATGGCATGTCGAGCTCTCACAATAATGTTCTGAGTTGGAGGACGACTCTGTGGGAGCGGGTTTACCCGCGAACACCGGCGCAGCCGGTGCCAGATACCGAGTCGCCTGCTTCGCGGGTAAACCCGCTCCCACAGGGGGGGAATGTTCAACGGCGCTTGAGGTTCATCTTTTCGCGGCCTTCAGCCGGGCTCAGCACGCGCCCACCCATGCGGGTGATGATCTCGGCGGCCCGCTCCACCAGTTGGCCGTTGCTGGCCAGCACACCGCGGTCCAGGTACAGGTTGTCCTCCAGCCCAACGCGCACGTTGCCGCCCAGCAGCACCGCCTGGGCGGCCATCGGCATCTGCATGCGGCCGATGCCGAAGCCGGCCCAGGTCACGTCGGCGGGCAGGTTGTCGACCATGGCCTTCATGGTGGTGGTGTCGGCCGGCGCGCCCCATGGGATGCCCAGGCACAGCTGGAACAGCGGGTCGTGCAGCAGGCCTTCCTTGATCATCTGCTTGGCGAACCACAGGTGGCCGGTGTCGAAGATCTCCAGCTCCGCTTTCACGCCCAGCTCGGTGATGCGCTTGGCGCCGGCGCGCAGCTGCGCCGGGGTGGACACGTAGATGGCGTTGCCGTCGCCGAAGTTGAGGGTGCCGCAGTCCAGGGTGCAGATCTCCGGCAGCAGTGCCTCGACATGGGCCAGGCGCTCCAGCGGGCCGATCAGGTCGGTGCCGGCGCCGAACTCCATGGGGGTTTCGCCCGGGCCGATCTCCAGGTCGCCGCCCATGCCGGCGGTGAGGTTGACGATGATGTCCACGTCGGCTTCGCGGATACGCTCCATCACTTCGCGGTACAGCGCCACGTCGCGGCTGAAACGGCCGGTTTGCGGGTCGCGGACGTGGCAGTGGACCACGGTGGCGCCGGCCTTGGCGGCCTCGACGGCGGCTTCGGCGATTTGCTTGGGAGTGACCGGGACCAGGTGGCTCTTGGCAACGGTGTCGCCGGCACCGGTGAGGGCGCAGGTGATGATGACGTCATGGTTCATGGTTGTGTTCCTTTGTGCTGTCGGTGGTGGCCCGATCGCCGGCAAGCCGGCTCCCACAGGGTTCGCGGTGAACCCTGGCGAGCAGTACGCCTGTGGGAGCCGGCTTGCCGGCGATGAGGCCCTGTCAGTTGGCGGTGAGCTTGAGGTTGTCGGCGGCCGGCTTGCCGTCGAAGGTGGTCACCCCTTCAAGCCAGCGGGCCTTGTCCTCGGGGTGGTCCTTGAGCCACTGGCGGGCCGATTCCAGCGCGTCCTTGTGGTCGAGCAGCGGCTGCATCATGCGGCTCTCGTCCTCGGCGCTGAAACTCAGGTTGGTCAGCAGGCGGTGGGCGTTGGGGCAGCGTTCGGCGTAGTCCGGCGCGGTCACCGTCCACACCGTGGCACGGCCTTCGTCCGGGCCGAGGGCGTCCTGGCTGTCGCCCAGGTAGACCATGTCGATGTTCACGTTCATCGGGTGCGGCGCCCAGCCGAAGAACACCACCGCCTCGTTGCGCCGCACGGCGCGGTCGACCGCGGCGAGCATGCCGGCCTCGCTGGACTCGACCAGCTGGAACTTGCCCAGCTCGAACTGGTTCTTGGCGATCATCGCCTTGATCTGGGTGTTGGCGCCCGAGCCTGGCTCGATGCCGTAGATCTTGCCGCCCAGCTCTTTCTGGAACTTGTGGATATCGGCGAACGTCTTCAAACCCTTGTCGGCGAGGTATTTCGGCACTGCCAGGGTGGCGCGCGCATCCTCAAGGCTCGGCTTGTCGAGCACCTTCACCTGGCTGGCGGTAACGAACGGGGTGATGGTCTGGGTCATGATCGGGTTCCAGTAACCCAGGAACATGTCCAGGCGCTTGTCGCGGATGCCAGCGAAGATGATCTGCTGCGAGGCGCTGGTCTGCTTGGTCTGGTAGCCCAGGCCGTCGAGCAGCACCTGGGCCATGGCGCTGGTGGCGATCACGTCGGTCCAGTTGACCACGCCCAGGCGCACGTCCTTGCAGGCGGCGGGTTCGGCGGCGAACAGGGGGGTAACTACGGTGGTGCTGAGCGCGAGGGACAACAGGCTGCGGCGGATAAAGCGTTGCATGGTGGCTCTCCATCGGCAGTGCATATTGTTATGGGGTCCGGCCTCTGCGGGCCGTGAGAACACGCTACGCTGGTGGCGGGGTGGGAAATCGCACCCTGGCGACCAACACTTGCACGCAGGCGACCACTTCTTTGTGGGGAGCATGGGATGTCGGAAACACTGCATTTCCTCCTGTTGCCGGGCTTCTCGGCCATGGGCTTCATCAGCGCCATCGAGCCGCTGCGGGTGGCCAATCGCTTCCGCGGCGCGCTGTACCAGTGGCGCGTGCTCAGCCTCGATGGCGGCGCGGTGCAGGCCAGCAACGGCATGTCGGTGAATGCCGATGGCGCACTGGGCGAGGGTGAACAGGTACGCCTGCTGTTGGTGGTGGCCGGCTTCGAGCCACTGGCCTGCTATGGGCCGGCCCTGCAACAGGCGCTGCGCCGCCTTGACCATGAAGGCGCGGTGCTGGGCGGTATCGACACGGGGGCCATGCTGCTGGCCGAGGCCGGCTTGCTCGATGGCTATCGCGCCACCCTGCACTGGGAGGCGCTGGAGGCGTTCAAGGAGCGCTACCCGCGCCTGCAGGCGACCCAGGAGCTGTTCGAACTGGACCGCCGGCGCATCACCTGCGCCGGCGGCACCGCGTCCATCGACCTGATGCTCGACCTGATCGCCCAGGCCCATGGCAGCGAGCTGGCGGTGCAGGTGTCCGAGCAGTTCGTGCTCGGCCGCATCCGCCCGCGACAGGACCACCAGCGCATGCAGATCGCCAGCCGTTATGGGCTGCGCAACAAGAAGCTGGTGAAGGTGATCGGCGAAATGGAGCGCAACACCGAGTTGCCGCTCAACACCCAGGTGCTGGCCGAGGCGATACAGGTCACCCGGCGCCAGCTGGAGCGGCTGTTCCGCCTGCACCTGGACGACACGCCCAGTGGTTTCTACCTGCGTTTGCGCCTGGACAAGGCCCGGCAGCTGTTACGCCAGACCGACATGAGTGTGCTGGAGGTGGCGGTGGCCTGCGGATTCGAGTCGGCGTCGTATTTCACCCGTTGCTACCGGGCCCGGTTTGAGCGGTGCCCGCGGGAGGACCGGCGGGTGGCGGCAGTGTCATGATGTGAGCATGCGTGTTGCCTGTACCGGCCTCATCGCCGGCAAGCCGGCTCCCACATGGGTTGCATGGATTCTGTAGGAGCGGCCTTGTGTCGCGAACGGGCTGCGCAGCAGCCCCAGGATTTCCGGATCGATACAAAATTGCTGGGCCTGCTTTGCAGCCCTTTCGCGACACAAGGCCGCTCCTACAATTGCCGTGCAGTCCATGTGGGAGCCGGCTTGCCGGCGATGAGGCCAATACGGGCAATCACTGCTGCCCGATGGTCTGCAGATACTCCGAGCGCTCGTCGCTACGCTGCGCCACGCAGGTATTCCACGCCGCCTCGAAGGCCTTGCTGCCGGGCTTCTCGGCATAGGTCTCGACCTTGCAGTCGGCATCGCGCAGTTGGGCCCAGAGTTTTTCCGCAGCCTCCATCTTCGCGCTCAGCGCCGTGGCCTTGTCGGTTTCATCGGCGTACTGGTCGCGGATGCGCTGGATCAGCTCGTCATAGGCCGCCTTCAGTTCGCGCTCGGCGGTCTGTTTGTTGTAGGCCGCGCAGGCATAGCCCTGCTGGTCGGTCTCGACGTTGTCGCAGGGCGTGCTTTCTTCCTCGGCGGCCTGGGCGCCGCATGCGACGGCCAGCAGGACCAGCCATGCCATTGATTTCATCCGTTTTCTCCTGAACAGGCTGACGAATCGCAGGGATTCTCGCTCAGCCTCGGGCGCGGCGATAGCTCCCTGACGAAATGTTCATCAAAGGCTTACAAGGGCCGTTGTCGAGACTGGCTCTCATCTGCAAGGCGCAGGCCAGAGCGTGCCCTGTCGGGCTTTGACGCTTTCGGCAAACCCCCTGTCGTTTTTGCATCGGGGCGCCTCGGGCGGCAGGCATATGCTGGCCCCAAAGCGCCGGCACAAGGTTTGGCGCCAGCAAACTCAATAAAAGGGGACAGCCTGATGAGCCCAGCCGAACTTCACGCCGACAGCATCGTCATCGACGGTTTGATCATTGCCAAGTGGAACCGCGAGCTGTTCGAAGACATGCGCAAGGGCGGGCTGACCGCGGCCAACTGCACCGTGTCGGTGTGGGAGGGCTTCAAGGCCACCGTCGACAACATCGCCGCCAGCCAGAAGCTGATCCGCGACAACAGCGACCTGGTGATGCCGGTGCGCACCACCGCCGATATCCGCAAGGCCAAGGAACTGGGCAAGACCGGCATCCTCTTCGGCTTCCAGAACGCCCATGCGTTCGAAGACCAGATCGCTTACGTAGACGTGTTCAAGCAGCTGGGCGTGGGCATTGTGCAGATGTGCTACAACACCCAGAACCTGGTCGGTACCGGCTGCTACGAGCGTGACGGCGGCCTGTCGGGCTTCGGGCGCGAGATCGTCGCCGAGATGAACCGCGTCGGCATCATGTGCGACCTCTCGCACGTGGGCTCCAAGACCTCCGAAGAAGTCATCCTCGAATCGAAAAAGCCGGTGTGCTATTCCCACTGCCTGCCATCGGGCCTCAAGGAACACCCGCGCAACAAATCGGACGAAGAGCTGAAGTTCATCGCCGACCACGGCGGTTTCGTCGGCGTGACCATGTTCGCGCCGTTTTTGGCCAAGGGCATCGACTCGACCATCGACGACTACGCCGAGGCCATCGAGTACACCATGAACATCGTCGGTGAAGACGCCATCGGTATCGGCACCGACTTCACCCAGGGCCACGGCCAGGACTTCTTCGAATACCTGACCCACGACAAGGGCTACGCCCGCCGCCTGACCAACTTCGGCAAGATCATCAACCCGCTCGGTATTCGTACCGTCGGCGAGTTCCCCAACCTCACCGAGACCCTGCTCAAGCGCGGCCATTCCGAGCGCGTGGTACGCAAGATCATGGGCGAGAACTGGGTCAACGTCCTCAAGGATGTGTGGGGCGAGTAAGCCGCACTCCAAGCCTGAAAACCCCGGCCAGCAACGCCGGGGCCTCCCAACAGAAAATTTTATGGAGTTGAGTTTCCATGGCCAAGATCGCCCCGCAATTGCCAATCGAAGTCGACAGCGAGACCGGTGTCTGGACCAGCGACGCCCTGCCGATGCTCTACGTGCCTCGGCATTTCTTCGTCAACAACCACATGGGCATCGAGGAAGTGCTGGGCGCCGACGCCTACGCCGAGATCCTCTACAAGGCCGGCTACAAGTCCGCCTGGCACTGGTGCGAAAAAGAAGCCGAGTGCCATGGCCTGGAAGGCGTGGCGGTGTTCGAGCACTACATGAAACGCCTGAGCCAGCGTGGCTGGGGCCTGTTCAAGATCCAGGACATCGACCTGGATAAAGGCACCTGCAGCGTCAAGCTCGAGCACTCGGCGTTCGTCTATGTGTACGGCAAGTGCGGCCGCAAGGTCGACTACATGTTCACCGGCTGGTTCGCCGGTGCCATGGACCAGATTCTCGCTGCCCGCGGCAGCAAGATCCGCACCGTGGCCGAACAGGTCTACGGCGGGTCGGAAGAAGGCCACGAAGATGGCCTGTTCGTTACAAAGCCGTTGTAAGCCGGAGATAGCGTCATGGCCTTCGAAGCAATGTTCCAGCCGATCCAGATCGGCAAACTGACCATCCGCAACCGTGTGCTCAGCACCGCGCACGCCGAGGTGTATGCCACCGACGGCGGGATGACCACCGACCGCTATGTGAAGTACTACGAAGAGAAGGCCAAGGGCGGCATCGGCCTGGCGATCTGCGGCGGCTCGTCCGTGGTGGCCATCGACAGCCCGCAGGAGTGGTGGTCGTCGGTCAACCTGTCCACCGACCGCATCATCCCGCACTTCCAGAACCTGGCTGACGCCATGCACAAGCATGGCGCCAAGATCATGATCCAGATTACCCACATGGGCCGCCGCTCGCGCTGGGACGGTTTCAACTGGCCGACCCTGATGTCGCCGTCGGGCATCCGTGAACCGGTGCACCGCGCCACCTGCAAGACCATCGAAGTGGAAGAGATCTGGCGCGTGATCGGCAACTACGCACAGGCTGCGCGCCGGGCCAAGGAAGGCGGCCTGGACGGCGTCGAGCTGTCGGCGGTGCACCAGCACATGATCGACCAGTTCTGGAGCCCACGGGTCAACAAGCGTACCGACGAGTGGGGCGGCATCTTCGAAGGCCGCATGAAGTTCGGCCTGGAAGTGCTCAAGGCCGTGCGCAAGGAAGTCGGTGACGACTTCTGCGTGGGCATGCGTATCTGCGGCGACGAGTTCCACCCCGATGGCCTGAGCCACGAGGACATGAAGCAGATCGCCGCCTACTACGACGCCACCGGCATGCTCGATTTCATCGGCGTGGTCGGCTCGGGCTGCGACACCCACAACACCCTGGCCAACGTCATCCCCAACATGAGCTACCCGCCGGAGCCGTTCCTGCACCTGGCCGCCGGCATCAAGGAAGTGGTCAAGGTCCCGGTGCTGCACGCGCAGAACATCAAGGACCCGAACCAGGCCACGCGCATCCTCGAAGGCGGCTATGTGGACATGGTCGGCATGACCCGCGCCCATATCGCCGACCCGCACCTGATCGCCAAGATCAAGATGGGCCAGGTGGACCAGATCAAGCAGTGCGTCGGCGCCAACTACTGCATCGACCGCCAGTACCAGGGCCTGGACGTGCTGTGCATCCAGAACGCCGCCACCTCCCGTGAATACATGGGCGTGCCGCACATCATCGAGAAAACCACCGGCGCCAGGCGCAAGGTGGTGATCGTTGGCGCAGGCCCCGCCGGCATGGAGGCCGCCCGCGTGGCCGCCGAGCGTGGCCACGACGTGACCGTGTTCGAGAAGAAAGAGCAGATCGGCGGGCAGATCACCATCGCCGCCAAGGCCCCGCAACGCGACCAGATCGCCGGCATCACCCGCTGGTACCAGCTGGAGTTCGCCCGCCTGAAGATCGACCTGCGCCTGGGCACCGCCGCGGATGTGGCGACCATCCAGGACCTGCGCCCGGACATCATCGTGCTGGCGGTGGGCGGCCATCCGTTCGTCGAGCAGAACGAGCACTGGGGCGCCGCCGAGGGGCTGGTGGTGAGCAGCTGGGACGTGCTCGACGGCAAGGTCGCGCCGGGCAAGAACGTGCTGGTGTACGACACCATCTGCGAGTTCACCGGCATGTCGACGGCGGACTTCATTGCCGACAAGGGCAGCCAGGTCGAGATCGTCACCGACGACATCAAGCCGGGCGTGGCCATGGGCGGCACCAGCTTCCCCACCTACTACCGCAGCATGTACCCCAAAGAAGTGATCATGACCGGCGACATGATGCTGGAGAAGGTCTACCGCGAAGGCGACAAGCTGGTGGCGGTGCTCGAGAACGAGTACACCGGCGCCAAGGAAGAGCGGGTGGTGGACCAGGTGGTGGTGGAGAACGGCGTGCGCCCCGACGAGCAGCTGTACTACGCGCTGAAAGACGGTTCGCGCAACAAGGGCCAGATCGACGTGGAAGCGCTGTTCGCCATCAAGCCGCAGCCGATCCTCAGCCAGCCGGGCGAGGGCTACCTGCTGTATCGCATCGGCGACTGCGTGGCCCAGCGCAACGTGCATGCGGCGATCTACGACGCCTTGCGCCTGTGCAAGGATTTCTGATCGCGCTATCGGCACACATTGGCCCCTGTGGGAGCCTCCCATGTTGAACACCCTTCTACCCATCCTGCTGTTCGCAGCGCTCGCCCTGGCGGTGCTCGGCGCCCTGCGCCGGGTGCGCATGTGGCGGCGTGGGCGGCCGAGCAAGGTCGATTTGCTCGGCGGCCTGCTGGCCATGCCACGGCGTTACCTGGTGGACTTGCACCACGTGGTCGAGCGCGACAAGTACATGTCCAAGACCCACGTGGCCACCGCCGGCGGCTTCGTGCTCTCGGCCGTGCTGGCGATCCTGGTGCACGGCTTCGGCCTGCACAGCAAGATCCTTGGCTACGCCCTGCTGGTCGCCACGGTGATCATGTTCAGCGGTGCCCTGTTCGTCTTCAAGCGCCGCCTCGACCCACCTGCGCGCCTGTCCAAGGGCCCGTGGATGCGCCTGCCCAAGAGCCTGCTGATGTTCGCGGCAAGCTTCTTCATCGCCACGCTGCCGGTGGCCGGCATCCTGCCCGAAGGCACCGGTGGCTGGGTGCTGGTGGCGCTGCTGGGTGTTGGCGTGCTGTGGGGCGTGTCCGAGCTGTTCTTCGGCATGACCTGGGGCGGGCCGATGAAGCACGCCTTCGCCGGTGCCCTGCACCTGGCCTGGCACCGCCGTGCCGAGCGCTTTGGCGGCGGCCGTTCCACCGGCCTCAAGCCGCTGGACCTGGAAGACCCGAACGCGCCACTGGGCGTGGAGAAACCGGTCGATTTCACCTGGAACCAGCTGCTCGGCTTCGACGCCTGCGTGCAGTGCGGCAAGTGCGAAGCCATGTGCCCGGCGTTTGCCGCCGGCCAGCCTTTGAACCCGAAAAAGCTCATCCAGGACATGGTCATCGGCCTGGCCGGTGGCACCGACGCCACGTTCGCCGGCAGCCCCTATCCGGGCAAGCCGATCGGCGAGCACGGCGGCCATCCGCACCAGCCGATCGTCAACGGCCTGGTCGATGCCGAAACCCTGTGGTCGTGCACCACCTGCCGCGCCTGCGTGGAGGAGTGCCCGATGATGATCGAGCACGTCGATGCCATCGTCGACATGCGCCGCCACCTCACCCTGGAGAAGGGCGCCACCCCGAACAAGGGCGCCGAGGTGCTGGACAACCTGATCGCCACCGACAACCCCGGTGGCTTCGCCCCCGGCGGGCGGATGAACTGGGCCGCCGATCTCAACCTGCAGCTGCTCAGTGAGGTGAAGCGCACCGAGGTGCTGTTCTGGGTTGGCGATGGGGCTTTCGACATGCGCAACCAGCGCACCCTGCGTGCCTTTGTCAAAGTGCTCAAGGCCTCTGGCGTGGACTTTGCCGTGCTTGGCCTGGAAGAGCGCGACAGCGGTGACGTGGCCCGTCGCCTGGGTGATGAAGCGACCTTCCAGCAACTGGCCAAGCGCAATATCCAGACCCTGGCCAAGTACCAGTTCCAGCGCATCGTCACGTGCGACCCGCACAGCTTCCATGTGCTGAAGAACGAATACGGCGCCCTCGGCGGCGACTACCAGGTACAGCACCACAGCACCTACATCGCCGAACTGATCGCTGCCGGCAAGCTCAACCTCGGCCAGCACAAAGGCGGCAGCGTCACCTACCACGACCCGTGCTACCTGGGCCGTTACAACGGCGAGTACGAGGCCCCGCGCGACGTGCTCAAGGCCTTGGGTATCGAAGTACGCGAGATGCAGCGCTCGGGCTTCCGTTCCCGTTGCTGCGGCGGTGGTGGCGGTGCGCCGATCACCGACATCCCGGGCAAGCAGCGTATCCCCGACATGCGCATGGACGATATCCGCGAGACCGAGGCGGAGCTGGTGGCGGTGGGTTGCCCACAGTGCACGGCGATGCTCGAGGGCGTGGTCGAACCGCGCCCACAGATCAAGGACCTCGCCGAGTTGGTCGCCGATGTACTGATCGAAGATGAGGCCCCCGCCAGCGCAAAGTCGCCTGCGGCCAAACGTGAACCTGCGGAGGTGCACTGATGAGCGACATCATCCGCCGCGACCCACGCGCCGAGTGGATCGCCCGTAACCGCCTGCACCCGCTGCATGCAGCGATGCAGACGCAACAAACCCGCTGGATGGGCCCCAACGGCCTGATGCGCAAGAACCCCCATGCGATCGCTGCCGGCTTCATCGGCCCCAGCGGCCTCAAGCGCATCGACCGCAGCGGCGCCCAGCAGGGCACCGGTGTGGGCGGTCGGCGCACGGCCGCCGCCGAAGTCCAGCTGCCGCTGCACCAGGTGGCCGAGCCTGCGTTCTACATCGCCGTGGTGCCGGACATGGTCGGCGGCCGCCTCGGCAGCCACGACCGCGACCTGCTTGGCCTGGCCCACAGCCTGGCCGGCAGCGACGGCGCGGTGCTGGCCGTGGTGTTCGGTGAACACAAGGAAAGCAACTTTTCCACAGCGGGCGTCGACCGCCTGCTGGTCATCGAGGGCGAGGCCTTCGAAGGTTATGCACCGGAGCAATTGGTCCAGGGCCTGCGGGCTGTGGATAACCAGTTCGCGCCGCGCCACTGGCTGCTGCCCGATAGCCGCACCGGTGGTGGTGAACTGGGCCGGCGCTTCGGCGCGGCCCTGGGCGAACGCCCGGCGACGCGGGTGTGGCAGGTCAAGGATGGCCAGTGCATCGGCCGTGCTGGCGCCGGCCAGCAGGACATCCAGCGCGACGTGCCACGCTTGATCCTGGCCGCCGCCGAGTGCGCCGAGCCGGTGAGCGAAACCCGCCACGAAGCATTGCCGGTGGAGTTGTCCACAGGTGTGGCGCGCAGCCTGTCGCGCATCGAGGACCTCGGCTCGGTGGCCGTGGACCCGGCTGCCATTGCCATGGCCGAGGCCGAGTTCATCGTCTCTGGCGGCAACGGCGTCAAGGACTGGGACCTGTACCACCAGGCCACCAAGGCCCTCGGCGCCACCGAAGGCGCCTCGCGCGTGGCGGTGGACGACGGCTTCATGCCGCGCAACCGCCAGGTGGGCGCCACCGGCACCTGGGTCACCGCGCGGGTGTATGTGGCTGTGGGTATCTCTGGCGCGATCCAGCACCTGCAGGGCATCGGCGCCTGCGACAAGGTGGTGGCGATCAACATGGACCCGGGCTGCGACATGATCAAACGGGCCGACCTGTCGGTGATTGGCGACAGCTCGGCGATTCTCAAGGCACTGATCGAGGCTGTGGACAACTACCGCAGCGGCGGCCAGCGCGACGCGGCATAAGGGCACGAGCATGAGTACGAAAGTGATCAGCCTGGTTTCCATCGGTGCCCACCCCAGCTCCGGTCGCGCTCGCCGCGCCGAGCAGGATGCACGCGCGGTGGAGCTGGGCTTGCAGCTGGCTGGGGATAACTTGCAGGTGGTGCATGCCGGCGACCCCCGCGAAGAGGCCTTGCGTGCTTACCTGGGCATGGGCCTGGAGCACCTGGATGTATTGGAGCAGCCCGCTGGCGCCGATGTGCTGGGCGTGCTGGGGGATTACCTGCGTGACGCTGGCGCCCAGCTGGTGCTCACCGGCAGCCAGGCCGAGACCGGTGAAGGTTCGGGCATGCTGCCATTCCTGTTGGCCGAGAAGCTCGGTTGGCCGCTGGTGGTGGGGCTGGCCGAGGTGGAGTCGATCGAAAACGGTACCGCCCAGGTGCTGCAAGCCCTGCCACGGGGCCAGCGGCGCCGGCTGAAGGTGCGGCTGCCGTTGCTTGCGACTGTGGATAACGCTGCGCCCAAGCCGCGCCAGAGCGCGTTCGGCCCGGCCCGGCGGGGTGTGCTGGCTGAGCATGAGGTGGCGGTGGTGGACGACCCAGTGCTGGGTGATGACGCCCTGCAGCCCGCGCGGCCACGGCCCAAGCGGCTCAAGGTGATCAAGGCCAAGAGCGGTGCGGATCGTATGAAGGCCGCCACGGCCAAGGCCAGTGGCGGCGGGGGCAAGGTGCTCAAGGACGTTTCTCCACAAGAGGGCGCCGAGGCGATCCTCAAGCTGCTGGTGGAGGAGGGGGTGTTGCGCTGAGTCGCTGCCCCTACACATGACGTGTTGATTTAGCAGGCACCTGTGGGAGCGGCTTTAGCCGCGAACACCGGCAGAGCCGGTGCCATCCACCGCGTCGCCTGCTTCGCGGCTGAAGCCGCTCCCACAGGGTTTGTGCACGGATTTTGTTCGCCAGGCTGTGGATAAAGTGTTTGTGCATCGCTGAAGCCCTTTGAAACCAAGGGCTTCAAAGGATTGTTCATTTTATGATCAACGCCGTAGCGCTCTACAACCCTTCCGCTCTAGTACTTTTGCCCACAATCACTGTTGGCCTGTCTGTGGATAATATGTTTGCCCTTCGCTGGAACCCACGATACATAAGGCCTCCACAGAATTGTACATATTTTGATCAAATCGCCGTTGAAGTACCGCAACCCACTGATTTATTGAGCTTGAAGAACTTTTCCACAGCCTGCTTTCAGCCGGGCGAGTGTTTCCCACATTCTTTGTTGGCGTCTCTGTGGACAATGTGTTCGTAGAGGTCTACAGGCCTTTATTTACAGCGCCTCCATTGGATTGATCGAAAAACGATCAATTATTACTCGAAAAGAGAGGGTGACGTCGCATAGCCTTTTTCCACATGCTTGTGTGTAAACCTGTGGATAGAAATCCCCACCTATCATTTTTGCCAGTTTCGACTTCATCTCATCGTGACTAGTGTTATGGCATTTCTTTAAGAGAATCCGCCATGAGCTTTGTGCATTTATTGGCAACCGACCGGCAGCGTTCTGTCGTCAACGCGACGGGCAGCTTCGACAGGGCTTATACAGCCTACGGCTGGGGGGCGATCCAGAGTGGGCCGCTTAGTGCGTTCTGTGGCGCGCCGAGAGATGGCCTGACAGGCTGCTACCACTTGGGGAGCGGGTACCGGCAGTACGACCCGGTGATCATGCGTTTTCAATCGCCAGATGCATTGAGCCCTTTCGACGACGGTGGCCTCAATGCCTATATGTATTGTGAAGCCGACCCAGTGAATCGTTACGACCCCAGTGGGGCCATCCCAGTATGGTTGCCAACAGCTCAACGCATTTTTACAGCGACGTTGCATACGATCTCGCCAGTGGCGCTCATAATTGGTCCGGCGCCCAACGGGCCCATCGCATTGGGCGCTACGAGGTTGGCGCTGGCGGGGTCTGTCACTACCCTGGCAGGTACAGGGCTTGGGTTTGCTGGAGTTGCTTCAGCCCCCATAGTCTCAGCAGCAGGCACCACGATGCTGATGACGGGCGCGGGTGCGCGCGTGCTCAATACACTTTGGAGCAATAGGAAGATGCTCTGGCAGAGCGTCAAGGCCAATGCCAGTAAGAACCTGAGAGTGATTTTCAGGGGCCGGGTGGAAAAGCCAGCCAAGAAGTCCAAGCAGACGCCGCCGAACAGCCCGAAGAAAGTGCCAAATATGGGGAACTTTAACCCGGCACTCGACGAGGAAACGACCGTGACTAGGGCATCCATCTCGATAAGCATCGAGATGAGGCCAGCCACAGCGATGGTAACGAGTACCCGTCAGACATGAAAATGAGAGCCAGGCCTGTGGTTTATCCACAGGCCTGGCTGTCGAGTATCACTGTGCCTTCACTTCCTTCAAATAAGGCGCCGGCTCCGCCCCCAGGTTCTCCAGCATGCGCTGGCTGTACCAGTCGATAAAGTTCACCACGCCAAACTCGTAGGTCTTCGAATAAGGCCCCGGCTGATACGCGGTAGAGTTGATCCCACGCTGGTTCTCTTCGGCCAGGCGACGGTCCTGGTCGTTGGTGGCATCCCACACCTTGCGCATCTCTTCAGGGTTGTAATCCACTCCCTCCACCGCGTCCTTGTGCACCAGCCACTTGGTGGTGACCATGGTTTCCTGGGCACTGATCGGCCACACGGTGAACACGATCATGTGGTCGCCCATGCAGTGGTTCCACGAATGCGGCAGGTGCAGGATGCGCATCGAGCCGAGGTCGGGGTTCTGGATGCGGCCCATCAGTTTCTTGCACGCCACCTTGCCGTCCATGGTCATCGACACGGTGCCCTTGAGCAGCGGCATGCGCACGATGCGGTTACGCAGGCCGTGGCTCTTGTGCAGGTAAGGGATTTTCTCGGCTTCCCAGGCGGCGGCCGAGGCGGCCACGTGGTCCTTGAATTCCTGGCTGGCGCGCGGGTCGTTGGTGTCGTCCCACTCCAGCAGCGTCTTCAACAGCTCCGGGTGCGAACCGCTGCAGTGGTAGCACTCGCGGTTGTTCTCCAGCACCAGCTTCCAGTTGGCCTTTTCCATCAAGGTGGTTTGCACCGCCACCTTGGTGTTCTCCATGTCGTAGGGTTCCATGTAGTGGTCGAGGGTCGCCAGGAACTCGTCGATGGCCGGCGGGTTCTCGGCCAGGCTGATGAAGATGTAGCCACCGGCCACCTTCACGTTCACCGGCTTCAAGCCGTACTGGTTCATGTCGAAGTCGGCGCCCATCTCGGTGCCGGCGAACAGCAGGCGGCCATCGAGCTCGTAGGTCCACTGGTGGTAGTGGCAGACCAGCTTGGCCACCTTGCCCTTGTCGCTGACGCACAGGCGCGAACCGCGGTGGCGGCAGACGTTGTGGAAGGCATGCACCTTACCTTCGGCACCGCGGATCACGATGATCGGGTTCTTGCCGATCTGCAGGGTGATGTAGTTGCCCTTGGTCGGGATCTCGCAAACCATGCCGGCGATCAGCCATTCCTTGTGGAAGATCTCCTGCATGTCGATCTGGAACAGGCGCTCGTCGCTGTAGAACGGTTGCGGCAGCGAGTAGGTGCGCTCGCGGGTCTGCAGCATCTCGGCGGTGGCCTTGCGTGCGGGTTCCAGTGGATCGCCCAGGCTCAGGGTTGCGGTGACGTCCATCGTGTGGTCCTCGGGGCCGCGTGCGGCCGACAAAAGTGGCTAATCGTTGTTGTTTGCCGCAGGGCTGCTGCTTTGGATAAACAGCGTGTTGTTTTGCCGAGGAGTGTGCGTTCGAAGGCGTCGGGATCCATATCCATGGGCGACATGGCCGCATCGAATTCCGACGCGCCAACCCTTGTAGCGTGGGGCTGGTCGCGATAAGCACGCCGATGTCGCGGATGGGAATGTACGACGCCTGCGCGTTGCGCATTATCGGAGCCATAAGAAAGGCCGACAGTCGGCTGCTGGAGATGAACATGTCCGATACCTTCCTCAACCCGGTCACCACCCAGACCTGGGCCAATGGCCGCCACATCGTGCGCTGCGTCAAGGTCATCCAGGAAACCTGGGATGTGCGCACGTTCTGCTTCATGGCCGACCAGCCGATCATGTTCTTCTTCAAGCCCGGGCAGTTCGTCACCCTGGAGCTGGAGATCGAAGGCCGGCCTGTGATGCGTTCGTACACCATCTCCAGCTCGCCGTCGGTGCCCTACAGCTTCTCGATCACCGTCAAGCGGGTGCCGGGCGGGCTGGTCTCGAACTTCCTCCACGACACCATGCACGAAGGCGCCGAGCTGCCGGTGCACGGGCCGGTGGGGTTGTTCAACGCCATCGACTTCCCGGCGGGCAAGACCCTGTACCTGTCCGGTGGCGTCGGCATCACCCCGGTGATGTCCATGGCCCGCTGGTTCTACGACACCAACGCCAATGTCGACATGGTGTTCGTGCACAGCGCCCGCTCACCGAAGGACATCATCTACCACCGCGAGCTGGAGCAGATGGCCTCGCGCATCCCCAACTTCAGCCTGCACATCATTTGCGAGAAGCACGGGCTGGGCGAGCCATGGGCGGGCTATCGCGGCTATTTGAACCAGCGCCTGATGGAGCTGATCGCCCCGGACTACCTGGAGCGCACCATCTTCTGCTGCGGCCCGACGCCCTACATGAGCGCGGTCAAGCGCATGCTCGAAGCGGTCGGCTTCGACATGAAGAACTACCACGAGGAGTCGTTCGGCGCGACGCCGCCCGAGGCCAAGGCCGATGCGGTGGAGCACGCGGAAGCGGCGGCCGATGCGCCGCAAGTGGATGCGGCCGACCTTAACCTGGTGGAGTTCGTCGGCAGCGACAAGAGCATCCGCGTGGCCCCGGGCGAGACCGTGCATGCGGCGGCGGCCAAGGTCGGGCTGATGATCCCCAAGGCCTGCGGCATGGGCATCTGCGGCACCTGCAAGGTGCTCAAGCTCGGTGGCGAGGTGGAGATGGAGCACAACGGCGGGATTACCGAAGAGGATGAAGCCGAGGGCTACATCCTGTCGTGCTGCAGTGTGCCGAAGGGGGATGTGCGGATCGAGTACTGATCGGCAATTGCAGGGGGCTGCTGCGCAGCCCTTTCGCGGCACAAGGCCGCTCCTACAGGGGTACGCGCTTCCCTGTAGGAGCGGCCTTGTGCCGCGATAGGGCCGCAAAGCGGCCCCGCTTTTTGACGGTCAGGTACGGAAGCGTGCCACCAGCCCGCTGAGGTCCACCGCCAACCGCGACAACTCGGCACTCGCCGCGCTGGTCTGATGCGCGCCGGTGGCGCTCTGCACCGACAGGTCGTTGATGTTCACCAGGTTGCGGTCCACCTCGCGGGCCACCTGGGCCTGCTCTTCGGCGGCGCTGGCGATCACCAGGTTGCGCTCGTTGATCTGTGCCACCGCACTGGCGATGGTGTCCAGCGCCAGGCCCGCGCCCTTGGCGATGTTCAGGGTCGACTCGGCGCGCTCGGTGCTGGTGCGCATCGAATCCACCGCCTGCTCGGTGCCGCCCTGGATGCTGCCGATCATCCGCTCGATCTCGCTGGTGGACTGCTGGGTGCGGTGGGCCAGGGCACGCACTTCATCGGCGACCACGGCAAAACCTCGGCCCGCTTCACCGGCGCGGGCGGCCTCGATGGCCGCGTTGAGCGCCAGCAGGTTGGTCTGGTCGGCCAGGCCACGGATCACGTCCAGCACCTTGCCGATATCGCGTGACTGTTCCGCCAGGTGGGTGATCAGCTTGGCGGTGGCCTGCACGTCGCCGCTCATGCGCTCGATGGCGCCCACGGTCTCCAGCACCAGGTCGCGGCCATCGCCGGCCGAGCGGCTGGCCTCGCCGGAGGCTTGCGAGGTGCTTACCGCGTTGCGCGCCACTTCCTCGACCGCGCTGGTCATTTCGGTGACGGCGGTGGCCGCCTGTTCGATTTCGTTGTTCTGCTGCTGCAGGCCACGGGCGCTTTCGTCGGTGACGCTGTTCAGCTCTTCGGCGGCCGAGGCCAGCTGGGTGGCGGAGCCGGCGATCAGCTGCAGGGTGTCACGCAGCTTGTCCTGCATCTTGGCCATGGCCTGCAGCAGGCGCGCGGCCTCGTCGGTGCCTTCGGGGCGGATGTTGTGGGTGAGGTCGCCTTCGGCGATTTGCTCGGCGGCCTTGAGCGCTTCGTCGATGGGTTTGACGATGCTGCGGGTGAGCAGGAAGGCGAACAGCAGGGTCAGCACGGTGGCGGCGATCAGCAGGCCGATCACCAGGGCGAAGGCGCCGTTGTACTGGTCGGCGGCCTGCAGGTTGGTGTCGCGGGTCTGGTCGGTGTTGATGCGCACCAGGGTGTCCATGACTTTGTTGATCTGCTCGGAGTTCTCCAGCAGGTCGCGGTTGAGCAGGGCGCGCAAGCCTTCCAGGTCGCCGGCCTGGCTCAGGCTGCGCATGCGCGCTTCGAGCTGGCGGTACTGGTTGAGCAACTGGCCGTACTGGTCGAACGCGGCTTTTTCGTCGTCGGCGCTGATCAGCGGCTCGTAGGCATGGCGGGCCTTGTCGATCTGCGCGTTGCGCTCGTCGAGCAGGCGCAGGGTGTCCTGCTGGGTGGCCGGTTCGCGGTTGAGCAGCAGGCGGTAGGAGAGGGTGCGCAGGCGCAGGTTGAGCGCAGTCAGCTCGTCGAGGGTCTTGATGCTGGGCACGCTGATTTCTTCGATGGTCACGCCCGCGTGGCGGATGTTGCCCATCTGGATCAGCGAGAAGACACCCAGGCTGAGCATCAGCAGGCCGATCACCGAGAACCCGAGCAGGGCGCGCGGGGCGATATTCATGTTGCGTAGGGACATGGAGGCAGTATCCAAGGCAGAAGGGGGGCCGCAGTCCGTGCGACGAAATAAGACCTGCCGGCGTATCGGTCGTGACTGGCCAGTCTTGATAGTGGCACGTTGGATTTGTGAGGTAGCTAACGAAATTCCTGACAGGCGGTTGACCCAGGCCGGAACAAGGGCGGCCGACACCGGTCAACCTGAGCAGGTAAAAACCTTTTGAATCCGATATTTAATGGCGAGGGCGCAGGTTTTTCCTTATCGTGTGCGCCCTTTGCAACAACCCGAGATAGACGCATGTTGGAAACTTCCCTGAATCAACTCGAGCAGCTGGTCACCGACCTGATGCACAAGAACGCACAACTGGCCGAACAGAACGCCAACCTCGCCCAGGAACTGGCCCAGGCCAAGGAAGAGAACGACAGCCTGCAGTTGTCGCTGATGGAACAGGAAGAGAAGCACGGCGCCACCGCCGCCCGCATCCAGGCCCTGGTCGACCGCGCCAGCGCGGGTGTCGTGAACGCATGAGGCTGCACGCGCAGCCGGTCAATGTCGTATCGATCCTCGGCAACGACTATTCGCTCAAGGCGCCGGAAGGCCAGGAAGAGACCCTGGCCCAGGCCGTGCGCATGCTCAACGTCGCCCTGGCCGAGACCAAGCGCAGCTACCCGACCCTGATCGGTGACAAGTTGCTGGTGCTGGCGGCCCTGAACCTGTGCTCGAAACAGATCGAGTTGCAGCGCGAACACGCCCAGACCCTGGAACGTACCCAGGCGCAGATCGACGCCACCGTCGATGCCATCAGCCGGACCATCGGCGACCAGTAAGCACAGCCCAAACCCTTGTAGGAGCGGCCTTGTGCCGCGAAAGGGCTGCGAAGCGGCCCCAGGATCTTGGCATCACGCGAGATTGCCGGGGCTGCTGTGCAGCCCTTTCGCGGCACAAGGCCGCTCCTACAGGGGCATGCGTATTGTTCTGGATCTATGGCTAGATCGAATACTTAAGTGTATACACTTCTCGCAAAACAATAATGAGCGGGGAGCACACACATGGGCATCTGGCGGCGGAGTATCCAGTGGCAATTGATCGCAAGCATGGGCGCGGCCCTGCTGGCGAGCATCCTGGTGGTGGTGGCGATCTACACCGTGGCGGTCAACCGCCTCACCGAGCGGTACCTGGTCGACACGGCGCTGCCGGCCAGCATCGAGGCGATCCGCAACGACATCGAACGCATGCTCGGCCGGCCCCTGGTGGCAGCGGCGGACATCGCCGGCAACACCCTGCTGCGCGACTGGCTGGCCGCCGGCGAGAACCCCGCCGAGCTGCCGCGCTTCATCGAATACCTCGACGCCGCCAAACAGCGCAACCAGGCCTTCACCACCTTGTTTGCCTCGCCCGTGAGCGGCAACTACTACAACGAGAAGGGCCTGGACCGCACCCTGAGCCGTGCCAACCCCAAGGACAAATGGTTCTACGGCTACATCGACAGCGGCGCCGAGCGCATGCTCAACATCGATATCGACGGTTCCACTGGCGAACTGGCGCTGTTCATCGACTACCGCGTGGAGAAAGCCGGCCAACTGGTCGGTGTGGCGGGCATGGGCCTGCGCATGACCGAGTTGTCGCAACTGATCCACGACTTCAGCTTCGGCGAGCACGGCAAGGTGTTCCTGGTGCGCAACGACGGCCTGATCCAGGTGCACCCCGACCAGCAGTTCAGTGGCAAGCGCCAGCTCGCCGAGCAGCTCGACGCCGACGCGGCCAAGGCGGTGATGACCGGCGGCCAAGGGCTGCGCAGCAGCCGTTTCAACCGCGACGGTGAAACTTACCTGGCGTTGGGCCTGCCCCTGCGTGACCTTAACTGGACCCTGGTGGCCGAAGTGCCGGAGGCTGAGATCTACGCACAGATGCGCCAGGCCGTATGGCTGACCAGCCTGATCGGTGGTGGCGTGGCCTTGATCTCGCTGTTGCTGGTGGTGCTGCTGGCCCGTGGGCTGGTACGGCCGATCCGCCAGGTCACGGCGGCGCTGGTGCAGATCGGCAGCGGCGCCGGTGACCTCAGCCACCGCCTGGACGACACGCGCCAGGACGAACTGGGCGACCTGGCCCGGGGCTTCAATCGCTTCCTCGACAGCCAGCGCGGCTTGATCGGCGAAGTGCTGCGTACCACCGAGCGCCTGCACCGGTCGGTTGAGCAGGTAACGCAAGTGGTGGACAACACCGCCGTACGCTCCGGGCGCCAGCAGGAAATGACCGAGATGGTCGCCACCGCCGTGCACGAGATGGGTTTGACCGTACAGGACATTGCCCAGAATGCCGGTTCCGCCGCGGTGGCGTCACAGTCGGCGCGCGACGAAGCGCTGCAGGCGCGGGAAGTGGTGCGCCGGTCCATCCACAACATCGAAGGCATGTCGGGCGAGATCGGCAGGGCCGCCGATGCGGTCAGCCAGTTGGCCGACGAAGTCGCCTCGATCGATGAGGTGCTTGCCGTCATTCGTAGTATTTCCGAGCAGACCAACCTGCTGGCGCTGAACGCCGCCATTGAAGCGGCGCGGGCCGGCGAGATGGGCCGTGGCTTTGCCGTGGTCGCCGATGAAGTGCGCACCTTGGCGCGACGCACCCAGGTGTCCACCGACGAAGTGCAGCAGATGATCCAGCGCCTCAAACAGGGTGCGGGCACGGCGGTGTCGTCGATGCAGGCCGGGCAGCAGGCGACCGGCAATGGGGTTGAGTCCAGCCAGCTCACGGGCATGTCGCTGGGGGCGATCACCGATCAGGTGGAGCAGATCAGCGACATGAACCACCAGGTGGCCACGGCGACCGAGGAGCAATCGGCGGTGACCGAGGAGATCAACCGTACGGTGCAGGGGATTTCCGACCTGGCGCGGCAGACGGCAGCAGAAGTGCAGGGGTGTCGGGAGGAGTGTCAGGCGTTGCGCCGGCTGGCCGATGACCTGGCTCGGCAGATGGGTGGGTTCAAGCTGTAGGTCCGGCAGTGGACCCTTTGGGCGAGCACGCTTGCGGAGCGAGCTTCCCAAAGGGGTGATGGGCTATTGAACGCCCAGTGCCATCGCGCAGCGCCTTGGGGAGCGCAGTTGTCTGCTTTATTGGTTCTGGATGAAATAAATAACGTAGAGCACCTGGTCCGGCATATTAACAATTAGAAGCTGAGGCTCATCGTTGATGATTTGATGGCCATTGAACTCGAAGATGTGCTGTGACGCATAACTGCAAATCATGGAGACATCGGTGATACGGTGGATCATCCCCCCGTCTTTGATTTCCAGGGCGATATAGGGCGGCTCTTGGGGGATCTTAAACTTTCTTGATGTGCTGGCTGGCGTGACTGAAAAGGTTTTTGTCACTTGGTTCTCAGTGCCTGATGCGGAAGTCCGGGTGACCACACCCTCGCTAGAACCGTTTCCGTCGATGACGGCGAGGTAGTTCCCTACTTTCACCGAGGCCATGATTTTGGCGAGCTCTGGTTGGTCGGTGAACTGATAGGTGACATCGCCAAATTTGAATTCCAATGTCGTACTCATGATTCAACCTCTCAAGAGGGTGTGATTAGCCTGGGACTATCTCAGGAAAGATATTTGATGGTTGATGAGTGTTGCGCAACTGGCAGAATTGATAGTTTTTGCTGGAAGTTGTCCGAAACAAGAAAGGGTTTTTCTCGTTATCCAGGGCTCGGCTGAGTAGCGGCATGCACCTGCAATGTGATGACCCAGGTGATCAGGGCATTTGCGACCTGGCGCGGCAGATGGGTGGGTTCAGGCTATAAGTGTGGGGGCCAGGCCAGCATCGCTGGCTTGGCGATTTCACGGATCAGGTGTTTTCGACAGTGACCTCAAGCTCTGCACTGTCCGCGTTATTCAGCGTGATGGTTCTTTTCAGAATCCTGAAGAACTGCTCATCGCGTTTGAAGATGGCGCCTTGCGGCATGACGAACAGCGCTTGGCGAAGGTGTTCGACCGCGATGGGTTCTGCAACGGGTTCATCGCTGTTTTTAAGCAAGACGCGAACGCCGCTACTGGCAATCGAGCGCTTTTTTCGCGCAGGGGATGTGTACCAGTCGAAGCCCCCGCTGATGGACCAGGTTCCCTTGGTGCCATCGGCGCGATAGTCGAACAGGTAGGGTGGTCGATGCTCGGTGCCCCAGAAAAAGTCATTGGGCTGGCTGCTCAGCAGCAGCTGTTTGACCTCTTGGTTGGCGATGGGGGTGTTGAAGAAATAAACATCCAGGTTTGCGTACTGGGTCATATGACCTCCGATTAAGTGGGCCAGGAGTTGGCCAGCCCACTATGTCGGGGTGGTGGTGAGCGGAATACGGGTAGGACTTCCAGTTTACAGACCGGAAAATTCGTGGGCGGCCAGCACGCTGTTGCACGCCTACTGGCCGGGCCGTGTCAGCCGCCGACAATCGCGCGGATATCCGCCGCCAGCTCGCGCACCCGTGCTTCCTCGGTATCCCACGAGCACATGAACCGCGCCCCACCACTGCCAATGAAGGTATAGAAGCGCCAGCCCTTGCCCCGCAGCGCTTCGATCGCGTGCTCGGGCATCTGCAGGAACACGCCGTTGGCCTCCACCGGGAACATCAGCTCCACGCCTGGCAGGTCGCTGACCAAGGACGCCAGCAGTTGCGCGCAGCGGTTGGCGTGGCGGCCATGGCGCATCCAGGCGCCGTCTTCGAGCAGCCCGACCCACGGCGCCGACAAAAAGCGCATCTTCGAGGCCAGTTGCCCGGCCTGCTTGCAGCGGTAGTCGAAGTCCTCGGCCAGTTCGCGGTTGAAGAACAGGATGGCCTCGCCCACTGCCATGCCGTTCTTGGTGCCGCCAAAGCACAACACATCGACGCCGGCCTTCCAGGTCAGCTCCGCCGGGGTGCAGCCGAGGAAGGCGCAGGCGTTGGTGAAGCGCGCGCCGTCCATGTGCAGGTTCAGGCCCAGCTCTTTGCAGGTGGCGCTGATCGCCTTGAGCTCGTCGGGGCGGTACACCGTGCCCACCTCGGTGGCCTGGGTGAGGGTCACCACGCGGGGCTTGGGGTAGTGGATGTCCTGGCGCTTGAGCGCCACTTCGCGGATCGACGCGGGGGTGAGCTTGCCGTTGACGCTGGCGGCGGTGAGCAGCTTGGAGCCGTTGGAGAAGAACTCCGGCGCGCCGCATTCGTCGGTCTCGACGTGGGCGGTCTCGGAGCAGATCACGCTGTGGTAGCTCTGGCACAGCGAGGCCAGGGCCAGGGAGTTGGCGGCGGTGCCGTTGAAGGCGAAGAACACCTCGCAGTCGGTTTCGAACAGCTTGCGAAAGTACTCCGAGGCGCGCTCGGTCCACTGGTCGTCGCCGTAGGCGCGTTCGTGGCCGTGGTTGGCCTTCTCCATCGCGGCCCAGGCTTCGGGGCAGATGCCGGAATAGTTGTCGCTGGCGAATTGTTGGTTGTTATCGGTCATGACGCCTGTCCTTTTTACGACGCAGGCAAGCACTCTAAACCATTGAATTGGCGGTTGCCTATACAGGCCAAAACCTGTGCCGCATGGGCCGGCCTCTTCGCGGGTAAACCCGCTCCCACAGGATCGCACTGGCCCCTGTGGGAGCGGGCTTGCCCGCGAAGGGGCCATCACTGCCGCTGGAGCAATGTCGTAAACGCGCCATTGCAAGGCGCGCGCAGGCATCTGTGCCCCCCGGCCCGGCCATACCATCGCTGCAAAGGGTGACAAGTCCCTCTACAGACAAGAAACGATCGCTGCCGGGAGATACATGATGTTCAGCAAGCAAGACCAGATCCAGGGTTACGACGACGCACTGCTGGCGGCGATGAATGCCGAGGAACAGCGCCAGGAAGATCACATCGAGCTGATCGCCTCGGAGAACTACACCAGCAAGCGCGTGATGCAGGCCCAAGGCAGCGGCCTCACCAACAAATACGCCGAAGGCTACCCGGGCAAGCGCTACTACGGTGGCTGCGAGCACGTCGACAAGGTCGAGGCGCTGGCCATCGAGCGCGCCAAGCAACTGTTCGGCGCCGACTACGCCAACGTCCAGCCGCACTCCGGCTCGTCGGCCAACGGTGCCGTGTACCTGGCCTTGCTGCAGGCCGGCGACACCATCCTGGGCATGAGCCTGGCCCACGGCGGCCACCTGACCCACGGCGCCAAGGTGTCGTCCTCGGGCAAGCTGTACAACGCCGTGCAGTACGGCATCGACACCACCACCGGCCTGATCGACTACGACGAAGTCGAGCGCCTGGCCGTCGAGCACAAGCCGAAGATGATCGTCGCCGGTTTCTCGGCCTACTCGAAAACCCTCGACTTCCCACGCTTCCGCCAGATCGCCGACAAGGTCGGCGCCCTGCTGTTCGTCGACATGGCCCACGTCGCCGGCCTGGTCGCCGCCGGCCTGTACCCGAACCCGATCCCCTTCGCCGACGTGGTCACCACCACCACCCACAAGACCCTGCGCGGTCCGCGTGGCGGCCTGATCCTGGCCAAGTCCAACGAAGAGATCGAGAAAAAGCTCAACGCCGCGGTATTCCCTGGCGCCCAGGGCGGCCCGCTGATGCACGTGATCGCCGCCAAGGCGGTGTGCTTCAAGGAAGCGCTGGAGCCTGGCTTCAAGGCCTACCAGCAGCAGGTCATCGAAAACGCCCAGGCCATGGCCCAGGTGTTCATCGACCGCGGCTTCGATGTGGTCTCGGGCGGTACCGACAACCACCTGTTCCTGGTCAGCCTGATCCGCCAGGGTCTGACCGGCAAAGACGCCGACGCCGCCCTGGGCCGCGCGCACATCACCGTCAACAAGAACGCCGTGCCCAACGACCCGCAGTCGCCGTTCGTCACCTCGGGCCTGCGCATCGGCACCCCGGCCGTCACCACCCGTGGCTTCAAGGTGGCCCAGTGCGTGGCGCTGGCCGGCTGGATCTGCGACATCCTCGACAACCTCGGTGATGCCGACGTCGAAGCCGATGTGGCCAAGAACGTCGCCGCCCTGTGCGCCGACTTCCCTGTTTACCGCTGAGTGGAGTAAACGACCATGCAACGCTACTCGGGCTTCGGCCTCTTCAAACACTCCCTCAGCCACCACGAGAACTGGCAGCGCATGTGGCGCACGCCAACCCCTAAAAAGGTCTACGACGTGGTCATCGTCGGCGGTGGCGGCCATGGCCTGGCCACGGCCTACTACCTGGCCAAAGAGCACGGCATCACCAACGTCGCGGTGATCGAGAAGGGTTACCTGGGCGGCGGCAACACCGCCCGTAACACCACCATCGTGCGTTCCAACTACCTGTGGGACGAGTCGGCGCACCTGTACGAGCACGCCATGAAGCTGTGGGAGGGCCTGTCCCAGGACCTCAACTACAACGTGATGTTCTCCCAGCGCGGCGTGTACAACCTGTGCCACACCCTGCAGGACATCCGTGACTCCGAGCGCCGGGTCAACGCCAACCGCCTCAACGGCGTCGATGGCGAGCTGCTCAACACCGCCCAGGTTGCGGCCGAGATCCCCTACCTGGACTGCTCGAAGAACACCCGCTACCCGATCCTTGGCGCCACTGTGCAGCGCCGTGGCGGCGTGGCCCGTCACGACGCCGTGGCCTGGGGCTTCGCCCGTGCCGCCGACGCCCTGGGCGTGGACCTGATCCAGCAGACCGAAGTGATCGGCTTCCGTAAAGAAAACGGCGCCGTGATCGGCGTGGAAACCAACAAAGGCTTCATCGGCGCCAAGCGGGTCGGCGTGGTCACCGCCGGTAACTCCGGGCACATGGCCCGCCTGGCGGGCTTCCGCCTGCCGCTGGAATCGCACCCGCTGCAAGCTTTGGTATCGGAGCCGATCAAGCCGATCATCGACAGCGTGATCATGTCCAACGCCGTGCACGGCTACATCAGCCAGTCCGACAAGGGCGACCTGGTGATCGGCGCCGGTATCGACGGCTGGGTCGGCTACGGCCAGCGCGGTTCGTACCCGGTGATCGAACACACCCTGCAGGCCATCGTCGAGATGTTCCCCAACCTCTCGCGCGTGCGCATGAACCGCCAGTGGGGCGGCATCGTCGACACCTCGCCGGACGCCTGCCCGATCATCTCCAAGACCCCGGTCAAGAACATGTTCTTCAACTGCGGCTGGGGCACCGGCGGCTTCAAGGCCACCCCGGGCTCGGGCAACGTGTTTGCCGCAAGCCTGGCCAAGGGTGAAATGCACCCACTGGCCGCGCCGTTCTCCATGGACCGTTTCTACAACGGTGCGCTGATCGACGAACACGGCGCTGCTGCCGTCGCCCACTGACCCGGAGACAACCGTCATGTTGCATATTTTCTGTCCCCACTGCGGCGAGCTGCGCTCCGAAGAAGAATTCCACGCTTCCGGCCAGGCCCATATCCCGCGCCCGCTGGACCCGGCCGCCTGCTCCGACGAGGAGTGGGGCACCTACATGTTCTTCCGCGACAACCCGCGTGGCATCCACCACGAACTGTGGGACCACGTTGCCGGCTGCCGCCAGTACTTCAACGTCACCCGTGACACCGTGACCTACGAAATTCTGGAAACCTACAAGATCGGCGAGAAGCCTCAAGTCACCGCTGCCGGCAAGCAAAGTGCCGCATCCGCGACCGCCAAGGGCCAAGGGGAAAAAGTATGAGCCAGACCTATCGCCTCGCCAGCGGCGGCCGTATCGACCGCAGCAAGGTGCTGAACTTCACCTTCAACGGCAAGACCTACCAGGGCTATGCCGGCGACAGCCTGGCCGCCGCCCTGCTGGCCAACGGCGTCGACATCGTCGGGCGCAGCTTCAAGTACTCGCGCCCACGCGGCATCATCGCCGCCGGTACCGAAGAGCCGAACGCCATCCTGCAGATCGGCTCCAGCGAAGCCACCCAGATCCCCAACGTGCGCGCCACTCAACAGGCGCTGTACGCAGGCCTGGTCGCCACCAGCACCAACGGCTGGCCGAACGTCAACAACGACGTCATGGGCATCCTCGGCAAGGTCGGCGGCAGCATGATGCCGCCGGGCTTCTACTACAAAACCTTCATGTACCCGAAATCGTTCTGGATGACCTACGAGAAGTACATCCGCAAAGCCGCCGGCCTTGGCCGTGCGCCGCTGCAGAACGACCCGGACAGCTACGACTACATGAACCAGCACTGCGACGTGCTGATCGTCGGCGCGGGCCCTGCCGGCCTGGCCGCCGCCCTGGCCGCCGCTCGCAGCGGTGCCCGGGTGATCCTGGCTGACGAGCAGGAAGAGTTCGGCGGCAGCCTGCTCGACACCCGCGAAACCCTCGACGGCAAGCCCGCCGCCGACTGGGTCAACGCCGTGGTCAAAGAGCTGGAAAGCCTGCCGGAAGTGACCCTGCTGCCACGCGCCACGGTCAACGGCTACCACGACCATAACTTCCTGACCATTCACGAGCGCCTCACCGACCACCTCGGCGACCGCGCCCCGATCGGCCAGGTGCGCCACCGCGTGCACCGCGTTCGCGCCAAGCGTGTGGTGCTGGCTGCCGGCGCCCACGAGCGCCCACTGGTGTACGGCAACAACGATGTGCCGGGCAACATGCTGGCCGGTGCGGTGTCCACCTACGTGCGCCGCTACGGCGTAGCGCCGGGCCGCAAGCTGGTGCTGTCGACCAACAACGACCACGCCTACCGCGCCGCGCTCGACTGGCACGACGCCGGCCTGCAGGTGGTCGCCATCGCCGATGCCCGCCACAACCCGCGCGGCTCGCTGGTCGAGGAAGCGCGTGCCAAGGGCATCCGCATCCTCACCTCCAGCGCCGTGGTCGAGGCCAAGGGCAGCAAGCACGTCACCGGCGCCCGTGTGGCCGCTATCGATGTGCAGGCGCACAAGGTCACCAGCCCAGGCGAAACCCTTGAGTGCGACCTGATCGCCACCTCCGGCGGCTACAGCCCGATCGTCCACCTCGCGTCGCACCTGGGCGGTCGCCCGGTATGGCGTGACGACATCCTCGGCTTCGTGCCGGGCGATGCCCCGCAGAAGCGTGAGTGCGTCGGCGGCATCAACGGCGTCTATGCCCTGGGTGACGTGATTGCCGATGGTTTCGAAGGCGGCGCCCGCGCTGCCACCGAGGCCGGCTTCAAGGCCAGCGTCGGCACCCTGCCAAAAACCGTGGCGCGCAAGGAAGAGGCCACCGTGGCGCTGTTCCAGGTGCCGCACGACAAGGGCAGCAAAGGGCCGAAGCAGTTCGTCGACCAGCAGAACGACGTCACCGCCGCCGGTATCGAACTGGCCACCCGCGAAGGCTTCGAGTCGGTCGAGCACGTCAAGCGCTACACCGCGCTGGGCTTCGGCACCGACCAGGGCAAGCTGGGCAACATCAACGGCCTGGCCATCGCCGCCCGTTCGATCGGCATCACCATTCCGGAAATGGGCACCACCATGTTCCGCCCCAACTACACGCCGGTGACCTTCGGCGCGGTAGCGGGCCGGCACTGTGGCCACCTGTTCGAGCCGGTGCGCTTCACCGCCCTGCATGCCTGGCACGTGAAGAACGGCGCCGAGTTCGAGGACGTCGGCCAGTGGAAGCGCCCGTGGTACTTCCCCAAAGCCGGCGAGGACATCCACGCCGCCGTGGCCCGCGAGTGCAAGGCCGTGCGTGACAGCGTCGGCCTGCTGGACGCCTCCACGCTCGGCAAGATCGACATCCAGGGCCCGGACGCGCGCGAGTTCCTCAACCGCATCTACACCAACGCCTGGACCAAGCTCGACGTGGGCAAGGCTCGCTACGGCCTGATGTGCAAGGAGGACGGCATGGTCTTCGACGACGGCGTGACCGCCTGCGTCGGCGACAACCACTTCATCATGACCACCACCACCGGCGGCGCCGCCCGTGTGCTGCAGTGGATGGAGCTGTACCACCAGACCGAATGGCCGGAACTGAAGGTGTACTTCACCTCGGTCACCGACCACTGGGCGACCATGACCCTGTCCGGCCCCAACAGCCGCAAGCTGCTCAGCGAGCTGACCGACATCGACATGGACAAGGAAGCCTTCCCGTTCATGACCTGGCAGGAAGGCAAGGTCGGCGGCGTGCCGGCCCGGGTGTTCCGCATCTCGTTCACCGGCGAGCTGTCGTACGAAGTGAACGTGCAGGCCAACTACGCCATGGGCGTGCTGGAGCAGATCGTCGAGGCGGGCAAGAAGTACAACCTGACCCCGTACGGCACCGAGACCATGCACGTGCTGCGCGCCGAGAAGGGCTTCATCATCGTCGGCCAGGACACCGACGGTTCGATGAACCCGGACGACCTGAACATGAGCTGGTGCGTGGGCCGCAACAAGCCGTTCTCGTGGATCGGCCTGCGTGGCATGAACCGCGAAGACTGCCTGCGCGACAACCGCAAGCAGCTGGTGGGCCTCAAGCCGGTGGACCCCAAGGTGTGGCTGCCCGAAGGCGCCCAGCTGGTGTTCGACCCCAAGCAACCGATCCCGATGGACATGGTCGGCCACGTCACCTCCAGCTACGCGGCCAACTCCCTGGGCTATTCGTTCGCCATGGGTGTGGTCAAGGGCGGCCTCAAGCGCATGGGCGAGCGGGTTTACTCGCCACAGGCCGATGGCAGCGTGATCGAGGCGGAAATTGTGTCCGCGGTGTTCTTCGATCCGAAGGGTGAGCGGCAGAACGTTTGATCCCGGGTCTTGTGGGGGCAGGCCAGGCCCTTCGCCGGCAAGCCGGCTCCCACAGGATTGGAGCAAATTTCGGAGTTCACGCGGCCCCTGTGGGAGCTGGCTTGCCAGCGATAGGGCCCGTGAATTCAGTCGAGAAGCCGCGTCGCTTCGACGAACAAGAATTCAAGGCAGGTAAGAAATGAGCGCTATCAACGTCTTCCAGCAAAACCCCGGCCCTGATGCCAAGGCTCAGTCGCCACTGCACCACGCCGACCTGGCCAGCCTGGTCGGCAAGGGCCGCAAGAACGCAGGCGTGACCCTGCGCGAGAAGAAATTCCTCGGCCACCTGACCATTCGTGGCGATGGCCACGACCCGGCCTTCGCCGGCGCCGTGCACAAGGCCCTGGGCCTGGAACTGCCGGTGGCCCTGACCGTGGTCGCCAACGGCGACACCTCGCTGCAATGGATGGGCCCGGACGAGTACCTGCTGATCGTGCCCGGCGGCCAGGAAGTGGAAGTCGAGAACAAGCTGCGTGCAGCCCTCGACGGCCAGCACATCCAGGTGGTCAACGTCAGTGGCGGGCAAACCTTGCTCGAACTGCGCGGCCCCAACGTGCGCGACGTGCTGATGAAATCCACCAGCTATGATGTGCACCCGAACAACTTCCCGGTGGGCAAGGCCGTGGGCACCGTGTTCGCCAAGTCGCAGCTGGTGATCCGCCGCACCGCCGAAGACACCTGGGAGTTGATGATCCGCCGCAGCTTCTCCGACTACTGGTGGCTGTGGCTGCAGGACGCATCGGCCGAATACGGCCTGGCCATCGAAGCCTAAAGGAGTACACAACATGAGTCGGGCACCGGACACCTGGATTCTCACTGCCGACTGCCCGAGCATGCTCGGCACGGTCGATGTGGTGACGCGTCATCTCTACGAGCAGCGCTGCTACGTCACCGAGCACCATTCCTTCGATGACCGGCTGTCGGGGCGGTTCTTCATTCGCGTGGAGTTCCGCGCCCCCGACGGCTTCGACGAAGCCGCGTTTCGTGCAGGCCTGGCCGAGCGCAGCGAAGCCTTCGGCATGGCCCTGGAGCTCAGTGCACCCCATCACCGCCCCAAGGTGGTGATCATGGTGTCCAAGGCCGACCACTGCCTGAACGACCTGCTGTACCGCCAGCGCATCGGCCAGCTGGCCATGGACGTGGTGGCGGTGGTGTCCAACCACCCCGACCTCGAGCCCCTGGCCCACTGGCACAAGATCCCTTACTACCACTTTGCCCTCGACCCCCACGACAAGCCGGCGCAGGAGCGCAAGGTGTTGCAGGTGATCGAAGAGTCCGGTGCGGAGCTGGTGATCCTCGCCCGCTACATGCAGGTACTGTCGCCCGAGCTGTGCCGCCGGCTGGACGGTTGCGCGATCAACATCCACCACTCGTTGCTGCCGGGTTTCAAGGGCGCCAAGCCGTATCACCAGGCCTACAACAAAGGTGTGAAGATGGTCGGTGCCACCGCGCACTACATCAACAACGACCTCGATGAAGGGCCGATCATCACCCAGGGCGTCGAGGTGGTGGACCACAGCCACTACCCCGAGGACCTGATTGCCAAGGGGCGCGATATCGAATGCCTGACCCTGGCGCGTGCGGTGGGGTATCACATTGAGCGGCGGGTGTTCCTGAACGCCAATCGCACCGTCGTGCTCTGATAGATCGCCGGGGCTGCTGCGCAGCCCTTTCGCTGGCAAGCCAGCTCCCACAGGTTCTGCGCGGACACTGTGGGAGCTGGCTTGCCAGCGATAGGGCCCGTGAATTCAGTCGAGAAGCCGCGTCGCTTCGACGAACAAGAATTCAAGGCAGGTAAGAAA
>NZ_BQHO01000018.1 GCF_021601385.1 Pseudomonas parasichuanensis | reverse complement strand
GCACGTTGGGCATGGAGGGGGCGCAAGGGCTGTTTCTCGGCGTAGGCTTCGGCCCATTTTGAAGAATTTGATATTTTCGGAAGAGTTCAGGAATTCAGATCAAACCATCGAATTGCCGGGTGTTGGGGTCTTTCGAGTACACGAGCTTTTCGTGAACTTCTCCGATGTTAATGACGCACATGTCGACAGATTTGGAGGATATTGGGGGGATATTCAAGATATCCGTGAAGGAAAAGACGGTGCTCGTTGGATCAATACCGGTGATAAGGATGACGTTAGCGTGCTTGTCGGAAAAGACATTTGCTCGCCATTTCTAAGCTATCACCGTGTGAGCTGGGAGAGGTTAGAGGGCATGCACTTCCTGGTTTTCGGATGGCTGAACCGAGCGTCAAAAAACCAAAAGCTCTGGATCCGCCCCCGAGACATTGAGTTTACGGCTATCTATGATGGCGCTTGAGATGCTGGGCGCAGAGTACCAGTAGCGCTAGCTGATCCTTTGCCCTCAGTCATGAATCGACCGTAGCCTACGAGAGTGGCGACTTGTTCAAGAACATAGGGCTTAGATGTGTTGTGTGTCTGCCCTATTCATCAAGCATGCCCCGGTTCGCAGGCTCTGCAAATCACGCCCCTAACAAATCCACCAACCCAGGTGAGGTACTCCGTTTGGCGGCGCGAGCGGACTGAATGATCTACCTGATCCAGCAGGCTTATCGCTCATTCTTGCTCCGGTGAGGTCAGCAGCTGCGCTTCGATTTGAAAGGCCTCCTCCACGGACAAGCCGTTCATGATGTTCTCAATGATAGTTTCACGTAGAGCACGGATGCCGCTCGGATAAACGTATGCCGGATCGCGGTAATGGGCGGCCATCAGTTGCTTCGCCTGCTCTCGGGGCAAGCGTCGTAGTGGGGTGACCGCTTTCTCGCTACGTTGGCCGTACATGTCAAAGTCTTGATCGACAGTGGACCAGTCAAAATCAAAGCAGCGCTGCTGCTCCGCGTGACAATCATGTCGCCACATAGCGCTGCCGGGGTATTGATCTTCAGCGCTGACAATTATCAGGGTCAAGCGTGGCAGTTGACGCTCCTCTACAAAGTCATAAATTACCCAGAGAATGCGCCCCATCCTTACAGGGATCAAATTAGCTACCCGCTGATCATCCGGGTAACGGGCTTTAGCGCGTTCGATCAGTTGGCCGTAGGTCAAAATTTGGCCGGCAGTGGCGAGTTCGATAAGCTGCGGGTATAGCAGTCTGGCTAGTTGCACATCCAGCAATGTACGGGCCATGACGAGTTCCTTTCTAGGTTCTAAGCGTTGGATAGTGGGGGGAGAATCGCCAATGATTACTTACGCAAGTGGTTGCTTGACGCGACCAAGGCCTCCTTCTTTTTTCCATGCTTCAAAGCGATGGTTTGCAGCACTGAAAGAAATTTGCATCTCTGCACCCACTGCATAGCGACTTTTGCCAGCATCGAAGAGGCGATAGCAGATCTCGACTCCACGATCCGTAAGCTTGCCGTCTTCATGTTTGTTAGCAGGGTCACGTGGGTCGTACTCAGGGGCTTCTTCGCCCTCGATGAGCAAGGCTTTCAGATTAGCGAATCCGACCAGGACCCGTTCCAGTCCTAGAGTGATGTCATCAATCGCGCTGGCGATGTCGGTAGGGGATGCCTTCATAAATGTGTCTCTCTATAATCTGGTTATGGAGAGTAAATGTATACCTATATCAGTAACCCTTCAAGCTATTTGTAACCTATCTACAGAGAATTTGATTGTATAGGCAGGATGGGAGGAGCCTCAAAATTCGCGTCTATAGCTCTACTAGCGTGAAGAGGTCGGTTTTGAAACGACATTTAATAGGGCCAGGAAGCCGCAATACGACACGAATTCGGTTCCGCACGCGACATTTATGGCGCCCATGTTCCACGTGGAACCCCCATTTTCTCGGGGGGAGCCATGACAATTTATGTGCCCATCGACACCAGTCCTAGGCGCGTAAGTCCTTGAAAGGCCAACCCGGCAGGGTTGGCCTTTTTTTGTTTGACGTGGAACAGGTTCTTACAGTTCGGATCCCTTCATCCCTCCTTGGGGGGCACTTCCTGCTACATCTTGGCACCTGCTCGTTGTTAGATCCTGCACAAGAGTCGGGCCTTAAGCTCGGACGCAGATGATAGCGATGGAGAAAAATGGAGATGGATACCGCCTGTGTTTACCCACTGACCGACAGTGAGCGCAACCAACTGAGCGCCGCCCTCGGCAAGATCAATTACGACCCCCAAGGGGGACAGAACTACATAACCGATCTGCGAATCATGGCGGATTCAAACCTGCCACGAAGAGTGATTGATGTACTGGCCAACCAGCGTGCCTCGCTGCGACCGAAACCCTATCTGGTGTTCGAGAACCTGCCCACCGACGAGGCCGTTTTCACCACCCCCGATCCAGAAGTATTCACACCTGCAGCCAAGAGCGGCACGCTGAGTGAGAACCTGATCATGGCGTTTGCCTCTATGATCGGTGAGCCCTATTCGATCCAGTTTGAAGGGGCCGATATCGTCAACAACCTTATCCCCAGCCCTTCGGCCAAGCGCGAGTACACAGGCTTGGGTTCTCAAGTCGAGCTCAGCTTTCACGTCGAGAACGCTGCGCTGAAGTATATGGAGAATGCTGGTTTCTCTCCGCTTGGCTTGCTGTTGACCGGTGTGCGTCATGACCCGCAGGGACCCATGACGCGTCTCGCCGATGCACGTGCTGCGCTATTGCTGCTTGAAGCGTCCGATGTGGTGTGTTTACGGCAGCCCTTGTATCGAATCAAGGTGCCCCATCGCTGGCGAAACCAAGGCACCTTCGCTACCGAGCCGGTTGCGATGCTCAGCGGTGATCTGGACTTCCCTGAGGTAAGTGCAGTGTTTTACCCGGACATGGTCGAGGCATTGAGTACGCCGGCAGCGAATGCAATGACGCGGTTCCATGACGCGATCAGGCAGGTATCGGTGGCGGTGGATATAAAGCCAGGGCAGCTGTTGTACATCGACAACCGTTTCACACTACACGCGCGAGATAGCTTCGAGCCTTCCTTGGATAAGTTGTCCAAGCCTTTACGGTGGGTGCAGCGGGTCTTCGTCTCTAAAAGTCTCTGGAGTCATCGTCAGCTGGAACGGGTCCAGTCGCGGATATTCTTGCCACGGGATCAAACGCCATGATGACGAGTTTCTTCGCGATCCTGCCAATCTTCCTGCTCATCCTGGTCGGCTATGCCAGCAAGCGCTGGGTCCTGAATGATGATGGATGGTGGAAACAGGCGGACAGGTTGGTCTATTACCTGTTCTTCCCTGCCTTGCTCATACTGGATGTCAGCAAGGCAGATTTCTCAGGTGGTGAAACTTCCGCGGCCATTGCCGCCACCATGCTGGCGACGTTGGCAGTTGGTGTTCTGATTTTCTTAGGGCAGGCTTTCGTCAAGGCCAGGAACGAGCTGTTCACTTCGATCTTCCAGGGCGGGATTCGCTATAACTCCTACGTGTTCATTGCCCTGGCCCATTCCCTTTATGGGGTGGAAGGTGTCGCGCTCTCCGGCGTGTTCGTCGCTTACCTGATAGTGCTGACCAATGTGATGAGTGTGCTGGTGATGAACCACTTCGCAAATACCGGCAGGAAATCCCTGGCCGGCGTGTTTGGCGCACTGCTGAAGAACCCGTTGATCATCGCAGCCATGCTTGGTTTGGCATTGAACGGCCTGGGAGTTAACGTCAGCGGTGCCATCGAGCACTTCATGAGCTACCTTGCCGGGGCGGCTACACCCTTGAGTCTAATGTCGGTGGGTGCGGGGCTGATGCTCAATCTTCAGGCTAACCGTGTACTTGCCACGTTTTACGTGGTTGGTCTGAAGTTGATGCTGATGCCGATGATCACCTTCGGGCTGCTGCTGGCACTGGGGGTTTCGGGGGTGGCAGCTAATGTGGCGTTGCTCTATGCCTGTGTCCCCTGTGCGGGGAACGCCTACATTCTGGCCAGGCAGATGGGCGGAGACGCACCGGCCATGGCCTCCATGATCACTTGGACCACGCTGGTTTCCACGCTGAGCATCACTCTGATCCTCGGCACGCTGATGCTTTAGTTCAGCTTCGCTGGCCAGGCGTGCTTGACCTCCTGAAGCGGCTGCGCTCGCTCGTGCAGAACTGGCGAGCGAGCAATCACCGAAGAGTGTTCCACGTGGAACGCTTCAAAGTCCCAAGGCTTTTAGACGCCGATAAAGCGTACGTTCGCTCATACCCAGATGCGCAGCCAGTTCACTTCGAGACCCTTTGAAGGTTTCCAAGGCATGGGCCAATTGAGGCATTTCATGTTTCCCACGACCGCGCAAAGCGTTGTGATCAACTACCGGATGGATGCCCTCGGGAAGATGCTCAGGGCGGATCAGACCGTCATCGGTGAACAGGCGAGCACGCTCCAGGATATTCCGGAGCTCGCGAATATTCCCGGGGAAGCTATGCAGGCTCAGTCGTTCAAGCGCTTCCAGGGTGACCTTGGGTGACTGCTTGCCCGCCATCCTTTGCAACAGGCTTTCACAGAGCAAAGGTAAGTCTTCAGCCCGTTCTCGCAAGGCCGGCAACCGTATCGGGAAGCCGCTGATGCGGTAGTACAGGTCTTCCCGGAACGTGCCGTCAGCAGCCATTTCCTTGAGTGGCTTGTGAGTTGCCGAGACCAGACGAAAATCGGAATGGACCGTACGTGTGCTGCCGACCGGCCGGAAACTGCCGGACTCGATCAACCGCAGCAGCTTCACCTGCATGGCCAGCGGTACTTCGCCGATTTCGTCGAGGAACAGGGTGCCGCCGTGGGCCGCTTCAGCCAGCCCGATCTTGCGCTGGGTGGCGCCAGTGAAGGCGCCTTTTTCATAGCCGAACAACTCACTCTCGAACAACGATTCGGTCAGCCCGGTACAGTCCACCACTACCAGCGGCCCGTTGGCTCTTGGGCTTCCCAGGTGCAACGCGCGGGCGAACAGCTCCTTGCCGGTCCCGGACTCGCCCTGCAGCAACACCGGGATCTGCGCCGGTGCCGCCCGTTGCAGGCTGGCGACCGCCGCCTTGAAGGCCGCTGCACGCCCCACCAATCCCTGCTCCTGCGGTTGGGCCGACGCCAGGGTGACGCTGGTCAGGCGCTCGACGAAGGCCACTACCCTGCCCTGCTCGTCGAGGATCGGCCGCAGCTCTACATCCACATGCTCGGGGCCGCGAGGTGTGTGGTGGATATGCAGCACACGCTCGGGGACTTTGCTGTCCAGCGATTTGCGCAGCGGGCAGTGCTCACCGGCCTGGTCGCAGGGTACCGCATAGTGGTGCGAGACCCGGTGGCATTTCTCGCCCACAGGCGCATGATCGTCGTTGCCGAACTGACGGCGGTAGGCAGCATTGGCGGCAAGGATGTTGTAGTCGGTGTCGAGGATGATGCTTGGGAGCACATCGTGTTCGAGGTAAGACACCAGCGCGAGGATCGCGGGATGGGAAGCGGCAAGCATGACAGCACCAGATGAAAGACCCGCCGAGCGTAGCAAGGACTGCCAATCACTGCCATTGGCTGACAGTCGACTGCCAGTAAGTGTCACCTTGGGTGGTGGGCAAGGGATCGTAGCGCAGACTGCCTCGGCGCAAAGCCGCAGCTTCCGGGCACTGCGTCCATCAGAAAGGCATGGCATGCATCTTGATAAAGCACCGTTGACTGCCTAAGCCTTCAAGGAGGCACGGTGGATAACTGGAGAGCGTAATGATCATCGGCAACAATCTTCATGTTGAAGCATTCTTCGACAAGACCACCTCGACCATCAGTTACCTGGTGATGGACGGCGAGACGCGTCAGTGTGCGTTGATCGACAGCGTGCTGGACTACGACCCCAAGTCCGGACGCACCTGCACGGGTTCGGCGGACAAGCTGATTAGCCGCGTGAACGAGTTGGGCGCCAAGGTTCAGTGGATCCTGGAAACCCACGTGCATGCCGATCACCTGTCCGCGGCGGCCTACCTCAAGGAAAAGCTCGGCGGCCATACCGGCATTGGTGCGCAGATCACCCAGGTGCAGAAAGTGTTCGGCACGCTGTTCAATGCCGAGCCCGGGTTCGCCCGCGACGGCAGCCAGTTCGATGTGCTGTTCGTCGATGAAGAAGGCTTTCGTATCGGCAACCTGCATGCCCGTGCCCTGCACACCCCCGGGCACACCCCTGCCTGCATGAGCTACATGGTCCAGGACGCCGGCGAGACCGCCGTGTTCGTCGGCGACACCCTGTTCACGCCCGACTACGGCACTGCCCGTTGCGACTTCCCCGGCGCCAGCGCGACAACCCTGTACCAGTCGATCCGCAGGCTGCTGGCCTTCCCCGACCAGACGCGGTTGTTCATGTGCCACGACTACCTGCCGGGCGGCCGTGAGCTGCGCTACGTCACCACGGTGGCCGAGCAACGAGCCGACAACATTCACATTCATGAAGGCGTCAGCCAGGACAGCTTCGTGGCGATGCGCGAAGCCCGTGACAAGACCCTGGACATGCCCGTGCTGATCCTGCCATCGGTACAGATCAACATGCGCAGCGGCCAGTATCCCGAGCCCGAGGAAAACGGCGTGAGCTACCTGAAGATCCCGCTGAACAAACTGTAAAGCGCATCACCCACATAACGAGATTCAAAGGAACACCGCCATGCCTGCCTTGCTGTCCCCTGCCGATTCCTCCTGTGCCGACCACCACAAAGTGGTGATCGTCGGTGCCGGTGCCGCCGGTATCGCCACCGCCTCGAGCCTGATCGCCCGTGACCCGTCACTGGATATCGCCTTGGTCGACCCTGCCGATGTGCACTACTACCAGCCTGGCTGGACCATGGTCGGCGCCGGTGTGTTCAAGGCACCGAGCACCGCCCACACCATGGCCGCCACCCTGCCCCGTGGCGTGCGCTGGATCAAGGCCCGGGTAGACGGCTTCGACCCCCAGGCGCAACTGGTGATCCTCGACGATGGCCGTGGCGTCAGTTACGAACAGCTGGTGGTGTGCCCCGGGCTGAAGCTGGACTGGAGCGCCATCGACGGCCTGAGCGAAACCCTCGGCCGTAACGGCGTCACCTCCAACTACCGCTACGACCTGGCGCCCTACACCTGGGAGCTGGTGCAGAACCTCAAGCAAGGCCGGGCCCTGTTCACCCAGCCGCCGATGCCGATCAAATGTGCCGGTGCACCGCAGAAAGCGCTGTACCTGTCGTGCGACCACTGGTTGCGCCACGGCCGACTTGGCGATGTCCGGGCCAGCTTCTTCAACGCAGGCGCCGTGCTGTTCGGCGTGCCGGACTACGTGCCAGCGTTGATGAGCTACATCGACAAGTACGGCGTCGACCTCAACTATCAACACCGTCTCACTGCCGTGGACGGCCCGAACAAACGCGCCACCTTCGTCCGCACCCTGCCCGACGGCAGCAGCGAAACCCGCGTCGAAGCCTTCGATATGCTGCACGTGGTACCGCCGCAAGTGGCCCCGGATTTCATCCGCCAAAGCCCGCTGGCCGATGCCGCCGGTTGGGTCGATGTCGACCCGCACACGTTGCGCCACCGCCAGTTCGGCAATATCCACGCCCTGGGTGACGTGGCCAACACCAGCAATGCCAAGACTGCCGCCGCCGCGCGCAAACAAGCGCCGGTGGTGGCCAACAACGTGCTGGTGGCGCTCGGCCGGCTACCTACCCTGGCGCAATACGACGGCTATGGCTCCTGCCCGTTGACGGTGGAGCGCGGCAAGATCGTCCTGGCCGAGTTCACCTATGGTGGCAAAGTCGCGCCGAGCTTCCCGCGCTGGCTGCTCGACGGGCGCAAGCCGACTCGCCTGGCCTGGCTGTTGAAAGCGCAGATCCTGCCGCCGCTGTACTGGAAGGCCATGCTCAAGGGCCGTGAATGGATGGCGCGGCCCCAGCCGCTGGTGGTCGAGGCGCAGCAGTGATCGAACATCAGTTGCTGGGCGCCGGGCTCGGCGCGATCATTGGCGCGGTGCTGGCACTGACCGGTGCCGGCGGTGGCATCCTCGCGGTGCCACTGCTGGTCTTCGGCCTGGGCCTGAGCATGGTCGAGGCGGCGCCGATCGGCCTGCTCGCCGTGGGCCTGGCGGCGGCGGTGGGCGCTGTGCTCGGCCTGCGTGAAGGCTTGGTCCGTTATCGCGCGGCCCTGTTCATCGCCCTGATCGGCATCGCCGCCGCGCCCTTCGGCCTGATGCTCGCCCATCGATTGCCCAATACACCCTTGGCGCTGGTGTTCGCCGGGGTGCTGGTTTACGCCTGCCTGCGCATCTGGCGCAAGGCGGCCAGGCAACTGCGCGGCGACGCCAATGACGCCCATCGATTCATCGAGCCCTGCGTGCTCAACCCTTTGCAGGGCCGTTTGCGCTGGACCCTGCCCTGCGCCAGGGCCCTGGCCTTTACCGGCTTGATGTCGGGATTGCTGTCCGGCCTGCTGGGTGTGGGCGGTGGCTTCGTGATCATCCCGGCGTTGAACCGCTACACCAACCTGCGCATGACAAGCATCGTCGCCACTTCGTTGGCCGTGATCGCCCTGGTGTCCACCGGTAGTGTGGTGAGCGCCAGCGTGGCGGGTGTCATGCACTGGCAGGTGGGCGTGCCCTTCGCCATCGGCGCGGTCGTCGGCCTGCTGCTGGCGCGGCCGCTGGCCGCCCGCATCGCCGGCCCACGCCTGCAGCAGCTGTTCGCCGTGGCCGGTATCAGCGCCGCCGTGCTGTTGGCCGGCAAGGCGCTACTCGGCTAGCAGTTCATCCTGCTCGGCGGCGCACAGCGCCAGCAGGTAATCCCACACCACCCGCAGGCGCACCGACTTGTGCAGTTCGCGGCGGGTGCAGATCCAGTAGCTGCGCTGGATGGTTTCGCTGGGCAGCACCCGCACCAGCTTCGGGTCGTGGCGGGCCATGTAGTTGGGCAGCACGGCAATGCCCAGCCCGGCCTGGGCGGCGTGCTGCTGGGCGATCACACTGGTGCTGCGAAACGCCACGCTGGGTGAGCGGCAGAAGCTGTTGAGGAACAGCAGCTCCTGGCTGAACAGCAGGTCGTCGACGTAACCGATCCAGCTGTGCCGGGCCAGGTCCTCGCGGTTACGCAGCGGCGGTGCGCGGTCCAGGTACGCCTGGCTGGCATACAGCGCCAGGCGGTAGTCGGTGAGCTTGCGGGTGATCAGCAGGTCGGCGTTGGGGCGCTCCAGGTGGATGCTGATTTCGGCCTCGCGGTTGAGGATGCTGACGAAGCGCGGCACCGCCACCAGCTCCACTTCCAGCCCCGGGTAGCGCTCGAACAGCGCGTTCATCCGCGGGGTGAAGAACATGATGCCGATGCCTTCGGTGACCCCCAGGCGAATCTTGCCCAGCGGGGTGATGGCCTGGGTGATCTCTTCCTGCGCCAGCAGGGCGACGTTCTCCATGGCCTCGGCGTGCTTGAGCAGTGCCTGGCCGGAGGGGGTGAGGTCGTAGCCCTGGGCGTGCTGGACGAACAGCGCCGTGCCCAGGCTTTTCTCGATGCTCTCGATATGCCGGGCCACGGTGCTGTGGGTGGTATTGAGGCGCTTGGCGGCGGTCAGCAACCGGCCGCTACGCTGCAACTCGAGGAAAAACCGCAGATCGTTCCAGTCGAACATGCTGATCCTTTTTGGCAGTTCGTTCCGGCCTTTTCGCGGGCAAGCCCGCTCCCACAGGTTCGTCGCTGTTACGAAAGCAGCGCGATCCCTGTGGGAGCGGGCTTGCCCGCGAAGAGGCCGGTACAGGCTGACCGCTGTGCTAAAACGCACAACGGCTGCGCAAAATCTCGTGTTTCCCCGGCGAAATTAATCAATAAGATGGACCGGGACAAGAATAATAATCAGGCGCGAGGTTGCACATGCCATCAGCCGATTCTGTCTACGACTACGTGGTCGTGGGTGCCGGGCCCGCCGGTTGCCTGCTGGCCAATCGTTTGTCCGCCGACCCTGCCTGCCGCGTCCTGCTGCTGGAAGCCGGTGGCCGCGACAACTATCCCTGGATCCACATCCCCGTCGGTTACCTCTACTGCATCGGCAACCCCCGCACCGACTGGTGCTTCAAGACCGAGGCCCAACCCGGGCTTAACGGCCGCGCCCTGGGTTATCCACGGGGCAAGGTGCTCGGCGGTTGTTCTTCGATCAACGGCATGATCTACATGCGCGGCCAGGCCGCCGACTACGACCGTTGGGCAGAGCTTGGCAACGACGGCTGGGCATGGAAGGACGTGCTGCCGTTGTTCAAGCAAAGCGAAAACCACTTCGCCGGCGCCAGCGACAGCCACGGTGCTGAAGGCGAATGGCGGGTCGAGCAGCAACGCTACAGCTGGCCGATCCTCGACGCCTTCCGCGATGCCGCCGAGCAGAGTGGCATCGGCAAGGTCGACGACTTCAACACCGGCGACAACGCCGGCTGTGGATACTTCCAGGTCAACCAACGCCGCGGTGTGCGCTGGAATTCGGCCAAGGCCTTTCTCAAACCCATTCTCAAACGCCCCAACCTGACCGTACTGACCGGCGTCGAGGTCGATCAGGTGCTGCTCAACAACACCCGCGCCCGGGCGGTGAAAGCGCGTTGGCAAGGCGCGTGGCATGAGTTCGGTACACGCCGCGAGATCATTCTTTGTGCCGGTTCCGTGGGTTCGCCCGGCATCCTGCAACGTTCGGGCATCGGCCCACGCAAGTTGCTTGAAGGGCTGGGTATCGGCGTTCGGCACGACATGCCCGGCGTCGGCGGCAACCTGCAGGACCACCTGCAGCTACGGCTGATCTACCAGATCCAAAACACCCGCACCCTCAACCAGATGGCCAACAGCCTGTGGGGCAAGCTAGGCATGGGCCTGCGCTACGCCTATGACCGCAGCGGCCCGCTGGCCATGGCGCCGAGCCAGCTGGGGGCCTTCGTGCGTTCCAGCCCGCAGCAGGCCACCGCCAACCTGCAATACCACGTGCAGCCCCTGTCGCTGGAGCGCTTCGGCGAGCCGCTGCATCGCTTCCCGGCCTTCACCGCCTCGGTGTGCAACCTGCGCCCGGTCAGCCGTGGGCGTATCGATATCCGCTCGGCGGACATGACCGCCACACCCCTGATCGACCCCAACTACCTCAGTGCGCCCGAAGACCTGCAGGTGGCGGCAGACGCCATCCGCATGACCCGGCGCATCGTCCAGGCCCCTGCCCTGGCCGCCTTCGCCCCTCGCGAATACCTGCCGGGCCCGGCCCTGCAAAGCGAAGAAGACTTGCACCAGGCCGCCGGCCAGATCGGCACCACCATCTTCCACCCGGTGGGCACCTGCCGCATGGGCAATGGCGCGCTGGACGTTGTGGATAACCAGCTGCGCGTGCACGGCATTCCCGGCCTGCGCGTGGCCGACGCTTCGATCATGCCGCAGATCGTCTCCGGCAATACCTGTTCACCCACGTTGATGATCGCCGAGAAGGCGGCGCAACTGATCCTCAAGGGGGCCCCTACCCAGACCAACCTCAGCGACACCAGCGCGATACCGACGCCCTGACCCGGGTGTTTGCAACAGCGACGGCGCGTGGTCGCAGGCCGTCGGCAGTGGAACAACAAGAATAATCACTGTGGCCCTCGGGCCGAGGACAGCAACGATGTCGGATTACATCCAGGAACAGGGGGCGGCGGCCAGCAGCTCCAGCGGTCGTGAAGAACGCAAGATCATTTTCGCGTCATCCCTCGGGACGGTGTTCGAGTGGTATGACTTCTTTCTCTATGGCGCGCTGGCCGCGGTCATCAGCAAGCAGTTCTTCGCTGGGGTCAACGACACCACCGCCTTCATCTTTGCCCTGATGGCCTTCGCCGCCGGCTTTTTGGTGCGACCGTTCGGCGCCCTGGTGTTCGGCCGCCTCGGTGACATGATCGGGCGCAAGTACACCTTCCTGGTCACCATCGTACTGATGGGCCTGTCGACCTTCGCGGTCGGCCTGCTGCCCACCTACGCCAGCATCGGCATTGCCGCACCCATCATCCTGGTGATCCTGCGCATGCTCCAGGGCCTGGCCCTGGGCGGTGAATATGGCGGCGCCGCCACCTATGTGGCCGAACACGCACCCCACGGCAAGCGTGGTTTCCACACCGGCTTCATCCAGTCCACCGCCACCCTTGGCCTTTTGCTGTCGCTGACCGTGGTGCTGGCCAGCCGCTACATCAGCGGCGACCAGTTCGAAGCCTGGGGCTGGCGCTTGCCGTTCCTGCTGTCGATCTTCCTGCTGGCGATCTCCACCTGGATCCGCATGAGCATGCACGAGTCGCCGGCCTTCGTGAAAATGAAGGCCCAGGGCAAGGTGAGCAAGTCGCCGATCCGTGAGTCGTTCACCTCGTGGCCCAACCTCAAGGTGGTGCTGACCGCGCTGTTCAGCATCAACGCCGGGCAGGCGGTGACCTTCTATACCGCACAGTTCTACGTGCTGTTCTTCATGACCCAGATGCTCAAGATGGACCCGGCCCAAGCCAACACCCTGTTGATCATCAGCGTGATCATCGGCGCGCCGTTCTTCGTGTTCTTCGGCTGGCTGTCGGACCGCGTCGGGCGCAAGCCGATCCTGATGCTCGGCCTGCTGCTGGCCACCCTGTGCTACTTCCCGATGTTCAAGGCGCTGAGCCATTACGCCAACCCGCAGATCGACGCCGCCAGCCGCCAGGCACCGATCGTGGTGAGTGCCAACCCGCAGGGCTGCACCTTCCAGTTCGACCCGGTGGGCAAGGCGCGTTTCGACAGCCCGTGCGACAAGGTCAAGACCTTCCTGGTCAAGCAGGGCCTGCCCTACAGCTCGGTTGCAGTCACGGGCAGTGACGTTTCGGTGAACATCGGCGACAAGACCATCAATGGCTTCGACGAAGCGGCCATGCGTAGCGCCATCGAAGCGGCCGGCTACCCGGCCAAAGCTGATCCCGCCCAGGTGAACCAGGTGATGGTGGTGGTGCTGATCGTCGCCATGATCCTGATCGCCACCATGACCTACGGGCCACTGGCGGCGGTGATGGTCGAGCTGTTTCCTACACGCATCCGCTACACCTCGATGTCGCTGCCCTACCACATCGGCAACGGCTGGTTCGGTGGCTTCCTGCCGACGGTGTCGTTCGCGTTGGTGGTGTACACCGGGGATATCTTCTACGGACTGTGGTACCCGGTGTTGATCACTGGGGTGAGCCTGGTGGTGGGGATCTTCTGCCTGAAAGAAACCAAGGATGTGGATATCGATAAGGTGTGAATAGTGCGGACCCTTTCGCGGGTTTACCCGCGAAGGCCCCAGCTCCGATCTCGAGGCACAAAAAAACCGGCGTAAAAGCCGGTTTTTTTATAGCGCGAAAAAACTTATGCACGATTTTCGCAAAAACGTCATACAGAGAAATAAATAGCTAATTCAATCACTTAGCATCTATTTCAGACGACTCATGCAAAACTTGCTAACAAGTTATCCACAGATCGTCAGGCCGGCTGCTGCTCAGGGTTTTCAGCCACCGGCGGCAGCGAACCCATGGCCCGCTGGGCCGCTTCGTTCCAGGCCTGGGCACGGTCGTTGAGCTCGGCAATGGCGCGTGGCCCGGTGCCTACCGCATACATCGGTTCACCGATCACCACCTCGATGGTGCCCGAGCGCTTGCCCCAGCCCTCACGGGGCCAGAACTTGCCGGCGTTGTGGGCAATCGGCAGCACCGGCAGGCCCGCGTTCACCGCAAGCGCGGTACCACCGCGGGAGAACTTGCCGATCTGGCCGTGGGGCACGCGGGTGCCTTCGGGGAAGATCAGCACCCAGGTGCCCTGCTTGAGCAGCTCGTCGCCCTGGCTGGCAACCTGGCGCAGGGCCTCTTTCGGGTTTTTCCGGTCAATGGCGATCGGTCGCAGCATGGCCATGGCCCAGCCGAAGAACGGTACGTACAGCAGCTCGCGCTTGAGCACCTGGCTCAGCGGCGAGAAATAGGCCGACAGGAAGAACGTCTCCCAGGTGCTCTGGTGGTTCGACAAGATCACGCAGGGCACTTTCGGTACGTGCTCGGCACCGGTGATCTTGTAATCGATGCCCAGGATCGTGCGCACCAGGAACAGCGCGCAGCGGCACCAGTACACGTTGATGAACCGATAGCGCTTGGCGAACGGCAAGAACGGTGCAACAAAGAAGCTCAGCGAGCACCACAGCAGCGAACTGGTGCCCAACAGCAGGTAAAAAAGAAAGATTCTGATCGCCTGCAGGATCGACATAGTGGCATGTACCGTTGCGGGGCAGGCCCGCCTAAGGAACAGCGCGCCACCGGGGCGCGCTATTTAAATGAGTTGTCTGGCGATGGCGGCCAGATCGTCAAAAATCAGTGTGTTCTGCGGGATGCCCTTTTCGAGCATCCGCTCACCCTTGCCGGTTTTCACCAACACGGGTTGTGCATCGACGGCCAGCGCCGCCTCCAGGTCACCTTTGCTGTCACCGACGAACCACACGCCGGTCAGCGGCACCTGGTAGTGCTCGGCAATCGCCCGCAGCATGCCGGGCTTGGGCTTGCGGCATTCGCAGCCCTCGTCCGGCCCATGCGGGCAATGCACGATGTAGCCCACCTCGCCACCCTGCTCGGCCACCAGCGCGCGCAGGCGCGCATGCATGGCCTCGAGGGTTGCCAGCGAGTAATAGCCGCGGGCAATGCCGGACTGGTTGGTGGCCACGGCCACCGTCCAGCCGGCCTTGCTCAACTGCGCGATGGCCTCGATCGAGCCGGGGATGGGGATCCACTCGTCCAGCGACTTGATGTAGGCGTCGGAGTCGTGATTGATCACTCCGTCACGATCGAGAATCAGCAGTTTCAAGGCTTACCCCAGCAGCGAAATGTCGGCCACGCCCAGGAACAGGCCGCGCAGGCGGCTGAGCAAGGCATAACGGTTGGCGCGCACCTTGGCGTCCTCGGCGTTGACCAGCACCGCCTCGAAGAAGGCGTCCACCGGGTCGCGCAGGGCGGCCAGGCGGGCCAGCGCTTCGTTGTACTGACGCGCGGCGGCCATCGGTTGCACGGCCTGGTCGGCCTGCTGGATGGCCGAGTACAGCGAGAACTCGTTGGCGTTGTCGAAGTACTTCGGCTCGACCTGGTCGGCAATGGCGCCTTCGGCCTTGCTCAGCAGGTTCGATACACGCTTGTTGGCCGCGGCCAGGGCACCGGCTTCCGGCAGCTTGCGGAACGCCTGCACGGCCTGCACGCGCTGGTCGAAGTCCAGGGCAGAACCTGGCTTCAGGGCACGCACCGACAGGTAGGTGGCCACGTCGATGCCTTCGTCTTCGTAACGCGCACGCAGGCGGTCGAAGATGAATTCCAGCACCTGCTCGGACAGGCCGGCGGCTTTCACCTTGGCGCCGAACTGCTTGACCGCGAACTCGACCGCAAGGGTCAGGTCCAGGTCCAGCTGCTTGTCGATCAGGATACGCAGCACGCCGAGGGCGGCACGGCGCAGGGCGTACGGGTCTTTGCTGCCGGTAGGCAGCATGCCGATGCCGAAGATGCCGACCAGGGTGTCGAGCTTGTCGGCGATGGCCACGGCAGCACCGGTGAGGGTCTGCGGCAGCTCGGCGCCAGCACCGCGTGGCATGTACTGCTCGTTCAGCGCCAGGGCGACGTCTTCTGGCTCGCCATCGTTGAGGGCGTAGTAGTAGCCGGCGATGCCCTGCATCTCAGGGAACTCGCCGACCATTTCCGAGGCCAGGTCGCACTTGGACAGCAGGCCGGCACGGCCGGCGTTGGCGGCGCTGCCACCGAGGTACGGGGCAATGAAGGCGGCCAGCTTGGAGACGCGCTCGGCCTTTTCGAACACGGTGCCCAGCTGAGCCTGGAACACCACGTTCTTCAGGCGCTCGTTGAAGCTTTCCAGCGGCTGCTTCTTGTCCTGCTTGAAGAAGAACTCGGCATCGGTCAGGCGCGGGCGCACGACCTTTTCGTTGCCCTGCACGATCTGCTTCGGGTCGCGGCTCTCGACGTTGGCCACGGTGATGAAGCGCGGCAGCAGCTTGCCTTCGTTGTCCAGCAGGCAGAAGTACTTCTGGTTGTCCTGCATGGTGGTGATCAGGGCTTCCTGCGGCACCTCGAGGAAACGCTCCTCGAACGAGCACACCAGCGGCACCGGCCACTCGACCAGCGCGGTCACTTCGTCCAGCAGCGCCGGCGGCACGATCGCGGTGCCTTCCTGCTGCATGGCCAGTTCCGCGGTGCGCTTGCTGATCAGCTCGCGACGCTCGGCGAAGTCGGCCAGCACGTAGGCTTTGCGCAGGTCTTCGACGTAGTTGGCCGGGGTGGTGATCACCACGTTTTCCGGGTGGTGGAAGCGGTGGCCACGGGACTCACGGCCGGCCTTCTGGGCGAGGATGGTGCAGTCGACGACCTGGTCGCCAAGCAGCATCACCAGCCACTGGGTCGGGCGCACGAACTCTTCACGGCTGGCGCCCCAGCGCATGCGCTTGGGGATCGGCAGGTCGTTGAGCGAGTCTTCGATGATGGTCGGCAGCAGGCTGGCGGTCGCCTTGCCCGGGATGTGCTGGGAGAAGCGCAGCTTGGCGCCGCTCTGGTCGATGTCCGACAGCTCAACACCGCACTTCTTGGCGAAGCCCAGGGCAGCCTGGGTCGGCTCGCCGTCTTTGAAGGCAGCCTGCATGGGCGGGCCGTCGATGTTGATGCTGCGGTCCGGCTGCTGCACGTCGAGCTGGCGAATCAGCACGGCCAGGCGGCGCGGCGCGGCATAGACGTGCTTGGCGGTGTAGTTCAGGCCGGCGGCCTGCAGGCCTTTCTCGATACCGGCGAGGAAGGCGTCGCCCAGCGAGGCGAGGGCCTTGGGTGGCAGCTCTTCGGTGCCCAGTTCAACCAGGAAATCTTGAGCACTCATTGTGCAGCCTCCAGCTTAGCCAACACTTCGTCACGCAGTTCAGGGGTGGCCATCGGGAAGCCCAGGCGTGCGCGGGCTTGCAGATAGCTTTGCGCCACGTCACGGGCGAGCGTGCGCACACGCAGGATGTAGCGCTGGCGCTCGGTCACCGAGATGGCGCGGCGGGCGTCCAGCAGGTTGAAGGTGTGCGAGGCCTTCAGGACCATTTCATAGGTCGGCAGCGGCAGCTCCAGCTTGATCAGGCGGTTCGCTTCGCTTTCGTAGAAGTCGAACAGTTCGAACAGCTTCTCGACGTTGGCGTGCTCGAAGTTGTAGGTCGACTGCTCCACTTCGTTCTGGTGGAACACGTCGCCGTAGGTGACCTTGCCGAACGGGCCGTCGGCCCATACCAGGTCGTAGACCGAGTCCACGCCCTGGATGTACATGGCCAGGCGCTCCAGGCCGTAGGTGATTTCACCAGTGACCGGGTAGCACTCGATGCCGCCGACCTGCTGGAAGTAGGTGAACTGGGTCACCTCCATGCCGTTCAGCCAGATTTCCCAGCCCAGGCCCCAGGCGCCGAGGGTTGGCGATTCCCAGTTGTCTTCGACGAAGCGAATGTCGTGAACCAGTGGGTCGATACCGATGGCTTTCAGCGAGCCCAGGTAGAGCTCCTGGAAGTTCGCCGGGTTCGGCTTGAGCACCACCTGGAACTGGTAGTAGTGCTGCAGGCGGTTGGGGTTTTCGCCATACCGTCCGTCGGCAGGGCGACGGCTAGGCTGCACATAGGCGGCGTTCCAGGTTTCCGGGCCGACGGCGCGCAGGAACGTGGCGGTATGGAAAGTGCCGGCGCCTACTTCCATATCGTAGGGCTGAAGCACCACACAACCTTGAGCTGCCCAGTAGTTCTGCAGGGCGAGGATCAGGTCTTGGAAGGTACGCACGGCTGGCGTAGGCTGGCTCACGAAATTCACCTGTATCTGGGGATGCGGATGTAAAGAGCGGGAGTATAACCCGTTTCGCCTCGCCCTCTACTCATTGGAGCCTTATGCCACGCTGCTTTTGGTGTTCCGACGACCCGTTGTACCAGGCCTACCACGATCAGGAGTGGGGAACGCCGCAGCGTGACCCGGCGTTGCTGTTCGAGATGCTTTTGCTCGAAGGGTTCCAGGCGGGTTTGTCATGGATCACGGTATTGAAGAAGCGCGAGCGTTATCGCGAGGTGTTGCACGGCTTCGATCCGCTGAAACTGTCGCAACTCAGCGATGAGCGTATCGAGGAACTGATGCTCGATGCCGGCATCATCCGCAACCGCCTCAAGCTCAAGGCCGTGCGCCGTAATGCGCTGGCCTGGCTGGCTGTGGATAACCCGGCCGAGTGGCTGTGGTCGTTCGTGGGCGGCGAGCCGAAGATCAACCACTTCCAGGGGCGCGGCGATGTCCCGGCCGTGACCGATGAAGCCAAGGCCATGAGCAAGGCCCTGCAGAAGGCCGGCTTCACCTTCGTTGGCCCGACCATCTGCTACGCCTTCATGCAGGCCACCGGCATGGTCATGGACCACACCACCGACTGCGATCGCTACGCCGCGCTGGTGCGCTGACGGGGTACAATGCGCGCCTTGCTGAAATAAGGAATTCGCCTGTGGAAAAGTTCAAGGGCGCCCTGATGGTCGGGGTGCTGCGACTGTTCGCCAAGTTGCCCTGGGGCGCGGTGCAGCGCGTTGGCGCCGGCATCGGCTGGCTGATGTGGAAAATCCCCAACGGCTCGCGCAACGTGGTGCGCATCAACCTGGCCAAGTGCTTCCCGGAGATGGACCCGGCCGAGCGTGAGCAGCTGGTGGGCCGCGCGCTGAAAGACATCGGCAAGTCGTTCGTCGAAAGTGCCTGTGCCTGGATCTGGCCGCCGCAACGCTCGCTCGACCTGGTCAAGGAAGTGCACGGCCTGGAAGTGCTGGAGCAGGCCCTGGCCTCGGGCAAGGGCGTGGTCGGCATCACCAGCCACCTGGGCAACTGGGAAGTGCTCAACCACTTCTATTGCAACCAGTGCAAACCGATCATCTTCTATCGCCCACCCAAGCTGAAGGCGGTGGATGACCTGCTGCGTGAGCAGCGCGTGCAGATGGGCAACCGCGTGGCGCCTTCGACCAAGGAAGGCATTCTGAGTGTGATCAAGGAAGTACGCCGGGGTGGCCAGGTGGGGATTCCGGCCGATCCGGAGCCGGCCGAGTCGGCGGGTGTGTTCGTGCCGTTCCTCGGCACCCAGGCGCTGACCAGCAAGTTCGTGCCGAACATGCTGGCGGGTGGCAAGGCGGTCGGGGTGTTCCTGCATGCCCTGCGCCTGCCGGATGGTTCAGGCTTCAAGGTGTTCCTGGAAGCGGCGCCAGAGGCCATGTACAGCACCGATGTGAATGAATCGGCGGCGGCCATGAGCAAGGTGGTCGAGCGCTATGTGCGCGAGTACCCGAGCCAGTACATGTGGAGCATGAAGCGCTTCAAGAAGCGCCCGGCGGGCGAGGCGCGTTGGTATTGAGATTTTTGGGGGCGCTTTGCGCCCCTTTCGCGGCACAAGGCCGCTCCTAAAGGGGATCGCGGTCAACTGTAGGAGCGGCCTTGTGCCGCGAAAGGGCTGCAAAGCAGCCCCCGGCAATCTCAGATTTTGTTCAACTTCTTCAAGAACACCGTCATCTCTTTCTCGGCCTGCTTGTCCCCATGGGCCTGCGCCGCCTCGATCCCCTCCTCCCAGGCCTTGCGTGCTCCAGCCAGGTCACCCTGCAGCTGATAGGCCTTGCCCAGCAGCTTCCACGCCGCCGAATACTTGGGGTCCTGCTTCACGCAACTGGCCAGGTGCACCGCCGCCTCAGTGCCATTGCCCTCATCCAGCCAGGCCTTGCCCAGGCCGAAGCGCAGCAGCGGGTTATCCACACCCTTGGCCAGCATCTTCTCCAGCGATTCGCGCATGCCCTGCTCCTTTAGAAGAAACTCAAGCCAACATGGAACAGCTTTTCCACGTCCCGAATATGCTTTTTATCCACAACGAACAGGATCACATGGTCGCCTGACTCGATCACCGTGTCGTCATGGGCGATCAGCACTTCCTCGTCGCGGATGATCGCGCCGATGGTGGTGCCCGGCGGCAGGGCGATGTCCTCGATGGCCTTGCCCACCACCTTGCTCGACTTCGCGTCGCCATGGGCCACGGCCTCGATGGCCTCGGCCGCGCCACGGCGCAGCGAGTGCACGCTGACGATGTCGCCGCGGCGCACGTGGGCCAGCAGCGTGCCGATGGTGGCCAGCTGCGGGCTGATGGCGATGTCGATGTCGCCGCCCTGCACCAGGTCGACATAGGCCGGGTTGTTGATGATGGTCATCACCTTGCGCGCGCCCAGGCGCTTGGCCAGGAGCGACGCCATGATGTTGGCCTCGTCGTCGTTGGTCAGGGCCAGGAAGATGTCGGCGTCGGCGATGTTCTCTTCCAGCATCAGGTCCTTGTCCGAAGCACTGCCCTGCAGCACCACGGTGCTTTCCAGGGTGTCGGAAAGGTGCCGGCAGCGCGCCGGGTTCATCTCGATGATCTTCACCTGGTAGCGGCTTTCGATGGCCTCGGCCAGGCGCTCGCCGATCTGCCCGCCACCGGCGATCACCACGCGCTTGTTGGTTTCGTCGATGCGGCGCAGCTCGCCCATCACCGCGCGGATGTCCTTCTTCGCGGCAATGAAGAACACTTCGTCGTCGGCTTCGATCACTGTGTCGCCCCTCGGCGTGATCGGCCGGTCGCGGCGGAAGATCGCCGCCACGCGGGTGTCGACGTTGGGCATGTGGGCGCGGATCTGGCGCAGTTGCTGGCCTACCAGCGGCCCACCGTAATAGGCCCTGACGGCCACCAGCTGGGCCTTGCCCTCGGCGAAGTCGATCACCTGCAGCGAGCCTGGGTGTTCGATCAGGCGCTTGATGTAGTTGGTCACCACTTGCTCGGGGCTGATCAGCACGTCCACCGGGATGTGGTCGTTGTCGAACAGCTCTTCGCGGGTGAGGTAGGCCGATTCGCGCACCCGGGCGATCTTGGTCGGGGTGTGGAACAGCGAGTAGGCCACCTGGCACGCGACCATGTTGGTCTCGTCGCTGTTGGTCACTGCCACCAGCATGTCGGCGTCGTCGGCGCCGGCCTGGCGCAGCACCGTCGGCAGCGAGGCGCGGCCTTGCACGGTGCGGATGTCCAGGCGGTCGCCGAGGTCGCGCAGGCGCTCGCTGTCGGTGTCGACCACGGTAATGTCGTTGGCTTCGCTGGCCAGGTGTTCCGCCAGCGTACCGCCTACCTGCCCCGCGCCGAGGATGATGATCTTCATCCACTACTCCCTACGTTCTTGTGCTTACCGCGAGGCGGCGATCTTGATCAGCTTGGCATAGTAGAAACCGTCGTGGCCGCCTTCCTGGGCCAGCAGCTGGCGCCCGTGGGGCTGGCGCAGGCCGGCCTCGGTCGCCAGGTCCAGTTCGCGGGCACCCGGGGTGCGGGCGAGGAAGGCGTCGATCACTTCGGTGTTCTCGGTGGGCAGGCTCGAGCAGGTGGCGTACAGCAGCATGCCGCCCACTTCCAGGGTCGGCCACAGGGCATCGAGCAGCTCGCCTTGCAGCGCGGCCAGGGCCGGGATGTCGTCGGCCTGGCGGGTCAGCTTGATGTCCGGGTGGCGGCGGATCACGCCGGTGGCCGAGCAGGGGGCGTCGAGCAGGATGCGCTGGAACTGCTTGCCGTCCCACCAGCTGGCGGTGTCGCGGGCGTCGCAGGCGATCAGCTCGGCGTCGAGCTTGAGGCGGTCGAGGTTCTCGCGCACGCGGGTCAGGCGCTTGGCCTCGAGGTCGATGGCGACCATGTGCGCCAAGCCCGGCTCGGCTTCAAGCAGGTGGCAGGTCTTGCCGCCCGGGGCGCAGCAGGCGTCGAGCACACGTTGGCCGGGGGCCAGCTCCAGCAGGTCGGCGGACAGCTGCGCGGCTTCGTCCTGCACGCTGACCCAACCCTCGGCGAAGCCCGGCAGGCCGCGCACGTCGCAGGCTTCGGCCAGCACGATGCCGTCACGGCTGTACTGGCAGGCGCTGGCGCCGATGCCGGCCTCGGCCAGCAACGCGAGGTAAGCGTCGCGGCTGTGGTGGCGGCGGTTGATGCGCAGGATCATCGGCGGGTGGGCGTTGTTGGCGGCGCAGATGGCTTCCCACTGCTCCGGCCAGAAGGCCTTGAGCGCCTTTTGCAGCCAGCGCGGGTGGGCGGTGCGCACCACCGGGTCGCGTTCCATGCCGGCCAGCAGGGCCTCGCCTTCGCGCTGGGCGCGGCGCAGCACGGCATTGAGCAGGGCCTTGGCCCACGGCTTCTTCAGCTTGTCGGCGCAACCCACGGTCTCACCGATGGCGGCGTGGGCCGGGATGCGGGTGTAGAACAGCTGGTACAGGCCGACCAGCAGCAGCGCCTGCACATCGGCGTCGGCGGCCTTGAACGGCTTCTGCAGCAGCTGCGCGGCCAGCAGGTCCAGGCGCGGCTGCCAACGGGCGGTGCCGAAGGCCAGGTCCTGGGTCAGGCCACGGTCGCGCTCATCGACCTTGTCCAGTTGCGCCGGCAGCGAGCTGTTCAGCGAAGCCTTGCCGCTGAGCACAGCGGCCAAGGCACGGGCGGCAGCCAGGCGTGGATTCATTGGCCGAGCACCTTGCCGCTGGCGAATTTCTCGCGGCGGCTGTTGAACAGGTCGGCGAAGTTGAGGGCCTTGCCACCCGGCAGTTGCAGGCGGGTCAGGCTCAGGGCCTGGTCACCGCAGGCGACCACTAGGCCGTCCTTGCTGGCCGACAGGATTTCGCCGGGGGCGCCCTGGGCTGTGGACAACTTGGCGGCCAGCACCTTCACGCTTTCGCCGTCCAGGGTGCTGTGGCACACCGGCCAGGGGTTGAAGGCGCGGATCAGGCGCTCAAGCTCCACCGCCGGGCGGCTCCAGTCGATGCGCGCTTCGTCTTTGTTCAGCTTGTGGGCGTAGGTGGCCAGGGCATCGTCCTGCACTTCGCCTTGCAGGCTGCCATCGGCCAGGCCGGCGATGGCCTGGATCACCGCAGGCGGGCCCATTTCGGCGAGGCGGTCGTGCAGGGTGCCGCCGGTGTCGTCGGCGCTGATCGGCGTCACCACTTTGAGCAGCATCGGGCCGGTGTCCAGGCCAGCTTCCATGCGCATCACGGTCACGCCGCTCTCGGCGTCACCCGCCTCCACGGCGCGCTGGATCGGCGCCGCACCGCGCCAGCGCGGCAGCAGCGAGGCGTGGCTGTTGATGCAACCCAGGCGCGGGATATCCAACACCGCCTGGGGCAGGATCAGGCCGTAGGCGACCACCACCATCAGGTCCGGCTTCAGCGCGGCGAGTTCGGCTTGCGCCTCGGCGTTGCGCAGGGTCTGCGGCTGGTACACCGGGATGTCATGGGCCACGGCCAGGGCCTTGACCGCGCTCGGCATGAGCTTCTGGCCACGGCCGGCGGGGCGGTCCGGCTGGGTGTAGACGGCCACGATCTCGTACGGGCTGTCGAGCAGGGCCTTGAGGTGTTCGGCGGCAAACTCTGGGGTGCCAGCAAAGACGATGCGCATGGTGTTCTCGCTGCAAAAAAGAAAAAGGCTTGCCGGAGCAAGCCTTCTGGAAGGGAGGGATCAGGCTTGCTGGCGGTGCTGCTTTTCCAGCTTCTTCTTGATCCGGTCACGTTTGAGCTGCGACAGGTAGTCGACGAACAGCTTGCCGTTGAGGTGATCGAATTCGTGCTGCACGCACACCGCCAGCAGGCCTTCGGCTTCGAGCTCGTAGGGCTTGCCGTCGCGGTCCTGGGCCTTGACCCGGACGCGCAGCGGGCGGTCGACGTTCTCGTAGAAGCCCGGCACCGACAGGCAGCCTTCCTGGTACTGGCCCATGTCGTGGGTCAGCTCTTCGACGCTGGGGTTGATGAACACGCGCGGTTCGCTGCGATCTTCGCTCAGGTCCATCACCACGACTTGCTGGTGCACGTTGACCTGGGTCGCCGCCAGGCCGATGCCTGGGGCCTCGTACATGGTTTCGAACATGTCGTCGATCAGCTGACGCAGGGCGTCGTCGAACACCGTTACCGGTTTGGCAATGGTACGCAGGCGCGGATCGGGGAATTCGAGAATGTTCAAAATGGCCATAGGGGTCAGGCAGTCACTGTGCGGTCGGTTGAAAACTGAGCACACATAATAAAGGGAAAAGGTGGCCAAGGCACCTGTGAAAGCTCGGCTAGGGTCTCTATGGGGTGGATAGCTGCCAATTAATGGACAGCTTTTCAAAGTATTACCCACAAAGTTATCCACAGCTTGTGCCACGCCGATGGCCCCTTTTTGATCAAGGATGATCCCCTATGACTACACCCCGTTCGTCGCCTTTCCCGCCTGCCGAGCTGGAGGCGCGGCTGCGTCTGCATCGACTCCCCGACACCGGCCTGCGCCGTTTCCATACCCTCATCGAAGCCTTTGGCAATGCCTCTTCGGCACTCAGTGCGCCGGCCAGTGCCTGGCGTGCGCTGGGGCTGTCGGCCGCCAGCATCGATGCCCGGCGTAGCCCCGAAGTGCGTGACGGTGCGTTGGCTGCAATGGCCTGGATAGAGCGCCCGGGCCAGCATTTGCTGATGTGGGACGGTCCTGGCTATCCCGCGTTGCTGGGTGAAATCGACGACCCGCCGCCGCTGCTGTTCGTCGCCGGCGACCCTGCTTTGCTGGAGCAGCCGCAGCTGGCAATTGTGGGCAGCAGGCGTGCTTCACCGCCAGCGCTGGATACCGCAGCTGCGTTCTCGCGTTGCCTTGCGCAGGCCGGTTTCACCATCACCAGCGGGCTGGCGCTGGGCGTTGACGGTGCCGCTCATCGGGTCGCGCTGAACGCCGGTGGGCACACCATCGGGGTGCTCGGCACAGGGTTGCAAAAACTTTATCCACAGCGCCACCGCGACCTCGCCCGGGCGATGCTCGACAGCGGTAGCGCGCTGGTTTCCGAGTACCCGCTGGATGCCGGGCCGCTGGCCGGCAACTTCCCCCGACGCAACCGGATCATCAGTGGAATGTCGCTGGGTGTGCTGGTGGTCGAGGCGAGTATTGCCAGCGGCTCGTTGATCACCGCCCGGCTTGCCGCCGAACAAGGGCGCGAGGTGTATGCCATCCCGGGCTCCATCCACCATCCCGGCGCCAAGGGCTGCCACCAGCTGATCCGCGACGGCGCGCTGCTGGTGGAGAGTGTGGAACAGATCCTCGACAGCCTGCGCGGTTGGCAGAACCTGCCTGCGGCGCCTGTGGACAAATCCGACCATCCTTTGCTGGCCTTGCTCCACGCCGCGCCCCACACCACCGAAGGCCTGGCACACAGCAGCGGCCAGCCGCTGGCCCAGGTGCTGGCCAGCCTCACCGAGCTGGAGCTTGAGGGCCGGGTCAGCAATGAAGCCGGGCGTTGGTTTGCAAGGTCGGCCTAAGTACACTGCGCACAAGGCTTATAGGCGGAGAGACAACAAATGGTGAGCAGTTGGCGTGTGCAACAAGCCGCGCGTGAGATCAAGGCGGGTGCGGTGATCGCCTATCCAACCGAAGCGGTCTGGGGCCTGGGCTGCGACCCATGGAACGAAGATGCGGTGTATCGCCTGCTGGCGCTCAAGTCGCGGCCTGTGGATAAAGGCCTGATCCTGGTCGCCGACAGCATCCACCAGTTCGACTTCCTGTTCGAAGACTTCCCCCAGGACTGGATCGACCGCATGGCCGCCACCTGGCCGGGGCCGAACACCTGGCTGGTGCCGCACCAGGACCTGTTGCCCGAGTGGGTGACCGGGCAGCATGACAGCGTGGCGCTGCGGGTCAGCGATCATCCGCAGGTGCGGGAGCTGTGTGCGTTTGTCGGGCCGTTGATTTCCACGTCCTGCAACCCGGCCGGGCGCCCGGCGGCCAAGAGCCGGTTGCGGGTGGAGCAGTATTTCCACAAGCAGCTGGACATGGTGCTGGGTGGGGCGTTGGGGGGGCGGAAGAATCCGAGTGTGATTAGAGATCTGGCGACCGGCGAGATCGTTCGTCCGGGGTGATACCGCTGGCGAGGGCTTCGCCCTCGTTTCGCGGCACAAGGCCGCTCCTACAGTACAGAGCAGTTCTCGGGCTTGGCGTTGTAACCTGTGGGAGCGGCCTTGCCGAGGCGGCGGACCGGTCGGAAAGGACCGCGAAGCGGCCCCAGAAACCGCCCAGATTCTCCAGGCTTTCTCACAAATGGTTGCCCGGTAAACCAATTGGGAAAGGTCCTACTTCCCCCGTCCCAAGTCGTCACCTTCATTACAGGAACCCCTGCATCTAGCTTGCTCGCCGTGCGTCGCAAATCGGCGGGAGCATCCGGAAAAATGCCGCTATTCGAAAATGCCGAGTACCTGATAAGGGCGAATCTGGAGCAGCTAGCGTCCAACCATCGGGTCAGGGCGGTGGAAATAGGCAGATTTACCGCAGATCAGTTCGAAGCGATCAACAGGCAGAAAAAAGGGCAGGATTTACCCCAGCTTGAGGATCCGGGCATCGTATTTATTGGCAGTCATGCCTACAGAAGCCGGGTGGTACGGGACGGATACACCATTGATGACATGGTTCTGCAAATCAAGGCAGCGCTGGCAGCGACATCGGTCTGGAAGAGAGCCACGCACATGACTGCCCTTCGCAGCACAATCGGCCGAAACGATGGCTATGGCAATGAAATCTATGATGAGGCGATTTTTGAACTGACGGCCCGCAAGCCCAAGGCGGAGCTCTATTCCATCGTGCCTAAAGGGGATAGAAACAAGCCCAAAAAATAATGGCCGCGTAGGCGGCCAAAGGGTAAGGATGCACTCGCCCGGATAACTTGAAACTCAACCGGCGCACCAGCACAACCTCAGGCAGAAAGGCTACGCCTCAGAGTCGGCACGGTCAAGCGAGGCCCTTTCTCTCGCGTGTCGCTCCTACAGGGATTCTCTGCACCCTCAGGACTTTCTGATTTTTCCTCCCAAGGTTGCCCATCTTGAATTCAGAGAAATATCCTACGCAGCCTGTCGACTGCCATTACCTTCTCAGTGGGAACTCTTGCCTCTAGGCTCCAGACCGTCGCCGAATAACTTGGCGATCGGGTGTGGTAACCCGAGCAGGGAGAGATCTTGGCAGTCTATGGTGGCTGCATGCGGGAGGCCTCGTGCCTGCCGGGTTTTGAGATCTCTCCCGGTTTACCACCCCGTATGCAGCTGCCACCCATCCGTGTGGTAACGGATGCGTGTCGGCCTAGATGCGAGATCTCATGATGAAAAAGATCGTCCCCGATCCACCCCTCCCCAATACTTCCGCCCACCCCTTCGGCCGCTGCGATGCCGGCCATCCGCCCCTCTTTTCCGTGAACCCTGATGTCTCCCCACACGACGCCCTGGTGCATGTAGCGCTCTACTTGCGCTGCGCCTACGACACGGGCATCAAGGCGCTCGACCATCTGCGGGACGAGGGGCGGGGAATGTTCTGGTCCAGCCTGCATTCGCTGGAAATGGCGGAGGGGTTGGTGGAGGCGATGCTTGAGGGCATCGAGTCGGCGCCAGCAGCCGAAAGGCCCGCTGGCTGAACTGACGCCATCGCCGGCAAGCCGGCTCCCACAGGTACAGCGTCATCCAGGAGGTTTGCGCGGTCCCTGTGGGAGCTGGCTTGCCAGCGAATGGGCCGCAAAGCGGCCCCAGGATCTCAAGGCAAAAGCACAGTCGAACCCACTGTGCGCCGCGCCGACAACTCACTCTGTGCCTTGGCCGCCTCGCTCAACGGATACCGCTGCTGGATATCCACCACCAGCTTGCCACTGGCGATCATCGCGAACAGGTCATCGGCCATGGCCTGGGTGTTCTCGGCATTGTTGGCATAGCTCGCCAGCGTTGGCCGGGTGACATACAGCGACCCCTTCTGCGACAAGATCCCCAGGTTCACCCCGGTCACCGCGCCGGACGCATTGCCGAAGCTCACCATCAACCCACGCGGCTTCAGGCAATCCAGCGAAGTCAGCCAGGTATCCGCCCCCACGCCGTCATACACCACCGGGCATTTCTGACCGTCGGTCAGTTCCAGCACGCGCTGGGCTACGTCTTCACGGCTGTAGTCGATGGTGGCCCAGGCCCCGAGCGCCTTGGCCCGTTCGGCCTTCTCGGCGGAGCTGACAGTGCCGATCAGCTTGGCCCCCAGCGCTTTGGCCCACTGGCAAGCCAGCGAACCCACCCCACCGGCAGCCGCATGGAACAGCACGAAATCCCCCGGCTGCACGGCATAGGTCTGCTTGAGCAGATACTGCGTGGTCAGCCCCTTGAGCATCACCGCCGCGGCCTGCTCGAAGCTGATCGCATCCGGCAGCTTGACCAGGTTGGCCTCCGGCAGCGTATGCACCTCGCTGTAGGCCCCCAGCGGCCCGCCGGCATAGGCCACGCGGTCGCCGACCTTGATCCGGCTGACGCCCTCGCCCACCGCCTCGACCACCCCCGCCGCTTCGGTGCCCAGCCCGGAAGGCAGCGACGGCGGTGCATACAGCCCGCCACGGAAATAGGTGTCGATGAAGTTCAGGCCGATCGCATGGTTGCGTACGCGCACCTGCTGCGGGCCGGGCGGGGCCGGGTCGAATTCCACCAGCTGCAACACTTCCGGGCCGCCATGCTGGCTGAACTGGATACGCTTGGCCATCACACACTCCTGTCATTGGGGCTGCAAAGGCCTTCTATCGGACGCCTTTGCTTGATCGCCGTCAACTGCGGCGCGGGGTTTGCCGGTGGTATGCTACGCGGCGAATTTTCCCCGCTCCTTCCAGGTGACCCGATGACCAGCCGCACCGAGGCCGTGAAAGCCTACCTGCTCGACCTGCAAGACCGCATCTGCACTGCCCTCGAGAACGAAGACGGCGGCGCCCGCTTCGTCGAGGATGCCTGGGTGCGCGATGCCGGCGGCGGCGGTCGCACGCGGGTGATCGGCGACGGCAAGGTGATCGAGAAAGGCGGCGTCAACTTCTCCCACGTGTTCGGCAGCGGCCTGCCGCCGTCGGCCAGTGCCCACCGCCCGGAGCTGGCGGGCCGTGGTTTCGAGGCGCTGGGCGTGTCGCTGGTGATCCACCCGCACAACCCCCATGTGCCGACGTCCCACGCCAACGTGCGGTTCTTCATCGCCGAAAAAGAGGGCGAAGAGGCGGTGTGGTGGTTCGGCGGTGGCTTCGACCTGACCCCCTACTACGGCAATGAAGAAGACTGCGTGCACTGGCACCGCGTGGCCGAGCAGGCCTGCGCGCCGTTCGGCGCCGACGTGTACCCGCGCTACAAGGCCTGGTGCGACCGCTACTTCCACCTAAAGCACCGTGGCGAGCCGCGTGGCATCGGCGGCCTGTTCTTCGATGACCTGAACGAGTGGGACTTCGACACCTGCTTCGCCTTCATCCGCGCCATCGGTGATGCCTACGTCGAGGCTTACCTGCCGATCGTGCAGCGCCGCAAGGGCACCCCGTACACCCCGGCGCAGCGTGAATTCCAGGAATACCGCCGTGGCCGCTACGTGGAGTTCAACCTGGTCTACGACCGTGGCACCCTGTTCGGCCTGCAGTCCGGTGGCCGCACCGAGTCGATCCTGATGTCGCTGCCTCCGCAAGTGCGCTGGGGCTACGACTGGAAAGCCGTGCCGGGCAGCGAAGAAGCGCGCCTGACCGAGTACTTCCTGCAAGACCGCGACTGGCTCGCCCAGTAAGCCTGTGGAAACCCGAGGATCACCCATGGACCAGTACGTCGTTTTCGGTAACCCCATCGGCCACAGCAAGTCGCCGCTGATCCACCGCCTGTTCGCCGACCAGACCGGCCAGGACCTGGAGTACAACACGCTGCTGGCGCCGCTGGACGAGTTCAGCGACTGCGCCCGTGGCTTCTTCAAGCAAGGCAGCGGCGCCAACGTCACCGTGCCGTTCAAGGAAGAGGCTTACCGCCTGTGCGACAGCCTCACCCCGCGTGCCCAGCGTGCAGGCGCGGTGAACACCTTGAGCAAGCTGGCCGACGGCACATTGCAAGGCGACAACACCGATGGCGCCGGGCTGGTGCGTGACCTCACCGTCAACGCTGGGGTCGAGCTGGCCGGCAAGCGCATCCTCATCCTCGGTGCCGGCGGTGCGGTGCGCGGTGTGCTGGAGCCGATCCTGGCGCACAACCCGCAATCGCTGGTGATCGCCAACCGCACGGTGGAGAAGGCCGAGCAGCTGGCCCGTGAGTTCGATGAGCTGGGGCCGGTGGTGGCCAGCGGTTTTGCCTGGTTGCACGAGCCGGTGGACGTGATCATCAACGCCACCTCGGCGAGCCTGGCTGGCGAGCTGCCGCCGATTGCCGAGAGCCTGGTCGAGGCGGGGCGTACCGTGTGCTACGACATGATGTATGGCAAGGAACCGACGCCGTTCTGCCAGTGGGCCAGCAAGCTGGGTGCGGCGAAGGTGCTGGATGGGTTGGGGATGCTGGCGGAGCAGGCCGCCGAGGCGTTCTTTATCTGGCGTGGGGTTCGGCCTGAGACCGGGCCGGTGCTGGATGAGCTGCGTCGGCAGTTGGCCCGCGGCTAAGTGCGAGATTTTGGGGCCGCTTTGCGGCCCTTTCGCGGCACAAGGCCGCTCCTACAAGGAACGCGATCACCTGTAGGAGCGGCCTCGTGCCGTGAAAGGGCTGCGCAGCAGCCCCAGCATCTGATGGTCACTCCTCAAACCGGATGGGGCACAGTTCAACCCCTTCCAGCTTCTGCAACTCCTCCATCACCTGCGGCCTTGCCCGCTGCAACGTCAGGCTCCCGCCACTGCGCATCAACCGCCGCGCCTCGCGGTGCAACATATCCACACCCGAATAGTCGATGAAGTTCACCTGCCGCGCATCGATCACCACGTGTGGTCCCTGGCAGCGCTGAAGGCGCACCTGCAGATAATGCGCCGCGCCGAAAAAAATCGACCCGCCAACCCGCAAGATGTCCGCCTCCCCTTCCCGGCTTTGCTGCACCCGTGGCCGCGAGGTGCGCTTGAGGTAGAAGAACAGCGACGCCAACACCCCGGCATAGATCGCCGTCTGCAACTCCAACAGCAGCGTCGCCGCCGCTGTCAGCGCCATCACCAGGAACTCCGAACGGCTGACCCGGAACAGCGCGCGAATGCCGCGATGGTCCACCAGCCCCCAGCAGATCAGCAGGATGCTCCCCGCCATCGCCGGGATCGGCAGGTGGGCGATCAGCCCGGCGCCGGTCACGGCGAACAGCGCCACCCACAAGGCCGAGAACACCCCGGCCAGTGGCGAGCGGGCGCCAGCGTCGTAGCTCAGGCCCGAGCGAGTGAAGGAACCCGCGGACAGGTAACCGGAAAAAAACGCGCCGCCGATGTTGGACAGGCCCTGTGCGCGGATCTCCTGGTCAGGGTCGATCAGTTGCTCCGAACGTGCCGACAACGAGCGGGCAATCGACAGGCTGGTGACCAGCCCCAGCATGCCCACCGCCACAGCGCTGGGCAGCAGGCGCAGCATCAGTTCCACGTCCAGCAGCGGCAGCGGGCTGAAGGGCGGGAGTTGCCCGGCAAACGCAGCCACCCTGGGCACGTGGCCGAACACGCCGGGTAACAGCCAGGCCACCAGGCTGACCAGCAGCAGGCTTATCAACAGGCTTGGCCAGCGCGGGCGCCACAGTTTCAGGGCAATACCGATGACCAGCGTGGCCAGGCCCAGGGCCAGCGATGGCAGATCCACTTCGCCCATGTGCCCAGCCAGGTCCTGCACAGTCTTCAACGCCGTGGCCTGGCTCGGCAGGTCCATCCCCAGCAGGTTCGGCAGCTGCCCAAGGGCGATGACGATGGCGGCGCCGAGGGTGAAGCCCAGCACCACCGAGTGGGAAACGAAATTGACCAGCGCCCCGAAGCGCAACAGCCCCAGCAGCAACTGGAAGACACCGCCAAGGAAAGTCAGCAGCAGTACCAGGGTCACGTAGTCGGCGCTGCCGGCCACGGCCAGCGGGCTGATGCTGGCGTAGAGGACGATGGAGATGGCGGCGGTAGGGCCGCAGATCAGGTGCCAGGACGAGCCCCACAGGCAGGCGATCAGCACGGGGACGATGGCGGCGTACAGGCCGTACTCGGCGGGCAGCCCGGCGATCAGGGCGTAGGCGATGGACTGCGGCAGGGCGAGGATGGCGCCGCTCAGGCCCACCAGCAGGTCCTGGCGCAGGCTGCGGCCCGATTGGTGGGGCAGCCAGGTGAGGAAGGGCAGCAGGTGGATAAGGCGGGGCATGGGGCAACTCGCTTAGGATCCGATCTTGTGTTGGCCTTGCCGGCCTCATCGCCGGCAAGCCGGCTCCCACAGTGATACCACAAGCCTCAAGACTGTCGCTGTACCTGTGTGGGAGCTGGCTTGCCAGCGATGAGGCCGGAACTGGCTGCAAGGCTCTAGAGTCTGCCTGTTACGGCCTCTTGGGCGCTGCCACCGGCTTTGGTGGTCACTCCAGCCAACCACCCTTCCAGCAGCTCTGGATGGGCCTTAACCCAAGCCTTGGCCGCCTCATCGAAGCTCACTTTCTTATCCACAACCTCGGCCATGATGCTGTTCTCCATCTCCAGCGAGAACTTCAAGTTCCCCAGCAGCTTCGCCGCATTCGGGCACGCCTGTGGATACCCCTTGCGGGTCAGGGTGTAAACATCGCCCTTGCTGCCGAACCATTTCTCCCCACCCGTGAGGTAATGCATCTTCAGCTTCACGTTCATCGGGTGCGGGGTCCAACCGAGGAAGGTGATGAACTGCTGCTTCTTCACCGCCCGGTCCACCTGCGCCAGCATTGCCTGCTCGCTGGACTCGACCAGCTTCCACTGCCCCAGATCGAACTCGTTCTTGTCGATGATCGCTTTCAGCGACAGGTTGGCCGGCGCGCCCGATCCAATGCCGTAGAGCTTCTTGTCGAACTGCTCGGCATGCTTTTGCAGGTCGGCGAAGTCCTTCACACCTGCGTTCCACACGTAGTCGGGCACAGCCAGGGTGAACTCGGTGCCTTCCAGGTTCTTCGCCAGTTGTTGCACATCGCCGTTGGCGATGAACTTGTCATGGAAGCCCTGCTGCGCCGGCATCCAGTTGCCGAGGAAGGCATCCACCCGGCCATCCTTGAGGCCGCCGTAGATGATCGGCACGGCCAGGCTGTCGATCTTCACCTGGTAACCCAGGCTTTCCAGCAGCAGCCGGGCCAGGGCGTTGGTGCTGGCGATATCGCTCCAGCCGGGGTCGGCCAGTTTCACGGTGCTGCATTGCGCGTCGCTGTCGGCGGCGTGGGCCGTGCCCAGGCCCAGGGCCAGGGCGAGCACGGCGGTGGAGAACTTCTGCATGGCGGCCTCTCTTCTCAATCCAGGGGTGCGGGCTGTGGATAACGTGCCTTGCGCTCGAGGTCGTCGAGATCGATATGGTTGCGCATGTACTGTTGGCTGGCGTCCACCAGCGGTTGGTGGTCCCAGCTTTTCAGCTTGCCGATGGCCAGCGCCTCGGCCACGAGGCGGCGGCGCCGCTGGCTGGCCAGCACCTGCTGGCGCAGGGCCGGGATATCCCAGCGCTGTTTGGCTTCATCGGCAAATGCCTGCAGCAGCGCCTGGTGGTCCGGGCTGCCGGTGAGGTTCTCCCGCTCGTGCGGGTCGCGGCTCAGGTCGTAGAGTAGCCATGGGTCGTCTTCGCTGTACACGAACTTGTAGGGGCCACGGCGGATCATCATCAGCGGGCCGACCGTGCCTTCGGCCATGTATTCGCCGATCACCTCGTCATGCCCGCCCTGCCCTTGCAGGTGGCCGAGCAGCGAGCGGCCATCCAGGTGCAACTGGTTATCCACAACGCCGCCGGCCAGTTCGATCAGGGTTGGCAGCAGGTCGCAGGTGGATACGCTGGCGCTGACGCGGGCCGGCCCGAAGCGCTTGGGCGCATGGATCAGCAGCGGCACCCGCGCCGACATCTCGAACCAGTGCATCTTGTACCAGAGCCCACGCTCGCCAAGCATGTCGCCGTGGTCGCCCGAGAACACGATCAGGGTGTCGTCGGCCAGGCCGCAGTCTTCAAGGGTTTGCAGCAGCTTGCCGATGTTGTCGTCGATGTAGCTGCAGGCGCCGAAGTAGGCGCGGCGGGCGTCGCGGATCTTGTCCACGGGCAGCGGCTTGTTCCACAGGTCGTAGACCTTGAGCAGGCGTTGCGAGTGGGGGTCCTGCTCAGCCTGATCAATTTCCTCGCGTGGCAGCAGGATATCCACAGCCTCGTACAGATCCCAGTAGTGCCTGGGGATGGTGTACGGGTCGTGGGGGTGGGTCATGGAGACGGTCAGGCAGAACGGCCGGCCGTCATCCTCGCGCACATGGTCGTAGAGGTACTGGCGCGCCTTGAACACCACCTCTTCGTCGAAATCCAGCTGGTTGGTGCGCACACAGGGCCCGGCTTGCAGCACCGAAGACATGTTGTGGTACCAGCTCGGGCGCACATCCGGTTCATCCCAGTTCACCGCCCAGCCGTAGTCGGCCGGGTAGATATCGCTGGTCAGGCGCTCTTCGTAGCCGTGCAACTGGTCGGGGCCGCAGAAGTGCATCTTGCCCGACAGCGCGGTGCGGTAGCCAAGGCGGCGCAGGTAGTGGGCGTAGGTAGGCACGTCGGCGGGGAAGTCGGCGGCGTTGTCGTAGGCGCCGATGCGGCTGGGCAACTGGCCGCTGACCAGGGTGAAGCGCGACGGTGCGCACAGCGGGCTGTTGCAGTAGGCACTGTCGAACACCACGGCCTGTTCGGCGAGGCGGGCCAGGTGGGGCATCTTGATCGACGATGGGTTGTAGATCGGCAGCAAGGGCGCAGCCATCTGATCGGCCATGATGAACAGGATGTTGGGTCGCTTCATGGGTGCCTTCCATCGTCAAGGGTTATGGGTACCACTTGCAATCCAGCATGCGGCTGTGGATAACAGGGGTAAAGCCCATGCCGGGCAATGACTGGGATTAGCCAAGCTTATGTTTGAGCACCTTGCCGACCTGCCCCTCGACACCTTGCGCGTGTTCGAGGCCGCCGCCCGCCTGCGCAGCTTCACCGCTGCCGCCGTGGAGCTGGGCACCACTCAGCCGGCGGTGAGTCAGCAGATGAAGCGCCTTGAGGCGCAGCTGGGCACGCGGTTGTTCGACCGGATTTACCGCGGCATCGAGCTGACCGAGGCGGGGTTGCTGTTGTTCGAGCAGGTGCACCAGGGCTTGCAGGCGATGGACGATGGCGTTGCCCAAGCCAGTGGGCGCGGCCAGCGCGAGGTGCTGCAGGTGGCGACCGACTTCGCCTTTGCGGCGTTCTGGCTGATGCCGCGCTTGCAGCGTTTCCACGCGGCTTATCCACAAGTGGACGTGAGCCTGGTGACCGGCGAGCGCAGCCAGGCGATGCTGCGCCCGGACATCGATGTGGCGGTGCTGTTCGGCGATGGCCGCTTCCACCAGGGCGAGAGCCGCTGGCTGTTCGACGAGGAAGTCTTCCCGGTGTGCAGCCCTCGGCTGATTCATGGCAAACCCTTGTCAGCCGTGGCTTTGCAACGATTGCCCCTGCTCCATTTACGGGGTGAGCAGGCCAGCCGCTGGTTCGACTGGGCGGGGGTGTTTCGCGGGTTTGGCGTGGACAGCCCGCCACCGGCCGGGCAGCTGCGGTTCGACAATTACACCCTGCTGATCCAGGCGGCGATTGCCGGCCAGGGGGTGGCGATCGGCTGGGGGCACCTGGTGGACGGGCTGGTGGAGCAAGGCTTGCTGTGTCGGCCGTTGGAGGGGAGTTTGCGCTCGAAGCGCGGGTATTACGTGGTGCTGCCGCCGCGCAAGCGGCGTGGGGCATTGATCGAGCGGTTTGTGGATTGGCTGGAGCAGGAGCGCAGCCTGTGAAATCGTTCACCTGTAGGAGCGGCCTTGTGCCGCGAAAGGGCTGCAACGCAGCCCCCGGGCTTCAGCGTTACCATCAAAATTGCCGGGGCCGCTCTGCGGCCCTTTCGCGGCACAAGGCCGCTCCTACAGGGATGGCGTAGACTTCAGGTATTCAACGCAACCAGGAGCCACCGTGCAAAGGATCAAGGGTTACCACGCCCACGTGTACTACGACGCATCGACCCTGGAGCAGGCCCGCGAGCTGTGCGAAGAGGCGACGCGGCTGTTCCCCGTCACCATGGGGCGCATGCACCAGAAGCCGGTCGGGCCGCACCCGGACTGGAGCTGCCAACTGGCGTTCGGGCCGGAGGTGGTGGGGGTGGTGCTGCCGTGGCTGGCGCTGTACCGCAAGGGGTTGGTGGTGTTCCTGCACCCGGAGACCGGGGACGAGCTGGCGGATCACCGCGATCATGCGATCTGGATGGGAGCGATCAGGCCGTTGGATCTGTCGATCTTTGGTGACTAGTCCTGTAAGCCTGTGCTGGCCTCTTCGCGGGTAAACCCGCTCCCACAGGCACCGCAAACCCTGTGGGAGCGGGTTTACCCGCGAAGCAGGCGACGTGGTTCAGCGACGGGCGCCGCGCACCCCTTCAGCCAGCGCCGAGCACAGGCTCAGCACGTCATTCACGGCCTGGTCGGCATCCTTGGCCTGGGCGATCTTGTCGACCAGCGCCGAGCCTACCACCACGCCATCGGCCAGGCGGGCGATAGCCGCAGCCTGCTCCGGCGTACGAATACCGAAACCAACGCTGATCGGCAGGTCGGTATGCCGGCGCAGGCGTGCCACGGCCTCGGTCACATGCTCGGTGGTCGCCGAGCCCGCACCGGTCACACCGGCCACCGACACGTAGTAGACGAACCCGGAGCTGCGCTCCAGCACGCGCGGCAGGCGCACGTCGTCGGTGGTCGGGGTGGTCAGGCGGATGAAGTCGATGCCCGCGGCCTGGGCCGGGGTGGCCAGCTCGGCGTCGTGCTCAGGCGGCAGGTCGACGATGATCAGGCCATCGACGCCGGCCTCTTTAGCCTCGGCGACGAACGTGTCCACACCGAAGCGGTGGATCGGGTTGTAGTAACCCATCAGCACGATTGGCGTGGTTTGGTTGTCCACGCGGAATTCGCGCACCATCTGCAGGGTCTTGGCCAGGGTCTGGCCGGCTTCCAGGGCGCGCAGGGTGGCGAGCTGGATGGCCACGCCATCGGCCATCGGGTCGGTGAACGGCATGCCCAGCTCGATCACGTCGGCGCCGGCGGCCGGCAGGCCCTTGAGGATCTTCAGCGAGGCGTCGTAGCCAGGGTCGCCGGCGGTGACGAAGGTGACCAGGGCGGCGCGGCCTTCGGCCTTGAGTTCGGCGAAGCGTTGTTCGAGACGGCTCATGCCTGTTTCTCCTGGGCGGCCATATGGTTCATCACGGTTTGCATGTCCTTGTCGCCACGACCGGACAGGCAGATCACCATCAGGTGGTCTTTGGGCAGGGTCGGGGCGCGCTTGATCGCCTCGGCCAGGGCGTGGGAGCTTTCCAGCGCCGGGATGATGCCTTCGAGGCGGCAGCTGATGTGGAAGGCGTCGAGGGCTTCGTCGTCGGTGATGCTCACGTATTCCACGCGTTTCACTTCATGCAGGTAGGCGTGTTCCGGGCCGATGCCAGGGTAGTCCAGGCCTGCGGAAATCGAGTGGGCGTCGGTGATCTGGCCGTCGGCATCCTGCAGCAGGTAGGTGCGGTTGCCGTGCAGCACGCCCGGCACGCCGCCGTTGAGGCTGGCCGCGTGCTTGTCGGTGTGCACGCCGTGGCCGCCGGCTTCGACGCCGATGATCTTGACGCTTTCATCTTCGAGGAAGTCGTGGAACAGGCCCATGGCGTTGGAGCCGCCGCCGACGCAGGCGATCAGGCTGTCGGGCAGGCGCCCTTCCTTCTCGTGCAGCTGGGCGCGGGTTTCTTTGCCGATGATCGACTGGAAGTCGCGGACCATCGCCGGGTACGGGTGCGGGCCGGCCACGGTGCCGATCAGGTAGAAGGTGTCGTCGACGTTGGTGACCCAGTCGCGCAGGGCCTCGTTCATGGCGTCTTTCAGGGTGCCGGTACCGGCGGTGACCGGGACGATCTCGGCGCCCAAGAGCTTCATGCGGAACACGTTGGCCTGCTGGCGCTCGATGTCGGTGGCGCCCATGTAGATCACGCAGGGCAGGCCGAAACGCGCGGCGACGGTGGCGGTGGCCACGCCGTGCATGCCGGCGCCGGTCTCGGCGATCAGGCGTTTCTTGCCCATGCGCTTGGCCAGCAGCACCTGGCCGATGCAGTTGTTCACCTTGTGCGCGCCGGTGTGGTTGAGCTCTTCACGCTTGAAGTAGATCTTGGCGCCGCCGCAGTGCTCGGTCAGGCGTTCGGCGAAGTACAGCGGGTTGGGGCGGCCGATGTAGTCGCGCTGGAAGTAGGCCAGGTCTTCGAGGAACTTGGGGTCGGCCTTGGCGGCTTCGTATTCGCGGGCCAGGTCGAGCACCAGCGGCATCAGGGTTTCGGCCACGTAGCGGCCGCCGAACGAGCCGAACAGGCCGTTGGCGTCGGGGCCGGGGCGGTATTGGGACTGGGACATGGGGCGCTCCATAGGCGGTGTGAAGGTTGGGATCGTGTGCGCTTCTTCGCGGGTAAACCCGCTTCCACAGGGATGACACCGAACCTGTGGGAGCGGGTTTACCCGCGAAGAAGCCACATCGGTCGATGGGCTTTACTCTACTCACGGCGCACGCCGCTGAAAACCGATAAGATTGCGCAAACCTGTCAGGAAATCTCACAAGTCATATGGCCCATGACCTCCCCCCGCTCAACGCCCTGCGCGCCTTCGAGGCCACCGCCCGGCTCAACAGCGTCAGCCAGGCAGCCGAAGCGCTGCATGTGACCCATGGCGCAGTCAGTCGGCAGATCAAGGTGCTTGAAGAGCACCTTGGGGTGGCGCTGTTCGTCAAGGACGGGCGCGGCGTCAAACTCACAGATGCCGGTGTGCGCCTGCGCGATGCCAGCTTCGAGGCGTTCGACCGCCTGCGCGGCGTGTGTGCCGAGCTTTCGCGCACGGCAGACGAAGCGCCGTTCGTGCTCGGCTGCTCGGGCAGCCTGCTGGCGCGCTGGTTCATCCCGCGCCTTGGGCGTTTGAAAGCGGACCTGCCGGAGCTGCGTTTGCACCTGTCAGCCGGTGAAGGCGACCTTGACCCGCGGCGCCCGGGGTTGGACGCGCTGCTGGTGTATGCCGAGCCGCCGTGGCCTGCGGACATGCAGGTGCATGTGCTTGCTGAAGAGCGGATCGGCCCGGTGCTGAGCCCTCACTTCGAAGGCTTCGATCGTTTGAAAGCCGCGCCAGCCGTGGCTTTGCAACGAGAGGCAGTGCTTCACACCACCTCGCGCCCGCAGGCTTGGCCGACGTGGGCGGAACAGCAGGGCCTGGCGCCTGAAGCCTTGAATTACGGCCAGGCCTTCGAGCACCTGTACTACTTGCTGGAGGCGGCGGTAGCCGGGCTGGGAGTGGCCATCGCACCCCAGCCACTGGTAGCGGACGACCTGAAAGCCGGGCGGCTGGCAGCACCCTGGGGCTTTTCCCCCACCCGTGCGGCCCTGGCCCTGTGGGTACCGCGGCGCGCCGATGACGGGCGCGCCGAACAACTGGCGCAGTGGCTGCGCCAGGAGCTGCAACGGCAGGCGGGTTAGTTGCGGCGGCACATCAGGTAGGCGGCCAGCAGGCCAAGGGCGCCAACGGCCACACCGGCAGTGGTCCAGGGGTGTTGCTGGGCATAGTCGCGGGTGGCGATACCGGTTTCGCGGGTGCGGGTTTTAACATCCGCATAGGCATCGCTGAGCAGGCTGCGCGAGTGCTTGAGGGCGCTTTCGGCACTGCCGCGCAGCGCCTTCATGGTTTTCTGCGATTCTTCCGAGGCATCGTGCTTGAGGTGTTCCAAGGTCTTGAGCAGGCTCTCGATCTCGGCTTCCATGCTTTCCAGCGACGCTTTGCGCAGCGAGTTGTGGGCCATGGTGACTCTCCTTCGCGGTGGATGTGGTGTACAGGGTGCGACTGCGCGGCGGGCTGAAAGTGCGATCGAACTTTCACCTGCGACATCGGCTCGCAGGTAAACCAGGCCGGCACTGCTAGGCTGAACGGACACTTCACCGAAGGAGCGCGCTCATGACCGATCATCACACCTACAAGAAGATCGAACTGGTCGGGTCCTCGCCCACCAGCATCGAAGAAGCGATCAACAATGCCCTGGCCGAGGCCGGCAAGAGCATCAAGCACCTGGAATGGTTCGAAGTGGTCGATACCCGCGGCCACATCCGTGACAACAAGGCCGCGCATTTCCAGGTGACGTTGAAGGTGGGCTTTCGCATCGCCAACAGCTGACTGCTCCCGGGCTGGCCAAGCCCGGCATGATGCGGTAATAGGTTTGCAGGGCGCACAGGCTGCGCCCTTTTCGACTTTGATCTGTACAAGGAATGCGATAGATGAAGAAGTTGATTGTGGCAGTAGGCCTGATGGTGCTGGCCGGCGGTGCGATGGCGGCGGGCAAGCCGTGCGAAGAACTCAAGGCAGAGATTGCCGCCAAGCTGGATGCCAAGGGCGTGAAGGGTTATTCGCTGGAGATCGTCAACAAGGGCGACCCGGCGGGCAAGGTGGTGGGTACCTGCGAGGGCGGAGCCAAAGAGATTGTCTACCGGCGTGGTTGAGCACCGGACTCATCGCTGGCAAGCCAGCTCCCACATGGGTAGCGCTGTACTTGTGGGAGCTGGCTTGCCAGCGATGAACTTCACTCGGTTTTCAAAGCTTGCGCCATCAATTCATAAGACCGGATCCGGTCTGCATGCTCATACAGGTCGCTGGTAAAGATCAGCTCATCCGCACCGGTCTGCTCCAGCAGCACCTCCACCTTGGCCCGTACCTTCTGCGGGCTGCCGATCATTGCCAGGCCCAGGAAACTGCTCACCGCGTCGCGTTCATGGGGCAGCCACAGGCCGTTCATGCTCTCGACGGGCGGGCGCTGCATCAGGCTCTGGCCACGGATCAACGCCAGGATGCGCTGGTACACCGAGGTGGCCAGGTATTCGGCCTTCTCGTCGGTTTCGGCCACCACCATCGGCACCCCGAGCATCACGTAGGGCTTGGCCAGCGTGGTGGAGGGCTTGAAGTGGTCGCGGTAGATGCGGATCGCCTCGTGCATGTAGCGCGGCGCGAAGTGCGAGGCGAAGGCATAGGGCATGCCGCGCATGCCGGCCAGCTGGGCGCTGAACAGGCTGGAGCCCAGCAGCCACATCGGCACCTCGGTGTCGTGGCCGGGCACGGCGATGACCTTCTGGTCGTCGGTGCGCGGGCCGAGGTAGCGCGACAACTCCTCGACGTCATCCGGGAAATCATCGGCACTGCCGGAGCGCTCGCGGCGCAAGGCGCGGGCGGTCATCTGGTCGGAGCCGGGGGCGCGGCCCAGGCCCAGGTCGATGCGGCCCGGGTACAGGCTGGCGAGGGTGCCGAACTGTTCGGCGACCACCAGCGGTGCGTGGTTGGGCAGCATCACCCCGCCGGAGCCTACGCGAATGGTCGAGGTGCCGCCGGCCAGGTAGCCGATCAGCACGGCGGTGGCCGAGCTGGCGATGCCGTCCATGTTGTGGTGTTCGGCCACCCAGAAGCGGTGGTAACCGAAGCGTTCGGCGTGTTGCGCCAGGTCCAGCGAGTTGCGCAGCGCTTGCGCCGGGCCACCGTCGGCGCGCACGGGCACCAGGTCGAGGGTGGAATATTTCAGGTCTCGCAGGTGCGTCATCGAAAGCCTCCGCAGCAGGTGGTTGGCCATAGGCCTTGCAGACTCTGTATGGGCACATTCGAAGGATTCAATGCCTGCCGGTGGATTGATCTGAACTTGGCGTGGGCAGGGTCCTCAGAACCATAAACACCCCACCCTATGTCCTGGAGGCAGCATGAAAAAGACAGCATCGGCAATCTGGCAAGGTGGCCTGAAGGATGGCCACGGTCTGTTGTCCACCGAAAGCGGCGCGCTCAAGCAAAACCCCTACGGCTTCAACACCCGCTTTGAAGGCATCCCGGGGACCAACCCCGAAGAGTTGATTGGCGCGGCCCATGCCGGGTGTTTCTCCATGGCCCTGTCGATGATGCTGGGCGAGGCTGGCCTGACCCCGGAGCGCATCGACACCTTTGCCGAAGTGAGCCTGGACAAGCAGGCCGACGGCTTCGCCATCACCGCGGTGCACCTGACGCTCAAGGCGAAAGTGCCTGGGGCCAGCGAGGCGCAGTTCCAGGAGATCGCCAACAAGGCCAAGGCCGGTTGCCCGGTGTCCAAGGTGCTGAATGCGACCATCAGCCTGGATGCGACCCTGCTGACCTAGGCCGGCGCAACGGCGGCGGTTTGCGGTAGTCTAACCAGCATCGGCAGCCCGCCTGCCCTTTGAGGAGTGGTTCGATGATCCGCGTAGCAATTGCCGTGCTGGCCTCCCTGATGGCCACGGGCGCACTGGCCGCAGTCAAGCCGTGCGAGGAACTCAAGGCTGAGATCGAGGCGAAGATCCAGGCGCGCGGGGTGACCTCCTACACGCTGGAGATCGTGCCGAACAGCGAAGTCCATGATCAGAGCATGGTCGTGGGGAGCTGTGAGGGTGGGACCAAGAAGATCATTTATCAGAAGAATGATCGATAACGCTGGGGCCGCATTGCGGCCCCGCGTTACCTTCAGGGAATGCAGACCACATTGCTCGGCTCATTCACCACCACCTTGCGGTTGGCGTCGTACATCAGTATCTGCGGCTGCATGACTGGCGCTCGGGCCTCCAGGCGATAACGTTCGCCCGCCTTGAAATCGTTGTAGCGCACGGTGAGGTAGCAGGTTCGCTCGGTGGGGTCGGTACTGAAGCCGCCGGAGTGCACCTCGTAGTCGAAGCGCACCACCAGCTCATGCTTGCCCGGCGTCACCTGGAAGTAGCGGCCATCCTCGAGCCGCTTGCCGTCCAGGCGGTCGGCCATGAGGGTGCGGCCGGGGGTGACGGTGTACATGTCGATCCAGGCCTTGCCTGGGTCGACTGGCGGCAAGGGGCTGGCGCAAGCCCCCAGTGCGCTGATGGCGAACAGCATCATGGGCTGGCGCATGGCGAAACTCCCGCTCGCGATTTACAGGCTACAAGCATAGCGCCGTTCGCGGCCTTCAGGTGCGCTGACAGCCTGCCGGTTCACCCTGGCCAATCAATTTTTGCTGTTGGTCATACAGCTTGATCCAGGGGCGAAAACCAATGCTGCCGGCCTGCACCTGGTAACGCTGGCCGGCGGTGAAGTCCTTGTACGTGAGGTTCAGCTGGCAGTCGCGCCACAGCGGCTCGTCCACCGGGCCGATGTTGCTGGGCGTCACGGCGAACTGGTAGCGCACGGTCAGCTCGTGATTGCCGGGCTGCACCTCGAAATAGCGGTTGTCGGCCCAGGCCCGCTCATCCACCTGCACGGCATGCAGCGAGGCGTTGTCGTGCGGGGCCAGGTCGATCCAGGCCTGGTTCGGGTCCGGGTCGGGCAAAGTGGCACAGCCGGACAGCAGCATGAGTGTGCCCACGGCAAACCGAGTACGCATGGCGAAGCTCCCCCTTGGCAAGATAGTCTTGGTCGCATTCGGCCGACGAGCGAGATAGACAGCCTCGATGTTTGGACTTTTTCTTTTCACGCGCTGCAGCCGTCGGGGTCTGGACCGCGTTTTCACCCGCTTGGTTCCCGCCGTGCTCGGCGTTCTGCTGAGCGGTTGTTCCAGCCTGGGTTACTACGGCCAGTTGGCCGAAGGGCAATGGCAGCTGTTGCGCGCCCGCCAGCCCGTGGCGCAGGTGATCGACGACCCCGCCACCCGCCCGGAGCTGCGCCAGCGCCTGCAGTTCGCCCAGCAGGCCCGGGTGTTTGCCAGTGAGCAGCTGAAACTGCCGGACAACGGCAGTTACCGGGTGTATGCCGAGCTGGGCCGGCCTTATGTGGTGTGGAACGTGTTCGCCACCCCTGAGCTGTCGCTGCAGCCAGTTACCCATTGCTTCCCCATTGCCGGCTGTGTGGCGTATCGCGGCTACTACCAGCAGGGCGCGGCCCGAGGCGCGGCGGCGCTGATGCGCCAGGAGGGCCTGGATGTCTATGTCGGGGGTGTGGAAGCCTATTCGACGCTGGGCTGGTTCGACGACCCGATCCTTTCCAGCATGGCCGGTTGGGGCGACGAGCGCCTGGCCACGGTGATCTTCCATGAGCTGGCGCATCAGCGCTTCTATGTGCAGGACGATACCGAGTTCAACGAGTCGTTCGCCTCCTTCGTCGAGCAGGAAGGCACCCGGCAATGGCGCGCGGCGCGTGGGCTGGCAGCGGTCGAGGAGCGTGGGGCTGGGCAACGCGATGCCTTCATACGTCTGGTACTGGCCAGCCGCGAGCGCTTGCAGGCGATCTATGCCGGGCCGCTGGATGAGGCGGGCAAGCGGGCGGCCAAGCAGGCGGAGTTCGAACGGTTGCGACGCGAGTACCGCGAGGTGCGGGATCGCGAGTGGGCGGGGGACCGGCGTTTCGATGCCTGGATGTACGGGCCGATGAACAATGCGAAGTTGTTGCCGTTTGGGCTGTATGACCAGTGGGTGCCGGCGTTTTCGCAGCTGTTCAAGGAGGTTGGTGGGGATTGGTTGAGGTTCTATGGCCGGGTCGAAGACCTGGGGCGGATGCCGGTCGAGGAGCGTAAGCTGGCGCTTGCAAGGTTGATGGCTAACCCTTGAGATTTTGGGGCTGCGTTGCAGCCCTTCGCGGCACAAGGCCGCTCCTGCAGGACATCGCGACCCCCTGTAGGAGCGGCCTTGTGCCGCGAATGGGCCGCAAAGCGGCCCCAGGACTTCAGCCGAGAAACGCCTGGTGCATCTGAGCCAGTGTCTCGAAATGGAACGCCGGCGCTTCAGCCTCCAGTTCTTCACGGCTCCCAAACCCATACCCCACCGCCACCGCCTGCAAGCCATTGCTGCGCGCGCCGATCAGGTCGTGCTTGCGGTCACCGATCATCAGCGTCTGCGCCGGGTCCAACCCTTCCTCGTCAAGCAGATGACGGATCAACTCGACCTTGTTGGTGCGCGTGCCATCCAGCTCGCTGCCATAGATCACCTTGAAGTGATGATCGAACTCAAAATGCCGGGCGATCTCGCGGGCGAACTCCCACGGTTTGGAGGTGGCGATATACAGCGTGCGGCCTTGATTGTTGAGCGCCTGCAGCAGCGCCGGCACGCCGTCGAACACCCGATTTTCGTACAGCCCGGTCACCTTGAAACGCTCGCGGTAGAAGTTCACCGCGTCCCAGGCCTTGGCTTCGTCGAAGTGGTAGAACTGCATGAACGCCTGCAGCAGGGGCGGGCCGATGAAGTGTTCGAGGCGGGCAAGGTCCGGCTCGTCGATGCCCAGTTTGGCCAGCGCGTACTGGATCGAGCGGGTGATGCCCAGGCGCGGGTCGGTCAGGGTGCCGTCGAGGTCGAAGAGGATGTTTTGTTGATGCATGTAGTGGGTTCCACTCAAATCTTGCGTCGACTTCTTCGCGGGTAAATCGCAGCGGCGAAGCAGTCATTCCGGTTGGTCGTAGCCTTCGGCCAGGTGCTGGTCCTTGAGCTTGACGTAGTTGCTGGCGCTGTAGGCAAAGAAGGCGTGCTCCTGGTCGGTGAGCAGGCGCGCCTGCTTCACCGGGCTGCCCACGTACAGGTAGCCGCTGACCAGGCGCTTGCCCGATGGCACCAGGCTGCCGGCACCGATGATCACCTCGTCCTCGACGATGGCGCCGTCCATCACGGTGCTGCCCATGCCCACCAGGATGCGATTGCCCAGGGTACAGCCATGCAGCATGACTTTGTGACCAATGGTTACTTCGTCGCCGATCACCAGCGGGAAGCCATCCGGGTTGAACGGGCCGGCGTGGGTGATGTGCAACACGCTGCCATCCTGCACGCTGGTGCGCGCGCCGATGCGGATGCGGTGCATGTCGCCGCGCACTACTGTCAGTGGCCAGATCGAGCTGTCTTCGCCGATCTCGACGTCGCCGATGACCACCGCCGAGCGGTCGACGAAGGCCCGTGCTCCCACTTTCGGCGTGTGTTCCTGGAAGGTCCGGAGGGCCATGATAGTGTTCCTCTGCAATGCCGATAGGCAGGCTGCCTGCTGCGGTCGGCGTCGATTGTAATTAAGATGGTCCCGTGTTTCTCCTGCCAAGGTACCCGAACCGTGAGTGCGAACAACCCGCTGCTGCAGTCCCATGATCTGCCGCCCTTCTCGGCCATCCGCGCCGAGCATGTGCTGCCGGCGATCGAGCAGATCCTTGCCGACAACCGCAAGGCCATCGCCGACATCCTCGAGAAGCAGGGCAACAACCCGACCTGGGCCGGCCTGGTGCTGGCCATGGACGAACTGAACGACCGCCTGGGCGCCGCCTGGAGCCCGGTCAGCCACCTGAACGCGGTGTGCAACAGCCAGGAGCTGCGCGAGGCCTATGAGTCCTGCCTGCCGGCCCTGAGCGCCTACTCCACCGAACTGGGCCAGAACCGCGCCCTGTTCGACGCCTATCAAGCCCTGGCCAACAGCCCAGAGGCTGCGAGCTTCGATGTGGCGCAAAAAACCATCATCGACCACGCCCTGCGCGATTTCCGCCTGTCGGGCATCGACCTGCCGGCCGAACAGCAGCAGCGCTACGCCGAAGTGCAGAGCACGCTCAGCGAACTGGGCAGCCGCTTCTCCAACCAGCTGCTCGATGCCACCCAGGCCTGGACCAAGCACGTCACCGACGAAGCCGCGCTGGCCGGCCTGACCGACTCGGCCAAGGCACAGATGGCTGCCGCCGCCCAGGCCAAAGGCCTCGATGGCTGGCTGATCACCCTCGAATTCCCCAGCTACTACGCGGTGATGACCTACGCCAGCGACCGCGCCCTGCGCGAAGAGCTGTACGCCGCCTACTGCACCCGCGCCTCCGACCAGGGCCCGAATGCCGGCCAGTTCGACAACGGCCCGGTGATGGAACAGATCCTCGACCTGCGCCAGGAACTGGCCAAGCTGCTGGGCTACCCGAACTTCGCCGAACTGAGCCTGGCCACCAAGATGGCCGAGTCCAGCGACCAGGTGCTGAGCTTCCTGCGAGACCTGGCCAAGCGTTCCAAGCCGTTCGCCGCCCAGGACCTTGCCCAGCTCAAGGCCTACGCCGCCGAGCAGGGCACCCCGGAACTGGCCAGCTGGGATGCCGGTTACTTCGGCGAGAAGCTGCGTGAGCAGCGCTACAGCGTGTCGCAGGAAGCCCTGCGCGCCTACTTCCCGATCGACAAGGTGCTGACCGGCCTGTTCGCCATCGTCCAGCGCTTGTACGGCATCGAGATCGCCGAGCTCAAGGGCTTCGACGCCTGGCACCCGGACGTGCGCCTGTTCGAGATCAAAGAGAACGGCCAGCACGTCGGCCGCTTCTTCTTCGACCTCTACGCCCGCGCCAACAAGCGCGGCGGTGCCTGGATGGACGGCGCCCGCGACCGTCGCCGCACCGCGGCCGGCAGCCTGCAGAGCCCGGTGGCCAACCTGGTGTGCAACTTCACCCCGGCCGCGCCCGGCAAGCCTGCGCTGCTGACCCACGATGAAGTCACCACGCTGTTCCACGAGTTCGGCCATGGCCTGCACCACCTGCTGACCCGCATCGAGCATGCCGGTGTGTCCGGCATCAACGGCGTGGCCTGGGACGCAGTGGAACTGCCGAGCCAGTTCATGGAGAACTGGTGCTGGGAGCCCGAGGGCCTGGCGCTGATCTCCGGTCACTACGAAACCGGCGAGCCGCTGCCCCAGGACCTGCTGGACAAGATGCTGGCGGCGAAGAACTTCCAGTCCGGCATGATGATGGTGCGCCAGCTGGAATTCTCGCTGTTCGACTTCGAACTGCACGCCACCCACGGTGATGGCCGCAGTGTGCTGCAGGTACTCGAAGGCGTGCGCGACGAAGTCACGGTGATGCGCCCACCGGCGTACAACCGCTTCCCCAACAGCTTCGCGCACATCTTTGCCGGCGGTTACGCGGCGGGCTACTACAGCTACAAATGGGCCGAAGTGCTGTCGGCCGACGCCTTCTCGCGTTTCGAAGAAGAAGGCGTGCTCAATGCCGAGACCGGCCGCGCGTTCCGCGAGGCGATCCTGGCCCGGGGCGGTTCCCGCGAGCCGATGGTGTTGTTCGTCGACTTCCGTGGCCGTGAGCCTTCCATCGATGCACTGCTGCGCCACTGCGGCCTGAGCGAGGACGCAGCGGCATGAGTGAGGTAGCTGTGAGCATAACCAAGCGACGCTTTATTGCCGGGGCCGTGTGCCCGGCGTGCAGCGAGATGGACAAGCTGATGATGTGGAGCGTGGATGGCGTGCCGCACCGCGAGTGTGTGGGCTGCGGGTTCACCGATACCTTGAATGAACAGGGGTTGTCGGTGCCTTCCGAGCTTGGCACCCGGGTCAACCAGCTGGCGCCGAAAGCGGCGCCTGTGAAGGTGCAGGTGCAGACGGTGCAGTTCTTCCCCAATCCGAAGCTCAAGAAGCCTGAGTGAGACTGGGGCCGCCTTGCGGCCCATCGCCGCGGTTCGTCGCCACGACAAGCCGGCTCCCACAGGGTATCGCGCTCTTCTGTGGGAGCCGGCTTGCCGGCGATGGGCTGCGCAGCAGCCCTTTGCAATCCGCCTGACGGCACTGGTACTTAAGGAAAACCCGGATTACTGTATGCGTATACAGTAATCCGGGTTTTTCATCATGAAGCCAAGCCCCCTCCGTGGCCGCGGCACCACCACCAACCCCCACAACCGCTTCGCCCCGAGCATTTCGGTGGCCGAGGACGACGGCTGGTACCAGGAAGTCCCGCTCACCCAAGGCACCGAGGTGCGAATCGAGCTGGCCAAGACCATCATCGCCCGCAACACCTCCCCCGACCTGCCCTTCGACCGCTCCATCAACCCCTACCGCGGCTGCGAACACGGCTGCATCTACTGCTACGCCCGCCCCAGCCACGCCTACTGGGACCTCTCCCCCGGCCTGGACTTCGAAACCAAGCTGATCGCCAAGACCAACGCCGCCGAGGTGCTCGAACAGCAATTGAGCAAGCCGGGCTACGTCTGCGCGCCGATCAACCTGGGTTCCAACACCGACCCCTACCAGCCCATCGAGCGCGAGCAGCAACTCACCCGGCGCCTGCTGGAGGTGCTGCTGCGCTACCGCCACCCGGTGACGATCGTCACCAAGGGCTCGCTGATCCTGCGCGATCTCGACCTGATCAGCGAACTGGCCAGCCAGCGCCTGGCACGGGTGATGATCAGCCTCACCACCCTGGATGATGAGCTCAAGCGCACGCTGGAACCCAGGGCAGCCGCGCCCAAGGCGCGTTTGCGCGCGATTCGGGTCTTGCGCGAGGCCGGCGTGCCAGTGGGGGTACTGTGTTCGCCGATGATCCCGATGATCAACGACAGTGAGCTGGAGCGCCTGCTGGAGGCGGCGAAGCAAGCCGGCGCCCAAAGCGCGGCGTACATGATGCTGCGCCTGCCGCTGGAGGTGGCGCCGCTGTTCGAACAGTGGCTGCGCGATCATTACCCGCAACGCGCCGACCATGTGCTGAGCCTGATCCGCCAGAGTCGGGGTGGCGAGCTGTACGACAGCCGGTTTGGCGCGCGGATGCGCGGTGAAGGCGTGTTCGCCGAGCTGCTGGCTCAACGGTTTCGCAAGGCGGCCAAGCGCCTGGGGTTTGAGGGGCGGGAGGAGCTGGCGCTGGATTGCACGGCGTTCTGCCCGCCGGGCGGGCAGATGGCGTTGTTCTGATGCCTGTGGGAGCGGCTTTAGCCGCGAACACCGGCGTAGCCGGTGCCTACACCGTGCTGCCTGCTTGGCGGCTGAAGCCGCTCCCACAAGGTAGGTGTTTGCCACGAAACAGCTATCCCCAGTGTGGCTAATGCAAGGTACTAAAATCAGTCGTGGCTATTGGCAACTGATGCTTTTTTGCTATTATCCAGAGCCCGCCTAAAACCTCTGGAACGCCCGTTCTAGAGCTGTCCAAATTAAGTTTCAGTTAAGTTTTCTTCGCTAGCGTAGGAATCAGCCCACCGGGACTGTGATTAATTACCTGTGCGCGTCATCTAAATCCCCGCATAGCCACAATCTTTCCCCGGTAACATGGAACTCACCTTCAAACCGTCATAGAGGATGAATCATGCCCATCAAGGACCCATCCAAGGTTGTCCCGGCCGCACCCGCCGAAAGCGCCGATGCCGCCCTGAAGCATATCGTCGACGGCTTCCTGCGGTTCCACACTGAGGTCTTCCCTGAACAGCAAGAGCTGTTCAAGAAGCTGGCTACCGCGCAAAAGCCCCGCGCGATGTTCATCACCTGTGCCGACTCGCGCATCGTCCCCGAGCTGATCACCCAGAGCTCGCCGGGCGACCTGTTCGTGACCCGTAACGTCGGCAACGTGGTACCGCCGTATGGCCAGATGAACGGTGGCGTTTCCAGTGCCATCGAATACGCGGTGCTGGCGCTGGGCGTGCACCACATCATCGTCTGCGGCCACTCCGACTGCGGCGCTATGCGCGCGGTGCTCAACCCGCACTCGCTGGACAAGATGCCGACCGTCGCGGCCTGGCTGCGCCACGCCGAGGTGGCGCGTACCGTGGTCGAAGACAACTGCTCCTGCGGCACCCCGCACGAAAGCATGCAGCTGGTGACCAAGGAAAACGTCATCGCCCAGCTGCACCACCTGCGCACTCACCCGTCGGTGGCCTCGCGCCTGGCCGCGGGCCAGCTGCACATCCATGGCTGGCTGTACGACATCGAGACCAGCCAGATCGAAGCCTACGATGCCGCCAGCGACCGTTTCCTGCCGCTGACCGCAGGCCAGCCGATCCCTAGCGCCACTCCGAGAGGCCGCTACTAAGCGACCCCGTCACGCTGAAAAAACCTTGATAGCCGGCTGCACCCCACGGGTGCGGCGCGGCCTTCGCCTGCCTTGAATTCCCCCGAACGCCTTGCCGGCAAACCTGCTGGCGGCCCGCGCCTGCGCGCAATTCGGGGTTCACAGTGCTCGCGGCCAGAGGAATGGCCGTGAATCGAGAAAGGAGCGTCATGGTGAACAAGACACAGATCAAAGCGGCATTGCCGCGTGAGTTGCTGGCCTCGGTGGTGGTGTTCCTGGTGGCCCTGCCGCTGTGCATGGGCATTGCCATCGCCTCTGGCTTGCCACCGTCCAAGGGCCTGATCACCGGCATCATCGGCGGCATCGTGGTTGGCTTTATCGCCGGTTCACCGCTGCAGGTCAGCGGGCCCGCCGCCGGCCTGGCGGTGCTGGTGTTCGAGCTGGTGCGCCAGCATGGCGTGGCCATGCTGGGGCCGATCCTGCTGCTGGCCGGCCTGCTGCAGCTGCTGGCCGGGCGTTTGCGCCTGGGCTGCTGGTTCCGCGTCACGGCGCCGGCGGTGGTGTACGGCATGCTCGCCGGTATCGGCGTGCTGATCGTGTTGTCCCAGGTGCATGTGATGTTCGACGCGGCGCCCCAGCCGTCGGGTGTGGATAACCTGCTGGGCTTCCCGGCCACGCTGGCCGCGGCGCTGCCGCTGGAAAGCGCAGGCAACGGCTGGCAGGCCGGCGCGCTGGGCCTGGGAACCATCGCCGTCATGTGGGGGTGGGAGCGCTTGCGCCCGCAACGCCTGCGCTTCATCCCCGGCGCATTGCTGGGGGTGGCGGCGATGACCGCCATCAGCCTGTGGCTGGCGCTGCCGGTGAACCGGGTGCAAGTGCCGGCGGACCTGTCCGAAGCCATCGACTGGCTGCGCCCGGACGACCTGCTCAAGCTGGCAGACCCGACCCTGCTGGTGGCGGCCTTCGCCCTGGCCTTCATCGCCAGTGCCGAAACGTTGCTTTCGGCGGCGGCGGTGGACCGCATGCACAGCGGCCAGCGTTCGGACTTCGACCGTGAGCTGTCGGCGCAAGGGGTCGGCAACATGCTCTGCGGGGTGCTCGGTGCGCTGCCGATGACCGGGGTGATCGTGCGCAGCTCGGCCAACGTGCAGGCCGGTGCGCAAACCCGCGCTTCGGCGATTCTTCATGGTGTGTGGTTGTTGGCGTTCGTCGTTGCACTGAGCAGTGTGTTGCAGCAGATCCCGGTGGCCAGCCTGGCGGGCGTGCTGGTGTACACCGGTGTGAAACTGGTGGATTTCAAGGCGTTCAGAGGGTTGAGCCGTTATGGGCGGATGCCGATGTTCACCTATGTCGCGACGGCACTGGCGATCGTCTTCACCGACCTGCTCACGGGTGTGTTGCTGGGCTTCGCGCTGACGTTGCTGAAGCTGGCACTGAAGGCGGCGCGGCTGAAGATCAACCTGGTGGCGCTGGCCAAACCGGGGCACATGGAGCTGCGTCTGAGCGGGGCGGCGACCTTTCTCAAGGTACCGGCGCTGACTCAGGTGCTGGACACCGTGCCGGAAGGGACGACCTTGCATGTGCCGCTGGGTAACCTGAGCTACATCGACCATTCCTGCCTGGAACTGCTGGAGGATTGGGGGCGCAGCAGTGCGGCCAAGGGGACGCGGTTGGTGCTGGAGCGGCGGCGGTTGAAGCGGCGGGTCGAGGGGCGGTTGCGCACTACGGCCGGAGTTGGGGCGTAGTTCCTTTGGGGCTGCTTTGCAGCCCTTTCGCGGCACAAGGCCGCTCCTACAGGTGACCGCGACCTCCTGTAGGAGCGGCCTTGTGCCGCGAAAGGGCCGCAGCGCGGCCCCGCCGATCTTGAACAGAACTCAGGCCGACTGGCCCAGCTCGACGCCCAGCTGGCGCGACAGGCACGGCCAGCGCTTCCACGCCTCCCCGGTCTCAGGGCTCGACAGCTTGTCGCGATAGCGCTCCACCGACTCCACGGCAAAGCTCTCTTCGTTGAGCATTTCATCCACCGAGTGGTGCACCACCTCATCCAGCTGGTTGGCAAAGGTTTCGCCAATCAGTTGATGGGCGATCACGTTGGCCACCGTGGTATCCACCGGAATCAGCGGCTGCTGGAAATGGCGGATATACAGGTCGTTGACCTCCTCCACCAGGCGATGCGCCAGGTAGGCCTCGTCCAGCAGGCAGTCGAGACCGACATGCCCGGCCATCACGCTGGGTGGCTGCAGGAAGTAGGCCTCGGCGATTTTCAGCACCGGTTTGATCTGCGACTCGATGCCAGCCTCGCGGGCCACGCTGTGGGCGGCCTCGAGCAATTCCGGCACTTCGTTGATATAGGCGCCGACGAAGCGCGCCAAAGTACCCTGTGCGTCCTGCTGGGGTAGTTGGATCGAGGGATGCAGGTGCGGCAGTTGCAGTTCGAGGCGGGTTTTCAGTTGGCCTGTGCGGCTCTCGTGTTGATGGGCATTTTCGATCTGCTCGCGTACAGCAGCGATGTTCATGACAACTCCAGGGACAAGGCGTTACAAACGGAAGACACTAAGTTAGCTCGCTTGAGAGATTGGCTAAGACGCATTTGTTATATCACTGAGACACGTGTAGGAAATTGGCTATATCAATATGCCATCATTGTGCCCCAGCCCAGCATTCATGGGGCTTTCAGCGCAAACGTTTGGTTGTATGAAGTTCATTTCACACCCTTCATTGCGCGCCATTGGTCGCTGTCTATACTCCCGATGAAACGTGATTCGTTGATGAGGCCCGACTGCCTTTAGCAGGGGGCTCGGTCGTCGAAGTCAGCAGTCTTGACCGCCGTACCCTTCTTTGTCGTAGCAGGTCGTCCACGCCTCCGGGACTACAAGAACGATAAGGGGAACCCGCAATGATGCGACATCCACATGTCTGGATGGGCCTCCTGCTGTGGTCGGTGTTTGGTCAGGCACAGGCTGCATGGACCGTGAACATGGCGCCTGGGGCGACGGAGGTCTCCCACGCCGTCTTCGACCTGCACATGACCATCTTCTGGATCTGCGTGATCATCGGCATCGTGGTGTTCGGCGCGATGTTCTGGTCGATGGTCATCCACCGCCGCTCCACCGGCCAACAGCCCGCGCATTTCCACGAGCACACCTGGGTGGAGATTCTCTGGACGGTCGTCCCCTTCCTGATCCTGGTGGCCATGGCCATCCCGGCCACCAAGACCCTGATCGACATCTACGACGCCACCGACTCGGACATCGATATCCAGGTCACCGGTTACCAGTGGAAGTGGCACTACAAATACCTGGGCCAGGACGTCGAGTTCTTCAGCAACCTGGCCACCCCCGCCGACCAGATCCACAACAAGGCGCCCAAGGACGAGCACTACCTGCTCGAAGTCGACCAGCCGCTGGTGCTGCCGGTGGGGGCCAAGGTGCGTTTCCTGGTGACTGCCGCCGACGTGATCCACTCCTGGTGGGTGCCGGCCTTCGCGGTCAAGCGCGACGCCATACCCGGTTTCGTCAACGAGGCCTGGACCCGCATCGAGAAACCCGGCATTTACCGCGGCCAGTGCACCGAGCTGTGCGGCAAGGACCACGGCTTCATGCCGGTGGTGGTCGAGGTGAAGTCCAAGGCCGACTACGACACCTGGCTCGGCGAGCGCAAGGCCGAGGCGGCCAAGCTCAAGGAGCTGACCAGCAAGGAATGGACCCTCGAAGAGCTGGTGGCGCGTGGCGACAAGGTCTACCACACCACCTGCGTGGCCTGTCACCAGGCCGAGGGCCAGGGCCTGCCGCCGATGTTCCCGGCGCTCAAGGGCTCGAAGATCGCCACCGGGCCCAAGGAAGGCCACCTGAGCATCGTCTTCCACGGCAAGCCCGGCACCGCCATGGCGGCGTTCGGCAAGCAGCTCTCGGAAGTCGATATCGCCGCCGTGGTCACCTACGAGCGCAACGCCTGGGGCAACAACAAGGGCGACATGGTCACGCCGAAGGACGTGCTGGCGCTCAAGCAGGCCGAAGCGCAATGAACCGGGTAACTCGCGGTAGCCAGTGGATTGCAGGAGACAGGACATGAGTGCAGTGATCGACGACCACGCCCACGGCCATGACCACGCCCACGGCCCGGCCAAGGGCCTGATGCGCTGGGTACTGACCACCAACCACAAGGACATCGGCACGATGTACCTGTGGTTCGCCTTCACCATGTTCCTGCTCGGCGGCTCGTTCGCCATGGTGATCCGCGCCGAGCTGTTCCAGCCGGGCTTGCAGATCGTGGAACCGGCGTTCTTCAACCAGATGACCACCATGCACGGGTTGATCATGGTGTTCGGTGCGGTGATGCCGGCCTTCGTCGGCCTGGCCAACTGGATGATCCCGCTGATGATCGGCGCGCCGGACATGGCCCTGCCGAGGATGAACAACTTCAGCTTCTGGCTGCTGCCGGCGGCCTTCCTGCTGCTGGTCTCGACCCTGTTCAGCCCCGGCGGCGGGCCGAACTTCGGCTGGACCTTCTACGCCCCGCTGTCGACCACCTACGCCCCGGCCAGCGTGACCTTCTTCATCTTCGCCATCCACCTGATGGGCATCAGCTCGATCATGGGCGCGATCAACGTGATCGCCACCATCCTCAACCTGCGCGCCCCGGGCATGACCTTGATGAAGATGCCGCTGTTCGTCTGGACCTGGTTGATCACCGCGTTCCTGCTGATCGCGGTGATGCCGGTGCTGGCCGGTGTGGTAACCATGATGCTGATGGACATCCACTTCGGCACCAGCTTCTTCAGCGCCGCCGGCGGTGGCGACCCGGTGTTGTTCCAGCACGTGTTCTGGTTCTTCGGCCACCCCGAGGTGTACATCATGATCCTGCCGGCGTTCGGCGCGGTCAGCTCGATCATCCCGGCGTTCTCGCGCAAGCCGTTGTTCGGCTACACCTCGATGGTCTACGCCACCGGGGCGATCGCCTTCCTGTCGTTCATCGTCTGGGCCCACCACATGTTCGTGGTCGGCATCCCGGTGGTGGGCGAGCTGTTCTTCATGTACGCGACCATGCTGATCGCCGTGCCCACCGGGGTGAAGGTGTTCAACTGGGTCAGCACCATGTGGGAAGGTTCGCTGACCTTCGAGACGCCGATGCTGTTCGCCATCGCCTTTGTCATCCTGTTCACCATCGGTGGCTTCTCCGGGCTGATGCTGGCCATCGCGCCGGCGGACTTCCAGTACCACGACACCTACTTCGTGGTGGCGCATTTCCATTACGTGCTAGTGCCCGGGGCGATCTTCGGCATCTTCGCCTCGGCCTACTACTGGCTGCCGAAGTGGACCGGGCACATGTATGACGAGACCTTGGGCAAGTTGCACTTCTGGCTGTCGTTCATCGGCATGAACATGGCCTTCTTCCCCATGCACTTCGTCGGCCTGGCCGGCATGCCCCGGCGGATCCCCGACTACAACCTGCAGTTCGCCGACTTCAACATGGTCTCGTCGATCGGCGCGTTCATGTTCGGCGCCACGCAGATCTTCTTCCTGTTCATCGTCATCAAGTGCATCCGTGGCGGCGCCCCGGCGCCGGCCAAGCCATGGGACGGTGCCGAGGGGCTGGAGTGGTCGATACCGTCGCCGGCGCCCTACCACACCTTCCAGACCCCGCCGGAAGTGAAGTAGGAGCGCGCCCATGGACGGCCTGTCGCTGCGCCGCCTGGTCACCCGCCTGGTCATGCTGACCGTGGTGATGTTCGCCTTTGGCTTTGCCCTGGTGCCGATCTACGACGTGATGTGCAAGGCCTTCGGCATCAACGGCAAGACCGGCGGGCAGTACGAAGGTAGCCAGGTCAGCGACCCGACCCGCTCGGTGCGGGTGCAGTTCATGTCGACCAATGCCGGCGACATGAGCTGGGAGTTCCACTCCAGCGCCGACCAGATCGAGGTCAACCCCGGGGCGGTGAACCAGATGATCTTCATCGCCCGCAACCCGACCAAGCACCCCATGAGCGCCCAGGCCATCCCCAGCATCACCCCGGCCGAGGCGGCGGCGTACTTCCACAAGACCGAGTGCTTCTGCTTTACCCAGCAGGTGCTGCAGCCCGGCGAGCGCATCGAGATGCCGGTGCGCTTCATCGTCGACCGCGACCTGCCGGACTCGGTGAAACACCTGACCCTGGCCTACACACTGTTCGACATCACCGCTCGCCACCCCCCGGTCGCCCAAGCCGCGACCGAGGGCGCCCGTTGAGGGAAGGAGATACGTCATGGCAAGCCACGAGCACTACTACGTACCGGCGCAGAGCAAGTGGCCGATCATCGCAACGATCGGCATGTTCATCACGGTGTTCGGCCTGGGCACCTGGTTCAACGACCTGAAGGCCGGCCACCCGGAATCCCACGGGCCGCTGATCTTCTTCGTCGGCGCGTTGTTCCTGGCGTACATGCTGTTCGGCTGGTTCGGCGCGGTGGTCAAGGAGAGCCATGCCGGGTTGTACAGTGCGCAGATGGACCGCTCGTTCCGCTGGGGCATGAGCTGGTTCATCTTTTCCGAGGTGATGTTCTTCATGGCCTTCTTCGGCGCGCTGTTCTACGTGCGCGTGCTGGCCGGGCCGTGGCTGGGCGGCGAAGGGGCCAAGGGCGTGGCGCACATGCTCTGGCCCAGTTTCGAGTTCGCCTGGCCGCTGCTGCACACGCCAGACCCGAAGCTGTTCCCGCCGCCTAAAGAGGTCATCGACCCGTGGCACCTGCCGCTGATCAACACCATTTTGCTGGTGAGCTCCAGCGTGACCGTGACCATTGCCCACCACGCCCTGCGCAAGGGGCATCGCGGCACGCTCAAGCTGTGGCTGGGGCTGACCATTTTGCTGGGGCTGTCGTTCCTGGCGTTGCAGGCCTACGAGTACCACGAGGCTTATAACAAGCTGGGGCTGACACTGGGCTCGGGCATCTATGGCGCGACCTTCTTCATGCTCACCGGGTTCCATGGCGCGCACGTGACCTTGGGGACGCTGATTCTGATTGTGATGTTCTGCCGGGTGCTGCGCGGGCATTTCGACCCGGACAAGCACTTCGGCTTCGAGGCGGCCAGCTGGTACTGGCACTTCGTCGATGTGGTCTGGGTGGGGTTGTTCATCTTTGTGTATGTGCTCTGAAGCCTGGTAAAGCACCCTGTGGGAGCGGGCTTGCCCGCGAATGCGATGTTGGATGTGCCTACGCATTCGCGGGCGAGCCCGCTCCCACAGGGGTGGATGAGCACTTCAGAACGGCGCGTGGGAAACCAACTGCCCACTGATAAAACCCCAGGCCACCAGCCCGACAGTCAGGGCCGCCAGGGTGACACGCACGGTGAGGGCTTTTAGCAGCCGGGTCGACTGGTCGTCGTCCTTGACCAGAAAGAACAGGCCACTGAACAGGCTGGCGACGGTGGCCAGCAGCATCAGGACAATCGCGGCCTTGAGCATGGCGAAACTCCGGGGGGATGCAGTGATGAGTGCAAGTATAGCGTTCGACCTTGCGGGGCCACGGTGAAGCCGTTTCGCCCCGGCTGGATCCCGACCCTGGTGGTGCTTGCGCTGCTGCCGGGGCTGATCGCGCTTGGGTTCTGGCAGCTGGGCCGGGCCGACGACAAACGTGCCCTGATGGACAGCTACGCCGAACGCCAGGTGGAGGCACCGCTGGCCGCCGCCCAGCTGGCCCAGTTGCCGGACCCTGCCTTCTATCGCGTGCACCTTTATGGCCGTTTCGACGCCCGGCACAGCCTGCTGCTGGACAACCAGATGCGCGATGGCCAGGCCGGCGTCGAACTGCTGCAACCCTTCCACGACCAGGCCAGCGGCCAGTGGCTGCTGGTCAATCGCGGCTGGTTGCCCTGGCCCGATCGCCGGGTGCCGGTTCGCTTCGATACGCCCGACCAGCCCCTGGCGCTGGATGCCTCGGTCTACGTGGCGCCCGGCAAGACCTTCCAGCTGCACCCCGACCCCGCCGGCGGCCAGTGGCCGCATCTGCTGACCGCCGTCGACCCGGCCGGGCTCTGGCAGCTGCTGGGGCGTGAAGGTTTCGCCCACGAGCTGCGCCTGGCGCCTGGTCCGGCCAGTTACCGACTGGGCTGGCCGGTGGTCGCCATGGGCCCGGAAAAGCACCTGGGCTATGCCGTGCAGTGGTTTGCCCTGGCCACCACGCTGGTGCTGCTCTACCTGTATTTCGGCTGGCACAACCACAACAAGGAGAACCGCCATGGCCGCCACCACGAGTCCACTGAACGTGCCTGAAGGCCGCAAGGCCCGCGGGCGCTTGCAACTGTTGCTGATCCTGCTCGTCGTACTGGGGCCGATCATCCTTGCCACCAGCATGTACAAGCTGCAGTTCTGGGTGCCGGAGGGGCGCAGCTTTCATGGGGTGATGATCGGCAATGGCCAGAGCCGCGCCGACATTGGGATCGATGCCCAGGACAAGCGCTGGCAGCTGCTGGTCAGCGCCCCGCAAGCCTGCGCCGAGGACTGCCGGCAGTTGGTGTACCTGGCCCGGCAGATCCAGGTGGGCCTGGGCCGCGATGCCAGCCGCGCCAGCCATGCCCTGGCTGCCGCGCAGCCGCTTGATGCGGACTACCAGGCCGTGCTCGGTCGCGAATATCCACAGCTGCAACGCTACCCGCTGGATGCCCAGCGCTACCAGCAGCAGGTCGGCGAACCCGGCCCGCAGCTGTGGATCGTCGACCCCCACGGCAACCTGGTGTTGCGCTACGACGCCAAGGTCAACGGCAAGCATGTGCTGGACGACCTGCGCCACCTGCTCAAGCTGTCCAATATTGGCTAGGAGCCTGCCATGGCCAGACCAGGATTTCGCCTTGCCGTGTTCGCCACCCTGCTGGCGTTGCTGGTGGTGCTGCTCGGCGCCTATACCCGCCTGACCCACGCCGGCCTTGGTTGCCCCGATTGGCCGGGTTGCTACGGCTTTATCGGCGTGCCCAAGAGCGAGGCACAGCTGGCCCATGCCGAGCTGCATTTCCCCGAACATCCGGTGGAAGAGGCCAAGGGCTGGGCTGAAATGACCCACCGTTACTTCGCCGGCAGCCTGGCGCTGGTGATCGCCCTGCTCGCCTTCCAGGCCGTGCGCCGGCATGCCCGGGATGGCCAGCCCTATCGCTTGCCGGTCTTGCTGCTGGGCGTCGTACTGGCTCAGGCGGCCTTCGGCATGTGGACGGTGACGCTCAAGCTGTGGCCGCAGGTGGTCACCGCGCACCTGCTCGGCGGGTTCACCACCCTGAGCCTGCTTTTCCTGTTATCCCTGCGTCTATCCCGGGCCTTTGCGCCACTCCCTAAATTGCCTTTGAGCCTGCGCCGGATAGCCGCCCTGGCCTTGCTGGTGGTGATTGGCCAGATCGCCCTGGGGGGCTGGGTGAGTGCCAACTATGCGGCGGTGGCCTGTATCGACTTGCCCACCTGCCACGGCCAGTGGTGGCCGGCGGCGGACTTCAGCAACGGCTTCCACCTTACCCAGCATGTCGGCCCCAACTACCTGGGCGGGCAGCTGGACAGCGATGCGCGCACGGCGATCCATATCAGCCATCGCCTGGGCGCGTTGCTGGTGACGGCGGTGCTGCTGTTACTCAGCTGGAAGCTCCATCGCCATGGCCTCACGGGTTTGGCGCGCCTGGTGCTGCTGGCCTTGGGGCTGCAATTGAGCCTGGGCATCAGCAACGTGCTGCTGCACCTGCCACTGGGTGTGGCGGTGGCGCATAACGCCGGCGGTGCCCTGCTGCTGCTCTGCATGGTGCTGGTGAACTACCGCATCCGCGTGGCCGACAAGGTGCGCGTCGGCCAAGGTTGGCGCCTGACCCCGGTCACCGGCGTGGGCCTCACCCATCACATGAGGAACGATTCGTGGCGACGCTTCTGAGCGCTGAGCGACAGCGCGCTGGCTGGCGCGATTACTTCGAGCTGACCAAGCCCAAGGTGGTGGTGCTGATGCTGATCACCTCGCTGGTGGGCATGTTCCTCGCCACCCGTGCCGGGGTGCCTTTGCCCGTGCTGCTGTTCGGCAACCTGGGCATCGCCTTGTGCGCGGGCGGCGCGGCGGTGGTCAACCATGTGGTGGACCGGCGCATCGATGCGCTGATGGCCCGCACCCACAAGCGCCCGCTGGCCCAGGGCCGGGTGGCGCCGCTGCCGGCGCTGTGCTTCGCCGCGCTGCTGGCGATGTCGGGGATGGGCTTGTTGCTGGCCTTCACCAATGCGCTGACCGCCTGGCTGACCCTGGCCTCACTGTTGGGCTATGCGGTGCTCTACACCGGCTTTCTCAAGCGTGCCACGCCGCAGAACATCGTGATCGGCGGCCTGGCCGGCGCAGCCCCGCCGCTGTTGGGCTGGGTGGCGGTCAGCGGGCATGTGAGTGCCGAGCCTTTGCTGCTGGTGCTGATCATCTTCGCCTGGACCCCACCGCACTTCTGGGCCTTGGCCATTCACCGCAGGGCCGAGTACGAAAAAGCGGATATTCCGATGCTGCCGGTGACCCATGGCGAGCGTTACACGGCCCTGCATATCCTGCTGTACACCTTGATTTTACTGGCGGTGAGCCTGCTGCCCTACGCCATCCACATGAGCGGGCCGCTGTACCTGGCCTGTGCCCTGGGGCTGGGCCTGCGCTTCCTGCACTGGGCCTGGGTGTTGTACCGTGGCAGCCGGCCGCACGCGGCGATCAATACGTTCAAGTACTCTATCGGCTACCTGTTCGCCCTGTTCATCGCCCTGCTCGTTGATCACTACTTGTTGCTGAACCTATGACCCGAACCCAGAAAACCGTATTCATCCTCGTTGCCCTGGTCGCGCTGATCATGGGCCTGACCGTCAACAAGGTGCTCAGTGACCGGGGGCAGTTGAACCCCGCCGAACTGATCGACGCCGGCATCATCCTGCTGCCGCAAAGCCGCACCGTGCCGGACGTGACGATGACCGACCAGAATGGCCAGCCCGTTGCGCTGGACCAGCTCAAGGGCAAGTGGTCGCTGCTGTTCTTCGGCTACACCTACTGCCCGGACATCTGCCCGACCACCCTCGCCCAGTTGCGCCAGGTGAAGAGCGAACTGCCGAAAGAGGCGCTGGACCGTTTGCAGGTGTTGCTGGTGAGCGTCGACCCGAACCGCGACACGCCGAACCAGCTCAAGCAGTACCTGGGCTATTTCGACAAGGATTTCGTCGGGGTGGTGGGGACTATCGAGGGTACCCAGAAGTTGGCCAATGGCCTGAGCATTCCGTTCATTCCGGCCGATACCAGCAAGCCGGGGTACACCGTGGATCACAGCGGCAACCTGGCGGTCGTGGGGCCGGATGGGCGTCAGCGCGGGTTCATTCGTGCGCCGTTCAACAACCAGAAGCTGGTGGCGCAGTTGCCGGGGCTTGTGAAACGCGATTGAAATCGTTGGGCCTGCTGCGCAGGCCTTTCCGGCCGGTCCGGCGCCCCGGCAAGGCCGCTCCTACAAAGGATGTGTATTCCCCCTGTAGGAGCGGCCTTGTGCCGCGAAAGGGCCGCAAAGCGGCCCCAAGATGCTGGCTTAGAACGCCGGCACCACAGCGCCTTTGTACTTCTCGGTAATGAACTGCTTCACCTCAGGCGAATGCAGGGCCGCGGCCAGTTTCTTCATGGCGTCGGAGTCCTTGTTGTCCGGGCGGGCAACCAGGATGTTCACGTAGGGCGAGTCGCTGCCTTCGATGGCCAGCGCGTCCTTCTCAGGGTTCAGCTTGGCTTCCAGCGCGTAGTTGGTGTTGATCAGGGCAGCATCGACCTGGGTCAGCACGCGCGGGATGGTGGCCGCTTCCAGCTCACGGAATTTCAGGCCCTTGTCGTTGCCGGTGATGTCTTTCACGGTCGACAGGATGTTCTTGTTGTCCTTGAGCTTGATCACGCCAGCCTTGTCCAGCAGCAGCAGGGCGCGGCCGCCGTTGGTGGCGTCGTTGGGGATGACCACGGTGGCGCCGGAGGCCAGCTCGTCGAGCTTCTTGACCTTGGCCGAGTACACGCCCAGCGGCTCGATGTGCACACCGGTGACGCTGACCAGGTTGGTCTTCTTGGCCTTGTTGAACTCATCCAGGTACGGCTGGTGCTGGAAGAAGTTGGCGTCCAGGCGCTTTTCGGCCACCTGCACGTTCGGCTGGATGTAGTCGGTGAATTCCTTGACCTTCAGTTCCACGCCCTCTTTCGCCAGTTGCGGTTTGACGAAGTTGAGGATCTCGGCGTGGGGCACCGGGGTGGCGGCGACGGTCAGGGTTTCGGCCTGGGCCGAAAAGGCCGCGACGGCGGCGACAACAGCAAGCAGCTTCTTCATTGATCACTCCTTGTGAGGGCCGCGACGGCCCCCGAACGGGTCGGCCGGGCCGACCCCATTGGGGTTACTTACGGGAAAAATGCACGACCAGTTTGTCGCCGATCATCTGCAGGACTTGAACCAGGATGACCAGCAGCACCACGGTGACGATCATCACGTCGGTCTGGAAACGCTGGTAGCCGAAGCGGATCGACAGGTCACCCAGGCCGCCTGCGCCCACCACACCGGCCATGGCGGTGTAGGACACCAGGGTGATGGCAGTGACGGTGGTGGCGGCGATGATGCCTGGCATGGCCTCGGGCAGCACCGCCTTGAAGATGATCTGGCGGGTGGTGGCGCCCATCGACTGGGTCGCTTCGATGATGCCGCGGTCCACTTCGCGCAGCGCGGTTTCCACCAGGCGGGCGAAGAATGGCGTGGTCCCCACCACCAGCGGCGGGATGGCCCCGGCAACGCCCAGCGAGGTGCCGGTGATCAGCACCGTGGCGGGGATCATCACGATCAGCAGGATGATGAACGGCAGCGAGCGCACGATGTTGACGATGGTCGCCATCACCGCATAGACCTGTTTGTGCTCGAACATCTGCCGCGGTCCGAACAGGAACAGCAGCACGCCCAGGGGCAGGCCCAGCAGCACGGTGAACACCAGCGAGGTGAACAGCATGATCAGGGTGTCGCCGGTGGCCAGCCAGATTTCGGCCCAGTCGACGTTGGCAAAGAAATTCAGGGCGTCCATCAACGCAGTACCTCCATATGTACGTCAGCTGCAGTGAAGCGGGCGAATGCCGCGTCCATGTCCCCGCCGATCAGGGCGAGGGTCAGCTGGCCATAGGGGATGTCCTTGATGCGGTCGATGCGCCCGGCAAGGATGCTGTAGTCGACCCCGGTTTCGCGGGCCACGGTGCCCAGCAGCGGCGCATAGGTGGCGTCGCCCTGGAAGGTCAGGCGCACGATGCGCCCTGGCACATGGGCGAAATCGTCGCGCTGGTCGTTCTCGTCGATCTGCTCGTCTTCCTGGACAAAACGCTTGGTGGTGGCATGTTGCGGGTGCAGGAACACCTCGGCCACCGGGCCGTGCTCGACGATCTGCCCGGCGTCCATCACCGCCACGCGGTCGCAGACCCGGCGGATCACGTCCATCTCGTGGGTGATCAGCACAATGGTCAGCTTGAGTTCGCGGTTGATCTCGGCCAGCAGCTGCAGCACCGAGGCAGTGGTTTGTGGGTCGAGGGCGCTGGTGGCCTCGTCGCACAGCAGGATCTTGGGGTTGGTGGACAGCGCACGGGCAATGCCGACGCGCTGCTTTTGCCCGCCCGACAACTGTGCCGGGTACTTCTTGGCGTGGTCCGACAGACCGACACGGGCCAGCAGTTCGCTCACGCGCTTGTCGATCGCGGCGCGGGGCAGCTCGCCCGCCAGCACCAGCGGCAGTGCGACGTTGTCGGCGACGGTCTTGGAAGCCAGCAAATTGAAGTGCTGGAAGATCATCCCGACCTGCTGGCGGAAGCGGCGCAGCTGGTTGGCGTCGAAGGCGGTGACGTCTTCACCGTCGACGATGATCTTGCCGCCGCTGGGCGCTTCGAGGCGGTTGATCAGGCGCAGCATGGTGCTTTTGCCTGCGCCGGAATGGCCGATCAGGCCGAACACCTGGCCATCTTCGATGGTCAGGCTGGTCGGGTTCAGGGCCGGGATATCCCTACCGGCAACGCGGTAGGTCTTGTGGACGTTTTGAAACTCGATCACTGAGCGAACCTTGTGGGGCGCATGAAATTTGAGTCAGCGGTTAGCTGGGGTCGCGCATTTTAGCCTTTTCCCATAGGCGTTCTTAGCATTTATTTGTGATCTGTCCAATCCGTTGGGCATAACGCGACAACCGGTAATCCTGATTGAACGCTCGCCAAGGCCTCCCAGTCACTACTTGAACAAGCCCGTACGGGCAGCCTGATGACTGATGAGGAGAGCCGAACATGGCCAGCAAGAAAGCACCGGAGCCACGGCAAAGCCAGGTGGCGGGCACCGATACCCCCGATCGGGCCAATACCAATGCCAAGCTGCAGAGCCTTGAGGCGTTCCGCAGCGATGCCACGGGGCAGGCGTTGCGCACCAACCAGGGCGTCAAGGTCGCCGACAACCAGAACAGCCTCAAGGCTGGCGCGCGTGGGCCGTCGCTGCTCGAAGACTTCATCATGCGCGAGAAGATCACCCACTTCGACCATGAGCGCATCCCCGAACGCATCGTCCACGCTCGCGGCGCTGGCGCCCATGGTTACTTCCAAAGCTATGGCTGCCATGCCGAGCTGACCAAGGCCGGCTTTCTGCAGGACCCCGAGAAGATCACCCCGGTGTTCGTGCGCTTTTCCACTGTGCAGGGGCCGCGCGGTTCGGGCGATACCGTGCGCGATGTGCGCGGCTTTGCGGTGAAGTTCTACACCGACGAAGGCAATTTCGACCTGGTCGGCAACAACATGCCGGTGTTCTTTATCCAGGACGCGATCAAGTTCCCCGATTTCGTGCATGCGGTGAAGCCCGAGCCGCACAACGAAATGCCCACCGGCGGCTCGGCCCATGACACGTTCTGGGACTTCGTCTCGCTGGTGCCGGAGTCGGCGCACATGGTCATCTGGGCCATGTCCGACCGCGCCATCCCGCGCAGCCTGCGGATGATGGAGGGCTTTGGCGTGCACACCTTCCGCCTGGTCAATGCCGAAGGCGTGGCCAGCTTCGTCAAGTTTCACTGGAAGCCGCGCCAGGGCGTGCATTCGTTGCTGTGGGACGAGGCGCAGAAGCTGGCCGGCAAGGACGCCGATTACCATCGGCGTGACCTGTGGGACGCCATCGAGACCGGGCACTACCCGGAATGGGAGTTGGGCGTGCAGGTCATCCCTGAGGCCGATGAGCACAAGTTCGATTTCGACCTGCTCGACCCGACCAAGTTGATCCCCGAGGAGCTGGTGCCGGTGACCCCGCTGGGCAAGATGGTGCTCGACCGCAACCCGGACAACTTCTTTGCCGAAGTGGAGCAGGCAGCCTTTTGCCCCGGGCATATCGTGCCGGGCATCGATTTCAGCAACGACCCGTTGCTGCAGGGCCGGCTGTTTTCCTACACCGACACACAGATCAGCCGCCTCGGTGGGCCGAACTTCCACGAAATCCCGATCAACCGGCCAGTTGCGCCCAACCACAGCAGCCAGCGCGATGCCATGCACCGCATGACCCTCGACAAGGGCCGCGCCGCCTACGAGCCGAACAGCGTCGATGGTGGCTGGCCGAAGGAGACCCCGCCCGCTGCACAGGACGGTGGCTTCGAGAGTTATCAGGAGCGTATCGACGCGAACAAGATCCGCCAGCGCAGCGCGTCGTTCGCTGACCACTTCTCCCAGGCGCGGCTGTTCTTCCAGAGCATGAGCCCGAGTGAGCAGCAACACATCGTCAAGGCCTACAGCTTCGAGCTGGGCAAGGTTGAGCGTGAAGCGATCCGGGTGCGCGAGGTGAACGACATACTCGCCAACATTGACCTGAAACTGGCGGCGGCGGTGGCTGGCAACCTCGGGCTGCCAGCGCCCAAGGCGGGGACGGTCAAGGTAAAAGGCAGCAAGCCCGCGCAGTCAAAGGCTTTGAGCCAGATGAATCACCTGGGGAGCATCGGTATCAAGGGGCGCAAGGTCGCCGTGCTGGTGGCCAATGGCGTGGACGGTGCGAGCGTCGACAAGGTGGTCAAGGCGCTGGAGGCGCAGAGTGCCCGGTCTCTGTTGCTGGGGCCGACTTCGGCGCCGGTGAAGACCGCTGAAGGCCAGCTGTTGCCGGTGGATGCTGCCATGGAGGGCATGCCGTCGGTGATGTTCGACGGGGTGTGGGTGCCGGCGGGCAAGGCGTCGCTCGAGACGCTGCAGGGCAGCGGCGTGGCCAGGCATTTTCTGCTGGAAGCCTACAAGCACCTCAAGCCCATGGGGTTGGCCATGGACGGCAAGGCGCTGTTGAACACATTGGGGCTGAAGGAGGATGCGGGGTTGTTGCTGGGGGATCAGCAGAAGGTGTTCGAGAAGTTCTTCAAGGCTGTTGAAGGGCACAGGGTGTGGGGGCGGGAGACGGCTGCCGAGTCAGTACCGGCCTAGGATGGGGCTGCTTTGCAGCCCATCGCCGGTAAACCCACACGGTTCGCACGAACCCTGTAGGAGCGGCCTTGTGCCGCGAAAGGGCCGCGAAGCGGCCCCATGGACCTTTGCTGCTGCACAGATGGCTGGGGCCGCGCTGCGGCCCTTTCGCGGCACAAGGCCGCTCCTACAGTGGTCGTGCAAGCCCTTCAGGCTTACTGCTGATGCGGGACCAAAACCACCTGCGCCGGCAGCGTACGCTGGATCTCATGCTTCTGGTTCAGCACGAAGTCACTGTCGAGCTTGTGCACGCGTTTGTGCAGCAAGGTCTTGAGCCACGGCGCATCCTGAGTGCGCGGCACCTGAAACACCACGTCGCAGTGGAAGTTCACCACGTCGGCGGCGATGTCATCGAGCTGGCGGCGCAGGGCGCGGCTGTCGGTGGTTTTCAGGGCGACGACGGTGCTCGGGGCGGTCGGGTCGATCACCCGGGCCTTGGGTTGTGACGCGGCAGCCTTGAGTGCGGCCTCGGCTTTTTCCAGCTCGGCCTTGCGGGCCTGGGCCATGGTGTCGCCACCGGTCACGGCCGGCGCTTGCGGCATGAGAGCACGGGCGCGGGCCAGGGCGGTGGCGGCGGCATTCACATCGCCCTTCTGCAGGACGATCTGGCTGCGGCGCAGATAGGCTTCGGCCAGCTGACGCTGGTGGGGCTCCAGGCGCGCATCGTCGGGTGCCTGGGCCTGCAGGGCGGCCAGTTGATCTTCGGCGGTGGCCAGCTCATTGCTGGCAATGTTCTGCTCCAGCTGCTGCCAGGCATCCGGTTGGGCAGGCGCGGCCGGCTGCTCGGCGGGCGTGCTGGCGCAGGCCGTCAGGAACAGGGAAAACGCGGCAACAAGCAGATAACGTGAGGCGAACGGCTTCATTCCTGCGACTCTCTATTTGCGCAAAAAACGAGCAAGTCTACACCCAGGTGCGCACGCTCGAAAATAGGTCTAATTGACCTTGAACCTGCGAAAAGGTTGCAGGCTGCGTTGGTTCACAGCCTGATTTTTCAGCGCTTTGGCAACGCCAGGCTCAGCAAGAATAGCACCGCCGCGCAGACCACGATCGATGGCCCGGCGGGGGTGTCCTTGAACCAGGACATGGCCAGCCCCCCGCATACCGCCGTGACCCCCAGCAGGCTGGCGCCCAGGGCCATCTGCTCCGGCGAGCGGGCGTGACGCTGCGCCGCAGCTGCGGGGATGATCAGCAACGAGGTGATCAACAGCACGCCGACGATCTTCATCGCTACCGCGATCACCACGGCGATCAGCAGCATCAACGCCAGGCGCAGGCCCGCCACGGGCAGCCCCTCGACCATCGCCAGCTCCTCGTGCACGGTGACGGCCAGCAAGGGGCGCCAGAACATCGCCAGCAGCACCAGCACCAACGCACTGCCGCCGAGGATCCAGGCCAGGTCGGTGGTGCTGATCGCCAGCAGGTCACCGAACAGGTAGGCCATCAGGTCGATCCGCACGTCGTGCATGAAGCTCAGGGCCACCAGGCCCAGCGACAGGGTGCTGGGGGCGAGGATGCCGAGCAGGGTGTCGGACGCCAGCGGCTGGCGCTGTTGCAGGGTCACCAGCAGGATCGCCAGCAGCAGGCAGCCGACCGTCACTGCCAGCGCCGGGCTGACATCCAGGGCCAGGCCCAGCGCCACGCCAAGCAGCGCGGCATGGGACAGGGTGTCGCCGAAATAGGCCATGCGCCGCCACACCACGAACGAGCCGAGCGGGCCAGCCACCAGCGCCAGCGACAGGCCGGCAAGCAAGGCATACAGAAGAAAATCAGCCATGCTTGCAGTGCTCTCCGTGAACATGGGCGCCAGGGGCGATCACTGCGCCATGCAGGTCGTGGCTGTGATCGTGATGGTGGTGGTAGACGGCCAGGCTCTTGGCGTTCTGGCCGAACAGCTCGACGAAGGCCGGGTCGCCGCTGACCTGCTCCGGGTGGCCCGAGCAGCAGACGTGGCGGTTGAGGCAAACCACCTGGTCGGTGGTGCTCATCACCAGGTGCAGGTCGTGGCTGACCATCAGCACGCCGCAGCCATGGCGATCGCGCAGGCGGGTGATGAGGTTGTACAGCTCGGTCTGGCCGACCACGTCGACACCCTGCACCGGCTCGTCCAGCACCAGCAGCTCGGGCTCGCGCAGCAGGGCGCGGGCCAGCAGCACGCGCTGCATCTCGCCGCCGGAGATGGTCTGGATCGGGTTGTCGATCACCTGTTCGGCGCCGACTTCCTGCAACGCCGACAAGGCTGCCGCGCGGTCTACCCCGGGCACCAGGCGCAGGAAACGCAGTACCGACAGGGGCAGTGTCGGGTCTACCTGGATTTTCTGCGGCATGTAGCCGATGCGCAGCTTGGGCTTGCGCCACACGGTGCCGCGGTGCGGCTTGAGCAGCCCCAGCACGGCGCGCACCAGGGTGGTCTTGCCGGCACCGTTGGGGCCGATCAGGGTGACGATCTGCTTGGGTGCCACCGCCAGGTCGATGCTGTCGAGCACCGCTTCGCCACCGAAGCTGACGCCGACCTGCTCGAGGCGGATCAGGGCGTCGCTCATGCCGCGCCCCGGCAGTTGGCGCACAGGCCGACGATTTCCACGGTCTGGGTTTCGACACTGAAGCCCACGCCCTTGGCGCTGGCGATGATCGCGTCGCTGATGCTGTCCTGCTCAAGCTCAATGGCCACGTGGCACTCGCGGCAGATCAGGAACTGGCCCTGGTGCGCATGCTCGGGGTGGCTGCAGCCGATGAAGGCGTTGAGCGAGGCGATGCGGTGCACCAGGCCGTTGTCGAGCAGGAAGTCGAGGGCGCGGTACACGGTTGGCGGCGCCGCACGGCGGCCATCCTGCTCGCTGAGCACGGCGAGGATGTCGTAGGCACCCAGTGGCTTGTGGCTCTGCCACACCAGCTCCAGCACGCGGCGGCGCAAGGCGGTCAGGCGCAGGCCCTGACGGGTGCACAACGTGTCGGCCTCGGCCAGTGCGCTGTGCACGCAGTGGGAGTGATCGTGGGGGCGGTGGGCCAGCGGCGTGATGGACATGGGCAGCGACGGTTCAGGATGGAGACGTTATTATGTTACCTGTTTCTGACGAGCCGAGTAGCCACCGTGTCCCGATTCCTTGCCCTGTTTGTCGCTTTCATCGCCTGTTCGGCCCAGGCCGACGTGCGCGTGCTGACCAGCATCAAGCCCCTGCAACAGATTGCCGCTGCGGTGCAGGACGGTGTTGGCAGCCCGGATGTGTTGCTGCCGCCGGGAGCCTCCCCGCACCACTACGCGCTGCGCCCTTCCGATGTGCGCAAGGTGGGCGATGCCGACCTTTTGTACTGGATCGGCCCGGACATGGAGAACTTCCTGCCCCGCGTGCTGGGCAGCCGTGGCAAACCGACCGTGGCCGTGCAGTCGCTGGCTGGCATGCAGCTGCGCCATTTCGGCGAGGACAGCCACTCCCACGATGAAGACGACCACGACGATCACGACCATGACCACCGCCCGGGCAGCCTCGACGCGCACCTGTGGCTGTCGTCGGTCAACGCACGGGTGATCGCGACGAAGATGGCCGGCGACCTGGCGGCGGCAGACCCGGCCAATGCGGCCCGTTACCAGAGCAACCTGAACGCGTTCGTCGAACGCCTGGATGCCCTGGACCTGCGCATCAAGCAGCGCGTGGCCGGGATCGCCGGCAAGCCGTATTTCGTGTTCCATGAAGCGTTCGACTACTTCGAGGCCAACTATGGCCTCAAGCACACCGGGGTGTTCAGCGTGGCGGCCGAAGTGCAGCCGGGCGCGCAGCATGTCGCCGCGATGCGCAAGCGCCTGCAGGAAGTGGGCAAGACTTGTGTGTTCAGCGAGCCGCCGCTGCGCCCGCGCCTGGCCGAGACGTTGACGGCGGGGTTGCCGGTGCGGCTGGCGGAGCTGGATGCCTTGGGCGGCTTTGATCCAGTGGATGCCAAGGGGTATGAGCGCTTGCTGGAGAAGCTGGGTGGTGATCTGGCGGGCTGTCTGGAGCAGCTCTAACGACTGGACCGGCCTCTTCGCGGGTGAACCCGCTCCCACAAGATATCTATTTCCCTGTGGGAGCGGGTTTACCCGCGAAGAAGCAGACGCGATTTACAAGGCGAACGGGAGCTTCAACGCCACCTGCTGACGCTGCGCCAACCTCACCTCGAACTCGCGTGGGTCATGGATCATCACGTCCATCCCGGCAAACGCCTGCGCGGCAATCAGCCGCGATAGCCAGAAGCGCACGCACGCCAGGCGCAGCATCTGCGGCCACAGTTCGGCTTCGGCTGCGGTGAACGGCCGCAGCGCCGCATAGGCGCCCAGCAGCGCCTGGGCGCGTGGCAGGTCGAGGCCGCTGTGTTCGTCCAGGCACCAGTCGTTCACGGTGATGGCGATGTCATACAGCATCGGCCCGGAGCAGGCGTTGTAGAAGTCGATCACCCCGGTCAGGTGGGTGCCTTCGAACATCACGTTGTCGCGGAACAGGTCGGCGTGCAGGTTGGCCTTGGGCAAGGCGAGGATCTGCGCCTTGTGCGCGGTGATCTCGTCCAGTGCCGGTTGCAGCAGCTGGGCTTGCTCGGGGCTCAAGCCCGGCAGCAGCTCGGCGCCGGACGCCAGCATCCAGTCCAGGCCACGGTCGGTGCGGCGCTCGATGATGTGCTCGCGGGTCGCCAGGTGGATATGCGCGAGCAATTCGCCCACCTGGGCGCAGTGCTGGTTGTTCGGCGCTTTCACGTGCTTGCCCGACAGCCGCGGCTGCAGCAGTGCCGGTTTGCCGCACAGTTCGCGCAGGCCATTGCCGTCGCGATCGCGCACGGCGTAGGGCACGGGCATGTCGGCATCGTGCAGCACATCGAGCAGTTCGATGAAGAACGGCATGTCTTCCACCGGCCCACGCTCGACCAGTGTCAGCACGTATTCCCCTTGTTCCAGGCTGACGAAGAAATTGCTGTTCTCGGTGCCGGCGGCAATGCCCTGGAAGTCGAGCAGACGGCCCAGCTCGTAGGGCGCCAGAAAGGTTTCCAGCTCAGGCCGGGTCACAGGGGTGAAAACTGACATGTTGAAAAATTGCCCATGCGGGCACTTCCGCCGGGAAGTGCCTGGTTGATAAGAACGATACGCGTTACTGGCTTACCACTCGAAGATCTTCCACGCCGGGATCAGCATGTCCGGCTGGTCGGAACGAATGAAGTTGGCATCGGTGCCATCCGCGCGTACCAGGAAATAAGGCTTGCCGTTTTTCGGCGTGATCTTGATCGCATACAGGAATCCGTTTTGCCGGTATTCCTGGATGGTTTTGTCGCCTTCCGTGCGAATGGTCACATCGGGATCTGCCGATGGGGCGTCGTCCGCCGCCAGGGTGACGACTGGCATGGTTGCCAACAGGCCGAGCACTAACAGGCGATTCAATGTACGCATGATAACCTAGTCCCTTTGTCGTCAATGATTCTGGCTATTCTAGCGCCGGACCCGTCGAAAAGGTTGATTCTCCTCATGAGCCAAGCGCCCCTCGTCCTGGTGGACGGTTCCTCCTACCTCTACCGTGCCTTCCATGCGCTGCCGCCGTTGACCACTTCCAAAGGCCTGCCCACCGGCGCGGTCAAGGGCGTGCTGAACATGCTCAAGAGCCTGCGCAAGCAATACCCGGACAGCCTGTTCGCGGTGGTGTTCGACGCCAAGGGCGGGACCTTCCGCGATGCCATGTTCGCCGAATACAAGGCCAACCGCCCGAGCATGCCCGACGACCTGCGGTTGCAGGTCGAGCCGCTGCACGCCAGCGTGCGTGCCCTGGGCTACCCGCTGCTGTGCGTCGAGGGGGTGGAGGCCGATGACGTGATCGGCACCCTGGCCCGCAGCAGCGCGGCCGCTGGCCGACCGGTGATCATCTCGACCGGCGACAAGGACATGGCCCAACTGGTGGACGGCCACGTTACGCTGGTCAACACCATGACCGGTAGCGTGCTGGACGTAGCTGGCGTGCACGAGAAGTTTGGCGTCGGTCCCGAACACATCATCGACTTCCTCGCCCTGATGGGCGACAAGGTCGACAACATCCCCGGCGTACCGGGTGTTGGCGAAAAGACCGCCGTGGGCCTGCTGACCGGTATCGGTGGCGGGCTGAGCGATGTGTATCAGAACCTCGACAAGGTCGCGGGCCTGGCCATTCGCGGGGCCAAGACCCTGGCCGCCAAGCTTGAGGAACACCGCGACGCGGCTTTCCTTTCCTACGAGCTGGCCACCATCAAGTGCGATGTGGAACTGGATGTCGAGGTAGACGCCCTGGTCTGCGGCGAGCCGGACCGCGAAGCGCTGCTGGCCTTGTACACCGAGATGGAGTTCAAGAGCTGGGTTGCCGAAGTGCAGCGTGATGCCGCCCAGGCGGCGCCCAAGGGCGCCGCCACTGGCACTGCCAGTGTTGTCGAGGCTCCCGCCGTCAAGGTCCAGCCGCAGTACGAAACCATCCTCGACCAGGCGCGTTTCGACGCCTGGCTGGAGAAGCTGCGCCAGGCCCCACTGTTCGCCTTCGACACCGAGACCACCGGCCTGGATGCCCAGAAAGCGCAACTGGTTGGCCTGTCGTTCGCCGTCGAGCCCAATGTGGCCGCCTACGTGCCCTTGACCCACGACTATGAAGGCGCGCCTGCCCAGTTGGACCGCGAGGCGGTGCTGCTGGCGCTCAAGCCGCTGCTGGAGGACCCGGCCAAAGGCAAGGTCGGCCAGAACGCCAAGTACGACATCAACATCCTGGCCAACGGCAGCCCGGCCATCCAGATGCGCGGCGTGGCCTACGACACCATGCTCGAGTCCTACGTGCTCAATTCCACCGCCAGCCGTCACGATATGGATAGCCTGGCGCAGAAGTACCTGGACCACACCACCATCAGCTTCGAGGATATCGCCGGCAAGGGCGCCAAGCAGCTGACCTTCAACCAGATCCCGCTGGAGAAGGCCGGCCCCTACGCCGCCGAGGACGCCGACATTACCCTGCGCCTGCACCATGCGCTGCAGGCGCGGCTGGCCGAAACGCCGAGCGTGCTGCCGGTGCTGATGGACATCGAGATGCCGCTGGTGCCGGTGCTGGCGAAGATCGAACGCCAGGGGGCGTTGGTCGATGCCGCGCTGCTGGGGGTACAGAGCGGCGAGCTGGGGACGAAGATGGTCGAGCTGGAGCGCGAGGCGTTCGAGCTGGCCGGCGAGGAATTCAACCTCGGCTCGCCCAAGCAGCTGGGGGTGATCCTCTACGACAAGCTGGGCATGCCGGTACTGAGCAAGACCGCCAAGGGCCAGCCCTCCACTGCCGAAGCGGTGCTCGACGACCTGGCCGAGCAAGGCTACCCGCTGCCCAAGGTGCTGATGCAGTACCGCAGCCTGAGCAAGCTCAAGAGCACCTACACCGACAAGCTGCCGGGGCAGATCAACCCGCGCACCGGGCGTGTTCATACCTCTTACCAGCAAGCGGTCGCGGCTACCGGGCGCCTGTCGTCCAGCGACCCGAACCTGCAGAACATCCCGGTGCGCACCGCCGAAGGCCGGCGCATTCGCCAGGCCTTTGTCGCAAGCCCCGGCTACAAGCTGCTGGCGGCGGACTATTCGCAGATCGAACTGCGCATCATGGCCCACCTGGCCAAGGACGAAGGCTTGCTGCACGCGTTCCGCAACGACCTGGATGTGCACCGCGCCACCGCCGCTGAAGTCTTCGGCGTGGCACTGGAAGAGGTCACCACCGACCAGCGCCGCAGCGCCAAGGCGATCAACTTCGGCCTGATCTACGGCATGAGCGCATTCGGCCTGGCCAAGCAGATCGGCGTCGACCGCAAACAGTCCCAGGATTACATCGACCGCTACTTTGCCCGTTACCCGGGCGTGCTGGCCTACATGGAGCGCACCCGCGCCCAGGCCGCCGAGCAGGGCTTCGTCGAAACCTTGTTTGGCCGCCGCCTGTACCTGCCGGACATCAACGCCAAGAACCCGGCCCTGCGTAAAGGCGCCGAACGCACTGCGATCAACGCGCCGATGCAGGGCACCGCGGCAGACATCATCAAGCGCGCCATGGTGGCAGTGGACAACTGGCTGAGCGATAGCGGGCTGGACGCGCGGGTGATCCTGCAGGTGCACGATGAACTGGTGCTGGAAGTGCGCGAGGACCTGGTGGAGCAGGTCAAAGATGAAATTCGCGGCTACATGAGCGGTGCCGCCGAGCTGGAGGTGCCGCTGCTGGTGGAAGTGGGCGTCGGCTCGAATTGGGACGAAGCTCACTAAACGTGGCGTGAAAGCTGTGTAGGATCTGCGGCGTGGTGTCGCGGGTCCCGGCTTTAGATCGGTTGGTTCATGAAACTATTTCAAATAGTTTTGAGGGCTTCGGAACTAATCCGGTGAACCGCCACTCAGAGTAACTGAATGGCTGGTGAAGCCTTTCGATGCTCCTATGTTGTGTTAAGTGTTGGCAGATATCTGGACCCCGCCCTAGCGGTCCGGACTTGGACCCCGAACTTCCCCCTCCCCATACGAAGTCCGGGGTTTTTTTTGCCCGCAATTCAGCGTTTGCGGCCTGGCGCGATGCCTGTGGGAGCGGGCTTACCCGCGAATGCCTCGCAGGGCCCGGCATCGTATTCGCAGTCGAACCCGTTCCCACAGCCGCACTGGCAGCTTCACGCCACCGGCTTGTCTTCCAGCTCCATCCAGTCCGCCAGCACGCGGTAGGCTTCTTCCAGCCCCAGGCGCTTGGGCGCCGAGAACAGCTGGATGGTGGTGCTGTCGCCCCAGCCCTTGCGAATTTCCGACTGCACCTTGAGCAGGGTGTTCTTGCCGGCGCCGTGGGTCAGCTTGTCGGCCTTGGTCAACAGGATGTGCATGGGCATGCCGCTGGCCTTGGCCCAGTCGAGCATCATCTTGTCGAAGTCGGTCATCGGGTGGCGCACGTCCATCATCAGGATCACCCCGCGCAGGCACTCGCGGCTGCCCAGGTAGGCTTCCAGGTGCTTTTGCCAGTGCTGCTTGAGCGGGATCGGCACTTTTGCATAACCGTAGCCCGGCAGGTCGACCAAACGCCGTTCATCGTCCAGACTGAAGAAATTCAACAGCTGGGTGCGGCCTGGGGTCTTGGAAGTCCGCGCCAGGCTGGCATGGGTCAGGGTATTGAGGGCGCTGGATTTGCCGGCGTTGGAACGGCCGGCGAAGGCCACCTCGTAACCCTGGTCTTCAGGGCATTGTTCGACCTTGGCGGCGCTGAGGGCGAAGGTGGCTTTCTGGCAGAGGCCGAGGATGGGGTTCTTGACTTGCATGGGATATCCGATGTGGGTGTTGCCCGGCACTGGAACGGTTGGCCCAGCCGCGGCAAGCGGTGTCGTTTCCGTTTGGATGGCGGAAGTATATAATGCCCCAGTTTTTGTGTGCTCATTCTCCCAGCGAAGGAGAACGGGCATGGGGTGCCGAACAATAGCTCGCGCAACAGAACGCAGCGCGGCCCCCAACCCTGTCAGGTCGTTCCGCATGGCGAAATGGCTGCTTGCTGTCGGTATGTTCCTGCCGTTTTTCAGCGCACAGGCTACACAGGATCCCGAGGCGTTGTACAACCGCACGTGTGCGGCCTGTCACGCCGGGCAGCTGCCACAGGCACCCAAGCGGGGTGACCGGGCGGCCTGGGAGCCAAGGCTGGCGCACGGCATGGCGCAACTGGTGGCGCATGTTACACAGGGTTTCAAGGCTATGCCGCCGCGTGGATTGTGCATGGACTGCAGTGCCGAGGACTACCGATTGGTCATCCTTTGGATGAGCGGCAGTCCCGATACATAACATTTCACCCTTAGCCGTGTTGGATTAGCTGATGAACAAACTAGTCGTGAGTCTGCTGTTGACCATGGGTGTCGCGGGTGCGGCCACTGCTGCCGAACCCATCAAAGGCGATGCTGCCGCTGGCCAGGCCAAGACGGCCGTCTGTGGCGCCTGCCACAACCCCGACGGCAACAGCCTGGCGCCGAACTTCCCGAAACTCGCCGGCCAAGGCGAGCGCTATCTCGAAAAACAGCTGCACGATATCAAGGCCGGCAAGCGTACCGTGCTGGAGATGACGGGCATGCTCGCCAACTTCAACGACCAGGACCTGGCCGATATCGCCGCGTACTTCTCCAGCCAGAAAGGCAGCGTCGGTGCCGCCGACCCGAAACTGGTGGAGCGTGGCCGTGCGTTGTTCAACGGCGGTGACCTGGAGAAAGGCATGCCCGCCTGCACCGGTTGTCACTCACCCAATGGCGCTGGGATCGCCCTGGCCGGTTTCCCGCACCTTGGCGGCCAGCACTCCCAGTACGTGACCAAGCAGCTCACGGACTTCCGTGAAGGCAACCGCACCAACGACGGCGATGCCATGACCATGCGCACCATCGCCGGCAAGCTGAGCAACAAGGATATCGAGGCGCTTTCCAGCTACATCCAGGGCCTGCACTGAGGCCTGTCGCCGGGTTCTGGCGCCTGCTTGCCGGCATCAGGGCTCTACAACCCGCGCGTTAACAATGGGTTAATGATGTACGGCAAAGATGAAAGGGCAGCTCGCGCTGCCCTTTTTTTCGTTCAGGGTCGTACACTACAGAACTCACGCCCTTCCCGCCCTGTCCCAAGCAGGTCGCGTCGAGGCGACCAAAGACTGCTCAGGAGTAAAGCATGCGTAAACTGATTCTCAGCGCTGCGCTGGTCGCCGCCAGCGTGTTCGGTATGGCCGCCGTACAGGCCGCGGAGCCTGCCACCGCCGGCAAGGAATATATCGAGCTGAGCAACCCCGTCCCTGTGTCTGTGCCGGGCAAGATCGAAGTGGTCGAGCTGTTCTGGTACGGCTGCCCGCACTGCTACCACTTCGAACCTGTGATCAACCCGTGGGTCGACAAGCTGCCCAAGGACGTCAACTTCAAGCGCGTCCCCGCCATGTTCGGCGGCCCGTGGGATGCCCACGGCCAGATGTTCCTGACCCTCGAAGCCATGGGCGTCGAGCACAAGGTGCATGCCGCAGTCTTTGATGCCATCCAGAACCAGCGCAAGCGCCTGACCGACCCGAAAGACATGGCCGACTTCCTGGCCACCCAGGGCGTGGACAAGGACAAGTTCCTCGCCACCTTCAACTCCTTCGCCATCAAGGGCCAGGTCAACCAGGCCAAAGAACTGGCCAAGAAGTATGAAATCACCGGCGTGCCAAGCATGGTGGTCAACGGCAAGTACCGCTTCGACCTGGGTACCGCCGGTGGTCCGGAAGGCGTATTGAACGTCGCCGACCAGCTGATCGACAAGGAGCGCGCCGCGAAGTAAGCGGCGCATCCCATGGCTCGCTTGCGCCCTACCCGTGGCGTCGGCCTGCACCAGCCGCAGGTCAACGAACATCACCTGCAGGCCTCTGGCCTGCCAGAAGATGGTCGCCTGCGGCTGCTCAGTTTCAACATCCAGGTCGGCATCAGCACCGAGCGCTACCGCCATTACCTGACCCGTAGCTGGCAACACCTGCTGCCGCACACCGGGCGTGCAGGCAACCTGCAGAAGATCGGTGACCTGCTGGGCGACTTCGACCTGGTGGCCCTGCAAGAGGCCGATGGCGGCAGCCTGCGTTCGGGCTACGTCAACCAGGTGGAGCATCTTGCCCAGCTGGGCGCCTTCCCCTATTGGTACCAGCAGCTCAACCGCAACCTCGGGCGTTTCGCCCAGCACAGCAATGGCGTCCTCAGCCGCCTGAAACCCCAGCACCTGGAAGACCACCCGCTACCCGGCCCGGCCGGTCGCGGCGCGATTCTGGTGCGCTTTGGCGAAGGTGACAATGCGCTGATCGTGGTGATGATGCACCTGGCGTTGGGTGCCAAGACCCGTGCCCGCCAACTGGCCTACATTCGTGAGCTGATCGGCGGCTACCGTCATCAGATCCTCATGGGTGACATGAACACCCACGCCACCGACCTGCTCGAGCACTCGCCGCTGCGCGACCTGGGCCTGATTGCCCCTCAGGTCGAGGCCACCTTCCCGAGCTGGCGGCCACAGCGCTGCCTCGACCACATCCTGCTCAGCCCGAGCCTCACCCTGGAGCGAGTCGAGGTGCTGGCACAACCGATTTCCGATCACCTGCCCGTTGCCGTCGAGATCCGATTGCCTGATGCCCTGACTGTGGATACGCTGCCGGTCCTGAGCTAGGCCTGCGTACGCGATCGGCGCGTTCAAGTGTTGGCGACTTGTGCCGAAATCCAGTCATCACAGGGCTAGATGCCATCACCCTTTGCGGATTCAGGCATGACCGAAGAAGCCGAGCGCTGGAAAGAAAAATACCTTAAAAGCATCGAACAGCAGGAAAAGCTCGAGCGGCGTTGGGACGCCCGGCTTGACCTGTTGCGTCGTGGCCTGGTGCGCAGCACCCTGGCGGCGGAAGGTAGCGACAAGATCGTCGACCAGTGCATGAAGGAAATGCGCGAAGTCATCCGCAGCGACAATATGGACGCCGGGCTTGCCGGGTTGATCCCACGCCTGGAGAAGGCCGTGCTCGACTCCGAGCAACGCCGGGAAACCCGCATGAACCAGGTCAGTGACGCGCTGACTGCGCTGGTGAGCCAATTGCAGGCCCTGCCGCTCCCCGGTGAAGTCTCGCGGCCCCTGAAGAAACTGGCGAAAAAGCTCGATGGCGGCGTCAGCCAGTCCCGTGAACTGCCACCCCTGTTGGGTGAGCTCAGCGGTCTGCAAGGGCGGGCCTTGAGTGCGGTGAAAAAGCCGGACGACGAAGCCCACCCGGGTTTGCTGCAGCGCCTGTTCGGTGGGCGCGATGAAGCGCAAGGCGATCAGCAGCCTGCGGCCACGCCAGCGCCAGAACCTGCTCAACCTGAGGATAGAGCGAGCCCGGATGCCGAGCCGAGTACGCAATCGCAGGATGCCGATGAGCTCCACCCGCTTGCGGCCAGCGTATCCGCCTCACCGCAGCAGCCGATAATCGAGGCATCGGGCCCGGTACTGGTCGACGCCGTGGAAGCGATCTTCGCGCCGCCCCGGCCGCCAGCCGAGCCTGAGGCTGAGGCTGAGCCGCAACCCGAGACGCAGATCATCAAGCAGCAGGCGGCTGAGCCTGTGCCATTACCTGCCGAGGTTGTGCCCGAAGTCACACAGCCATCACCTGTACAGACACTCGAAGCGCTGGCCGGCGAAGACGGCCCGTATGCACTGCCCGACGCAGTCGAGCCGCCCTACAGCCAGGTGGCCGCCCATATCGAGCAGACCCTGATCGGCCTGCTCGACGACCTTAGCCTGCCCGAGCGCCACAAGGCCCAAGCCCTGGAGATGCGCGAGCGCGTGGCGCGCGGCCTCAACTGGTATGAACTGATCCCGGTGCTGGATGACCTGGCGGTGCTGATGCTGGCCATCACCGACAGCGGCCAGCACGAGTTCGAAACCTACCTGCAGCAGCTCAACGAACGCCTGGAAAGCTTCCAGAGCCACCTGCACGAAGCCAGCACCGGCCATGCCGACAACAGTTCTGCGGCCCGTGAGCTGGACAGCCAGTTGCGCGAACAGGTCGATGGCCTGCAGAGCAGCGTGCAGGGTGCTGCCGACGTCGACAGCCTCAAGCACATCCTGGAGGGCCGCCTGGAAGGGTTGTTGGTGACCATGGACGACCACCAGCACGAGCGTGACCGTCGCGAGCAGGAGCTGGCCGGCCGCCTGCAAGGGCTGGCTGAGCGTGTGGCGAGCATGGAGCAGGAAGCCCTCGGTTACCGCGAGCACCTCGAGGAGCAGCGGCAGAAAGCGATGATCGACCCGCTGACCGGTTTGCCCAACCGCGCAGCCTGGTCCGAGCGGGTCGAACAGGAAGTGCTCGACTGGCATGAAAACGGCGGCCATCTGGCGATGGCTATCCTCGACCTCGATCACTTCAAGCGCATCAACGATGGCTATGGCCACCTGGCGGGCGACAAAGTGCTCAAGATCGTCGCCGACCAACTGCGCAAGCGTATGCGTGGCCGCGACTTCATTGCCCGCTTCGGCGGTGAGGAATTCGTCCTGCTGTTGCCGCAAACTTCACCGCCCACTGCGGTGCAGGTTGCCGAAGCACTGCGGGCGGCGATCGAGGCCTGCCCGTTCCACTTCAAGGGCGAGCGGGTGGTGATCACCACGTCCATCGGCCTCAGCGCCTTCCGCCCCGGCGAGCGTGGTGACCAGGTGCTCAAGCGCGCGGACGAAGCCTTGTATCGGGCCAAGGACAAGGGGCGCAATCGCGTCGAGCAGGCATAAATAGATACCGCTTGGGCCACTGCGGGGTCATCGACACTGCGGGCGAGCGCTGGTTTTCAGCGCATCGCCATCAGATCGATCAACCCGGAGTGCAAGAATGAAGATGACCCAGTGGATCATGCCATTGCTGCTGAGCCTGATGTTTCAGGCAAACGCCATGGCCAAGGATGTGGTGCTGACTGCGCATGTGGCTGCCGATGGCAGTGTCCTGCGCCAATGGCCGGAGTGGATTCGCGACGTCGAGCGCCAGGCGCAGGCTAACTATTTCACCCAGTACAAGCTGAAGTTCAACCCGCGCATCGTGCAACAGGACCCAGGCTTCTGCTCGGTGTCGCCGATTGACGTCAGCAGTTACGACCGGCAGTTGCACGGCCAGGCGAAGGTTATCGGCAAGCCGCTTGCCGGGGGCCTGACTGTCATGACCCAACTGGTCGACATGCGCGGCCCGAGTGGCGACAACTCGCTGGAGTTTCTGATCATGTGCACGCGTTAAGCGGCCCTTTTCCTGCTAACGCCAGATCAGGAGCACGTTATACTGTAGCGCTGTTGTCGGCTCATCATGACGTGCTCCCTGCAATGAAAACACTTATCACCACCCTGCTCCTGCTGGCCCTGGCCGGTTGTACCAGCGGCCTGCGCATCGACCGCAGCCACCCCTCGGCCAACCAGGACAGCCGCATCCAGTTCGTTGTCGTGCATTACACCAACGCTTCGCTGGAGCGCTCGCTGGCGTTGTTGACCCACGGCGAGGTCAGCAGCCACTACCTGATCGGCGATGGCCCGGCCACGGTCTACCAGCTGGTCGACGAAAACCGTCGCGCCTGGCATGCCGGCGACAGCCAGTGGCAAGGCCGCACTTGGCTCAACTCCAGCTCCATCGGCATCGAGATCGTCAACCCGGGTTACACAGACACACCGGCTGGCCGGGTCTGGCACCCGTACAGCGAAGCGCAGGTGCAGGCGCTGATCGCCCTGCTCAAGGACATCGTCAAGCGCAACAACATCGACCCACGCCATATCATCGGCCACAGCGACATCGCCCCGCTGCGCAAGCTCGACCCCGGGCCGCTGTTCCCCTGGAAGCGCCTGGCCGATGCCGGGCTGGGCATCTGGCCGGACGCCGCGTCGGTGGCACGCCAACAGGCCTACTTCGAGGTCAATCCGCCGACCGTCGCCTGGTACCAGCAGCAACTCGCGCGTTTCGGCTATGCCATCGACCAGACCGGCGAGCTCGATGTGGCCACGCGCCACGTCATCGCGGCGTTCCAGATGCGCTTTCGCCCGCAGCGTTTCGACGGCGTGCCGGATGCGCAGACTGCCGCCATGCTCCAGGTGCTCAACCGCAAACGTTGAACCGGGTGGGGGCTGCTTCGCGGCGCCGTCTTCCGAACGGCAAAGCTGGCTGCCATTTCAGTTGCTATACCTTTGGTATTCAACTGGATGCCGCGCATGCCTGCCCCTAACGCCTCAGTGCGTCAATTTTTTCACCACCCCTGGCTGCTCGCAGTGCTCGCGGCCTTGGGCAGCGCTGCGCTGCTGTTGGCCGCCAGTGTGGGTGTGACCCTGCAGCAGATGAAGGACAGTGAAAGCGCGCAGATGAATGCCCGTGGCGAGCGCTTTCTCGAACGCCTTGAGCAGGTGTTTGGCCAGTTGCGTGAAGGGGTCGACCAGTTGCAGTCGCAGTCCCTGCGCGGTTGCGGCCCGCCGATGCAGGCCTTGTTGCAGCAGGTGGCGTTGAAGTCGCGGTTCATTTATGAAGCCGCCTACGCCGATGGTCAGTCGGCCTGCTCCAACCGCGGGGGGGAGCGGGTCATCGAGCCGTTGCGTGCGCCGGACATTGAAGGGCCGACCTACAGCTATTGGCTCAACACCACCACCGAACCCAATGAAAACCTGGCTGCCCTGATGCTTGGTCGTGGCAACTTCCTGGTGTCGACCTCACGCGGTCATCTGAGCGATGTGGTCGACCTGCCACCGGGCGGCAGCCTGCTGGTGGTGCTCGACCGTGGTAACCGTGCGATCCCGGTGCTTGGCCCGCCCCAGGCCTGGCCGCCCACTGCCGACTGGCCGCCACCGTCGCACAAGTCGCTGCTGGAGCTGCATGATCGGCTGGTCTATCGCATGGCCACCAAGTCGCCGGACTACCAGTTGGTGCTGATCGCCCCGCGGGCCAGCCTGCCGCTCAAACTCAACGGGCTGCTCTGGCTGCTGTTCCCGGGCAGCCTGGTGCTGGCTTGCTGCATCGGCTGGCTGGTGCTGCAACTGATCCAGCAGCGCCGCTCGATGAGCTCCGAGCTGCAGCAGGCCTTGCGCCGGGGCGAGCTGCAGGTGCTCTACCAGCCGATCATCGAGCTGGACAGCCGCCGCTGTGTGGGGGCCGAGGCGCTGATACGCTGGCGTCGCCCGGACGGCAGCCTGACCAGCCCGGAGTTGTTCATCCCGTTGGCGGAAAATACCGGGCAGATCCGCCAGATCACCGACTTCGTCCTGCAGCGGGTGCTCGAACAGCTCGGCCAGTTGCTGCGCGCCAACCGCCACCTGTACATCTCGGTGAACCTGGCGGCCTGCGATGTCATGGAACCGCGCATCGGCCGGGTTGCCGCGCGGCTGCTGGCGCAGCATCGGGTGGCCGCCAGCCAGATTGCCTTCGAAGTGACCGAGCGCGGGTTGATCGACGTGGTGGTGGCCCGGGATAACCTCCAGGCCCTGCGCACGGAAGGGCATCAGGTGCTGATCGATGATTTCGGTACCGGCTATTGCAGCCTGGCCTATCTGCAGACCCTGCCCGTGGACTGCCTGAAAATCGACAAGGCGTTCATCGACGCCCTTGGCCACGATGCCGCCAGCAGTGGCGTGGCCCCGCACATCATCCGCATGGCCCACGACCTGCACTTGCGGGTGATTGCCGAGGGTATCGAGTGCGAGGACCAGGCGCAGTTCCTCAGCAGCGAGGGGGTCAACTACGGCCAGGGCTGGCTGTTCGCCCACCCGCTCAATGCCCGCCAGTTCGCCGAGCTGATTACCCGCGGGCGGCGGGTGGCGGGGCGACGGATCGATGATGAGCCTTGAGTGCGCGGCCGCCCTTCAGGCCCCATCGCCGGCAAGCCGGCTCCCACAAGGATCACCGTAGCCCCTGTGGGAGCCGGCTTGCCGGCGATGAGGCCGGTGAATCAAACCCGGTCTTCTTGTCTGGCAGTGCACTCAAACCGGCAACGCCATGTAGAACTGTGTCCCCTGCCCTGGCCGTGAGAACACCCCCATGCGCCCGCCATGCAACTGCACGATCTCCTTGCACAGCGCAAGGCCCAGGCCGGCACCGCCCTTCTTGCGCCCCACCTGCACGAACGGCTCGAAAATCCGCCCCTGCTGGCCATAGGCGATGCCTTCGCCGTTGTCCTCGACACTGACGATCACCCGCTCGGCGTGCCGCCGCGCATGCAGGCGGATATGCCCGCCGCTGGCGGTATGACGGATGGCATTGTGCAGCAGGTTGTCCAGCACCCGGTCGAGTTGGGCGATATCGGCCTGGATCCGTGGTAACGGTGGTTCCAGTTCGCGAATCAGTTCTATCTGTTTTGCCGCGGCCTGTTCGGCGAAGCGGGCCTGGGCCCGTTCGAACAGATCGTCGAGTGCGCAGGGCGCAAGCTCCAGCTTTTGCAGGCCGCTCTGGTAGCGGGAAAAATTGAGCAGGTCGTTGATCAGCTGGGTGAGGCGCTGCATCTCCTCGCCGATGGTTTCCAGCAAGTCGTGCTCACGTGCGTTGGGCGGGAAGCTGACCCGCTCGCGCAACAGCCCAAAGGCCATGTGCATGCCGGTGACCGGGGTGCGCAGTTCGTGGGAGGCACGCAACACGAACTCGCTGCGCACCCGCTCGAAGGCGCGCTGTTCGGTGACATCGTGCAGCACCATCACCGCACCGAGGATTGGCCCTTGCGGGTGGCTGACCGGGGTCAGGCTGTAGGTCAGCAGGCGGCTTTCTTCGTCCACCTCAAGGCTCAGGTCGTCGGGCGGGCGGTCCAGGCTGCCGCCACGCAGCACCTGGCGCAGTTGCTGCTCCAGCTCCGGGCGTTGCAGCGCTTCGGCCAGGCTCGCGCCCAGGCGGTCGTGGTCCCAGCCCAGCTGGCGCTGGGCCACCGGGTTGAAGTGCTCGAGGCGGCCCTGGCGGTCGATGATCAGCAGGCCGTCGTCGATGCTGTCGAGCACCGCTTGCAGGCGCTGCTGGCCAGCGAGCAGTTCGTCGACGTTGGTCGCCTGATGCTTGCGCAGGGCATCGGCCATCAGCCCGAAGCGGCGGGTCAGCTGGCTCAGTTCGGTGGCCTGGGTGACCGGCAGGGTCACGTCGAAATTGCCCTGCCCCAGCTGGTCGGCGGCCTTGGCCAGCGCCTCGATGGGCTGGCCGAAGCGGCGGGCGATGTTGTGCGCGGTGATGAAACCCACCACCAGCACGGCCAGGCCCATCAGGCCGAGCAGGCCGCTGATCAGCAAGGCACGGTCGCGGGAGGTTTCCTCACTGCGGGTGATGTGCTGCAACGCCTGCTCGTGGGAGTCGAGCAGGTCGTTGCGCAACTGGCTGAATGCCGCCCCCAGGGGTTGCTCGGTGCCCAGGCTGCGTGCGGGGGCCGGGCTTTCCCGGTAGGCCTGGAGGAAGGCCTGGTAATGGCTGGCGGCCTTGCTGAAACCGGTCCGCTCGCCGCCCTGCTCCAGCCCTCGGGTGAGCAGCGCCTGGAACTCGTTCTGCAAGCCGACCAGGCTTTGCGCGGTGGTGTCTTCGTCGAGCATCAGGGTCAGCTGCTCGCCCAGGTTCTGCCGCAACTTGAGCCCCAGCTCCAGGGTCTGGGAGGTGTCCTGCACCAGGCGCTGCTGCATGGTCGCCATCTGCAGCACGCTGACCAGCCCCAGCAGCAGCCCCAGCAGGGCCACCGTGACCAGCGCCGAAATGCTCAGGAACAGCCGCGTGCGCAGCTTCATCGGCGTTCTCACAGGTTGTACTGCTTGCGCTTGCGGTACAGCGTGGAGGCGTCGATGCCCAGCGTCTTGGCGGCCTGGTCGAGGGTGTCGCTGCCCGCCAGCACCGCTGCGATATGGGCACGCTCCAGTTCGTCCAGGCTCAGTGCGGCGCCGACCCGTGGCGCGTTGCCGGTGGGCTGCTCGCCCATGCCCAGGTGGCTGACCTCCACGCGCTCCTGCGGGCAGATGATGCTGGCGCGCTCGACCACGTTGCGCAGTTCACGGATGTTGCCTGGCCAGCGGTAATTGAGCAGCGCCGCGCGGGCTTCGTCGCTGAAGCCGCGGGCTGGGCGCGAATACTCTTTGACGAAGCGGGCGAGGAAGCGCTCGGCCAGGGTCAGGATGTCTTCGCTGCGCTCGCGCAGCGGCGGCAGGTGCAGGGTGATCACGTTCAGGCGATACAGCAGGTCTTCGCGGAAGCGGTTCTCGCGGACCATTTCGTCGAGGTTGAGGTTGGTCGCCGCCAGGATGCGCACGTCGGCCCGGCGGGTGACCGGGTCGCCGACCCGCTCGTATTCCTTGTCCTGGATGAAGCGCAGCAGTTTTGGCTGCAACGTGAGGGGAAAATCGCCGATCTCGTCGAGGAACAAGGTGCCACCGTCAGCCTGGCTGACCCGGCCCAGGGTGCTTTCGCTGGCGCCGGTGAAGGCGCCCCGGGTGTGGCCGAACAGCTCGCTCTCCATCAACTCGGCGTTCAGCGATGGGCAGTTGATGGTCACGCAGGCCTTGCGCGCGCGCTTGCTCCAGCCATGGATGGCGCGGGCCAGCTCGCCCTTGCCGGTGCCCGACTCGCCGAGGATGAGGATGTTGGCGTCGGTGGTCGCCACCTGCCGGGCGGTTTCCAGCACGGCCATCATGGCCGGGGTGTGGGAGTCCAGGCCGTCCTTGGGTTTGCGCAGTTCACCTTCCAACGCCTCCAGGCGCGCCGACAGCTGGCGCACTTCCAGTTGCTTGGCGGTGGCCAGGCGCAACTGGTCAGGGCTGCAGGGTTTGACCAGGTAATCGGCGGCGCCGGCCTGGATCGCATCCACTGCGGTATCGATGGCCGAATGGGCGGTGACGATCACCACGCGCATCCAGGGGGCCTGGACGCGCATCTGCGCCAGTACATCGAGGCCGTTGTCCTCGCCCAGGCGCAAATCGAGGAAGCACAGGTCGAACACCTGGCGTTGCAGCACGGCTTCGGCCTGTGCGGCGCTGTTGGCGGTGGCCACGCTATAGCCCTCATCCTCGAGGCAGTAGCGGAAGGTACGCAGGATGGCGGACTCATCGTCCACCAGCAGAATGCGGCCTTGGTTGTCCTGGGCTGATTCCATTTTTCCTGCGCTCCTTTGGGATTGATCTCAGTTAGTGTCGGAAAAATCGGGCAAGTTGCATGGTTGATTCTGATTGATCCGACGCCCTGCATGCTAGCCGGTTGCCTTCATGATGGCTAAGTAACTGATAACCAAGATGTTGGCTGTGAGGTACAGGGCGCCATGCAGGTTACGCAATGCGCGGATGGCTGCCGACCCCTACAAGCGGCAGGCCAGAGGCGAGAGCAGATCGTGCAAAACGCACGGTGCGAATGCAGGTCATCGTGCAGGATACGCTCCGCTCAAACTCGCATGATTTCGTAACTATCTGATTTTATTGAATTATTTCAACAAGAAAAGACTGGCACGCGGGCTGCAACTACCTGTTCAGGTTTCAAGAACAAGTACAGCAGGAGGAGCCGGCATGAATCACCCACACGTCAACCGCACGCAGTACGCCGTATTGCCCCTGCGCCAGTTGCTGTTCCTCGGTGCGGCCTTGCTGATCACCCTGGCGGCCGGCCAGTTCTACTACAGCTGGCAGACCGCCCGCCTGGCCGATCAGGTGGCGGCGCAGACCCTGGTGCTGACGCAACTCAAGGCGAGCCGTGTGAGCACGCAGGTAGCGGCAGCTGAGCCGTTGCCGGTGGGTGAGACCTCCCCTGCACGGGTCGAAAACGTCCAGCCCGAGCAACGCTGGGTGTTCTAGACCACCAACGATTTTGCACACGAAAGGAGAAACATCATGCTGAGCTGGGCTATCACCTTCCTGATCATTGCCATTGTCGCCGCGGTGCTGGGCTTCGGTGGTATCGCTGGCGCGGCGACCGGTATCGCGAAGATCCTGTTCATCGTCTTCCTGGTGCTGTTCGTGGCTTCTTTCTTCTTTGGACGAGGCAGGGGTTGAACCATGAAGCGGATGCTTTGCCATGCCCTGGCCGGCGCCCTGCTTGCGGGCGCCGGTAGCCTGGCGCTGGCGGCCAATGACGGCCAGGTCCGGGCCAACCAGTTGTTAGGCTCGGACCCTGAGTACCGGGAAACCTGGCAAGACACGATCAAGGGCGAGGAACGTTTGCCCGAGTGGGTGATCAACCTCAGCGGCAGCGCCCCGCTGCAGATGTCGGCGGTCACCGAGGACGGCGAGCAGTATCTGGTCGGCCCGTTGTGCGAGACCGACAGCACCTGCACCTACAAGCGCCTGATCGTGGCGTTCAGCTGGGACAAGGACAATGCCTACGGGATGCTCGTGGAAGTACCCGAAGGCCTGCCCTCGGACAAGTCGCCCACCCGCCATGCCGACTATCGCTGGTTGGGCAAGCCTGACGACGGCATGAAAGCCTTGCTGCAGGAGCAGCTCAAGCGCGATCCGAACTGGTACTGAGCCATTTGTGACCGGCGGGTACGCACTGTCACGAAATAGAAGCTGAACCTTTCTATCTTTCTGGCTTCTATGATGCGCCGCCCCGAGGAGGGGCAGCGCATGACCAGGGGGCCGGGCTGTTCTGATTGTTGCAGGATCGGAGTGGCCTAGGGGTACAGGGAGTACCTCCGCAATGGGCCGGGTCAGGAGAGGGTGGCATCGGAAGTTGCAGGTCGGCGGTGTCCTGGGGACGCCCAAGCCGATCTGGCTTCCGAAGCGCCTTATGTGGGATCCCTTCCTTATATATGTACGTCTTCTCACCAAAGACACATTTTGTCTTGACCGTACATCGAAATTTTTTAGCCTGACTGACAGCTCAGGTTCGGTGGCATTTCAGCCATTCGGATTGTCGAACACGCCATTCAAACCCCCGTACGCACGCCGCCAAATCTGCCGAAAAATGGCGCTTTGGTCTTGTTCGGAAATCCGAACGTTGAAAATCAAGGGCTTGGCGATGTCCGTTTTTGTCTTCAGGTCTCATGCCGATTCGGCATGGGGTACTCGTTTCCGGCATTAGACTGCCCCCCTTCCCATCGCAATAGTTGCCGCCTTTTTCCCTGGCCCAAGCACTCGAACGATGTGCTCGCGGTGTCCTTTCATGGGGCCACCGCACGCCAAGGTCGTGCTGCCATAACGTTCTTAACGGCTCTGGTACGCGGCTTTGCGGTTGGTGTCCTTGACCACTACAACAAAGGGTAATGACATGAAGAAGGCAAAACTGAGCCTCGCCTGGCAGATCGTCATCGGTCTGTTGCTGGGCGTTGCAGTCGGCGCGCTACTGAATCATTTCAGTGCAGAAAAGGCATGGTGGATCAGCAACGTCCTCCAGCCGGCCGGCGACATCTTCATTCGCCTGATCAAGATGATCGTTGTCCCGATCGTGATTTCGTCGCTGATCGTGGGTATCGCCGGAGTTGGCGACGCGAAGAAACTGGGCAGCATTGGCCTGAAGACCATCCTCTACTTCGAGGTGGTGACCACCATCGCCATCGTCGTCGGCCTGGTGCTGGCCAACGTGTTCCACCCGGGCGCCGGCATCGACATGAGCACCCTGGGCACCGTCGACATCTCCAAGTACCAGGCCACCGCGGCCGAGGTGCAGCATGAGCACGCGTTCATCGAAACCCTGCTCAACCTGATCCCGTCGAACATCTTCGCAGCGCTGATGCGTGGCGAAATGCTGCCGATCATCTTCTTCTCGGTCATGTTCGGCATGGGCTTGTCGAGCCTCAACGCCGAGCTGCGCGAGCCGCTGGTGCGTACCTTCCAGGGCGTGTCGGAGACCATGTTCAAGGTCACCCACATGATCATGAACTACGCCCCGATCGGCGTGTTCGCCCTGATCGCCGCCACTGTCGCCAACTTCGGCTTCGCTTCCTTGCTGCCACTGGCCAAGCTGGTGCTGCTGGTGTACTTCGCCATCGCCTTCTTCGCCTTCATGGTGCTGGGCCTGGTAGCGCGGGTGTTCGGCTTCTCGATCATCAAGATCATGCGCATCATGAAAGACGAGCTGATCCTCGCCTACTCCACTTCCAGCTCCGAGACCGTGCTGCCGCGCGTGATCGAGAAGATGGAAAAGTACGGCGCGCCGAAGTCGATCTGCTCGTTCGTGGTGCCGACCGGCTACTCGTTCAACCTCGACGGCTCGACCCTGTACCAGAGCATCGCGGCGATCTTCATCGCCCAGCTGTACGGCATCGACCTGTCCTGGAGCCAGCAGCTGCTGCTGGTGCTGACCCTGATGGTCACCTCCAAAGGTATCGCCGGCGTACCGGGCGTGTCCTTCGTGGTGCTGCTGGCCACCCTGGGCAGCGTGGGCATTCCGCTGGAAGGCCTGGCCTTCATCGCCGGTGTCGACCGCATCATGGACATGGCCCGCACCGCGCTGAACGTGGTGGGTAACGCCCTGGCCGCCGTGGTCATCGCCAAGTGGCAGGGTATGTACGACGCCGAGAAAGGCGAGGCGTACTACAAGTCGCTGGTGCTGGACAAAGGCAAGACCGAGGCAGTGGTGGCCGGCAAGACCGTCAACCAGTAAGCCTTGCTGTTGAACAAAAAGCCCCGACTTGTCGGGGCTTTTTGCATCTTGGCTTCAACACGGCCCTTGTGGGAGCGGGCTTGCCCGCGAAGCAGGCGCCTCGGTGGATGGCACCGGCTTTGCCGGTGTTCGCGGGCAAGTCGCTGCGGCGAACCGCCGCTCCCACAGGCATCGCATGATTCCAGGCGATCTTGCGCTATCATTCGGGCATTTTTCACGGGGGATCACAGATGCTCAACGGCCTCTGGCTCGGCTTTTTCCTGGTGGCGGCCATTTCCGCCCTGGCCCAATGGCTGGTCGGCGGCAACGCCGGCATCTTCGCCGCGATGGTCGAGAGCATCTTCGCCATGGCCAAGCTGTCGGTCGAGGTCATGGTCCTGCTGTTCGGCACCCTGACGCTGTGGCTGGGCTTTCTCAAGATCGCCGAGCAGGCCGGCATCGTCGAATGGCTGGCCAAGGTGCTCGGCCCGCTGTTCGCCCGGTTGATGCCGGAAGTGCCGCCCGGCCACCCTGCCCTGGGCCTGATCACCATGAACTTCGCCGCCAACGGCCTGGGGCTGGACAACGCCGCCACCCCCATCGGCCTGAAGGCCATGCGCGCGCTGCAGGAGCTCAACCCCAGCAGCACCACGGCAAGCAACGCGCAGATCCTGTTCCTGGTGCTCAACGCCTCGTCGCTGACCCTGCTGCCAGTGACCATCTTCATGTACCGCGCCCAGCAGGGCGCCACCGACCCGACCCTGGTATTCCTGCCGATCCTGCTGGCCACCAGCTGCTCGACCCTGGTCGGCCTGCTGTCGGTGGCGGTGATGCAGCGCCTGCGCCTGTGGGACCCGGTGGTGCTGGCCTACCTGATCCCGGGTGCGCTGCTGCTGGGCGGTTTCATGGCGTTTCTCGGCACCCTTTCGGCGGCCGCGTTGGCCAGCCTGTCGTCGATCCTCGGCAACCTGACGCTGTTCGGTGTGATCATCCTCTTCCTGCTGATCGGCGCCTTGAAGCGGGTCAGGGTCTACGAGGTGTTCGTCGAAGGCGCCAAGGAAGGTTTCGACGTGGCCAAGAGCCTGCTGCCGTACCTGGTGGCCATGCTGGTGGCGGTGGGCGTGCTGCGCGCTTCCGGCGCCCTGGAGCTGGCCCTGGACGGTATCCGCCATGCGGTGAGCTGGATGGGCCTGGACAGCCGCTTCGTCGAGGGCCTGCCCACCGCGTTGGTCAAGCCATTCTCGGGCAGCGCGGCGCGGGCCATGCTGATCGAGACCATGCAGACCCACGGCGTCGACAGCTTCCCGGCGCTGGTGGCAGCGACCATCCAGGGCAGCACCGAAACCACCTTCTACGTGCTGGCGGTGTACTTCGGCGCGGTGGGCATCCAGCGGGTGCGCCACGCCGTGGGGTGCGCCCTGCTGGCTGAGTTTTCCGGCGTGGTCGCGGCGATCTTCGTCTGCTACTGGTTCTTCGCCTGAGCCTGAACGGCCTGGCTCACCGTCCAGTCGATCACCTGGCGCGCCAGCTGGTCGCTGGCCGCGCCGAAGCCGGCAACTGCGGCCGGCACCTGTTTGTCAGTGAGCGGTTGGCGCACCTCGAAGCGCTTGCTGGCAAGGATGCGCTGGCTGCGCCCTTGCACCAGCCGCGCGTCGTAGCGGATCACCACCTCAACCTGCTCAGCTGAGCGGTATTCGCTCTGGAACGCCTGCAGCTCGCCGCCCAGTTCGTAGTCAGCCTGCAGGTTGGCGTCGTCGGCGCTCAGGCGCTGCACCCGGCCGTCGCGCTGGAAACCATCGAGCAGGCGGTTGCGCACCAGCATGGGCACGGGATCGCTCCAGCGCGCGCCCTTGTAGCTGCTGATCACGTCACCCTGGGGGATCACCGCGATGCGTGGCCCGGCCAGGGCCTCGCTGGCCAGGGGTTTGTTCAGGCGCAGCGACCAGCTCGCCGGCGTGGCGCTGCCGACCGCCTGGTGCACGGGCAGGCGGTAGATATCCACAGGTTCGTTTTTCGGCAGGATCGAGCAGGCCGAAGCCAGGCTCAGGGCGACGGCCAGGGCGAGCAGGCGCGGCGACGGGCTCATGGCTGGAACTCCTTGTTGTTGTCGCGGCCGAGCAGATAGCCGCTGGGGTCGGCCTCCAGGCGCCGGGAGATGCCCTTGAGGGCATTGAGGGTCTCGCGCAGTTCACGGATGGCCGGGGCGATCTGGTTCAGGCCCTGGGCGCCGTCGTCGAGGGACTGGCGGTTGTCCTGCAGCAGGCTGTTGATGGTCGCGCTGCTCTGCGCCAAGGACTGCATGGCCTGCTCGGCGCTGTCGATGGCCTGCTTGCCCTGGCTGCCGAGCAGGCCGTTGGCGTTGCGCATCAGTGCCTGGGTCTCGGCCAGGGTGGCGTTGGCCTGCTTGCCGACCTGGCTCAATTGAGCAATGGCTTCGCTGATGCCGTCCTTCTGGTTGGCGAAGGCGCCGGTGGTCTGGTCGAGGTTGGCCAGGGTGTTGCTCAGGTGCTCGATGTTGCCTTCCGAGAACATCTGGTTGGCGTTGTGCAGCAGCAGGTTGATGTTGGTCACCAGGTCGCTGCTGTCGTTGAGCAACTGCGAGATCGGCGATGGCGAGGCGACGATCACCGGCAGCTTGCCGTCCTGGCCCTTGAGCGGTGGGCTTTGCGGGGTGCCGCCGGTGAGCTGGATGAACGAGTTGCCGGTCACCCCGGCCAGGGTCAGCTTGGCCTTGGTGTCTTCCTTCACCGGGGTGTCGGCGGACAGGCGAATGCGCGCCAGCACCCGGCGTGGGTCTTTCGGGTCAAGGCGCAGGGTGCTGACGTCACCGACCTTGATGCCGTTGTACTGCACCGGGCTGCCGCGGGACAGGCCGGACACCGCCTCGTTGAACACCACTTCGTAATCCTTGAAGGTGTCGTCGACGCTGGACTTGGTCAGCCACAGACCAAACAGCATGGCGCCGGCCACCACCAGCACGGTGACCAGGCCGATCAGGACATGATGCGCTCGGGTTTCCATCGTTCAAGGCTCCTGGCGGGCGCGCAGGGCGGCGTCTTCGGCCGCCCGGCCGCGCGGGCCGTGAAAGTATTCGTGAATCCAGGGGTCGTCGGTTTGTTCGACGTCAGCCAGCGGCCCGGCCACCAGCACCTTTTTCTGTGACAGCACGGCTACCCGGTCGGTGATGGTGTAGAGGGTGTCCAGGTCGTGGGTGATCAGGAACACCGACAGCCCAAGGGCATCGCGCAGGGTGAGGATCAGTTGGTCGAAGGCGGCGGCGCCGATCGGGTCGAGGCCGGCGGTGGGCTCGTCGAGGAACAGGATGTCCGGGTCCAGTGCCAGGGCGCGGGCCAGGGCGGCGCGCTTGATCATGCCGCCGGACAGCGAGGCCGGGTACTTGTCGGCGGCGCTGATCGGTAGCCCGGCCAGGGCCAGCTTGACCCCGGCAAGGTGCTCGGCGTCGGCACGCGACAGGCCGGCGTGCTCGATCAGTGGCAGGGCGACGTTCTCGGTGACGGTCAGCGACGAGAACAGCGCGCCCTTCTGGAACAGCACGCCAAAGCGCCGCTCCACCTGCGAGCGCTGGTTTTCGTCGAGGGTGGCCAGGTCCTGGCCGAACACCTTCACGATGCCCTCGTTGGGCCGGCGCAAACCGATGATGCTGCGCAACAGCACTGACTTGCCGCTGCCCGAACCGCCGACCACGGCAAGGATTTCGCCGCGGTACAGGTCCAGGTCGAGGTTTTCGTGCACGCTCTGGCTGCCGAAGCGGTTGCAGATGCCCCGGGCTTCGATCACCGCCTCTCGGCCGCTCACCAGCCCATCTCCATGAAGAACAGCGCGGCCACCGCATCCAGCACGATGACCACGAAGATCGACTGCACCACCGCCGAGGTGGTGTGGGCGCCCACCGATTCGGCGCTGCCGCTGACCTTGAAGCCTTCCAGGCAGCCGATGGTGGCGATCAGGAAGGCGAAGAACGGCGCCTTGGCCAGGCCTACCAGGAAGTGCTGCACGCCGATATCGCTTTGCAGCAGCGAGAGGAACATGGCCGGCGAAATGCCCAGTGACAGTGCGCAGACCACCGCACCGCCGACGATGCCGCAGATCATCGCGACGAAGGTCAGCAGCGGCAGCGCGATCAGCAGTGCCAGCACCCGCGGCACCACCAACAGCTCGATGGGGTTCAGGCCCAGGGTGCGGATGGCGTCGATCTCTTCGTTGGCTTTCATCGAGCCGATCTGCGCGGTGAAGGCGCTGGCGGTGCGGCCGGCCATGAGGATGGCGGTCAGCAGCACGGCGAATTCCCGCAGGAAAGAGAACGCCACCAGGTCGACGGTGAAGATCGTCGCGCCGAAGTTGGCCAGTACCGTGGCCCCGAGAAAGGCCACCACGGCGCCGACCAGGAAGGTCAACAGGGCCACGATGGGGGCGGCGTCCAGGCCGGTCTGTTCGAGGTGGGCGACCACCGGGGTGACGCGCCAGCGGTGGGGCTGCAGCAGGCGGCGCAGCAGGGTTTCGAGGATCAGGCCGATAAAGCCGAGCACCTGTTTGGTGTCTTGCCACAGGGTGTCGACGGCGCAGCCGATGCGCGCCAGCAGCAGGAGCAGCACCGGGCGCTCGGGCTCCTTGACCGGGATGCAGTAGTCCTGCACCGAGCAGTAGACGTTCTTGAGCAGGGCGCGACTGGCGTCGGGGAGTTGGTCGGTACAGTGCGCCAGGCGTTCGGCGCCGAGCAGTTCGGCCAGCAGTGAGGCGCCGGCGGTGTCGAGGTGGCCCAGCTGGCTGAGGTCGACCTGGGTGTCGGCGCCGTACTGGCTGCGCAGCTGCTCGCAGTCGCGCTTGAGGCCGGCGTAGTGGGCCAGGGTCCAGTCGCCGACGATTCGCAGGCGGGAGGGCTGCTGGTTGTTGTCCAGGATGGCGCTCGGGGCGGTCATAGGCTCCATGCATCTGACTGGCGGGTGGCGAGTCAGATCATAGCGCAGCAGGCCGCGATGAGCAGTGCATTCCTGTAGGAGCGGCCTTGTGCCGCGAAAGGGCCGCAAAGCGGCCCCAGCATTTTTTGTGGCGGATGAGATCCTAGGGCAGCTGCGCAGCCCTTTCGCGGCACAAGGCCGCTCCTACAGGGTTTTTGGTGCGTCATCCACCACTTTGAAGCGCAGCACCCCAATGACCTGGCCATCCTCGGTCAGCACCCGCACCTGCCACTTGCCCACCGGGTTGGGCGGGAAGTTCTGCTTGTGGGTCCAGGCCCGGTAGCCTTCCTTGCGCCCGCCGTGGATGTCCAGGGCGATGCGGTCGACTTCTTTACCGTCCAGCTGCCACACATGGTAGATGCGCTCGTTGAGGCCGCGCGGGGCATTGATCGCGGTGTAGGCATACAGGCCGCCATTGCGGATGCGGCTGGCGGGTACTTCTTCCAGCGACGCGCCCGGCTGGCGGTTGAGCACTTCGGTGCTGATCGCCACATCGGTCATCCACAGGGTCGCCGGCGGCACCCAGGAGCGCATCAGCCAGCCGCCGCCGCCCACCGCCAGGGTCACCAGCACCAGCGCCACGCCACGGCGCCAGTTGTTGATCGGGAAGCTGCTGGCCAGGCTTGGGAACGACAGCACCATGGCCGCGACCAGCGCCAGCTTGAAGCTCTGCGCGGTGGTCAGGTGCAGGATGATCGGCAGTGCCGTGAGCAGCGCGGCAAACAGCGTCAGGGTGTGCAGCGCCAGGAACAGCCAGCGCCGCGGGGCCAGCCACTTGTGGTACAGCGGGTCGACGATGGAGATCAGCCCCGCGGCGCCGAGCAGGCCGGTGAAGATCAGCTGGCCGCTGTTCCAGGTGGTGGTGATGAAGAAGAACGGCAGGACGAAGAACAGGCTCTCCTGGTGGATCATCTGCGTCGCGAAGCGCAGCAGCGGCTGGGGGATCTCACGCTTGAAGGTGCGGGCGAACAGCTCGGTGAGGGTGTTCTCCAGCATCAGCCAGACCCAGCTGACCAGCATGGCGATGGCGATCCAGCGGGCCAGGCCGGCCTGGCGGTCGACCAGGATGAAACTGCCGATACCCGACAGGAAACCGTAGAGCGCGATGATGCCGGGGTAGCGCTTGAGCAGTTCGATCACGCGCAGGACGAAGTTGGGTATTGGGGGCATGGGGCTACAACAGAATGATTGGGAGGCTGCTCGGCCCTCTTCGCGGGTAAATCGCAGCGGCGAAGAGGCAGGCACAGGATACCGCCGAACCCCTACTTTCGTGTAGCGCCGCTGGGGCGATTCGCCACTACGCGCCGCCAACGAAGCAGCCCGACCGCAAGGATCAGCCCGAGCAACAGCGCCACCAATCCGTACAGCTCGTCATACCCCAGCAGCGGCTTCTCGATGCGCAGGTAGCCGGGGTCCTTGAGCAGCTCACGCAGGGCCTCGTTGGCCTGCTTGAGGCTGACCTGGCGTAGCGCACGTACCGGGTCGCTGAAGCGGCCGTTCTCATAGGCGTTGAGCGCTCCCCAGTAATAGTCGGCCAACGCCGTGTTGCCCTGGGTGCTCCAGCTCTCGCGGGCAATCGCCGCGTCCTTGATGCGGGCGAAGGTGTCCGGGTCCAGGCCGTGCTTGCGCAGGTGCTCGAACAACTGCTCGAGCACCTTCACCGCCGCGTCGAGGTCCTGGCGCTCCAGGTCGGCATTGAGGCTCAGCAGGCCACTGTCGCCGAAACTCTCGCGTTGCGCCGAGGGGCCGTAGGACAAACCGTGGCGCAAGCGCAGTTGGTCGTACAGCGCCCAGTCCAGGTAGCGCGAGAGCAGTTCGAGGGTCTGGTCGTCGTTCGTGTCCAGCGTGGGTTCGATGAACAACCAGTGCAGCTTGACGTTGTCGCCCAACCAGCCACGGGTCAGGTCGCGGCGTTGCTCGGCCTGCTGGCTGATGGTCTCGAGGGTGCGGCGCTCTTCGGGTTCGGTCGCCGGCAGTTCGCCGAAGGTACGTTCCAGGTAGGCCGGCAGCAGGCGGTCGAGGCCGCCGACGACGATCAGGCTCATGTTGTTGGCGGCGTACCAGTGCTCGCGCAGGTGCTGTACCTGCTCCAGGGTCATGTCGTCGAGGTCGGAGCGCTCCTTGCACTTGAGGCCCAGCTCGGTCGCCAGTTGGTCGCTGGCCGGGTGGCCGACTTCCTGGCGGTCGAGCCAGCGCTGCAGGTGCCCGTAATGGCCGCCGTCCTCGCGCTCGATGATGCGCTTGGCCGTGGCCAGGGCCTTGGCGTCGATACGGGTGTCGCGCAGCAGCGCCAGCAGCAGGTCGAGCACCTTGCGCTGGTTGCGGGCCGGGGCTTCGATGACGAAGGTGGTGTCGGCGCTGCTGGTGAAGGCGTTCCATTCCCCGCCCAGCGCTTGCAGGCGCTCTTCCAGGCCGCCCTCGCCCGTTTCGTCGATGCCGCTGAACAGCAGGTGTTCGAGCAGGTGCGGCAGCTCGCGCTGGTTGCAGTCGAAATCGTCCAGGCCCACGCCCACCACCAGGCGGATCGACACATGGTCGCGCTCGTAGCCGGACTTGAGGATCACCTGCAGGCCGTTGGGCAACAGGTAGCCCTCGACCCGCGAGCGATCGAGGGCGAAGGTCGGCAGGCTGGCGATCAGCAGGCAAATGAACATCAGGCAACGCATGGGCGAGCTATGGTCTCCGGGGGCAAAGGCTCAAGGCTGGCGGGCTTCGTCCGGCACGCTGTCGAGCATCAGCCCGCCGGTGTCGGTGCCGCCCAGTACCACATAGGCACTGCTGCAGAACAAAGAGTTCAACCGCTTCATGTCGGCAATGAGTTCCAAGTGTAGCGAACTGGTCTCGATACTCTGCACCACTTTACGTTGCAGGCGGCTGACATGGGCATGGGCCAGGCGCCGCTCCTGGGCGCGGAAGCGGCGTTTTTCGCGCAGCAGCTGGTGCGCGCTTTGCGGGTCGGCGCTGAGGAACACCGACAGGCCCAGGCGCAGGTTGGCCAACAGCTGTTCCTGTAGGCCGGTCAGCTCTTCCAGGCCGGTTTGCGAGAACTCGCGGCGCTGGGAGGTTTTCTGCTGCTGGACCTTGCGCAGCATGCGCTCGATCAGGTCGGTGGCCAGCTTGAGGTTGATTGCCAGCTCGATGATCTCGGCCCAGCGCCGGTTGTCCTGTTCGCTCAGGTCTTCGCGGGGCATCTGCGCCAGGTACAGCTTGATGGCGTTGTACAGTGCCTCGGCGTCTTCGGCGAAGGTGCGCACCTGCTGGGGCATGGCGGTCTGGGTGCCGCGCAGGGCGCCCAGCATGGCGTCGAGCAGGCTGTCGACCAGGTCGCCCAGGCGCAGGGTTTCGCGTACCGCGTTGGCCAGTGCCAGGCTCGGGGTGGTGAGCGCGGTGGGGTCAAGGTGGCGCGCCTGGGTATGGCCGTTGCCGTTGCCCCGTTCGGGCAGCAGGAAGTCGCACAGCCGGCCCATGGGCTTGACCGTGGGCAGCATCAGCAGGCAGCGCAGGGTGTTGTAGAGCAGGTGGAAGCCGATCACCAACTCCTGCGGGCTGAAGCTCAGGCTGTCCATCCAGTCCACCAGCGGGTGCAGCACCGGGATGATCAGCACCAGGCCGAACAGCTTGTACAGCAGGCTGCCCAGGGCCACCCGGCGCCCCGCCGAGTTCTGCAGGCTGGTGGTGAGGAAGGCCAGCAGGCCGCTGCCGATGTTGGCGCCGATCACCAGGCCGATGGCCACCGGCAGGCTGATCACCTCGGCGCCGGCCAGGGTGGCGGTCAGCAGCACGGCAGCCAGGCTGGAATAGGAAATCATCGCGAACAGTGCGCCGATCAGCGCGTCGAGCAGGATGTCGCCGGTCAGGGAGGCGAACAGCACCTTCACGCCCTGGGCATGGGTGATCGGGGTGGCGGCGTGCACGATCAGTTGCAGCGCCAGGATGATCAGCCCCAGGCCGATGCCGACGCGGCCCAGTTGGCCGGCGCGGGTCTGCTTGCGCGAGAGGAAGAAGATCACCCCGAGGAAGATCAGCAGCGGCGACAGCCAGGACAGGTCGAAGGTCAGCACCCGCGCCATCAGCGCGGTGCCCACGTCGGCGCCGAGCATGATCGCCAGGGCCGGGGTCATGGCCATCAGGCCCTGGCCGACGAACGAGGTGACCAGCATGGCGGTGGCGTTGCTGCTTTGCACCATGGCGGTGACCACGATGCCGGCAATGAACGCCAGCGGGCGCTTGTTCATGTTCTGGCTAAGCACCCGGCGCAGGTTCGAGCCATAGACGCGCAGGATGCCGGTACGCACGATGTGCGTGCCCCACACCAGCAGGGCCACGGCAGAGAGTAGGTTGAGCAGGGTCAGCATGGTCGGGCCCCCTTGTTCTTCTATGCCCCTAGGCGGGGCCAATGGTGCGGCGGTGAGCCTGGCCCGGGGGTGGGCTGGTTTTTCCAGTGCTCACTGAAGCTTTAGTTGTTTTGCGCAGCTGGCGCCAGCTTGGCATGGGTGAAACCTATTTGAAACCTGCGCGGACCTCATCGCCGGGGAAGTCGGCACAAGAAAGGGCCCCGAAGGGCCCTTTCTGTATTGCTCTCGCCGGTCTTACTGACCCGGAATGTCCTTGCGCAGTTTCACCGCGTCAGGCTCTTCACCCTTCTTGCGCGCCGCCGCGGTGCGCATGCGGATGTTGATCGCTTCCACCGCCAGCGAGAAGGCCATGGCGAAGTAGACGTAGCCCTTCGGCACATGCACGTCGAAAGATTCGGCGATCAGCACGGTACCGACGACGATCAGGAACGAAAGCGCAAGCATCTTCAGCGACGGGTGCTTGTCGATGAAGTCGCTGATGGTGCCGGCGCAGAGCATCATCACCAGGACCGCGACGATGATCGCGGCGATCATCACCGGTACGTGGGACACCATGCCCACGGCAGTGATTACCGAGTCCAGCGAGAACACGATGTCGATGATGGCGATCTGGATGATGGTGTAGAAGAACTTGCCGCCCGCGCCCTTGGGCTCGTCCGGGCTTTCGTCCTCGCCTTCCAGGCCGTGGTAGATCTCTTGCGAGCTTTTCCACAGCAGGAACAGGCCGCCGAAGAACAGGATCAGGTCGCGTCCGGAGATGCCTTGGCCGAACACATGGAACAGGTCGTCGGTCAGGCGCATGACCCAGGTGATCGACAGCAGCAGCAGGATGCGCGTGACCATGGCCAGGGCCAGGCCGAAGATCCGCGTGCGCGGCTGCATGTGCTTGGGCATGCGGCTGACCAGGATCGAGATCATGATGATGTTGTCGATCCCAAGCACGATCTCAAGGGCCGTGAGGGTGAAAAAGGCAACCCAGATTTCCGGGCTGGTCAGCCATTCCATGTGTATTCCTTCGAGCGGTAATGGCAAAGCGCCCGGGGGGCGGGCGCTTTGCGGTTGGATGAAGCGTGTGTATTACAGACTGCTGAACAGTGGGAACGTCCCCAGGGCCAGCGCGCCGAACATTATGCACAGGCACACCAGCACTGCCCACTTGAGGGTGAAGCGCTGGTGATCGCCGAACTCGATGCCGGCCAGGGCCACCAGCAGGTAGGTGGAGGGTACCAGCGGACTGAGCAGGTGTACCGGTTGGCCGACGATCGACGCACGGGCCATCTCCACCGGGGTGACGCCGTAGTGGCTGGCGAACTCCGACAGCACCGGCAGCACGCCGTAGTAGAAGGCGTCGTTGGACATGAAGAAGGTGAACGGCATGCTCACCAGCGCGGTAATCACCGCCATGTACGGGCCGAACGCTTCCGGGATCACCGCCAGCAGGCTCTTGGACATGGCATCGACCATGCCGGTGCCCGACAGGATGCCGGTGAAGATACCGGCGGCGAAGATCAGCCCGCTCACGGCCAGCACGCTGGAGGCGTGGGCGCCGATGCGGTCCTTCTGCTGCTGCAGGCACGGGTAGTTGACGATCATGGCGATACTGAAGGCGATCATGAACAGCACCGGCAGCGGCAGCACGCCGGCGATCAGCGCGACCATCAGGGCGGCGGTCAGGGCGCCGTTGAACCAGATCAGCTTGGGCCGGCGCGCTTCGGGGAACTGCGACACGCTGATGTCGCTGTGGTCGATGTCGTCGGTGGGCAGGTGCAGTTCACCCAGGCGGGCACGTTCACGCAGGCCATACCAGTAGGCGATGGCGAGGATTGCCAGGACACCGAAGGCCATGGCCGGGATCATCGGCACGAAGATGTCCGAGGGGTCCACGTGCAGGGCGCTGGCGGCGCGGGCGGTCGGGCCGCCCCAGGGGGTCATGTTCATCACTCCGCCGGCGAGGATGATCAGGCCGGCCATGATCCGCGGGCTCATGCCCAGGCGGCTGTACAGTGGCAGCATGGCGGCGCAGCAGATCATGTAGGTGGTGGCGCCGTCACCGTCGAGGGAGACGACCAGGGCCAGCACCGCAGTGCCGACCGAGACTTTCAGCGGGTCGCCCTTGACCAGCTTGAGGATCTTGCGCACGGCCGGGTCGAACAGGCCGGAGTCGATCATCAGGGCGAAGTACAGGATGGCGAACATCAGCATCACGCCGGTGGGCGCGAGCTTGCTGATGCCTTGCAGCATCATCGGGCCGATGTCGCTGTAGAAGCCGCCGAACAGGGCGAACAGGATCGGTACCAGGATCAGCGCGATCAAGGCCGACAGGCGCTTGGTCATGATCAGGTACATGAAGGTGATGACCATGGCAAAGCCGAGGAAGGTCAGCATGGCGATACTCCAGGCGTGGCGCGGCGAAAGGAAGGACGTTTCGGGCGGATCAGCGCGTCAGGCGCTGCGCGGGGAGTAGGCGAAGAGGGACTGCGGGAAGGCGGGCACAGGAAAACATCAGAATCACCATTGTTGTTGTTGATTGGGCCGGGCACGGAAGTTTCCGGGTGCCCTGGCTGACCGGTCTGCTGCCGGTGGTGGCGCTATCCTATGTGCGCAAGCTTTCAGCCAGCTTTCGACCAGTGCAAGGCGACGGGAGGTCATGACGATGGCGCGTGTCGAGGAAGGGGGTTGCCATTGCGGCGCCCTGCGGTACCGGTTGCGGGGCGATCTGGGTGATGTTGCCCACTGTCATTGCTCGATCTGCCGACGCGTCAGTGGCGGCACGCTGGTGACCTGGGTCACGTTGGCCGCGGAGGATTTCGAGTGGGTGGCGGGCTCGCCGCAGCGCTATGTGGCGCCGGCCGGGTGCAGCCGCTATTTCTGTGGGGGGTGCGGGGCCCACGTGGCGCTGGTGACCGAGCGCAGCCCGCAGACGATCGATGTGACGGTGGCGACGCTGGATCATCCCGAGCGGGTGACGCCCAGCCGGCATATCTGGGTGACGAGCCGGTTGCCGTGGCTGCCGGCGGGTGATGGGTTGCCCGAGGAGGATGGGGAGAGCCTGTGAGGTATTGTGCTGGCTGTACTGGCCCTATCGCTGGCAAGCCAGCTCCCACAGGGACTGGCTTGCCAGCGATGAGGCCCTCACCTGCTGTCGCTAGGGTAGCTGCAACCCGCCGGCCGCCTTGTGCAGCGCGCGCAGATGCTCGCCCACCTGCTTGATGTTGGCTTCCACCGCCTTGATCTCCCTGGCCCGCTCCGGCCCCAGCAGCGCCCTCACCTGCTGGTCCAGGTCGTTGCTCAGGCGCAGCAGCTGTGCCTGGCGTGCCTTGCTCTCCTGCTCCAGGTGCTGGCGCTCCTCGGGCTGCGGCAGGCCGTAGCCGCCCGCCCCCAGCAGCTCTGCCGGGCGGCTGAGGTAGCCACTGTTGGCGAGGATCGCCTGCAGGGCCTGGTCAGCCTTGTCGAAGCTGCCGTCCTTGAGCGCGCGGCCATTGAGGTAGCGCTGCTTGACCTCGTCCTGGGCCAGCAGCAGTTGCCGGCGCAGGCTGGCTTGTTCCAGCAACAGCAGCGCCGCGCTGGTGCGCAGGTCGGCGCGTTCGAACCACGGGCGGCGCTGCTCGGCATCCAGGGCCAGCCAGTCTTCCACGGCAGTCTGTTTGATCGGCAGCTGCTTCTTCAACACGTCGAACATGGCCTGGTAGCGGTCGCGGTAGGAGTCGAAGCGATAGCCCAGGCGCAGCGCCTCGCGTGGGTCGTCGAGCACGCTGGTGTCGGCCAGGCCGCGCCCTTTGAGCACTTCCAGCAGGCCGTTGGGCATGATGTTGTCGAGGTCGTTGAGGCGCGGGTTGGCGGTGCCGCTGCGCAGCAGCTTCAGGTTCTCGACGGCGCAGTTGTTGGACAGGAAGAAGTAGTTGCCGTCGTAGCTCCAGTGCATCTCGGCGGCCTGGCGCACCATGTTCTCGATCTCGCTGCGGCTGAGCTTGAGCGGCACCGAGGCCAGGCTGCGCAGTTCGGTCTTGGTGTATTCGTCGATCACCTGGCCCAGCGGCAGGACGAACAGCCGCGACGGGTAGGCACCGACCAGCCCGCCCCAGCTCGACAGCTGTACGTCGTTGACGAAAGCCCGGTACGACAGCACCAGGCTCTGGTCGAGGTCCAGGCGGCAAGCCGGGCCGCGCGGGCGGCCGGGGGCGCAGATCACCAGGCGCAGCATGCTGTGGCCCCAGCGGCTGACCAGGTTCTGGTTGGCCTCGGCCAGCAGATAATCCACTTCGTAGACCCGCTCGGGGTCGATTTCGCCCAGCGGCTGGCGGGCGAAGTCATTACCGGCATTGAGGAACGGCAGGCTCTTGGCGCAAGTGTTCTGCGGCGGTGCCCAGCCGAAGTGCTCGCTCAGGTACTGGTTGAGCGCCGGGCGGCGGCAGCCGTAGCTCGGGTCGAGGAGGAAGTACTCCATGTTGACCGCGATGAATTCCTTGGGGCTGCTCAGCTCGTAGCTGTCGGGGCTGCGGGCCACCTGGCCGTTGTGCTGTTCGCGCTCGCCGCGGCGGCCGACGTACTGTGGCCAGCCGGCCAGGTCGAGCAGCCTGGGGTCGTCGCTCAGGGTGAAGCGGCGCTCGGCCTGGCCACGGCAGTCCTGTGGCAGGCCTACCTTGCCCAGGGCGCCCTGCTGGCGCTTGCAGCGGGTGATCAGCTGGCGCTCGGCGCTGGGCCACAGGCGGGCGCGGTCGTAAATATGGGTGAGTTCGTGCAGCACGGTGGCCAGCAACTCTTCACGGACGGTGCCGTGGGGGCGGTTGGTCTTTTCGCGGGCGGCGCTGCCATCGACCAGGCCTGGCAACAGGCGGCGGTTGAGGTCGAGGGTGGAGACCGGCGAGGCCTGGCCATAGGCATCCTCGGGCATACGGTCGGTCCAGCTCACCGTGACCTGGCGGTCCAGCTGCTGCTTGAAGCGTGGCGGCAACTTGGCCATGGCTTCATCGAGCAGCTGCTGGGTGGCCTGTTGTTGCGGCTGATCGAGGCCATCCGCCTGCAGCACCAGCTGCAGATCGGCAAGGGCGGGCGTGCCGAGCAGCGTCAGGGCGCAGCCGAGCAGCCAGGCACGCACGTGCTTCACAGGGCCAGGATGGCTTCGGCCAGCACTTGGTCGCTGGCGTCGCGGGCTTCCGGCACACGGGTGCGCAGGGTGTCGAAGGCCGCTTCGAGCTGGGCGCCACGGATGTTGCCGTTGCTGGCGACAAAGCTGGCGGCGTCGTCGTGGGCTTCACGGATGACTTTCGAATCGCGAATCGAGGTGGTGGTGTCGGAGGTGAAGTCGACCGTGCGCGCCGAGGCACGGACGATGATGTTGCTGGTAGCCACCAGCGTGTGAGCCTGGGCCATATCGGCCAGCAGCAACATGCCGAGGGAAGCGGCGATCAGCGATTTACGCATGGAGCATCTCCAGAGGGTACAAAAGGCGTAACAGGTGGTTATTGGACGAGGATTGCTTCGGCCAGTTCAAGGTCGCCGACAGAGTGGCAGGTGTGAACCTGGCGCAGCGAAACCAGCGCGGCCTGCAGGCGTGCACCGCGGATCAAGCCGTCACTGGCAACGAAGGCGGCAGCGTCGTCACGGGCGGCGACGACGATCTTGCGATCGAACGGCGCGGTGGTCACTTGGCTGGTGACGTAGCCGGTGGCAACGAGGCTCTGGGTGGTGACATCCATGGCATGGGCACTTCCCATACCGGCGAGGGCTAACAGCATGGGCAGCAGATAACGCATGGGCTCTCTAGGCGATGGTTTCGGGCAGCGAAGGCTACCCCGGATGCACCGGCCTGGGCCAGTGAATCCGGGTGTAAAAGCAGGTATTAGAGCGCGAGGATGGCGCGGGCCAGTTGTGCGTCGCTGGCTTGCAGCGTGGGCTGCTGCTGGCGAATGTGCACGAAGGCGCTCTCCAGCTTGGCGCCGCGGATCGCGCCTTCGCTGCCAACGAAGCTGGCGGCGTCGTCACGGGCGGCCTGGACGATCTTGTCATCGCGGAACGACGAGGTTACGTCGGAGGTGGCATCGGTGGTGGCGGCGACACCGCGCACGACCGTGTCGGTGGTCACCACGAAGCTGGTGGCATTGGCCGCGCCGGCGAGGGACAGCAGCACGGCGGCGCCGAACAGATGATAACGGGACATGATGGGTGGACTCCTGCGCAGGGTCTGGATGGTTCTGGTTGTCGGACGCTCGCTTGGCTCGTCACGGTACGGTGTTGCCAGGCGTGTAGGACAAGCGTAACACGCCTCGGTTCACGTGCCCGGAACGGCAAAGGACCACATGGGTAACTGTACCTATTGAATGTTATTTTTGTGAAACTGTATCTGTTGTGCTCCGAAGGCTCTATCTCGGGGCAGACAAACAAAAAACCCGTCGCGGTTTCCGGCGACGGGTTCTTGTGTATTCGCGGTGCCGGCGTTGGCCGGCTGCCGAGGCTTAGCGCCAGAACGGCTTGCTCAGCTCTTCGTAGCGCTGCGACTCGCTGATACCGGCGTCGGCCAGCAGGCGGGAGTCCAGGCGAGCCAGCTGGCGGCGGCTGGCCATGCGGCGTTGCCACAGCAGCAGGGTCGACAGGGCGCGCAGTGGCAGGGCAGCGTGAGAGGCTTGGGCGTTGCTTTCGAAAACCAGACCGGAACTGAGGGTGCGTTCCATGATGTTTCATCCTTCCGCTTGTGGCGGCATTAGGGAGTGATTTAACTGGTGCCCATCTTCCTCCTCTGCTGTCCATAACAGTAGATACAGTTCTGCAGTAAAGCGATGGCTCAGTTAACTGTGTAACCCTACTGTTGCACCCGAAATTGGCGTAACTGTACTGGTCTGCACTAATTTAGTGCGAATTTTGGAATTTGCAGGAAATGGCGCGAGGCGAAAGCCGATAATTACCAGTACAGTAGTACAGTTTTAATTATCTGGTTGCCAGTTGAACTGTGGGAGCGGGTTCACCCACGAAATCGTCTGTATGGCCACTGCACCATTCGCGGGTAAACCCCGCTCCCACAGATGACTCATTTGGGTGAAACGATCGCGGGGCAAGCCCGCTCCCACGCGGCGTATGCGTGGGAGCGGACTTGCCCCGCGATGGCTACAGCGCTGGTGGATCAACCGGCCAGCATGCGCCCGCTTTCTTCCAGGTTCTCGTGCCAGCTCAGGGCTTCGCGCAGGATGTGCGGGGTGTGGCCGCCACGCTGGCAGGCGCGTTCGAAGTAGTCGTTCAACGCGGCGCGATAGTCCGGGTGCACACAGTTGTCGATGATCGCGCGGGCACGCTCGCGTGGCGCCAGGCCGCGAAGGTCGGCCAGGCCCTGCTCGGTCACCAGGATGTCGACGTCGTGTTCGGTATGGTCGACGTGGCTGACCATGGGCACGACGCTGGAAATCGCGCCACCCTTGGCAATCGACTTGGTGACAAAGATCGCCAAGTGGGCGTTACGGGCGAAGTCGCCGGAGCCACCGATACCGTTCATCATCCGGGTGCCGCAGACGTGGGTGGAGTTGACGTTGCCGTAGATGTCGAACTCCAGCGCCGTGTTGATGCCGATGATGCCCAGGCGACGCACCACTTCAGGGTGGTTGGAGATCTCCTGCGGGCGCAGCACCAGCTTGTCCTTGTAGCGCTCGAGGTTGCCGAATACGTCGGCATTGCGTCGGCTCGACAGGGTGATCGAGCTGCCCGAGGCGAAGCTCAGCTTGCCGGCGTCGATCAGGTCGAAGGTCGAGTCCTGCAGCACTTCGGAGTACATGGTCAGGTCTTCGAACGGCGATTCGATCAGGCCGCACATCACGGCGTTGGCGATGCTGCCGATGCCGGCTTGCAGCGGGCCGAGCTTGTTGGTCATGCGGCCGGCGTCCACTTCACCCTTGAGGAAGGCGATCAGGTGGTCGGCGATGCCCTGGGTCTCGTGGTCGGGCGGCAGCACGGTGGACGGGGAGTCTGGCTGGTCGCTGATGACGATGCCGACGATCTTGGCCGGGTCGATCGGGATTGCGGTGCTGCCGATGCGGTCATCGACTTTCACCAGCGGGATCGGCGTACGGGTCGGGCGGTAGGTCGGGATATAGATGTCGTGCAGGCCTTCGAGGTTGGCGTTGTGCGACAGGTTGATCTCGACGATGACCTGCTTGGCGAAGATCGCGAAGCTGGCCGAGTTACCGACGGAGGTGGTCGGCACGATGTGGCCTTGTTCGGTGATCGCCACCGCTTCGATGACCGCGATGTCCGGCAGGGTCAGTTGCTTGTTGCGCAGCTGCTCGACGGTTTCCGACAGGTGCTGGTCGATGAACATCACCTGGCCGTCGTTGATGGCCTTGCGCAGGGTGCTGTCGACCTGGAACGGCATGCGTCGGGCGAGTACGCCGGCTTCGGTCAGTTGCTTGTCGAGGTCGTTGCCCAGGCTGGCGCCGGTCATCAGGCTGATTTTCAGCGGCGACAGCTTGGCGCGCTCGGCCAGTGCGTGGGGCACGGCCTTGGCTTCGCCGGCGCGGGTGAAGCCGCTCATGCCGACGGTCATGCCGTCCTCGATCAGGCCAGCGGCGTCAGCCGCACTCATTACCTTGCTGTGCAGGGAGGACAAGCGGATGCGATCACGGTACATGGATTGTTATCTCAGGCTACTGAAGCTACTGGAAGCGCAGTCTAGAGATTTAGCCCGGTGCCGTCCCGCGACCATGGTCGTAGGCGAAGCCTTGGAATAGAGCCGTTGATCTGGATCATGCAAATGAAAAAGCCCCCGGGCATAACACCCGGGGGCCTTAGACGCTTCTATATATAGAGGCGGGTATCAGTCCACGGCCTTGACCATGTCCTCGATGACCTTCTTCGCGTCACCGAACACCATCATGGTCTTGTCCAGGTAGAACAGTTCGTTGTCCAGGCCGGCATAGCCGCTGGCCATCGAGCGCTTGTTGACGATGATGGTCTTGGCCTTGAACGCTTCGAGAATAGGCATGCCGGCGATCGGCGACTTGGGATCGTTCTTCGCCGCCGGGTTGACCACATCGTTGGCGCCCAGCACCAGCACCACGTCGGCCTGGCCGAACTCGGCGTTGATGTCTTCCATCTCGAACACCTGGTCGTACGGCACTTCCGCCTCGGCCAGCAGCACGTTCATGTGGCCTGGCATACGGCCGGCAACCGGGTGGATCGCGTACTTCACGGTCACGCCGTTGTGCACCAGTTTCTCGGTCAGCTCTTTCAGCGCGTGTTGGGCGCGGGCCACTGCCAGGCCGTAGCCGGGCACGATGATCACGCTGTCGGCGTTGCTCAGCAGGAAGGTGGCGTCGTCGGCCGAACCGGACTTCACCGGGCGCTGCTCCTTGGAGCCTTGCGCCGCACCGGCATCGGTATCACCACCAAAGCCGCCGAGGATCACGTTGAAGAACGAGCGGTTCATCGCCTTGCACATGATGTACGAGAGGATCGCACCGCTCGAACCCACCAGGGAGCCGGCGATGATCAGCATCGAGTTGTTCAGCGAGAAGCCGATACCGGCCGCTGCCCAGCCCGAGTAGCTGTTGAGCATCGACACCACCACCGGCATGTCGGCGCCGCCGATCGGGATGATGATCAGCACGCCCATGATGAAGGCCAGGGCCAGCATCAGGGTGAAGGCGCTGTAGTGGCCGGTGAAGGTGAACAGCAGGCCCAGGGCGATGGTGGCCAGGCCCAGGATCAGGTTCAGCTTGTGCTGGCCGGCGAACTGTACCGGTGCGCCTTGGAACAGGCGGAACTTGTACTTGCCCGACAGCTTGCCGAACGCGATGACCGAGCCGGAGAAGGTGATGGCACCAATGGCCGCACCGAGGAACAGCTCCAGGCGGTTACCGGTGGGGATCGGGTCGCTGATGCTGGCGACGATGCCCAGCGATTGCGGCTCGAGCACGGCGGCGATGGCGATGAATACCGCGGCCAGGCCGATCATGCTGTGCATGAAGGCGACCAGCTCGGGCATCTTGGTCATCTCGACGCGCTTGGCCATGACCGAGCCGGCGGTGCCGCCGACCAGCAGGCCGACGATGACATAGCCGATGCCGGCAGTGGCCAGCTCGGCGCCCAGCTTGTAGATGAGCCCGACCGTGGTGAGGATGGCGATACCCATGCCGATCATGCCGAACAGGTTGCCCCGGCGTGAGGTGGTTGGGTGCGAGAGGCCCTTGAGCGCCTGGATGAAGCAGATCGAGGCGACCAGGTACAGAAGCGTTACCAGATTCATGCTCATGCTTACTTCTGCGCCTCGTTCTTGGTTTTCTTCTTGAACATTTCCAGCATGCGGCGGGTGACCAGGAAGCCACCGAACACATTGACCGCGGCCAGCGCCACGGCGAGGGTGCCCATCACTTTGCCGGCTGGGGTGACGGTCAGCGCGGCCGCGAGCATGGCGCCGACGATGACGATCGCCGAAATGGCGTTGGTGACGGCCATCAGTGGGGTGTGCAGGGCCGGGGTGACGTTCCACACCACGTGGTAGCCCACGTAGATGGCCAGCACGAAGATGATCAGGTTGTAGATGCCGTGGGAAATCAGCAGGTCTTCCATTGTCGTGCTCCTCAGCCGTTCTTGCGCACGACCTGGCCGTCGCGGCACATCAGGCACGCGGCGACGATGTCGTCTTCGAGGTTGATCATCAGCGCGCCGTCCTTGTCGAACAGCAGCTTCATGAAGTCCAGCAGGTTGCGGGCGTACAGCGCCGAGGCGTCCGCGCCGACCTGGGCCGGCAGGTTGGTCGGGCCGACGATGGTCACGCCGTTTGCCTGCACCACCTGGTCGGCGACGGTCAGCGGGCAGTTGCCGCCCTGGGCCGCAGCGAGGTCGATCACCACCGAGCCGGGCTTCATCTGCGCCACGGTTTCGGCGCTGAGCAGCGTCGGCGCCTTGCGCCCGGGGATCAGCGCGGTGGTGATGACGATATCGGCCTGCTTGGCGCGCTCGTGCACGGCTTGGGCCTGGCGTTGCATCCAGCTGGCGGGCATGGGGCGGGCATAGCCGCCGACGCCTTCGGCGCATTCGCGCTCTTCATCGGTCTCGTAGGGGACGTCGAGGAACTTGGCACCCAGCGACTCGATCTGCTCTTTCACCGCCGGGCGCACGTCGGAGGCTTCGATCACCGCACCCAGGCGCTTGGCCGTGGCGATGGCCTGCAGGCCGGCGACACCAGCGCCGAGGATCAACACGCGGGCGGCCTTCACGGTACCGGCGGCGGTCATCAGCATGGGCATGAAGCGTGGGTAGTGATGAGCGGCCAGCAGCACGGCCTTGTAGCCGGCAATGTTGGCTTGCGACGACAGCACGTCGAGGCTCTGGGCCCGTGAGGTTCGAGGCGCGGCTTCCAGGGCAAAGGCGGTGATACCGCGTTCGGCCATCTTGCCGATGAGCTCGTTGTTGAACGGGTTGAGCATGCCGGCCAGCACGCTGCCGCTGTTGATCAGCGCCAGTTCCTGGTCGGTGGGTGCGACCACCTTGAGCACCAGCTGCGCGCCGAAGGCATCGGTCGCCTCACCCAGTGCGGCGCCGACGGCTTCATAGGCACTGTCCGGAATGCTGGCCTTGAGCCCTGCCCCCCGTTGCACGGTGACCTGATGGCCCTGGCTAACCAGTTTCTTGATGGTTTCCGGGGTCGCGGCGACCCTTGTCTCACCCGTCTGCGTCTCGAGAGGAACACCAATGTGCACGACTTTGTCTCCTGCGGTGACCTTTTGTGTTTGTTTGAACCAGCTCACTTCGGGTGGCGCGCTGGGTGGCCGTAGAGCACGACCCCGCCTGTAATTCGGGGCGGGGAGGCATTTTGCAGATGAACCATGGGGCCTACAACCGGTTCTGGAGCGAAACGAACTCAAAACTACAAGTCACCCTGTGACCGTATGTCGCAATGATTCGAAACAAACCCGTCAAGTACGCGCTATTCGGAGCTTAGGGGAAAATTTGAAAAAAATTCTGCTGTTTTCGGTCTTGATGCCGTGAATGTCGCAAAATAACCAGCAAACCCGCGTGCTAACTAGGGTTGATAGGGTTTTTGAGGCTGGCCGTAACAGATTACGTATTTGCGACAAATACATATATCTGTAGGTGTTTAAAATAATTGACTACGGGGTCAGTTAATCGGATTTTGCCGTGTATTGCCGGGCCTGTGCAATCAGCCAGTCACGGAAAGCCCGTAGGGAGGCGGACTCCACCTTGCGCTCTGGAATCATCAGATAGTAGGCCTTGTCACTGGCCAAGGCATGCCTGTTAGCGACCACCAACCTGCCCTCCTCGAGCTCGCGCTGGATCAGGAACGGAGGGATCAGTGCAATGCCCATCTCATGCATGGCCGCCTGGGCGAGCATGGAGAACAGTTCATAGCGCGGGCCGGTCATGTCGCGTTCAACGCTCATGCCCAGGCCGTCGAACCATTGCCGCCAGGCATAAGGGCGGGTGGTCTGCTGCAGCAGGGGCAGCTCGGCGATGCGCTGGGCGTCGAGCCCGCCCTGCCCGTCCAGCAACTTCGGGCTGCACACCGGTACCGGGTTTTCGCCCATCAGGCGATGGGCCTGGGTGCCGGACCAGTCGGCGTCGCCGAAGTAGATGGCCGCATCGAAAGGTGTGTCGGCGAACAGGAACGGCCGGGTGCGGTTGGTCAGGTTGACCGTGACTTCGGGGTGGCGCTGCTGGAAATCCTTCAGCCGCGGCAGCAACCACTGGGTACCGAAGGTCGGCACCACGGCCAGTTCGATCACGTTGGCGCCCTGCTGGCGCATCACCGACAGGGTGTCGCGCTCAACGGCGTCCAGTTGGCTGGCTACCTGGCGGCTGTAGGACAGGCCTGCCTCGGTCAGCTTCACGCCCCGGCGCGAGCGGCGGAACAGCTCGACGTTGAGAAACGCCTCAAGCCCGCCGATCTGCCGACAGACGGCGCCCTGGGTCAGGGCCAGTTCGTGGGCAGCCTTGGTAAAGCTCTCGTGACGCGCGGCCGCCTCGAAGCAGACCAGGGCGGTGGTGCTGGGGATCTTGCGGCGCATGTACGTCAACCTCACTTGTGTGCTCGTTAGTGCTGCGTTCTATCGGTTACGGAGTGAGAAAATATCACTAAAGCGTGCACAATCCTCGTTTGTCCCGATGGCCGATCAGGCCTAGGATCAATGCAACGCAAGAATCCGCTCCCATCTTTGTTTCGAGGAACACGCACATGGCCGGTAAAGCAAGCTTCAACTGGATCGACCCGTTGCTGCTGGATCAGCAGCTCACTGAAGAAGAGCGCATGGTGCGTGACAGCGCCTTCCAGTTCGCCCAGGACAAGTTGGCGCCGCGTGTGCTGGAAGCCTTCCGTCACGAACAGACTGATCCTGCGATCTTCCGCGAGATGGGTGAAGTTGGCCTGCTGGGTGCAACCATCCCTGAGCAGTACGGCGGCAGCGGACTCAACTACGTGTGCTATGGCCTGATTGCCCGTGAGGTGGAGCGCATCGACTCCGGTTATCGTTCGATGATGAGCGTGCAGTCGTCGCTGGTCATGGTGCCGATCAACGAGTTCGGTACCGAAGCACAGAAGCAGAAGTACCTGCCCAAGCTGGCCAGTGGTGAATGGATTGGTTGCTTCGGCCTGACCGAGCCTAACCATGGCTCCGACCCTGGCTCGATGATCACGCGGGCGCGCAAGGTTGACGGTGGCTACCGCCTGACCGGCAGCAAGATGTGGATCACCAATAGCCCGATCGCCGATGTGTTCGTGGTCTGGGCCAAGGATGATGCCGGCGACATTCGCGGCTTTGTCCTGGAGAAAGGCTGGCAAGGCCTCAGCGCCCCGGCCATCCATGGCAAGGTCGGCCTGCGCGCCTCGATCACTGGTGAGATCGTCATGGATAACGTGTTCGTCCCGGAAGAGAACATCTTCCCTGACGTGCGTGGCCTGAAAGGCCCGTTCACCTGCTTGAACTCGGCCCGTTATGGCATCTCGTGGGGTGCGCTGGGCGCCGCCGAGGCCTGCTGGCACACCGCGCGCCAGTACACCCTGGACCGCCAGCAGTTCGGTCGCCCGCTCGCCGCCAACCAGCTGATCCAGAAAAAACTGGCCGATATGCAGACCGAAATTACCCTGGCCCTGCAAGGCTGCCTGCGTCTGGGGCAGATGAAGGACCAAGGCACCGCTGCGGTGGAAATCACTTCCATCATGAAGCGCAACTCCTGCGGCAAGGCCCTGGATATCGCCCGCATGGCGCGTGACATGCTGGGCGGCAATGGTATCTCTGACGAGTTCGGCGTGGCCCGTCACCTGGTCAACCTTGAGGTAGTCAACACCTATGAAGGCACCCACGACGTGCATGCGCTGATCCTTGGGCGTGCGCAAACCGGTATCCAGGCGTTCTACTAATAGAGGAGCCAGGCCATGGGTGCGCTTTCACATCTGCGGGTGCTGGATCTTTCTCGGGTGCTCGCCGGCCCATGGTCCGGCCAGATCCTCGCTGACCTTGGTGCCGATGTGATCAAGGTCGAGCGCCCGGGTTCGGGTGACGATACCCGTGCCTGGGGCCCGCCCTTCCTCAGGGACTCGCGTGGCGAGAACACCAGTGAGGCGGCCTACTATCTGTCGGCCAACCGTAACAAACGCTCGGTGACCATCGACTTTACTCAGCCCGAAGGCCAGCGCCTGGTGCGCGAGCTGGCGGCTAAGTCGGACATCGTCATCGAGAACTTCAAGGTCGGCGGGCTGGCGACCTATGGTCTGGACTACCAGAGCCTGAAGGCGGTCAACCCGAAGCTTATCTATTGCTCGATCACAGGCTTCGGCCAGACCGGGCCGTATGCCAAGCGTGCCGGCTACGACTTCATGATCCAGGGGCTGGGCGGGCTGATGAGCCTGACCGGGCGGCCGGAGGGTGAGGAAGGTGCCGGGCCGATGAAGGTTGGCGTGGCCCTGACCGACATCCTTACTGGCCTGTACTCGACGGTGGCGATCCTGGCTGCCCTCGCCCACCGGGACCAGGCCGGGGTTGGCCAGCATATCGATATGGCGTTGCTGGATGTGCAGGTGGCTTGTCTGGCCAACCAGGCCATGAACTACCTCACCACGGGGAGCTCCCCGCGTCGGTTGGGTAACGCGCATCCCAATATCGTGCCCTACCAGGACTTCCCGACGGCGGATGGCAATTTCATCCTAACCGTGGGTAACGATGGGCAGTTCCGCAAGTTTGCCGAGGTGGCCGGGCAGCCGCAGTGGGCGGATGATCCGAGGTTCGCTACCAATAAGCAGCGTGTGGCCAATCGGGCCGAGTTGATTCCGCTGATTCGCCAGGCCACGGTGTTCAAGACTACGGCTGAATGGGTGAGTGAGCTGGAGAAGGCTGGCGTGCCTTGTGGGCCGATCAACGACTTGGCGCAGATGTTCCAGGATCCGCAGGTGTTGGCTCGGGGGCTGGCGGTGAACATCCCGCACCCGTTGGCGGGGATGGTGCCGCAGGTGGCGAGCCCGATCAGGTTGTCGGAGACGCCGGTGGAGTACCGGCAGGCACCTCCGCTGCTGGGGGAGCATACCGAGGCAGTGCTAAGTGATGTGCTGGGGCTGGATGCGAAGGCAGTGCACGAACTGCGCACTGCTGGCGTACTCTGACACTGTAGCTATATAGAGAGCGGGGAGGCCGACAGGCCTCCCCGCTTTGTTTTCAGTCGTATTTAGGTTTTGTGAAATTAAAGGTTGACGGGGTCTCAGATCCCCTTATAATGCGCCCCACTTCCAGCGACAACGGAACGCAAAACTCCTTGAGATTCAACGAGTTAAGCGATTCGGAAGGTCCGGAAGCGTTTCGGTCTCACGATCGGCAGCGGTGAAAAAGGTGGTTGACAGCAGGTTGTAACGCTGTATGATTCGCCTCCCGCTACGAGAGATCGCGGCGAGTTAAGCGGTTGAAGCTAAACGAGTTTCTCGGAAAAACTTCAAAATAAACGCTTGACAGCAAATGAGGAAAGCGTAGAATGCGCGCCTCGGTTGAGCCGAAAGGCTCTTAACCAAACGCTCTTTAACAAATTGAATCAAGCAATTCGTGTGGGTGCTTGTGAGTACGGACTGATAGTCAAAAAGATTATCAGCATCACAAGTGGCCATGCGAGAAATCACATAG
>NZ_BQHO01000017.1 GCF_021601385.1 Pseudomonas parasichuanensis | reverse complement strand
GGACGGCAGCTTCGAACACCCCCGCCTGCCCGCCGGCCACCCCCTGCGCCCCCACGTGCTGTACCGCATCGACCGGGCCCGATGGCAGGACACCCTGCGTGGCTGACGGGGATGCCCCTCGACGGGGCCGCCGACAAACCCTGTATCATTTGCCGTTATAAATGCGCCGTAATGCCTTGCCAGGAGAACCTTCCATGAGTCACGTACTGGACGACCTTGTCGACCTGTTGAGCCTAGAGTCCATCGAGGAGAACCTGTTCCGTGGCCGCAGCCAGGACCTGGGCTTTCGCCAGCTGTACGGCGGCCAGGTGCTCGGCCAGTCGCTGTCGGCGGCCAGCCAGACGGTCGAGGACGCCCGCCACGTGCATTCGCTGCACGGCTATTTCCTGCGCCCCGGTGACGCCAGCATGCCGGTGGTCTACTCGGTGGACCGCGTGCGTGACGGCGGCAGCTTCAGCACCCGGCGGGTGACGGCGATCCAGAAGGGCCAGCCGATCTTCACTTGCAGCGCCTCGTTCCAGTACGACGAAGAGGGCTTCGAGCACCAGGTGCCAATGCCTGACGTGGTCGGCCCGGAGAACCTGCCCAGCGAAGTCGAACTGGCCAGCGCCATGGCCGACAAGTTGCCCGAGCGCATCCGCGACAAGGTGCTGTGCGCCAAGCCGATCGAGATCCGCCCGGTCACCGAGCGCGACCCGTTCAACCCCAAGCCGGGCGACCCGGTCAAGTACGCCTGGTTCCGCGCCGACGGCAACCTGGCGGACACCCCCGCGCTGCACAAGTACCTGCTGGCCTACGCCTCGGACTTCGGCCTGCTGACCACCGCGCTGCTGCCCCACGGCAAGTCGGTGTGGCAGAAGGACATGCAGATCGCCAGCCTCGACCATTCGCTGTGGTTCCACCGCAACCTGCGCGCCGACGAGTGGCTGCTGTACGCCACCGATAGCCCCTGGGCCGGCAATGCCCGCGGCTTCTGCCGTGGCAGCATCTTCAACCGCGCCGGGCAACTGGTGGCCTCGTCCACCCAGGAAGGCCTGATCCGCCACCGCAAGGACTGGGCATGAGCCTGGGCGATATCCGCCACTGGGTGTTCGACATGGACGGCACCCTGACCGTCGCGGTGCATGACTTCGCGGCCATTCGCGAGGCGCTCGACATCCCGGCCGAGCACGACATCCTCACCCACCTGGCGGCACTGCCAGCGGCCGAGGCGGCGGCGAAACACGCCTGGTTGCTGGAGCACGAGCGTGACCTGGCGATTGCCTCGAAAGCTTCGGAAGGGGCAGTGGAGCTGGTGCGTGAACTGGCTGGGCGCGGTTGCCGCCTGGCGATCCTGACCCGCAACGCCCGCGAGCTGGCCCATGTCACCCTTGAAGCCATCGGCCTGGCCGACTGCTTCCCGGTCGAGCATGTGCTGGGGCGTGACGAGGCGGCGCCCAAGCCCAACCCCGACGGGCTGTTGCAGATTGCCCGGGCGTGGGCGGTGGCGCCGGGGGAGATGGTGATGGTCGGCGACTATCGCTTCGACCTGGATTGCGGGCGAGCCGCCGGGACCAAGACCGTGCTGGTCAACCTGCCGGACAACCCCTGGCCGGCGCTGGCCGACTGGCATGCGGCGGATTGCCGGGCGCTCAAAGCGCTACTCGGCTGACCCCTACGGCGATCCCCCTGTAGGAGCGGCCTTGTGCCGCGAAAGGAGTGCGCAGCACTCCCTCGGTTTTTTCGAGCAACCTCAAGATCGCTGGGGCCGCTCTGCGGCCCTTTCGCGGCACAAGGCCGCTCCTACACAGGCGATACCTCCCACAGCAAATCCAGACCTGTCTAAGCTGCTCTGCACCCTTTCCTCAATGGAGACCCTGCGCATGAGCACCAAGGCCATCTACGTCCTCCCCGGCGGCGGCTACGACAAGGTCCAGGTCGGCACCCGCGAGGCCGCCGAGCCCCAGGCCGGCGAAATCACCGTGCGCCTGCACGCCAACTCCCTCAACTACCACGACTTCGCCGTGGTCAGTGGCATGTGGGGCCCGAGCGAGCGGCGCATCCCCATGGCCGATGGCGCCGGCGAGGTGATCGCGGTCGGTGCCGGGGTCACGGAGTTCAAGGTCGGTGATGCGGTGGTCAGCACCTTCTTCCCCGACTGGCTCGCAGGCGATGCCCAGGTCGAAGGTTTTGCCAGCGTGCCCGGCGACGGCATCGACGGCTACGCTCGCGAGCAGGTGACTGCCCGCGCCACGTCGTTCACCCTCGCCCCCAAAGGCTACAGCCACGCCGAGGCGGCCACCCTGACCACCGCCGGCCTTACCGCCTGGCGCGCGCTGATGAGCGACGATCACCTCAAGCCCGGCGACACGGTGCTGGTGCAGGGCACTGGCGGCGTCTCGATCTTCGCCTTGCAGTTCGCCAAGCTGGCCGGCGCCACGGTGATCGCCACCTCGTCCAGCGATGCCAAGCTCGAACGCCTCAAGGCGCTGGGCGCCGACCACCTGATCAACTACAAGACCACCCCGGCCTGGGGCGAGAAAGTGCGTGCGCTCACCGGCAACCGCGGTGTCGACCATGTGATCGAAGTGGGCGGCCCGGCCACGCTCGAGCAATCGATGATCGCTGCCCGTATTGGTGGCCATGTGTCGCTGATCGGCATCCTCACCGGCGTGGCCGGGCAGCTGCCGTTGGTGCAGGCGCTGGTGCGGCAGATTCGCCTGCAGGGGGTACTGGTGGGCAGCCGCGCGCAGCAGCAGGCGATGGTCCGCGCCATCGATGCCAACGGCCTGCGGCCGGTGGTGGACAAGCACTTTGAGCTGGAGCAGATCGTCGAGGCGTTCAGGTACCAGGAGAGCAACAAGCATTTCGGCAAGATCTGCTTGAGTTGGTGAGTTTCAGGTCAGGGGGTATTCATCTTGATGGCGCATTTGGGCGACTAGGTGCAGGGCGATAGTTTTGCAGCGCCTATCAGATCGAGCGCCGCCCGCGCGGCGCATCGCTGGCAAGCCAGCTCCCACATCTGTTTCGGGCCAGTCACTTCTGGTCTATCTCCACTGTCCGCCTTGTTGGCATGACGCGAAATCGAGATGGGCGCTGCCCGGACCTCACAAGGCTTGAGGCATGCACCAAGGCGTGCAGCGGTACCTTCACAGGAATAATTGGCCCGAAACAGATGTGGGAGCTGGCTTGCCAGCGATGCGCCGCGCGGGCGGCGCTCGATCTCACAGGCGCTACAAATCTCCCGACGAACACCAGCAAGCCATCACCCCCCGACCCATTCAACCCCCACCCAACCGCACTTCATTCGCTGGCCACCTCATTGACCGTCAACATGTACCCCTCATTACGCACCGTACGAATCAGCGCCGGGTTGCGCGGGTGGTCGCCCAGGTGCTGGCGCAGGCGGCTGACGCACACATCGATGCTGCGGTCGAAGGGTTCGCGCTCACGGTCGAACACATGGTTGAGCAGAAAATCCCGGCTCAGGGCGCGGTTGGGGTGCTGCAGGAACAGCCGCAGCAGGCGGTAGTCGGAGCTGCCCAGGCTGGCCACCAGGCCGTCCGGCGAACGTAGATGGCGGGTGGCAGTGTCCAGGTGCCAGCCGGCGAAACGCAGCTGGCGGGCTTCATCCACACGGGCGCGCTCGGGGAAGCTCTGGGTGCGGCGCAGCACCACCTTGATCCGCGCCAGCAACTCGCGCGGGTCGAACGGCTTGGCCAGGTAGTCGTCTGCGCCCATCTCCAGGCCGACGATACGGTCCACCAGGGTGCCGCGGGCAGTCAGCATGATCACCGGGATATGGCTGTGCACCCGCAGCTCACGGCACAGGGCCAGGCCGTCTTCGCCGGGCAGCATCAGGTCGAGGATCACCAGGTCGATCAGGCGCTCGGCCAGGCAGCGGCGCATGTCGCGGCCATGGGCCGCCACCGAGGTGCGCAGCCCGGCATCTTCCAGGTAGAGCGACAGCAACTCGCGGATCTCGGGGTCGTCATCGACGATCAGGATATGGTCGGGCTTGGACATGGGGTGGGCCTGTAGGGTGGAAGCGCAGGGCACCTTACACCGCGTCCGCCCCAACGAATGTAACGGAATGTGTTGGCTGACCGCCGGCCTGCCGGGCCGTACATTTGCGCACACAAGACGGCGTGGGGCCGTCATTAGAATTGCGCCACACAAATGCGACTGATTTTCTTTAAGGACTTCACATGCCCCACGCATCCTCCCCGCGCCTCCCGGCGACCCTGGCGCCGGCCCTTGGCCTGATGCTGGGCGCCTGCGCCCTGCCGGCCCTGGCCGATACGCTTGCGCTGCCCGCCACCCAGGTGGACGGCAAGCAGGACCGCTACAAGGTCGACACGGTGACCTCGAGCAAGATCACCACGCCCTTGCTGGACGCGCCACAGAGCATCAGCGTGGTGCCGCGCGCGGTGCTGGAGGAGCAGAACGCCCAAAGCCTGCAGGAGGTGTTGCGCAACGTGCCGGGCATCACCTTCATGTCGGGCGAGGGCAACCTGGGCTGGGGAGACCTGTTCTCCATTCGCGGTTTCGCCGCCGAGCAGAGCATGACCGTCGATGGCGTGCGCGACGCCGGCATGGCCAGCCGCAACGACACCTTCAACCTGGAGCAGGCCGAGGTCTACAAGGGCACAGGTTCGGTGGAGTCGGGCGTCTCGGCCGTGGGCGGCAGCGTCAACCTGGTCAGCAAGCGCGCGCACCTGGGCGATGCCGGCAAGCTCTCGGCAGGCATTGGCACCGACAACTACAAGCGCCTGACCGCCGACGTCAACCGCCAGCTCAATGACACCACGGCCGTGCGCGTCAACCTGATGAAGCACTACAACGCGGTGTCCGAGCGCGACGAAGTGGACTACGACCGCTGGGGCCTGGCAACTTCGTTCGGTTTCGGCCTGGGTACCGACACCCGGCTGTGGCTCGACGCCTTTTACCAGAAGGACCGCAACACCCCGGATGGCGGCGTACCGATCCAGCGCGGCAGCGATGGCAAGCGCATGCCGGGCGTCGACCGCGATGCCTGGTACGGCGATTCGAGCCTGTACACCCAGCGCAGCGAAACCCGTTCGCTGACCGGGCTGTTCGAGCACGACTTCAGCGACGACCTGACCCTGCGCAACCAGCTGCGCTGGCAGCAGACCGACAACTGGGCGGTGCTGTCGCCGGCCCGTTTCGTCGCCGCCAATGCCGATGGCAGCCGCACCTGCACCGGCACCCGTTGCGCAAGCCTGGGCTATGTCGGGCTGGGGCCACGCAGCTCGATCAACGGCATCAGCGCCTACACCGACTACGCCAACAGCGCCAGTGGCTACGGCTACCTGCGCGGCAGCGACTTCGGCCTGTCCAAGCGCTACGAGATCGTCGACAACCAGACCGACCTGCGCTTCAACCTCGACACCGGCGGTATTCACCATGAGGCCGTGACCGGTATCGAGCTGTACCGCGAAACCTACGGCGGCCTGCACAAGAGCATGAAGGTGCCGGACGGTTCGATGTTCTTCAACCTGTCCGACCCGGCCCACAGCTTCGCCTCGACCCGTACCGACAAGGGCTACGGCGACCCGCGCAGCGTCGTGAAGGACGCCGCCTTGTACGCCTCCGACACCCTCACCCTGGACCCGCAATGGCAACTGCTGCTGGCCCTGCGCTATGACCACTGGCAGGTCGACAGCGAGCGCGCCACCGGCAGCAGCAGTAGCCGTGACGACGCCTTTGGCGGCCGTGCCGGGGTGGTCTACAAACCGCTGCCCAATGGCAGCATCTACCTGTCCTACAGCCAGGCCGCGCAACCGTCGGCGGTGGGCGCCAGCACCAACAACCAGATCTACGGCGCGGCCAGCACCGAGGCCTACAAGCCGGCGGTCTCGAAAACCTACGAGCTGGGCACCAAGTGGGAGCTGCTCGACGAGCGCCTGAACCTGACCGCCGCGCTGTTCCGCACCGAGCTGGAAGACAGCTGGGAATACAGCGAAGGCGAGACCTCACCGGTGCGTGCACTGCCGGCCAAGCGGGTCGATGGCCTCGAGCTGGGCCTGCAGGGGCAACTCACCCAGCGCTGGTCGGCCTATGCCGGTTTCGCCGCGATGAAGAGCCGCCAGACCAAGGGCGCGAACAAGGGCGAGGAGGCCAAGAACGTCCCCGACCTGACCGCTAACCTGTGGACCACCTACGACCTCACCGACCAGCTCAGTGTCAGCTATGGCGCTGACTACGTGGGCCGACGCCGCTACAGCGACAACAAGTACGTCGGCGGGTTGAACAACAACAGCAGCTACGCCAACGGCCCGAGCGGGGTCTACACGGTCTACACCCGCGACCATGAGAAGGCGCCGTCGTACTGGCTGCACAGCCTGGCGGCGCGCTACAAGGTCGACAGCCAGACCACGGTCAACCTGAACGTGTCGAACCTGTTCAACACCTTCTACTACAGCCGCGTCGGCGCTTCGCTCGACGGCTTCCAGTTGTACGGCGTGCCGGGGGCCGGGCGCACCCTGACCGCCAGCGTGGATTACACCTTCTGATGCTGGTGCAGATCGCCAACCTGTTCAGCGCCGATGAACTGCACGGGCTGCGCCGACAATTGCTGGCGCAGCCCTGGGTCGACGGCAAGGCCACCGCCGGCGTGCAGTCGGCCCAGGCCAAGCACAACCGCCAGCTGGACGAGGACGACCCGGTCGCCCGCCAGCTGGGCGGGTTGATCCTGCAGCGGCTGTCGGACAACCCGTTGTTCATGTCCGCCGCCCTGCCCAAGCGCATCTACCCGCCGTTGTTCAACCGTTACGGCGCCGGCGAAGGCTTCGGCTTTCACATCGACAACGCCATCCGCGGCATCAAGGGCGTGCGCGAGCGGGTGCGCACCGACCTGTCGGCGACCCTGTTCCTGGCCGAGCCGGACAGCTACGACGGCGGTGAACTGGTGATCCACGACACCTTCGGCGAGCGCCAGGTCAAGCTGCCGGCCGGGCACCTGGTGCTGTACCCGGGCAGCAGTGTGCACCGGGTCGAGCCGGTGACCCGGGGCGAGCGCCTGGCGGCGTTTTTCTGGGTCGAAAGCCTGGTGCGCGAGGACAGCCAGCGCAGCCTGTTGCTGGACATGGACGTGGCGATCCAGCGCCTGACTGCGCAACAGGCCGATGCCGGTTCGTTGCTGGAACTGACTGGCGTGTACCACAACCTGCTCCGTCGCTGGGGCGACACCTGACCTTGGGAGGTCACCCATGATTCAACCCACTTCCTGGCGGCGCCTGCTGGTGCTGCCCTTGTTGCTCGGCGCCTGGCTGGGCCTGGCGCAACCGGCCAGCGCGGTGCAGGTCACCGATGTGCTCGGGCGTACGGTCACGGTCGAGCATGCGCCGCAGCGTATCGTGCTCGGCGAAGGCCGGCTGTTTTTCGCCCTGGCCCTGCTCGACCGCGACAACCCGTTCCAGCGGGTGGTCGGCTGGCAGAACGACATGCGCCTGCTCGACCCGCACACCTACGAGGCCTACGCCCAGCGCTACCCGCAGATCGGCACGCTGCCGTTGATCGGCCAGGCTTCGGAGCAGAGCGTCAGCGCCGAGCAGATCCTGGCCTTGAAACCGGACCTGGCGGTGTTCAGCATCGCCGGCGAAGGCCCGACCCAGCACAGCCCGGTGGCCGACCTGCTGGCCAAGGCCGGGGTGCCGGTGCTGTTCATCGACTTTCGCGTGCACCCGCTCGAGAACACCCGGGTCAGCCTGCGGGCGCTCGGTACATTGCTCGAGCGTGAGCAGCAGGCCGAGCAATACCTGAGCCTGTATGACCGCCACCTGAAGCGGGTCACCGATGCGGTGGCCGGATTGCCCAACAGCCAGCGGCCGAAGGTCTTCCTCGAACTGTTGGCCGGGGTATGGCAGGCACCGGGGCACACCACCGGCAAGAGCGGGCTGGGCAGCCTGGTGGCGGCTGCTGGCGGGCACAACATCGGCGCCGACGTGGTGCCCGGTGCGCTGGGCGACGTGAGTGTCGAGTACGTGCTGCAGGCCGACCCCGACGTGTACATCGCCACCGGCAACCGTGCGCCGGGGGTGCTGCTGGGGGCAGGGGTATCGACCGACACCGCGCGCCAGAGCCTGGCGCAAGTCACCGCCCGCCCGGCGTTCGCGCCGCTGCGGCCGATCCAGGCCGGCCAGGCCCATGGCCTGTGGCATGACTTCTACAACTCACCGTTCAACATCCTCGCCCTCGAAGCCATGGCGCGCTGGATTCATCCCGAGCGCTTCAAGGGCCTCGACCCGCAGGCCACCATGGCCGAGATCAATCAGCTGTTGAACATTGGCCTGGACGGCCAGTACTGGGTCGACGCCCAGTGACCGCGCTGGCGCAGGACGGCGCCGCCCTGGCGGCCGGGCGCTACCGGCGCCTGCTGTGGCGGCGCAGCGGGTTGGTGCTGGGCTTGGCGGCGCTGTTGCTGCTGTCGGTGTTGCTGGACCTGGCCAGTGGCGCCTCGGGCATGGGCCTGGGGCAACTGCTGCACGGCCTGTTCGACCCCGCGACCCTGAGCGCCACCGAGCGAGTGATCATCTGGAACGTGCGCTTGCCCTATGCGCTGATGGCGGTTTTGGTGGGGGCCGCGTTGGCCCTGGCCGGGGCCGAGATGCAGGCGATCCTCGACAACCCGCTGGCCAGCCCGTTCACCCTGGGCGTGTCGTCGGCGGCGGCACTGGGCGCGTCGCTGGCCATCGCCTACCCGCTGGGCGTGGCCTGGTTGGCGCCGGGTGTGCAGGTGACGCTGATGGCGTTTGTCTTCGCCTGCCTGTCGGTGGTGCTGCTGCAGGCCATGGCGCGGCTGCGTGGCGCCGGGGTCGAAAGCCTGGTGCTGTTCGGCATTGCCCTGGTGTTCAGCTGCAATGCGCTGGTGTCGCTGCTGCAATTGCTGGCGACCGAGGACGTGCTGCAGCAGCTGGTGTTCTGGACCTTGGGCAGCGTGGCCAGGGCCGACTGGCAGAAGCTCGGCATCCTCGCTTTGGTGCTGGCTGCGCTGTTGCCGTTCTCGCTGCGCGCCGCACCGGCCATGACCCTGCTGCGCATGGGCGAGGAGCGGGCGCGCAGTTTTGGCGTCGATACCCGGCGCCTGCGTTTCGCCTCGCTGGTGCGCATCAGTTTGCTGTCGGCCACGGCCGTGGCCTTCGTCGGCACCATCGGTTTCGTCGGCCTGGTGGGGCCGCATATCGCCCGTTTGCTGGTGGGTGAGGACCAGCGCTTCCTGCTGCCGGCCAGTGCGCTGGTGGGGGCGCTGCTGCTGTCGCTGTCGTCGATTGCCAGCAAGCTGATCCTGCCTGGGGTGATCGTGCCGGTGGGCATCGTCACCGCGTTGGTGGGGGTGCCGGTGTTCGTGGTGCTGGTGTTCCGCCGGGGGAGAAACCTGTGAGCCTGTTGATCGATCAGCTGTCGGTGGCCTATGGCGCGCGGCAGGTACTGCACCAGGTCACCTTGCCTGCGTTGCCGGCCGGCAGCCTGGTGGCGCTGGTGGGGCCGAACGGCGCCGGCAAATCGACCTTGCTGCGCGCATTGGCGGGGCTTGAGCGCATGCAAGGTGCGCTGACGCTGGACGGTGCCGACGTGACCCGCCTGGGCGTTGCCGAGCGTTCGCGGCGGTTGGCCTACATGCCCCAGCAACTGCCGCCGGGGATCGCCCTGGGAGTGCTGGAGAGCATCATTGCCGGCTTGCGCGTGGGCGGGGCCGACAACCCGCTGGGGACGGCGTTCGAGGCGCTGCGCCGGTTGGGTATCGAGCACCTGGCCGAACAGCCGTTGGGCAGCCTGTCCGGGGGCCAGCGGCAACTGGTGGCGCTGGCCCAGCTGCTGGCGCGCAACCCTCGGGTATTGCTGCTGGACGAGCCGACCAGCGCGCTGGATTTGCATTACCAGTTGCGGGTGATGGATGCGGTGCGTGAGCGGGTGGTCGCCCATCGCTTGCTGGCGGTGGCGGTGCTGCACGACATCAACCTGGCGGCCAGCCATGCCGACTGGCTGGTGGTGCTCGACGCGGGGCGGGTGGTGGCCTGTGGAACGCCGGAGCAGGTGCTGGTGCCGGGGTTGCTGGCCGAGGTGTATGGCGTCGAGGCGCGGGTGGAGCGCTGTTCGCGGGGACGCTTGCAGGTATTGGTGGATCGGGCGTTGGGGTGAGGTTCAAGATTGCTGGGGGCGCTGTGCGCCCCTTTCGCGGCGCAAGGCCGCTCCTACAGGGGCGTGTGCCCACCGTGGATGTCGGCTTTGTCAATCCGGCACCAACCGATCCCGGCTGTTGGACAGGTGCAAACACACCGCTGCCCGTGCGGCGTCCGGGTCCTGGCGGCGGATGGCATTGAGGATCGCCTCGTGCTCAAGGTTGGCCAGGTACGCCTGCCTTGCCAGCCTGGCCCCGGCGCGGTCGGCCTGGGCCAGGCGGTTGCGCGGGATCAGCGCGCTGCCCAGGTGCGCCATCATCTCGCCGAAATACAGGTTGCCAGTGGCCTCGGCGATCAGCAGGTGGAAGCGCCGGTCGGCTTCGATGCAGCTGTCGCCGGCGGCGGCCAGGTCCTGGTAGTCGTCCAGTGCCTGGCGCATCTGCGCCAGGTGCCGATCAGTGCGGCGCAACGCCGCCAGCGCGGCAGCCTGGCCTTCCAGGCCGATGCGCAGCTCCAGCAGGTCGCGCACGCTGGCGGCGCTTTCGGCGCCGACCCGCAGGCCGGCCTGGGCCTGGCGTTCGATGACGAAGGTACCGATGCCGTGGCGCGGCTCCACCAGGCCCGAGGCCTGCAGCTTGGACAGCGCTTCACGGACCACGGTGCGGCTGATGCCGTGTTCACGCACCAGGGTGTTTTCCGAAGGCAATCGGTCGCCGGGCCTGAAGGTGCCCAGCAGGATCTGCTGGGTCAGGCTGGAGACCAGGTCGTGGGCGCGGCTGTGGCCGCGTTTACGCGGGGTGTCTTGGGTGTCCATGCGGGGCTCGCTGATGCGGCGGTACAAGTGGCTGGCCGATCAGCCGAGCCTAGCAGGCTTACTTGTACGACAAGTTAAAAAATTGAAAATAATTTACCTCATGCTCCGGCAGCTTTTACTTGCAGCTGGTTTACTTGTTTTTATCTTTTCGCTGCTTTTAGCCGTTTTATCTACTTGTATTTTGCTTTTTGCTGGCTGTTTGCGATCTTGTCGTACAACTTCGCGGCGCCTATGATTCGTTCACCTGGATGTCAGACAACAGGGCGCTTGCCAGATGCCCGGACTTCCATCGACCCGCACAAAAACAATTAGTGGGAGAAGCACCTGTGAACCACACCCTCGATCCGTGCGCCGGGCGCGATGCGGTGCTGACCAGCGCCGTGGCCAAGGTCAAACGGCATGTCCTGCCGCTGTTCGTCATCATGTTCATCGTCAACTACCTGGACCGCGTCAACATCGGTTTCGTCCGCCCGCACCTGGAAAGTGACCTGGGCATCAGCGCGGCGGCCTTTGGCTTCGGCGCCGGGCTGTTCTTCATCGGTTACGCGCTGTTCGAAGTGCCCTCGAACATGCTGTTGCAGAAGGTCGGCGCCCGCCTGTGGCTGACCCGCATCATGTTCACCTGGGGCCTGGTGGCCACGGCCATGGCCTTCGTGCAGAACGAAACCCAGTTCTATGTGCTGCGCTTTTTGCTGGGGGTCGCCGAGGCCGGGTTCTTCCCCGGGGTGATCTACTACTTCACCCGCTGGCTGCCGGCCGCCGAACGCGGCAAGGCCATCGCCATCTTCCTCAGCGGCTCGGCCGTGGCATCGTTGATCTCCGGGCCCTTGGCCGGTGCGCTGATGCAGATCCAGGGCATGGGCCTGCACGGCTGGCAATGGATGCTGTTCATCGAAGGCATGGCGTCGGTGGCGCTGTGCTTCTTCGTGTTCTTCTGGCTCGACTCCAAACCCCATGATGCCAAGTGGCTGAGCCGCGAAGAGCAGGACGCACTGGTGGCGGCCATCGACCAGGAACAGCGTGAGCGCGAGGCGGGCGGGGTGGTCAAGGCGTCGTCCTGGAGCCTGCTCAAGGACCGCCAGATCCTGCTGTTCTGCCTGATCTACTTCTGCATCCAGCTGACCATCTATGCCGCGACCTTCTGGCTGCCGAGCATCATCAAGCGCATGGGCGACCTCAGCGACCTGCAGGTGGGTTTCTTCAACTCCATCCCCTGGCTGATCTCGATCATCGCCATGTACAGCTTCGCCGCCTGCGCCCGCCGCTGGCGCTTCCAGCAGGCCTGGGTGGCGGCGGCGCTGCTGGTGGCGGCTACCGGCATGTTCATGTCCACCACTGGCGGGCCGGTGTTCGCCTTCGTCGCCGTGTGCTTCGCGGCCATCGGTTTCAAGGCGGCTTCGTCGCTGTTCTGGCCTATCCCCCAGGGCTACCTGGATGCCCGCATCGCGGCGGCGGTGATCGCCCTGATCAACTCGGTGGGCAACCTGGGCGGCTTTGTCGCGCCCACCACCTTTGGCCTGCTGGAGCAGCAGACCGGTTCGATCCAGGGCGGCCTGTACGGCCTGGCGGTGACCTCGGTGGTGGCCGCCATTGCGGTGTTCTTCGTTCGTACCCGTGCCAAGGGCGCGCCTGCCCAAGACCTCAAGGCCGCCTCGGCCAACTGATTGCGAGAGAGATTCCATGAACATGCACAGCACCCCACAGGTTCAACACGGTACCCCGGTCGTCACCGAACTGCGTGTGGTCCCGGTGGCCGGCCACGACAGCATGCTGCTCAACCTCAGCGGCGCCCATGGCCCGTACTTCACCCGCAACGTGGTGATCCTGCGCGACAGCGCCGGCAACACCGGCCTGGGCGAAGTGCCCGGCGGCGAGGCCATTCGCCAGACCCTGGAAGACGCCCGCGCGCTGGTGGTCGGCCAGCCCATCGGCCACTACCAGCGCGTGCTCAATGCCATGCGCCAGACCTTCGCCGGGCGTGATGCCGGCGGGCGCGGCCTGCAGACCTTCGACCTGCGCATCACCGTGCATGCGGTGACCGCCATCGAGTCGGCGCTGCTCGACTTGCTCGGCCAGCACCTGGGCGTGCCCATGGCCGCGCTGCTGGGCGAAGGGCAGCAGCGCGAGGCGGTGAAGATGCTCGGTTACCTGTTCTACATCGGTGACCGCAAGCGCACCGACCTGGCCTATTGCAACGAGGCCGACGCCGATGACGATTGGTTCCGCCTGCGCCATGAGCAGGCCATGACCCCGGAGGCGGTGGTGCGCCTGGCCGAAGCGGCCAAGGCCCGCTATGGCTTCAACGATTTCAAATTGAAGGGCGGCGTGCTGCGCGGTGAAGAGGAGATGGAGGCCGTCACTGCACTGGCCGAACGTTTCCCTGAGGCGCGCATCACCCTCGACCCCAACGGTGCCTGGTCGCTCAAAGAAGCCATCGCCCTGTGCCGCGACAAGCACGCGGTGCTGGCCTATGCCGAAGACCCCTGCGGCGCCGAGAACGGCTACTCCGGCCGTGAGGTGATGGCCGAGTTCCGCCGCGCCACCGGCCTGCCCACCGCCACCAACATGATCGCCACCGACTGGCGGCAGATGGGCCATGCGATCCAGTCGCAGGCGGTGGACATCCCGCTGGCCGACCCGCACTTCTGGACCCTGCAGGGCTCGGTGCGGGTGGCGCAGATGTGCCATGACTGGGGCCTGACCTGGGGCTCGCATTCCAACAACCACTTCGATATTTCGCTGGCCATGTTCACCCAGGTGGCCGCCGCCGCGCCGGGCGAGATCACTGCCATCGACACCCACTGGATCTGGCAGGACGGCCAGCGCCTGACCCGCGAGCCGCTGCGTATTGTCGACGGCCATGTGCGGGTGCCCGCGCGGCCGGGGTTGGGGGTGCAGCTGGATGAGGATCAACTGGCCAAGGCCCATGAGTGCTACCGCAACATGGGGCTGGGGGCGCGCGATGACAGCGTGGCGATGCAGTACCTGGTGCCGGGGTGGGCGTTCGACAACAAGCGGCCTTGCCTGGTGCGTTGATTCCTGTGCGGGCCTCATCGCCGGCAAGCCGGCTCCCACAGGCTCAGCGCAAACCCTGTGGGAGCCGGCTTGCCGGCGATGAGGCCAAAATTGACCACACAACAGTTCCCTGCTGCCACCCGCCGCCTCGTGTGACGGTCAAGCGTAGGCAGACGCCTGTGCAGCACAGCCCCGGGAGACCGGGGCTTTTTTGTGGGCGCTTGGCCCGTGTCGTTTCCAGACAAGCCAATCACGACATCCGGCGCGATCGGGCACGGGGTGTCGTGATCGCGAACCTGCGGGACGTTCTCGAACAATTTCCCCATGCCCCGCGCGGCTTAAATAACCCCCGGATCGTCCGGTGCGTGGCGCTGCAAAAGCGTGAAGAGGTTCAACAACAGCGCCTGAGCGACGTGTCATTCTTATTGTTTTTCAAGGAGATGCTTTTTCGCCTGTACCTGCCCGTCCCTTCCTTGTGTCCGCAAAAAGAGAACAATATCAATGAGCACCGTGGGATCTGATGGCAACCTTGCTCAAGGTTTCAAGCCGCGTCATGTAACCATGCTGTCCATCGCCGGCATCATCGGCGCCGGGCTTTTCGTAGGTTCCGGGCACGCCATCGCGGCGGCCGGGCCTGCCACCATTCTTTCTTATTTCGTAGCCGGCACCCTGGTGGTGCTGGTGATGCGCATGCTCGGCGAAATGGCCGTGGCACACCCCGACACCGGGTCGTTCTCCACCTACGCCGACCAGGCCATCGGCCGCTGGGCCGGCTACACCATCGGCTGGTTGTACTGGTGGTTCTGGGTGCTGGTGATCCCCATCGAAGCACTGGCCGCCGGGCATGTGCTCAACGCCTGGTTCCCCCAGGTGGACAGCTGGATCTTCGCCCTGGCCTCGGTATTGCTGCTGGCCTGCACCAACCTGTTCAGCGTGGCCAAGTACGGCGAGTTCGAATTCTGGTTCGCGATCCTCAAGGTCACGGCGATCCTCGGCTTCATCGGCCTGGGCTTCGCCGCGCTGATGGGCTGGCTGCCCAACCGCGAGGTCAGCGGTTTGAGCACGCTGATGGCCGAGCACGGCGGTTTCACGCCCAAGGGCTGGTCGGCGGTGATCGGTGCCTTCATCACCGTGATGTTCAGCTTTATCGGCACCGAGGCGGTGACCATTGCCGCGTCCGAATCCAGCGACCCTGCGCGCAACATCGCCAAGGCCACCCGCTCGGTAATCTGGCGCATCAGTACCTTCTATATCCTGTCGATCTTCGTGATCATTTCGGTGGTGCCGTGGAACGACCCACAGCTGGCGGTGGTGGGTTCTTACCAGCGTGCGCTGGAAATCATGAACATCCCCAATGCCGCGCTGATGGTTGATTTCGTGGTGCTGATCGCGGTGACCAGCTGCATGAACTCGTCGATCTACATCGCCTCGCGGATGATGTACTCGCTGGCCAAGCGCGGTGATGCCCCGGCGTTCCTCAAGGAAACCTCAAAGGTGGGCGTGCCGCGTGCAGCGGTGTTCGGCAGCACCCTGATCGGTGCGGCCATCGCCATCCTCAACTACTTCGCACCCAAGGGCGTGTTCGAGTTTTTGCTGGCAAGCTCTGGCGCCATTGCCCTGCTGGTGTACCTGGTGATCGCCATTTCCCAGCTGCGCATGCGTGGCCGGCTGGAGCGCGAGAACGCCAACCTCAAGTTCAAGATGTGGCTGTTCCCGTGGCTGACCTGGGCAGTGATCATCTTCATCAGCTGCGCGCTGGGGGTGATGATGTTCACCGAGGAACACCGGGCCGAGGTGAGCGCCACGTTGGGGCTGGCGATCGTGATTTCGTTCCTGGGGATCGTCACCACGCGGGGGCATGCGCGGGTGGTTGGGGCGCGGTCGATGGGCTGATGGCCTTACCGTGAACGAGAGGGCGCCACTGGGCGCCCTCTTTGCGTTTTGCAACAGTTTCACCTGTCGGGCCGGGCGAGGGGCGGGGATAGACTCTGGCGGGTTTTCCCTATTTGCCATGGAGTCGTTGCATGAATATTGAAGTCATGGGCGCGCCTGCGCCCGCTGCCAGGGATGAGCGTTTCGATGAGGTACTGACACTGATCAAGTCGGCCCGCCAGCGCGCGGTCCAGGCCGTTAACACTCAACTGATCGAGCTGTATTGGCAGGTGGGGGCTTTTATCAGCCGCAAGCTGGAGCGGGCCGAGTGGGGCGATGGGGTGGTCAACCAGCTGGCGGATCATCTGCTGCTGACCCAGCCCGGGCTGCGCGGATTTACCCGCGCCAACCTGTTCCGCATGCGGCAGTTTTACGAGGTTTACCGGGGTGACGAAATAGTCGCACCACTGGTGCGACTATTGCCGTGGAGCCACAACATGATAGTTATTGGACAGTGCAAGCACCCTGAAGAGCGGCTGTTCTACCTGCGCATGGCCAGCCAGGAAAAGTGGTCCAAGCGTGAACTGGAACGCCAACTCAAGGCTGCGCTGTTCGAGCGCAGCGTGACGCAACCGGCCAAGGCGTCGGCCGCGCTCACCCAGGCCCATCCTGCGGCCCTGGAGGTGTTCCGCGATGCCTACATGATCGAGTTCCTCGGCCTACCGGGCGGGCACGCCGAGGCCGACCTGCACCAAGGGTTGCTTGCCCGCCTCAAGGACTTCCTGGTCGAGCTGGGCCGCGGCTTCTGCTTCGTCGGCTCGCACTACCCGTTGCAGGTGGGCGGCCGTGACTTTGCCCTCGACCTGTTGTTCTTCCACCGCGGCCTCAACTGCCTGGTGGCCATCGAATTGAAAGTCGGGCGATTCGAGCCCGAGTACCTGGGCAAGCTGGACTTCTATCTCGAGGCCCTCGACCGCAACGAGCGCAAGGCCCACGAGAACCCCGCCATCGGCGTGCTGCTGTGCGCCAGCAGGGACGATGAGGTGGTGGAGTACGCGCTCAACCGCAGCCTGTCCCCCGCGCTGATCGCCGAGTACCAGACCCGCCTGCCGGACAAGGCCCTGCTGCAGGCCAAGTTGCAGGAGTTCTACGCGCTGGATGCCGAGCGCACCGCCTCGATATAGCGGGCGACTGCCGGTGACTTCTCGAAGCGCCGATGCAACAGGCTCAACCACGAACTCGCCCGGCAATCCTCGACAGGCCGGTAGTTCACCTGCGGCAAGTTGATCCGCCGCACCACCGATTCCGGCACCACCGCAACGCCCTGGCCCAGGGATACCAAAGTGATCACCGCCACCAGGCTGCCCGGCTGGGGGCCCAGGCGCGGGACGAAACCACCCTGCGCGGCGACCTCCAGCGTGCCGGAGATCTGTTCGGGGAGGATGAAGGTTTCATCGGCCAGGCGCTTGGCCGGGAGCTGCTTGAGCTCGTTCAGGCGGGAACCTGCGGGCAGCGCCAGGACGAAGCCTTCTTCATGCAGGGGAATCGCCTCCAGTCCCTCCGGCAGCTCCATCGGCGAGCGCACATAGGCCAGGTCCAGCTGGCCGTCGAGCACCTGCGTGGGCAGCGCGTCCATGGGCGCCTCGCGGATATTCAGATGCACGCCGGGGTGGGCGTCACTGAAGCGGGTCACTTGCTGTTGCAAGGTGCCGGAGTAGGCCGCCGAAGCCACATAGCCCAGCTCGATGCGCCCACTGTCGCCCCTTGCGGCGCGCTGCGCGCTGAGCTGTGCGGCGTCGAACTGGCGCACCGCCTGCTCGGCCTCCACCCGCAATGCTTCGCCCGCGGCAGTCAGGCGCACTTCGCGCTGGCTGCGCTGGAACAGCAGCACGCCCAGGGTTTTTTCCATGTCCTGGATCTGCCGACTGAGGGTGGGCGGGGCGATGCCCAACTGCTCGGCCGCACGGGTGAAGTGGCCGTGGCGGGCGACGCTGAGGAAGTAGCGGAAGTGGCGGATTTCCATGGGGCCTCGTTAGCCGGTGGCTAATGACGCAGGACGTGGCGGCTAACAAGCCCGGCGCCCGGCGGCGTTATGGTGAGGGCAACACTACAAGGCTGGCGTCGTGGCGGCAAAGCCCGGATCGCCTGGGACCGCTGCGCGGTCCATCGCCGGCAAGCCGGCTCCCACAAGGATCACCGTAGCCCCTGTGGGAGCTGGCTTGCCAGCGATGGGGCGCGCAGCGGCCCTCTGCTCCCCGACGACCAGCCACCGCCCGGAGCCTTGCCATGTCCACCCTCGCATCTGCGCGTTTCACCTTGTTCACCGCCTCGGCCGTGTGCGCCCTGATCATCCTCGACACCAACATCGTCGCCGTCAGCTTGCCCAGCATCGCCCGCGACCTGTCCGGTTCGTTCGCCGACATCGAATGGGTGGTCAGCGCCTACCTGCTGGCCTTCGCCGCCTGCCTGTTGCCCGCCGGCAGCCTGGCCGACCGCTTCGGCCGACGGCGCATGCTGCTGCTCGGGCTGGCACTGTTCGGCCTGGCTTCCCTGGCCTGCGGCGCCGCACCGAACCTGTTGTTCCTGGACCTGGCCCGCGCCGGCAAAGGCGTGGGCGCGGCGCTGCTGCTCACCGCCGCCCTGGCTGCCATCGGCCACCGCTTCCATGAGCCCGAAGCACGCTTGCGCGCCTGGGCCTTCTGGGGTGCCTGCATGGGCGCCACCATCACCTTCGCGCCACTGCTCGGCGGCCTGATCGCCAGCACCCTGGGCTGGCGCTGGATCTTCTACATCAACCTGCCGCTGGTGGCCGTGCTGGCGCTGATGGTGCTGCGCAGCGTCGAAGAGTCCCGCGACAGCGCCGCCGCACGCCTCGACCCACTGGGCAGCCTGACCTTCGCCGGCAGCCTGGGCTACCTGATCTGGGCACTGATCGACGCCAACCGGGTCGGCTGGGACAGTGCGCCCACCCTGGGCCGCCTGGTGATCGCCGCATTCCTGTTCGGCCTGTTCGTGATGGTCGAGCGCAGCCAGGCCCGGCCGATGATCGACTTGCAGCTGATGCGCAGCGGGCGGTTCATCGGCGCGTTGCTGGGCATGTTCGCCTACGCCGCTTGTGCCCAGGTGATGATGACCCTGCTGCCGCTGTACCTGCAGAACGGTTTGCAATTGTCGGCACTCGAAGCGGGGGCGGGGATGTTGCCGTTTGCCGTGGCAATGTTGCTGACGCCGCGGTTGGGGATGCGCCTGGCGGCGAGGTTGAGTGCGGCGCAGGTGTTCGCCCTTGGGCTGCTGCTGGTCGGGGCGGGCAACCTGGCCTGTGCCTGGGCGATCGGGGCAGGTGGCTATGGCGCTTTCGCCCTGGCCAGCCTGGTGTTGGGCGCTGGCGCTGGGCTGCTTAACGGGGACACGCAAAAAAACATCATGGCCTGCGTGCCCCGCGAACGCACCGGCATGGCCTCGGGGCTGAGCACCACCACACGCTTCGGCGCCATTGTGCTGGCCATCGGCATACTCGGCGGCATCCTGGCGGCGCGTAGTGGGCAATTGTTGCGCGAAGCCATGGCCGGCCTGGCGCCTGAGGTGCTGGGGAAGGTTGGGGACATGGCGACGCGGGTGGCGGCGGGGGATTTGCAGGCGGCGCTGGCGATGCTCGAGCCGGGCCTGCGCGAGGCGGCGGCGCCGTTGGCGCGGCAGGCGTTCATGGGCGGTTTTGAGGCGGTTTTGCAGGTTGCCGGAGTGGCGGCGTTGGTGTTTGCGCTGATCGTGGGTGCGTTGCTGAGCAGGCCGCTACCTGCCATGCAAGTGAGCGCAGTTCGCACATGAAGGCAAAAAATAAATGAGGTAATTTCTCATTCTCGTTCGGCATGTAGGAAAGGCCGAAATACAGGCCCATCTGCCTATCCTGCATACGGAGCGAGAAATGAGTTTTCCCCCGGTCCCACAGCGCCATCCCCTGAGCCGTGCCATCCAGGCAGCGGCCCTTGGCTTGATCGTCAGCAGCTGCGCGCTGCCGGCACTGGCGCAAACCTCGCCTGCCGAGCACAGCAACCCGGTGCGGCAGTGGAGCATCCCCGCTGGCCCACTGGCCCCTGCGCTTGATCGGTTTGCCCGTGAGGCCGGCATCAGCCTCTCGTTCGAAGCCGCGAGCGTGGCCAACCGCACCACGCGGGGCGTGAGCGGGGCGTTGGATATCCCGACAGCCCTGGCCACGCTGTTGCAGGGCAGCGACCTGCAGATCGACCAGCAAACCCCGACCGCCTTCCTGCTGGTCGAGCCACCCAAGCCTGCCGGCCCGCTGGAACTGGGCGCCACCGAGGACTATCGCCTGGCACCCGTGATCATCAATGCCAAGGTCAAGGTCGATGCCGGCGACGACACCGACTCGGTGGTGGCCAAGGAGCTGTGGGTGGGCGGCAAGGTGGCGACCAGCATCCTCAACACCCCGGCATCCGTGTCCGTAGTGACCCGCAAGGAACTGGAGCAACGTAGCGTCAGCACCACCGAGGAAGCCCTGCAGTACACCCCGGGCGTGGTCAGCGACTTCTACGGCACCGATGACCGCAACGACTACTTCCAGATCCGCGGCTTCCAGGCCACCACCTACCGCGATGGCCTGACCTTGAGTTCGATGCGCGGCGTGCGCGAAGACCCTTACGCCTATGAGCGCATCGAAATCCTGCGCGGCGCCAACTCCACCCTGTTCGGCCCGGCAGACCCGGGCGGCTCGGTGAACTTCGTCACCAAGCAGCCGCGCTTCGAACGGTCCGGCCAGGGCTACGTCACCTACGGCTCCTACAACCACCGCGAAACCGGCATCGACGTCACCGATGCGCTGAACGAAGACAAGACCGTGGCCGGCCGCTTCACCGCCAAGCTGCAGAACAGCGACCGCGAGTACGAGCATTCGCAGGACGACAACCGCTTCGTGATGGGCGGCCTCACCTGGGCCCCCAGCGACTACACCTCGGCCACGGTGATCCTCGACTACCTCAAGACCAACAGCTCGCCCAACAGCGGCGGCTACCCGCTGGACAAGGAATACGACCGCGACAAGTTCTACGGCGAGCCCAGCTACAACTACCACGACGTCGAGCGCACCAGCCTCAGCGGCAACATCACCCACGACTTCGACAACGGCTTCGTGCTGCGCGGCAACCTGCGCTACAGCGAGCTGACCGACAACTACGGCTACGTGTACCTGAGCGACTCCGCCGCCCGCGTGGGCACCAGCATCCCCCGCTACCTGCTCGGCACCGACAGCGATGCCAACCAGTTCAACGGCAACCTGATGCTGCAATACGACGCCCAGTTCGAGCATGTCGACAGCAGCAGCCTGGTGGGGGTGGAGTACCTGAACTCTTCGACCAAGGAAAGCTCGGTGTACAACCTGGTGTCGTCGATCGACCTGGCCAACCCGGTTTTCACCGGCGTGCCCGCCACGCTCACGCCCTACACCGCGAAAAAGAATGACGTCTCGACCAAGGCCGTGTTCCTGCAGCAGAACCTGTCGTTCTACGATCGCTTCATCGTCACCGGCGGTGTGCGCAACGACTCGATGGACCTGACCAGCAAGGGTTACAACCTCTTCTCCAGCCCGACGACCATCGATGAGCGCGACCACTTCTCGGCCACTTCGTACCGTGGTGCACTGACTTATATCGTCAACGACGAAGTGTCCACCTACGTGAGCATGGTGGAGTCCGTCTCGCCGCCCCAGGTGGGCGTGACCCCGCAGACCGGCAGGCAGTACGAGGTGGGCGTGAAGTATTCGCCTATCGAGATGGACGCGCTGTTCTCGGCGGCGGTGTATGACCTGACCCAGGAGAACGTGAGCATTGCCGTGGTGCTGCCGAGCGGCATCATCGAGCAGCAGACCGTGGGGGAGTCGCGGGCACGCGGGTTGGACCTGGAGGCCAAGGTGCAGGTGACCCAGGACCTGAGCCTGATCGGTGCGTATTCGTACATGAAGTCGGAGGTGATTCGCGGCACCTTGTATGACGGGAGTTCGCTCAAGGGGAATGAGTTCACCACGGCGCCGAACCATACGGCTTCGTTGTGGAGCTACTACAGCGTGCCGGGGACCGACGTGAGCGTGGGGCTGGGGGCGCGGTATGTGGGGGCGTATTTTATGGATGCGGCCAATACCAAGAAGACCGAGGGGACTACGTTGTTTGATGCGGCGTTTAACTACCGGATTGCCAAGGGGATGGATTTGGCCGTGAACGTGAGTAACTTGCTGGATGAGCAGCATGTGGTGGGGTCGGGGACGGCGAACTACTACAACCCGGGGCGGGAGGTTACGGCGAAGGTGAGTTATAGCTGGTAGGTGAGGCACTGCGATTATGTGTGAGGGTGGGCCCGCTTTGAAGCGGGCCCAGTTTATTTTTGAAGTGTCGAAACGCGCAGCCCGCTGATCGCTTTGACCAAGCCTCGTGTGGGCAAAGAGCGGCTCGAAGATCTTCGCAACCCTCCAAATAGCTCATGGATGTGCTAGTGGCATTTTGATATGGTTGCCGGCATTTCACAGGGATGGATAGACGCATGGCAACCGAATTGACAATGTCAACGCTCAACCAGGCACTGGATTGGGCTTTCGAAAAGGCGATGAACGGGATCCCGGGAACGGGCACGGCGCAGGAGTTTGCTGAGGAGTACATCAAGAATAATGATTGCCCTCTAGACGCCATGAACTCGCTGATCCGCTGGCAGAACACGAAGGCTGCTACGTCGGGCTTCCTTACCGGCCTCGGTGGCATCGTCACGCTCCCGGTAGCGATTCCGGCCAACCTGGCCAGTGTCATGTACGTCCAGTTGCGGATGATTACGGCGATTGCCTACATTGGCGGCCATGACCCTCTCGATGACCGCGTCAAGACGTTGGTCTACACCTGCCTGGCTGGTAATGCGGCAAAAGACATTCTCAAGGATGTTGGTATCAACGTGGCTAGCAAATTGGCCGTTACGTCGATCAACAAAATTACTGGCGCCACCTTGACCAAAATCAACCAAGCCGTGGGCTTCCGCTTATTGACCAAGTTCGGTAGCACTGGCGCTATCAACCTAGGGAAAGCTGTGCCTCTTCTGGGAGGAATCGTCGGAGCTGCTTTTGACTCTGTGACTACCAACACTGTAGGCAACGTTGCTCGCGATATTTTTATCGTGCCAGTGAAAGCTACCGAAGACGCTCAGGGGCACGCTTGATTTGATTGAGGCTGCGACGCTTATTGTGTGGGGCTTTTGGCTAAGCCAGTGATGCAGGTGGCAGAATTGCTGTGCGTTGTGCTCGCTCCAAGGTTGGGAGGGATAGCGCACAGTGGTCGTTTTGAGTTTTTCAGAGCGGTTATGCTTTTAAAGTGTTATACGAGCCGGGGGGATTTGAACAAAATTATTAATTTATTGATTAATATGCATAATTTTTAAATTTGCATTTCCTTGGAATACCTTTTGGAATACCAACTCTCGCGTGCCCAAGCCCGCCTCGGCGCAAGGTTGTGGGAAAAGGCGGGGTGCGAAAGGGACTGCCTGCGCCCTTTGGTCACTGGGAGTACGGGTCCTGATTCGGGGACGGGCTGAGCGAAATCGCTGCCAATTGTCTTGCCTAAGCTAAAGCGTTTCCACATTTCCAGCGTTAAGGCTTCCATAGGCATCGAGATGCTGGCCTCCTATCCGATGATATCCAGTACACTTGGCCCATCCCCAGCCAGCCAGCGGGGCAGGCTACCCGAACAGCTGCTCAAGATTTTTTCGAGTAAAAATGACCCTGATTAAATTAAAAGACCTTGAAGCCCACCTATGGCACGCCGCGCACATCATCACTGGCCCCATAGACGCTTCCGACTACAAAACCTACATTTTTCCGATCTTGTTTTTCAAACGGATTTGCGATGTATATGACGAAGAGTTTGAAGAGGTGCTCGCCAAGGTCGGAAGCGCAGAGCTGGCTCGCGAGAAAATCTTCCATCGTATCCAGGTTCCTTTTGGCAGCCACTGGGATGACGTGTTCGACAGGTCCCACGATATCGGCAAGGCACTCAAGGACGCTTTTCTAAGCATAGAGAAAGCTAACACCCAATTGCATGGGATCTTCGGAGATGCCAGCTGGACCAACAAAGACCGCCTACCGGATGAGCTGCTAGCCACTCTGCTCAATCACTTCAACAAAGTCGATCTAGGGGTTGCCAGTGTTCGAAACGACGATATGGGGCGCGCCTACGAATATCTGATCAAGCGCTTTGCCGACAAAGCCAACAAGAAGGCCGGCGAGTTCTACACCCCGCGGACTATTGTGCGGCTTATGGTCAACATTCTTGACCCCAGGGCGGGCGAAAGCGTTTATGACCCGGCTTGCGGCACGGGCGGCATGTTGCTGGAGACCATACACCACGTTCGAGAAAACGCGGGCGATCCTCGGCTGCTTAAGCTCAAAGGTCAGGAAAAAAATCTGACGACTGAAGCCATTGCCCGCATGAACCTGTTTCTCCATGGTCAGGAGGACTTCGAGATTGTTCGCGGCGATACCCTGCGCGAGCCCAAGTTTCTGAACCATGACCAGCTCGAAACCTTTGATTGCGTGATCGCCAATCCACCGTTCAGCCTCAGTGAGTGGGGACATGAACATTGGGCGGCGGACGCCTACAGTCGCAACAGATACGGCCTGGCTCCGAAAACCAACGGTGACTTCGCTTGGGTGCAGCACATGTTCGCCTCGCTCAATGCCGATGGGCGCATGACGGTTGTGCTGCCTCATGGCGTGCTGTTTCGCGGTGCTGCCGAGGGCCGCATCCGCACCAGTCTGCTCAAAGAGAACCGCATTGAAGCCATAATTGGTGTGGCCCCCAACCTATTTTACGGCACCACTATACCGGCTTGCATCTTGCTGCTGCGCAAGCAGCGCCCTGATGAGCATCGTGACCACGTATTGATCATCAATGCTGAGGAGATTTTCACCAAAGGACGTGCCCAGAACACCTTGAGTAATGCCCAGGCGGATCAGATTTACCAGATCTTCCTGGAGCAGTATCAGCAAGGTCCATGTGCCACAGCATTGGAAGGCCTAGCGCGATGGGTGCCACTGAGGGAAATCGTAGAAAACGACTTTAATTTGAACATCGCTAGCTATTTGCAAAAGCCGCTAGAAGAAGAAACCGCCAATGTTGAAGAGGCTCTGAGAGTTTTCCAGCAGAAGCTGGCTGCACTGGAGCAGGCTGAGCAGGAGCTGGAAGAACTTCTGATCAAGGAAGGATTTGAGCTATGAGCACGGATACGGGACTGACCAACTGGCACGGTGAAAAGGTGCGCAAGCAGGATATCGTCAACGCCAAGAACTATCTCACGGCAGGCGAACTCCCCGTTTTGGGCAACATGGTCGAGCAATACCTGGTGTCTTTCGAGGTGCAGGCCATGCGCCGGACTCTCATGTCCATGGCCGACTGGATGAAAAGGCTAAATGGCTTCCCCTTGAACGACCGCGGCATTCTCGAAAATGCTGGGTGGATCGCTCACGACATGGCCAAAGGATACGCCGAGTTCCAATATGAGCAGTTTAACCAGCAGCGCCACCATGAAGACGCCAACGGCGCTGAGTAACGCCTCGCTGACCTGAGGCAACTTGCTCATCAGCTATCAGATAAGACCAGAAAAAATGATTGAGTACCAGAAATACCAGGCCTCAAGCCTCGATAAAAAGAAACTCGAAGACCTCTTATGGGGCGCAGCCGAGTTCCTGCGTGGGCAGATCGATGCCTCCGACTACAAGCAGTACATCTTCCCGCTACTGTTCTATAAACGCCTGTCCGACGTTTACCTGGAAGAGTATGTCGAGGCCATGGAGGTCAGCGAAGGTGATGCCGACTATGCCGTCATGCCTATGTTTCACCGCTTCCATATTCCTCAGGAGGCGCGTTGGGAAAAGGTGCGCCACACTAGAAAGAATATTGGCGAAGCCATCCAAAATGCTTTGCGCCTGATCGAGACCCACAACGAACGCCTGCACGGCGTATTCGGCGACGCTCAGTGGACCAACAAGGAGCGCCTGCCCGATCACCTGCTGGCCGACCTGATTCAACACTTTAACAAGATCCCTCTGGGCATCAAGTCGGTGGCTCAGGACGACTTGGGCGAAGCCTACGAATACCTCATAAAAAAGTTTGCCGACGACTCCGGTCACACCGCTGCCGAGTTCTACACCAACCGTACAGTGGTTCACCTGATGACTCGTATCATGGGCCTCAAACCCGGGGAAACTGCCTATGATCCCACCTGCGGTACTGGCGGCATGTTGCTTAATGCAGTGATGGACCTACGTGCAGCAAGCAAGGGGCCTGCAGCGCAAAACCAAGAGTGGCGCAGCGTCAAACTCTACGGTCAAGAAGTGAACTTGCTCACCTCTGCAATCGCCCGTATGAACATGTTCCTGCACGAGATTGAAGAGTTTGAAGTTTTGCGCGGAGACACCCTGGCAGAGCCAAAGTTTATCGAGGACGATCAACTCAAACTGTTCGATGTGATTTTCGCCAACCCGCCGTACTCCATCAAAAAGTGGAACCGCGACAAGTTCGCTGCTGACCCCTATGGTCGCAACCTCTACGGAGTGCCACCGCAGGGCTGCGCCGACTATGGCTTTTACACCCATATCATCAAAAGTCTGAAGCCCGACACCGGCCGCGCCGCCATGCTATGGCCCCACGGTGTGCTGTTCCGCGACTCGGAGCAAGCCATTCGCAAACAGGTCATTGAGTCAGACATTATCGAAGCAGTGATCGGCCTCGGCCCCAACCTGTTCTACAACTCGCCGATGGAGTCTTGCGTGGTGGTGCTCAACTGCAACAAACCCACTGAGCGCAAAGGCAAAGTCCTGTTTATCAATGGTATCGAACATGTCACCCGCGAGCGCTCTCATAGTCGGCTCTCGGATGACGACCTGGCTGTGCTCACCGAAGCCTACTTTGCCCCGGGCAAGCAGCTAGCCATTACCGAGTTAGTGGATATCGAGACGATTCGCGAGAATCAGCACAATCTGTCGATTCCACTTTATGTGCAGACCCGCAGCGATGAAGAAGTGCACGATATTGAACATGCCATTGAAGCCTGGAAAATCAGCAGGGTTCAGCTAAAGAGGCAGACTATTAAGTTATTTAAAAGCCTCGCAGAAATGGGGTACGAGGTGAGCAATAAATGACAAAGCAGCAGTTGCCTGAGGGCTGGCAAACGGTAAAATTCGGCGATATTGCGAAACATATTTCTAAGCGCGTCGAGCCCAGCGAAACCGAACATGAAGTTTATGTTGGTTTAGAGCATCTGGATCCAGAGAGCTTAAAGATCAAGCGACATGGTGTGCCCAGTGATGTGGCTGGGCAAAAGCTTTTGGTTAAAAAGGGCCAAATTATCTTTGGTAAGCGTCGTGCTTATCAACGCAAGGTTGCCGTAGCGGATTGGGACTGTATTTGCTCAGCTCATGCGATGGTCCTGGAAGCAAAGCCGGAGAAAGTAGTTCCTGAGTTTCTGCCGTTTTTTATGCAGTCTGATGTATTTATGAATCGTGCGGTTTCTATTTCCGAAGGCTCTCTTTCTCCAACAATAAAATGGAAGGCGCTTGAGAGGCAAGAGTTCAAAGTGCCTACGAAGGAAAGGCAGCGGGCTCTTGTGGATGTATTTGCGTCTTTGCAGTTAAATATCTTTCATGTTCAGGATGCGCTAGTTGCTCTTGATGATTTGAGAAGGCGAATAATTAGCTCATTTTTGCAAAGAGGTCGAGAGGCTGGACTTGCAAGTGATATACCGAATGGAAGACTATCTGGTAGTTGGAAAATCGTTTCGCTCGAAGATATTTTTATAAATAAAGACAGTATGCGAGTTCCAATTAAGTCTTCTGACAGGAAGAAGATTTCTGGAGGGATCCCGTACTACGGTGCATCGGGAATCATTGATTATGTTGATAGGCACATATTTGATGAGCCTATATTACTACTTTCTGAAGATGGGGCTAATTTAGTCGAAAGAAAAACGCCTATTGCTTTCAAGGTCGAAGGTAAGTCTTTTGTAAATAATCATGCTCATGTGTACAAGCCTAAAGATGTTATTGATATTGATTATATAGTGGCTTTATTTGAGTGTATGGACATATCCCCGCATCTTACAGGTACAGCTCAGCCAAAATTGAATAAAAACAAGGCGGACAGCATACTTTTCCCTTACCCGCCACGCGACGAGAAGGTAAGCTTCGTCTCACTTATTAACTCGTTGACTCAAGAAAGGTTGATTCTTGAGGGTAAGCTGGCGGAGTTTTTCAGGCTTCGGAGTTTAGTTGGAAACGGTAGCGATATTGGAGATCAATAGTGTTTAGCGAACAAGCCGTCACCGAAAATGGAATTATCGACCGTTTAAAAAATTTAAGCGGGGTAAAGTGGAATTACTGCCACGGCGAGAGCCTGCCTAAAAAGGCGCAGGATATCTTTGTCGATGAGTGGCTCAAAGACGCGTTGTGCGCATTAAACCCAGCTATCGGTCAACAGCCGGATTACGCCGATGAGGTGATTCACAAGCTGCGCGGGGTACTGCTGGAGGCCCCGCATAGTGGCTTAGTCCGGGCCAATGAGAACTTCCAGACGTGGCTGCTGGCGGAGAAGACTTTGCCATTCGGCGAGAATGGTGAACACGTCACTATCAACCTGATCGACTTTGACAATCTCGACAATAACCATTTTGTGGTAGCCCAGCAGGTGCGCTATTTAGCGGCTGGCGAGGTATACTTCGATATTGTGCTGTATGTAAACGGTATCCCGCTGGTCGTCGGCGAAGTGAAAAGCGCCACTCGCCCCAGCGTCAGTTGGCAGGACGGTGCCGCCGATTTCATGGGCGGTAAGAAGCACTATTGGCAGCATGTGCAGGCCTTCTTCGTGCCCAACCTGCTGTGCTTCGCCAGCGAGGGAAGAACCTTTGCATACGGCGCGATCAATGCCGGCGTCAAGGATTGGGGACCCTGGCATCACACCGATCAGCGTGGGGATATTCCCACCACCTTGGCCTCCGTGCTGGCGAGCGCCGAAGGGCTATTGAATCCGCAAACCCTCTTACAGCTACTGGCCTCATTCGCGCTGTTTTCTACCCATAAAACTGGTAAAGACACGCCGCCCAAACGCGTCAAGGTGCTGCCACGCTACCCGCAGTTCGAGACGGCCAAACTGATTGTCGGGCGCGTCAAACAGGGGTACCCGAAAAAGGGGTTGATCTGGCACTTCCAAGGTTCAGGTAAATCTTTGCTAATGCTCTATGCGGCCAAGATGCTGCGTGCCGACAGCGAGCTGAAAAATCCCACCGTGCTGATCGTGGTCGACCGCCGCGACCTGGATAGCCAGATCAGCGAGACCTTCGGCGGCGCTGACGTAAAAAACCTGGTCAAGGTGCAGAGCTGCAAAAAACTCGGTGAATATATCGAGCAGGACAGCCGCGGTATCCTCATCACCACCATTTTCAAATTCAAAGATGTTGAGATTGATGAAAACAACCTGGCTGGCCTAAACAGTCGCAACAACATCATCGTGCTGGTGGATGAAGCCCACCGCACCCAGGAAGGCGGTCTGGGCGAGAAGATGCGCTGGGCGTTGCCCAACGCCCACTTCTACGGCCTCACCGGTACACCGATCTCCGGCATCGAGCGCAACACCTTCAAGCTGTTCGGCGCCGATGAAGACCCTGGCCGCTATATGAACCGCTACAGCTATAAACAATCGATCCGCGACGGTGCCACTAACCCGGTTAAGTTCGAGCCCCGTTTAGCCGAATTACGGGTCGACCGTGAGGCGATCAACGACGAGTTCGAGCAACTGGTCAAAGACAACAATCTGGACGACGACGAAAAGGCCGTCCTGTCCAAACGCGCCGGTAAGCTGGCAGTGATGCTCAAGGCACCGAAACGCATGGAGGCCATCAGCGCCGACATTGCCGAACACCTCACCAGCCATGTGCAGCCGAAAAAGATGAAGGCCATGGTGGTGGTCTATGACCGCGATGCCTGCGTGCAGATGTATTACCTACTTGGTAACAAGCTGGGTTTCGACGCATTGGAGGTGGTCATGAACCTCGACCAGGCTCCGGTGAAGGATGAGAACGGCAAGCTCAACAAGGACTGGAACAAGTGGAAGGAAGAGCTCGATCTACCGATCAAGCAAGCCGACTTTGAGCGCTGGCAGAAATTCGATGGTGAAGAGCAGGCGCAGAAAAGCCTGCTGGAAACCTACAAAGACCCGAAACAGCCTCTGCAACTGCTGATCGTGACTGCCAAGCTGCTGACTGGTTTCGATGCGCCGATCTGCTACTGCATGTACCTGGATAAACCGCTGCGCGACCATACCTTGCTGCAGGCCATGTGCCGCACCAACCGCCTGTATGAGGCGGACGGAGTGGTCAAACGTATGGGTCTGATCATCGATTATCTGGGCGTATTCGAAAACCTGCGAACGGCGCTGGCTTATAACCCGGAAGAGATCGACGGGATTGTCGAAGGCATCGAGAAATTCAAGGAGTTGCTGCCAGAGCAGTTGAAGCTGTGCCTAGCTTTCTTCCCGAACGTGGATCGCACCCTTGCAGGTTTCGACGGAATCCTGGCCGCACAGGAGTGCTTGCCGGACAATAAAAAGCGCGATGACTTTGCCGCAGCCTTTGGCGTGCTGGCCAAACTCTGGTCGGCCATCAACCCCGACCCTTTCCTGACGCCCTATCGCCAGGATTACAAATGGCTGGCGCAAATCTATGAATCAGTACGCCCGGTTGGTCAAACGGGGGCGCTGGTCTGGGCCGCGTTGGGGCCCGAGACCATCAAGATGATTCACGAGCACACCGATATCAGTCGCATACGTGATGACATCGATGAGCTGATCATGGATGAACACGCGATCTTCACCCTGACCGAGAAAGAGCAGGAAAAACGTGCCCGTCGGCTGGAAATAGACCTGATGGGACGTCTGCGCGGCCATCGCGAAGCTGTATTTGTCGAGCTGGGCGAGCGCTTGGAGAAATTGCGCCGAGAATACGAAGCGGGTGTAATCAAAGCCATCGATTGGCTCAAGGGCCTACTGGATGCCGCCAAAGATACGGTGCAGGCCGAGCGTGAAACTGGTGACGCGGTGGTAACGGAAGCAGACAAGAAGCAGGCACTGACCAAACTCTTCTTGGAAACGCGTCCGGAAACCACGCCGAAGCTAATTGGTGATGTGGTTGAGCAGATCGATAAAATTGTGAACGCTACTCGCTTTGAGGGCTGGCAGAACTCCAACAGTGGCCCACGCGAAATCCAGAAAGCACTTATGCTGACTTTGGCGCAGTTTGGCCTAAGCAAGGACAAAGAACTGTTCGAGAAGGCATATTCCTATATTGAGGAACATTACTAAATCGATGATTACGTGCGGCCAAAGGATAAAATTGGCTAAGTGCCATTGGCGTGAAGATGCTTGGGGCCATAAAATTCTCGCATTTTATTTCCGTCGGGCTTGATGTGCGGCTTTTGGTCGTGGCGGGAGGTTACGACCAAAAGCAGTTCCTCGCGAATATAAATGTGTAAATCGCTTGGGGGCTGCGCCTGCTGTATACAAAGAGCTGCGTATACACATTGAAATGTGAAGTCTTTCCTTCACGAGTGGAGCTTCAAGTCATGGTCCGGACTTTGGCTGAGCAGGTTTCTTACGGACTGTTTTCTTCTTTGTACCGGTTGTTTTATTTTTGGCGGCTTTTGCTGCAGTTTTCTGGGCGATACTAGCAAGGTGAGCGGCAGATTCCGGAATATGCATTAGCTTTACCCCGTAGCCATATGAGCTAATGGTCTTTCCGTAGTTCTGTAAGGTTACTTTACTGAAAAAAGGTATATCTAGAGCTGTTGAGGCGGGACCATCAATGATTGCGTAAATTACGTCATTGCCGCGTGCTTCGAAATTAACAGGGATTGCGTCAAATTTATTTTTTTCTAGTTGTAAGTTTACATCTTTTACAAAGCCTGGCTCTCTCACCATGAGGGTCGAGGCCACAAAGCCTTGCGCGAAGAGATGGCTTAGCGTCGATGAACCACGGCCGCGTTTAACATGGATAAACTCCCCTCGCTCAGTTTGAGTTTTCACTCTGTAGATGTCGCAGACCTCAATTTTATCATAGCTACCACCAAATTTTATCATTTGCCTGTCAAGCATTGCGTGGGAACTCTGGGCTTGAGCGCAAACGTACTCATTGTAGGGACCTTCGCCAGCATGCGAATACTCTGCGAAAGGTGGCGCGAACGGCTTTCTCGGTAGTTCCGAGAAGTACTTTTCCACCGCAGTCTGGAAAGATGCTTCTACCTTAAACCAGTTTCCTGTATTTAAAATATATAAGTTCGCATCGTGCTTGACTTCCGCGTAGAGGCATTTAAAAGCAGGGAATGGTCTAGGAGGGCTGCCGTTCGAAAGAATGAGAAAAATTTCGCGTCGCTTAAGGGTGTCTAAATTTGCTCCTTGTCTAAATGTAGACAAAAATCTTTCCAAATCTAGCACTGGGTCGATATCGTCACTGTCAGGTGATCTTTTGTAAGCAAACCCTGTGACGGAGGTCCAGTCTATTATGTCTGGTATGGCGAGCCACATGTTTTTGGTTTGACTAGAGGATAGAGATTGCCAAAGTTTGATGTCGAGTTTTTCGGAAATATCTTTGTCTTTGACCGGGAGTAAGTTTTCAACCCAAGAAAACTCGCTGGCATGTCCATCTGCATCTTTCGCAAGATAGTCTTTAGAGGTGGATCTCTCTAATGCCAGCTGCAGGAAGCTTCCTAGGTCAGAGAGATCTATCGCAACAGATGCCTTGAATGAATCAATCCCGGCTATTATTTTTCCAAAAATATCTGAATAGGCGCTTTTAGTGTGCCCTACTAGTCCGCGAAGCAAGTCCTGCTCAGCATTAATCATGTAATCTGAGACAGATGCTGCTTTGATCGTCTGTGTCCTGCTCAGTCGTGGGGATGCATCAAATGTTTGACGATCAATAGATGCTATCTTGTCTGGTGAGACACTGTTTAGAACGACCTTTATACCAAATCTATCCTCGATTAACCTTGGCTCGATCAGGTAGCGCCCATATCCAAAAGAGATAGCAAACTGACGAGCGCCATTTTTCACAATCAAAATGGCCGAAATGCTCTTATTCGTCCATTTGGATGTTTTGACTCCTTTATCTAAACCCTTCTGAATGAAATTCAACCATTCTGGAGCGGCCTCTATAAAAGGTTTTCGAATGAAAAGAGTGCCATACTCCCCTTCAGGCCCAAGAGGATACTGTTCAGTGCCAATTTTTTTAGGTTTTCCATTGGAACCTATGGGGCTTGCTATGAAATCTTTATCTGTCCACTCAGAGGCCGAGTTCGATGCCTCTTTGAGTAAGTAAATATTCAGCGTAATCCGTTTGGGCTTTCCTGTGCTCATCAACGCTCCTCCTAAGCTTTGCGACCAAGTTTTTAGCTTTCGCCTGATAGGTCCATAGGTTTGGGGTATGGCCCTTGGCCATGCGTCAGCTTACTTCAGAACCGGCGAAACTGTCAGCAGCTGCTTTCATGGATTTACTCGCCCGATTACCGTACGTGCTTGGCCTTTACCCATCCTCATCAAGATCAACACGGCAGTGAGTCGATAGTAGTATCGGCTGGCTACAGAGTGATCTTTCAGGTATTGGTGAAGAAACCAGCGCACATGCTTTAGCTGCCAAGTCCACGGATTGTCTCGATTCCATCGCCATTGGATGGCTGCCTGCATGATTCGCGCTTGCCGTAGATGTCGTTGCTGGGTGCTCTTCGAACCGGCCAGGACTCCGCTGAGGAACAGCGCTATATCAAAGGGTTTGGTCATGATCGGCCACCAATGTAGGCCGACACCACATCAATCCGGTAGTGTCCAAGTTCAAGGCTGATCTGTTGACGCGCCCACCAATCAAGACCGCGGTCGATGTGGCAGCCGTGGCTGTCATTGACTGGTGCAGCACGGCCGGTGAGTTGCGTGTAACGTTCGCAAGCGTAGGCCGCGCGCAGTTCATGAAAGCCCTTTATCCCGTGCTTATGCAGAATTTCGCGAGCTGGGAGCACCGTCCGTTGTAAGAACGCGGCGTAGGTTTCGGCACGGTGCAGTAAGTTGTGGCTGCCGATCGGCGATGCGTTGCGTGCCAATAGGAGTGATGCTTTGACCTCTTCATTGGCGATGATCCAACGCGGCGCTGATACACCGCTTCGCCCGCCTTTGGTGCCGTCCTGGATATTGATGCGACCAAGCGACTCGGCCTCGTGGTGCAAGCGCGGCAGGTTCGCCAGGATCGCTTCGCGCAGGCGCATACCGGTAGTCCTGGCCAACATGATGATAGCGGCCACCCGTTGGTGTTGGTGTTCCACCAGCGACAGCGCCACTCGCTGTACGTCCTGATAATCTTGGCCGTCCGGCACACGGGTGCGTACGTTGGAGCGGTGTTGTCCCAGCGCCTGGCTCGGGCTGATGACTCTCACGTCCTGATCACCGCGCAGCGCGGCGAGGGTTCGGTTAACGCTGCTCAGGCGGTTTTGCGCGGTGGCGATGCACAGTTCGCCTTGCTGGATCTGCTGGCGCAGGTATGCGACGTAGTCCTCCAGCGTCTGTCGATCTATCTGGCGTGCATCGTTGTAACCGGGGCCGTCCTCCGATCGGCACCAGCGCACGAAGGCTTGCCAGCGATCGCTGTGTGCTTTGACGGTGGCGAAGTGGCCGCCGGCAAACAGATCTTCCAGTGCCTGCCGACCGGCGTAGCTCAGTTGGCGACCGTAGCCAAAGTTGCGACCGTCACGCCGACCGACCAGCGCCATTGTCTTCACCTTGATCATTGGTTTGTAGGAGCAGCAGTAGGGCTTTCCAGTGGGGGCCGATGGTGTCCAACTGTCCCCAGTGTGCTGGGCGGATGAGGAGGGTATTTTCGCGGCGTTGCAGCAAAGCCCCTTCTTCTTGCAACTGCTCGATAAGCCGAGCGAGGTCGGTTGACTCAGAGGCTGGAGCGGCGACAGCGGCGACACTGGCGACAACCCCCGCCGTATCTGGATTGGCACGTGGCGACAAAGTGGTGGCAGTGACAGCGACACACCGTAACTCGGTCGGCGAGCGATGTTGCGCTCGATAGCGGCGCACGGCGTCATTGAGTCGGAACATGGCGCACCTCGAATATGTCCCCGTCATTGTCCAGCCAGTTATGGGCAACCAGTTGCAGCAATAACTCGAAGGTGTGCCGAGTGCTTTTACGGGCAAAGCGGGGGCCGTTGCGCGTAAGGTCGCGCAGGCGAAACGGTGGCCAGTTCTTCTTTATCAACCAGCGCAGCAGGCAATCAGCCTCTGCGCGAAGCTTATTCAGTGGTTCCTGTTCAGTCAGGCGTTGGTTCTCGGCCAGGTAGTAGTCCATCAGCGTGGAGGCGCGCTGAATGTGCATGTCTTCCAATACAGTCGATTCCTCAACCACCGCCATCACACCAGCCATGCGTAGTACGTTCGCGGCGGCTTTGCTCGCTGCAGCTTGGACGTTGACCAGCTCGCCGAACTCCCCTGACTCGCATTCGATGGTGTCGTGAATGGCAATCCATGCTTCACGGGCGCTGGAGCTCAACTCTATGACCGCAGGTGTGAGGCCACCATCTGTATGCCGTGACCAAGGCTTCTGCATCAGAGCGGCAATGCGCTGCTGGTACAGGTGCACCTTTGGATCTCGGGTCAGGTCGATGGCTTTGTACAGCCGTTGTCCAACCAGACGCTCCGGCCAACTGATCAGACAGCGTCCCAGGATGCCCTGGTCTTTGATATCAGCGTCCTGCAGCAAGCGGTCAGCCATGCGGGGTTGCAGCATCAAGTGCATGCTGAGGCGGCGATCATAGGCACGCAGACTTTCCCCAGCCATCGCGCGCGACCGATCAATCGGGCTACCGTCCCACAGCGTCGACAAGTGAGTGATGGCCTTGATCATGTTGTCCTTGTTCATAGTGCTGCCGCCCAAAAACTGCCCGCCTTCATCGCTGAACAGCCCCATGCTCGGCAATCCAAGGCAGAGGTTTTTGACCAGGCCCTCAATGGTCGGCTCAGCACTGAGGAGTCTCGGTTGGACGGGTTCAGGTTGGGCGTCCAGCGCTAGCTGTGCTGACTTTTTCGAGGTTGGCGATTTCGCGGTGAGGCTCATCGCAGCTCGGTGCGCCTTGAGTTGTTCGCCGTAGGCGATCCACTGCTGTCTCTCCCAGTCGCGTACGGCCTGCAGCGCAATATGGTCCACCGCGCTTTTGCGATCACCCGAGCAAGCCACCGTCAGCAAGTACAGCGACAACGGATAGATTCGGCCGTCGAGGTGAACATTGGCGTGCGCCTGGCTCGCCAAAGCTGCCGTGGCCAGAACGGATTGCGCGGCCATGGCGCAGGGCACGCCGATCACATCGGCCATGCTCTCCACGGCAGGACCCAATAAATCGCCCAGCGCCTCGACCGGGTAGGGTAGGGGCCTAATCTGCTGTTCCAACAAGGGGCGTGGTGGCCCTTGTACTTCGCGCAGTTGCATAGCCGTCCTCCATAAATTACCGACCTCTCCCTCACTTCATCCCGCCAAGAATGTTGAGTGTTATCAGGGATCAAGGCCCCTGCGACCTGTGAGGGTGTCCACTGACGCGGGACTGGCGGCTCCTTACGACCGGGAGCAAGGGCATCTCATGATCTGGCCTCCTGAGCACCGTTACCGGTGGGCGGGTGGGGGCTGCATTGGCTGACGAGACCAGTGCCGCGAGATCCTGAGCCATGTGCAAGCAGCAATGCGATGACCGAGGCATGCCTGACTGTCAGTCAGGTGCAGTCCATTCCCTGGTCTGCGGCACCATCATCTACAGCGCTGTTGCTGGTGACATCGGCGTTTGTCACGCCGATTGTCACGAGGGGAATAGCCGCAAAGCCATGTGCGATGAGGGCTGCAGCAGTGGTAGGAGCGCCCGTCTCTTTTCTGGAAAAAGAGACGGGCGAACGGTTGGCGCAAAAACGTTGGCCGAGCAGGTTCGTTGCTGCAGGGCTAAAGGGTTAGCGGGCAGCCGCACTGGGCGGATTGTTTAGAGGGCGTCCATCATTCTGGCGAATGACCGTGCGAGCCTCCGGGCGCGAATCGCACTTAGGGATGAACCACCGGGTTACCGGCATGACCTTGAAGGTTCTGGTCATCTGGGGTGCTGCCTAAGGCAGCGCTTTGAACCTTCGTTCTATCGGTCACCGCGGCATGGGTCAATCGGTGGCGAACACATGGAAATGCGCCAGATTCCACCTCTGGCGTGCTTTGGAAGTCGGTGGGTGTCAGTGGCAGAGTGGCCGTTTGTCGCTTTTCTAGTGTTAGCCCGTGAGCATGGGGATGCGAAGCCTCCCCATGCTCACGGGCTTAGCCGGAGAAGCCAAAATCGAGGCGAGTTGGCGACTGTCGCCAGCCGCTCAGACGGCAAGGATGGAGATGGCACGCGGTCTGTCGCCAGTGTCGCCGTTGTCGCCGCCCTATCGGATGGGTACTACGTTCCGATCCCTGGCCACATTCATCGTGCTGGCCGAGAGATTACCCGTCGACGCCTTCAGAATGTACTCGCTCCACCAAGCCATCATCGGCCGCCGTCGCTCGATGTAGTCGGCTCGGTTGTAGGCACTGCGCACCTCGTCCTTGTCGACGTGCGCCAACGCCACTTCGATGAGCTCCGGGTCCCACCCATGTTCATTCAATATGGTGCTGGCCATCGAGCGCATGCCGTGGCTGACCAAACGGTCCTGGAAGCCCATGCGTTTCAACGCCATGTTTGCGGTCTGGCTATTGGCATGAGTACGAGGGTTTCGGTCTGCGGGGAAGACGTATTCCCGGTGACCGCTGTGGGACTTCAGTATCTCCAGCAAAGACATGGCTTGATCGCTCAACGGGATGCTGTGCGGGCGGCGCTTCTTCATCCGCTCCGGCGGGATGGTCCAGACACGCCTCTCAAAATCGATGTCTGCCCAACGAGTAGTCGCCGCCTCGGCTGGGCGAGTCATGGTGTGCAACTGCCATTCGATCAGGCAGCGGGTCGTCCGTTTGATACTGGCGTTCGCTATTTCCAGCATGAGTTCAGGAAGCTCCTCGGGTGGTAGCGCCGCCATGTTTTCTTTCTTCGGTTTCTTGAATACCGCCCGAATCCCGCTTAGCGGGTTCGCGAAAATAATTCCCGAATTGACCCCGTAGGTCATGATCTCGTTGACGCGCTGGCTCAGCCGCTTCACCGTTTCCAAGCTGCCTTTGGCTTCGATAGGGCGAAGGATCTTTATCACCATCGGTGCGCTGACTTCCGAGATCGGAGTCGACTTCATGTTCGGGAAAACGTGCAGCGTGAGTGAGCGCCAGATGTCCTCGGCATAGGCCGGCGTGACCGAGTCCTTTTTCAGCTCGAACCAGGCGGTAGCTACTTTCTCGAACGTATGTTCCGTCTCGGCTAGCTTGGCCTGCGCGAGATCATTGCGCTGAGCTTTTGGATCGATCCCCTGCGCAAGTACTTCCCTAGCCTCAACCGCTTTTCGCCGAGCTTGCGCCAGAGAGACCTCAGGGTAGGAGCCGAGCGCCATGTTGATTCGATTTTTGGTGACCGGATGCCTGTAGTTGAAATTCCACTGCATCGAGCGGTTGACCCGGACTCGGAGCTGGAGGCCGTCGCCATCCGTGAGGACGTAGTCCTTGTCTTTGGGCTTGACCGCCTTGAGCTGGCGGTCGGAGAGACGAGCTGTTTGAGCGCACATGGGACGAGCTCCATGACACCTTTTGGTATTCCCAAGATTAGCCCTGGGTAGCCGGGAATACCACCGGGAATACCGGGGTGGCTGGAACTCAAAAAACCGTTGCGGCCCTCAAAAGAGCAGTAAACCCTTGATTTCACTGACTTCCAGGCACAAAAAAAGACGTCCGTGGACGTCTTTGATTGATCATTTGGTGGAGCCGGGGGGATTTGAACCCCCGTCCGCCAGTACTCCGCTGTCGGTACTACATGCTTAGCCGTGTCTACTGATTTAATCCGCAGCCGCCCGACGGGCAGGGTGCTTTGGATGAGTTGGGTAAGTTTTAGTCGCTTCGCCCCCAACGTGCTGCACGACGATCCTGTTCTGTATGACAATCATTTCGGGTTTACAGGCATCCCCTGATGATTGCTGGAGCCGAAGCTACCAGGAGGACGGGCTCAGCTGCTTACGCAGCGAGAGCGTAGCCCTCGTAGTTTTTGTCATTGGCAACTATAGAAAGTTGCAACAGTGGATTTACGAGTTCTGTTACCAACTCGGCATGCACCTAGAGTTTCGCTACCGGCGTCGAATCCTAATCGGCCCCACACTCAGCTCTAGCTGACCGTACCTTTCGGCACGTTGGCGGAGTATACGCGCTTGAGCGGGCGGCGTCGACTGTCGCCCGCTCGCGCAGGGCTCAGGTACCGCTGCCGCTGCCTTTTTCGGCTTTCTCCAGGCGTTCTAGCACCTTGCTGGTGATGGCGATGCAGCCTTTGGTGTCGCCGGAGGCTTGGGCGGCTTTGGCTTCGTCGACCTGTTCGGTCACGGCTTTGTCCATGCCTTCGGACGTGGCGCCGGCGGTGGCCATGGCGTCGTCGATTTTCTGCAGGTTGAGGGCGCACAGGTCATCGGCGGCGAATACGGGCGAGGCCAGCAGGGTGGCGGCCGCGAACAGGGCGGATAGCGCAGTACCTTTCATGGGTGTCTCCTCGTGAGGCCTCGGGAAGGTGGGCCTGTTGGGTGGACTGCGGGGGGGTGGTGAGGGTTCAAGTGGATTGAAGGCGAGGGCTTTGCCCTCGAATCGCCGGCAAGCCGGCTCCCACAGGGGCCGGCGTTGGGTTTGGGGTCAGTGGCCCATGCCGATTTCCAGGTCGTCGATCAGGGCCTTGGCCATGGCGCTGAGGATGCGGGCGGTGCCGCCGGCGGTCAGGTCGCCTTCCATCTCGGCTTCGCAGGTGAGGTGGCGGATGCAGCCGAGCAGGACCGACAGCTCGCTGAAGGCGTGCTGGAAGGGGATGCCGGGCTGGATGCTGTAGAGCTCCAGGCAGGTGGTGACGCCTGCGGTGCTCCAGTGGGCGGAGGGCTCGGTCATGGCTGCGCTCCTGTTTCGTAGCGGATCAGGGGGTAGAGCAGCTGGTTGAGGTAGATGCAGGTGTCCAGCAGGGTGCGGCGCTGTTCTTCGCTGTTGGTGTCGAAGTAGAGGTCGAGGACTTCGCGTAGGCAGCCCATCAGGGCGGTGGCTTCGGTGCGGGCGGCTTCGGGGGTGAGGTCGGGGGAGATGGACAGGTAAGGGAAGAAGCGGGGTGGGTCGGGGACGATCGTTTTCATGGTCAACACTCCTGCGCAATTCAAGAATGCTGCCATCCAGGCCTTTCTCACGGGACAAAGGGTGGCAGCCGTGCACGGGGTGAGAAACCGAGGCGCAGAAGGAACTCGGCCAGACCGAAGTCTGCCCGGGCACGGCTGCCATAGCTGGAATGCCGTTATCTACGCGACGGGTTCTCACACCCGGTCACCAAATGTGGCGACCGGGTGAAGTTAGCCCTGAGGGATTTCCCCGACAACGCAGCAACTTCCGGCAGGGGCGTAGGATAGTTCCCAAGGTTGTTGGGCTGAAGCATTTGGTTGCAGGTTCGGAAATGTCTTACGGCTGGAGGGCCATTCCTGGATGGGTATTCGGGTGAGGGCCGCCAGGTGCTTGCCGGTGTTTTTGCAGCGCCTATGAGATCGAGCGCCGCCCGCGCGGCGCATCGCTGGCAAGCCAGCTCCCACATCTGTTTCGGGCCAGTTACTCCTGTTCTATCTTCACTGTCCGCCTTGTTGGCATGACGCGGTATCGAGGTGGGCGTTGCCGGCCCCTCACAAGACTTAAGGCATGCACCAAGGCGGGCAGCGGTACCTTCACAGGAATAATTGGCCCGAAACAGATGTGGGAGCTGGCTTGCCAGCGATGCGCCGCGCGGGCGGCGCTCGATCTCAAGAGCGCTGCAAAAGCATCGGCGAACACCTGGTGGCCCTCACCCGATATCCCGGCATGCACCCGGCCGCCCTCACGCGATCTCGTCCAACAATCAGCTCACCCGCGCCCGCGTCACCCGATCCACCAGATACACCAACCCGTGATAGTCGATCCCACTATGGCTCGACAGCCCAATCTCGCAGGTGCGGCTGGTAGAAATCCCTTCACTGCAATACTGCACCGCATCCTTGAGCGTACGCAGCGAGTGGGCATTGAGTTCAGGCGTGGTGAAGCCCTTGTCACCGGCAAACCCGCAGCAGTGAATACCTTCAGGAATCACCACGTTCTTGCTGCAACGCCGCGCCAGGTCGATCAGCGCCTGGCTCTCGCCCAAGTGCTGGGTGCTGCAGGTCACGTGCACGGCCACCGGCTCGTCCTGGGGGGTGAACTCCAGCTTGTTCACCAGGTGGGTGCGGATGAACCGCACCGGGTCGTACAGGTCCAGGCGGGTTTCGCCCAGGTCCTGCACCAGGCGCAGGGTGCAGGGGCTGGTGTCGCAGTAGATCGGATCTAGGCCGCCGCGGCTGGCGTGCAGCAGGGCGTTGATCAACTCCTGGCGCTTGTGCTCGGCCTGCTCGGGGTAGCCCTTGGAGGCGAATGGCTGGCCACAGCACAGGCTGTCGGCGTTGTCGGGGAACACCACCTGGTAACCGGCCTTTTCCAGCAGGGCGCGGGTCTTGTCCAGCAGCGAGCTTTGCTCGCGGTCGGCGTAGGCAGGGCCCATCACGCGGGAGACGCAGGCGGCCAGGTAAACCACCCGGGGGCGGGTGTCGTTGCTCGGTGCGTTAAGGGCGATGGCACGCAGGGGCTGCGGCATGGCCGGGGTCCATTGCGGCAGGCGGCCTTTGCTGGCCTTGCTCAGGCTGGCGCTCAGGCGGGCCATGCGTGGCGCGCCCAGCAATTTGCGGGCGCCGTTGGCGGCGGCCAGGGTCAGGCGGGCGCCGCGCAGGGTGGTGTGGAAGTGCTCGGCCAGCCAGTCGGCGGCCTTGGCGTGCTCGGCGGCCTGGCCACGCAGCTTCTTCACCAGGTCGCCGGTGTTGATGCCCACCGGGCAGCGCTGGGCGCACAGGCCGGTGGCGGCGCAGGTGTCGATGCCCTGGTACTGGTAGGTGTGCAGCAGTTCGCGGGTGTCGAGGCCGGCGCGCTTCTTGGCCTGGATATCGCGCCACATGACGATGCGCTGGCGGGGGCTGAGGGTGAGGCCTTTGGACGGGCAGACCGGTTCGCAGAAGCCGCACTCGATGCACTTGTCGACGATTTCGTCGGCGGCGGGCAGTGGCTTGAGGTTCTTCAGGTGGATGTCCGGGTCCTCGCTCAGCACCACGTCGGGGTTGAGGATGCCGTTGGGGTCGAGCAGGCGCTTGAGCTGCCACATCAGTTGGTAAGCGTCCTTGCCCCATTCCAGCTCGACGAAGGGCGCCATGTTGCGCCCGGTGCCGTGTTCGGCCTTGAGCGAGCCGCCGAACTCCACGGCCACCAGTTGCGCCACGTCATCCATGAAGGCCTGGTAGCGGGCTACTTCCTCGGCGCTGTTGAAGCCTTGGGTGAAGACGAAGTGCAGGTTGCCTTCCAGGGCGTGGCCGAAAATGATCGCTTCGTCGTAGTGGTGCTTGTCGAACAGCTGGATCAGGCGGTTGACGCCCTCGGCCAGTTGCTCGATGGGGAAGGTGACGTCTTCGATGATCACGGTGGTGCCGGTCTGGCGCACGGCGCCGACGGCGGGGAAGGTGTCCTTGCGGATTTTCCACAGCTGGTTGTACACCGCCGGGTTTTCGCTGAACTCGACCTTCTGCTCCAGTGGGTAGTCGGCAATCGACGCCATCACCTGGTCGAGCTGCTCGTGCAGCAGGCTCTGGCTGGCGGCGCGGCACTCGATCAGCAGGGCGCAGGCGTTGGCCGACAGGTCCTTGACCCACGCCGGCATGCCGGGCATTTCCTGCACTGAGCGCAGGCTGCGGCGGTCGAGCAATTCGACGGCGGATACGGGCTGGCGCTTGAGCACGGTCACAGCGCGGCAGCAGCTTTCCACGGTGGGAAACACCAGCAGGGCGCTGGCCTTGTGCGGGTGGTCGGGCACGGTGTCGTAGGTGACCGCGCTGATGAAGCCGAGGGTGCCTTCGGAACCGACCAGCAAGTGCTGGAGGATATCGAGCGGCTGGTCGTAGTCCACCAGCGCATTGAGTGACAGGCCGGTCGTGTTCTTGAGGCGGTATTTGTGCCGGATGCGGTCGGCCAGTTCGGTGTTGGCGCGGGTTTCGCGGCCGAGGCGGGCGAGGGCTTCCAGCAGGTCGGCGTGGCTGTTTTCGAACGCGGCGACGCTGGCCGGGTCTTCGCTGTCCAGGCGGGTGCCGTCGGCCAGCACCAGGCGCAGGCCGGCCAGGGTGTGGTAGGTGTTCTGCGCGGTGCCGCAGCACATGCCGCTGGCGTTGTTGGCGACGATGCCGCCGATCTTGCAGGCGTTGATCGAGGCCGGGTCGGGGCCGATCTTGCGGCCGAAGGGGGCCAGCCAGGCGTTGGCCTGGGCGCCGATCACGCCGGGTTGCAGGCGGATCTGCTCGCCTTGGCGGCGAATCTCGCGGCCATTCCAGTTATCGCCGAGCACGATCAGCACCGAGTCGCTGATGGCCTGGCCAGACAGGCTGGTGCCGGCGGCGCGGAAGGTGACCGGCACGCGCTCGCGCTGGGCCAGCTGCAGCAGGGCGACCACTTCGTCCTCGGACTCCACGCGCACCACCAGCTTGGGGATCAGCCGGTAGAAGCTGGCGTCGGTGCCGAAGGCCAGGGTCGAGGTGGGGTCGTCGAAGCGGCGTTCGGCGGGGATCAGGCGCTCGGCATCACGCAGGAACGCGGCGGGCAGGCTCATGCAGTCTCCTCGCGGGGCCGCGGCGTCTGGCGCGCGGCGTGCCCCGGGTATTCAGGCGGTAGCGGGCGCTCAGGCGCCCAGTTCGCGGACCAGCGAGTCGCGGGTGATCGCGCTGATGGACTTGGCGCCGGTCAGCACCATGGCCACGCGCATTTCCTTCTCGAACAACTCCAGCAGGTTCTTCACCCCGGCCTCGCCGTGGGTGGCCAGGGCATAGAGGAAGGCGCGGCCGATCAGCACGGTGTCGGCGCCCAGGGCGATCATGCGCACCACGTCGAGGCCGCTGCGGATGCCGGAGTCGGCGAGGATCTTGATGTCACCCTTCACCGCGTCGGCGATGGCCGGCAGGGCGCGGGCGCTGGACAGCACGCCGTCGAGCTGGCGGCCGCCGTGGTTGGAGACGACGATGCCGTCGGCGCCGAACTTGACCGCGTCGCGGGCGTCATCGGCGTCGAGGATGCCCTTGATGATCATCGGGCCGTCCCAGAATTCGCGGATCCACTCCAGGTCTTTCCAGGAGATGGACGGGTCGAAGTTGTTGCCCAGCCAGCCGATGTAGTCGGCCAGGCCCGTGGGGTTGCCACGGTATTTGGAGATGTTGCCCAGGTCGTGCGGGCGGCCCATCACGCCGACGTCCCAGGCCCATTGCGGGTGGGTCATGGCTTGCAGCACGCGGCGCAGCGGGCCGTTGGCGCCGCTCATGCCGGAGTGGGCGTCGCGGTAGCGGGCGCCGGGCACGGGCATGTCGACGGTGAACACCAGGGTTTTCACGCCGGCGGCCTTGGCGCGCTCAAGGGCGTTGCGCATGAAGCCGCGGTCCTTGAGTACGTACAGCTGGAACCACATCGGCCGATCGATGGCCGGGGCCACTTCTTCGATCGGGCACACCGACACGGTGGACATGGTGAAGGGGATGCCATGGGCGGCGGCGGCGCGGGCGGCCTGCACTTCGCCGCGGCGGGCGTACATGCCGGTGAGGCCGACCGGGGCCAGGGCCACGGGCATGCTCAGGGTTTCGTTGAACAGTTGGGTCTCGAGGCTGAGCTCGGACATGTTGTTCAGCACGCGCTGGCGCAGGGCGATGCTGGCCAGGTCCGACACGTTGTGGCGCAGGGTGTGCTCGGCGTAGGCGCCGCCGTCGGCGTAGTGGAACAGGAAGGGGGGCAGCTTGCGTTGGGCCGCGGCGCGATAGTCGGTGGAGGCGGAAATGATCATGGATTCTCGCAGCGTTGCTTGTGGGGAGTGCCGGGCGCGTGAGGGCGCCCGGCCCCTGTCACTTTAGTGATGAACCAGCATGCCGGTGAGCCAGTAGGCCTGGATCAGGGTGATCAGGCCGACGATGGTGGCGAAGAACAGGCTGTGCTTGACGGTGAAGCGGAACAGGTCGGATTCCTTGCCCACCAGGCCGGTGGCGGCGCAGGCCACGGCGATCGACTGCGGCGAGATCATCTTGCCGGTCACGCCGCCGCTGGTGTTGGCGGCTACCAGCAGGGTGTCGTTGACGCCGATCTGGTGCGCGGTGGTGGCCTGCAGCGAGCTGAACAGGGCGTTGGACGAGGTGTCGGAGCCGGTCAGGAACACGCCCAGCCAGCCGAGGAACGGCGAGAAGAACGGGAACGCGGCGCCGGTGCCGGCCAGTACCAGGGCCATGGTCGAAGACATGCCCGAGTAGTTGGTGACGAAGGCGAAGGCCAGCACCATGCCGATCGACAGGATCGGCCAGCGCAGTTCCCAGAAGGTCTCTTTAAAAGTGGTCAGACCAGTTTTGAAATTGATCTTCAGCACTGCCATGGAGATCAGCGCGGAGAGGAAGATCGCGGTGCCGGTGGCGGAGATCGGGTCGAGCTTGAACACCGCAGGCATGGCGGTAGGCGCGGCGACGATCGGGGCGGTCTTGATCACCAGCTGGTCGAGGTGCGGGATGGCGAAGTTGAACACGAAGTTGTACATCGCACCGCCCGGGGCGAATGCGGCCTTGAACGGCTTGAGGGTCCAGATGGTCACCAGCACGGTGAGGATCAGGAACGGCGACCAGGCCTTGAAGATCTCGCCGAAGCTGTAGGGGCTTGGCTGGCTGCCGCTCGACTGGACCACGGCGGCGCCGACGCTGCCCTTGGCCTCGCTGAACGAGCGCTTGGGCTGCCAGACTTTGAGGAACAGGGTCAGGGCGATCAGGCTGGCCAGGGCCGAGGTGATGTCGGGCAGCTCTGGGCCGATGAAGTTGGAGGTGAAGTACTGGGTGACGGCGAAGCTCAGGCCGGCGACCAGGGCGGCAGGCCAGGTCTCTTTCACGCCGCGCAGGCCGTCCATCATGAACACCAGCCAGAACGGCACGAACAGCGACAGCAGTGGCAGCTGGCGGCCGGTCATGGCGCCGATGTGGAAGGCGTCGATACCGGTCACTTGGCCGGCGACGATGATCGGGATGCCGAGGGCGCCGAAGGCCACCGGGGCGGTGTTGGCGATCAGGCACAGGCCGGCGGCGTACAGCGGGTTGAAGCCCAGGCCTACCAGCAGCGCGGCGGTGATGGCCACGGGGGCGCCGAAGCCGGCGGCGCCTTCGAGGAAGGCACCGAAGCAGAAGCCAATCAGCAGCACTTGCAGGCGCTGGTCGTCGGTGATCGACAGCACCGAGCTGCGGATCACTTCGAACTGGCCGCTCTTGACCGTGAGTTTGTAGAGGAACACCGCGGCAACGATGATCCAGGCAATCGGCCAGAGGCCGTAGAGGAAGCCATAACCCGCGGCGGCGAAGGCCATGTCGACAGGCATCTGGAAGGCGAAGATCGCCACCAGGATCGACAGCGCGAGGGTGATGCTGCCGGCGACGTGGCCTTTGAGGCGGAACACGGCGAGGGCAAGGAAGAAGAACACGATAGGGATGACCGCCGCCAGTGCGGACAGACCAAGACTACCAAGCGGGCTATAGAGTTGTTGCCAGGTTTGCATATGGGGTGGCCCCTAATTTTTGTTGGTAAGGCACTGGCATTGGATAATTGGTAAGACCAATTTACAATGGCTGGTCGCTAGGTTAAGAGCGCCATTGCGGGTGTGTCAATTTGTCCCGTGCAAAACTTTGGTCGGATGCCGATGAGCGGGCGCCTGATGGGTGGCTAAAATCGCCGACTGATGGGTGTCGGCACAGGCCGGATAGGCGCAGAATAGGCGCCCCCGGGATCCGCACGCCGGGGTTTGTGGAGAGCATGTAGATGGTTTTTGATCAGGTCCGCCAACGGCGCCTGTCCGACGACATCGTCGATCGGTTGGAAGGGATGATTCTGGAAGGCACGCTGACCTCGGGGCAGCGGCTGCCGGCCGAGCGTGCGCTGGCCGAACAGTTCGGGGTGTCCCGCCCGTCGTTGCGCGAGGCGATCCAGAAGCTGGTGGCCAAGGGGTTGCTGGTCAGCCGCCAGGGCGGTGGCAACTACGTGGCCGAGTCGCTGGGCTCGACCTTTAGCGACCCGCTGCTCAAGCTGCTCGAGGGTAGCCCGCAGGCACAGCACGACTTGCTGGAGTTTCGCCACACCCTGGAGGCGTCATGTGCCTATTACGCGGCGCAGCGTGCCACCGGGCCGGACCGCGAGCGGTTGAAGGTGGCCTTCGATGCCTTGCAGGATTGCTACAACCGGGTTGACGAGGTCAGCCGGGCGGAGGAGGGCGCGGCCGATGCAAACTTCCACCTGGCCATCGCCGAGGCCAGCCACAATGCGGTGCTGCTGCACACCATTCGTGGCTTGTTCGACCTGCTCAAGCGCAACGTGGTGACCAATATCGGTGGCATGTACCGGCAGCGCAGCGAAACGCGCGACATGCTGATCGGGCAGCACCGTGAGTTGTACGAAGCGATTGTCGAAGGGCGTGCGGAGGATGCGCGGGAGGTTTCCAGCCGGCACATTCTGTATGTGCAGGAGGTGCTGGAAGAGGCGCAGGAAGAGGCCCAGCGGGTGGCGCGGGCGGAGCGGCGCAGCGGGCGGTGAATCCGCGCGGGCCCCTTCGCGGGTAAACCCGCTCCCACAGGATTTCACTGTCTTGGGTATCAGTGCAATCCTGTGGGAGCGGGTTTACCCGCGAAGGGCCCTTATGGGCTAAAGAAGATTTACTCTTCCTTGCCCTTGTTGCGCATGGTGCGCTGCAGCTCGCGGTTGGAGTCGCGTTCGCGCACGGTGTCGCGCTTGTCGAACTCCTTCTTGCCCTTGCCGAGCGCGATCTCGCACTTGATCAGGTGCTTGCTCCAGTACAGCGACATCGCCACGCAGGTGTAGCCCTTCTGCGCCACGGCCGCTTCGAGGCGCTCAAGCTCGCGCTTGTTCAGCAGCAGCTTGCGGGTGCGGATCGGGTCGGCGATGACGTGGGTGCTGGCGGTGGTCAGCGGGGTGATGTGGCTGCCGAACAGCCAGGCTTCGCCATCCTTGAGCAGCACATAGCTGTCGGTCAGGTGCGCCTTGCCGGCCCGCAGGCTCTTTACTTCCCAACCGGACAGGACCAGCCCGGCCTCGAACTTGTGTTCGATGAAGTAATCGTGTCGCGCCTTTTTGTTCTGCGCGATGGTCCCGGTCGGATGTTTCTTTTGCTTAGCCATAGGGGCGGCATTATAGGGAGTCGCCGCGTCCTCGGCTATGGGGTTTAGGTGCGCTTGAGCCTGTTGTGTGAATCCCGGACAATGCAGCCCTTGTTCTGACTGACAGAATCGTTTTCGAGGCGCTATGAAGCGCTGCCGCCCCGTTTGGAAGTGACGCCTGGATGACTACCCATATTCAACGCTCTGCCCTGCTGCCTTACCCTGCCCAGGCGCTCTACGACCTGGTCAACGATGTGGCCAGTTACCCGGCGTTCTTGCCTTGGTGCTCGGCCTCGACGGTGATCGAAAGCAGCGACACGCACATGCGTGCCAGGCTGGAAGTGGCCAAGGGTGGCATCAGCCAGCATTTCGTCACAAGCAATGTGCTGGTGCCGGGGCAGTCGATCGAGATGAACCTCGAAGAGGGGCCGTTCTCCCAGCTGCACGGGCTTTGGGTGTTCAAGCCGCTGGGGGAGAAGGCCTGCAAGATCAGCCTCGACTTGTCGTTCGACTACGCCGGTGCCTTGGTGAGGGCGACCTTGGGGCCGCTGTTCAACCAGGCTGCCAATACCATGGTCGATGCGTTCTGCGAGCGTGCCAAGCAGCTGTATGCCTGAGGTGTCGGCAGCCGCCCAATAAAAAGCCCGGGCAGTGCCCGGGCTTTTTCGTTGTCGCCTGCGGTTATTGCGGCGAGGTTTCCAGCGGCGCTGGCGTCGGGACCGGGGTGGTCTCGATGGTGTCGATCTCTTTTTGCAGCGTCTCTTCCAGCGAGCCTGGCTTGGCCGGTTTTTCCGGTTGCTGGCTTGGCTGGTGCGCCGGGCTGACCGTGGTATCGCCGCTGCCACCGAGGATTTCCTGGTCGCGGCTGACGCCGGGCATGAAGTCGCCGGCCAGGCTGACCAGTTGGTCGCTGTCGTTGAAGAAAATGCTCATGCGCTCTTGCTGGCGCTGGCCGCCACCCGGCTGCAGGCTGTACAGGTAGTCCCACCGATTGGTGTGGAAGGTGTCCTGGATCAGCGGGTTGCCCATGATAAACCTTACTTGCCGGCGGGTCATTCCCGGGCGTAATTGGTCTATCATGTCTTGCGTGACGACATTGCCCTGCTGGATGTCGATTTTGTAAACCCCGGGAAACGAGCAACCGGCGAGTGCGAGCAGTCCCACAAGGGTGAGGCTGGTTAGCAAGAGCTTGGTGTTTTGCATCGGTGGGCGACTTCCACTATCTTGGCTGGACAACGTAAACCCCGATCATACCCGTATTAAGAGAAGCTGCGAAGCAGCATCGGCGAGAAAGCTGACCATGGTTGAAAATAGCGAATTGCGCAAAGCGGGCCTCAAGGTAACCCTGCCTCGAGTCAAGATTCTTCAGATGCTCGACTCCGCCGAGCAGCGTCACATGAGTGCCGAGGATGTCTACAAGGCGCTGATGGAAGCGGGTGAGGATGTCGGCTTGGCGACCGTGTACCGCGTACTGACCCAGTTCGAAGCGGCGGGCCTGGTGGAGCGCCACAACTTCGATGGCGGCCACGCCGTGTTCGAGTTGGCGGATGGCAAGCACCACGATCACATGGTCAACGTGGACAGCGGTGAAGTCATTGAATTCTTCGATGCCGAAATCGAGAAGCGCCAGAAAGAGATCGTTGCCGAGCACGGCTTCGAGCTGGTGGATCACAATCTGGTCCTCTATGTGCGTAAAAAGAAGTAACGATTTAGCTCGTTATTGACGACAAAGGCGACCTTCGGGTCGCCTTTGTGCTTTTGAGGGAGTTTGAAAACTCTATGGGAGCGGCGGTTCGCCGCTGCGACTTGCCCGCGAAGCAGCCACCGCGCTGACTGGCACCGGCTGCGCCGGTGTTCGCGGGCAAGCCCGCTCCCACAGGGATCGCGTAGGCTTTTTAGAAACTGAGCAAGACAGTTGCTCCTACAGGTGGTCGTGCCAAGCTTCAGGCCTTGCCGCTGACCACCATCTTGCGCGCGTGGGCCAGGGATTCCTTGGTCAGGTCGATACCGCCGAGCATTCGCGCCACTTCCTCGACCCGCTCGCGCTTGGCCAGGCTGGCCACGGCGGTGTGGGTGGTGTCGCTGTTGCGCACCTTGTGCACGAACAGGTGGTGGTGCCCCTGGGCCGCCACCTGGGGCAGATGGGTCACGGTCAGCACCTGGCCGCGTTCGCCCAGGCGGCGCAGCAACTGGCCAACGATCTCGGCGGTGGGGCCGCCGATACCGACGTCCACTTCGTCGAACACCAGCGTGGGGATGCGCGAGGTCTGTGCGGTGATCACCTGGATCGCCAGGCTGATACGCGACAGCTCACCGCCCGAGGCCACTTTGGCCAGGGCCTTGAGAGGCTGCCCCGGGTTCGCGCTGACCAGCAGCTCGACCTGCTCCATTCCGTGGGGTGAGAGGTCGCCATTGTCGAGGGGGGTAAGCGCGATGCAGAAGCGCCCGCCTGGCATGCCCAAGCGCTGGATTTCCTGCTCCACGGCTTCGGCCAGCTGTTTGGCGGCCTGCTCGCGCAGGGCGCTCAGTTCGCGAGCCCGCTCTTTATAGTGCTGGGCAAATGCTGCCAGTTCTTCACCCAGGCGTTCGATCGATTCGTCGCTGGCGTTCAGCCCTTCGATTTCTTCCATCAGGCGCTGCTGCAACTGCGGCAGCTCGGTGGGGTGCACGCGGTGCTTGCGGGCGAGGGTATAGATAGTGTCGAGCCGCTCTTCGAGCGCTTGCAGGCGTAGCGGATCGGCATCGAAGTTGTCGAGGAAGCGGTTGAGTTCGCCGACGGCTTCTTCCACCTGGATTTGTGCGCTGGCGATCAGGTTGACCGCCTCGCCCAGGGCCCGGGGTGCATTGCTGACCGCCGTGAGGCGGTTGAGGCTGACGGTCAGGGCGCTGAGTACGTTGCCCGAGTCGCTTTCGCTGCACTGGTCGATGACCTGGCGGCAGATGCCGAACAGTGCCTCGGCGTTGGTCAGGTTCTTGTGTTCCTGCTCCAGCAGCTCCAGCTCGTTTTCGCCGAGCCCGAGGTTGTCCAGTTCTTCGAGCTGGTAGCTCAGCAGCTGGTGGCGCGCGCGCTGCTCGTCGCCGGAGTTGCTCAGCCGTTCGAGCTCCTGGCGGGTCTGGCTCCAGCGCTTGGCCGCAAGCTGTACCTGGCGTGCCAGGTCGATGGCGCCGGCGTACTCGTCCACCAGGCGGCGGTGGGTGTCGGTTTTGAGAAGTGACTGGTGTTCGTGCTGGCTGTGGATGTCGATCAGCAGCTCGCCCAGGGCCTTGAGGTCGCCAAGCGGGCAGGGTGTGCCATTGATGTAGCCGCGGCTGCGGCCTTCGGCGGTGATTACCCGGCGCAGGATGCAGGGGCCGTCGCTTTCGAGGTCGCGCTCGGCGAGCCAGCCATGGGCTTCGGGGATGTCCACCAGGTCGAAGGTGGCGAGGATGTCCGCCTTGTCCGCGCCGGGGCGTACCACGCCGCTGTCGGCGCGGTCACCCAGCGCCAGGCCGAGGGCGTCGAGCATGATCGACTTGCCGGCCCCGGTTTCACCGGTGATGACGGACATGCCGCGGGCGAGTTCGAGGTCGAGGTGTTCGACGATGGCGTAGTTGTGGATGGACAGGTGCACCAGCATGTGGGCGGCTCCCGAAGGTGTGGTCTGGATATTTATACAGTGCTTTTTGTGGGTCTGACAATGCCCGCCTGATGAATGTGGATTTCCCGAGCTGCCCTTGAACCTGGTTTTTCCGACCCCATATAGCCGGCAAGACAAGGCGAGCGTGGCTCGCACAACAGAAATTGTGGAGGAGATACCCAATGGCTGACGAACAGCTGGATGAAAAGAACCTGAACCCCGAAGAGGCCGTTGCAGCTAACGCCGACGCCCGCGTTCTGGAGCTCGAGGAGCAGCTGGCCGCCGCCAAGGATCAGTCCCTGCGTGTTGCTGCAGAAGCGCAGAACAGCATTCGTCGCGCTGAACAGGACGTCGACAAGGCCCGCAAGTTCGCCCTGGAGAAGTTCGCCGGCGACCTGTTGCCGATCATCGACAGCCTGGAGCGTGGCCTGGAGCTGTCCAGCGCCGACGACGAAACCATCAAGCCGATGCGCGATGGTATCGAGCTGACCCTGAAGATGTTCCAGGACACCCTCAAGCGCTACAACCTCGAAGCCATCGACCCGCACGGCCAGCCATTCAATGCCGAGCACCACCAGGCGATGGCCATGCAGGAAAGCGCCGATGTCGAGCCGAACAGCGTGCTGAACGTGTTCCAGAAGGGTTACCTGCTCAACGGCCGTCTGCTGCGCCCCGCCATGGTGGTGGTCAGCAAGGCGCCGAGCGCCCCGCAGCCGTCGATCAACGAAAAGGCTTGAAATCCGTCGGGGCACCCCCATCTAGGTGTCAAGCCTTCAAGTATTACCGCAGTTGGCCAAAGTAGTCGCTGCCACCAAATTCAAGTTTCGGGAGAGTTAACATGGGCAAAATCATCGGTATCGACCTGGGGACCACCAACTCCTGCGTCTCCGTGCTGGAAAACGGCACCGCCAAAGTCATCGAGAACGCCGAAGGCGCGCGTACCACGCCTTCGATCATCGCTTACGCCAACGACGGCGAGATTCTGGTTGGCCAGTCGGCCAAGCGCCAGGCGGTCACCAACCCGCACAACACCCTGTTCGCGGTGAAGCGCCTGATTGGCCGCCGCTTCGAAGAAGATGTCGTGCAGAAAGACATCAAGCTGGTCCCTTACAAGATCGTCAAGGCCAGCAACGGTGACGCCTGGGTAGAGGCCGCCGACAAGCAGATGGCTCCGCCGCAGATCAGCGCCGAAGTCCTGAAAAAGATGAAGAAGACCGCCGAAGACTACCTCGGCGAGCCAGTCACCGAAGCGGTCATCACCGTTCCGGCCTACTTCAACGACAGCCAGCGCCAGGCCACCAAAGACGCCGGTCGCATCGCTGGCCTGGACGTAAAACGTATCATCAACGAACCGACCGCCGCCGCGCTGGCCTACGGCATGGACAAGGGCAAGGGCGACCACACCGTCATCGTCTATGACCTGGGTGGTGGTACCTTCGACGTGTCCGTGATCGAAATCGCCGAAGTCGACGGTGAGCACCAGTTCGAAGTACTGGCCACCAACGGCGACACCTTCCTGGGTGGCGAAGACTTCGACATGCGCCTGATCGACTACCTCGTCGACGAGTTCAAGAAAGAGTCCGGCATGGACCTGAAGAACGATCCCCTGGCCCTGCAGCGTCTGAAGGAAGCTGCTGAAAAGGCCAAGATCGAGCTGTCCTCCGCTCAGTCGACCGACGTCAACCTGCCGTACATCACTGCAGATGCGACCGGTCCTAAGCACCTGAACGTGAAGATCTCCCGCGCCAAGCTGGAATCGCTCGTCGAAGACCTGGTCAACCGTACCATCGAGCCATGCCGTATCGCCCTGAAAGACGCCGGCATCGACGCCAGCAAGATCGACGACGTGATCCTGGTCGGTGGCCAGACCCGTATGCCGATGGTGCAGAAAGCCGTTGCCGACTTCTTCGGTAAAGAAGCGCGTAAAGACGTCAACCCTGACGAAGCCGTGGCCATGGGTGCTGCCATCCAGGGCGCCGTACTGGCCGGTGACGTGAAAGACGTACTGCTGCTGGACGTCAGCCCGCTGACCCTGGGTATCGAAACCATGGGCGGCGTGATGACCGCGCTGATCGAGAAAAACACCACCATCCCGACCAAGAAGTCGCAGGTGTTCTCGACCGCCGACGACAACCAGGGCGCTGTGACCATCCACGTGCTGCAGGGCGAGCGCAAGCAAGCTTCGCAGAACAAGTCGCTGGGCAAGTTCGACCTGGCTGACATTCCGCCAGCACCACGCGGCGTGCCACAAATTGAAGTGACCTTCGACATCGACGCCAACGGCATCCTGCACGTCGGCGCCAAGGACAAGGCTACTGGCAAGGCTCAGTCGATCGTGATCAAGGCCAACTCGGGCCTGTCCGACGAAGAGATCGAGAAAATGGTGCGTGACGCCGAGGCCAATGCCGAGGAAGACCGCAAGTTCGAAGAGCTGGCCGCTGCCCGTAACCAGGGCGACGCGCTGGTTCACTCGACCCGCAAGATGGTCAATGAGGCCGGTGACAAGGTCACTGCCGAAGAGAAGACCGCCATCGAGGCCGCCGTGGTTGCCCTGGAAGCCGCCGTCAAAGGCGACGACAAGGCTGCCATCGACGCCAAGGTCGAGGAACTGTCCAAGGTCTCCGCGCCGGTTGCCCAGAAGATGTACGCCGAGCAGGCCGAGCAGCCGCAGGGCGGCGCCCAGCAGCAGGCCGAGCCGGAAGCCAAGCACGATGACGTGGTTGACGCTGAGTTCGAAGAAGTCAAAGGCGACGACAAGAAGTAATCGTTGCATGTTGTCGACCCGTTCACCGGCATAGGTCGGTGAACTGGTAGGATGTCGCCGCGCGGGGGCTTGCTCCCGCGTTGGCGTGTCTGGAACACGAGAATTATTTACAGCATCTGTCTGGGCGCATTGGCGTATGGCGGCAGGTGCTGACGGCACGACGCAATGATTGCGCACCGTGTGCCGAACGCCCCCAAGAGTGCAAATGACCTATGGCAAAGCGTGATTTTTATGAGGTCCTGGGTGTCGAGCGAGGCGCCAGCGAAGCTGACCTCAAGAAGGCCTATCGCCGCCTGGCGATGAAGTACCACCCGGACCGCAACCCAGGCGATAAAGAGTCGGAAGACAAGTTCAAGGAGGCCAACGAGGCCTACGAAGTACTGTCCGATGCCAGCAAGCGCGCGGCGTTCGACCAGTACGGCCACGCCGGCGTCGACCCGAGCATGGGGGGCGGTGGCGCGGGCTTTGGCGGCGCCAACTTCTCCGACATCTTCGGTGATGTCTTCAGTGACTTCTTTGGCGGCGGCGGCCGCGGCGGCTCGCGTGGCGGCGCTCAGCGCGGCAGCGACCTGCGCTACACCCTCGAACTGAACCTTGAAGAAGCGGTGCGTGGCACCACGGTCAGCATTCGTGTGCCTACCCTGGTCAACTGCGCGCCGTGCGACGGTTCGGGTGCCAAGAAGGGCTCGACCCCGTCGACCTGCCCGACCTGTGGCGGTATCGGCCAGGTGCGCATGCAGCAGGGCTTCTTCTCGGTGCAGCAGACCTGCCCGCGCTGCCATGGCCAGGGCAAGATCATCACCGACCCGTGCAACTCCTGCCATGGCGAAGGCCGTGTCGAGGAATACAAGACCCTGTCGGTCAAGGTGCCGGCTGGCGTCGATACCGGCGACCGCATTCGCCTGTCGGGCGAAGGCGAGGCGGGCGCACATGGTGGCCCGACCGGCGACCTGTACGTGGTGATCAATGTGCGTGAGCACGGGATCTTCCAGCGCGACGGCAAGCACCTGTACTGCGAAGTGCCGATCAGCTACACCGACGCCGCCCTGGGTGGCGAGCTGGAAGTGCCGACCCTGGATGGCCGCGTGAAGCTGAAAATCCCGGAAGGCACCCAGACCGGCAAGCAGTTCCGCCTGCGCGGCAAGGGCGTGGCGCCGGTGCGTGGTGGTGCAGCGGGCGACCTGCTGTGCCGGGTGGCGGTGGAAACCCCGGTCAACCTCAGCCGTCGCCAGCGCGAGCTGCTCGAAGAGCTGCGTGATTCGCTCGAGGGCGACAGCTCCCACTCGCCCAAGGCCAGTGGCTGGTTCGAAGGCGTGAAGCGCTTCTTCGGCGATCTCTGAGAAGGAACAGGCTATGCGACGTATTGCAGTGATGGGCGCGGCAGGGCGGATGGGCAAGACCCTCGTCGAGGCTGTGCAGCAACAGGCGCCACAGGCAGGCCTGACAGCGGCGATCGATCGCCCCGACAGCTCGCTGGTCGGGGCTGATGCCGGTGAGCTGGCGGCCCTGGGCCGGATCGGCGTGACAATCTGCGACGACCTGGCCAAGGTGGTCGACGAGTTCGATGTGCTGATCGATTTCACCCACCCTTCGGTGACTCTGAAGAACCTGGCGTTCTGCCGCAAGGCGGGCAAGGCCATGGTCATCGGCACCACCGGCTTCACGCCGGAAGAGAAAGAGCAGCTGGCCGAGGCGGGCAAGGAAATCCCGATCGTCTTCGCCGCCAACTTCAGCGTGGGTGTCAACCTGAGCCTCAAACTGTTGGACATGGCCGCCCGGGTGCTGGGTGATGACGTCGATATCGAGATCATCGAGGCCCACCACCGGCACAAGGTCGATGCGCCTTCGGGTACCGCGCTGCGCATGGGTGAAGTGGTTGCCAATGCGCTGGGGCGTGACCTGCAGGAAGTGGCGGTGTATGGCCGTGAAGGCCAGACCGGTGCTCGGGATCGCAAGACCATCGGTTTTGCCACCGTGCGTGCTGGCGATGTGGTGGGTGATCACACCGTGCTGTTCGCTGCCGAAGGCGAGCGCCTGGAAATCACCCACAAGGCGTCGAGCCGCATGACCTTCGCCAAGGGTGCGGTGCGTGCCGCGCTGTGGCTGGATGGGCGTGAGCCTGGGCTGTACGACATGCAGGACGTGCTCGAGCTGCGTTGAGCATTGAGGCCCTATCGCCGGCAAGCCGGCTCCCACAGGATTGCGCGTTTCCCTGTGGCAGCCGGCTTGCCGGCGATAGGGTTGCTGCAAAAAAGCCCCTCTGTCGCATCCATGTGTTTTAGAGGCACATCTGCGGTAGACCCAAAACGCACTTTTCTGTAAGCTACAGCTTTAGTGTGTCCACTAAAAGCGCGCAGCGAATTGAATTCAGCACATGAAAGCGGGGTGACGTGTCCATACGTCACTCCGCTTTTTTGCAACCTGCGATCGCCCTTTCATGCTTGAACTACGGGAGGTCTTCTTGACAAAGCCAGCCATACTCGCCCTTGCCGACGGCAGTATTTTTCGCGGTGAAGCCATCGGTGCCGACGGTCAGACCGTTGGTGAGGTGGTGTTCAACACTGCTATGACCGGCTACCAGGAAATCCTTACAGACCCTTCCTACGCCCAGCAAATCGTTACCCTGACCTACCCGCACATCGGCAACACCGGCACCACGCCGGAAGACGCCGAGTCGAACCGCGTCTGGTCCGCCGGCCTGGTCATCCGTGACCTGCCGCTGCTGGCCAGCAACTGGCGTAACACCCAGTCGCTGCCTGACTACCTCAAGGCCAACAATGTCGTCGCCATCGCTGGCATCGACACCCGTCGCCTGACCCGTATCCTGCGCGAAAAGGGCGCTCAGAACGGCTGCATCCTCGCCGGTGACAACATCAGCGAAGAAGCCGCCATCGCCGCCGCCCGTGGCTTCCCGGGCCTCAAGGGCATGGACCTGGCCAAGGTCGTTTCCACCAAGGAGCGCTACGAGTGGCGCTCCAGCGTGTGGGAGCTGAAAACCGACAGCCACCCGACTATCGAAGCCGCTGACCTGCCGTACCACGTGGTCGCCTTCGACTACGGCGTCAAGCTGAACATCCTGCGCATGCTGGTTGCCCGCGGCTGCCGCGTGACCGTGGTGCCGGCACAGACCCCGGCCAGCGAAGTGCTCGCGCTCAACCCCGATGGCGTGTTCCTGTCCAACGGCCCTGGCGATCCCGAGCCGTGCGACTACGCCATCCAGGCGATCAAAGAGATCCTCGACACCGAGATCCCGGTGTTCGGCATCTGCCTCGGCCACCAGCTGCTGGCCCTGGCCTCCGGCGCCAAGACCGTGAAGATGGGCCACGGCCACCACGGTGCCAACCACCCGGTCCAGGACCTGGATACCGGCGTGGTCATGATCACCAGCCAGAACCACGGTTTCGCCGTTGACGAAGCCACTCTGCCGGGCAACGTCCGCGCCATCCACAAGTCGCTGTTCGACGGCACCCTGCAGGGTATCGAGCGTACCGACAAGTGCGCGTTCAGCTTCCAGGGCCACCCTGAAGCGAGCCCAGGCCCGACCGACGTCGCGCCACTGTTCGATCGTTTCACCGATGCCATGGCCAAGCGCCGCTGAGCATCCTGCTTCAAGGCCCCGGGCCGGCAAGTGCCGCGCCCGGAAGCGCCTGACCCAGATTGTTCAAAGCGGCTTGCCGACTGACCCCGGATTTGAGTGACAACCATGCCAAAACGTACAGACATCAAAAGCATCCTGATTCTCGGCGCTGGCCCGATCGTGATCGGCCAGGCCTGCGAATTCGACTACTCCGGCGCCCAGGCCTGTAAAGCCCTGCGCGAGGAAGGTTTCCGCGTCATCCTGGTGAACTCCAACCCAGCCACCATCATGACCGACCCGGCCATGGCCGACGCCACCTACATCGAGCCGATCAAGTGGCAGTCGGTGGCCAAGATCATCGAGAAAGAGCGCCCGGACGCCGTCCTGCCAACCATGGGTGGCCAGACTGCACTGAACTGCGCCCTGGACCTGGAGCGCCACGGCGTTCTGGAGAAGTTCGGCGTGGAGATGATCGGTGCCAACGCCGACACCATCGACAAGGCAGAGGACCGTTCGCGCTTCGACAAGGCCATGAAAGACATCGGCCTGGAGTGCCCGCGCTCCGGTATCGCCCACAGCATGGAAGAGGCCAACGCGGTGCTCGAGAAGCTCGGCTTCCCGTGCATCATCCGCCCGTCCTTCACCATGGGTGGCACCGGCGGTGGTATCGCCTACAACCGTGAAGAATTCGAAGAAATCTGCACCCGTGGTCTGGACCTGTCGCCGACCAAAGAGCTGCTGATCGACGAATCGCTGATCGGCTGGAAGGAATACGAGATGGAGGTGGTCCGCGACAAGAAGGACAACTGCATCATCGTCTGCTCGATCGAGAACTTCGACCCGATGGGCGTGCACACCGGTGACTCCATCACCGTGGCGCCGGCACAGACCCTGACCGACAAGGAATACCAGATCATGCGCAACGCCTCGCTGGCGGTGCTGCGTGAGATCGGCGTCGAGACTGGCGGTTCCAACGTGCAGTTCGGTATCTGCCCGAACACTGGCCGCATGGTCGTGATCGAGATGAACCCGCGCGTATCGCGTTCCTCGGCCCTGGCTTCGAAAGCTACCGGCTTCCCGATCGCCAAGATCGCCGCCAAGCTGGCCATCGGTTACACCCTCGACGAGCTGCAGAACGACATCACCGGCGGCCGTACCCCGGCGTCGTTCGAGCCGTCGATCGACTACGTCGTCACCAAGCTGCCGCGCTTCGCCTTCGAGAAGTTCCCGAAAGCCGACGCCCGCCTGACCACCCAGATGAAATCCGTGGGTGAAGTCATGGCCATCGGCCGTACCTTCCAGGAATCCCTGCAGAAAGCCCTGCGCGGCCTGGAGGTCGGCGCCTGCGGCCTCGACCCGAAAGTCGACCTGGCCAGCCCTGAGGCTGCCAGCATCCTCAAGCGCGAGCTGACCGTGCCGGGCGCCGAGCGTATCTGGTACGTGGCCGACGCCATGCGTTCGGGCATGAGCTGTGAAGAAATCTTCGCGCTGACCGGCATCGACATGTGGTTCCTGGTGCAGATGGAAGATCTGATCAAGGAAGAAGAGAAGGTCAAGACCCTGGCCCTGTCGGCCATCGACAAGGCCATGATGCTGCGCCTCAAGCGCAAGGGCTTCTCCGACCAGCGCCTGGCCGTTCTGCTCGGTATCACCGACAAGAACCTGCGTCGTCACCGCCACAAGCTGGAAGTGTTCCCGGTGTACAAGCGCGTCGACACCTGCGCCGCCGAGTTCGCCACCGACACCGCCTACCTGTACTCGACCTATGAGGAAGAGTGCGAGGCCAACCCGTCGACCCGCGACAAGATCATGATCCTCGGCGGTGGCCCTAACCGTATCGGCCAGGGCATCGAGTTCGACTACTGCTGCGTACACGCGGCACTGGCCCTGCGTGAAGACGGTTACGAGACCATCATGGTCAACTGCAACCCGGAAACCGTCTCCACCGACTACGACACTTCCGACCGCCTGTACTTCGAGCCGCTGACCCTGGAAGACGTGCTGGAAGTCTGCCGCGTCGAGAAGCCGAAGGGCGTCATCGTCCACTACGGCGGCCAGACCCCGCTGAAACTGGCCCGCGCCCTGGAAGAAGCCGGCGTACCGATCATCGGTACCAGCCCGGACGCCATCGACCGCGCCGAAGACCGCGAGCGCTTCCAGCAGATGGTTCAGCGCCTGAACCTGCTGCAGCCGCCAAACGCCACCGTGCGCAGCGAAGACGAAGCCATCAAGGCAGCCGGTGGTATCGGCTACCCGCTGGTGGTGCGCCCGTCCTACGTACTGGGTGGCCGCGCCATGGAGATCGTCTACGAGCTGGACGAGCTCAAGCGCTACCTGCGTGAAGCGGTGCAGGTGTCCAACGACAGCCCGGTACTGCTCGACCACTTCCTCAACTGCGCCATCGAGATGGACGTGGATGCGGTGTGCGACGGCACCGACGTGGTAATCGGCGCCATCATGCAGCACATCGAGCAGGCCGGCGTTCACTCCGGTGACTCGGCGTGCTCGCTGCCACCGTACTCGCTGAGCCAGGACGTACAGGACCAGGTTCGCGACCAGGTCAAGAAGATGGCCCTGGAGCTGGGCGTGGTTGGCCTGATGAACGTGCAGCTGGCCCTGCAGGGCGACAAGATCTACGTGATCGAGGTCAACCCGCGCGCTTCGCGTACCGTACCGTTCGTGTCCAAGTGCATCGGCACCTCGCTGGCGATGATCGCTGCCCGCGTCATGGCCGGCAAAACCCTGAAAGAGCTGGGCTTCACCCAGGAAATCATCCCGAACTTCTACAGCGTCAAGGAAGCCGTCTTCCCGTTCGCCAAGTTCCCAGGCGTCGACCCGATCCTCGGCCCAGAGATGAAGTCCACTGGTGAAGTGATGGGCGTCGGTGATAGCTTCGGCGAAGCCTTCGCCAAGGCCCAGATGGGCGCCAGCGAAGTGCTGCCGACCGGCGGTACCGCGTTCATCAGCGTGCGTGACGACGACAAGCCGCAAGTGGCTGGCGTTGCCCGCGACCTGATCGCCCTGGGCTTCGAAGTGGTGGCCACTGCCGGCACCGCGAAGATCATCGAGGCCGCTGGCCTGAAGGTGCGTCGCGTTAACAAGGTGACCGAGGGTCGCCCGCACGTGGTCGACATGATCAAGAACGACGAAGTGTCGCTGATCATCAACACCACTGAAGGCCGTCAGTCGATCGCCGACTCGTATTCGATTCGCCGCAATGCGCTGCAGCACAAGATTTACTGCACCACGACCATTGCGGCCGGTGAAGCCATCTGCGAAGCGCTGAAATTCGGCCCTGAAAAGACCGTTCGTCGCTTGCAGGATCTGCATGCAGGACTCAAAGCATGAGCATTACCAAGTACCCGATGACCGTCCAGGGCGCTCGCGCCCTGGAAGAGGAGCACCTGTTCCTGAGCAAGACCGAGCGCCCGCGCCTGAGCCAGGCGATCGGTGAAGCCCGCGAGCTGGGTGACCTCAAGGAAAACGCCGAATACCATGCCGCCCGCGAAGAGCAGGGCATGGTCGAGGCGCGTATCCGCGATATCGAAGGCCGCCTGCAGAACTCGGTGGTGATCGACGTCACCACCATCGCCCACACCGGCAAGGTGATTTTCGGGACCACCGTGGACCTGGAAAACACCGAGACGGGCGATCAGGTGACCTACCAGATCGTTGGCGAGGATGAAGCCGACATCAAGAAGGGCAAGCTCTCGGCGGGTGCGCCGATTGCCCGTGCCATCATCGGCAAGGAAGAAGGTGACATCGTCGTCGTCAAGACGCCAAGCGGCACGGTCGAGTACGAGATTGTCGAAGTCAAGCACATCTGACCGGCGCCTGCGGGCGCCATCCCTCGAGGGGATCCTCTGGCAACTGGCCCAGGTATTCTGGGTCGGTGGCCTGTGGGTGTTCCATGTGGGGCTGGTGCCGGCGCTCAAGGTCAGCGGCCTTGCGCCGCTGCTGGTGCATGATGTGGCCGGGCAGATCGACCGCTGGTTGATCGGCGTGGCGTTGCTCGGGCTGTTGACCCAGCTGGCGGTATTGGCGAGGGTGGACGGCCTGGCGGCCTGGTGGCGGCAGTTCCGTGGGCAGATGTTGCTGCTCGGCTTTGCTGCCTGTATCAGCTACTACACGCTGCGCTACGGTATTTCCGTGGGCGAACGCTGGCAGATGTTCTGCTTTTTGGTGCTGGGTTTTTCCGGCATCGTGCTGGTGGCCCAACCGGTGCCCGTCAGGGCGCGTTCAGCGCGCCACTGACCCAATACTTGTGGGAGCCGGCTTGCCGGCGATGAAGGCGCTGCGGTGCCTGGCACCGGCTATGCCGGTGATCGCCGGCAAGCCGGCTCCCACAGGGGCCGCGTGGCAGCCCCGTCCACGCCGTTACTTGTAACGGTGGATGTTGGACAGCTGCTTGTTCGGCTGTGGGTTCTTGCGATAGATCAGCGCTTTCTTGCCGATGGTCTGCACCAGCTCCGCGCGGCCGACCTTGCACAGTTCGGCGATCGCGGCGGCGCGCTCTTCACGGTCTTCCGAACGGATTTCGACCTTGATCAGCTCGTGATCGGCCAGGGCGCGCTCCAGTTCGGCGGCGACGCCTTCGTTCACACCGTTGCCAGCAACGATCAGGACCGGCTTAAGGTCATGACCAATGGACTTGTATTGCTTCTTCTGCTCGTTATTGAGCGGCATAATCTGACCCTTTTCGTCTGATTCTGTAAAATTGACGGGCATTTTACCCGAGGGCCCCTGGCTCCGCCCAGTCAAACACGACGCATATCATCGAGGTGCCCCGTGGTACAACGTTCCAAAAGCAGCGCAAACTGGCTGCGAGAGCATTTCAACGATCCTTTTGTGAAGCAGGCGCAGAAGGATGGCTACCGCTCGCGTGCGAGCTACAAACTGCTGGAGATCCAGGAGAAAGACCGCCTGATTCGCCCCGGCATGAGCGTGATCGACCTCGGCGCAGCGCCAGGTGGCTGGTCCCAGGTGACCAGTCGTCTGATTGGTGGCCAAGGGCGGCTGATCGCCTCGGACATCCTGGAAATGGACTCGATCCCGGACGTGACCTTCATTCAGGGCGACTTCACCCAGGACGAAGTGCTGCAGCAAATCCTGCAAGCGGTCGGCGATTCGCACGTAGACCTTGTGATTTCCGATATGGCCCCCAATATGAGTGGTACGCCCGCGGTGGACATGCCGCGCGCCATGTTCCTCTGTGAGCTGGCCCTGGATCTGGCAACCCGCGTGCTCAAGCCGGGCGGGGATTTCCTGATCAAGATCTTCCAGGGCGAAGGTTTCGACATGTACCTGAAGGACGTGCGCAGCAAGTTCGACAAGGTGCAAATGCGCAAGCCATCGTCCTCGCGGGACCGCTCCCGCGAACAGTACCTGTTGGGCAAGGGTTTCAAAGGGGCATGAAAGGCGTGCTGCGGGGTGGCCGATAGTTAATTCCAATCAGCTGCCCCGTCTGGATCGTCCGAACTTCGTGTAGTCTAGCTTTCACAAAGGGTTACAGACGGTGCCTGCGGTTGCGTAGGTAATGTAGTAAGTTAGGGCGATGAATATCATGCGAGGCACGGCTGCGTCGTGCGCCGGCCTCAGAGGGTAGCGAATTGAACGACATGGCAAAGAATCTGATCCTGTGGTTGATCATCGCCGCCGTCCTGGTGACGGTGATGAACAACTTCTCCAGCCCTAACGAGCCGCAGACCCTCAACTATTCCGACTTCATCCAGCAGGTCAAGGATGGCAAGGTCGAGCGCGTGACCGTCGACGGCTACATCATTACCGGCAAGCGCACCGACGGCGACAACTTCAAGACCGTGCGCCCGGCCATCACCGACAATGGCCTGATCGGCGACCTGGTCGACAACCACGTGACCGTCGAAGGCAAGCAGCCCGAGCAGCAGAGCATCTGGACTCAATTGCTGGTGGCCAGCTTCCCGATCCTGGTGATCATCGCCGTGTTCATGTTCTTCATGCGCCAGATGCAGGGCGGTGCCGGCGGTAAAGGCGGCCCGATGAGCTTTGGCAAAAGCAAGGCGCGCCTGCTCTCCGAAGACCAGGTCAAGACCACGCTGGCTGACGTCGCGGGTTGCGACGAGGCCAAGGAAGAGGTGGGCGAGCTGGTCGAGTTCCTGCGCGACCCGGGCAAGTTCCAGCGCCTGGGTGGCCGCATCCCGCGTGGCGTGCTGATGGTCGGCCCGCCCGGTACCGGTAAGACCCTGCTGGCCAAGGCCATTGCTGGCGAAGCCAAGGTGCCGTTCTTCACCATCTCCGGTTCCGACTTCGTGGAAATGTTCGTCGGTGTCGGTGCCAGCCGTGTGCGCGATATGTTCGAGCAGGCGAAGAAGCACGCCCCTTGCATCATCTTCATCGACGAAATCGACGCCGTCGGTCGCCACCGTGGCGCCGGCATGGGCGGCGGTCACGACGAGCGTGAGCAGACCCTCAACCAGCTGCTGGTCGAGATGGATGGCTTCGAGATGAACGATGGCATCATCGTCATTGCCGCCACCAACCGTCCAGACGTACTCGACCCGGCGTTGCTGCGCCCAGGCCGCTTCGACCGTCAGGTGGTGGTCGGCCTGCCAGACATCCGTGGTCGTGAGCAGATCCTCAAGGTCCACATGCGCAAGGTCCCGATTGGCGAGAACGTCAACGCGGCGGTCATCGCTCGTGGTACCCCTGGCTTCTCCGGTGCGGACCTTGCCAACCTGGTCAACGAGGCGTCGCTGTTCGCCGCCCGCGCCAGCAAGCGCGTGGTCGAGATGAAGGAGTTCGAGCTGGCCAAGGACAAGATCATGATGGGTGCCGAGCGCAAGACCATGGTCATGTCCGAGAAAGAGAAGCAGAACACCGCTTATCACGAAGCCGGTCACGCCATTGTGGGTCGCGTTGTGCCTGAGCATGATCCGGTCTACAAGGTGTCGATCATCCCGCGTGGTCGCGCGCTGGGTGTGACCATGTTCCTGCCGGAAGAGGACCGCTACAGCCTGTCCAAGCGCGCGCTGATCAGCCAGATCTGCTCGCTGTATGGTGGCCGTATCGCCGAAGAAATGACCTTGGGCTTCGATGGCGTCACCACCGGTGCCTCCAACGACATCATGCGTGCCAGCCAGATTGCACGGAACATGGTCACCAAGTGGGGCCTGTCCGAGAAACTCGGGCCGCTGATGTACGCGGAAGAAGAGGGCGAAGTATTCCTCGGTCGCAGCGCCGGCAGCCAGCACGCCAGCGTGTCGGGCGAGACTGCCAAGCTGATCGACTCGGAAGTTCGCAGCATCATCGACCAGTGCTACGCCACGGCCAAGCAGATCCTCACCGACAACCGTGACAAGCTCGACGCCATGGCCGAAGCCTTGATGAAGTACGAAACCATCGATGCCGACCAGATCGACGACATCATGGCCGGTCGCACCCCGCGTGAACCGCGTGACTGGGACAACGATGCCGGCACTTCCGGCAACCAGGCCTCCCAGGGTGATCGTCCGGAGTCGCCGATCGGCGGCCCAGCGGCTCAGCACTAAGGGTAGCTATGAGTTCACAGCAGTACCCAGCCCGGTTGCCTTGCGGCAACCGGGTTCTTGATTTGTCCCGTACCCATGTCATGGGTATCCTCAATATCACCCCCGATTCCTTCTCTGACGGCGGGCGCTTCAGCCAGCGCGACGCAGCGCTGCGTCATGCCGAGGCAATGGTGGCCGCCGGCGCGACCCTGGTCGATGTCGGCGGCGAGTCCACTCGTCCCGGTGCCCGGGCGGTTTCGCCCCTCGAGGAGCTGGAGCGCGTCGCGCCCATCGTCGAAGCGATCAGCAGTCGGCTCGATGTGATCATCTCCGTGGATACCTCGACGCCCGCAGTCATGCGCGAGTCGGCTCGCGTCGGCGCCGGCCTGATCAACGACGTGCGCGCCCTTGAGCGCGACGGTGCGCTTGATGCAGCCGCCGCTACAGGGCTGCCGGTGTGCCTGATGCACATGCGCGGCGAGCCGGGCAACATGCAGGACAATCCGCAATACGAGGATGTGACCGCCGATGTCGCGCGCTATCTTGAGCAGCGCATGGCGGCCTGTGCGGCGGTCGGCATCGATGCCGATCGTATCGTCCTCGACCCCGGGTTCGGGTTTGCCAAGACCCTTGAGCACAACCTGAGCCTGTTCAAACACATGGAAGCGCTTTACCGCCTTGGGCGGCCGCTATTGGTGGGCGTCTCGCGCAAGAGCATGATTGGCCTCACGCTGGATCGTCCGGTAGGTGAGCGGCTCTACGGCAGCCTGGCGCTGGCGGCATTGGCCATGACCAAGGGCGCGAGCATCCTGCGCGTTCATGATGTCGCTGAAACGGTCGATGTAGTGCGCATGATCGCCGCCGTGCAGAGCGCCGAATAAAAAGATTGGAGTCCCTATGAGCAGAAAATACTTTGGTACCGATGGTATCCGTGGTCGCGTTGGCCAGTTCCCCATCACCCCGGACTTCATGCTGAAACTCGGCTGGGCTGCGGGCATGGCCTTTCGCAAGCAGGGCCACTGCCGTGTGCTGGTCGGCAAGGACACCCGTATCTCCGGCTACATGTTCGAGTCGGCGCTCGAGGCCGGCCTGTCTGCCGCCGGCGCTGACGTGATGCTGCTCGGGCCGATGCCGACCCCGGCTATCGCCTACCTGACCCGCACCTTCCACGCCGAAGCCGGCATTGTCATCAGTGCGTCGCACAACCCGCACGACGATAATGGCATCAAGTTCTTCTCCGGCAACGGCACCAAGCTGCCGGACGAAGTCGAACTGATGATCGAGGAGTTGCTCGACCAGCCGATGACCGTCGTCGAGTCGGGCAAGCTGGGCAAGGTCTCGCGCATCAACGATGCGGCGGGCCGCTACATCGAGTTCTGCAAGAGCAGCGTGCCTACCAGTACCAACTTCGAAGGGCTCAAGATCGTCGTGGATTGCGCCCATGGCGCCACCTACAAAGTGGCCCCCAGCGTGTTCCGTGAGCTGGGTGCCGAAGTGACGGTGCTGCATGCCGCGCCGGACGGCCTGAACATCAACGAGGGTTGTGGTTCGACCCATATCGAGTCGTTGCAGGCTGCCGTGCTGGTTGGGCATGCCGACCTGGGTATCGCCTTCGATGGCGATGGCGACCGGGTACTGATGGTCGATCACACCGGCGCCATCGTCGACGGTGACGAGTTGCTGTACATCATCGGCCGCGACCTGCACGAGCGCGGCAAGCTGCAAGGCGGCGTGGTGGGCACCTTGATGAGCAACCTGGGCCTTGAGCTGGCGTTCAAGGAGCTGGATATTCCGTTCGTGCGGGCGAAAGTCGGTGACCGCTATGTCATGGCCGAGCTGCTTGAGCGTGAGTGGCTGCTTGGCGGTGAAAACTCCGGGCACGTCGTGTGCTGCAACCACACCACCACCGGGGATGCGATCATCGCCGCGCTGCAGGTGCTGATGGCCCTCAAGCGCCGCGGCGAGACCCTTGCCCATGCGCGCCAGGGCGTGCGCAAATGCCCTCAGGTGTTGATCAATGTGCGCTTCGAAGCAGGCAAGAGCGACCCGTTGAACAACCCGTTGGTGAAGGCGGCAAGCGACAAGGCGACCGAAGACATGGCCGGCCGGGGCCGCGTTCTGCTGCGCAAGTCCGGCACCGAGCCACTGGTGCGCGTGATGGTCGAAGGCGACGACGAAAACCAGGTGCGTGGCCATGCCGAAGCCCTGGCCAAGCTGGTTGCCGAAGTTTGTGCCTGAAGAGGCTTGCCAGCGCAGATCGGGTTGGGTAAGATCTGCGCCCACTTTGACCGACGAGGTAAAGCATGCGTCGCCCCATGGTAGCTGGTAACTGGAAGATGCACGGTACCCGCGCCAGCGTCGCTGAGCTGACTCAGGGCTTGAGCAATATGCTCGTGCCCAGCGGTATCGAAGTTGCGGTGTTTCCGCCCACCTTGTTCATCAATGAAGTTGTTGATGGGCTCAAAGGTACAGGGATCATCGTTGGAGCACAGAATTCTGCAGTACAGCCCGAACAGGGCGCGCTGACCGGCGAAGTTGCACCGAGTCAGTTGGTTGAAGCAAGTTGCAAGTTGGTCTTGATCGGCCATTCCGAACGTCGCCAAATTATCGGTGAAAGTGACGAAGTGCTGAATCGCAAGTTTGCAGCCGCTCAACAAATTGGTTTGACGCCAGTGCTCTGCGTAGGGGAAACTCTCGAAGAGCGCGAGGCAGGCAAGACGCTCGAAGTTGTAGGGCGTCAACTAAGCAGTGTTATCGATGCGTTCGGTATCAAGGCTTTTGCCAATGCAGTAATTGCCTATGAGCCTGTATGGGCCATCGGTACTGGTTTGACGGCCTCGCCACAGCAAGCCCAGGATGTGCATGCAGCCATCCGTGAGCAGTTGGCGGCGAAGGACGCCGAAGTTGCAGCTAAGGTGCAGCTTCTCTACGGCGGCAGCGTGAAGGCGGCCAATGCGGCCGAACTGTTCGGCATGCCGGATATCGATGGGGGGCTCATTGGTGGAGCGTCCCTGAATGCAGACGAATTCGGTGCAATTTGTCGCGCCGCAGGAAACTGAACAATGCTGGAAACAGTCGTAGTTGTTTTTCATCTGTTGGCGGCATTGGCACTGGTTGTAATGGTGCTGCTGCAACAGGGTAAAGGTGCGGAAGCAGGTGCATCTTTCGGCGCAGGTGCTTCAAATACTGTGTTCGGAAGCCAAGGTTCCGCTACCTTTTTGAGTAAAGTTACTGCTATACTTGCCGCCACTTTCTTTTTGACTGCACTTGGGTTAGGATACTTCGCCAAGCAGCAGGCTCACCAGCTGACTCAGGCTGGTCTGCCAGATCCAGCAGTGCTGGAAGTCAAAGAGCAAAAGCCGGCAGCAAATGATGATGTACCGGTGCTCCAGCAGCAGAAGAGCGAAACCACCAACTCTGGTGACGTACCTCCTCCGACCAAAGAGCAGCAGTAACGGGTTTCAAAAGTAGTATTGCCGAGGTGGTGGAATTGGTAGACACGCAACCTTGAGGTGGTTGTGCCCATAGGGTGTAGGGGTTCGAGTCCCCTTCTCGGTACCAATTGAAGCAAGAGAGCCCGCTTTAGCGGGCTTTCTTGTAGGTGGAGGTTGGATTGACCCTCAAGGGGGTTCGGTCTTATACTTTCGCCCCAGCTTTGTCGCGGGGTGGAGCAGCTTGGTAGCTCGTCGGGCTCATAACCCGAAGGTCGTTGGTTCAAATCCAGCCCCCGCAACCAGCTTCAGCGGAGCCCCTTTTCAGGGGCTTTTTGCTAGCCAACAGTTTTCGGCGTCGTTGTCCAACGGCGCTTTCAGGGATGGGCGCTTCGCCCATTTTTTATTTGCACAGCATGCACGAGGGGGTTCAGGTGTCGAGCAAGCTAGAACAGTTGCAGGCCTTGTTGGCCCCAGTGGTCGAGGGGCTGGGCTATCAGTGCTGGGGGATCGAATACGTCTCCCAAGGTAAGCACTCGGTACTGCGTATCTACATCGACAAGGAAGGCGGCATTCTGGTGGAGGACTGCGAAGCGGTCAGCCGTCAGGCCAGTGCCATCCTGGATGTGGAAGACCCGATCAGCAGTGAATACACCCTCGAGGTTTCCTCTCCAGGCATGGATCGCCCGCTGTTCACTCTGGAACAGTTTGCCTCGCATGCCGGCGAGCAAGTGAAGATCAAGCTGCGTACGCCCTTCGAGGGTCGTCGTAACTTCCAGGGCCTTCTCCGCGGTGTGGAGGAGCAGGATGTGGTGGTCCAGGTGGATAACCATGAATTCCTGCTGCCGATCGACTCGATCGACAAGGCCAATATTATTCCCAGTTTTGACTGAGACGTGCCGGGCCCGGCGGAACTTACGGGCCCAATGGCTTGCGCAAGGCGAGGCGTACGATGAGCAAAGAAGTACTGCTGGTTGTTGAATCGGTATCCAACGAAAAGGGTGTACCGCCCGGCGTTATTTTCGAGGCGCTGGAAGTGGCTCTGGCCACTGCAACCAAAAAACGTTTTGAGGACGAAGTCGACCTGCGTGTGGAAATCAACCGCCACACCGGTAACTACGAGACCTTCCGTCGTTGGACCGTGGTCGACGAAAACGACCTGGACGATCCGGCGATCGAGACCTGGTTGAGCAAGATCCACGAAACGCACCCGGACGCCAAGATCGGTGACGTGATCGAAGAGAAGATCGAGTCGATCGAGTTCGGCCGCATCGCTGCGCAAACCGCCAAGCAAGTCATCGTGCAGAAGGTTCGCGAAGCTGAGCGCGCCCAAGTGGTCGATGCCTACCGCGAGCGCGTGGGCGAGATCATCTCCGGTACCGTGAAGAAGGTCACCCGCGACAACGTCATCGTCGACCTGGGCAACAACGCCGAAGCGCTGCTGGCCCGTGAAGACATCATCCCCCGTGAGACCTTCCGGGTCGGTGTGCGCCTGCGTGCACTGCTCAAGGAAATCCGCACCGAGAACCGCGGCCCGCAGCTGATCCTGTCGCGCACCGCGCCACAGATGCTGATCGAGCTGTTCACCATCGAAGTGCCGGAAATCGCCGAAGGCCTCATCGAAGTCATGGCCGCCTCCCGTGATCCGGGATCGCGTGCCAAGATCGCCGTCCGCTCCAAGGACAAGCGCATCGACCCACAAGGTGCCTGTATCGGCATGCGTGGTTCGCGCGTCCAGGCCGTATCCGGCGAGCTGGGTGGCGAGCGTGTGGATATCGTCCTGTGGGACGAGAACCCGGCGCAGTTCGTCATCAACGCCATGTCGCCGGCAGAGGTTGCCGCGATCATCGTTGACGAAGACGCCCATGCGATGGATATCGCCGTTGGTGCCGACAACCTGGCCCAGGCCATCGGTCGTGGCGGCCAGAACGTTCGTCTGGCCAGCCAGCTGACCGGCTGGACCCTGAACGTGATGACCGAATCGGACATCCAGGCCAAGCAACAGGCTGAAACCGGCGACATCCTGCGTAATTTTGTCGAGGAACTGGAAGTCGACGAAGAACTGGCACAAGTGCTGGTCGACGAAGGCTTCACCAACCTCGAAGAAATTGCCTACGTACCGTTGGAAGAAATGCTCAACATCGATGGCTTTGACGAAGAAATCGTCAATGAGCTCCGCGCTCGAGCCAAGGACCGTTTGTTGACCAAGGCCATCGCTACCGAAGAAAAACTGGCAGACGCCCATCCGGCCGAAGACCTGCTCTCCCTCGAGGGCATGGACAAGGACCTGGCGGCCGAACTGGCGGTGCGCGGCGTGGTTAACCGCGAAGACCTGGCCGAGCAGTCGATCGACGATCTGCTCGACATCGACGGCATCGACGAAGAGCGTGCCGGCAAGTTGATCATGGCCGCCCGAGCCCACTGGTTCGAGTAATTAGGCGCGGCCTGAGGAGAGAAGTGCATGACGCAAGTCACGGTGAAAGAACTGGCCCAAGAGGTCGAGGCACCGGTAGAGCGCCTGCTGCAGCAGATGCGTGAGGCAGGTCTGCCGCACACCGACGCCGGTCAGGTAGTGACCGACAATGAGAAGCAGACCCTGCTGACTCATTTGAAGAGCAGCCACAAGAGCAAGGCGGAAGAACCGCGCAAGATTACCTTGCAGCGCAAGACCACCAGCACTCTGCGTGTCGCCGGTAGCAAGAGCATCAGCGTAGAAGTACGCAAGAAGAAAGTGTTCGTGCAGCGTAGCCCGGAAGAGATCCAGGCTGAGCAGAAGCGTGAGCAGGAAGAGCGCCGCGCGGCTGAAAACGCCGCCCGCGAAAAAGTCGAAGCCGAAGTGCGTCAGCGCAACGAGGAGCAGGCACGCCGTCAGGCCGCCGAAGCCCCGGCCGCGGCACCAGTGGCCAAGGCCGAGCCTGCAGCTGTCGCTGCGCCGGTAGTGGCCAACGCGCCGGTGTCCGAAGACGCCGCCGCACGTGCTGCCGAGCGCAAGAAAGACGAGACCCGCCGCAACGAAAGCCGCAGCCGTGATGATGATCGTCGCGGTGGTGGCCCGGCTGCCGCCGGTCGTGGCGAAGCGCCGCGCATGTCGGTCAAGGTCAAGGTCAAGGAGAAGGAAAAGGCTCCGACTCCTCGCGCCGCGCCGCGCACCACCGACGAAGAAAGCGATGGCTTCCGTCGTGGTCGTGGTGGCAAGAGCAAAGGCAAGAAGCGTAACCAGCATGGCTTCCAGAGCCCGACCGGTCCGGTCATCCGTGACGTGACCATCGGCGAGACCATCACCGTCTCGGAACTGGCCCAGCGCATGTCGGTCAAGGGCGCCGAAGTCGTCAAGTTCATGTTCAAGATGGGCACTCCGGTCACCATCAACCAGGTGCTCGACCAGGAAACCGCTCAGCTGGTAGCCGAAGAGCTGGGCCACAAGGTCACCCTGGTCAGCGACACCGCCCTGGAAGATTCCCTGGCCGAATCGCTGAAGTTCGAAGGTGAAGTCGAGTCCCGTGCGCCGGTCGTTACCGTGATGGGTCACGTTGACCATGGTAAGACCTCGCTGCTCGACTACATCCGTCGTGCCAAGGTTGCTGCTGGCGAAGCCGGTGGTATCACCCAGCACATCGGTGCTTACCACGTCGAAACCGACCGTGGCATGGTCACCTTCCTCGACACCCCAGGCCACGCTGCGTTTACCCAGATGCGTGCCCGCGGTGCCAAGGCGACCGACATCGTCATCCTGGTGGTGGCGGCGGACGACGGCGTGATGCCGCAGACCCGCGAAGCCGTTCAGCATGCCAAGGCTGCTGGCGTACCGCTGGTCGTTGCCGTGAACAAGATCGACAAGCCGGGTGCCGACCTCGATCGTATCCGCAACGAGCTGGCCGTCGAAGGCGTGACCTCCGAGGACTGGGGTGGTGACACGCCGTTCGTCAAGGTTTCGGCGAAGATGGGTACCGGCGTCGACGAACTGCTCGAAGCCGTTCTACTGCAAGCCGAGATTCTCGAGCTGACCGCCACCCCGACCGCTCCAGGTCGTGGCGTCGTGGTCGAATCGCGCCTGGACAAGGGCCGTGGCCCGGTGGCCACCATCCTGGTTCAGGACGGTACCCTGCGTCAGGGCGACATGGTCCTGGTCGGCTCCAACTATGGCCGCGTGCGCGCCATGCTCGACGAGAACGGCAAGCCTGTGAAGGAAGCCGGCCCGGCGATTCCAGTCGAGATTCTCGGCCTGGATGGCACCCCGGACGCGGGTGACGAAATGTCCGTGGTGGCCGACGAGAAGAAAGCCCGTGAAGTTGCCCTGTTCCGTCAAGGCAAGTTCCGCGAGGTCAAGCTGGCCCGTGCTCACGCCGGCAAGCTGGAAAACATCTTCGAGACCATGGGTCAGGAAGAGAAGAAGACCCTCAACATCGTCCTCAAGACCGATGTGCGTGGTTCCCTCGAGGCGCTGCAGGGCTCGCTTGGCGGCCTGGGCAACGACGAAGTTCAGGTACGTGTGATCGGTGGCGGCGTCGGTGGTATCACCGAGAGCGATGCCAACCTGGCACTGGCCTCGAACGCGGTGCTGTTCGGCTTCAACGTGCGTGCCGATGCCGGTGCGCGCAAGATCGTCGAGCAGGAAGGTCTGGATATGCGTTACTACAACGTGATCTACGACATCATCGAAGACGTCAAGAAGGCCCTGACCGGCATGCTCGGCAGCGATGTTCGCGAGAACATCCTGGGTGTCGCCGAAGTACGTGACGTGTTCCGTTCGCCGAAGTTCGGCGCCATCGCTGGCTGTATGGTCATCGAGGGTACCGTGTACCGCAACCGTCCGATCCGCGTTCTGCGCGAAGACGTTGTGATCTTCGAAGGCGAGCTGGAGTCGCTGCGTCGCTTCAAGGACGATGCTGCCGAAGTGCGTAACGGCATGGAGTGCGGTATTGGCGTCAAGAGCTACAACGACGTCAAGGTCGGCGACAAGATCGAAGTCTTCGAGAAAGTCCAGGTGGCTCGTACCCTGTAAGGGCGAGCCCGCTGCCAGCCCCCGTTGTACGGCGGTTGGCAGCGTCTCTGCAGGTAGCGCCCGGTCAGGCCTCAGTCTGAACCGGGCGTTTGCCGCTTTAGAAACAGGTAGCAAAAATGGCAAAAGAATACAGCCGTACCCAACGTATCGGCGATCAGATGCAGCGTGAGCTGGCCGAACTGATCCGCCGCGAAGTCAAAGACCCGCGCGTAGGCCTGGTGACCATCACCGCCGTCGACGTCAGCCGTGACGTGGGCCATGCCAAGGTCTTCATCACCGTGATGGGTGAAGAGACCCCGGACGCCGTCCAGCAGTCGCTCAAGGCCCTCAACAGCGCCGCCAGCTTCCTGCGCCTGCACCTGGGGCGTTCGATGCAACTGCGCAGCGTGCCACAGCTGCACTTCCACTTCGATGAAAGCGTCAGCCGTGGTGTGCACCTGTCGGCGCTGATCGAGCGGGCGGTCGCCGAAGACCGTCTGCACAAGGATGCCGACGAGCCGGACACCAAGGAGTAAGCGGTGGCCCAGGTCAAACGTATCCGCCGCAACGTCAGCGGCATCATCCTGCTCGACAAGCCGCTGGGGTTCACCTCCAACGCTGCGTTGCAGAAGGTCCGCTGGTTGCTCAACGCCGAGAAGGCCGGCCATACCGGCAGCCTCGACCCGCTGGCCAGCGGCGTGCTGCCGCTGTGCTTCGGTGAAGCGACCAAGTTCTCGCAATACCTGCTCGAGTCCGACAAGGGCTACGAAACGGTCATGCAGATGGGGCAGACTACCAACACCGGAGATGCCGAGGGGGAAGTCCTCAAGACCCGTGAGGTGACCGTCGGTCGCGCCGATATCGAGGCAGTGCTGCCGCGTTTTCGTGGCCCGATCAGCCAGATACCGCCGATGTACTCGGCACTCAAGCGTGACGGCCAGCCGCTTTACAAGCTGGCACGTGCAGGAGAGGTAGTGGAGCGCGAGGCGCGTTCTGTTACTATTGGCCGCTTGGAGTTGCTCGAGTGCGAAGGCACCCGTGCACGGTTGAGCGTAGGATGCAGCAAAGGCACCTATATCCGCACCCTGGTGGAGGATATCGGCGAGGCCCTTGGCTGCGGCGCCTATGTTGCCGAGCTGCGCAGGACCCAGGCCGGGCCCTTCCTGCTGGCACAGACCGTGACCCTCGAGGAGCTCGAGCAGGCCCACGCCGAAGGTGGCAACGAAGCGCTCGATCGCTTCCTCATGCCGTCCGACAGCGGGCTGCAGGACTGGCCGCTGCTGAGCCTTTCCGAGCACAGTGCGTTCTATTGGTTGCATGGCCAGGCCGTACGTGCACCGGATGCGCCGCAGTTCGGCATGGTCCGCGTACAGGATCACAATGGTCGCTTCATCGGTATCGGTGAAGTGAGCGAAGACGGGCGCGTGGCGCCGCGTCGGCTGATTCGGTCGGAATGACCGAAACCGCGGGCTTTGGCTTCGGCTAAAGCCTACGGATACAAGGGTGGCTGTCAGTAGGCACGGTCACACCTTTTTTATTAATACAGGGATCAAGTCCCTGGCCTATTGGACCCCGCTTGCGGGATCCGTTATCAGGAGAAGCCACATGGCCCTCAGCGTTGAAGAAAAAGCTCAAATCGTTGCCGACTACCAGCAAGCTGCTGGCGATACTGGTAGCCCGGAAGTTCAGGTTGCTCTGCTGACCGCGAACATCAACAAGCTGCAAGGCCACTTCAAGGCCAACGGTAAAGACCACCACTCGCGTCGTGGCCTGATCCGCATGGTTAACCAGCGTCGTAAGCTGCTGGACTACCTGAAGGGCAAAGACACCACTCGTTACAGCGCCCTGATCGGTCGCCTGGGCCTGCGTCGCTAATAGCGGCCTGGTCAGTGGTGTGCATGGCGCATTCATCGGCAACGCTGCCTGGCAGCGTTTCCTTTGGGCACGTCATGCGTATCTTCGAGGTTGGCAGCCTGGCAATGCCGAGCGGGATTTCCGCTCGGCGCCAGGCTCCCAGCCTCGTGTTGTATCTGGACGGTCAACGGGGCCGATTCCCTGTTCTGCCCAAGAATTCGCAAGAAACCAGTTCCCCCAGAGCCACTGAAAAAGGTAGGAAACCGTGAACCCGGTAATCAAGCAATTCCAGTTCGGTCAATCGACCGTAACCCTCGAAACGGGCCGCATTGCCCGTCAGGCCACCGGCGCTGTGCTGGTCACCGTCGACAACGATGTCACCGTGCTGGTGACCGTGGTCGGTGCCAAGCATGCCGACCCGAGCAAAGGCTTCTTCCCGCTGTCCGTGCACTACCAGGAAAAGACCTACGCCGCTGGCAAGATCCCAGGTGGTTTCTTCAAGCGTGAAGGCCGCCCATCCGAAAAAGAAACCCTGACTTCGCGCCTGATCGACCGCCCGATCCGCCCGCTGTTCCCAGAAGGTTTCATGAACGAAGTGCAGGTTGTCTGCACCGTGGTTTCCACCAGCAAGAAGACCGATCCGGACATCGCTGCGATGATCGGTACCTCGGCTGCCCTGGCCATCTCGGGCATTCCGTTCGAAGGCCCGATCGGCGCCGCCCGCGTTGCCTTCCACGAAAGCACCGGCTACCTGCTGAACCCGACCTACGAGCAGCAGGCCGCATCGAGCCTGGACATGGTCGTAGCCGGTACCGAATCGGCCGTACTGATGGTTGAATCGGAAGCCAAAGAGCTGACCGAAGACCAGATGCTGGGCGCCGTGCTGTTTGCCCACGACGAATTCCAGGCCGTGATCAAAGCGGTCAAAGAGCTGGCTGCCGAAGCCGCCAAGCCGACCTGGGACTGGAAACCGGCCGTTGCCAATACCGCGCTGTTCGACGCCATCCGCGCCGAGTTCGGCGAAGCTGTTTCCCAGGGCTACACCATCACCGTCAAGGCCGACCGCTACGCGCGCCTGGGCGAGCTGCGCGACCAGGCGGTTGCCAAGTTCTCCGGTGAAGAAGGCCAGCCATCGGCCGGTGAAGTCAAAGACATCTTCGGCGAAATCGAATACCGCACCGTTCGCGAAAACATCGTCAACGGCAAGCCACGTATCGATGGCCGCGACACCAAGACCGTGCGCCCGCTGAACATCGAAGTCGGCGTACTGCCCAAGACCCACGGTTCGGCCCTGTTCACCCGTGGCGAAACCCAGGCCCTGGTGGTTGCCACCCTCGGTACCGCGCGTGACGCCCAGCTGCTGGACACCCTCGAAGGCGAGAAGAAAGACCCCTTCATGCTGCACTACAACTTCCCACCGTTCTCGGTAGGCGAGTGTGGCCGCATGGGCGGTGCTGGCCGTCGCGAAATCGGCCACGGCCGTCTGGCCCGTCGTTCGGTCCAGGCCATGCTGCCTTCCGCCGACGTGTTCCCGTACACCATCCGCGTCGTATCGGAAATCACCGAGTCCAACGGCTCCAGCTCCATGGCTTCGGTCTGTGGCGCTTCCCTGGCCCTGATGGACGCCGGCGTGCCGATGAAGGCACCGGTTGCCGGTATCGCCATGGGCCTGGTCAAGGAAGGCGAGAAGTTCGCCGTTCTGACCGACATCCTGGGTGACGAAGACCACCTGGGCGACATGGACTTCAAGGTAGCCGGTACCGCCAAAGGCGTTACCGCGCTGCAGATGGACATCAAGATCAACGGCATCACCGAAGAGATCATGGAAATCGCCCTGGGCCAGGCCCTGGAAGCGCGCCTGAACATCCTCGGCCAGATGAACCAGATCATCGGCCAGTCGCGTACCGAGCTGTCGGCCAACGCACCGACCATGATCGCGATGAAGATCGACACCGACAAGATCCGTGACGTCATCGGTAAAGGCGGCGCCACCATCCGCGGTATCTGCGAAGAAACCAAGGCTTCGATCGACATCGAAGACGACGGCTCGATCAAGATCTTCGGCGAAACCAAGGAAGCGGCAGATGCTGCCAAGCAGCGCATCCTGGGCATCACCGCAGAAGCCGAGATCGGCAAGATCTACGTCGGCAAGGTCGAGCGCATCGTCGACTTCGGCGCCTTCGTCAACATCCTGCCGGGCAAGGACGGCCTGGTGCACATCTCCATGCTCAGCGATGCGCGTGTCGAGAAGGTCACCGACATCCTGAAGGAAGGCCAGGAAGTCGAAGTACTGGTACTGGACGTGGACAACCGCGGCCGTATCAAGCTGTCGATCAAAGACGTTGCCGCTGCCAAGGCATCGGGCGTCTAAGCATTTCGATGCTGGAAAGAAGGACCCTTCGGGGTCCTTTTTTTATGGGCGCTGATTGCGCCTGTCGCGCAGCGGGCGAGCTTGCATCTTGCACTCAACAATATGCCCATACTTGCAAATTGCACGATCCACTGTATCGTGCTGATTTGCTAAATCATTGATTTATAACGGTTAATTAAAAATATAAAACCTGGCACAACCCCTGCAACATCACTTCTACCTGACGCCAGGAATCACGGCGCAGACCTTTCGAAAAACAGGAGTGACCCTCATGAAGAAGTTCGCCATTGCTGCCGCTACTGCCACCGCGCTGACCCTGACCATGGCTAACGCGGCGTTTGCTGCCCAGTCCACCCAGGCCCCGATGACACTTGCGGCCGGTGAGGTGACCAAAGCCACGGAAGCTACCTCCGACACCTGGATCACTACCAAGGTGAAGGCTGACCTGATGACCGAAAAAGGTGTGCCGGGCAGCGACATCAAAGTCGAAACCAACAAAGGTGTCGTTTCGCTGTCGTCGCAAGTGGCAGTTACCGATGCCCAGAAAGAAATGGCTGTTGCCATCACCAAGAAAATCAAAGGCGTCAAAGCCGTCTCGGCTGATGGCCTGAAATCCGAATAAGGGACGTCCCGTCGGCCAAAGGGAATTGGCCACCAATCAAACAAAAGCCCTGGCATATGCCGGGGCTTTTGTTTGCGTGTCAGATCCCGGGGTTGCGGGCAATCACATCACTCTCGAAACACACCTGCTCCAGGATTAACGGCTCCACCAATGGCCTGCTGTCGCGAAAGTGGGCGGTCTGCGTGTGCGCTTCATAAGCGGCATCGTCACGGTAGATCTCGTACAGGTAGATCACGTCGGCGTCTTCGCGGTCCACGGACACATCGAACACCAGGCAGCCCGGCTCGGTGGCCACCGAGGCCGCCGCGTTGGCTTTGATGGCGCTGATAAAGGTTTCGGCTGTGCCGGGCTTCACGCGCGTCTTGATAAACAGGCTATACACAGGCGCTTCCTTTTGTTTTAAATTCGCACTCGAATTGTATACAAAAATGGAGTCCTGACCATGACCGATTTACCTGCCCGCCCAGGCCGACTCAATGGCCTGCGCCACATTGCCCTGCTGGTGCCCAATCTGGAGGAGTGCGAGCGCTTCTACGTCGATGTGCTGGGCATGGAAGTACTCAATCGCGCCAACGAAGACCTGGTCTACCTCACCTGCGGTAACGACAACCTCTCGCTGGGGCGCGGCGCAGGTGCCGCCAATGGCCTGCAGACCCTGGATCACTATGGTTTCATCGTCGACAGCGTGGAGGAGCTGGAGGCCTGGTACCAATACTTCAAGGCGCACGGCGTGACCTTGCTCGACCGCCCGTTCAACCACGGTGATGGTGCGCGCAGCTTCCATCTGCTGGACCCGGCGGGCAACAAGGTACAGCCGCTGTATCACCCGTCGGTGTCGGGGCAGCGGCTGGTTTGAGTGTTTGATTGATCGCGTTAGCGGGGGCACGCTCGCCTTCACATGGGGGCATGGCATCTGTAGGAGCGGCCTTGTGCCGCGAAAGGGCTGCGCAGCAGCCCCGGCAAATTATGTGGTCACGCCGAAAACCGGGGCCGCTTTGCGGCCCTTTCGCGGCACAAGGCCGCTGCTACAGAAACGCTGCGCTAGGCAGTTGCTCCCACCCAGGTTGCACCGCTTCGACTTGCCCCGCGAGTCATGTCCGGATGCCGGATTACTCGGCATCCAGGTGCAGCGGCGTCACCACCCGGCCATCACTCTCGGCCTGGCCGAGGGATGCATCGATGAAGTACACCCGGTCATCTTCGAGCTGCCCTTTGTCCACCAGGTAGTCCTTGATGCTGCTGGCCCGCTCTTGGCCAAGGGTACGCAGCAACGGCGCGCTCTCTGCCCAGGACTTGATCACCGCCTCGCGCAGCTTGGTGGTGCGCTCATCACGGCCGAGCTTTTCCCACTCGGCGGGCGGTTGCTGTTTCAGCCGGGTGCGGTAGATGCCTTCGAGCATGGGCGGCTTGTCGCTGTCGTCGACCACCAGCAGCGAAGGGTTGGCCGGCACCTTGTCGCCACGGCGCTGCAGCACCTTGTACCAGGTGGCCTGGTACTCGCGCTCCAGGCGCTGCTGGGCGATCAGCGGGCCATCACTGCCCTGGGCGGCGGTGCCTTTGATCTCCAGGCGCAACTCCGGGCGCGCCTTGAGTGCCGAGGCCAGCTTGTCCAGCGAAGCCTGGGCGTCTGTGCTGAGCTCGCTTGAACCGGCAGCGAACGAGACATTGCCCAGATCTTGCGCGCCACCGCCAGAAACCAGCCCGCCGATGAACTTGAACGGCGCCTGGGCGGCACGCAGCACCAGGTTGCGCAGGGTCTGCCAGACGATCGGCATGACGCTGAACTGCGGGTTGTTGAGGTCGCCGGAGATCGGCAGTTCGATGGATATCTTGCCCTCGGTATCCTTGAGCAGCGCGACCGCCAGGCGGATCGGCAGGTCCACCGCGTCCGGGCTGTCGACCTTCTCGCCCAACTGCAGCTGTTCGACCACCAGCTTGTTCTCGGCTTTCAACTGGCCGTTGGTGATCAAATAGTGCAGGTCGAGATTGAGGCGGCCCTTGCGGATGCGGAAACCGGCGAACTTACCGGAGTAGGGGGTCAAGGTGGTCAGTTCGACGCGCTTGAAGCTGGTGGCGATATCCAGGCTGGCCAGCGGGTTGAAGGGGTTGAGCGCGCCCTTGATGGTTACCGGCGCGTAACGGTCGACCTTGCCCTTGATGTCGACCTTGGCCGGTTGCGGCTTGCGGTTGTCGAGGGTGCCGATCTGGCCGTTGAGCTGTTGCACGGCAGTGGCGAAGTTCGGGGTCAGGGTCAGGTCGGCGAAGTTGGCCGAGCCATCGTTGATGCTGATCTGGCTGATGCGGATGCCCAGCGGTTTGCTGCTGCCGGCAGTGGCAGGCTTGCTCTGGGAGGCCGCAGGCGCCCCGGCGGGTTGCGGGATCAGCAGGTCATCCACGTTGGTGGTGCGGTCTTCGTTGATGATGAAGCGTGCATAGGGTTGCAGCAGGGTCACCTTGTCGATCGACAGGGCGTCGCCATGCACATAGGACAGGCCATCGACGTTGACCTGCTGCCATTTGACGAAGTCGCGGTTCTTGATGGTGTCCAGGGTGTGCAGCTGGTTGACCTGGGCCTTGCCGGCAATGTTGAACGCCAGCGGCTCGGTGCTCTTGAGGTTCACCTTGAGGTCGCTGGACAGCATGCCGCTGCGCAGTTCCAGGCGAATGAACGGGCTGATGTAGGCCTGGGCCACGCGCAGGTCGATGTCGCGGGTGGCCACATCGAGTTTGGCGGTGACCGGTGCCAGGTTGATTTCGCCTGCGGCCTGCAGCTTGCCCTGCTTGCCCACGCCGGTATCGAGCTTGAGGGTGAAGGGCGACTGGTTGAGGCTGTCGAAGTTCTGCAGGTCAAGGTTGAGCGGGCCCACGTCCAGCGCCACAGGCTCCTTCTGGCTGCGGTCGGCCAGGTGGACCATGTAGTTGCGCGCCTGTACGTCCTTGAGCAGCACCTGCCAGGGCTTGCTCGGCTCTTTGGCGGCTTTTTCCTTGTCGGTGGGTTCGGCGGCGGCGGGTTCGGCCTTTTCCTTGGGGGTGGCCTTGGCCGGTTGGCTGGCGAACAGCTTTTGCCAGTCGAGCTGGCCGTCCTTTTCCAGCGCCGCCCAGGTTTCGAGTTTTTCGCTGCGAATCTTGCCGACGGTCACCAACTGCTTGGCCAGGTCGATGGACGTTTCGCTGACCTCCAGGCTGGCCAGGCGCGCCAGTGGTCGGCCATCGGGGGCCTTGATGGCGAACGGCGCAATGCGCACGGAGGTTTGGTCCAGCAGCAGCTCGGTCTCTTTGGCCAGGCTGAGCTTGTAATGGGTGTCGAGACTGACGACGCCATCTTCCAGCACCAGGGGCACGGCGTCGCGTACGTAGGGCCAGAACGCTTTCATCTTGCCGTCGGTGACTTTCAGGGTACCTTCGGAGGCGATCGGCGCGAGGCTCAGGCTACCGCTCCAGTCGATGCGCCCACCGTTGGGGCCGTTGGCCACCAGGGTCATGTCGGCGTTGTCGTCGGGCAGGGTGCTGAGGTTCTTCAGCTCCAGGTTCATCGAATCGTAGATGAACTCGATGGGCTCGCTGGGGCGCTGGTCCTCGAAGTGCAGGTAGCCTTCGCTGAGCTTGATGCTGCCGATGCGCAGTGGGAATGGGTCGCTGGGTGGTTCTTCGGCTTTCGGCTCGCTGGGCGGCAGTTTGAACAGTTGCGTCAGGTTGAGGCTGCCGTCCTTGGCGAACAGCAGCTCGGTGCGCGATTTGTCCAGTTCGACGGCCTCCAGGTGCAGGGCCTTGGTCCACAGGCTGTCGAGTGCCAGGTTGGCGTACAGCCGTTCGAAGCCGATTTGCTCTTTGCCGGGCTCGCCGATCTGCAGGCCCCACAGCGTCAGTTCGAGGCTGAACGGGTTGAGTTCGATGCGCTGCAGGTGCGCCGGCACGGTGGCGTATTGCGCAAGCTGCTGGTTGGCAATGCGCAGTGCGATGCCGGGGAGAATCAGGAAGCCGAGCAGGCTGTACAGGGCCACCAGGGCCAGCAAGGCGCCAAGGGCGCGAGTCAATCCTTTGTGCATGTGTCGCTTCGTCTGTATCAGGCTGGAGTGCTTGGAGTATGGCACGTTCAACAGGTTCCGCCGGGGTCGGAAAAACCTCATTCGATCCCCATGCGCCGCCTTGCGCGGTGCGCCGAGCCGTCGCGCATGGCCCAGCGCAGCACCGGGGCGGTGTTGGCCAGGCCCAGGCGGATCAGGCGCCTGGCCAGCAGGCCCTGCTGCAGCCCCAGCATCTGCTGGGCCCAGCCGGGCAGCAGGTCCACCCCCGCCTTGAGCATCAGTTTGCCCACCGGCTCGGCCAGGCGGCTGGGCGCCGGCGCCTTGAACAGGATGTCCATCACTTCCAGGCTGCGGGCATCGCAAAGCAGTTGTGGACGCATGCGTTGCAGGTAGTCCTCGATCTGGCTGCAGGAGCGCGGTACGTCACGAGCGCCCAGGCGTTCGGCGATCAGGGCGATCTCGTTGTAGTAGGCGTCCTGGTCGGTGCGGGACAGGCCGGGGTTTCGATAACGCAGGTGGGCTGCGAGGAAGCTGCTCACTTCGGCCACGTGCACCCAGGTCAGCAGGTCGGGGTCGCTGGCGGCATAGGGGCGCCCGTCCGCGGCGGTGCCGACCACCTTGAGGTGGATGGTGCGTACTTTGTCGATGAGCCACTCGGCGTCACGGGTCGAGCCGAAGGTGGTGCCGGAGATGAACTGGCTGGTACGGCGCAGGCGGCCGAGCAGGTCTTCGCGGAAGTTCGAATGGTCCCACACGCCGGCCAGTGCCAGTGGGTGCAGCAGCTGCAACATCAACGCACTGATACCGCCGACCAGCATGCTCGGGAAGTCGCCGTGCACCTGCCAGCTGATGCTCTGGGGGCCGAACAGCCCTGGGTCGCCTTTGGGGTTTTCCAGGTCGAGCTGGCCGAGGGCCAGCCCGGTAAGGCTCATGACCTGGGTTTCGATGCGGCGGCGTAGGGCTTCCATGGCGACCTTGCGGGCAGGGCGGCCCTGCCCGGGCCGCGGGTTACTGGTTGAGGCGCTTGTCGATCAGGCCCTGGACCACGCTCGGGTCGGCGAGGGTGGAGGTGTCCCCCAGGTTGTCCAGTTCGTTGCAGGCGATCTTGCGCAGTATACGCCGCATGATCTTGCCCGAGCGGGTCTTGGGCAGGGCCGGGGCCCACTGGATCAGCTCGGGCTTGGCGAAACTGCCGATCTCCTTGCTGACCAGGGCCAGCAACTCGGCCTTGAGCGCATCGTCCGGGGTGACGCCGTTCATGGGGGTGACGAAGGCATACACGCCCTGGCCTTTCAGGTCGTGCGGGTAACCCACCACCGCGGCCTCGGCGACGCTGTCGTGCAGCACCAGCGCGCTCTCGACCTCGGCGGTGCCGATGCGGTGGCCGGAGACATTGATCACGTCGTCGATGCGCCCGGTGATCCAGTAGTCGCCGTCGGCGTCGCGGCGGGCACCGTCGCCGGTGAAGTAGTAGCCGGGCAGGGGTTTGAAGTAGGTGTCGACCATGCGCTGGTGATCGCCGTAGACACTGCGGATCTGCCCCGGCCAACTGGCCTTGATCGCCAGCAGCCCGGCGCCGGGGCCTTCGATGGGTTTGCCTTTTTCGTCCAGCAATACCGGTTGCACGCCGAACATGGGCTGGGTGGCGCAGCCGGGCTTGAGCCGTTGGCTACCGGGCAGGGGGGTGAGCATGATGCCGCCGGTCTCGGTCTGCCACCAGGTGTCGACGATGGGGCAGCGCTGCTGCCCGACTGCCTCGAAATACCACTCCCAGGCTTCCGGGTTGATCGGCTCGCCCACGCTGCCGAGCAGGCGCAGGCTTTTGCGCGAGGTGCCCTGCAAGGGGCCCGAGCCTTCGCGCATCAACGCGCGCAGGGCGGTGGGCGCGGTATAGAAGATATTCACCCGGTGCTTGTCCACCACCTGCCAGAAGCGCGAGGTGTCGGGGTAATTGGGCACGCCCTCGAACATCAGTGAAATTGCGCCATTGGCCAGCGGGCCGTAGACGATGTAGCTGTGGCCGGTCACCCAACCCACGTCGGCGGTGCACCAGAACACCTCGCCGTCGCGGTAGTCGAACACCAGCTTGAACGTCATCGTGGCCTGCAGCAGGTAGCCGGCGGTGGTGTGCAGCACGCCCTTGGGTTTGCCGGTGCTGCCGGAGGTGTAGAGGATGAACAGCGGGTCCTCGGCGTTCATCGGTTCGGGCGGGCAGTCGTCACCGGCCTTTTCCGTTACTTCGTGGTACCAGAGGTCGCGGCCATCGCTCCAGGCCACATCGCCCTCTGTGCGACGCACCACCAGCACGCTGCTGACATTGGGGCAACTGGCCAGGGCTTTGTCGACATTCTGCTTGAGCGGTATGCGCTTGCCGCCGCGCACACCTTCATCGGCAGTGATCACGGTGCGGCAGTCGGCGTCGAGGATGCGGTCACGCAGGGCGTCGGGCGAGAAACCGCCGAACACCACGGAGTGGATGGCGCCGATGCGTGTGCAGGCCAGCATGGCGAAGGCGGCCTCGGGGATCATCGGCATGTACAGGCAGACCCGGTCGCCTTTTTTCACCCCGCGTGCCTTGAGGGCATTGGCCAGGCGGCAGACCTGGCGGTGCAGTTCGCGGTAGCTGATCGCCTTGCTGTCGTGCGGGGCGTCACCTTCCCACAGCAACGCTGTCTGCTCGCCACGTTGGGCCAGGTGGCGGTCGATGCAGTTGTAGGAAACGTTGAGCTGGCCGCCGTCGAACCAGCGCGCCGTGCCGGTGTTCAGGTCGCATTGCTGAACGCTTGACCAGGGCTTGATCCAGTCCAGGCGCTGGGCCTGTTCGGCCCAGAACGTGTCGGGGTCTTCCACCGACTGGCGGTAAAGGCGACGGTAGTCGTCGTCGGTCAATTCGGCGGCCTGGCAGACGGCCAGGGCCTGGGGGTAGTTGCGGATATCGAACATGGCGGGTGGTCCTGCTCTTGTAGGGGAGTGGGACAGCAGCGGCTATTCGATGGACAGTGTAGAAGGTGGGGGTGTTCCCAGGGGACATGCGGTCGTTGCAGGAGCGGCCTTGTGCCGCGAAAGGGCCGCAAAGCGGCCCCAGGCTCTTGGTGTGGATGCATAAATGGCAGGGGCCGCTTTGCGGCCCTTTCGCGGCACAAGGCCGCTCCTGCACAAAGAGCGGCGTGCGCCAGGCGCTATCAGCCGCGGTGACGGCCGCGGAAGTAGTTGATCAGGCCCTGGGTGGAGCCATCCTCGGCGCTGTCTTCCAGGCTGCCGACCAGGCGCTGGTACACGCCCTTGCCCAGTTCCTTGCCCAGCTCCACGCCCCACTGGTCGAAGGCGTTGATGCCCCAGACCACGCTTTGCACGAAGACCTTGTGCTCGTACATCGCCACCAGCGCACCCAGCCGGCGCGGGCTGATGCGCTCGACCACCAGGGTGTTGCTCGGGCGGTTGCCCGGGATCACCTTGTGCGGGGCAAGCTTGGCGATGTCGGCCTCGTTGAGGCCCTTGGCACGCAGTTCGGCCTCGGCTTCCTCGCGGGTCTTGCCGAGCATCAGCGCCTGGCTCTGCGACAGGCAGTTGGCATACAGCCACTGGTGATGGTCGGCCACCGGGTTGAAGCTCACCACCGGCACGATGAAGTCGGCCGGGATCATCTGGGTGCCCTGGTGCAGCAACTGGTGATAGGCGTGCTGGCCATTGCAGCCCACGCCACCCCAGATCACCGGGCCGGTGTCGGTTTTCACCGGGGTGCCGTCGGTCAGCACGCTCTTGCCGTTGGACTCCATGTCCAGCTGCTGCAGGTGCTTGGTGATGTTGCGCAGGTAATGGTCGTACGGCAGGATCGCATGGCTCTTGGCGCCCCAGAAGTTGCCGTACCATACGCCCAGCAGGGCCAGCAGCACCGGCATGTTCTTGTCGAACGGTGCGGTCTGGAAGTGCTGGTCCATGGTGTAGGCGCCGGACAGCAACTCTTTGAAGTTGGCGGTGCCGATGGCCAGGGCGATCGGCAGACCGATGGCCGACCACAGCGAGTAACGCCCGCCGACCCAGTCCCACATCGGGAAGATGTTCTCTTCGCGGATGCCGAAGGCCACGGCGGCAGCCTTGTTGCTCGACACGGCGATGAAGTGGCGGTACAGCTCGGCTTCCGAACCACCCTGTGCCAGGTACCAGGTACGGGCGGCCATGGCGTTCTTCAGGGTTTCGAGGGTGTTGAACGACTTCGACGAGACAATGAACAGGGTGGTTTCGGCGCGCAGGCTGGCCGACAGTTCATGGAACTCGCTGCCATCGATGTTGGCCAGGTAGTGGCAACGCACACCGCGCTGGGCATAGGGCAGCAAGGCCTCGGAGACCAGTTCCGGGCCGAGGAACGAGCCGCCGATGCCGATGTTGACCACGTCGGTGATCGGCTTTTCGCTGTAGCCGCGCCACAGGCCGTCGTGGATGCGGCCGACCAGCTCGGTGATCTGGTTCAGCACCTTGTGCACTTCCGGCATCACGTTGGCACCGTTGACGCTGAGCTTGTCGCCAACCGGGCGGCGCAGCGCGGTGTGCAGCACCGGGCGGCCTTCCGAGCCGTTGATGATCTCGCCGCTGAACATCGACTTGATGGCGTCGCCCAGTTCGACTTCGTTGGCCAGGTTCACCAGCAGTTCGCGGGTCTGTTCGGTGATCAGGTTCTTCGAGTAGTCGAGGAACAGGCCACAGCTGCTCAGGGAGAACTGCTCGAAGCGCTTGCCGTCGGCGGCGAAGGCTTCGCGCATGCTGAAGCCCTGCAAGGCGTCGCGGTGGTGTTGAAGCGCCTGCCAGGCGGGCAGCGCCGTCACATCGTGGGGAGTACGGTAATACGCCATTGCGGATGATTTCCTTGGTGCATGGTCAGGCTATGACACTGGTACGGATGGCCAGTTGCAAACTGCACATTATAGGCATTGGTCGGGAAGCGGGAATGGGGCAGGGCGGGTGTGGGATGAAATATTGCAGGGAGCGGGTTGCGCCCCAACCGCAGGCTTCGCCAGCGCCCACAAGATTCATGCAGCTTTGCTGTGGGAACTGGCGACAGCCTGCGATGGCCTGCGCAGCAGGCCCGGGCTCAGGCGGTGGGTGTTTCCAGGTGCAGGTAGAGGTTGTCGATCAGCCGGGTGTTACCCATGTACGCCGCGGCGATCACCACCAGATCACGGTCGTCGACCTGCGCTGGGCGCAGGGTAAGTGCATGGCGCACTTCCAGATAGTCCTTGCGCAAACCGGCGGCATCCAGCTGTGCCTGACCCTCGGCGATCAACGCCGCGAAGTCGCGTCGCCCACGGCGAATGGCTTCGGCCATGCTGCTCAGGGTGCGATACAGCGCCGGCGCGCTGGCGCGCTGTTCGGCGCTCAGGTAACCGTTGCGCGACGACAGCGCCAGGCCGTCCTCGGCACGCACGGTCGGTTCGCCGATGATCTGGATCGGCATGTTCAGGTCGCGAACCATGGCGCGGATCACCGCCAGCTGCTGGAAATCCTTTTCACCGAACACGGCAAGGTCGGGCTGGACCATGTTGAACAGCTTGCTGACCACGGTCGCCACGCCCTCGAAGTGCCCCGGGCGGCTGGCGCCGCACAGGCCTTCGGACAGTTGCGGCACGCTGACCCGGGTTTGCACGGCCATGCCATCGGGGTACATCTCCTCGACGGTAGGGGCGAACAACAGGTGGCAGCCCGCCTCGAGCAGTTTCTCCTGGTCGGCGGCGAGGGTGCGGGGATATTTGTCCAGGTCTTCGCCGGCGCCGAATTGCAGCGGGTTGACGAAGATGCTGGCGACCACGAAGTCGGCGCGCTGGGCGGCCTTGGTCACCAGCGCGGCGTGGCCGCTGTGCAGGTTGCCCATGGTCGGCACGAATGCGATGCGCTTGCCCTCGCCACGGGCGCGGGCCACGGCGGCGCGCAGTTCACGGACGGTCTTGACGGTATTCATGCGCTGAACCCATGTTCGCTGGCGGGGAAGCTGACGTCTTTCACGGCCTGCACATAAGCTTTGAGCGCGCTGTCGATGTCCGGCTGGCCGGCCATGAAGTTCTTCACGAACTTCGGCATGCGGCCGCTGAGGGACAAGCCGAGCATGTCGTGCAGCACCAGCACCTGGCCGTCAGTGGCGCTACCGGCACCGATACCGATCACCGGAATGCCCACTGCCTGGGTGATCTCCGCGGCCAGCTCGCTGGGCACGCACTCGAGCAGCAGCATGGCGGCGCCGGCTTGCTCAAGGGCGATGGCGTCGGCGCGCATCTGCCGCGCCTGGGCTTCCTGGCGGCCTTGTACCTTGTAGCCGCCGAGCACGTTGACGGTCTGTGGCGTGAGGCCCATGTGCGCGCACACCGGCACGCCACGCTCGGCCAGCAGGCGGATGGTCTCGGCCAGCCAGGCAGCGCCTTCGATCTTGACCATGTGGGCGCCGGCGCGCATCAGCTGCGCGGCATTGGCAAAGGCCAGCTCAGGGGTGGCATGGGCCATGAAGGGCAGGTCGGTCAGGATCAGTGCGCCATCATTGCCGCGTTTGACGCAGGCGGTGTGGTAGGCCATGTCGTCGTTGCTGACGGGCAGGGTGCTGTCATGCCCTTGCAGGACCATTCCCAGGGAATCGCCCACCAGCAGTACGTCCACGCCGGCTTGGCTGGCGGCCTTGGCGAAGGTGGCGTCATAGCAGGTCAGCATGGTGATTTTTTCACCCTTGGCCTTCAGGCCGTGCAGGGTGGTCAGGGTTACTTCAGGCATGTAGGGGCATCCTCGTTCAGGCGCTGTGAAAAACAACTGCGTACAACGCGTGTATTCATCAAGCGGAGCGGCACATCATCGTCTGTGATGTTCGGGCACAGGTCCGTCCGGGCCTAAATGGGTGATTGCGGCATAGTGGCGCCGCGGGATGCCTATAGTCGTGAGCGAGGTGGGGGAAGTCAATGACCCGTGTTACCGCAATGTTACGGGGTGGGTGTTACTGGCGTTACCGCCGTCTGAAACGCCCGATTTACAGGCGTTCCAGGCCGACGAACGGGCAGTCCTGGAGCAATTGCTGCAGGCTGCGGCCATCGGCGAGGCGGAAGTCGGCATCGACCAGCTCGGCGAGCGGGTAGAGCACGAAGGGGCGGGCGTGCATGTGGTAGTGCGGTACTTTCAGGCGCGGTACGTCGATGAGCTGGTCACCGAACAACAGCATGTCCAGGTCGAGGGTGCGCGGCCCCCAACGCTCCAGGCGCACACGGCCCTGGTCGTTCTCGATGGCTTGCAGGGCGTCGAGCAGGTCCAGCGGCGCCAGCCGGGTATCGACGGCTGCCACGGCATTGGTGTAACGCGGCTGGCCGGGCAGCAGCGAGTCGCTGGTGTACAGCGCCGAAGCCGCCGCCAGGCGCGTGTCGGCCAGCACATCCAGCGCCTGCAGGGCGCTGCGCAGCTGCTCGGCGGGCTCGTCGAGGTTGCTGCCCAGGCCGATGTAAGCGCGGGTGCTCATGCTCAGTCCCACGCCTGCTCGTCGTCGCGCTTGCGTTTGCCGGGGCTGCGCTTGCGCTTGCGCGGGCCGGCGCCGGTGCTGGCACCGTCGTCGCGGTTGCCCAGTTCGCGAATCATGTCGCGGCGCTGGCTGTCATTGGCGTCCTGGTAGTCGGTCCACCATTGGCCCAGGCCATCGGTTTCCTCGCCAGCGCTTTCACGCAGCAGCAGGAAGTCGTAGCCGGCGCGGAAACGCGGGTTGTCCAGCAGCATGTCGGCGCGTTTGCCGCTGCGCCGTGGCAGGCGCTCCTGCATGTCCCAGATCTCGCGGATCGGCAGGGTGAAGCGCTTGGGGATGGCAATGCGTTGGCACTGTTCGGCGATCAGGTCGTGGGCTGCGCCGTTCATGGCCGGGATCGGCGGTACGCCTTGGCTCTGCAGGTGCAGCGCGCGGCCTGGCAGGGCTGGCCAGAGCAGGGCGGCGAAGAGGAACGCTGGCGTGACCGGCTTGCCCTGTTTGACACGCAGGTCGGTGTTGGCCAGGGCCTGGCTGATCAGGGTGTGGGTGTAGGTCGGGCGCTCTTCCAGGGCGTGGGCACTGGCCGGGAACAGCGGCTCGAACAGCTCCAGGTCGACCAGCATCTCGAAGGCCAATGCGCCCTGGCCGTTGAGGAACAGCTTGAGGGTTTCTTCGAACAGCCGCGCCGGCGGGATCTCGCGCAGCAGCTTGGCCAGCTGGCGGATCGGTTGCACGGTGTGCTTCTCGATGCCGAAGTTCAGCTTGGCGGCAAAGCGCACGGCGCGCAGCATGCGCACCGGGTCTTCCTGGTAGCGATGCGTTGGGTCGCCGATCAGGCGCAGCAGGCGGTTGCGCACATCGTGCACGCCGTTGGCGTAATCGAGCACGCGCTCGTTGACCGGGTCGTAGTACAGGGCATTGATGGTGAAGTCGCGGCGCTGCGCGTCTTCCTCAAGGGTGCCGTACACATTGTCACGCAGAATGCGGCCGCTGGCATTGTGCGAGGAGCGGTGGCTGTCGGCCTGGTCCTCGTCCGAATGCGGGGCACGGAAGGTGGCGACTTCGATGATCTCGCGGCCGAAATGCACGTGGACCAGCTTGAAGCGCCGGCCAATGATGCGGGCGTTGCGAAACTCCGCACGCACCTGTTCGGGGGTGGCACTGGTGGCGACGTCGAAGTCCTTGGGTGTAATGCCCAGCATCAGGTCGCGCACGCAACCACCGACCAGGTAGGCCTGGTAGCCGGCTGCCTGCAGGCGCTCGACGATGCCCACGGCATGGCGGCTGAACTGGCTGCGCTGCAGCGAGTGCTGGCTCTTGTTGATCACTTCAGGCGTGGTGCGCCTGTGGTGCTGGCCGGGGACCGGCGGGCGGAACGACTGGAACAGCTTCTTCAGCATGGGATGCACTGTTTGAAGGAATGTTCGGCCAAGGATAGGAGAATGGCCGCATGATGGGCGGGGATTCTAGCATTTACTGGGGGAATGGTGTAGGCGGTGTGCCAAAGGGCATGGCAGACGCCCAGAAACGACAATGGGGAGCCGAAGCTCCCCACCAAGTCGTTGTGTGCTCTTATTGTTTTTCTGCTGGGCTTCTTGTTTTTGTTGAGTGCCCTGTTCACAAATCTCGAAGCTTGTGAACGACCCCTAAACCAGGGGTGAAGAGCAAACGGATTGCTTTGGTCGCCGAGATGATGCTGATCTTTCGATCCAATCAGTTCAGGTGCTGCTTTTGAGTGCAGTTTTTGTTGTTCTCTGTCTGATCGTGGGGCAAGCCCCAAACACAGCTCCTCTCCAAAAGAATCAGTTAGCTGCGCCTCCGCCGTCTTGTTTTTATTGTGCGTGAGCCGTTTCGTCTTGTTCTTATTCTGAGTTGCAGTGCTTGTTATTGTTCTTGTACCAGACATATAGCAGATGCCGTGCCAACTTTTGAAAAGCCAATGAATCCGGGGGTTTTGTCGTTTTGGGCGGGCTTAGGAGGCGGGCGAATGTGGACATTTCGTTACCTTAAGCCTCGGGAGCTGTTACGCCTGAAAGCCGAGGTAACAGATTTCTGCGGGAACTGATCTGTGTTACCGGCCCCAAACGCATCGCGGGCAAGCCTGCGCCCACAGGTACAGTGTGGGCGCGGGCTTGCCCGCGAACGGGCCACAAGGCCCGGGCCGACCGGCAGCGTTACTCGCTGGTGGCGTTGCTCTTGCGCCGCGGAATGCCCAGGCGCTGGCGACGCTCCCACAGGCACTTGCGGCTGACGCCCAGCTTGCGCGCAAGCTCGGTCTCGGTCATGTGGTCCTGGTGTTCCAGGACGAAGTGCTGGAAGTAGTCTTCCAGCGACAGGTCTTCGGTGGGCTCGTGGCTGGCGTTGCTGGCACCGTTGCTGACCAGTGCGGGCAGGTGGGCCAGGCCATCGACCTCTTCGAGGTCGCTGAGCTCGATGTCGATGCCCAGCAGGTCGGCGGAAATCTCCGCGCTCTCGCTGAGGATCACCGCGCGCTCCACGGCGTTCTCCAGCTCGCGCACGTTGCCCGGCCAGCTGTAGTGACGGATGGCTTGTTCGGCTTCGTGGGAGAAATGCAGGTCGTCGCGGCCGATGCGCGCGCTCTGGCGGGCGAGGAAAGTGTCGGCGATTTCGTTGACGTCGCTACCGCGCTCGCGCAGGGCGGGCAGCTTGAGCGCGATCACGTGCAGGCGGTAATACAGGTCTTCACGGAACTGGCCGGCCTTGGCCAGGTTCTTCAGGTCGCGGTGGGTCGCGGCAATCAGGCGCACATCGACCTTTTGCGACTGTACCGAGCCGACCCGGCGGATTTCGCCTTCCTGCAGCACGCGCAGCAGACGGGCTTGCGCCTCGAGCGGCAGTTCGCCGATCTCGTCGAGGAACAGGGTGCCGCCATCGGCCGCTTCGACCAGGCCGGCACGGCCGGCACTGGCGCCAGTGAACGCGCCTTTTTCGTGGCCGAACAGTTCGGACTCGATCAGGGTTTCCGGGATCGCCGCGCAGTTCACCGAGATCATCGGTGCCTTGGCCCGGCGCGAAAGGTTGTGCAGGGCGCGGGCGACCAGCTCCTTGCCGGTGCCCGATTCGCCCTGGATCAGCACGTTGGAGTCGGTGGGCGCGACTTTGCGGATCTTGACGAACAGGTCCTGCATGGGCGCGCAGGAACCGATGATGCCGATTTCGCCATTGGCGGCTGCGGGGCTGGACTTGTCCGCGCCGGCCTTGCCATTGGTGGGCCGCTGTTCAGCGACCGCTGCTGGGGCTGGCGCGTTCTGCCGGTCACGCAGGATGCGCGCGACGGCCTGCAGCATTTCGTCGTGGTCGAAGGGCTTGGCGATGTAGTCCACCGCGCCCATTTTCATCGAGTCCACCGCCGAGCGCAGGCTGGCGTAGCTGGTCATGATCAGCACCGGCGTCCCCTGGCCAAGCTTGATCAGCTCGGTGCCCGGGGCGCCGGGCAGGCGCAGGTCGCTGACGATCAGGTCAAAGGTGGCAATGCTGAAGCGTTCCTGGGCTTCCTGCACCGAGCCGGCTTCGCTGACCTGGTACTGGTTGCGTTCGAGCAGGCGGCGCAGGGCCGAACGGATGATGGTTTCGTCTTCGACGATCAGAATGTGCGGCATTGATTCAATTCTCTCGACGGTCTCGAATTACTGGGGACGTCGCTACGACATGCCGGGGCAGGGTCACGCGGATCCGGGTACCACGTTGGCGCTCGATGTCGGCCGGGCTGTCGATGGTGATTTGCCCATAATGCTCTTCCACGATGGAATAGACCAGCGCGAGCCCCAGTCCGGTTCCCTCGCCCGGGTCCTTGGTGGTGAAGAAGGGTTCGAACAGGCGGTCCATGATGCTTTTCGGGATGCCGCTGCCCTCGTCCTCGACGATCAGGTCGACGGTGTGATCGCTGACTTCACTGCGCACGCGCACCGCGCTGCCGGCCGGCGAGGCATCGCGGGCGTTGGACAGCAGGTTGATCAGCACCTGGGCCAGGCGTTGCGGGTCGCCCTCGGCCCAGTGGTCGGGGTCGCACAGGTTGAAGAACTGTACTTCGAAATTGCGCCGGTTCAGTGCCAGCAGACCAATGGCGTCCTGCGCCACTTCGGCAAGGCACACCGGCTCTTCACTGTTCTGCTGGCTGCCGCCGGCATGGGCGAAGCTCATCAGCGACTGGACGATGCGCGATACGCGCTTGGTCTGCTCGAGGATCTGGCTGGACAGCTCGATGATCTCGCCATCGCCCTCGCGCTCTTCCCGCAGGTTCTGCGCAAGGCAGGCGATGCCGGTGATCGGGTTGCCGATTTCGTGGGCCACGCCCGCGGCCAGGCGGCCGATGCTGGCCAGGCGTTCGGAGTGCACCAGCTTGTCTTCCAGCGCCTGGGTTTCGGTGAGGTCCTCGACCAGCAGCACCAGGCCGCTGTTGCCCGGTGCCAGGGGCTCGTCGATGGCCGCCTTGTGCAGGTTGAGCCAGCGTGGCTGGCCATCGAGGGCCAGGCGCTGCTTGTGCAGGTGTTCGTCGGGGACGTTGATGAACCCCAGCAGCAGGCCGCGCCAAGGCTCGCCGATGGTCACCAGGCGCGAGCCGACCACGTGCTTGGCGGCGATGCCGGTCAGCTCTTCCATCGCCTTGTTCCACATCAGGATCTCCTGGTCCTTGGCCAGCGAGCAGACGCCCATGGGCAGCTCCTGCAAGGTCTGGCGGTGGTAGCGGCGCAGGGCGTCGAGCTCGGCGGCAAGGCCGGTCAGGCGCGAGTGGTAGTCCTCGAGGCGGCTCTCGATGAAGTGGATGTCTTCGGTGACGTAGTTTTCGTTGCCGGACTTGTACGGCAGGAAGGTCTCGACCATGTCCTGCGCCACGCTCGGGCCCATCAGGCCGGAGAGGTTGGCCTCGATGCGGTCGCGCAGGCGGCGCAGGGCGTAGGGGCGGCGCTCGTCGAATGGCAGGTAGAGGTCACGCAGGGCTTGCTCGACTTCCTTCTGTGCAGCCTTGGCGCCCAGCGGCTTGGCCAGCTGGGTGGCGAACTCCTGGGGCGAGGCGGCGTGCAGCTCGCGGCGTTGCGGGCGACGCACGTTGTCCACCGCGCAGGCTTCGGCGGCACTGACCTCTTCGCTGCTGGCATTGGTGAACAGCGAAATCAGCGTGAACAGCAGGACGTTGGCCGCCAGCGACGCGATGGCCGCCATGTGCCAGCTGGTGTCGTCCAGCACGTAGATCATGTCCAGCAGCGGAATGTAGAAGCCCTGCAGGTTGCCCAGCAGCGGCAGCAGCATGGTCACCATCCACACCAGCATGCCGGCCAGCAGGCCGGCGATGAAGCCGCGGCGGTTGGCGGTCGGCCAGTACAGCACCGACAGCACGCCGGGCAGGAACTGCAGGGTGGCGACGAAGGCGACGATGCCGAGGTTGGCCAGGCTCTGGTGGTTGTTCTGGGTGAGGTAGAAGACGAAGCCAGCGGTGATGATGGCGACGATCAGCGCCCGGCGGGTCCACTTCAGCCAGCGGTAGATATTGCCTTCGGCCGGTGGCTGGTACAGCGGCAATACCAGGTGGTTCAGGGCCATGCCCGACAGCGCCAGGGTGGTGACGATGATCAGCCCACTGGCGGCCGACAGCCCGCCGACATAGGCCAGCAAGGCCAGGGCCTGGTTGTTGGCGGCGATGCCCAGCCCCAGGGTGAAGTATTCGGGGTTGGTGCTGGCGCCCAGGCGCAGGCCGGCCCACAGCACCAGCGGCACGGCCAGGCTCATCAGCAGCAGGAACAGTGGCAGGCCCCAGCTGGCGCTGACCAGCGAGCGTGGGCTGAGGTTCTCGGTGAAGGCCATGTGGTACATGTGCGGCATGACGATCGCCGAGGCGAAGAACACCAGCAGCAGGGTGCGCCACGGGCCCTCCTGCAACGGCGTGTGCAGGGCGGCGAGGGCGGTCTGGTTCTGCAGCAGCCACACTTCCAGCCCGTGCGGGCCGCCGAACACGCCGTACAGCGCGTACAGGCCAATGCCGCCCAGGGCCAGCAGCTTGATCACCGATTCGAAAGCGATGGCGAACACCAGCCCCTCGTGCTTTTCGCGGGTGGCGATATGGCGCGAGCCGAAGAAAATGGTGAAGAGGGTGATCAGCGCACAGAAGGCGAATGCCACTCGGGCCTTGACCGGCTCGCCGGTGAGGATGCTGATGGAATCGGCCACTGCCTGGATCTGCAGGGCCAGCAACGGCAGCACGCCGATCAGCATGAAGATGGTGGTCAGCGCGCCGGCCCAGGTGCTGCGGAAACGGAATGCCAGCAGGTCGGCCAGCGACGAGAGCTGGTAGGTGCGGGTGATCTTGAGGATCGGGTAGAGCAGCACCGGTGCCAGCAGGAACGCGCCTGACACCCCCAGGTAACAGGCGAGGAACCCGTAGCCGTACTGGTAGGCCAGCCCCACCGAGCCATAGAAGGCCCAGGCGCTGGCATAGACGCCCAGCGACAGGGTGTAGGTCAGCGGGTGGCGGATGACCGAGCGCGGGATCAGCCCGCGTTCGCTGATCCAGGCCACGCCGAACAGCACCAGCAGGTAGGCGGCGCTGATCAGGATCATCTGGGTCAGGCTAAAGCTCATCGGCATCTCGTTGGCTCTGCAGGATGAAGGTGACGACGATGAGGATCAGCCAGAGCAGGTAGGGGCGGTACCAGGCACCGGTCGGCTCGATCCACCAGTCCATGATGGCCGGGGAGAACAGGTAGATCCCCACGACCAGAAGCAGGACCAAACGATAGATGTACATGCTGGCCTCGAAGGTTGGGCGCTGCGGGTTTGGACTTATTATTGGTGAAAATCGCGCAGGCGATGCTAGCGGGAATCGGTGGAGTTAGCCAAGGGTTTGAATTGACAGGGCTTTTGTGCGGGGAGTGGGTCTTGCCTGGACTGGCCTCTTCGCGGGTAAATCGCAGCGGCGAACCGCCGCTCCCACAGATACTGCACAGTACTCAAGTGTTGCGAAGCTACTGTGGGAGCGGGTTTACCCGCGAAGAGGCCAGTACAGATTTAGCGTAAATCGGCTTCAGGCACCGTCATCTGCCGTGCAATATGCTCCGGCCGCCACTGCAGACGCGCCACCGCCAGCACCTCGGCCGGGCTGGCGCCCATCAGTGCCGGGTCGGTCTGCTGCCCCAGCGCGCGCAAGGCTCTGAGCAGCAAGGGCGTGGCCTGGTCCGGCTCGAGCGGCGGTGAACGGTACGACTTGCCCAGCTTGTGCCCGTCGGGTTGGACGATCAGCGGGATATGCAGGTAACGCGGTTGCGAGAAACCCAGCAGCTCCTGCAGGTAGAGCTGGCGCGGCGTGTTGTCCAGCAGGTCGGCGCCGCGCACGACATCGGTCACACCCTGCCAGGCATCGTCCAGCACGACGGCCAGCTGGTAGGCGTAGAGCCCGTCGCGGCGCTGAATGACGAAATCGCCCACTTCGCGCCCCAGGTGCTGCTCGAACAGGCCCTGGACCCGGTCATCGAAGCGGTAGATCAGCTCCGGCACCCGCAGGCGGATCGCCGCGCCCTCGCGGGCATGCCCGGCGTTGCGGCAAAAGCCGGGGTAGATGCCGTGATGCCCTTCCAGCTGCTTGCGCGAGCAGGTGCAGGCATAGGCCAGGCCCATGCTGAACAGCCTGTCGACGACGGCCGCATAGGTATCATGGCGCTGGCTCTGGCAAACCACCTCGCCATCCCACTCCAGGCCGTAACGCTCGAGGGTCTGCAGGATGGCATCGCGGGCGCCAGGCATCTCGCGTGGCGGGTCGGTGTCTTCCATGCGCAGCAGCCAGCGGCCGTTGACGGCGCGGGCGTCGAGCCAGGAGGCGAGGGCGGCGACCAGCGAGCCGAAGTGCAGGTAACCGCTGGGGGTGGGGGCGAAGCGTCCGATGTAACGGGCTGGGGTCATGGGCTTACGGCATATATAAATGAAACGGGGCGCTTGCAGCGCCCCGTTCGGTGGGAATCAGGATCAGCCTTTGCCGACCGTCTTTTCCTTTTTCTCGGCAATTTCCTTGCAGTCGAAGCACAGGTCTGCGGTCGGACGGGCTTCCAGGCGACGCAGGCCGATTTCAATACCGCAGGATTCGCACCAGCCGTAGTCTTCGTCCACGATCAGTTGCAGGGTCTTGTCGATTTTCTTGATCAGCTTGCGCTCGCGATCGCGGTTGCGCAGTTCCAGGGCGAACTCTTCTTCCTGGCTGGCGCGGTCGGCTGGATCGGGGAAGTTGGCTGCCTCGTCCTTCATGTGGTCCATGGTTTTGTCGACACTGGCCATGAGCTCTTGCTTCCAGCCGTTCAGGAGCTTGGTGAAGTGGGCTCGCATCGGAGCACCCATGTACTCTTCACCCTTGGTTTCCTTGTACGGCTCGACGCCATAGAGCGTTTGACTGGCTTTTTGCTTTTCTAGGGTGGACATGAATAGACCGCCTCTCACTCATCTGATCCAATGCGCAGGATACTTCCATCTCCGGCGACCGCCGGCCCTGCGACTGCGAGCCGCCGAACTTACCAGATAGATTCGGGGTGCGCTACCCCGCCCTATGCCTGCTTTTGACCGCGGTGCGGGCGGCACGTTCGCTGGTATGTTCAGGTGGAATCACCAGTTTAGACCCAATTGAGAGAAGGCCCATGGCTCAGCCACACAGTGCGCGCAGTCGCGCCATCGAACCCTTCCACGTCATGGCCTTGCTGGCGCGTGCCAACGAACTGCAGGCCGCCGGCCACGACGTGATCCACCTGGAAATCGGCGAGCCGGACTTCACCACCGCCGCGCCGATCGTCGCCGCCGGCCAGGCGGCGCTGGCCGCAGGACACACCCGCTACACCGCTGCCCGCGGCCTGCCGCAGTTGCGCGAGGCGATTGCCGGCTTTTATGGCCAGCGTTATGGCGTGGACCTTGACCCTGAACGTGTGCTCATCACCCCGGGCGGTTCGGGCGCACTGCTGCTGGCCAGCAGCCTGCTGGTCGACCCCGGCAAGCACTGGCTGCTGGCCGACCCCGGCTACCCGTGCAACCGCCACTTCCTGCGGCTGGTCGAAGGCGGCGCGCAGCTGGTGCCGGTCGGGCCGGAGGTGAACTATCAGCTGACCGCCGACCTGGTCGAGCGCCACTGGGACAAGGACACCGTCGGCGCGCTGGTGGCTTCGCCGGCCAACCCGACCGGCACGGTGCTCGACCGTGAGCAGCTGGCCAGCCTCTCCAGGGCGACCCGCGAGCGCCATGGCCACCTGGTGGTGGACGAGATCTATCACGGCCTCACCTATGGCATGGATGCGCCGAGCGTACTGGAAGTGGACGATGAGGCCTTCGTCCTGAACAGCTTCTCCAAGTATTTCGGCATGACCGGATGGCGCCTTGGCTGGCTGGTGGCGCCGCCGTCGGCGGTGGCTGACCTGGAAAAACTGGCGCAGAACCTCTATATCAGTGCCCCGAGCATGGCCCAGCATGCCGCGTTGGCGTGCTTCGAGCCGCAGACACTGGCGATTCTCGAGGAGCGCCGTGCCGAGTTCGCCCGTCGCCGCGACTACCTGTTGCCGGCGCTGCGCGAACTGGGCTTCGGTATTGCCGTCGAGCCCCAGGGCGCCTTCTATCTGTATGCCGACATCAGCGCCTTCGGTGGCGACGCGTTCGCCTTCTGCCGGCATTTCCTCGAAACCGAACACCTGGCCTTCACCCCGGGCCTGGACTTTGGCCGTCACCAGGCCGGCCATCACGTGCGTTTCGCCTACACCCAGAGCCTGCCGCGTCTGGAAGAGGCGGTGCAGCGCATCGCCCGGGGCCTGCGGAGCTGGCAAGGCTGATGGCGCAATTTCCCGTACTGGAAGAGGCGCGTCTACTGCGCCGCTATAAGCGTTTCCTGGCCGACATCGAGTTGGCCAGTGGCGAGCAGATGACCATCCACTGCCCCAACACCGGTTCGATGCTCAATTGCATGAGTGAAGGCGGACGGGTCTGGTTCAGCCGTTCCAACGACCCCAAGCGCAAGCTGCCCGGCACCTGGGAGATCAGCGAAACGCCCCAGGGCCGGCTGGCCTGTGTCAACACCGGGCGGGCCAATGCGCTGGTCGAGGAAGCGCTGCGCGCGGGCGTCATCACCGAGCTGGCCGGCTTCACCGCGCTCAGGCGCGAGGTGGCCTACGGCGAGGAGCGCAGCCGTATCGACTTCTATCTGGAATATGCCGACGGCAGCAAGGCCTACGTCGAGGTCAAGAGCGTGACCCTCGGCTACCCGGATACCCCGGTGGCAGCCTTCCCCGATGCCGTGACCCAGCGCGGGGCCAAGCACCTGCGCGAGCTGGCGGGGTTGGCGCGCCAGGGTATTCGTGCCGTGCAGCTGTATTGCGTGAACCTCAGCGGCATCGAGGCCGTGCGCCCGGCCCAGGAAATCGACGCCGCCTATGCCCAGGCCTTGCGCGCGGCGGTGGCGGATGGGGTAGAGGTGCTGGCCTACGGCGCCCGGCTGGATGCACAGCAGATCGTGGTCGACCGGCCGCTGCCGGTGTTGCTCACTCGGTAAGCCAGATGCCCTGGCTGTCTTCCAGGCAGTCCAGGGCTTGCAGCCACTCGCCCGTGCACGGGCCGGCCACGCATTCGCCACTCTCGATCAGAAACTGCGCGCCATGATGGGCGCACTGGATCAGGCTGGCGCTGTCGTCGAGGAAGCTGTCTGGCGCCCAGTTGAGGGTAATGCCGCGATGGGGGCAGCGGTTGCGGTAGACGAACACCTGGCCATGGCGACGCGCGCCGAGTAGTGGCACGCCGGCTACGCTGAAGGCGCGGCTTTGGCCTTCGCTGAGGTCGGTGGAGGCGCAGAGAAAATGCATGATGGGGTGTGCTTTCTGTTAAGCCGTGTGACAAAGGGATGGCTTGACGCTTCAATGCGAATAATTATCAAATTGCCCGCATTTGCCGCGCCAGGCTGCCTATGGTGCGCAGTTCCACCGCCCGCCACAAGGCGCGCGGCCCGCCTTCAAGCAAAGGAATCCGACGATGCGCCGTCCCGCTGCCCTGATCGCCTTGTGTGCCGGTCTGCTTTTATCTACCCCGACGCTGGCGGGCGAACTGCCGCAGCGCTGGGTCAGCGCCGGTGGCGCGCTGAGCGAATGGATCAGCGCGCTGGGCGGTGAGCAGCGGCTGGTTGGCGTGGACACCACCAGCCAGCATCCCGAGTCGCTCAAGGCATTGCCCAGCATCGGCTACCAGCGCCAGCTGTCGGCCGAAGGCATCCTCAGCCTGCGCCCGGATGTGCTGGTGGGCACCGAGGAAATGGGCCCGCCGCCGGTGCTGGCGCAGATCCGCAAGGCCGGCGTGCGGGTCGAGTTGTTCTCCAGCAAGGCCGAGCTGGCCGCGGTGGACGAGAACCTCAAGCACCTGGGCGCATTGCTGGGTAGCGAGCAGCAGGCGGCAACGCTGGCCAGCGACTACCACCGTCAGCTGCAAGGGCTGCAGGACAAGATCAAGCAGGCCCAGGCCAGCCAGCAAGCACCAGGCGTTTTGCTGCTGGTCGGGCACGCCGGGGCCAAGCCGCTGATCGCCGGGCAGGGTACCGCTGGCGACTGGTTGCTGCGCCAGGCCGGGGCGCGCAACCTGGCTGACCACCAGGGCTACAAGAACTTCTCGGTGGAGGCCCTGGCCGCGCTGGACCCAGACGTGGTGGTGTTCTCTGACCGCGCCCTCGCTGGCGAGGCGGCCTTGCAGGCATTGATCAAGGAAAACCCGGCCCTGGCCGGCTCGCGTGCGGTACGCGACAAGCGCCTGCTGTCGCTCGACCCGACACTGCTGGTCGGTGGCCTCGGCCCGCGCCTGCCCGCCACCCTGCATGAGCTGGCCGCGAGCTTCTACCCGGCGGCCAAGGCCAGCCTCACCCCATGAGGCAGCGGGTCCAGCCACGCACGTTGTTCACGGGCCTTGCGCTGTTGTGCCTGCTGGCGGTCTGGCTGTCGCTGGCGCTGGGGCCGGTCAGCCTGCCGCTGTTCGATACCCTGCGCGCAGGCGTGCGCCTGATCGGCGTGCCGATCGACGGTGCGGGGCTTGAGCAGGCGGAAATGATCCTCGGCCAGATCCGCCTGCCGCGTACCCTGCTGGGGCTGGCGGTGGGCGCGGTGCTGGCGCTGTCAGGGGTGGCCATGCAGGGGCTGTTCCGCAACCCGCTGGCCGATCCGGGGCTGGTGGGGGTGGCCAGTGGTGCGGCGTTGGGTGCGGCGGTGGCGATCGTGGGGGGCAGCTGGGTGGGCGGCATCGCCGAGTGGTTTGCGCCGTACCTGCTGTCGTTGTGTGCCTTCATCGGCGGCCTGGGGGTGACCGCGATGGTCTATCGCCTTGGCCGGCGTGACGGCCAGACCAACGTGGCGACCATGCTGCTGGCCGGTATCGCCATGACCGCTCTGGGTGGCTCGGCGGTCGGGTTGTTCACCTACCTGGCCGATGACGCGACCTTGCGCACCCTGACGTTCTGGAACCTCGGCAGCCTCAACGGCGCCAGCTACGAGCGGCTGTGGCCGCTGTTGCTGGTGGCGGTGGCGGTGGCGCTATGGTTGCCACGGCGCGCCCAGGCGCTCAATGCCCTGCTGCTGGGCGAGTCGGAGGCCCGCCACCTGGGGGTCGATGTGGAAGCGCTCAAGCGTGAGTTGGTGTTCTGCACCGCGCTGGGTGTCGGCGCGGCGGTGGCGGCGGCAGGCCTGATCGGTTTCATCGGCCTGGTGGTGCCACACCTGGTACGCCTGCTGGCGGGGCCGGATCATCGCGTGCTGTTGCCGGCGTCGCTGCTGGCCGGTGGCACCCTGCTGCTGCTCGCCGACCTGATCGCGCGCCTGGCCCTGGCGCCGGCAGAGCTGCCGATCGGTATCGTCACGGCCTTCATCGGGGCACCGTTCTTCCTGTTCTTGCTGGTCAAGGGGCGCAACTGATGCTCGATGTCGAAGGCCTGTCGCTCACGCGTGGCAGCAGCGAGGTGCTGCACGGTATCCATCTGCAACTGCGCCCTGGGCAGATCCTCGGCGTACTCGGCCCCAATGGTGCCGGCAAGAGCAGCCTGCTCGGCGCCCTGTGCGGTGAGCTGGCGCCCAGTGCCGGGCGGGTGCGTCTGGATGGGCGCGGGCTTGAAGACTGGCCCGGGCAGGCGCGGGCGCGGCGACTGGCGGTGTTGCCGCAGGTGTCCAGCCTGGGCTTCGGCTTCAGTGTCGAAGAGGTGGTCGGCCTGGGCCGGCTACCCCATGCCAGTGGCCGGCAGCGCGACCGGGAGATCGTGGAGGCGGCATTGCAGGCGGCCGATGCCGGGCACCTGGGCGAGCGCAGTTACCTGGCCCTCTCCGGCGGGGAGCGCCAGCGTGTGCACCTGGCCCGCGTGCTGGCCCAACTGTGGCCGGGCGAGGCCGGTACCACGCTGTTGCTCGACGAGCCCACCTCCATGCTCGACCCGCTGCACCAGCACACCACGCTGCAGGCGGTACGCAGTTTTGCCGACCGTGGTGCGGCGGTGCTGGTGATCCTGCATGACCTGAACCTGGCGGCCCGCTACTGTGACCATATCCTGCTGCTGGAGCAGGGACGTTGCCACGCCCTGGATACGCCGGAGGCGGTACTGACCCCGGCAGCACTCAAGGCGGTGTTCGGCATCGATGTGCTGGTGCAGGCGCACCCGGAGCGGGGCCATCCGTTGATCATCACTCGCTAGGAGCTTCAGTCATGCGTCACCTCATGTCGGTCTGCCTGGTACTGCTACTGGCATTGGCGGGGTGCCAGGCCAGCCTGCCGCCACTGCCTGCCTGGCAAAGCAGCGAGGGCCGGGACAGCGCGCAACTGGGCCAGATCCGCGACCTGGCCGGCGGCCGGTTGATCACCCCGGAGCAACTGGTCGAGCGCCTTGCCAGTGAGCCTCGGGTGCTGGTCGGCGAGCAGCATGACAACCCCGATCACCATGCCCTGCAGCTCTGGTTGCTGCGCGCCCTGGAGAGCCGTCGGCCACAAGGTAGCCTGCTGCTGGAGATGCTCCAGCCTGAACAGCAGCCGCTGGTCGATGCCTTGAAGCAGAGGCGGCCGCTGCCAGAGGACCTGCCCAAGGCTCTCGCCTGGCAGGATGGCTGGGACTGGACAATGTATGGGCCTATCGTCAGTGAAGCGCTGGCTCGGCCCTATCCGCTGTTGTCCGCCAACCTCTCCCCCGACGAAATGCGCCAGGCCTATCGTCAACCCTTGAGCCCGTCGGGTGCGCGCAGCAATGCCGCGACTGTGCTGCAGGCATTGCGCGAGCAGGTGCGTGCCGGGCATTGCAACCTGCTGCCGGAAAGCCAGCTGCCGGCGATGCTGGCTGTGCAGCAACAGCGCGACCGGCGCATGGCCGAACGCCTGCTGAGCGCGCCGCAACCCGCGTTGCTGTTCGCCGGCAGTTATCACGCGCGCAAGGACCTGGGCGTGCCCTTGCACCTGGCAGACCTGGGGGCCACAGGGGAAAGCAAGGTGCTGTTATTGGCGCAGGTAGGCGAGGCGGTCGAGCCAGGCATGGCGGATTTCGTCTGGTATACCGCGGCGCTGCCCGAGCAGGATTACTGCGCCCAGCTGCGCAAAGGCCAGTAAATCGCAGGCAAAAAAAGACCCGGCAAAGTGCCGGGTCAATAACCGTGATTAGCCTGATGAGGAGATAATCTGAGAGTCCGAACCAGGGGCTTTCAGGTTACCCAACCAGTCTCGCGACCAGTTGTGATAATCATAACGATTCTCATTACCGAGTCAATGCCTTCAGGCATTTATTTTTCCACCTTCTGGGGAAGGCTCTTCGCGTCGAGCTGCTGGTTCAGTGCTTCTTTGCGTTCGACCGGCAGATCGTTCCAATGCATGTCCAGCAAGGCACCCTCTATGGCGTACAACAACACCTTGGAAGCCCGAAAACCTCGCGTTCTCACCGCTTGATAGGCACCTACCGCGCCCAGGCGGCGCAGGTCCGATGCACTGTGGATACCGACGGCATGCAGCCACTGCGCGGAGGTCTTGCCAAGATTTTTCAGGTGCTGCAATTCATCGTTCATCGAGCCTCCTTGCGATGGCTGAACGGGTCTTGGGGATAAATCGCGAGCAGGTCAGAGAGGAGTGTAGCGGGGGTTGGAAAATGCGCGGCCTTTTGCCATCGGGGCCCGACCGGTTGCCGCCCCGGGGCGCGGGGCGGTGCCGGGCTGCGCCTCAGCGCGTGGTGCGGTAGCGCAGACGCGTGCCGAACTTCAACGACATGAGTATCTCGTCGGCGCTCAATTCGCTGGGGAAGTAGGTGCCGGAGATCTGTGCATGGGCAATGCTCGCGCCTTCGAGGCCGGTTTCCCGCAGGTCGAGGCCGCGCAGGTCGGCGGCACGAAAATACGCATCGGTGAAGTCGATGCCACGCACGTCGAGGTTGCGCAGGTCCAGGCCACGAAAATCGCCGCCGCGAAAATCGATGGGGGCGTCCGTTGGTTTCTCGCGGTTGAAGGTCGCGATCTTCTCGTCGCGGACCAGGGCGTACAGGACGTTGTCCAGCTGCCGGGGTTGGTTCATGGCGGCGCCTCCTCGTGGGGTGTGATGATATTGTAATGACATCACTGAGGAGGCGCCGGACTTCAGGCGTGAACTGTCGACTGCTTCACGCCTGGGCGTCAAAGGCCGGGCAGGTGCTGGCGGATCTGCTCGATCAGCTGGTCCATGCTGGCGCTTTCCTGGGTCTCGACGCGCTTGCTGTGCTTTTGCTCCTCGGCATCGAGCGGTTCACGGCTGGCTTGCTGGGCTTTGACCACTTCGAGGGTGGCATCGGAAGGGTCGACATTATCGGCCTGGCGCTGCGCCAGCCAGCTCTCGATGACGGCTTCGGGGGCGTGGCAGTCGAGAATCAGCAACGGTGCGCCGGTCTTGCTGGCAACCTCGGCTGCGGCCTTGCGCTGCTCGTGCTTGAGGTAGGTGGCGTCCAGCACCACTGGGAAGCCGGCACGCAGGATGATTTCTGCAAGCGTGTGCAGGCGCTGGTAGGTCGCGGCGCTGGACTGCTGGTCATAGATCCCGGCCTGCAATTGGCCGGCCTGTGCCTGCTGCTGCTGACCGAACAGACGCTTGCGTTCGACATCGGAGCGTACGCGCACCGCGCCCAGCGCTTCGACCAGGCGCATGGCCACATGGCTTTTACCCACCGCCGAAACACCGTGGGTGATCGCCAGCAGGCGCGATGGGATGGCGCTGTAGCTTTCCGCCAGGTTGGCGTAGTTGCGGTAGGTACGCAGGGTGGTGGCGCGCTGTACGCCATCGGCGTCGGCCGGCATGCTGAACAGCGCGACCTTGGCCCGTACCAGGGCGCGGTAGGCCTTGTAGAAGTTCAGCAGCTCCAGGCCCTGGTAGTCGCCGGTCAGCTCCAGGTACTGGCTGATGAAGCGCCGCGACAGGCACTTGAGGCCACGGTCCTCGAGGTCCATGGCAAGGAAGCCGACGTCGGCGTAGACATCGGTCAGGCGGAACGGCTCGTTGAACTCGATGCAGTCGAAGATCACCACCTTGCCGTCGATCAGGGTGGCGTTGCCCAGGTGGATGTCACCGTGGCATTCGCGGATGAACCCGTCGGCCTTGCGTGTTTCGAGCAGGCCATGCAGGCGCTTGAAGCTGTCCTGGGCCCAGGCTTGCAGGTTGTCGAGCTGCTGTAGGTCGGCCTTGTCGCTGAGGAACGGGCGGATCTGCTCGAAATTCTGCTCCACCGGGGCCATGACCGCCTCGGGCGTGCCCAGCGGGTGCTCGACGGCGACTCTAGGCGCCTGCAGGTGGAACTCGGCAATCTGCCGGGCCATCTGGTCAATGTGGCCGGCGTTCAGCTCACCGTTGGCCTGCAGGGTGCTGAGCATCTGGCCCTGAGGGAACTGGCGCATTTTCAGCGCGTACTCGATCGGCGCGCCGGCGCCGCCCAGCTGCGGGGCTTCGGCGCTGCCGGTGATCGGCAGCACTTCCAGGTACAGGCCCTCGGTCAGGCGCTGGTTCAGGCGCAGTTCTTCATGGCAGAAATGCCCGCGCTGATCCAGCCCGGTGAAGTCGAGGAAGCCGAAGTTCATGGGCTTCTTGATCTTGTAGGCGAACTCGCCGGTCAGCAGTACCCAGGAGATGTGCGTTTCGATGAGCTGGAAGCCCTCGACGGGGTGCGGATAGAGTGCTGGGTTCTGCAGCGCGCTGATCAGGGCTTGGCTCACAAGTGATCCTTTCGGGGTCAGGGAATTCGAAGGCGCCATTATGGTCAATGGTGGCGTGCCTGCAAACCGCCTGTGGGCGCCTGCCTCCCTTTTTGAAAGTGCGTATACTCCGCCGCCATGACACGTACCCGAACTTCCCGCACCCCTAAAAAACAGCCGACCGGCCGCGCGCGCGCCTGGTTGGGCTGGGCACTCAAGCTCAGCCTGGTCGGCCTTGTCCTGATCGCCGGCTTCGCGGTCTACCTCGATGCGACTGTGCAGGAGAAGTTCTCCGGCAAGCGCTGGACCATCCCGGCCAAGGTGTATGCCCGGCCGCTGGAGCTGTTCGTCGGCCAGAAGCTGAGCAGGAACGACTTCCTCACCGAGCTCGATGCCCTCGGCTACCGTCGCGAAGGTGCCGCCAATGGCCCGGGCGCTGCGTCGATCAACGGTAACAACGTCGACCTCAATACCCGTGGCTTCCAGTTCTATGAAGGCATGGAGCCGGCGCAGTTCGTGCGTGTGCGTTTCTCTGGCGACTACGTCGCCGGGCTCAGCGGTGCCAACGGCGGCAAGCTCGACGTGGTGCGCCTGGAGCCGCTGATGATCGGCGGCATCTACCCGAAGAACCTTGAAGACCGCATCCTGATCAAGATCGACCAGGTGCCGCCGTACCTGCTCGAAACCCTGATCGCCACGGAAGACCGCGATTTCTACAGCCACTTTGGCGTATCGCCCAAGTCCATCGCCCGGGCCGTCTGGGTGAATACCTCCTCGGGCGCCATGCGCCAGGGCGGCAGTACCCTGACCCAGCAGCTGGTGAAGAACTTCTTCCTCACCAACGAGCGCAGCCTCAGCCGCAAGCTGACCGAAGCCATGATGGCCGTGCTGCTGGAGATGCACTACGACAAGCGCGAGATCCTCGAGGCGTACCTGAACGAAGTGTTCGTCGGCCAGGACGGCCAGCGCGCGGTGCATGGTTTCGGCCTGGCCAGCCAGTTCTTCTTCAGCCAGCCGCTGCAGGAACTCAAGCTGCACCAGATCGCCTTGTTGGTGGGCATGGTCAAGGGGCCGTCCTACTACAACCCGCGTCGTTACCCCGAGCGCGCCCTGCAGCGCCGCAACCTGGTGCTCGACCTGCTGGCCGAGCAGGGCGTGGCCAGCCAGGACGTGGTCGATGCGGCGAAGAAGATGCCGCTGGGCGTGACCAAGCGCGGCAGCCTGGCCGACAGCTCGTTCCCGGCGTTTCTCGATCTGGTCAAGCGCCAGTTGCGCCAGGACTACCGCGACGAAGACTTGACCGAAGAAGGCCTGCGCATCTTCACCAGTTTCGACCCGATCCTGCAGATGAAGGCCGAAACCGCCATGAGCGAGACGTTCAAGCGGCTGGCCGGGCGCAAGGGCGCCGACGAGGTGGAGTCGGCGATGGTCGTCACCAACCCGGAAACAGGCGAGGTGCAGGCGCTGATCGGCAGCCGCCAGTCGGGCTTTGCCGGTTTCAACCGTGCCATCGACGCCGTGCGGCCGATCGGCTCGCTGGTCAAGCCGGCGGTCTACCTCACCGCGCTTGAGCAGCCGAGCAAGTACAGCCTGACCACCCGGGTGCAGGACGAGCCGTTCTCGGTCAAAGGCGCGGACGGCCAAGTGTGGCGACCGCAGAACTACGACCGCCGGCCCCATGGCACCATCTACCTGTATCAGGGCCTGGCCAACTCCTACAACCTGTCGACCGCCAAGCTCGGCCTGGAAGTGGGTGTGCCGAACGTGATCAAGACCATCGGCCGCTTGGGTGTGCAGGTGGACTGGCCAGCGTTCCCGTCGATGCTGCTGGGCGCCGGCGGCATGTCGCCGATGCAGGTCGCAACCATGTACCAGACCATCGCCAACGGTGGTTTCAATACACCGATGCGCGGCATTCGCAGCGTGCTTACCGCCGAAGGCGAGCCGCTCAAGCGTTACCCGTTCCAGATCCAGCAAACCTTCGACCCCGGTGCCATCTATCTGGTGCAGAACGCCATGCAGCGGGTAATGCGTGAAGGTACCGGGCGCTCGGTGTATAGCGTACTGCCCAGCTCATTGACGCTGGCGGGCAAGACCGGCACCAGTAACGATTCGCGCGACAGTTGGTTCTCCGGCTTCAGCCAGGACCTGCTGGCGGTGGTCTGGCTGGGCCGCGACGACAACGGCAAGACGCCGTTCACCGGTGCCACCGGTGCGCTGCAGGTGTGGACCAGCTTCATGAAGAAGGCCGACCCGCTGCCGCTGGACATGCCGCAACCGGACAACGTGGTGCAGGCCTGGATCGACCCTTACAGCGGCCAGGGTTCCGACGGTAGCTGTCCGGGAGCGGTGCAGATGCCGTATATTCGCGGCAGCGAACCGCCCGCTGGCGCCACTTGTGGTGGCGAACAGAACCCGGCCGAGCAGGTCATGGATTGGGTCAAGGGGTGGATGAATTGAGCACGAGCTTTTGAAGAGGGTGTGAAGTGAAGAAGTGGTGGATTCCTGCCTTGACCGCGGTAGCCGTGCTGCAAGGCTGCTCCAGTGTGCCGCGTGGCAACATCCCGGTGGTGGATTCGAGCACCCGGGTTTCCAACAGTGAGCGGGTCCAGGCCACGCGTAACTCGGCCTACCCGACCAGCGGCGGCAGCAGCCAGGCCCAGTCGTTGCCAGAGGAAGGCGGTGTCACCGTGATGATCCCGCAAGGCACTGGCGGCGCGCCGATCAGCACCACGCCGATCAGCACTGGGCCGATCAGCACCGGGCCGATTACTCCGGGCCCGGTCAGCAGCGGCCCCATCACCACCAACCCCAACCCGGTGGCCGATGAGCCGTTCGACATCGCCTCGATGAGCAACCCTTCGGTAGCCACTCAGGCGCCGACTGGCATTCCGCGTGCCAACAGCGGCGGCTTGTCCGCCGACGAGCAGCTCGATGGCCCGGTGCTGGCGCTGCTGACCACCGCCCAGCAACAGCAGGGCAGTGGTGACCTCAACGGCGCCTCATCCAGCCTGGAACGGGCCCAGCGCATCGCCCCGCGCGAGCCACAAGTGCTGTTCCGCCTGGCCCAGGTGCGCCTGTCGCAAGGTGATGCGGCGCAGTCCGAGCAACTGGCCCGTCGCGCGCTGACCTACGCCAACGGCCGCCCCGACCTGCAGGCGCAGTTGTGGAACACCATCGCCCAGGCCCGTGAGAAGCAGGGCGACAGTGCCGGTGCTGCGCTGGCGCGGCAGAAGGCACGGGTCAACCTGTGATGGAGCAGCGCATTCTCGATATCGCCGACCATCTGCTGCTGATCGAGCAAGAGCTCAAGGTCCAGGGCTGGTGGAGTGCTGATACGCCCAGCGACCAGATGCTGGCCAGCACGGTGCCGTTCGCGGTGGACAGCATGAGCTTCGAGCAGTGGCTGCAATGGATCTTCCTGCCACGCATGAAGCTGATCCTGGAGCACGGGCTGGCGCTGCCGAATGCCTCGGGGATCCTGGTGATGGCCGAGACGGTGTTTGTCGATCGCCCGGAACAAAGCCGCGCGCTACGGCGCCTGTTGGCAGAATTCGATCAATTGATCGCGCCTTCCGCCTGATTTCTTCTCTTTTTCCTTTAAGGGCCGCAGATTGTGGCCCTTTTTTATGGAAATCTTTCTAATTCTGCTGCTGCTCGCCTTTTTAGTGGTTGCAGCGATTCATCTTGCGGAAAAATTGGCAATAATTTTTCTTGACTTGTTGGCGCCAAATCACAAGAATCCAGATTCCGCTGTAGAGGGACTGCCAGAAGCAGACCCGCTAAGCAGATCATGAGGCGCACACCCGCGCCGACTTGTAACACCCCGCAACGCGTTACCTCGCGCTGGGTGGGAAAGCCCGCAACACACCAGGGCATTCCCAATACTTGCTCAGTCAGTGCTGACGTTCGCTCATGCTCTGCTTGGCAGTAAACCTATTAAGACCCGTCCAGTGAGGACGGTATTCTGGCGTTTTAGAGGTGAACAACGTGGAGCTTTTATCTGGCGCTGAGATGGTCGTCCGCTTCTTGCGTGACGAGGGCGTTAAGCACATCTACGGGTACCCTGGCGGTGCTCTCCTTCATGTTTACGATGCACTGTTCAAGGAACCGGAAGTCCAGCACATCCTGGTCCGTCACGAACAGGCTGCCACCCATATGGCGGACGGTTACGCCCGTGCCACCGGCAAGGCCGGCGTGGTGCTGGTGACTTCCGGTCCAGGTGCGACCAATGCCATCACCGGCATTGCCACCGCCTACATGGACTCCATTCCGATGGTCATCCTGTCTGGCCAGGTGCCCAGCACCATGGTCGGCACCGATGCCTTCCAGGAAACCGACATGATCGGTATTTCCCGGCCGATCGTGAAGCACAGCTTCATGGTCAAGCATGCTTCGGAAATCCCGGAAGTTCTGAAAAAAGCTTTCTATCTTGCGCAATCCGGCCGTCCCGGCCCGGTCGTGGTCGACATTCCAAAAGATATGACCAACCCGGCTGAGAAGTTCGAGTACATCTACCCGAAAAAGGTCAAGCTGCGTTCGTATAGCCCGGCTGTACGTGGCCATTCCGGCCAGATCCGCAAGGCAGCCGAAATGCTCCTGGCGGCCAAGCGCCCGATCGTCTACTCCGGCGGCGGCGTAATCCTCGGCGGTGGCTCCGAAGCCCTCACCGAAATCGCCAAGTCGCTGAACCTGCCGGTCACCAACACCCTCATGGGCCTCGGTGGCTTCCCGGGTACCGATCGCCAGTTCGTCGGCATGCTGGGCATGCACGGCAGCTACACCGCCAACCTGGCGATGCACAATGCCGATGTGATCTTCGCGGTCGGCGTGCGGTTCGACGACCGCGTGGTCAACGGCCCGGCCAAGTTCTGCCCGAACGCCAAGATCATCCACATCGACATCGACCCGGCGTCGATCTCGAAGATGATCAAGGCCGACGTGCCGATTGTCGGCCCGGTCGAAAGCGTGCTCAACGAAATGCTCGGCATCCTCAAGGAAATCGGCGAGCAGCCTGACAAGGCGGCGCTGGATGCCTGGTGGAAGCAGATCGACGAATGGCGTGGCGACGGCGGCCTGTTCCCTTATGACAAGGGCGACGGTAACGTCATCAAGCCGCAGCAGGTCATCGAGACACTGTGCGAAGTGACCAAGGGCGATGCCTTCGTCACCTCCGACGTGGGCCAGCACCAGATGTTCGCGGCGCAGTACTACCGCTTCAACAAGCCCAACCGCTGGATCAACTCCGGTGGCCTGGGCACCATGGGCTTCGGTTTCCCGGCGGCCATGGGTATCAAGCTCAACTTCCCGGAGCATGACGTGGCCTGCGTCACTGGCGAAGGCAGCATCCAGATGAACATCCAGGAGCTGTCCACCTGCATGCAGTACGGCCTGCCGGTGAAGATCGTCAACATGAACAACGGTGTGTTGGGCATGGTCCGCCAGTGGCAGGACATGGCTTACAACGGTCGCCACTCGCATTCCTATGTCGAGTCGCTGCCTGACTTCGTCAAGCTGGCCGAGGCCTATGGTCATGTGGGTATCCGCATCACCAGCCTGAAGGACCTCAAGCCGAAGCTGGAAGAAGCGTTTGCCATGAAAGACCGCCTGGTCTTCATCGACATCGCGATCGACCGTACCGAGCACGTCTATCCGATGCAGATCAAGGATGGCTCGATGCGTGACATGTGGCTGAGCAAGACGGAGCGTACCTGATATGCGGCACATCATTTCCCTGCTGCTGGAAAACGAACCCGGTGCCTTGTCTCGCGTGGTCGGCCTGTTCTCCCAGCGCAACTACAACATCGAAAGCCTGACCGTGGCGCCGACCGAAGACCCGACCCTGTCGCGTCTGACGTTGACCACCGTCGGCCATGATGAAGTGATCGAACAGATCACCAAGAACCTGAACAAGCTGGTCGAAGTGGTCAAGTTGGTCGACCTGTCGGAGAGCGCCCACATCGAGCGCGAACTGATGCTGGTCAAGGTCAAGGCCACCGGTGCCCAGCGCGCCGAGATCAAGCGCACCACGGATATCTTCCGTGGCCAGATCGTCGATGTGACCGCCAGTGTGTACACCGTGCAGCTGAGCGGCACCAGCGACAAACTGGACAGCTTCATCCAGGCCATCGGCACCGCATCGATTCTCGAAACCGTGCGCAGTGGCGTCACCGGCATTGCCCGTGGCGACAAAGTGCTCAGCATCTAACTTCAAAAATTAGCGATGGCTCCGCAGGGGCCGAGATATAACCAGGGGTATTTCATGAAAGTTTTCTACGATAAAGACTGCGACCTTTCCATCATCCAGGGCAAGAAAGTCGCCATCATCGGTTACGGCTCCCAGGGCCACGCTCAGGCGTGCAACCTGAAGGACTCCGGTGTAGACGTTACCGTCGGTCTGCGTAAAGGCTCGGCCACCGTTGCCAAGGCAGAAGCCCACGGCCTGAAAGTAGCCGACGTGGCCACCGCCGTCGCTGCTGCCGACCTGGTCATGATCCTCACCCCGGACGAGTTCCAGGGCCAGCTGTACAAGAACGAGATCGAGCCGAACATCAAGAAAGGCGCCACCCTGGCCTTCTCCCACGGCTTCTCGATCCACTACAACCAGGTTGTTCCGCGTGCCGACCTCGACGTGATCATGATCGCGCCGAAGGCCCCGGGCCACACCGTGCGCTCCGAGTTCGTCAAAGGCGGCGGCATCCCTGACCTGATCGCCATCTACCAGGACGCTTCGGGCAATGCCAAGAACGTCGCCCTGTCCTACGCCGCTGGCGTCGGTGGCGGCCGTACCGGCATCATCGAAACCACCTTCAAGGACGAGACCGAAACCGACCTGTTCGGTGAGCAGGCTGTTCTGTGCGGCGGTACCGTCGAGCTGGTCAAAGCCGGTTTCGAAACCCTGGTCGAAGCGGGCTATGCCCCGGAAATGGCCTACTTCGAGTGCCTGCACGAGCTGAAGCTGATCGTTGACCTCATGTACGAAGGCGGCATCGCCAACATGAACTACTCGATCTCCAACAACGCCGAGTACGGTGAGTACGTCACCGGCCCTGAAGTCATCAACGAAGAATCCCGCAAGGCCATGCGCAACGCTCTGAAGCGCATCCAGGACGGCGAATACGCGAAGATGTTCATCAGCGAAGGTGCCACCAACTACCCGTCGATGACCGCCAAGCGCCGTAACAACGCCGCCCACGGCATCGAAATCATCGGCGAGCAACTGCGTTCGATGATGCCGTGGATCTCGGCCAACAAGATCGTCGACAAGAGCAAGAACTAAGTCTTGCTTGGCTGAATGAAAAACGCGGCTTCGGCCGCGTTTTTTCGTTTGCGCGGCCGGCTTCTGGTATAAAGCGACCAGTGGCTCGCCGTCAGAACCCATTTCGCGGGCCCGTGTCGAACATATTCCACCCCCGTTGCAAGGTACTTTTCATGAGCGAACGTCCCGAAGAGCCGAACAAGCCCTCCGACGCCGAAAGCCTGCTACCGATCGATGAGCATGTCGAAGAAGGGCATGACGCCGAAGGCCGCAAGGTCCGTCACCGCGGCATCTACCTGCTGCCCAACCTGTTCACCACCGCCAACCTGTTTGCCGGTTTCTATTCCATCATCAGTTCGATGAGCGCGCAGAGCGCCCTGAGTGCTGGTGACCCGCGCGAGGCGAGCAAGTATTTCGCCTTCGCTGCCATCGCGATCTTCGTCGCCATGGTGCTCGACGGCCTCGACGGCCGTGTGGCGCGCATGACCAACACCCAGAGCGCCTTCGGTGCCGAGTACGACTCGCTGTCGGACATGGTCGCCTTTGGTGTGGCGCCGGCGTTGCTGGCCTTCGGCTGGGCACTGGGTGACATGGGCAAGGTCGGCTGGATGGTTGCCTTCATCTATGTAGCCGGTGCCGCACTACGCCTGGCACGCTTCAATACCCAGGTCGGTACTGCCGACAAACGCTACTTCATCGGCCTGGCCAGCCCGGCTGCGGCGGGTGTTGTGGCGGGCACGGTATGGGCGTTCAGCGATTACGGCATCCAGGGTTCCAAGCTGTCGTTCCTGGTGGCCTTGCTGGTAGCTGCCGCCGGCATGCTGATGGTCAGCAACATCAAGTACAACAGCTTCAAGGAGCTGGACCTCAAGGGGCGCGTACCTTTCGTTGCGATCCTGGCGGTGGTGCTGGTCTTCGCTGTGGTGTTCAGCGACCCGCCCCGTATCCTGTTGCTGATCTTCCTCGCTTACGCGGTTTCTGGTCCGCTGCAGTATCTGCTGCGTGGTCGCCGCAAGTCTTCGTGACGATTTAATCGTGGAATAACCTGCCGGCTCCATAGTCTTATGGGTACATCAGTTGCCCGTACTGTGGAGCCGTCATGCTGATCAAACTCCCCCGATCGTCCGACTGCGCGTCGGCACAGGTCACCCCGGAACACATCTACCTTTCCCGTCGCAGCATGCTGGGTGGCACCTTGGCAGGCTTGGCCCTGGGCGCTTTGCCGGGCCTGGCCGGGGCCGCGGAGCCGTCATTTTATGCCGATGCCGCGGGTGGGGCGGCGCCTGCGTGGTTCACCGATAAGCTGGGTGCCACGCGCTGGCAGGCCGTCACTGTGAAGGGCGAGGCCATTACACCGTTCAAGGACGCCACTCATTACAACAACTTCTATGAGTTCGGGCCCGATAAAGGCGACCCCGACGCCAATGCGGGCAGCCTGAAGACCGAGCCCTGGAGCCTGGTGGTCGATGGCGAGGTGGCAAAGCCCGGGCGCTATGCGCTGGAGGATTTCGTCAAACCCTATCAGCTCGAGGAGCGTATTTATCGACTGCGCTGTGTAGAGGCCTGGTCGATGGTCATTCCGTGGTTGGGCTTTCCCCTGGCGGATGTGCTCAAGCAGGTCGAGCCGACCTCCAAGGCGCGGTATGTCCGTTTCGAAACGCTGCAGGATCCCAAGAGCATGCCCGGGCAGCGCTCCGGTTTTGCCTTGATCGACTGGCCCTATGTAGAAGGGCTGCGCCTGGACGAGGCGATGAACCCGTTGGCTATTCTCGCCGTGGGTATGTATGGCCGGGAGTTGGCCAACCAGAACGGTGCGCCGCTGCGCTTGGTGGTGCCGTGGAAGTACGGCTTCAAGAGCATAAAGTCGATCGTGCGCATCAGCCTGGTGGCGGAGCAACCGCGTACCACCTGGCAAGGCCTGGCGCCGGATGAATACGGCTTCTATGCCAACGTCAACCCGACGGTCGATCACCCGCGCTGGACTCAGGCCCGCGAGCGGCGCTTGCCCAGTGGGTTGTTCAGCCCGAACGTGCGGGAGACGCAGATGTTCAATGGCTATGCCGAAGAGGTGGCGTCGCTGTACACCGGGCTTGATCTGCGGAAGAACTATTGATGCGTTATCCCTGGTTGCGATTGGCGATCTTCATGTTCGGCTGTCTGTTTCCGGCCTGGTGGCTGTATCAGGCGGCGTCGGGGCAGCTCGATCCTGATCCGGGCAAGATTCTGGTGGATAGGCTTGGGCTGGGGGCGCTGGTCTTTTTATTGATCACCTTGAGCATGACGCCGTTGCAGAAGTTGACGGGGTGGTCGGGCTGGATCGTGGTGCGGCGGCAACTGGGGTTGTGGTGCTTTGCTTATATAGTGCTGCACCTGGCTTCTTACATGGTTTTCATTCTGGGCCTGGATTGGGGGCAACTGGGGGTCGAGCTGCGCAAGCGGCCGTACATTATTGTCGGCGCGTTGGGTTTTCTTGGCTTGCTGGCGTTGGCGGTCACCTCCAATCGCTACAGTCAGCGACGGTTAGGCGCGCGTTGGAAGAAGCTGCACAAGCTGGTGTATGTGATTCTTGGGTTGGGGTTGCTGCATTTCTTGTGGATCGTGCGTTCGGATCTGAAGGAGTGGGCGATCTATGCGGGGGTGGGGGCTTTGTTGATGATGATGCGAGTGCCGGCGGTGGCGAAGCGCGTGCCGCGGTTGGTCAGGGGGCGGGGGAGGGTGGTCTGAGACACGGAAAGGCTAAAGGTGATCAGCCGGTAGCCGTGATGCGGTCTTTTTCCCTTATGTTTCAAGTTATTGAAATTAAAGGTTGACGGGGTTTCAGATCCCCTTATAATGCGCCCCACTTCCAGCGACAACGGAACGCAAAACTCCTTGAGATTCAACGAGTTAAGCGATTCGAAAGATCCGGAAGCGTTTCGGTCTCACGATCGGCAGCGGTGAAAAAGGTGGTTGACAGCAGGTTGTAGCGCTGTATGATTCGCCTCCCGCTACGAGAGATCGCAGCGAGTTAAGCGGTTGAAGCTAAACGAGTTTTTCGGAAAAAACTTCAAAATAAACGCTTGACAGCAAATGAGGAAAGCGTAGAATGCGCGCCTCGGTTGAGGCGAAAAGCTCTTAGCCAAACGCTCTTTAACAAATTGAATCAAGCAATTCGTGTGGGTGCTTGTGAGTACGGACTGATAGTCAAAAAGATTATCAGCATCACAAGTGGCCATGCGAAAAATCACATAGTCATTTGAGATTGCTGAGCCAAGTTTAGGGTTTCTTAAAAACCCAAGCAGTATTGAACTGAAGAGTTTGATCATGGCTCAGATTGAACGCTGGCGGCAGGCCTAACACATGCAAGT
>NZ_BQHO01000016.1 GCF_021601385.1 Pseudomonas parasichuanensis | reverse complement strand
GCTGCTGCTGGACCTTGCCCATGATCGAGGACACCACCGGGCACACCGTGGTGCAGCTGGTGTAGATGAAGCCCATCACCACCAGGTGGTCGCCCACCAGGTCCTTTTCCAGGCGCACCGGCATGCCGTCCTGGTCCAGCAGCGCGACATCGGCGAAGCGCACGCTGGCTTTTTCCTGGTGGGCGGCGGGCGGTGCCTGGGGTGCACCGCCATGATCATGGCCGGCGTGGGCCAGGGCCAGGTTGCTGGCCAGCAGCAGGCTCAGGGCAAACAGTTTTCCGGCATCGACAGGGTTCATCGCAGACTCCTGGGTTCCCCTTGGGAAGCGGTAGGCGCCGTGGCGGCCGGCAGCACGCGCAGGCTGGTGTAGTTGTCTTCGGCAAACTTGCACCCCAGGCTGGGCGACTGCACATGCAGGTACCAGGCGCCGGCCTCGGCCAACTCCAGCGAGGCCTGGTACACGCCCTCGCCCACCTCGGTCAGCGGCAGGCTGCGCGGCAGCGACGACGGCGCGAGGAAGTAGCGCAGGCTCAGGTCGCTCAAGCCCTGGCGCGGCTTGCCGTCTTCACCGAGGATGCGCACCTTGGCCACGAACGGGCTGTTCTGCAGCAGCGGCTGATCGGTGCCGAGGAACTCGGCGTGCACCACCTTGCGCAAGCCGGCGTCTGGCAAGGCCGCCACCTCGGTGCTGAAGCAGTGGATGATCTGCGGCTGGTTGAGCAGGAAGGCCACGTCGAAGGTGCCGGCCGCCGGCAGCTTGACCGTGGAGCCGTACACCCCCGGCGCCACCTCCCGCAGGCTGCGGTCGATGACGATGGCTGCACGGGCCTGGTGGCCGCGGTTGTTGTAGCCCGACATCGGCGCGTTCATGCCTTCGGCGTAGAAGTAGGTGGTGTTGTCCACCGGGTTGACCACGAACACCGAATTGTCGTCGCGCGACACGCTCACCCCTTGGGCCAGCGGTAGGTCGCCAGCCTGGCGCGGCGCGGCGGGGCCGGCCTCGAAGCCCTGGACGATCGGCGTGCGGCCCTGGCCGAGGCTGGCCAGGTTGATCATGCTGACTTTCGGCGAGGCCAGGCCGCGCACGTAGGCATAGCCCTTGGTGAAGGTCAGCTGGTAGGGCTCGGCGGCCACCGGGATGCGGTGGATCAGCTGGTCGTTGCTGGCGTCGATGACCAGCGCCTGGTTCTCCAGGGTGTTGAGCACCACGCCGAAACGCCCGTCACTGCTGAAGCGCATCGGCCCCAGCCCCGCTTCGGCCTGGACCGTGTGGCGCACATGGTGGCTGCGGGCGTCGATCACCCGCACCGTGCCCTCCTGGCCATCGACCACGTACACCGCCTGGGACAGCGCCGAGTAGGCCACCGACAGCGGGTGCGGGCCCACCTTGAGGGTTTGCACCAGGCGCATGGCGGCGGTATCGATCACGCTCAGGGTGCCGCCGTCGCGGTTGCTGACGAAGGCGTAGCGCGAGTCGGCGCTGAAGGCGATTTCGTGGTGGCCGGAGCCGGTGATGAAGGTCTTGAGCCGGGTGCGGCTGGGCACGTCGATGACCGTCACCCCGCCCTTGCCCGGGTCGCTGCTGTTGTTGCCCACCCACAGCAGGCGCTGGTCGGGCTGCAGGGCCACGCGCAGGGGCTGCTCGCCAGCATCGAGGGTGGCCACGCGGCGGAAGGTCTCGGTGTCGATCAAGGCCACCTGGTTGCGTTCGGGCATGGACACGAACACCTGGCGGTCGTCGCGGGTGGCGACCCAGTCCATCGGCCGGCCCGGCAGGTCGATGCGCGCCAGGGTGCTGGTCACCCCGCCCACCGACACCGTCGGGTCGATCACGGTAAGGCTGGCGTCCTTGTTCAGCACCAGCAGGAAGTAGCTGTTCAGGTCCAGCAGTGGCCGGGCACCGATGCTGCTCTTGAGAAACAACGCCACCCGCGCCTTGCAGCTGCTGTCGCGGTCGCCCACCGGCGCCGACTGCGCCGGGTCCAGCCAGGCGCCCGGGGCCATCCCCGACAGCGGCTGGCCGCTGTTCTGGTCGCTGACCTTGAAGCGGATGCTGGCGAAGTCGCCCTCGCGCAACTGGGCGCCGGCCAGTGGCCGCGCCTCGAACTCCACCGTCACCCCGTCGCGGCTGAGGCGGTGCAGGGCTTGCGGGTCGGCGGGCTCCTGCAGCAGCTCGCGCGGGTCGCACCAGAGTTTTTCGTAGGCGACACCCAGCCCGATCAGTGCCCAGCCCAACAACAGCCCCATGTAGGCGGGGCGCAGTTTGCGGTTCATGGGCAGGTACCCTTGGCGGTCAGCAGGCAGGCGTGCACGCACGGGGTTGCGACGAATAGCGGGATAACCATGCTGCACCTCCAGGAAAGACACGAGTCTGCGGAGGCTGTAGCAAGCGCTATGCCAGGAAAAATAGTGCTGTTTATCAATCGGTTGCGATAACAACCCGAGAGGATTGGGGAGGTTCCCCCAAGGCGATTCCCCGAAGCCGGGGCCGGGTGCCGGCCCCGGTTTGTTCAGTGGGCAAGGCCAGTTCGGCGTCATCGAGCAGCGCCTTGGCCAGGGCGCTGAGGTAATGCGCGGCCCAGACCATGCGCGGGTCTTCGTCCATCACACCGACCAGAGTCAGGTGGCGGACACAGTCCAGCAGTTCAGAGGCTTGGTCGCGGGCGTGTTGGCAAGGGATGCCGGGCTCGATGCGAAACAGCGGTTGGCGGTTGCTGCCTTCGCCCTGGGTGAAGGTGGTTTTGCCGACGGTGGTGTGGGGGGTGGCTGTGGGCATGGGGATCTCCTTGAAAGGCGACACAACCTTCAGTGCAGGGCCTGCGGGCGCACCGCCGGCTGGAGCTGGGCCAGTGCTGACTCCAGCAGTGAACGCACGGTTTCCAGCTCGTGCAGGGTAGCCATCACCAGCATTGAGCCGGGGGATTTGAAGATCAGCGGGATGGAATGCTGGACGACGCTCAGGGCGCAGAGCACGTGTTCGTGGGTCTGGACCAGGGTGTCTTCGAGGAAAGGGTGGGAATGGGGTGGATCGGGGACGATCTTTAACATTTTTAGATCCTTTCTTTCGGGGGTGGACTGCCACAGATCTGCTGTCAAACAGAAAGGGTGGCAGCTGTGCGTGGGTTGACAGACCGGATGAAAGAAAGGAAACACCGGCGCACGCGAGCGTGCCCACACGCACAGCCACCATAGAGGGCGAAGCTAGTGCGCATTCTTTCAATTACGGCCTGTCAAAGCCGTGTCGCCTATGCGACCCGGCGAGACTAGAGGGCGGAAATTGCCACCGCAATGGAAAAAAGGCGCGGGCAGTATGTTTGGGAAATGGACTACAGGGAAGACGCTAAATCTGATTGAACAGGGTTTGGGGTTTGCCCTGGAGGTGCCTGTCTTGGGATCGCATGTGGGCCACCAGGTGCATGGCGATAGAGGTGCAGCGCCCTCAAGATCGAGCGCCGCCCGCGCGGCGCATCGCTGGCAAGCCAGCTCCCACATCTGTTTCGGGCCAGTTACTCCTGGCCTATCTCCACTGTCCGCCTTGTTGGCACGACGCGGTATCGAGGTGGGCATTGCCGGCCCTTCACAAGACTTGAGACATGCACCAAGGCGTGCAGCGGTACCTTCACAGGAATAACTGGCCCGAAACAGATGTGGGAGCTGGCTTGCCAGCGATGCGCCGCGCGGGCGGCGCTCGATCTCATAGGCGCTGCAAATGCATCGGCGGGCACCTGGTGGCCCTCACCCAATATCCCGGCAGACATCCCCCAAAAAACAAAAAAGGCCGCCGCGATCCCCCGCGGCGGCCCTCCATCACCTCTGCCCCCTACTGCGCCGGTGCCGTCGCCGGCGGCGGCTCATTGGTCACCCGCAGGATCCCCCACAACCCCGACATGTTCCCGTACGCCGCATAGTCGCGGAACAGGTAATCCCCCGGCACCCCATTGCCACCCCCGGCGCTGGACAGCATGAAGCTGAAGTGCGCCGCCGGCAGCACGCTCTCCTGGGCGCCGATATACATCGCCATGGGGTTGTAGCCGAAGCGTACCGAACCAATACCCGGCAAGCCCATGGGGTAGCCATCGATATCGCTCTTCTCGGCCTGGTAGTTGTGCAGCGGCCACAGGTGCCCATCGAGCTGGTAGGTAATGCCACGGCTGCCACCACTGGGCATCAACACATGCTTGCGCAACGGCTGCCCAGGTTTGGCGTACAGCACCGGCGTCTGCGGGTCGCCGCCAACCAGGGCATTGCTGTAGGCCATGTGCGCATTGGGCACGTCGGCGAAGCCCACGCCATTGGCGTGCCCGAACGGCGCGTCCGGCGCCAGGCCGAAGCGCAACCACAGCGGCTCGGTCTTGTAGTTCATGGCCATGTTGCCGTTGTCCTTCGGATCCCCCGGCACACCATTGCCCTCGGTGGCGATGCCCTCCACCGGGCGGCCGTCGGCCCAGCGCATGTTCAGCGAGCGCTGCCACACCGTGACGAAGTCGCGGTAGTCGGGCTGGCCGCTGACCTTGACCGTGGCCTGGGCGCGGCTGGCCGCGTCCTCGGTCCAGGTGGCGGTCTGCGGCAGGACGCTCATGGCACCCACCAGGCCCTTCTGCGGCTGCTTGATGAAGTCCGCCGGGGCCAGGTTGAGGCCGCCGAACTCGATGGCGGTGGTGTTGATGTTGTCCACCGTGCGCCCCAGTTGCAGGGTGGGTTTGCCTTCGCGCTCCAGGTGCCCGGCGTAGTACTGGTACACCCGGCTCGGGTAGGCGCCGCTGTTGCCGGCCCGGGGCGGTACGGTCTGCACCGGGTTGGCGCCGACGTTGGCGCCGTCGGACTTGGTGATGTCATAGGCCAGCAGCTGGGCGTGCAGGCCGACGTGGCTGGAGGGGCGCATCAGGTTGTTGTTGAAGGCAGTCGAACCCTCACCGTCGAAGCGGTCGCGCTTGACCACGTTCTGCATCACGGCGGTGCTCGGCAGGTCGGGCATCACCAGCGGCAGGCGGTTCTCCAGGGTGATGCTGATGCAGTCACCGGCGTTGGCCCGCAACACCAGCGGCTCCACCGGCACCCCGGCCTTGAGCTTGCCGGTGCCAGGGTCGAGGTCGGCCTTGCGCACGTACAGCACCGCGGTCGGGTCGTGCAGCGGCGCGCTGTGGCCGCCGATGGTGAAGGGCTCGCCATCCTCGGGGTCGACGCCGCTGACCAGCGGGATGCTGGTACGGCGGCTGTTGAACACCAGGGTGCCGCCGTTGGCCTTGAGCGCACCGCCGACATGCTGGCCGATACCAGCCGGGTCGTTGATGCTCACGCCGTGGCGGTTTTCAAGGATGTCGTTGGCCAGGGCCGCGACGATCTCGTAGCTGCGCTTGACCGTCGGCCGGGTACCCACGCCATTGGCGTTGGCCGTGGTTTTCGGGCAGATGCCGTCGAAGTTGACGGTGTTGCGCATGGCCACCGGCTGCGGGTTGTTGGGCAGCGCGAACAGGTCGGCGCGCTGGGCGGTGTAGTTGCGCATCACGCCCCAGATCCCGTTCCAGTAGCCTTCCAGGGCGGCGTCCATGGAGTACAGGTAATCGCCGTTGGTGGCAGCGGAGCTTGAGATCATCGACACCGGCGCCATGAAGCCCATCTGCTCGGAGATGCCGATCATCTGCGACGACTTCCACCCGGAGTTGGAGCTGTTGCCGAAGCCCGAGCCGTTCTGCAGCCACTTCACGCCGTGCAGGGTGACGTTGTGCTCCTCTTCATGGCCACCGGCGTGCAGGCGCAGGCGCACGTTGTCGCCGCTGTAGGTGCGCAGCATCGGCGTGAACGGGTCGCCCGGCTCGCTGCCGCCCTTGTTGATGTGCGGCGGGAACTGCGTGGTGCCGCCGGTAGGCCCGACCGCCTGGGTAATCGCCGAGGGCGCCAGGTTCATCGCCGGGATGGCGCGGTCGGTGCGCGACTGCAGGGCAAAGGCCAGGTCGCCGCCGAGGCCATCGGCCTGCATGCCGCGCTTGCCGTCCGGGCCGACCTTGTTCGGGTCGAACACGCGCAGGGCCAGGGGCTCGTTGCGGTAGTTGACGACGAACATGCCCGGGTCATCCACCGAGATTGCCTGCGGGCAAGGCCGGCTTGGGCAACCGGGGTTCAGCCCGCCACGGGACTCGACCACCGACTCCAGCAGGTTGGAAGCCGCCTGGCGCACCGGCGGGTTGATGGCGTAGCGGAAGCTGTCGGCGGTGGCCGGGAAGCTCTGGCCGTCGGGGATGCCGTTGGGGCCGGCGCCCACGTATACACCGGCTTCATAGGCGTGCTGGAAGTCGCTGTATTCAAGGAAGAACTCGCGGTAGCTGTCGTTCTTGCCGTCGCCGTCGTGGTCACCGGTCTGGATCACCGCCTGCCACGAGGTCGGGCCGCCATCCTGGCGGGTGGCCGGGTTGTACAGCTGCTCGCCGGTTTCGGCGTGGTACCAGGTGGACCCGGCCGGCTCGGCCAGCACGGTCGCATACAGTCCAAGCTGCTGGTGGGTCGACGGGCCGAGGTGGTCGTGGGTGAAGATGGTGCCCAGGCCGCGGTCGACGTTATGCACGTTGACCAGGGGGTCGGCGAACCAGCGTTGCATGGCGCTGCGCGCCCCGAGCCAGTCGGCCCGGCCGAAGCGGCCGAAGTACGGGTGCTGCTTGGCTTTCGGGCAGGCGGCGGTGCCTTCGCGGGCATCGCCCTCGGTGCAGTTGTTGAAGCTGCGGATGGCCTGCACGCGCTCGACCACGCTGCCGGGCGAGAGGATGCCGTCTTCATAGTTCCAGCCGTTGGCCGAGCCGTCGGCGGCGGTCAGGTCCCACTTGGGCAGGTGGATGTGCTGGCCGATCACGTCGGTGGGGGTGCGCACCTGGTAGTCGTCCATTTCATAGAACGACGGGATCAGGTTGGTGTGCACGTACTGGGTGCAGTCGAAGGTGTTCATGCGCATCACCAGCGGCTCAGGTGGGCGCTGCTTGTTGATCACCGGCCAGGCGTCCTCCCACAGGGCGAGGATGCGCGCCTGCGGGAAGTGGTAGCCGACCTTGTTGTACACCGCGTCGAACTGGATGTTGGCGGCCTTGTAGATGCGCGGCCGGTCGGCGGTGAAGGCGGACGAGCCACGGAAGCTCATGCCGGTGAGGCTCTCGCCGCTGTTGAACTCGCCCACCCCGGAGGACTGGGTCAGGCGCTTGCCACGATCATCCATGCACGGCTCGTAGAACGGCGCGCCGGCGGTGGGCAAGGCGCCGTTGGTACGGAACGCCTTGGCCACCGGCGCGCCGCCTGGGACCAGGGCGAAGCTGGGGTGCTCGGCCTTGGCATGGAACTGCATGGCCGCCTGTTCCACCTCGGTGCCCTCTTCGGGCAGGTAGATCGGCTTGGCCTTGTGCAGCACCTTGGAGAAGTCCAGCCGGGTGGTGGTGGTGACGGCCTCGCCACCGGCGGACACGCCGTCCAGGGCGTGGCGACCGAGGCCACCGTCCCAGCCATCGACCTGGTTGGCGTCGAGGTTGGCCCACAGGGCCTTGCCGCTGTCCTTGAGCTGGCGCGCCAGGGCCGGGTCGAGCATGTCCAGCGGCGGGGTTGGCGGGCGCTGGCCGACGCTGCTTTCCATGCCGCCGATCCAGAACGGATAGCCGGGGTTTTTCAGGCTGCCATCGGCGTTGCGGTTGCTTTCGCTGCGGTCGACCAGGGCCAGGGAGCCCACGGCGCGCGGGGTGGCAGGCTGATCCGAGTGATCGTCGTCACCCTCCTCCTCGTCATCATCGTCGTCATACTGGGCCACCAGCGCCTCGCCGAGCTTGGGCACCACGGTGACCTTGCCCGGCATCGGCGCCATGGCCTTGCCCGGCAGCGGCACGATGGCCGGGATCGGCGTGCCGGCGATGATCTCGCCGTCGGGCAAGGCCCGCGCGCCATTGGCCGGTTTGCCGCTGCGCAGGGCGAACGGTGTGCTGTGGTAGCCGTTCTCGCCCTCGCCGCTGACCGCAAGCCGCGTACCAGGCTCGAACACATCGTGCACCCGCCACATGGCCCACATGCCCTGGGCGAAGTGCGGGTAGAAGTGGCAGTGGTAGATGGCATCGCCCGCTACCCGGTTGCGGTTGCCCGAACCGCCGTTGGCGATCTCGTAGGTGTAGCCCACCCCTGGGCCGATGCCCTGGGCGTCGATGTAGTCGGAGTTGTCGTCGTTGGGGTTGAACAGCCACTGGTGCCCGTGCAGGTGGAAGATGTGCTGCTCGTGGCCGTTGTGGGTGTTGCGGAACTTGGTGAAGTCACCGATGTAGCTGTGGTGCACGTTGGCAGGCTCGGCCGGGTACAGGGCCATGGTGGCCTTGACCCCGGTGGCGCTGGCCGGCGGCACTTCGCCCGGGCGGATGCGTTCCAGGCCGACGTTGGCCGGGATGTCCACCAGGGTGCCGATATCGCCGACCGTGTGGGCACTGAGGAAGAACTCCTCGTAGGCGCACGACAGGCAGTCGTGCATCGGCCCCACACCCAGGCGGTTGGCCACCACCTCGGCGCCCATGCCGCCGGAGCCGTAGTTGATCATGAACGAGTCGCGGGTCGGCTCCAGCACATGGCCCATCACCGGGTCTGCCCAGTAGCCGGGGAAGGCCTGGGTGCCGGCCACTTCGTCGGCGAACTGCGCGGCGAAGTCGCGGAACGCCTCAAGCCGGTTGGGCAGTGCCGGGTTGCGCTTGCCGACGCTTTCCAGTGGGTAGGTGTTCTTGGGGAAGCTGCCGTCGGGGTTGGGGCCCATGACGATGGCGTCGGTCTCGCTGTTGAGGATCTCGTTGCCGTCGACCATGGCGATGATCGGCTTGCCGGCCTTGCCTTCGGCAATCCACGGCTGCGCCTGGGGATAGCGTGCTTCGTAGTTGATCACCGGTTGGCCGGTGGCGGTGCGGCCGGTGGTGGCCAGGCGCATTTCTTCTTCGGTGAGGGTGTTGCGGTAGGTACGCCCACCTTTGGGCACCACCGCCACCTGGCCGAACAGGCCGTTGGCGACGTTGCCGGCACCGCCCTGGCCGCCGAAGGTGGCGCCCTGGCTGGTGACGGCGAAGGCGCCCTCGCGCTCGGCATACAGGGTGTAGCTGCGGGTGCCGCCCGGGGCCACCAGGAAGTTGCCGTTGCGCCCGGTGTTGGCGGCGATGTCGGCGATGCTGGTGACCGCCTGCATGCCGTTGACCTGGAAGCCGACGTGGCGGTCGGTGACCTGCTCGTCGGCGATGAAGTGCTCGCCGCCTTCGGCTTCGGGCAGCTCGACCTCTTCGCCCTCCTCGCCCTCTTCGCCTTCGGGTTCTTCGGGGTCGATGCCGTGCTTGTTGGGGTTGGCCTGGTAGGCCAGCAGGTTGGTCAGGTTGACCGTCAGGCAGTCACCGGCGGCCACCCGCAGCACGATCGGCCGCGGGCGTTTGTCCGGGCGCAGGGTGACTTTGCCGGGCACGGCCGCGCCGCCTTTGCTCAGCGGCACCAGGTGCTCGTCCACCACGTCCTGGCGCAGGGCGAACAGCATGCCGTTGGCATTCTGCGCGCCGAGGCGGTTGTACATCAGCGGCTGGTCGAGGGCCACCACATTGGCGGTCAGGGTGCGCTGGCATTGCACGGCCGCTTCGCCGCTTTCCTGCCAGCCCAGCAGGGCCAGCACAAGGGTGGTCAGGGCGGGGCCTTTGCGAGGGGTCGTCATGGGTCACCTCCGTGGGGCGCAAGGACTCTGCGGGGAGGTGAGCAAGGCTCATGCCATTAAAATTTTTCTTATATTTCAATAAGTTGAAACTGCAGTGGCGGGCAATCGGGGAAGATCACCCAATTGAGGCCCTTAATCGGGGGGCATCAGCGCTGCATGCAGCGCTGATAGCGGTCGTCCACCCGGCCGGCGAACCAGGCGGTGGTCAGCTTGCGGGTGATCTTCGGGCTCTTGAGCTCGATGCCCGGCAGCACCGCCCGTGGCAGCGCCTTGCCTGCCTTGGCTTCGGCCAGTCTGAACACGCCCTGGTACAAGTCGGTGTCTTCCAGTTCCAGGCTGCCCTCCTGCTCCAGCTGCGCGCGGATCTGCGGGTTGCGCAGCCCGAGCGTCGGCCCCAGCTTGCGCGCCGCCTGCTCGGTCTTGCCGGGCAGGAGCGCACCGGGGGCGATCAGGTCGCCATCCAGCGCCAGGGTGGTCACGCTGGCACGGCCCAACGCTGCCTGGAACGCCGCATTGCGGCTGGCGTACCAGCCGGCGTTGAAGTCGGCGAAGCGGTACAGCGGGCGCTCGTAGTGGGTGGGGTAACCCAGCAGGTGGGCGATGCCGAAATACAGGCCACCGCGCCTGCTGAACACTTCCTGGCGAATCGTGCCCTGGTACTTGTAGGGGTAGCCTTTGGCGTGCTGCTCGGCGAAGTCGATGCTGACCTGCATCGGCCCGCCGGTGTGCACCGGGTTGAGGCCGTCGAGCAGAGTCCGCCCAAGAGGCAGGCGGCCGATCACTTCGTCATACAGGGCGCTGAGCTGTTTTTCGCTGCGCACGGCGAGCAGCCGCTGCTGGTAGGTCTTGCCGTTGCTGGACGGTGTTTGCAGGGCGCCATCGACCAGCAGCTTGGGGATATGCAGGCGCGCGGCGCGGCGGTCGATTTCTTCGCGGGCGATACGGCCCAGGTTGGGCACCTGGGGGTCGGCGTTGAAGGTCGATTCCTGTTCGGTCACCGCCAGCACCGCGCACAGGTTGCCCTTGCTCGGCGCGATACCCTGGGCCTGGAACGCCACCTGGATATCCTCGGCCCAGCCCTGGCGATCCTTGACCTGCGCCGGCAGCAGGCGCAGCAGCTGGGCACGGACCTTGGCCGGGTCGCTTTCGGCGACCTGCTCCTGGCGCCCGGCACAACCCTGGAGCAACGCCAACAGCGTTACCCCCATCACCATCAGCCGCCCTGTCATCACGCTTGCCCCTCACCGTTTACCTGGCAAGCCTAGCGGCAGAAGGTGATGGCTTTCAATCAGCAACCGGGCTTGGTCAGCCCGGTACCGAGGGTGACCGCGCTGGCCTGTACCTTGGCAAAGGCCTGCATGGCCTGGGGGTCGAAGGTGCGCTCGCAGTTGAAGCGGGTGTCCACGACGAAGTCATCGCCCTTGGCCTTGGTCATCGCTGCGGCCCATTTACCGGAGGCCTCGATCGGTGCGTCATCGACCAGCTTGGCTTCGACCAGTACCTGCATGAAGCCAATCGCTCGCGGCCCTTCCCACAGTGCGTAAACCGAGGGGTCGTAGGCGTTGCCGCACAGCTGCAGGCAATCGGCATAGAACTCCAGGCCGCCGCCGCTGGACTCGTTGAAGGCGCCAAAGGTGAGGGCCTTGTTGGCGGCCGGGGCGAAATCGCCGATGAAGCTGTGCAAGTCGGCCTTGCAGGTAGGCGACAACTCCAGGCGCAGCTCGTTGATGGTGCCGCCTGCGGCATTGGCAGTGATGTCACAGCCTTGCACCTTGTAGTTGTGGCTGTCGCCATTGCTGGTGCGGGCGATGCCGGCGACCGACTCGAAGTAGCGCAGGTTGGTACCGAGCATTTCCCCATTGAACACGTCAGCCAGTTTGGCGGGCGCGGCCGAGGCCTGGGAAGCCAGGCCGCAGAGGGCCAGGGAGACGAACAGCGAGGCGCGGGTTTTCATTGCAACATCCTGTAGGCGATAGTGGAAACCGCGGGCACTCTAGACCACCTAATAGCTCAACGCCATCAACGATTGCCTGTCACGGCTGTTCACCCACCAGGTAGGTCTTGCTGATGTGGCGGAACAGCGGGTGGCTGGCGCTGCCCATCAGTTCGAACAGCACCATCTCGCGGGTGACGATCTGTGCCCCGGCGGCGCGCATGCGTGCCAGGCCCGCGGCCTTGCTGGCGGCGGTTCGGCTGTCGCAGGCGTCCTCGACCACGAATACCTGCTTGCCCAGGGTGAGCAGGCCGAGCACGGTCTGCAGCACGCAGACGTGGGTTTCCATGCCGCACACGATCACCTGCTCGCGGCCCAACAGGCTGGCCGGCAGGCAGTCGGCGGCGACGCAGGAAAAGTGGGTCTTCTCGACGATGACGGCGTTTGGCGCAGCGGCCTTGAGGGGTTCGAGGGTGTGGCCAAGGCCTTTGGGGTACTGCTCGGAAATCACCGTGGGCAGCTCCAGGTCGGCGGTCGCCGCCAGCAACCAGCGCGCCCGGGCTTGTGTGCCTGCCGGGTCGCTCATGGCGCCAATGAGTTTTTCCTGGATATCGACCACCAGCAGCGTGGCCCGTGTTGAATCGATCAGCATTGTCAGCCCCTTGCCTGGGAAACCGTGGCCGGTACGCCACACAGGCGACAAGCCTCGCCCAGGCAAGGGGTGACGTCAATCAGGCGGTGAGCCGCAACGGCTCGAGCGCACCGGTGAGCGCACCCAGCACACGGTCTTCATGTTCGTGAATGAAGAAGTGCCCACCGGGGAACATCTGGAGGCTGAACTCGCCCTGGGACTCGCGGCGCCAGGCCTGCAACTGCTCGGCGCTGGCACGGTCGGTGTCGCCGCCGAGCACGTGCAGCGGGCAGTGCAAGGGCGCCCGCTGACGGTAGGCATAGCGACCGCACAACAGGAAGTCCGCGCGCACCACCGGCAGCGTCAGGCTCATGAGCTCATCGTTGGCCAGCACTGCCTCGGGCGTACCGCCCAGCTTGCGCAGCTCGGCCACCAGCGCTTCGTCGCTTTTCGGCTCGCGCCAGTTCTCGCCGTCATAGTCCTCGCGTCGGGTCGGGGCCGCCGTGCCGCAGGCGAACAATGCCAGCGGTGGCGGGCAGCCCAGCGCCTGCAGCTCGTGGGCCAGCTCGAAGGCCACCAGCGCCCCCAGGCTGTGCCCGAGCAAGGCGTAGGGGGCGTTGGCCGCCAGGCGTTGTTCGCTGGCCAGTTGCCGGGCCAGGGCCTGCATGTCGGTGTGCAGCACCTCGCCCAGCCGCGCGCCACGGCCCGGCAGCTCCACCGGGCGCACCTGCAACCAGGCCGGCAGCTTGCGCCGCCAGCGGCTGTAGACCATGGCGCTGGCCCCGGAGTAGGGCAGGCACAGCAGGTTCACCGTGGTCACTGCGCGGCGGCTGCCGCCATTTGCTGGCGCAGGCTCAGCGGGCGCATGTCGGTCCAGACTTCATCGATCCAGGCCAGGCATTCCTGCTTCAGCCCGCTTTTGCCGGCCGCGCGCCAGCCATTGGGGATGGCCTTGTAGTCGGGCCAGATGGAGTATTGCTCTTCGTGGTTGATCACAACCTGGAACACGATGTCGTCGCGGTCGAAAACGGAAGTCATTGCCTGTCTCCTTGGATGATGAGGGCCGAATGCGCGGGGCGCAGCGTGGCTTTCAAGGAAACGAAAAACGCCTGGGGAAAATTAGCCCGGCTTGACGGTCGATGACCTGGCCTGGGCAATGGCGGCCTGGATCGCGCTGCGGGCCTGGGGGCTGTTCTTCCAGCAACTGGCGCCGACCAGGCTGGTGGCGGCCTCGACGATCTGCCGGGCATCGGCCTGGGCCAGCTGTGCCAGCGAGGCATAGCCGAGCTGCTCCAGGCGCTGGATAACGGTCGGGCCAACGCCCTTGACCGCCAGCAGTTGCTCACGTTCATCGGTTGAAAACGCCATCCTCACCTCCTTGTGATGTTGCGGCTTTGCAAGCGCCGCGGATGATGGCATATATCGTCTTCTGCCCGCCAACCCCGCACCTGGAGACCTCACCATGCTCGGCGTGACCGACTACGGCGCTTTCGTGATTGCGTTCCTTATCCTCCTGGCGATCCCCGGCCCTGGCAACTTCGCCCTGATCACCGCCACCGGCAAGGGCGGCATCAAGGGTGGGCTGGCTGCTACCTTCGGGGTGATCCTGGGCGACCAGGTGCTGATGTGGCTGGCGGTGGCCGGCGTGGCCACCTTGCTGGCCGCCTACCCCGCCGCCTTCCACGTGGTGCAGTGGGCCGGCGCCGCCTACCTGGCCTGGCTGGGCTTGCGCATGGTGCTGAGCAAGCCCGGCGCAGCGCCGCGCGACAGCGGCATGGCCGGCGGGCGTTACCTGCGCCAGACCATGATGATCACCCTGCTCAACCCCAAGGCGATCATGTTCTACATGGCGTTCTTCCCGCTGTTCATCGACCCGGTGAAGCACCAGGGGATGCTGACCTTCGGCTTCATGGCGGTGACCGTGGCGGCGCTGACGCTGCTGTACGGCCTGGTGGCCGTGCTGCTCACTCACCACCTGGCCGAACGCATGCGCGCCAGCCCGCGGGTGAGTAACTTGCTGGAGCGGTTGGCGGGGGCTTGTCTGGTGGGGTTCGGGATCAAGTTGGCGGCGATGCGCTGAATCCTGTGCCCGGCGACTATTCATTTTGCCAGTAGGCCGTGGGCCTGTTTGCAATCGAGCTACGGATGGAGGCCCATCAACAGTTTGATTGCAAACAGGTACCTGGAAGCCGATGTAAAGAACCTCAGACGCTAAGGTGCCGCCAAAACTCAAGCATCACGCAACAAGTCATGCGCATCCAGCAACCGAAACGCCACCTGCGGGTTGCGCTCCAGGCCACGGCGGATGGCGGCGGGGATCGCCTGGCGGGTTTTACGGCACAGGCCGGGCAGCGCCTCCAGCTCGATGACGATGCCGCGCATGGTGCGCACCTCGTTGTAGCCGGGGGCGATGTGCACGCGGATGCCGAGGTTCTGGTACAGGCGCCCCTGCAGATGGTGCAGGTCGTCGAGGTCCTTGAGGTTTTCCAGGCGCTCGACCAGGCGCTTTTCTTCCTCGCGGGTGAGCAGCAAGATGCGCCGGCACTCGACCGGGCCGTCGAGCAGTTGCTCGCGGCCGCAGTCGCAGGCGCCCGGGGGGCATGGGTGGCGTAGAGGGGGTTGGTTGGTCATGGGGCAAGGATAGCCTGCCCCAGTCCCCCTGTTAGCAATTCATGATAGGCAGCAAATCCAGCGGATATTTTCTTGGCGGTGCCGAGTCTGAGGGGCTGCTGATGTTGAAAGCCCTCACGCCTATCTGGTGGTTTTTGCCACGGTAGTCATGCCAGGCGGATGCGGGAATAGAGGCGTCCATGTCCGGTGTGAGGGCAAGCTGCTTCACGACTGCACCGTTCTCGCCATACACGTTCATTTCGTACATCACCCTCAGGCCGCCCCAGTTTTCTCCACGCTCCCAGCGAGCCGACCAGCCAGACTCGGTACCGTTGCCTGCGTAGGGATGAGCACACCATTCTTTCACCGGGTCCAGCCTGGGCGGCGTCTTGAACGGCTTGCTACCGGAAATGGACGTGCCTTTTTCGGAGTGGGCAGTGTACGACACCGTGTAATCGGTATTCGGACTCAGGTTTTCGATTCGCCACTTGACCGTGCCATCTTCTTTGTCAGCCGGGAAATCAAGGGTCGTTGGCGGTTGGCCTGACACTTGGAGCGTCACCGACGTCCACAGCAAGTAAGGTATGGGGGGTTGCTTGACCGTGAGGTCCGCCATGTCTGGAATGATGTTTATCTGTGTTGAAAGTTCGCTTGCGGTTTGCGCGTCCTTGACCTTGAACGTGCCAAAGGGATCCGTTTGAACCACGTTGTCAGTGGCTTGCTTGACTGTCACTTCGCCATGGCGAACGTTGTACTGGGCAACCAGGAAGTTCTTGGCATGGGCGGCGCCACTGTTGAAGGTGGGCACACTGCCGAAACTGCCTTTTCGGATTTGATGGGTATGCCCGTAGAAAATGGCCTTGACGCCATAGTCTTGCACCAGTGTTTTGAATCGCTCGATATCGGCTGCGGCGTAACCGTCACCCTCGGTTAACGGAGGGCGATGCATGTTGATGATGGCCATCTTGCCTGCATCTTTCGCGGCTTGCAGCCGTGTTTGAAGCCAGTCAAGCGATTGCTTTATGTCGAACGTGAAAGATTTATTGAGGTCTTCGTCGGCCTTGAAGTTTCGCTGGTACACCGGATGATTGTGCAGTTGAATGAACATGAAGTCGCTGAGGGTCTTGGCGTATGCCAGGCTTCCTCTCCACAGCTGATAGTTCGTCCAGCTGTCGTGGGTGACCGTCATGTCGAGTGCTTCCACATTCATGGCCTTGCCGTGCTCGTAGGCATCCCTTACGGCATCCCGTGCACATCCGTTGTACCAACAGTCATTCACATTATTGTCGTAGTCATGATTGCCCAATCCATAATAAACAGCTGGACCGAGCGTAGCCATAAGGCTTTTTATTTCTCTGGCTTCATTGCCATGATAAAACTCGGTCAGGTCGCCATTGATGAAAACCGGAACGTTCGCCGCGCCACCATTGGCGTTCCTGTAGGCGTTGATGCCGTTATATTGCGCTGAAATCAATTGGCGCGACAGGTTCTCATCAAATGAGGGGCCTTCACCGCCCAGCTTGATCCGTGGGAATTGTGGGTCGGATGAGACAACCCAATTGAAGTGGGAAACCGGCGCGACGTGTTGTGGTTCGACTTGGCTGGCACTTACACGTTTTGAATCGCGCGGGGCTAAAGTACAGGCCGAAACTGTCAACGCAATCGAAGCGCCTATTACTGTGCGGGTTAAAAATTTATTGTTCACTGTTAGCTTCTCGGTTAATAGCTCCTTGAAGACTTTATTGAACAAATTCTGTTCGAGACACTAACAGCCCTACGAGTTCCAGCCTTCTGGCAGACGTGTTTAACTGCGCTCAGCACCCCCTTGTTTCGGTGTCGCTTGAGTTCGCGATCAGAAGCGGCGGCCGCCCACAGGCGGGAGTCCTCACACCTTGCCTTGCGTAGAAACAGGCCTCTGCCCCAGCGACTGCGCCAAGCGCAGCAGGTAGCCGTCGGGGTCCTGCACCAGGAACTGGCGCAGCCCCACCTCAGCGTCGTCCACCCGGTACCACACCTCCTCGCAAGGCCGGAACAGCGGCCAGTGGTGCTGTTCAAGGCGGTCGAGGAGTGGCTCGACCGCCACCACATCAATCTGCAGGTGCATGCCCCGCCCCATGGGTTTTTCCAACGGGCCGGTCAGCCAGTTGTCATCGGGGTCGAGCTGTTCGAGCATGACCTGCGACCCATTCAGGTCCAGGTAGGCGAAACGCTGTTCGGAGCGTTGATAGGCGATGTCGAACCCCAGCAGTGACACCCAGAAACCGAGGCTGGCCTCGAGGTTGCTGACGATCAGTTCGGGGACCAGGCTGTTGCGCTTGAGCATTGCGATCTTCCATGACGTGTGGGTTGGGCTAGCGGCTCACAGGGTGCCGGCGCAAGCGCCGGGTGTCCACCAACGTGGTCGCGAGGTGCTGAACGAATGCGCGATCGGCCGCAAGGCATCGGCCCCTTTCGCGTCAAAACACCCCAGCAGCAAGGCGACCGTGGGCGCGTCGTCGATGGCGCCGAGGGAGCTGCCGCAGGTCGGGCAGAAGGCGCGGCTGGAGCCTGCGGATGAGCGATACAGGCTCGGCGCCCCGCCCTCCCCGGTCCACAGCACGTCGGCCTTGTCGAACTCCACCCAGCACAGGGTAAGGCTGCCGGAGTGGCGCTGGCACATGTGGCAGGAGCAGGTGTGAGGAAACCGCGGCGTACCGCGAGTGCTGAAGCGGATACGGCCGCACAGGCAGCCGCCGTTGTAAGTAGGCATGGGGCGCGTCCTTGGCTGATGATGCTGGCGGGACCGTAGCTGAACACTCACAGCTGTAAAGGGCGAAAATGTTACGGCGAAATGCAACGGCGCTATGCTGGCCTGCCAACTGGTAAAGTGCGCGCCCTCCTTTGCGCCAATGATGGAAAGCAACCGATGCACAAGATGATCGAGTTCCTCGCGGTGGTGGTGGTGTGCACCGTCATCGGCGTGGCCTGCGAACAGTACGACGTGAACCGCTACCTGAAGTGGTTGCTGATGGCCCTGCCGGCGATCGTCTGGGTGCGCCTGCGCAACCCCTTCCTGCGCTGACCGGAGCCGCCATGCACGACCTAGAGTTGAACGCCGACCTGTCCCAACCCGTGATCGTGCACGGCGCCACATTGCCGTGGCTGCCCAGCCCGCTGCCCGGCGTGGAGCGGCGCCTGCTGTACCGGGTCGGCGGCGAGCAGGCGCGGGCCACCTCGTTGGTGCGCTATGCGCCAGGCAGCCGCTTCAGTGCCCACGTGCACGGTGCCGGCGAGGAGTTCGTGGTGCTGGAAGGGGTGTTCGAGGATGAGCACGGCCGTTACCCGGTCGGCAGCTACGTGCGCAACCCACCGGGCAGCGCCCATGCCCCGGGCGCCAGCGAGGGCTGCATGATCTTCGTGCGCCTGCGTCAGTTCCATCCGCAGGATGGCCAGGCGCTGGCGATGCGGTTGCCTGCGCAGGGCGGGACGCTGTTCGAGAATGACCATGAACGGGTCTGGCTGGAGGTGCTGCAGCCCGCCGATACCTGCCGCTGGGACAGTGGCCGTGGGCTGGAGCTGCTGGTACTGGCCGGCCAGTTACACGGCACGGCGGGCAACCTGTCGACCTTGAGCTGGATGCGCCTGCCGCCGGGGCAGGCTGTCGAACTCAAGGCCGGTAGCGAGGGTGCGCGGGTCTGGCTGAAAGAGGCCGCGCTGACCCTGGGGCTTTAGGCCCCGCCCAGCGCCTCGCGGAATCGCCGGGTACTGGCCGCAGCCAGCAACAGCCCGACCACCGCCACGCCCCCGCCGACCATGCCGATGTTCGCCACACCTGCCTGGCTGCTGACGATACTGCCCAGCAGCGCCCCCCCGCCGATACCGATGTTGTAGATGCCCGAGAACAACGCCATGGCCACATCGGTGGCGTCCGAGGCGAGCTTGAGGGTCTTGGACTGCAGCGACAGGCTGAAGCTGAGGATCGCGATACCCCAGACCATGCTCAGCCCGGCGAACAGGTAGAAGTTGCCCGACAGCGGCAACAACAACAGCAGGCAGGTCGCCAGCGCACCGATCGAACCCACCAAAAAGCCATGGGGGAAGCGATCGCTGTAGCGGCTGAAAAGCAGCGAACCGAACACCCCCGCGCCACCGAACAGCAACAGCAGCAGCGTGGTGCGCTCGCCGCCGATCTGCGCCACGTGCAGGGCGAAGGGCTCGATGTAGCTGTAGGCAGTGAACTGCGCGGTGATCACCAGCGTCACCAGCGCATAGGTGATCACCAGCGCCGGGCGCTTGAACAGGATCGGCAGGCTGCGCAGCGAGCCCGAGTTCTGGCTGGGCAACACTGGCAGCGACTTCATCAGGCAGAGCATGGTCGCCAGCGCCACCCCGGCGATGCCCAGGAAGGTCACGCGCCAGCCCAGCGCCTCGCCCACCACCCGCCCCAGCGGGATGCCCATGACCATCGCCAGGGTGGTGCCGGTGGCCAGCAGCCCGAGTGCCTTGGCCTGTTGCCCCGGCGGCGCCACCCGCACCGCCAGCGACGCGGTGATGGCCCAGAACACCGCGTGGGCCAGGGCGATGCCGATACGGCTGACCAGCAGCATGGCGAAGCTTTGCGCCTGCCACGACAGCACATGGCTGACGATGAACACCAGGAACACCAGCAACAGCAGGCGGCGGCGCTCGATGTTGCGGGTCATCAGCATCATCGGCAACGAGGCCAGCGCTACCACCCAGGCGTAGATGGTCAGCATCAGGCCGACCTGCGCGGTGGTCATGTCGAAGCTGCGGCCAATGTCGCTGAGCAGCGCCACCGGGACGAACTCGGTGGTGTTGAAGATGAACGCCGCCAGCGCGAGGGCGATGACGCTCAGCCAACTGCCGGTGCCGGCGGTGGGTGGCATTGAGGTGGGGACAGAACCATTCATGGGAAAACGCTTTCCTCACAGGCAAGGCAATCGAGCGCACATCGACAGCCAGCGTGGCCATGAGCGATGCACGGTTCGTTGTTAGAAGGATGAGCGCATGGTACGCATCAGGCACGAGTCTCACAACCGCGGGTCTTTAAGGGCCACCCTTGCTGTATAGCAATCGCCTGCCAGATGGAAGCGGCTGAGCCTGGGCCACTCGGTAGATGGCGGCGTTAATGCGCACCGAGCCACCTGATACTTTTGCCAGTTGTCACTAGCAGAGCCAGGAGTAACGCTACTGGCAGTAGATGACTCCATCCACCCAACTGCTTTGGAGATCAACATGAAACCATCAACGCCAGGTGCCGAATCACTGAATACCGCTCTGAAAGCCGGCCAACGGCTGCCCGCTACCGGCAGTTTCACCGCGAAAGTGAATCCACCGTTCTATCCCGGTTATCCCGAGATCGTGGCCGACGATTTTTTTTACACTAACCCCACGGGTTACCCGCATTTTGTCGCGCAACAGTTCATCGACCAACCCAAAAGTATTGCGCAGGGCGTCGAGGCCTCGATCATTCAAACGGACAGGACCGGAGGCATCAACATCTCGTTTCTGGTAGGTGGGCAAAACCAGGAGACGGTCGTAGTCAGGTTCACATCATTCTCCTGGAGCTTTGACACGAAAAAAATCATGGGAAGGTTCAGTGGCATCGCAGTGTACAAAGGCCTAGAACATACAATCAGCGATGCGGTGCTGGAGATGGAATACGAGTAGCGCTGTTACGCAAACCAGCGTGGCCTTGCATACACCGCGCGGCGAAAACGGTCGGAATCGCATTCGCTTGTGCAAATGGGTACTCCGACCGGCTTAACAAAATGCACTTGCTTCAGGCCAAGGCATTTTCCTGCAACGTCTGGTCAGCGCGGGCTTTGCGTTTTCAGCCTTGCAACGTCGCCATGTCAATCACAAACCGATACTTCACATCCCCAACAATCATCCGCTCATACGCCTGGTTGATATTGCGGATATCCAGCATCTCGATATCGCAACTGATCCCATGCTCGGCACAGAAATCCAGCACCTCCTGGGTCTCGGCGATACCGCCGATCAACGACCCGGCCAGCACCCGGCGCTTCATCACCAGGTTGGCGGCATGCACCGGCGGATCGATCGGCTCGATCAGCCCAACCAGAATATGCACGCCGCCAAACGCCAGGGTTTCCAGGTACGGGTTAAGGTCGTGCTGCACCGGAATGGTGTCGAGCAGGAAGTCGAAACGCCCGGCGGCGGCGCGCATCTGCTCGGCATCGGTGGACACGATCACATGGTCGGCGCCCTGGCGGCGCGCTTCTTCGGCCTTGCTCGCAGAGCGGGTGAACAGGGTCACCTCGGCGCCCAGCGCCTTGGCGAACTTGATGCCCATGTGGCCCAGGCCGCCCATGCCCAGCACGCCGACCTTGTGGCCGGGGCCGACGCCATGGTGCTTGAGTGGCGAGTAGGTGGTGATGCCAGCGCAGAGGATCGGCGCCGCGCTGGCCAGGTCCAGGCCCTGGGGAATGCGCAGCACGAAGTGTTCGCTGACCACGATGCTGTTGGAGTAGCCGCCCATGGTGTTGCTGCCGTCCACGCGGTCGGGGCTGGCGTAGGTCATGGTCGGGCCTTGCAGGCAGTACTGCTCGACGTCCTGGCGGCAAGCCTCGCACTGGCGGCAGGAGTCCACCATGCAACCCACGCCGACCAGGTCACCGACCTGATAGCGGCTGACTTTTTCGCCCACCGCAGTGACCCGGCCAACAATTTCGTGGCCCGGCATCAGCGGGTACACGGCAATGCCCCACTCGTTGCGTGCCTGGTGAATGTCGGAATGGCACACGCCGCAGTAAAGGATTTCGATGGCAACGTCATCGGCGCGCGGGCTACGGCGCTGGAAGGTCATGGGGGCCAGGGGGCTGGCAGGGGTCTGGGCGGCGTAGCCGATGGCGTTGTACATGGGGACCTCGAAAGTGAAACGATTCAGGCGGCGCATTTTGTGCGCCAATACCGCCCTCGCCCACCGCCGATTCTCCGGCATGCATGCCTGATTCTCCGGAATCGCCAGGCCGCCTCTGGCGCTGAACTGCGATTCTGCGAAGATGCCACTGTCCGATTCTCTGCCCAGGTTGACCATGCACCTCACCCGCCACGTGGATGCCAACGCCACGCTCTGTTCATTGATCCGCGGCCTCGCCACACGCCCAGGCTTCGTGCCCACCGCCCTGCCCCAGGTCAAGGTGCTGACCTGGGACCACTACGTGGCCAGCAGCCCGCAGATCTACGAACCCAGCCTGATCATCCTGGCCCAGGGCAGCAAACTGGCGCGCCTGGGCCCGCGCACTCTGGAGTACGGCGCCGGGCATTACCTGATCCAGGCGCTGTCGGTGCCGTTCATGTGCGAAACCTTCGCCACCCCCGACGCGCCGCTGTTGGGTGTATCGGTGGACATCGACCGGGCGCAGCTGGGGGAGCTGGTGCAAAGCATGAACCTGGCACCGGATGCGGCGGTGCAGGTTCAAACCCCGCAATCGATGAGCTCGGCGGCGCTGGATGCGGCCATGCGCGACAGCGTCGAACGCCTGCTGCAGTGCCTGCAGGACCCGCTGGACGCCAAGGTGCTGGGCCCGGCGCGGGTGCGCGAGGTGCTCTACTGCGCCTTGCGCGGGCCACAGGCCGGGGTGTTGCGGGCGCTGGTCGAACAGCAGGGCCACTTCGCCCGCATCGGCGCCGCCCTGGCCTTCTTGCGTGAGCATTACGCCGAAGCCCTGAGCGTCGAGGAGCTGGCCAGCCGGGCCAACATGAGCGTGTCGACCTTCCACGAGCACTTCAAGCGCAGCACCGAGCTGGCGCCGATGCAGTACCTCAAGCGCCTGCGCCTGCTCAAGGCCCAGCAGATGCTGATCGGCGAAGGCCTGGGCGTGGCCCAGGCGGCGCACCGGGTGGGCTACCAGAGCACCTCGCAGTTCAGCCGCGAGTACAAGCGCGAGTTCGCCCGCAGCCCTGGGGAAGAGCAGTCGTACCAGAGCTTGCCGGTGTAATGCTGGCAGCGGCCCGGACATCGGACGCGCAAAGCAAAAAGGGCGACCCTTTCGGATCGCCCTTCTTGATGCCCGGAAGCCGGGACTTTGTTTGGTAGGCACAATTGGACTCGAACCAACGACCCCCACCATGTCAAGGTGGTGCTCTAACCAACTGAGCTATGTGCCTGTCGTGTGGGGCGCATATTAGTGATCGAAGACCTACCTGTAAAGCGTTTTTTTCAAAAAAATCAAAAACTTTGCGAAACAAGCCAGAGCGGCCGGCAACACCCGTGGCTCACACCAGCTGCCCGTTGACCATGGCCCGGTCGAAACTCAGGCGCTCCATGATCGGCGCATCGGTGAAACTGAACAGGTCGAACGGCCCTTCGGCCTGCAGCGACCAGCTGACCCACGACGGGATGACGAATACATCGCCCTTCTCCAACCGGCGGTTGACGCCGTCGAGCACCACGTGCCCCACACCCTCGAACACCTGGAACACCCGTGAGCCCACCTCGCGCCGCTCGGCCGTCGCCGCGCCGGGGCGCAAGCGGTGGAACTCGGCACGGATGGTCGGCATCACATCGCCGCCGGTGGTCGGGTTGATGTAGCGCACTGCCGCATGGCCCGGTTCGACCACACCGGGGTAGCCCTCCTCTTCCAACCGCAGTTGCTCGGCCAGCGCGCGGTCGGTGTGCGCCCAGCGATAGGCACCAATCGGCGAGCTGACCGTGTTGGCCAACCCCGACAATGGCCGCAACCCGGGGTGGCACCACAGCCGCTCGCCACGGGAGTGCTGCGGCGTGCTCAGGTCGGTGAGCGTGTCGGAGCCGAATTCGAAGAAGCCGACATCGTTCTGGTAAGAGAACGGGATATCCAGCCCGTCGATCCAGGCCATGGGTTGGTCGGTCACGTTCTGGTGGCCGTGGAAGTTCCAGCCCGGGGTCAGCAGCAGGTCACCGCGGCTCATGCGCACCGGGTCGCCGTTGACCACGGTCCACACACCCTCGCCTTCGATCACGAAGCGGAAGGCGTTCTGCGCATGGCGGTGCTCGGGCGCGGTCTCGCGCGGGCCGAGGTACTGGATGGCGCACCACAGGGTCGGGCTGATGTAGGGGCGGCCGTCAAGGCCGGGGTTGCCCAGGCCGATGGCGCGGCGCTCGCCGCCACGGCCCACCGGTACCAGGTCACCGGAAAGCTTGGCCAGCGGGTACAACGCGGACCATTTCCACACATGGGGCACCGCGCGTGGCATGGGCTGGCGCGGCATCAGGTTACCGATCTGGGTCCACAGCGGCATCATGTGCCCGGCGGCAAAGTCGGCGTACAGCTGGCGCAGTTCGGGGCTGTCGTCCGGGGCCATGGCGTTGTGAGGGTTGGACATGACGAATTCCTCAAGAAATGAATGGGCGGCTCAGTGCTTCATGCAGTTGCCGAGGTTCCAGCCGTACAGCCACTGGATGGCATCGTAGAATTGCGCCTGGCTGCGCCCGTCCCACAGCTGGTTGCGCACCTGCCGCTCGACGCCCTTGGCGTGGTAGAGCCGGCCCATTTCGCGGGCCGACCAGAGGATGCGCGCGGTGCGCGGAATGCGGATGGTCTCGTACAGCTTGAACGCCGCCGCCAGGTCGAAGTCGCACTGGCGCACGGCCTGGCCGAGCACCACGGCATCCTCCAGTGCACTGCAGGCGCCCTGGGCCAGGTACTGGGTCATCGGGTGGGCGGCATCGCCCAGCAAGGTGACGCGGCCTCGCCCCCACTGCTCCACCGGGTCGCGGTCGGCCGTGGCCCAGCGCCGCCACGAGGTCGGGCGGTCGAGCATCTGCCGTGGGCGCGGGTGAATGCCTTCGAAGTAGCGCAGCACTTCTTCCTTGCTGCCGTCGGTGACACCCCACTCCTCCTGCTGGTTGCTGTGGAAGGTCACCACCAGGTTGTACTGGCGGCCACCACGCAGCGGGTAATGCACCAGGTGGCAGCGCGGGCCGGCCCACAGCATCGGCGCATTGACCCGCAGGTCCTCGGGCATGTCGTGCTCCTCGACCACCGCGCGATACACCACATGCCCGGTCACCCGTGGCGGCGTGCCATCCAGCGCCTCGCGCACCACCGAGCGCACACCATCGCAACCGATCACGGCGTCGGCGTGGTAGCGGTTGCCATTGCTGTCCGTGAGGGTGACCCCCTCGGCATCCTGCTCCAGCCGCTCGATACGCACCGAGGTCCGGAAACTGATTAGCGGGTTGTTCTGCACCGCCTCGAGGATCGACAGGTGGATATCGGCGCGATGGATCACACCGTAGGGGTTGGCGAAGCGCTCACGGAACGCCTGGCCGACCTCGATGCGCGCCACTTCGTGGGCATCGATGGCATCCATCATGATCAGGTGGTCGGTGAACACCGAGCGGCTGCGCGCCGCCTCGCCGGCGCCCAGCGCATCGAGGGCGGCGTAGGCGTTGGGGCCGAGCTGGATGCCGGCACCGATTTCGCCGATATGGTCGGCCTGTTCCAGCAGCAGCACGGCAATACCTTGCTGGGTCAGCGCCTGGGCGGCGGCGAGGCCGCCGATGCCACCGCCGACGACGATGATCGACTGATTGTGCTTTTGTGCAGTCATGGTGCGAGTCTCCAGAGTGTTGCGGCGCAGGCTCGGTAAAAGGCAGGAACCTGCGCCCGGGTCATGCGATGAAATCGGGCTGGCGTTGCGGCGCCGCTGCCTGGAACGCCGGCAGCTCCAGGCACTGGCTGTAGATGGCCATGACCCGGGGGTAGGCGAACAGCTCACAGCCCATGCGCTCGGCGTTGGCCACCTGGGGCACCAGGCAGCAGTCGGCCAGGGTTGGCGTGTCGCCCACGCAGAAATCACCCGGCCCATTGCGCTCGAGCAACGTCTCGACCGCCGCCAGGCCTTCGGCTACCCAGTGGCGGTACCAGGCCGATTTCTGCTCGGGGCTGACTTCCATTACGTTCTGCAGGTAGTTGAGTACGCGCACGTTGTTCAGCGGGTGGATGTCGCACCCGATCAGGTTGGCGATTTCCAGCACCCGGGCACGCTGCAGCGCATCCGACGGGATCAGCCGTGGCTCGGGGTGCTGCAGGTCGAGGTAGTCGATGATCGCCAGCGACTGGGTAAGCACCGCGCCCTCCACTTCCAGTACCGGCACGCCGCCGATCGGGCTGAGCGCGCGGTGCGCCGGGCTGCGCTGCTGGCCCTCGCGCAGGTTGATACCTGCATGGGCATAGGAAAGCCCCTTGAGGGCGAGCGCGATGCGCACCCGGTAGGAGGTCGAGCTGTTGAAGAAACTGTGCAGCTTCATGAAGGTGTTCCTGTCCAGATCAATGTACGGTGACCGGCGCCGACGCCCGGCCGTATCGCAGGCCCATGGCCAGGACCGCGGCGCCTGCCAGCAAGGCCGGCAGCATCAGCACGCAGAAGATCGCGCTGAACCCCGCCCCCATGGCCAGCATCCAGCCGCCGCCCAGGGTGCCGAGCACCGCGCCGATACGGCCCACGCCATGGGCCCAGCTGATGCCGGTCGAGCGCATGCGAGTGGGGTAGAAATTGGCGGCCAGGGCGTTGGCACCGACCTGGGAGCCGCTGATGCAGAACCCCATGCCGAACACCCCCAGCGCCAACAGCGGCAGGTGCTGGTGGCCCAGGCCGATCAGCAGCAGGCACAGGGCGCCGCCGAGGTAGGCCGTGGCCAGCACGCGGAACGGGTTGCAACGGTCCATCGCGGCGCCGAGCAGCACTGCACCAAGGGTGCCGCCCAGCTGGAACAGCGCACTCACTTGGGCGGCCTGGCTCAGCGACAGGCCGGTGTCCTTGACCAGGGTCGGCAGCCAGCTGGTCATCAGGTAGATGATCAGCAGGCTCATGCCGAACGTCGTCCACAGCAGCCAGGTGCCGGCCCGCTGCCGGCCTGAAAAGATCTGCCGCACCGGCGACTGGCCCGGCAGGCTCGCGCCCCGGTCGATGGCGTAATGCTGATCAGCCGGCAACGGCTGCCGGGCAATGCGCTGCAAAATGGCGGTAATCCGCTGCGCCGGCGCGCCGCGCTGCACCAGAAAGCGCACCGACTCAGGCAGGCAGATGTACAGCAGCGGCAGGCACAACAGCGGCAGTACGCCGCCCAGCAACAACACACTGCGCCAGCCATGCACCGGCACCAAGTGCGCCGCGATCACGCCGCCCAGCGCCGAGCCCAGGGTGAAACCGCAGAACATGCTGGTGACCAGCACGGCGCGCCGGCGTTGCGGGCAATATTCAGAGGTCAGGGTAATGGCCTGGGGCATGGCGCCACCCAGGCCCAGCCCGGTGAGAAAGCGCATGACGGTGAGGCCCTCCACATCCTGGGCAAAACAGGCCGCCAGGCTCCAGCTGCCGAAGCACAGCACCGACAGCAACAGCACGCGCTTGCGCCCGAAGCGGTCGGCCAGCGGGCCGGCGATGAAGGCGCCGACCATCAGCCCCAGCAACGAGGCGCCCAGCACCGGATTGAGTTGCGCCGCGGTCAGCCCCCACTCGTCGCGCAGGGCCGGGGCGATGAAACCGACGGCAGCGGTGTCCAGACCATCGATGGCCGTGACCAGAAAGCACAGGCTCAGGATCAGCCACTGATAGCGGCCGACCGGCCGGCTGTCGATGAAGTCCTGCACATCCACACTGTTGTTGTTATCCGTGGAAGTCATGGGTGGATCCTCCGGCCCCGCCAGGCAGGGCGGGCCGTGAATGGCCGAAAGGGTCGGGGCCGGCGGTCGTGGCGCCGGCCCCGGAGCGGATCAGATGACAGCGACCTGGATTTCACCCAGGCCTTCGACGCCCCCGCTCATGCGCTCGCCGGCGACCACCGGGCCGACACCTTCGGGGGTGCCGGTCATGACCAGGTCGCCAGGTTGCAACTCGAAAAAGCGCGACAGGTAACTGATGGTTTCCGGCACCGACCAGATCAGCTTGTCGATGTCGCTGCGCTGCTTGTCCACGCCATCCACCTGCAGCCACAGGCCGGCCCGGGCCGGATGGCCGAGCTGGCTGGCAGGGTGCAGCGGGCCAATCGGCGCCGAGGCGTCGAAGGCCTTGCCGATCTCCCACGGGCGGCCCATCTCGCGCATCTTCATCTGCAGGTCGCGGCGGGGCATGTCCAGGCCCACGGCATAGCCATAGACATGGTCGTTGGCCTGCTCCAGGGGGATGTCGCGGCCGGCCTTGCCGATGGCCACCACCAGCTCGATCTCGTAGTGGTAGTTGTCGGTCTGCGCGGGGTACGCCAGCTCCAGCACCTGGCCGTAGGCTACGGGGATGACCGCGTCGGCGGGCTTGCAGAAGAAGAACGGCGGCTCGCGGTCCGGGTCGAAGCCCATTTCGCGGGCATGGGCGGCGTAGTTGCGGCCTACGCAGTAGACGCGGCGTACCGGAAATTGCTGCTCACTGCCGGCGACCGCGAGGGTCACCGGGGCTTGCGGCTCGAACACGTAGCGCATGGAGGGCTCCAGGTAATGAGTGGCTCAGGCTGCCCGGGGCCTATGGAGCGCCCCGGCGGTGACCCATTAAAAACCTGCGACCCTTATCCGAATAATGATATTTTCCCATGCATCCATACATTTATTCGTATAGCTAAAGCCATGACCTGGACCACCCGACTGCGCCTGCGCCACCTGCACCTGCTGATCGATCTGGCCGAAACCGGCAGCATCAGCGACGCCGCGCGCAACGCCAACACCACCCAGCCCGGCCTGTCGAAATGGCTCAAGGAGCTGGAGGAAGACGCCGGCACCAGCCTGTTCGAGCGCCACGCCCGCGGCCTGCGCCCGACCTTGCAGGGTGAGCTGCTGATCAACCATGTGCGGCGCATCCTCAGCGAGATGCAGCGGGCACAAAGCAACATGGACGCACTCAAGGAAGGCAGCGCACCGAACATCGCCATCGGCACCTCACCGGCCTCGGCGCCAAGCCTGGTGCCCGATGCCATCGCCTACTTCCTGCAGATGCACCCGCGGGCCCATGTGTCGCTGCAGGAAAGCACCATGAACGTGCTGCTCGAACGCCTGGAACTGGGCCAGCTGGACCTGGTGATCGGCCGCCTGGACAGCTACCAGCCACGCGCCTCGCTGCACAGCCAGATGCTGTTCCGCGAACCGATGCAGGTGATCGCCCGCCCCGGCCACCCGCTGACCACCCGCACCCAGCTGAGCTGGGACGACCTGCGGGCGTTCGACTGGATCCTCTGGCCCGAAGGCACGCCCATCCGCCAGCGCCTGGACTCGGCGCTGAGCAACGCCGGGCTCAAGCCGCTGCCCAGCCGGGTCGAATCATCGTCGCTGATGGCCAACCTGTGGTTGCTGCAGACCAGCGACATGCTTTCGGTGGCGTCCGGCCGGGTGGCCGAGCACTTCACTCACCGCGGGCTGGTCAAGGCGCTGGATTTCGTGGTGGATGCCGAAGGCTGCATCGGCGTGTGCTGGCGCGACGAGCCCTACATCGATGAGGCGGTGCTGGATTTTCGCCAGTGCCTGCTCAAGGCCTCGCAGCAGCAGTTGCGCTTGCTGGAGTAGCGCCCCACGCACCGGGCCTGCCGCTCGATACGTTCACGGGATGACGAACCCTACTTCGATATTCCCACGCGTCGCCTTGGAGTACGGGCAGATCTGATGGGCCTGCGCCACCAGGGCGTTCTTTTGCGCGTCCGCCAGGCCAGGCAAGTGCACGGTCAGCTGGGCAGCCAGGATGAAACCGCCGTCGGCGCTGTTGCCCAGGGCGACTTCGGCATCCACCGCCACACCCTCCGGTATGCGCACTGCGAGTTTCTGCCCGGCCCGGCGCAGGGCGCCAATGAAGCAGGCCGACCAGCCAATGGCCAACAGCTGTTCGGGGTTGCTGCCAGGGCGGCCGGAGCCGGGCGGACTCAATGCCAGGTCAAGCTCGCCGTCGATGGCCTGGCCGCGCCCGTCACGGCCACCGCTGGTGTGGGTGCGGGCGGTGTAGAGGATGGTGGTCTGCTGGGTCATGGTGCTGCTCCTTCACAGAGAGAGGGGATGGCTTGGCCGGGCCAGGTGCCCGGCGCCGTGCCTTGGGCAGTGCCGTGGGTCAGTTCTTGGCCTGACTGAGCTTGCTGTACAGGTCGGCCGGGAATGGCTTGCCGTTGGCATCGAACTGGCCCTTGCGGAACTGGTACACCTCGCCTTCCGACAGGTAGCCGTCGTGGTTGGCGTCGATGGCGTCGAACTCGGCATTGGCCTTGGGCGCCACCGCCAGCAGTTCGGCGCGCGAGACACGGCCATCGTGGTCGGTGTCGGTACGGGCGAAGGAGGCATCGCCGCACTTGCCTTCACCGCACTTGCCTTCTGTCTGGGCGCCCTTGGCCTGGGCTGCGCCCGCGCCGCATTTACCCTCGCCACACTTGCCTTCCGCGGCCTTGCCAGCGGCGGCCACCTGGTAGCCCTGGGGCAGCGCCTCCACGGCGAAGGCCGAGGCAGTGAGGTTGATACCGCCCACCAGGGCGATGGTGAGCAGGCCGATACGAGTCTTGGTGTTGGTCATGTGTTGCTCCGATAGCGGTTGGGTTGTGCCATGAAAACCCGGAACGTCGCCGGCAGGCTTTGCGTTCGGGCTGACGCATTTGGCCCCAGGCGTGTATCCGCGGCGTATCCATCGGTGGCGGTATTTGTAAGCGAGGTTGCCAAGGCAAGATGTGGATACAAATAGATACATCCCCGGGTTGGGGCGGCCACCGAGGTGAACCGGGCATCGCCTTTTTGACATGTTTATTTTCACTGTATTGATTTGTGAAATTAATTGTGTCAATTTCAATCCCGCCGACCCCTCGCCCGTGCAGCGCTGGGCGGCATTGCCCACCCACCGGAGTCGATAACATGAACAAGACCGGACTTCTCGGCGCACTGGCCTTCTGTGCCTGCAGCGCCCTCGCCCACGCCGACCAAGCAAGCCTGCGGATCGGCATCGAGGCGGCCTACCCGCCCTTCTCCTACCGCACGCCCGAAGGCGAGCTCGCCGGCTTCGACTACGACATCGGCAATGCCCTGTGCGCGCAGATGCAGGTCAAGTGCCAGTGGGTGATCCAGGAGTTCGACGGGATGATTCCGTCGCTGAAGGTGCGCAAGATCGACGCCGTGCTGTCGTCGATGTCGATCACCGAAGATCGCCTCAAGTCGGTCGATTTCACCGACCGCTACTACCACACCCCCGGCAAGTTCGCGATGAAGGCCGGCAGCCAGCTCAACGTACCTGCCGTGGACCTGAAGGGCCGCAAGGTAGGTGTGCAGCGCGCCTCTACCTATGACCGTTTCGCCACCGAGCAACTGGAGCCGGCTGGCGTCGAAGTGGTGCGCTACGCCTCGCAGAACGAAGCCTTCCTTGACCTGGTGTCCGGGCGCCTGGACGCCACCCTGGCCGACATCGTCAACACCGAAGAGAGCTTCATCAAGACCCCCGCCGGCCAAGGCTTTGCCCTGGTCGGGCCCGACATCAGCGACCCCCAGTACTTCGGCCGTGGCGCCGGTATCGCCGTGCGCAAGGGCGACACGGCCAACCTGGCGCGCCTCAACGCCGCCATCGCCGCGATCCGCGCCAACGGCACCTACCAGCAGGTGCAGAGCAAGTACTTCCCGTTCGATATCTACGGCCAGTAACGCTGGCTTGCGAGGGTTTTCATCATGCTTCACGGCTATGGAGCGAGCATTCTCGAGGGTGCCTGGCTGAGCATCGAACTGGCCCTGCTGGCCATGGCGCTGGCCATCGGCCTGGGCCTGTTCGGCGCCGCCTGCCGGCTGTCCCCCCTCAAGTGGCTGGCGGCGCTGGGCGAGGTCTACACCACGGTGGTGCGCGGCATCCCTGACCTGGTGCTGATCCTGCTGGTGTTCTACGGCGGCCAGGACCTGGTCAACCGCCTGGCGCTGGCCTTGGGTTACACGCAGTACATCGACATCAACCCCTTCATTGCCGGGGTCTGCACCATGGGCTTCATTTTCGGCGCGTACCTGTCGGAGACCTTCCGCGGCGCCTTCCTGGGCATACCCAAGGGCCAGGCCGAAGCCGGCATGGCCTATGGCATGAGCGGCCTGCAGGTGTTCTGGCGGATCAGCCTGCCGCAGATGGTGCGCCTGGCGCTGCCGGGGTTCACCAACAACTGGCTGGTGCTGACCAAGTCCACCGCGCTGATCTCGGTGATCGGCCTGCAGGACATGATGTTCAAGGCCAAGAACGCGGCCGACGCCACCCACCAGCCATTCACCTTTTTCCTCACCGTGGCGGCGCTGTACCTGCTGCTGACCAGTGTGTCGCTGCTGTTGCTGCGCGGTGTGGGGCAACGTTACTCGGTCGGCTACAAAGCCGCCGAGCTGTAAGGGAGCCGCTGCGATGATGCTCGACTACCAGCTGATCTGGCAGAACCTGCCGCTGTACCTGAACGGCATTGCCCTGACCCTCAAGGTGCTGTTGATTTCATTGGCCTGTGGCCTGGCGCTGGCGATCCCCCTGGGGCTGATGCGGGTGTCGCGCCGCTGCCTGCTGCGCTACCCCGCCTGGCTTTATACCTATGTGATCCGCGGCACGCCGATGCTGGTGCAACTGTTCCTGATCTACTACGGCCTGGCCCAGTTCGAAGCCGTGCGCCAAAGCCCACTGTGGCCGTACCTGTCCAGCGCGACCTTCTGCACCTGCCTGGCGTTCGCCCTCAACACCGGTGCCTACAGCGCCGAACTGCTGGCCGGCAGCCTGCGGGCAACCCCGCGCGGCGAGCTGGAAGCGGCCCGCGCCATGGGCATGTCACCGCTGACCCTGTACCGGCGCATCCTGCTGCCCTCGGCCTTGCGCCGGGCCCTGCCGCAGTACAGCAACGAGGTGCTGATGATGCTGCAGACCACCAGCCTGGCCTCGATCGTCACCCTGGTGGACATCACCGGCGCGGCAAAAACCTTCAACGCGCGCTACTACCTGCCCTTCGAGGCGTTCATCACCGCCGGGCTGATCTACCTGGCCCTGACCTTCCTGCTGGTGCGCCTGTTCAAACTGGCCGAGCGCCACTGGCTGGCCTACCTGGCCCCCCGCAAGCACTAAGGAGCCTGCATGCAGCACATTGACCATACCCTGCCCTGGAGCGCCTGCGGCACCCAGCGGACCTTGCGCGTGTTGCGTTTTGGCAGTGGGCCGCGCAAGGCCTACATCCAGGCCGCGCTGCACGCCGACGAACTGCCGGGCATGCGCGTTGCCGTCGAGCTCAAGCGGCGCCTGCTCGAACTCGAAGCCCAAGGCCGGCTCAACGGGACCATCGAACTGGTGCCCCTGGCCAACCCGATCGGCATCGGCCAGATGTTCCAGGCCACCCATCAGGGCCGTTTCGAATTCAACAGCGGCAAGAACTTCAACCGCGATTTCCCGGCACTGACCCAGGCACTGACCACGCGCCTGGAAGGTCGCCTGGGCGACGACGAGGCCAGCAACGTGGCAACGGTTCGCCAGGCCATGGTCGAGCTCATCGACGCCCTGCCGCCGGCGCAGTCAGAGCTGGACGGCTTGCGCCGCCTGCTGTTGCGCCACGCCTGCGACGCCGACCTGGTGCTGGACCTGCACTGCGATTTCGAATCGGTGATGCTGCTCTACGCCATGCCACAACACTGGCCGCAGTTGCGCTCACTGGCTGCTCGGCTGGGCGCCGAAGCGGTGCTGCTGGCCGAGGGTGCCGGTGGCGACGCGTTCGATGAAGCCTGTGCCGCGCCGTGGTTGCAGTTGCGCAAGCACTTCCCCCAGGCCGAGATCCCCCTGGCCTGCGTGGCCACCACCCTCGAGCTGCGCGGCATGGCCGACACCGGCCGCGAGCAGTGCCAGGCCAGCGCCGAGCAGATCCTCGGCTACCTGGCCGAGCAGGGCCTGATCAGCGGCCAGTGGCCGAGCGCACCGGCGCTTGCCTGCCAGGCCACGCCATTCGCTGGCGCCCAGTACGCCTACGCCGAACACCCCGGCGTGGTCAGCTACCTGCAACCCCTCGGGGCGCAGGTGCGGGTCGGCGACCCGCTGTTCGAAGTCATCGACCCGCTCAGTGATCGCCACAGCGTGGTCCGGGCCACCACCGACGGCGTTCTCTACGCCCGCGAACGCCTGCGCTTTGCCCAACCGGGCCTGTGGCTGGCCAAGGTCGCCGGCAGTACCCCCATCCGCCAGGGTCGCTTGCTCAGCGACTGATACCTACGAGTACCGACCGATGAACAAACTGCACATCCAGGACCTGCATAAAAGCTACGGCAGCCACCAGGTGCTCAAGGGCGTTTCGCTTGCAGCCAACGCGGGTGACGTGATCAGCATCATTGGCTCCAGCGGCTCGGGCAAGAGCACCTTCCTGCGCTGCATCAACCTGCTCGAACAACCCAATGCCGGGCAGATCCTGGTCAATGGCGAGCAACTCAAGTTGCGCGAATGCCCGCGTGGCGGGCTACGGGCGGCCGACCCGCGGCAACTTCAGCGCCTGCGCTCGCGGCTGAGCATGGTCTTCCAGCATTTCAACCTGTGGTCGCACATGAGCGCACTGGACAACGTGATGGAGGCGCCGGTGCAGGTGCTGGGCATCAACCGCAAGGAGGCACGCGAAAAAGCCGAGCATTACCTGAACAAGGTGGGCGTCAGCCACCGGCGCGACGCATACCCGGCGCACATGTCCGGAGGCGAACAACAGCGGGTGGCAATCGCCCGGGCACTGGCCATGGAGCCCGAGGTCATGCTGTTCGACGAGCCCACCTCGGCGCTCGACCCGGAGCTGGTCGGCGAGGTGCTGAAGGTGATGCAGGACCTGGCCCAGGAGGGCCGCACCATGGTCGTGGTCACCCACGAGATGGGCTTTGCCCGGGAGGTGTCGAACCAGTTGCTGTTCCTCCACCAGGGCGTTGCCGAAGAACGCGGCGCCCCGCGCGAGGTACTGGCACGGCCGCAGTCCGAGCGCCTGCGCCAATTCCTCGCGGGCAGCCTCAAGTAAGCCCTCCGGCGCTCTGCGGCCGTCCGCCGCGGGGCGCCTTGGGATACACTACGGCCCAACTTTTCAGGGAGCTTCGCGCCGGATGCCGAGCCATTCGAAGAACACCACCGTGTATGCCTCGCCGGTCATGCGCAAATTGTCGGAGAGCCTGACCGAGCTGCCGCCTTCGCTGCGCAAGGTCGCCGACTATATCCTGCGTCACCCCTTGAAGGCCGCGACCCTGACCATCGAGGAAATGGCCCAGGCCACGGCAACCTCGCCGGCGGCGGTCAATCGCCTGGCCAAGGCCCTGGACCTGGGCGGCTACAGCGGCATGAAGGCCGAGCTGGTGACAACCCTGCAGCAGATGGTCTCGCCGGTGGACAAGCTGCGCAACGAGCTGGCCCAACGCCCCGATGGCGACTTCGGCCTGCACGAGCAGATCCAGAGCGCCAGCAGCAACCTGGCGACCACCGCCAGCAACAACCAGGCCGACACCTTCGAAACCTTCGTCAAGCGCCTGCTCGCGGCACGCAAGGTCTATGTGCTGGGGTTCGGCAACAGCGCCTACCTGGCCAGCCTGGCGGCTTCGACGCTGGTGCCGTTCTGCAACGACGCCCTGGCCATCAGCATGGAAGGTGGCAACGAGAACGCCGCCTACCGCCTGGCGGTGATCGACGAACAGGACGTGCTGCTGGCGATCGCCCTGCCGCGCTACTCCCAGGACACGCTGCAACTGTCGCGCTATGCCCGCGAGCGCAACGCCACGGTACTGGCGATCACCGACTCACCGGCCTCGCCACTGACCGCCATTGCCCACCATGTGCTGTTCGCCCCTGCCGACCATCCGGTGCTGACCAGTTCAAACATCGCCGTGCTGGCGTTGATCGAAGGGTTGGTGGCTGGCGTCATGGCACGTAATAAGGAGGCGGTGAAACTGGCGACCGAGCTGACCGAGAGCGTGATGGCCTATTTGCATGTGCCTGGCGGTAGGGGCAGCAGGGGTTAGTCACGGATCTGACGCGGAGCAACTGCCTTGCACAGCTTTACTGTAGGAGCGCCCCGGCAAGGCCGCTCCTACAGAGGGGGTGTGCAATGGCTTTTATGTTGCGCAAACAAAAAGGGCGACCCTTGCGGATCGCCCTTTCTGATGCCCGGTAACCCGGGGCTTTGTTTGGTAGGCACAATTGGACTCGAACCAACGACCCCCACCATGTCAAGGTGGTGCTCTAACCAACTGAGCTATGTGCCTGTCGTGTGGGGCGCATTCTACGCGTTACAAAATCGCTGTCAACGATTTTTTTCACGCTAAGCTACTGAATCTTAAAAATATTTGAAAAAGGATAGCGGCAGGGTCGCCGTAAAGGATTTTCACCGGACGACTAGCGGGTGTTTATTATTATTGATAGCATCGGTACATTCGTTAAAAATATAAAACACGAGGTTCCTCGAGCATGGCCACTACCCCCTACCCCCAGTCCTACTACGCCGCCTCGGCCAACCCGGTGCCGCCACGTCCGGCGCTGCAGGGTGAGGTGGAAACCGATGTGTGCATCATCGGTGCCGGCTACACCGGCCTGTCCAGCGCCCTGTTCCTGCTGGAGAACGGCTTCAAGGTAAGCATCGTCGAGGCCGCCAAGGTCGGTTTCGGCGCTTCGGGCCGCAACGGCGGCCAGATCGTCAACAGCTACAGCCGCGACATCGACGTGATCGAACGCACCGTCGGCCCTAAAGAAGCACAATTGCTGGGCAAGATGGCCTTCGAGGGCGGGCGCATCATCCGCGAGCGCGTGGCCAAGTACAACATCCAGTGCGACCTGAAGGACGGCGGCGTGTTCGCCGCGCTGACCAGCAAGCAGATGGGCCACCTGGAATCGCAAAAACGCCTGTGGGAGCGCTTCGGCCACACCCAGCTGGAGCTGATGGACCAGAAGCGCATCCGTGAAGTAGTTGCCTGCGACAGCTATGTCGGCGGCATGCTCGACATGAGCGGCGGCCACATCCACCCACTGAACCTGGCCCTGGGCGAAGCCGCGGCGGTCGAGTCGCTGGGCGGCATCATCTATGAGCAGACCCCAGCCATCCGCATCGAGCGTGGCGCCAACCCGGTGGTGCACACCCCGCAGGGCAAGGTCCGCGCCAAGTTCATCATCGTCGCCGGCAACGCCTACCTGGGCAACCTGGTGCCGGAACTGGCCGCCAAGTCCATGCCGTGCGGCACCCAGGTGATCACCACCGAGCCGCTGGGCGATGAACTGGCCCGCACCCTGCTGCCGCAGGACTACTGCGTCGAGGACTGCAACTACCTGCTCGACTACTACCGCCTGACCGGCGACAAGCGCCTGATCTTCGGCGGCGGCGTGGTGTACGGCGCGCGCGACCCGGCCAACATCGAAGCGATCATCCGCCCGAAAATGCTCAAGGCCTTCCCGCAGCTCAAGGACGTGAAGATCGACTTCGCCTGGACCGGCAACTTCCTGCTGACCCTGTCGCGCCTGCCGCAGGTGGGTCGCATTGGCGACAACATCTACTACTCGCAGGGCTGCTCGGGCCACGGCGTGACCTACACCCACCTGGCGGGCAAGGTGCTGGCCGAGGCCCTGCGCGGCCAGGCCGAGCGCTTCGACGCGTTCGCCGGCCTGCCGCACTACCCGTTCCCGGGCGGCCAGATGCTGCGCGTACCGTTCAGCGCCCTGGGCGCCTGGTACTACAGCCTGCGTGACCGTCTGGGCTTCTGATCTAGCCAGGCCTGGCCTCATCGCCGGCAAGCCGGCTCCCACAGTGACAGCGCTGATTTCAAGATATGCGCTGTACCTGTGGGAGCCGCGGTTCGCCGCTGCGACTTGCCGGCGATGAGGCCGGAACAGCCACCTTCACCGCCCCAGGCTATTGACCGCCTGCTTCGCCGCAATCTCCTGCCCCGAGCGCGCCAGCTCATCCGCCGCCTGCAACCAGCGCTGGCGATCCACCTGGGCCGGCAACTGCCGAGGCGACTGCACCAGCACCGCCCAACTGCCCTCCTTGGCCCACGCCGACTCGAAACTGTCGAAGCTCATCAACTGCCGCCGGTGCATGCCAGCGCGCAGCAGTACCCGCTGCTTGTAGCGGTCATAGCCGATCAGCACGGCATAGCGCGGCTCGCTCCACCAGGCCGAACCCTCCTGGAAACGCAGCAGCACCGGGTAACCGGCGGCCACTTGCGTCAGCAAGGCATCAAGGCGCTTGTCCAGCGGGTACACGACCATGCCGTATTCACGCGCTACCTTGGGGATCGCACTGTCCAACGACTCAGCGGCCCCCGGCAGGCCCAGCGGTTTGTCCAGCAAGCCCGGGGTGATCGGCGCGCCCTTGGCCGACAACACCGCCGCCAGCGCCATCGATGCGCTGTGGTTGGCATTGCCGCGGTAGAACGGCACGCTGCTGATCTCGACCCGCTGCGGCAGGCTCTTGAGCGCCGCCGGGGGGGCACTGGCGCAGCCGGTCAAGGCCGCGGCCACCAGGCACGCGGCAAGCAGACGACGGGGGCTCAAGCCCCGGGACTTGGGAAGGTCTTGCAACATGGGCACTCGCTTGTTCCGACGCCAGGCGGATACCGCCCGGCCATGGCCACCGATCATAGGCCGCCACCGCGCCCGGGTATAGCCCGGGCCGTGCTTGGAACCAAACGGCCCAAGCACTAGACCTTCGGTCAATGGAACGTCACAGGCGCCGGGCTAGACTGACAACTGTGTCCGGGATGACGCACTGCCCGTCACGAAGAAGGAGGCATTCATGACCCTGTCCATGGCAATCCTCATGTTGGTCGGCATGTGGCTCAGCGTTGCAGCCGCCATGCTCTGGGGCGTGCTGCGCATCGTGCGGCGGCATTCCCATCCCCACCACCTGCCCGCGCAGCCCCTGGCCAAACCGCAGCAAGCACGCCGTGCACGGCGGCATGCGGGGGCGCATTGATTTTCAGGTACCGCTCTTCAAACGGCTGAACGCCCGGGTGAGTTCCCGGTTGAACGCCTTGTTGTTGTCGTTCTTGCTGTACAGCCGCGCCCGTACTTCAGCCGGCGGGTAAGTGCCCGGGGCATTGCGGATCTGCGCATCCACCAAGTTGTCGGCCGCCGTGATGGCGTTGGCGTAGTGGATGGTGTCGGTGATCGGCGCAATCACTTCCGGGCGCATCAGGTAGTCCATCAAGGCCCAGGCCGCCTGTGGGTGCGGTGCATCCTTGGGCACCACCAGTGCATCGAGCCAGATCAACGTGCCCTCGCGGGGGATGCTGTAGTCCAGGCCGAACGGCTTGCCGGCCTGCTGCGCCTGGGCCTGGGCGATGGCCACGTTGCCGTTCCACGACATCGCCACGCAGGTCTCGCCATTGGCCAGGTCGTTGATGTTGCGGTCGTTGTCGAAGTAGCGGATGTACGGGCGCACCTTGCGCAGCTGCGCCTCGGCGGCCCGCAGGTCCTCCACGCGCTGCTGGTTGATGTCCAGGCCCATGTAGCGCATCACCGCGGCGAACACTTCGTTGGGATCGTTGAGCAGGCTCACCCCGCAATCGGCGAATTTCGCCACCACCTGCGGGTCGAACAGCATCGCCCAGCTGTCCTTGGGTGCGTCGGCCAGCCGCGCAGCAACCGCCTGCTGCTGGAAGCCCACGCCGGTGGTACCCCAGGCATAGGTGCCGGCATAGCGGTTGCCCGGGTCGAACACCGCCATGTGCTCGAGAAATGCCTCCCCTACCCCTTGCAGGTGTGGCAAGCGCGACTTGTCCAGCGGCTGCAGTGCGCCGCTGGCGATGGCCCGGCTCAGGTGCTGGCCGGCGCTGAGCACCAGGTCGTAGCCGCTGCCGCCGGTGAGCAGCTTGGTCTCGGCGGTTTCCAGCGAATCGAAATGGTCGGCCACCACGCGGATGCCGGTTTCCTTCTCGAAGTTGGCCAGGGTGTCCGGGGCCAGGTACTCGCCCCAGATGTACAGGTTGACGCTGGGCTTGTCGGTGTCGGCGGCCGAAGCCGCCGACGTGATGCAGCCCAAAGCGAGTGCGAGGGCCAGGCGTTTCATCAGCGGCGGCCTCCGGCGTACTGCGGCATGGTGATGCAGGCGACGTTGCCGCCCCCGAGCAGGATCTCGCGGCTGTTTTCAATGCCGATGATGCGGTGGCCGGGGAACAGCTCGGCCAGGGTAGCTTGGGCGATGCTGTCGTTGCGGTCGCCGAACAGCGGCACGACGATCGCCGAGTTGCCGGCGTAGTAATTGATATAGGAAGCGCAGATCTGCGTGCCCGCCTGGCGCACATGGGTGCCATCGACATGGTCCAGGCCCGCCGCCTCCTCAGCCGTCCAGCGCAGCACCTCGGGTTGCGGCAGCTTGTGCACCTTGAGTTCGCGGCCACGGCTGTCGCGGGTGCTGCGCAGGATGTCGTAGGCCTCCTGGTAGATCTCCCACTGCGGGTCGTCGCGGTTGTCGGTCCATTGCAACACCACCTCGCCGGGGCGCACGAAGCAGGCCAGGTCGTCGACGTGGCCGTCGGTTTCATCGAACTTGCACCCACGCGGCAGCCAGATCACCTGCTCGGCGCCAAGATAGTCCTGCAACCGGCGGGTCACTTCGTCCTTACCCAGGTGAGCGTTGCGGTTGCGGTTGAGCAGGCACTGCTCGGTGGTCAGCAGGCTGCCTTCACCGTCGCTCTGGATACCGCCCAGCTCGGCGATCAACGGCGCGCGGTAGCGGTCGAGGTTCTCGATCTCGAGGATCTTGCGGGCAATCTGGTCGTCCTTGTCCCAGGGGTAATAGAGGCCGCCGTCCAGGCCGCCGTAGGCATTGAACTCGAAGTCCACGCCGCGCACCTCGCCGCTTTGGTCGTTGACCACGAAGCACGGCCCGCTGTCGCGGAACCAGGTGTCGTTGCAGGTCATCTCCACCACCCGCACATGGGCCGGCAGCAGGTTGCGGGCATTGGCGTACTGGGCGGCGGAGGCGCAGACCGTCACCGGCTCGCTGCTGGCGATGGCCGTGACGATCTCGACCCAGACCTTTTGCGCCGGCTTGCCGCCGTTGCGCCACACATCCGGGCGCTCCGGCCAGCCGAGCCAGCAGCCGGCCTTGGCCTCGAATTCGCCGGGCAAGCGGAAACCATCGGCCTTGGGGGTGGTGGTGAGCGAACGAGCCATGGGTCAACCTCGGGGTCGGTGAGTGATGACTGCACGCTACGCCGCAGCGCTTTTGCCTTCCAACGATGAAAACTCAGCGATAGTTGAACTCAATTCAACTATCGCCCAGCTGTTCGATGAACCATTCGATGAATTGCGCCACTGCGCCGCGTTCCAGGCGCAAGCGCTCGCACACCAGCGCGTACTGCCCCTGGGCGGTGACGCTGGCGCTGAATGGGCGCACCAGGCGGCCACTTTGCAGGTCGGCCTGGCAGGTGAGGTTATCGCCCATGGCCACGCCCTGCCCCAGCAACGCGGCCTCCAGCGCCAGGGCGGCGTGGGGGAAATACAGCTGGCGGGTGGGCAAGGCGTCCTCGGCGTGGGTGGCCAGCCAGGTGGTCCAGGTGCGGCCGTCCTGGTCGTCGTGCAACAGGCAGTGGCGCACCAGGTCGCGCGGGCGCTTGAGGCCGCCCTGGTTGAACAGGCCCGGGCTGCAAACAGGGAAAAACTGCAGCAGCGGCAAGGGCCGCACGAAGTGGGTGCTGGCATCCAGGGTGCTGGTGCCATAGGTGATGGCCAGGTCGACGTCCAGCGCGGGGGCACCGGCATCGATCGGCTGGTCGTGCAGGTGCAGGGTGATGTGCGGGTAGCGGCTGCTGAAGTCGGCCAGCCGCGCCACCAGCCACTTCTGCGCCAGCTCCGCCGTTACCGCCACCCGCAGCACGGCCTGGGAGGCCGGGTCGCGCAGCTCGTCGCAGGCCTTGCCGATCAGTTCGAAGGCCTGCTGCAGGTGGTGCAGCAGGCGCTCGGCCTCGGCGCTTGGGCGCACCTGGCGGCCGATGCGCTCGAACAGGGCGACGCCGAGCTGTTCTTCCAACTGGCGGATCTGGTGGCTGACGGCGCTGTCGGTGACGCACAGCTCGGCGGCAGCGCGGCCGAAGTGGCCATGGCGGGCAGCGCATTCGAAGGTGCGCAGAGCGGTGAGGGATGGCAGGCGGCGCATGAGCTTGGGTCTTTTGCTTGTTATTGGGGCTGCTGCGCTGCCCTTTCGCGACGCAATGCCGCTCCTACAGGAATACGCATGACTCTGTAGAGCGGCCTTGCGCCGCGAAAGGACCGCAACGCGGTCCCCGGATCATATCCCCAACTTCTCCCCACTGGCGCAATGAAATTTATCTGCTATTTTTTCATGAAAATAATCAAAACAAATTTCACGAGGCACCGGCATGTTCAAGCAATCCGCCCAGCACGTCGCCAGTTACTACGCCCAGACCTACCCCAGCGCCATCCCCCTGCGCCCTACCCTGCACGGCCAGCACGACACCGACATCCTCATCATCGGCGCCGGTTTCAGCGGCCTGCACACCGCCCTGCGCCTGGCCCTGGCCGGCAAACGCGTGACCTTGCTCGAAGCCAGCCGCGTCGCCTGGGCGGCCTCCGGGCGCAATGGCGGCCAGGCCCTGCCGGGCTGGTCCTGCGACATGCCACCGCTGGAAAAGGCCCTGGGCCTGGAGCGCAGCCGGCGCCTGTGGGACAGCATGTGCTGGGCCGCCCGCGAGATGGCCGAGCTGCCGGCGCGCCACGGCTTCGACATCGACTACCGCCTCGGCAGCCTGTGGACTGCCGTGCTGCCACGGCGGGTGAAACTGCTGGAGGAAGCCCGACGCGATGCGGCAGAAAAGTTCGGCTACGACTGCCTGCGCCTGATCGGCCGCGACGAACTGCCCGAGTGGATCGACAGCCCGCGCTACCAGGCTGCCCTGCTCGACCCCAACGGCGCCCACCTCAACCCGCTGAAACTGGCCCAGGGCCTGGCCGCCACAATCGAGCAAGCCGGCGGGCGAATCTTCGAACAGAGCCAGGTGCTCGACTATCAGGAAACCGCCGAAGGCTTCGTCGCCCGCACCGACAAGGGCGAAGTGCGCAGCAGTGTGCTGGTGCTGGCGTGCAACGCCTACATCGACCGCCTCGACCGCAACCTGGCGCGGCGCCTGTTGCCGGTGGGCTCCTACCAGGTGGCCACCGCGCCGCTGGACGCAGGCTTCGCCGCCTCGCTGCTGCCGCGCAACAGCTGCGTGATCGACAACCAGTTCGTCCCCGACTACTTCCGCCTCACCCCCGACCACCGCCTGCTGTTCGGCGGTGGCTGCACCTACCTGGGCGGCATCCCCAAGGATGTCGCCGCCGCCACCCGCCCCTACCTGGAACGGGTGTTCCCGCAACTGCGCGGGGTGGCCATCGAGCATGCCTGGGGCGGCCACATCGACTGCAGCATCCAACGCACCCCGGACATCGGCCGCCAGGGCCAGCGCTACTGGCTGCAAGGTTTCTCCGGGCACGGTGTGCTGCCGACCCTGGCCGGGGCGCGGGCGGTCAGCGATGCGATCCTCGGCGACGACGACCTGCTGGCGCTGTACCAGGGCATCGACAACGGTCGCTTCCCCGGCGGCGACTTCCTGGCTGCCCCGCTGGAGGCCGCGGCCAAGGCCTGGTACAGGATGCGCGACCATGTCTGAGCCGACCGACGACAGCCAAGCCCTGGCGCGGCTGGTACGCGACCTGCGCAAGCACCGCGGCCTGACCCTCGACGAACTGGCCGGACGGGTCAACCGCTCGCTGGGCTTTCTCTCGCAGGTGGAGCGCGGCCTGTCGCGCCCGACCGTGGCCGACCTCACCGCCATCAGCGAAGCCCTGCAGGTGCCGACCACCTACTTCTACCAGGCCGTGCCGCCTCGGGAGATCGACTGGGTCACCCGCCCCGGCGAACGGCGCACCCTGTACTACGCCGGCGGCGTCACCGATGTGCTGGTCTCGCCCACCCTCAAGGGCCGCTTCGCCATGCTCGAAAGCCACCTGGCCCCCGGTGCCAGCAGTGGCGACGGGCACCTGGACGACAGCTCCGAACAAGGCGGTTTCGTCCTTGAAGGCGAGCTGACACTGTGGCTCGAAGGCCGTGACGAGGCCGTCACCCTGCGTCCTAACGACAGCTTCCAGTTGCCGCCGCACAGCCAGTTCCGCTACGCCAACCTCACCCCCGAGCCGACCCGGGTCCTCTGGGTCTTCCGTTAAGAGCATGACCATGACAACTACAAAAACAATGCCCGACCTGCTCAGCGAAGTCCGCGCCTTCCGCGCCCAACACCCGCAGGTGCGCTACGTCGACCTGATCAGCCTGGACATACCCGGGCACTTCTACGGCAAGCGCTACCCCATCGACATGCTGGAAAAGGTCGCCGCCGGCAGCCCGCTGAAGCTGCCGCAGAACTGCGTGCTGCTGGGGGTGCAGGGCGGGCTGTTCCCGATCGGCGACTACTGCTTCAACGACGGCGACCCCGACGCGCCACGGCGCCTGGTGCCCGGCACCCTCAAGCCGGTGAGCTGGGAGCGCGAGCCGCTGGGGCAGATGCTGATCACCTCCGACGGCACCGCCGCCCCCATCGAATTCGAACCGCGCGAAGTGCTCGCCCGCGTGCTGCAGCGCCTGGAGCAGCGCGGCATCCGCCCGGTCGTGGCCTTCGAGCTGGAGTTCTACCTGTTCGACCGGGCGCTCAAGGAGGGCCTGCCGCAGTTCCCCCACGACCCGTTCAGCCTCGATGCCGACGACCAGCCGAACATGCATATCGAGCGCCTGTCGCGGTTCTCCGATGTGCTGCGCGACATGGTCGAGACCGCCAACGCGCAGGGGGTGGACGCCAACGTCATCACCGCCGAGCTGGGCCCGGGCCAGTTCGAGATCAACTTCGGCCACTGCGACGACGGCCTGCGCGCCGCCGACTGGGCGGCGCTGTTCTGCCGCAGTACCCGCGGCGTGGCGCTCAAGCACGGGCTGCGCGCTTCGTTCATGAGCAAGCCGTACCTGCAGGCGCCGGGCAGCGGCATGCATGTGCACGTGAGCCTGTACGACCAACAAGGCAACAACCTGCTTGCGGCCAACGACCAGCGCCCCCTGCGCCACGCGGTGGCCGGTTGCCTGGAGCTGCTGCCGCACTGCATGCCGATCTTCGCTGCCAACCACAACGCGTTCCGCCGCTACGGCGCCATGGTCAATGCCGCCAGCCGCGCCAGCTGGGGCTTCGAAGACCGCGATGCGTGCATCCGCATCCCCGAGTCGGACCCACGCAACCTGCGTATCGAGCATCGCCTGGCGGGGGCCGACGCCAACCCCTACCTGGTGCTGGCGGCGATCCTCTGTGGCATGGAGCACGGGCTCGATGCCGGGCAGGAGCCGATTGCGCCGCTGAACGAAAACCGCAGCAGCGGCATCGATTTCCCCAAGGACATGCTCGGCGCGGTGGCGGCCATGCGCGGGCATCCGGCGGTGAATGAAGGGCTGGGGGCGGAGTTCGTGATGGTGTATTGCGAGAACAAGCGCCAGGACCATCTGGCGTTCATGCAGGAGGTGAGTGCGCGGGAGTATCGCTGGTTCCTGTAAGGGCTGCGTTGGCCCATTCGCGGGTGAACCCGCTCCCACAGGTTCTCACTGTGTTCAAGTACAGCGCCGTGCCTGTGGGAGCGGGTTTACCCGCGAAGAGGCCGGCACTGGCGTCACATACTTACCGGGATTACCATGTCAGGCCTCTAGCGCGGCCTTTTGCCGCACCCTGCCCTCTACGCCTGCCCGATCCCCATGCCCTTCGAACTCACCGTAGAACCGCTCACCCTGCTGATCCTCGCCCTGGTCGCCTTCGTCGCCGGTTTCATCGATGCCATCGCCGGCGGCGGCGGCCTGCTGACCACCCCGGCGCTGCTCACCGCCGGCATGCCGCCGCACCTGGTGCTGGGCACCAACAAGCTCAGCTCCACTTTCGGCGCGGCCACGGCCAGCATCACCTACTACCGGCGCAAGCTGTTCCACCCGGCGCAGTGGCGCCAGGCGATCGTCGGCACCCTGACGGGCGCACTGCTGGGCGCGGTGGTGGCCCACTACATGCCGGCCGAATGGCTGAACAAGTTGCTGCCGGTGATCGTCTTCGCCTGCGGCGTCTACCTGCTGTTCGGCGGCACGCCCAAGGCGCCGCTGGACGCCGATGCGCCGATCAAGAAGAAATGGCAGTTCCCCCAGGGCTTCACCCTGGGCTTCTACGACGGCGTCGCCGGCCCCGGCACCGGCGCGTTCTGGACCGTGAGCACGCTGCTGCTCTACCCCATTGACCTGGTCCGCGCCAGCGGCGTGGCGCGCAGCATGAACTTCGTCAGCAACATCGCGGCGCTGACGGTGTTCATCATTTCCGGGCAGGTGGATTACGTGGTCGGCCTGTGCATGGGCCTGTCGGTGATGGTCGGCGCCTTCTTCGGCGCACGCACGGCGATCAGCGGCGGCAGCAAGTTCATCCGCCCGGTGTTCATCACCGTGGTGCTGGCGTTGACCGTGCGCCTAGCGTGGCAGCACTGGTTCGGCCAGGCCTAAGCGCCGCGCCACATACAAGTCGATCAGGTAACGGGCGATGGAACGCCCGGCCGGCAGCGGCGGCAGTTCATGCACGTTGAACCACTGCGCATCCTCGATCTCGTCCGGCTGCATGACAATCTCGCCACCGGCGTACTCGGCATGGAAACCCAGCATCATCGAGTGCGGGAATGGCCAGCACTGGCTGCCAACGTACTGGATGTTCTGCACCTCCACCGCCACCTCTTCGCGCACCTCGCGCACCAGGCAGTCCTCGGCCGACTCGCCCGGCTCGGCAAAGCCCGCCAGGGTGCTGTAAACGCCCGTCACGAAACGCGGCGAACGCGCCAGCAGCACCTCGTCGCCACGGGTGACCAGCACGATCATGCTCGGTGAAATGCGCGGGTAGCTGCGCAGGTCGCAGGGCTGGCAGTACATCGCCCGCTCCCAGTGGATCTGCGCCATCGCCTGGCCGCAACTGCCGCAGAAACGGTGCTCGCGGGCCCAGGTGCCGATCTGCGCGGCATAGCCCAGCACCTTGTAGGTGTCGAAGTCGCCTTCGAGCATGAACCGGCGCAGCCCCTGCCAGGAGCAGCCCGGCACCTCGCCGGCGCTGCGCAGTTCGAGCAGGAACACCGGCTGGCCGTCGAAGTGGCCGATGCCATGCTCGCACAGCACGTCCAGTGCCTGACGCTTGAGCCAGTCGCGGGGGAACAGCGCGCCGTTGGCGTCCACCAGGAACCCTTCCGGGCTGCGGGCGACGGCCAGGCCCCCGGTGATCTGCGGGTCGAGTACTGCGGTTGTCCAGCGTGCTGACATGGTTGCGGTCCCTTGAAGGCGCCCGCCAACCCAGTCAGTCGGCGAACGTCGGTTGCTGTTTGCTCATGTGGGCGGCCACCGCCACGCGCAGGTCTTCGGACTGCAGCATGGCGGCGTTCCAGGTGGCAATGTACTCCAGGCCGTCGTCGACACGATGGTCGCGCATGTAGCTGATCAGCTCCTTGGTGCCGGCCACGGCGAGCGGCGATTTTGCGGCAATCTCGCGGGCGATGGCAAAGACTCCGTCGAGCAATGCCGCGTGGTCGGCATAAACCCGGTTGACCAGGCCGATGCGCAGCGCTTCCTCGGCATCGACCCTGCGCCCGGTGAAGGCCAACTCGCGCATGATGCCGTCGCCGATGATACGCGGCAAACGTTGCAGGGTGCCGACATCGGCGGCCATGCCCATGTCGATTTCCTTGATCGAGAACTGCGCGTCGCTGGCGCAGTAGCGCATGTCGCAGGCCGACACCAGGTCGATGGCGCCGCCGATGCAATAACCCTGGATCGCCGCCAGCACCGGCTTGCGGCAGTTGTCCACGGCGTTGAACGAGCCTTGCAGGCGCAGGATGGTGCGGCGCAGCAGGCGGGCGTTGCGGCCGACGTCCTTGCCCAGCTGACCGGCCAGCGAGGCCAGCATCATCAGGTCGATGCCCGAGGAGAAATGCTTGCCGGCGCCGCTGATCACCACGGCGCGCACCGCATCGGTGTCGTCGATCCACTGGAAGATATCGACGATCTCCTCCCAGAACGCCGCGTTCATGGCGTTGATCTTGTCCGGGCGGTTGATCTGCACGTGGGCAATGTTGTCGGTCAGCTCAACCTTGAATGCGGTGTATTCGGTCACGGACGGCACTCCTGTGGGAAAAGGGTTCACGCGCCGGATCTTAGCGCACCCGCAAGACCGCACATGTGCCAAAAGCGGGACTGTACGCCTTGCACCCACGGGCCTGATCCGGCACCGTGCGCCACTGCTGAATCAAAAGGATACAAATTCATGTCGCAATCCCTGCCCAGCGCCCTCGCCCACAGCTTCCTGGGCCAGTCGCCGCGCTGGTACAAGGCGGTCATCTGCCTGTTCCTGCTGCTCAACCCGCTGCTGCTGGCAACCCTCGGCCCGGTGGTCACCGGCTGGGTGCTGGTCCTTGAATTCATTTTCACCTTGGGCATGGCACTCAAGTGCTACCCGTTGATGCCCGGCGGCCTGCTGCTGGTCGAGGCGCTGCTGCTGCGCATGGCCACGCCCGAGGCGCTGTATGAAGAACTGCAGCACAACTTCCCGGTGATCCTGCTGCTGATGTTCATGGTCGCCGGCATCCACTTCATGAAAGAGCTGCTGCTGTACCTGTTCTCCAGGATCCTGCTGGGGGTGCGCAGCAAAGCCGTGCTGGCCCTGCTGTTCTGCGTGCTGTCGGCGTTTCTCTCGGCGTTCCTCGACGCGCTGACCGTAACCGCGGTGATCATCAGTGCCGCCGTGGGTTTCTACGCGGTCTACCACCGGGTCGCCTCCGGCACCAACCCCCGCGAGGAGTCGGCGCTGGACAGCGACCACCAGGTCGAACAGCTGCACCGCGTCGACCTCGACCAGTTCCGCGCCTTCCTGCGCAGCCTGCTGATGCATGGCGCGGTAGGCACCGCGCTGGGCGGCGTGTGCACCCTGGTGGGCGAGCCGCAGAACCTGTTGATCGGCCATGAGATGGGCTGGCACTTCGCCGACTTCTTCTTCAAGGTCGCGCCGGTGTCGATGCCGGTATTGGCCGCAGGCCTGGTCACCTGCGTGCTGCTGGAGAAGCTGCGTTTGTTCGGCTACGGCACGCTGATGCCCGAGCGCGTGCGCCAGGTACTGGCCGCCTATGCCGCCGAAGACGACGCCGCACGCACCCCGGCGCAACGCATCGCCCTGGTGGTACAGGGGCTGGCGGCGCTGATCCTGATCGTCTGCCTGGGCCTGCACATCGCCGAGGTGGGGCTGATCGGCCTGCTGGTGATCGTGCTGATCACCGCGTTTACCGGCATCACCGACGAGCACCGCCTGGGCCGCGCGTTCCAGGACGCCATGCCGTTCACCGCGCTGCTGGTGGTGTTCTTCGCGGTGGTGGCAGTCATTCACCAGCAGCAGCTGTTCAGCCCGCTGATCGCCTGGGTGCTGGCGCTGCCGACCGAGCAGCAGCCGGGCATGCTGTACCTGGCCAATGGGCTGCTGTCGGCGATCAGCGACAACGTGTTCGTCGCCACCATCTACATCACCGAGGTCAAGCAGGCGTTCGTCAATGGCGCCATGAGCCGCGAGCACTTCGAGACCCTGGCGGTAGCGATCAACACCGGCACCAACCTGCCCAGCGTGGCGACGCCCAATGGGCAGGCGGCGTTCCTGTTCCTGCTGACGTCCGCCATCGCGCCGCTGATTCGCCTGTCCTACGGGCGCATGGTGTGGATGGCCCTGCCCTACACCCTGGTCATGGGCGGGCTGGGGTGGTGGGCGGTGACGTACTGGTTGTAAGGCCGTATTGCCTGCACCGCCGTAATCGCCGGCAAGCCGGCTCCCACAGTTACAACGCCCGTCCTGGAATCGGTGCGGTCGGCGTGGGAGCCCGCTTGCCGGCGAACGGACCTGCCAACGCGCCGCCCATGCTCTATCGTTCCTGTCGATTTCAGCCAGCCCCGTTCGACTACCCCTCGGACAGCAACCTGAAGAGGAACACCCCATGCGCAAGCTCATCGTCGCCGCCTTCATCACCCTCGACGGCGTCATGCAGGCCCCCGGCGGCCCACAGGAAGACACCAGCGGCGGCTTCAGCCACGGCGGCTGGATCCCGCCGCTGGCCGACGAAGCCTTCGGCCAGGCCATGCAGACGCTGTTCAGCCAGCCGTTCGAGCTGCTGCTGGGGCGGCGTACCTACGACATCTTCGCCGGGTACTGGCCGCACGTTGAGCATCAATCGGACGATCGCTCGCTGGCCGACCTGTTCAACCGGGTGCCCAAGCACGTTGCCACCCACCATCCCGCCACGCTCACGTGGCAGAACAGCCATGGATTGGGCTCGGATGTCACCGGCGCGGTTCGCGCGCTCAAGCAACTGGACGGCGACGTGCTGCTGACCCAGGGCAGCGGCGAACTGGTGCGCCAGCTGCTGGCTGCAGGCCTGGTGGATGAGCTGCGGCTGCTGATCCACCCGCTGCTGCTCGGCCGCGGCAAGCGGCTGTTCGGTGATGACGCGCAAGCGGCCGCTTTCGAACTGGTGGAATCAACCACCACCCCCAAAGGCGTGCTGCTCGCCCATTACGTGCGCAGTGGCGAGGTCCTCACCGGCTCGTTCTGACGGTGATCGTCAGCCGAGCAGGCGGGCGATGGCACTGGCAAAGCCTTGCGGGTCTTCAAGCATCATCAGGTGGCCCACGCCCGCAAGCTCGGTGAAGCTCGCCGCCGCCCGGCCGGCCCAGTGGGGCACGTCCCAGCCAGCGCGTGAATGCTCGCCGGCCAGCAAGTGCACCGACGTTGCGGCAAACACCGCTTGCAACTGCTGCGGGTAGCGGGCCGCGCCAGTGACCGCGACCACCGAAGCGGCCATGGCCTGCAACGTGCTTGCCGGCTGATGGGCCAACCAGCGCTGTGCCAGGGCCAGCCGTCGCGCATCGGGCCCGACGCCGGCGCGTGCCAGCCAGCCTCCAGGGTCAGCCCGATAGCCTGCCAGCAGCTCTTCGACCGCTTCTCGGTCCATGCGCGCCACCGACGCTGACCAGAACGCATCGTTCAAGGTGAAGTTGCCTTCGACACTGGTCACGCTGGCCACCTGCTGCGGGTAGCGGTAGGCGAACATCAGCGCCACCACCCCGCCCACCGAATGCCCGACAAGGTGTGCCCGCGTCACCTTGCGCGCCTGCAACTGGCGGTGCAGGTGCTCGACCTGGGCGGCAATGTCGATCAGTTTCGGTGCGGTGTCCTGCAACGTGCCATAGCCAAGCAAGTCAGGGGCGATCACCCGGGTAGGCAGGGTGTCGTGAAGTGCGGGATGATCCAGGCAGCCGATCAGGCCGTTGATCAGGACTACCGGCGTATCCTTGTGCATTGCATGCCTCGCGGCCAGCCGTGGGGAGCCCGCAGCATGGGCCTGCAACCCGCGGATCGCCAGTACCGGCTGATTGCACCGCCCCACTGCACGGTTTGCCTAGACGCCGTTGCAATCATCGCGAGCCGTCTACCCCCGAGCCTGGCCCCAGGCTCGGCTCGTCTCCACGTTCCAGGGAGGAACCCGATGCTCAAGATCCGACGCGCCATCCATGACGATGCGCCGGTGGCCTATGCCATCCGCCGCCTGGCGATTCTCGACCAATGCAGCGACCGCTACGGCGCCGCAGCGGCCCAGGCCTGGGCCAATGTGCCGTATACAGACGGCTATGCCGAGCTGGTGGCGGAGCGGTTCCACCTGGCCTGCCTGGAAGACACGGTCGTCGCCACTGGCATGGTTGATTTGCAGAGCGGCGAACTCGGCGCCCTGTTCGTCCACCCCGACCACCTGCAACAGGGCATCGCCCGGGCGATGGTCGCGCACCTGGAACGCCTCGCCGTTACCGCAGGCCTCGGTGAAGTCCACCTTGATTCCACCCTTAACGCCGCTGCGTTCTACCGCCGCTGTGGCTATGTGGGCGACAGCCTGGCTGTGTATCACTCGCCATTCGGCCTGGAGCTCCCCTGCGTGCCCATGCGCAAGGCCCTGGCGCCGGTATAAGATCGGGGGCCCATTGCTGGAGACATACCCTCATGCTGCCCACCGCCCCTTCCCTGCACAGTGCCCGCCGCGCCCGGTTGCAGGTGCTGCGCGGTCGCGTCGGCCTGGGGCTGGTGGCCGGGCTGTCGGTGCTGGCCGGCATGACCGATGCCATCGGCCTGCTGGCGCTGGGTGACTTCGTCTCGTTCATGAGCGGCAACACCACGCGCCTGGCGGTGGCCATCAGCCAGGCCGACCTGGCGTTGGTGCTGCGTCTGGCCCTGGCGATCTTCAGTTTCGTGCTGGGCAATGCCCTGGGGGTGCTGCTGGCCCGGCACTTTCGCCGGCGAGCCTCACCCTTGTTGCTGGTGGTCGCCGGCCTGCTTGCCTTTGCCGCGGCCTGGCCGCTGGCGACGAGCTTCCCGGCGCTGGTCGCGGCGATCCTGGCCATGGGCATGCTCAATGCCGTAGTCGAGCAGGTGAATGGCCTGCCCATCGGTCTGACCTATGTCACCGGCGCGCTGTCGCGGTTTGGTCGCGGGCTCGGCCGCTGGCTGCTGGGCGAGCGGCGCCATGGCTGGCGGGTGCAGTTGGTGCCGTGGAGCGGGATGCTGCTGGGTGCAGCCATTGGCGCCTGGCTGGAGCAACGGTTGGGGTTGATGGCGTTGTCTGCGAGCTGTGGCCTGGCGTGTGTGCTGGCCTTGGTGAGCCGGTTTATTCCGCGGGCGTGGCAGTTGGGGTACATGCCGCGTTGAGCGAGTCGCCCGGGGCGGCATGCCTGGGGATTGCATGTGGGCATCCAGGTGCATGGCGATAGAGGTGCAGCACCCTCTAGATCGAGCGCCGCCCGCGCGGCGCATCGCCGGCAAGCCGGCTCCCACATGTGCTGTACGACAGCTGTAGGTGCGGCCTTGCCGGGCCGCTCCTACAGAAAAGCTGCGCAAGACAGTTGCTCCCACATCTGTTTCGGGCCAGTGACTCCTGTGAAGGTACCGCTGCCCGCCTTGGTGCATGTCTCGGCGCCCCCGAAAACACGCATATGGACTACCAGCCTCTCAGAAAATATTTTTCTGAATATTTCATCTTTACACTTGCTTTACATTTGCGAACCATTACCATTCGCCACCTCAAATAACAACGAGTCGTATTTCCATGGCGAAGAAATCTGTTGCTCCGATATCCCTGCCGATGCTGGGCCTGCTGGTCATCCCTGCTGTCCACGCCCAGACCAAGGACCCGCTGGCCCTGCCGGCCACCTCGGTGACCAGCGCCTACGAGCAACAGAGCTACAAGGCCAGCGAGAGCAAGAGCGCACTGAAGATCGACGCCCCGCTGCGCGATATCCCGCAGACCGTCAACGTGGTGCCCGAAAGCGTGATCAAGGACCAGGGCGCCCAGTCCATGGAAGACGTGCTCAAGAACGTGCCCGGCGTCGGCCTGTCGAACGGCGACGGTCAGCGCGACCAGGTGACCATCCGCGGCTTCAGCGCCATCGGCGACATGTACGTCGACGGCATTCGCGACGATGCCTTGTACTTTCGCGATCTCTCCAACGTCGAACGTGTCGAAGTGATCAAAGGCCCCGCCGCCGTGCTCTACGGCCGTGGCTCGTCCGGTGGCCTGATCAACAGCATCAGCAAGAAGCCGGGGCTGGCACCGAAGCAGGAAGTGGGCATGACCCTCGACACCGAGGGCAAACGCCGCACCCAGTTCGACAGCGGCTGGGCCGCCCCCGAGGGTAACCAGGCCTACCGCGTCACCGGTGCCTTCGAAGACAGCGACACCTTCCGCGACGACGGCTACATCGACCGCAAGGCCATCGCCCCGTCGGCCTGGTTCAAACTGTCCGACGACCTGGAACTGAACCTCGGCGCCACCTACCTGTACGACAAACGCCTGATCGACTTCGGCATACCGGCCGTTGGCAACCGCCCGGCCAACGTCGACCGCGACAAGCGCTTCGGCTCGGGCAACGCCTCGCAGGACTATGCGCGCAGCGAGGTGTTCTCGTTTACCGCCAGCCTCGACTACCGCATCAACGACGACTTCACCCTGACCAACACCAGCCGTTACTACCGCTACGACCTGGACCGCAACAACACCCTGGCCGACAGCAGCCCGACCCGCTTCGTCACCGCGCCCAACGGCGAGCTGCTGGTCAAGCTCAACCGCGGCAACGTGGCACGCGATGAAAGCGGCGTGTTCAACCAGACCGAGCTCAAGCAGCAGGCGCAACTGGCCGGCATGCAGCACAACCTGCTGTACGGCGTGGAGGTCGGCTTCCAGGACAAGTACCAGCGCGTCTACAGCCAGAACAACGTGGCCCGCGTGCCGGTGTATCGCGATGCCCTGGTGGGCGTGCCGGACCATGCCAATACCCTGTCCTCCAACGGCACCAACTACCAGCAGACCAGCGGCTTCTACGTGCAGGACCTGATCGAACTGACCTCGCAGTGGAAAGCCCTGCTGGGCGTGCGCTACGACATCTTCGGCCAGGAGTACAACGACGCCCGGGTGCAGAACGTCGACCTCGACCGCACCGACAAGACCTGGAGCCCACGTGCAGGCCTGGTGTTCCAGCCTGACCAGATCCAGTCCTACTACGTGTCGGTCAGCCGCAGCTACCAGCCTTCGGGCGAAGTATTCGCGGTCGCCCCGAGCAACGCCGGCCTTGAGCCGGAAGAGACCACCAACTATGAAGTGGGCGCCAAGTGGGACCTGCTCGACAGCCGCCTGTCGCTGACCGCCGCAGTGTTCCGCCTCGAACGCACCAACATGAAGACCGCCGACCCGGCCAACCCCAACCTGACCATCCTGGCCGGCGAACAGCGCACTGACGGCTTCGAGGCGACCCTCAGCGGCCAGCTCAGCGACAAATGGCAGGTGTATGCCGGCTACGCCTACCTGGACGCCGAGATCACCAAGTCCAACAGCAAGACCAACGGCGTGGCCAACCAAGGCCAGGTGCCCACCCTGACGCCACGCAACAGCGCCAACGTGTGGCTGGTGCGCACCCTCACCCCCGAGTGGCGCGTAGCTGCCGGCGCCAACTACGTTGACGACCGCTACACCGCGCTGGACAACAACGTGGTGATGCCCGCCTACACCACCTTCGACGCCGCCTTGCTGTACAGCGTGCAACACTGGGATGCGGCCCTGCGCCTGAAGAACGCCTTCGACCGCGACTACTATGCCTCGGCCCACGGTTCTGTCGACCTGGCCACCCCGGGCGCACCGCGTACCCTCGAAGCCAGCGTGAACTACAAGTTCTGACCGCCCCTCGCCGCGCTCGATAGTCACTATCGAGCGCGGCAATTTCTCCTCATCGGGCGCGCGCCCTATGCTCGCTCCATCGATCTGCCGATCATGGAAAGCGCCCGATGAACACCCCCCGCCTGTTGCTCGCTGCCTTGGCCATCGCCGTATTGAGCGGTTGCGCCAACCACCCCGAACTGCGCCCCTACACCGCCGGGGAAACCCGCCAGTTGCAGCTCGAAGCACTGCAACGCCAGGGGCTTGACCAGGAGCAATACGAGCAGCGCAGGCTTGCAGTGCTGCGTGCGGACCAGCAGCAAGCGGTGAGCGAAACGGCCACCGGCCCCACCCCGACACGCGGTTAACACCGCCAACCGAACCGGTTATCCTCGCAGCCCCTGCCATTGCCAAGGACTGGACGATGCCACCCCTCACCCCCGAGCGCGTGATCGCGCTGGCGCTGGAAAACCCGATCAACCGCATTTTGCTCGACCGCCTGCCAGCGCTCGACCTGCCCGGCGGCATGCTCACTGCCGGCTGCCTGTTCCAGGCCCTGTGGAACCACCGCGCAGGCCGCGAGCCGGGCTGGGGCGTGAAGGACTACGACATCATCTACTTCGACCAGGACCTTTCCTGGGAGGCTGAAGAGCGGGTGATCCAGGCCGTCCAGGCGCTGGGCGCCGACCTCGGCGTCACCCTGGAGGCACGCAACCAGGCCCGGGTGCACCTGTGGTACGCCGCGCGCTTCGGCGCGCCCTACCCGCGCCTGACCAAGGTCACCGAAGGCATCGACCGTTACCTGGTCAGCTCGACCTGCCTGGGCCTGGGCATCGCCAGTGGCGAGCTGTATAGCACCCACGGCCTCGACGACCTACAGCATGATCTGCTGCGCAGCAATCCGCTCAACCACCAGCCTGCAATGTTCCGCGCCAAGGCCGAAAGCTATCGGGCGCGCTGGCCGGAGCTGCACATCGTGGACTGAACCGCGGGCCGTGGGCGGCTGCTGTCCGGATCGAAGCGTTTGTCACCCCGCCGCCCGCGGCATCAGCTCATAGGGATGCTTCCACCCCGGCAGCGCCATGATCCGCGCCTTCCACGCCTCGATATGCGCGAACTGCTTCAGGTCGATCCCGGTGTCCTCGGGCATGAAGACATACCCCGCCAGCGACAGGTCGGCGATGGTCAGCCGGCCACCGACCATGAACGGCGTTTGCGCCAGGTGCGCATCGACGATGCGGTAGGCAGCCGTGGCCCGCTCGCGCAGGAACCGCGTGACATCGGTCTCACCGGAGTTTTTCAGGCAGAAGATGAACCGCAGCGCCGCGTAGTAAGCGGTGAACTTGTGGTTGTCGAACAGCATCCAGCGCCAGATCTCGCGCTTCTCGGCGTCATTCCGCGGGCCGAACTGGCCGGTGCGTTCGGCCAGGTATTCGAGGATCAGCGCCGACTGGGTGAGCGTTTCACCGGCGTGCTCCAGCACCGGGACTTCGCCCTGTTCGTTGACCTGGTCGCGCCAGGCCTGGTCGCGGGTCTGGCCGTTGAAGAAATCGACGAACACCGCCTGCCAGGGCTGGCCGGTGAGTTCAAGCATCAGGGCCGCTTTGTAGGCATTGCCGGATTCGGCGAAGCAGTGGAGCTTGTAGTCGGACATGGATCTTCAGCTTCCTTTGAAGGATCAATAGGCCATTCGCCGCTTCGATTCAGCCGCGAAGACGCCGAGCAGATCACGCCCGCTACCACAGGGTCAATTCAAACATCATGCGATCTGCAAGCCATGGGCCGAGCGGCTAATCGCCGCCCACTGCCACCGGTTTCCAGCTGCTGTCCGGATCAAAGCGTTTCATCGCCTTCGCCACTTGCTCGCCTTCCGGCCCCAGGTCCTTCTCGAACACCTCACCATCGTGGCTGATCATGAAGCTCATCACCCCGCTGTCGTCGTAGCGGGCCGGCCAGGCGACCAGGGCGAAGCCACGGCTCATGCGGTCGCCGATCAGGTAGTCATAAGCGCCGCCCGGCGCCGACGGGCCCTGGGCTTCGAGGATGCGGAAGTGATAGCCGTACCAGTCCTCACCCGCCTGTTCCTGGCCGAACAACGGGCCCAGCGGGCTGATCTGGCCATCGCCGTCATCGGCCCAGTACAGGCCGTCGTGCTGGCCCGGGGTGCTGAAGATCCGCCGGGCATACTCCAATGCGCCGTTGCCGTTGCGGTCCTGGCTGGCGTACTCCATCTGCGCGTCGTGGTAGGCCAGCATCGATTGCAGCACCGCCAGTTCGTCGCGGCCGATGCGCCGGGCGCGGATCTCGGCACTGCCGGCCTTGAGGTCGAAATGCCAGCCGTTGGCACCTTGGACCAAGGGGATGGGCAAGGTCCAGTGCGCCTCACCCACTGCCAGCAGCGCGCGGTGCTCGGCTGTCCGTTCTATGCGGTGCGCTTTAGCGAATTGGGTAAGAAACGTGTCGACGTCGCGGTGCTGCACACCGCCACGGGGTATGTAGGTGCGCCAGTCCTCGCCCAACAGCTGGCCAAAGCGCGCTTCGTCCAGTGGCTGGGTGCGCAGTGCACTGACGAAGGCTTCAACGGCCTGTTCCGCAGTGGCGAAGTGTTCCTGCGCTGCCACGAGGCTTGGCCAGGCCAGGCAGGCCGCGAGCCATAACACCCTTGCGCTATGCCTGTTCATCGCCGGCCCCCTCCATGAAAGCGCCCGCCCCCGCCGCTGGGCCGGGAAATCTGTTGCCCTGCCGCCCGCTGGCCGCCGCCACGCTGGGCAAAGGCCTGGCTGGTGCGGCCCCGGTCAGCCTGCAGGCTGCTGCGCGACGGTGAGCGCACGCCCTCGAAGGCATTATTGCGGGCAGCACCGGCGCCCTGGCGTTGCGCCAGTTGCTGGCGGGCCTGGCCTTGCCCTTGACGCTGCTGGGCACCCAGGTTGGTTCTGGGCGCATCCTGGCGCCGCTCGGCAAGGCGGCTGTCATTGCGCTGGGCCTGGGCTTCGCGCACCCGGTCACGGGCCTGCACATTGCTGGTGGCGGGCCGCTCGATGCCATGGCGGTCCAGCGAGTTCAGCGCGTTCTGCCGCTCCCTGGCACGCTGCGCATCGTCGCCACGGTAGGCGGCGCGGTCGCGTGCACCGTCCAACTGGCGGCCGTATTGCTCGCGGTTGCGAGCATCGCGGTAAGGCACGCCGTCACGGTGCACCGGGTTGTGCTGCCATTTGTTGTTGACGGTGTTGATCGGGTTGTTGACGTTGAGGCTGTTATAGCGATTGACGTTGATATCGACGTCGTGGTGGTTCCAGTCGCAGTCGCCCCACAACGACGCCACGATCGCCACCCCGGTGCCGAACGCCAGCCCGGCGACCAGCGCCTGGCCCGGATAATAAGCAGGCGGTGGCGGATAGTAGGCCGGTGGCGACGCCGGGTAGGCCCAGGTGCCGTAGGTGGTCGTGGGGTTGTAGCTGGGTACGTAGACCGTCTGCGGGTCGGCGGGCTGGATGATGATGGTCTGGTTGCTGGCCGGGGCGCTCTGGCTGGCCGCGGGCTGGCTGGCCGGCGCGGCCTGCACGGTGACGTTCTGGTACTGGTTGCTCTGCAGGTTGCCGGCGGCCTTGGCCTGCTGACGCAGGCGTTGCACGCCGTTCATCAGGTCGTCCGGCTGGGCCAGGAAGGCATCGCCCAGGCGCTGCACCCAGACCGGGTCCTGGCCCAGCGTGGCGAGCACCTGGGGGAAGGCCACCAGGGCCTGCACACTCGGGTCCCAGGGCTGGCCGGCCACTTGCTTGACCGCGTCATCGCCCTTGGCGTCCGGGTGGGCCTTGGACCAGGTCACCGCTTCGGCCACCTCCCCCGGGTAGGTGCTGGCCATCAACACCTGCGCCAGCAACGGGTCGGGGTACAGGGCAATGGGGGCTAGCATCTGGTCCAGCTGCTCTTGCGTGAACACCGCGTCCTGGCTGCTGGCAGCAGCAGGTGCGGGTGCGGGTGGCGCCGGGTCTGCTGCCTGCGCGGGGGAAGGTACGCCCTGCGCCAGCAGCATCACGGCCAGCACACAGCAAAATCGAGTGCGCATACACACCTCCCAGGTGGGTCTTGACGCTCGAACGGGATGGGTCTGGGCCTGGGAGGTGAACGCTGGCAAGGCGAGCGACTGACTTCAGCCTCGGGGCTGAGGGTCAAGGGTAGCAGAGGGTTGCGAGGTTAAAAGGCTCGGTACATGGCCGGACGCGGGGGACCATTGGTCCTCGGACCCACACCTGAATTGGCCTGCGCCTGTTACATGAGCCGGCGGCAATGGATCATGGCCATAGGGCAACAAAGGCATTAGCATGCCGCCTTCGTCAATGGACAAGCACAGTAGAGGGATCCGTGAGCGTCAGTGTCGTGACAGAAAAGGAGTTGCAGGGCCACATCGAGTCCATTCTCGCCAGCTCGATGCTGCACAAAGGCACTAACGGCTGGATGATCGAGCTTGAGGTATTCCTCGCCGACGTCCGCAAGCACACCCCTTACAGACTGCAAGATCCGGATTTCCTGCGTAGGCTCTGGAACGAGAATCCGGTAACCAGCACTGGCGCCGGCCATGTGCGTATTGAACCTGCGCTGCGCAGCGAGCCATTCGTGGTGTGGTTTGCATCCGAAGTGAGCAGGCCGTTGCCGGATGATCCTGTGCTGGTGGAGTCTCACCTGATCGAGTTGTATGACGGGTTGGTGAGCAGGCTCAGGACATTGTGCGACCGTATGCCGTGGTTGAAGCTCAATCGCGTGTTGTGCGCACTGTATCCTGAACACTTCACCACGCTCTCGGATCTCGGGCGGCTCAAGACGCTGCACCGCAAACTCGGGGGCCACCGTCACGACCATGCCGTGCAAATGCACAGGGCCATTCGCGCCAGGACCGATCGTGCATTGCAAGCCTGCGCGGGCCAGGTCTCGCAAGTAACCCAGGTGTGCATACCCTGGTTGCTCTATGAGCGCCTGGAAACCAGCAACACGACCGAAAGCAACAGCTCGATAGCCGCCGTTGATGAAGGCCTCTCCCCACTCCCCGCACTCATGCGGCGCAAAGGGCTGACGTCCTTGGGCGGAGGTTTGCAGACCCTGCTGGCGCTGCTGCCGGAACTCAATGAAGGGGTCACCCGGGATGAGTTCGCTGATCTGCTCAGACAGCACAACCCGAACCTGGCCGACAACAGCATCGGGACCATGATCAATGTGATCTCGCGAGAGTTCGACCTGTGCAAGCGCGAGGGCGACAGCTACCAGCTGACAGCGCGAGGCATGAACCTGCTGGAAAGCCAGGACCCGGATGAGTTTGCCGATCACTTGTTGACCCGTGTGCTGGGTACGGATCATCTGCTCATGGCCCTGGCAGCCGGACCAAAGCGCAAGGTGCAACTGATCGAGTTGCTGCAGTCGGTCAACCCTGGCTGGACCACCAGTTTCACACCCTCGTCGATCATCGGCTGGTTCATTTCGCTGGGACTGATTGTCCCAGCCACAGGCAAGCTGCTGAAATTGACCGAGCGTGGCCAACACTGGGCAAGCATGATCGACTGGGTACCGGAGCCCCTGACGACCGATGCACAAGAGGACGAGGTGTTGTCGGGGTCGGACAGTGATCGGGCAGAGCTCCCCAGTACCTGGCTCATCAAGGAACGTCTCGATCAGCAGTTCGGTGACCAGTTGGCACTGGATGGGAGACTGGTCAGTGAATTGCACGCAGGCCTGTGGAGCCACCCGGTTCGGCACTTTGCGGTACTGTCGGGGATATCCGGTTCCGGCAAGACGCAGCTGGCACTCAACTACGCCCAGGCGCTGTGCCAGGTGCAACCCCAGGACACCCACAGGATCCGGGTGATTCCTGTGCAGCCCGGCTGGTACGACCCCAGCCCATTACTGGGTTACGTCAGCCCGATCCAGGAGTCCACCTACCTGAGCACGCCGTTCCTGGAACTGCTGTTGCAGGCCGCAGACAACCCGGACATCCCCTTCGTGGCGATCCTCGACGAGATGAACCTGTCTCATCCGGAACAGTACATGGCACCGATTCTCTCGGCGATGGAGACCCATGGTCATATCGAACTCCATCAACTCGGTGACGCCATCGGCCAGGTTCCGATGCGCGTTCGCTATCCGGCGAACCTGGCCATCATTGGCACCTTGAACATGGATGAAACCACTCACGGGCTGTCGGACAAAGTTCTCGATCGGGCATACACCCTGGAGTTCTGGGATATCGATGTCGAGCGATTCCCTGGCTGGTCACATGCCACCTTGCCCGATGGCGTACGCCAACTGACGCGTACATTGCTGACCCAACTGGTTCAGGCGCTGGAGCCGGTTCGGCTGCACTTTGGCTGGCGAACCATCAACGATGTGCTGAATTACCTGGTGTTCTGCAATGCCAGTGATGACGACATGAGCGCGTTGGATGCCGTTGTGTATGCCAAGGTGCTGCCCAAGCTGCGCGGTGAGCATTCACCACGGTTCGAAAAAGCTCTAGCGCACGTTCACGAGGTGCTGATCGAACATGGCCTCGCACGCTGCGAGGCAAAGGTACGGGCCTTACGCGAAGATCTGGTGGAAACCGGCTCTGCACGTTACTGGCGCTGATTCATGCTGACCATTCGCAAGCGTGCCAGCCAGGAGGTCGTCGCACAGATTGGCGTTGTGCTGGACGGTTTCGAGGAAGATATCGAGTACAGGTTCAAGCCAGACCAGGATGGTTGCACCCTGTATGTAGATGATGAGGAACTGTCGTCGTCACGCGGATGGTTTCGCTGGACGCCCAAGCTCTACGCGGGGCGCGTGCGCGTGGAGGTGCTGCGGCCGACGGGTTCGGTAGACGACTACTTCTTGCAGGTGGGCTCGTCGACGTCCAAGGCCGACAACCTGTCATTCGAGGAAATGGTCGCGCAGATCCGTGCACTCTACCCTCGCCAACTTGGCGGCATCAGTGCCGCGACCCTGGCGTTCGGCAGTGACGGCCGGCCAGCACTGTTTCCGGACCTGGTACTGCTGGCCCGCTTGCGCCAGCACGGCCATAACTTCCTCGCTGCCGTTGAACAGGTCGCCCGCACCCCCCATGTCAAGTTGCAAGCCAAGCGAGGCAAGCTTCCACTCTCACAGGTGCGTCGATTGCACCCGGTGGCACTGCGTGATCCCAAACTTTCCGCACTCATTCGCAACCCTGCGCTTGCCGCCAAGCACAGCAACATGCCGGTCAGTGCCTGGACTTCAGGGGCGAGCGTCGACACACAGGCCAACCGGGCGTTGCTGGCCCTGCTACAGAGGTTCAGGGCGGCCGTCTGCGCGCTGCGCCGCAGTGTGGCGGCAAATGAACTGCAAGGCACCAAGAAACATCAGGAACTACGCAGCCGGCGTCGAATCGCACTGCTTGCAGCACTCGATGCGCGCGTTCTAGAGGTGCTGCGACAGCATCCGTTCCCTGGCGTCACAGCGGCCGCCAGCAGCGCGTCCGGCGCTGCCCAGGTCGCGGCCCAGCCTTCGTATGGCAAGGCCTACCGGCTCGGAACCCAGGCATTGGCGCTTGGCGTCGAAGGTCATCAACTGTGGGACCAACTGCATGCGAGCCATTCCTGGGGGATCTATGAAATGTGGTGCTTCGTCCAAATACTGCACACCCTCCAGGGCTGCACTGGAAACGGCCTGCGACCTGCCGCCCCGACCACGGTCGAGGCGGATCTGTGCTGGCGTGCCGAACTGGGCCCCGACCATAGTCTCGAATTGCTCTACCAAGGTGTCTTTCCCAAAATTCAACCGACCTTGGGGCACGAGGGCTTCAGCATCAGCCGAAAACGAATTCCCGACATATTGATCGTCGAGCGCAAGGGCCGGGCCGTACGCTTGCTCATCCTGGACGCGAAATGGCGTAGCGGCGAGTACTGCGAGCTGGACGCCATGGAGTCCGCGCACCTCTACCATGACAGCCTGCGCTTAGGTGATGTCCGCCCGGATTATTGCCTGCTGATGCTCCCCGGAACACTAGCCAACCAGAGCCTTGGGCAAGACGACTTCATCACCCGCAACCGTGTTGGCGTGATGGCGCAGATACACCCACGGGGCGCGGGCCTCGGCGCTTTGCACAAGAGAATTGAACACTGGTTGAGCACTGCGCAAAACCATCCTGCCTGAGCCTGTACTTCGAGACGCTGTGGACGCGGTGGCAGAGAGATCCCCAGCTGCCGCAGGTCTAGCGCCGGCTGAACGCCAGCCGCGCCGCGAACAGCACGAACACAAGGCCCGTGCAGCGATCCATCCAGCGGATCACCCGCTCGCGGCGCAGCACCTCGGCCAGCGGCCGGGTGGCGGCGATCAAGCCGGTCGCCCAGAGCAGCCCCAGCAGCACATGGATACCCACCAGGCCGAAGGTCCAGGCCACCAGCGGCTGGCCCTGGGGAATGAACTGGGGCAGGAAGGACACATAGAAGATGCCGACCTTGGGGTTGAGCAGGTTGCCCAGCATGCCCTTGACGAACCAGTTGCCGGTGGCCGGCGCCTGCTCGCCGGCCGGTGCCATCGACTGGCGCGGGCGCAGCAGCATGTTCACCCCCAGCCAGGCCAGGTAGGCGGCGCCGCAGTACTTGAGCAGGTTGTAGGCCAGCTCCGACACCGCGATCAGCGCACCCAGGCCGAAGGCCACCGCCGCGCCCCACAGCAGGCAGCCGGCATTGATGCCCAGCGCCGCGCGCAAGGCTTGCCGGCGGCTTTCCACGGCGGCGGTGCGCAGGACCAGCGCGGTGTCCAGGCCGGGCGTCAGCGTCAGCAGGGTGGCGGCCAGGGTGAAGGCGATCAGGTTGTCGGCGAAGGGCATGGTGCAAGGACTCGGCGGGGCGGTGCACGCACGTTAACAGATGGCCGCGAAGCCTTCACCACGCACCTTGCAAAGCTGTTAGCCTTGCCCTGTTCAGGTCACCACGGACAGCCCATGGCCAACCACAAGATCGAGATCCGCCGACGCAATGTCGAGAAGATCCTGCAAGCCGCCGAGCAGGTGTTCGCCGCCAAAGGCTACGGCGCCACCTCGATGGGCGATATCGCCGAACAGGCGCAGCTGCCGCGCTCCAACCTGCACTATTACTTCAGCACCAAGGACGAGCTGTACCGCGCGGTACTGCAGGACCTGCTGGATGTGTGGAAGCAGGACGCGCTGTGTTTCGAGCGCTTCGACGACCCCCGCGTGGTGCTGACCAGCTACATCCGCGCCAAGATGGGCCACTCGCGCTCGCGGCCGCTGGGGTCGAAGATCTGGGCGGAAGAGATCCTGCACGGCGCGCCGGTGCTCGGCCCGACCCTGGACGACACCCTGGTGCCCTGGGCGCAGCTCAAGGAGGCCAAGATTCGTAGCTGGGTGGAAGATCGGCGAATCCTGCCGGTGGAGCCTTCGGCGCTGCTGTACATGATCTGGGCGGCGACCCAGCATTATGCGGATTTCGGGTATCAGGTGACCTTGCTCAACGACGGTATGCCGCTGACCGATCCGGCCTTTGAGAGTGCGGTGCAGACGGTGACCGGGGTGATCCTGAGGGGGATCGGGCTGGAGCCTTGAGCGCTGGGGGCTGCGTTGCTGCCCTTTCGCGGCACAAGGCCGCTCCTACAGAAAAGCGCGGTCCCCTGTAGGAGCGGCCTTGTGCCGCGAAAGGGCCGCAAAGCGGCCCCAGCATTCTCAAAGCCCGCCCCTAACGCCCCAGGTGCTCACACAGAAAATCAATGAACACCCGTGTCTTGTGCGGCACATGGCTGCTGTGCGGATACACCACACTGATCGGCTGCGCCGGCAGGCTGTACCGCGGCAACACCCGCTGCAACTCACCATTGGCCAGGTCCTGCTCGACCAGCCACGCCGGCAACACGGCCACCCCCAACGAAGCGCGTGCCATGGCGCGGATGGCATGGCTGGCGTTGGACTGGTAGGCAGAAGCGCCGGTGATGCTCAGGGTGTCCCCCTCCCCGGCCTGCAAGGCCCAGCTGGTCGGGCTGCTGAGGTTGCTGTTGGCGATCCACGGCACGTTGGCCAGGTCCGTCGGGTGCTCGATGCCATGGCGGGCGATGAACGCAGGCGTTGCCACCAGCAGGATGTCGTAATCGGCCAGCTTGCGGCTGCGCAGGTTCGAGTCGACCAGGGTGCCGAGGCGCACCACCAGGTCGAGCCGTTGCGCAATCAGGTCACTCAACGACGAGTCGATGTCGTAGCTGATCGACAACCCCGGGTAGCGCTCGGCGAACAGCGGGATCAGCGGCAGGATAAAGCGCTCGCCATACTCGGCGGTGGTGCTGATACGCAGCGTGCCAGCCGCCCCATTGTGCCGTTGCATGACGCTCGCAAAGGCGCTCTCCACATCACCGACGATCACCTTGAAGTCGTCGTAGAACGCCTGGCCGGTTTCGGTCAGGGCAATGGCGCGGGTGCTGCGCACCAGCAGGGTCACCGCCAGGGCCTGTTCCAGTGCCTTGACGTGCTGGCTGGCCATTGCCTTGCTGATCCCGAGGAAGTCCGCCGCCTTGGTGAACGAGCCGAAATCCACCACCGCCAAAAACGTCTGCACCCGGTTGAGCTGGGTGTGGAGGGCCGTACGCAGCATTGTTCATTTCCATCAAACAGAGTTTCAAGGGTAACGGCATCGACCGGGCCAGTCCAAGCCGCTTAGGCTGCGCGCTGCAAAGGAGTGGCAATGACCTATCGATACCGCGTGGCGACCGTTTTCCTGTTGGGCTTCTTCATCGACTGCATCAACATTTTCATGCCGGCCGTGGCACTGCCACGGATCGCGGCCACCTTCGCCATCGACAACGCCAACAGTGCCTGGGTGGGTAATGCCTACATCCTCGGGCTGACCCTGGTGGTGCCGGTAAGCACCTGGCTGGCGGCGCAATGGGGCGCCAGGAAACTGCTGAGCGCGAGCATGCTCGGGTTCGCCGTGGCGGCATGGGGTTGCGGGCAGGCCGATGGCTTTGCCGGGCTGATCGCCTGGCGCCTGCTCCAGGGCATGGCCGGCGGGCTGCTGATCCCGGTGGGCCAGGCGCTGACGTTCAATCTGTTCCAGGGACCGGAGCGCGCCCGGGTGTCCACCCTGGTGATGGCCGTGGCACTGATTGCGCCTGCGCTGTCGCCAAGCCTGGGCGGGCTGATGGTCGACCGTGGCAGCTGGCCGTGGGTCTTCCATGCCAACATCCCGCTGGCGCTGTTGGCGGCCGGGCTGGCCTGGCTGTGGATCCGCGACGTACCCGGCACGGCGCAGGCCCGGCCAGACTTCTTCGGCCTGCTGCTGGTCAGCGCCGCGCTCGCCGCCCTGCTGCTGGGGATGTCGCTGTACGGCGCCGGCCATGGCCTGGCCTGGGCCTTGCCGTGCCTGGCGCTGGGGGCTGCCTGTGCCTTGCTCTATCGCCGGCATTACCGTCGCACAAACAGCGCCATTCTCGAACTTGGCCTGCTCGGCAGTGCCCGGCTGAAGGTGTCCATGTGGATCTACCAGGCCATCCCCGGGGTCTTCACCGGGGTCAACCTGTTGAACATCTTCTATCTGCAAGACACCCTCGCGCTGAGCGCCCAGGCCACCGGGCTGTTCATGCTGGTGTACGCCGCCGGCGCCTTCGCCGCCATGCTGATGGTGGGCCGGGCCTACAACCGCGCCGGGGCAAGGCGCCTGTTCCTGCTGGGCATGCTCCTGCACAGCCTGGGCATCGCGCTGCTGGTGCTGGTCGACAGTGCGCGGGACGGCCAGTTGCTGATCCTCGCCTACGCCCTGATGGGCATCGGTGGCGGCATCGGCGCCAACACCGCGCAAACCACTGCGCTGCTCGATTTCACTGGCCAGCAGACTCAACAGGCCAGCGTACTGTGGAACCTCAATCGGCAGATGGCGTTCAGCGTTGGCGCGGCGCTGCTGTTGATGGTCTTCAACCTGCTGCTCGATCGACTGGGCAGCACCCTCGCCTACCACCTGAGCTTCGCCCTCGCGGCGCTGCTCGGGCTGGCGCCGCTTGCGCGGCTACACACATTACCCCAGGAGAAACCCCAGCATGCCTGACACCGCAGTTGCCCGTGCCGAGCACAGCATTCAACACGTACATGAGCTGATCCAGATGGTCTTCAGCCGCCCCGTCACTGAAACCCAGGCCGTGTTCGGCGGGTTGATGGCGGTGTTCGCCGAGGACTTCAGCATGGTCAGCCCGACGGGGACGCTGTTCGATCGCCAGCAGGTCGAGCAGTTGTTCAAGCGCCTCGCCGGGGCGCGGCCCGGGCTTGAGATCGAGATCGAAGAGGTACAGGTGGCGTGGCGCGCCGGGGTGAATGTGGCAATGCGCTACAAGGAAGTGCAACGGCTGCAGGGCGTGACGCAGGCACGCTGGGCGCTGGCGATACTCGAATGCAGCGAGCGCGGTGTGGTGTGGCGGTGTTTGCACGAGACAGCGGTGGGTGCCTGAGCAGGTAGAATCGCCTCCCATAACATGGCCAGCGACGGGCCGCAGCGCGGCCCCGCTCCTTTCAGGCACCCCGCGCGAACGCCACCGCCGCCGCCACCTGCTCACCTGTCGGCCGCACCCCGGTGTACAACACGAACTGCTCCAGCGCCTGCAGGGCAATCACCTCAAGCCCGGTGATCACCGGTTTGCCCAGCGTTTCGGCCCGTTGGATCAACGGTGTGCGTGCCGGCATCGCCACCACGTCGAACACCCGCTCGGCCGCGGCGATCGCATGTTCAGAAAATGCCAGTTGATTGGCCTCAGGCCCGCCAGCCATGCCGATCGGCGTGACATTGACCAGCATCGGCGGGCACAGGTCACCCAGTTCGGGCAACCAACGGTAACCACAGGTATCCGCCAGGTGCCGCCCGGCCTGCTCGTTGCGGGCGACGATGGTGCCGTCGGCAAAGCCCGCGTCACGCAGCGCACTGGCCACCGCCTTGGCCATGCCACCGCTGCCACGCAAGGCAAAGCCGGTGCCAGGGTCGACCTGGTGGCGTTGCAGCAGCTGGCGAATCGCCAGATAGTCGGTGTTGTAGGCCTTGAGGTGACCCGCGGTGTTGACCAAGGTATTGACCGACTCGATCGCCAGCGCGGACGGATCGACCTCGTCCACCAGCGCCATGCACGCCTCCTTGTACGGCATCGACACGCCGCAGCCACGAATGCCCAGGGCCCGGATGCCAGCCACGGCGGCAGGCAGGTCCTGGGTGGTCATGGCCTTGTAGTAGTAGTCCAGCCCGAGCTGCTGGTAGAGGTGGTTATGGAAGCGCACGCCGAAGGTGCCTGGGCGGCCGGCCAAGGAAATGCACAACACAGTGTCCCTGCTGGGTGAAAGGTTCATTGCCACTCCTGTCGATATGGCTGAAACGATTGACTCAGCGTAACAGAGGCAGCCGCCGGTCGCCCCTTACACAACCTTTACGCTTCCCCTGCGCTCACTTGACCCTGACTGCGGTCATAGTAATCAGGCCCCAAGTGTGGGGTTGCCTTGCGAGGATTGGCCATGAAGCGTTTCATCTCCGGTATCGCCCTGCTGGTCGGCGCGCTGGCCGTCAGCGGGCAGGCGTCCGCCCACGGTGGCGGCTGGTATGGCCCGGGGCCGGTGATCGGCGCTGCCGTGGTGGGCGCGGTGGTCGGGGCGGCCGTCAGTGGCGGGCATGACCGCACCGTCTACGTCGAGCGCCAGCCTGCCTATTACCCACCACCCCCGGTGTATGTGCAGGCACCGCCACCTCCTGTGTACTACCAGCCCTACGTGGTCGAACAGTATGTGCCGGCACCGCCACCACCGGTGTACCGCCGTTACTACGGCCCGCCACCCGTCTATTACGGCCCGCCCCGCTGGTAGGCAGCACAGTTGATGGAATCAATGACCACTATCGAAGGCATTGATTTCAAACCTTCGCGGCGTCTGCGTAATGTGGGGCCATGTTTCACAGGAGATCACCCATGGCCCCCATCCAGATCATGTCCGTCGTCGGTAGCGCCGTCCCGGCCAGCCTGCGTGCCCAAGGCCAGCTGGCGTGCTGGTACCTGATGCGCAACGGCGAAGCCATCAGCGGCCCGTTGACTACCCGCTCCTCGGCCGAAGTGCTGGCCGGCCAGTTGCTCGACAACTGCCTTATTGCCTGAACCGAATCTGTTGTTGTGTGTTGCTCCCCCAAGCGTCCCCTCGCCCGCCTCCTCGGCGGGCTTTTTTTGCCTATACGAAGCGACGGACGGTTACCGCGGAACCGTTCCAGCATGAAGCTTTTTTCATTTCGCCAAGCCCTCTCAACGAGCAATCGACAGCACTTCGGCCATACTCCACAATGCATCGGTTTTTTGGGGGAAAACCCTTGCACAGCCAACGACATACCAACATTTAGTGAGCCTCAACGTGAAAACTTCCCTGTCTATCCTCAGCCTGCTGCTGTTGCTCACAGGTACTGCGACCCTCCCGTCGACCGCTGCTGCACAACCCCCGGCCCAGGCCCAACGCGACCCCAGCAAGTTGCACCTGGCTTCCGGCAGCGCCCTGCTGATCGACCTCAATACCAACCAGGAGCTGTACGCCAGCCACGCCGATCGCGTGCGCCCCATCGCCTCGGTCACCAAGCTGATGACCGCGATGGTCGTGCTCGACGCCAAGCTGCCCATGGACGAAATGCTCAGCATGACCATCGCCAACAACCCGGAGATGAAAGGCGTGTATTCGCGGGTGCGCCTGGGTAGCGAGCTGAACCGTCGCGAGACACTGCTGATTACCCTGATGTCGTCGGAAAACCGCGCCGCCACCACCCTGGCCAACCACTACCCTGGTGGCTACGGCGCGTTCATCAAGGCCATGAACGCCAAAGCCCGCGCACTGGGCATGAGCCACACCCGCTACGTCGAGCCGACCGGCCTGTCGACCCTGAACGTGTCCACCGCCCAGGACCTGGCCAAGCTGCTGATGGCCTCGCGCAAGTACCCGATGCTCGGCGAACTGTCGACCACCCCGGAAAAGACCGTGGCGTTCCGCAAACCCAACTACACCCTGGGCTTTCGTAACACCGACCACCTGGTCAACAAGAGCAACTGGGACATCAAGCTGACCAAGACCGGCTTCACCAACGAGGCGGGCCACTGCCTGGTGCTGCTGACCCGCATGGACAACCGCCCGGTGGCCATGGTGATTCTCGACGCCTACGGCAAGTACACCCACTTCGCCGACGCCAGCCGCATGCGCCAGTGGCTGGAGACCGGCAGTACCAAGGCAGCGCCAGCGGTGGCCATGCAATACAAGAACGAGCGCCAGGCCCGCCCGCGCGTGGTTCAGGACTAAGCCCCAACCGCCCCGCTGGATGCGGGGCGGCGCCTTCAGCGTCGGCCTTCGGCCAGCATGCGCACGGCCAGCCCCGCCAACACGGTGCCCATCAGCCAGCGCTGAACCTGTTGCCACAGCGGCCGGCCGGCGAGAAACACGGCAATGGAACCCGCCATCACCGCGATCAACGCATTCACCGACACACTGATCATGATCTGCGTGCAGCCCAGCACCAGCGACTGCGCCAGTACACTGCCGTGGCCCGGCTCGATGAACTGCGGCATCAGCGACAGGTACATCACCGCGATCTTGGGGTTGAGCAGGCTGGTCAACAGGCCCATGCCGAACAGCCGGCGCGGGCTGTCCGCCGGCAGGTCGCGCACCTGGAACGGCGAACGGCCACCCGGGCGCAGCGCCTGCCAGGCCAGGTACAGCAGGTACAATGCGCCACCGATGCGCAGGGCGTCGTAGGCCAACGGCACCGCCATCACCAGCGCGGTAATGCCCAGCGCCGCGCACAGCATGTAGATGACGAAGCCCAGGGCCACACCGCCCAGCGAAATCAACCCGGCCGCACGGCCCTGGCAGATCGAGCGGGAGATGAGGTAGATCATGTTCGGGCCGGGGGTGAGGACCATGCCCAGGCAGATCAGGGCGAAGGCCAGCAGGCTGGTGAGTTCAGGCATCGTGCACGTCCTTGTGGTGGTGAGTGGCGAAGTGTATCCGCAGATGATCCCGCCTTGAAACGCCAACCCATGCCCGGCAACCTTTGCGCGCTGCTGTAAGTCCAGCGGCTGTGCGTGGGGCGCCTCCGTGCGCGCCGGTTTCCTTGATTCCCGGTTGACCAACCCGCGTACAGTCGCCCCCCCTTCGTTTGGTCACGTCGAGTGGCGGCTCCATTGAATCAAGGAGCGACACAATGATGAAAGGCTTACCTGATCCCCCTGCCCGCGCCACCACGGCGCATGCCAATGCGGCCAAGGCGGTGGTCGAGGCGCTGCTGGATGGTGTTGAAATGCAGCAAATCGCGGCACGAAGACCGACGACCTGAGGTACTGGCCTTTGTAGGAGCGGCCTTGTGCCGCGAAAGGGCTGCAGAGCAGCCCCGCCGATTTATGCATCGACGTTGAGATCCTGGGGCTGCTGCGCAGCCCTTTCGCGGCACAAGGCCGCTCCTACACAGGGACGTGCGGAATTCAGCGCATCTGCCCGGCAATCAACCCCAGCGCAATCACGATCATCACCACCCCCGACACCCGCCCGACCACCTGCGCCGCCACCGGCCGAGTGCGCAGCACCGCCTTGGCGCCATACCCCACCATCAGGTACACCACCAGCGAACTGGCCAGGTGCACCAGCCCCAGCAGCAGGATCTGCAACCACACCGGCCAGCTCGCCTGCGGATCGGTGAATTGCGGCAACAGCGCCAGGAACAACAGGAACACCTTGGGATTGAGCCCGCTCACGCAAAAGCCCTTGAAAGCCCAGCGCGAACCCGAATCCGTCACGCCGCCCTCCCCGGCCGCGGGCACCGCCGGGCGCAGCAGCAGGTTGCCGCCCAGCCACAGCAGATAAACGCAGCCCGCCAAGGTCAACAGGGTCAACGCCAGCGGGTGCCCGGCGATCAGGCTGCCGACGCCTGCCGCAACGATCAACGTCACCAGGAAATGCCCCGAGAGCATCCCCGCCACTGCCGGCATCACCCAGCGCCCGCGCATCCCGGCGGAAATGGCGTAGGCCCAGTCGGCACCGGGGGTGATCACGAACAGCAAGGACACGGCCCAGAACGCCGCCAATACACTCATGGCCACTTTCAATCTTCCTTCCACACAGGTTTCGGTGAGAGCAAGATTACGGATATCGCCCGGGGATTTTCTTTCGTATATTCCCCATCCTGGCCACCACACTGGAAGATTCTTCCCACATGGACCGAATCGATCGAAAGATCCTTGCCGAACTGCAAAATGACGGGCGCCTGTCGGTGACCGAACTGGCCGAACGCGTGGGCCTGAGCCTCTCACCCTGCCACCGCCGGCTCAAGGCGCTGGAAGAGTCCGGCGCCATCCTTGGCTACCACGCCCGCCTGGCGCCGAGCGCCCTGGGCCTGAACTTCGCCGCACTGGTGTTCGTCACCCTGCGCGAGGTCACCCGCCAGCCGGTGGCGGACTTCGAAGCAGCGGTTTCGCAGATACCGCAGATCGTCGAGGCGCAGCGGCTGTTTGGCGACCCGGACTACCTGCTGCATGTGGTGGCCAAGGACCTGCCGGCGTTCCAGAAGCTGTATGACGAGCAGCTGACCAGCATTCCCAATGTGAAACGGCTGAGTTCGACCTTGGTGATGAAGGAAGTGATTCAGGATCGGTTGTTGCCGATGTAGCTTTTTCCTCATGCGCCGGCCTCTTCGCGGGCAAGTCTCAGCGGATCCTGAGCCCGGCGAGATACCTGTGGGAGCGGGCTTGCCCGCGAAGAGGCCGGCATTGCCACCAAAGATCAATGCTCTGTTCCTGTGCCTGGCGCACCATCAACGGCCATGCCTGGCTCCGCAACCAACTGCAAAGCCTCATATCGCGGCCCTTCCCGCCACCTGGCACCCACCTTGCTACCGTCCCTCGCTTAACCCTCTGCCGGCCTTAGCTTTTTTAAGGTTCATGAGCACAAATTTACTAATTTCCCGTTCCCCGCCCCGCCGCCATCATCGGCTCCAACAAGAACGCGTCGTCCCTTGTCGGCACGCGCCCGGCAACTTCGGTTGCGCCCTCCTTGCCTTGGAGTCATTCATGACCAGTGCAGCCAATTCGGCACCCCTCATCGAGAAACACACGATCGGCTACGTGCCGCCGCAAGACCGCCATGGAAAGGTAAGGGATCTGTTCACACTGTGGTTCGGCGGCAACATCGCGCCGCTGCCGATCGTCACCGGCGCGCTGGGCGTGCAGCTGTTCCACCTCAACCTGGTGTGGGGCATCGTCGCCATCCTGGTCGGCCACCTGCTGGGCGGCGTGCTGATGGCGCTGCACTCGGCCCAGGGCCCGCAGATGGGTATCCCGCAGATGATCCAGAGCCGCGCCCAGTTCGGCTCGCTCGGCGCGCTGCTGGTGGTGGTGATCGCCGGGGTGATGTACATCGGCTTCTTCGCCTCCAACATCGTCCTGGCCGGCAAGTCGCTGCACGGCGTGGTCGACAGCGTACCGGTACCGGTGGGCATCGTCGTCGGTGCACTGGGCTCGGGCATCATCGGCATCATCGGCTACCGCTTCATCCACGTGCTCAACCGCATCGGCACCTGGGTGCTGGGCATCGGCATCGTGGTCGGCTTTGGCTACATCTTCAGCCATGTGCAGAGCGACGACTTCCTCACCCGCGGCGGTTTCAACCTGGCCGGCTGGCTGGCCACCGTGTCGCTGGCGGCACTGTGGCAGATCGCCTTCGCCCCCTATGTGTCGGACTACTCGCGCTACCTGCCGGCCGACGTGAAAGTATCGTCGACCTTCTGGACCACCTACCTGGGTTCGGCGCTGGGTTCGAGCCTGTCGTTCATCTTCGGCGCCGTCGCCGTGCTGGCGATCCCGGCCGGCATGGACACCATGGACGCAGTCAAGCTGGCCACCGGTACCCTCGGCCCGGTGATGCTGGTGCTGTTCCTGCTCAGCGTGATAAGCCACAACGCCCTCAACCTGTATGGCGCGGTGCTGTCGATCATCACCCTGGTGCAGACCTTCGCCCACCGCTGGATCCCCACCGCCAAGAGCCGCGCCGTGCTGTCGCTGCTGGTGCTGGCCGCCTGCTGCGTGGTGGCGGTGTTCGCCTCGGCGGACTTCATCGGCCACTTCGTCGACATGGTGCTGGTGCTGCTGGTGGTGCTGGTGCCATGGACCGCGATCAACCTGATCGACTTCTATGTCATCCATAAAGGCGACTACGACATCCAGTCGATCTTCAAGGTCGATGGCGGCATCTACGGGCGCTACAACCCGCAGGCGTTGCTGGCCTACGCCATTGGCATCGTGGTGCAGATCCCGTTCATGAACACCCCGCTGTATGTCGGGCAGGTGTCCGAATACATCAACGGCGCCGACCTGTCCTGGCTGGTGGGCCTGGCGGTGACCACGCCACTGTACTGGTGGCTGGCCAGCCGCGACACGGCTTACCGTCGTCGCCAGATGAGTGCGAAGATGGCGCTTGGTGTTTAAACAGATGCTCAAGGAGACCCGCCATGGCGGGTCTTCTACTTTCAGACCTACAAGAGGCTTCCTACGCTAGCCCCGGACCGGACTGATTGAGGCTCAAGCTATCGGTGCCCAGCATGCTCACTCCCCGCATCCGGAGTGATAGATGCAAAAGCTTCCATTGACTGATCTCCCCCTCGCTGGCCTTAACCGCAAACTGATAGCCGTCATCGCAATCCCGCTAGTGGCGCTCGCCATCCTCGCCGCACTGTTCAACGCAGTGTTCTTCTACAACGAAGCAGGCCAGATGACCCATGTGCGTACGATCTTCGGAGAGGAGAAAGTGGTCGAGGACGTGGGCTATGCGACCAAATGGTTCGGTCGCAGCACGGTCTGGCGCCGCACCATCGGGGTCCAGTCGGCCCTGCAGGTCGACAACCAGGAAGATTCTCGTGCCGGGCATCCCTCGGTGGTCCTCGAAAACCTACCCATCGTTTTCCTCGGCAACGTCGACGCCAAGGCTGAGTTCAGCACCCAGTTCCGCCTGCCCTCGGGCGACAGCTTCCTGAAAATCGCCCAGGAGTACCGCACGCCGGACAACTTCCTGCAGCGGGCCTTGCTGCCGGCGGTCAAGGAAACCCTGCAGGCTACGGCCTCACTGATGAGCGCCGACGATTACTACGCCGGCAATCGCAGCCACTTCGGCGCCGAATTCGAAAACCAGCTGCGCAATGGCCTGTACCTCACCAGCCGCAAGGAAATCCGCGTCATGCGCGACAGTCTACCGGCACAGACCGCGATCCTGCAGGCCGGTACTGAACAGGGCAGCTTCGGCGACAACTCCGCGACCCGTTTCGTCATCGAAAAGAAACTCGACAAGGACGGCCAGGAAATGCGCAAACAGCAGCAGTTCCGCCTGTTCGGCGTGGACGTGGTCGACGCCCGGGTCACCCACATCGACCCCAACCCGCAGTATCAGGAGCGCATGGTGCGGGTGCAGCAGGCACTGGCGGAGCTGGCGGTGGCCCGGCAAAACCGGCTCAAGGAAGAAGAGGAGAAGGAGCTGGTCTCCGCCCGTGGCGCCAAGGAGGTCGAGGCCAAGCGCCAGGAAAGCCTGCGCCAGCAAATCGAACGCACCACCGAAGCCGAGACGGAAAAACAGCTCACGCTGATCAATGCCGAGCGCGAACACCGCCGCGCCGAGATCGACAAGCAAACCGCCGAACTGCTGCGCGACAAGGCCAAGGTCAACGCCGAAGCCACCAAGATCACCGCCGACGCCGAGGCCCATGCCCGTGAGGCTTCTCTCAAGGCCGACGGTGCCTTGCAGACCAAGCTCGATGCACTGGTGCAGATCAACAAGGCTTGGGCAGATGCTGCGTCCAAGGCGCCGGTACCCGGCGTGATGATGGGCGCCACAGACGGCGGCATTGGGCGTCAGGATGAGATGAGCAAGTTGATGAGCGTGCTGGCTACCAAGGCGGCCAAGGACCTGGCGCTGGACCTCAAGACGCCCTGAAGTCCCGAGCCGGGCTAAGCAGCTACTACTGAGCCTCCTCAGCAACCAGAGCCTGTCGCGGGCTATGCCCGCGACAGGCTCAAGCTTCCAGTAGTTACCCTCTTGTATCGCGGTGATTCGCAAATCAGCTCAGGCCCAAATGGCAATAGATCCGTCGGAAAATCAAACATCTCCTGTTCATCGAAAAGACCTTTACGAATGACGAATGCAGGGTAGAGAAACGCTCCGTTTACCATATTTACCTGATGCCATCTGGACTTGAAGCTCTCCTCGCCCCAAAAATGTCGCTGTTGCAACACCCACGCACTGCCAGAAAGGGCGCCGACAATCCTGCGATAGCTTGCCTTGCGCGCCAGCAGCAAACTCATGGCCAACCCTACGGCGCCCAACAAGAAGGGGAATACAACGAACAAGATCGCCCACCCGGAAGTCCAGAAGCCGTTCATGGAGGTGCGCCATCCATAGGTGCAATTTGTTTCACAGTAGAAGCACCACTTCATGCACGTTCAAAGTTGACAAAAAGGACTATGAAAGCCATGCAACTCATACCGAAGACCATACAAATCATGGCTGCTTTCATGCGCTTTCTGAGATATCTCGGAAATGCTCGATAATCCTCCGAATCCAGATACTCCCTGCGAACTGACAGCTCCGGCCAGAACAAAACACCTGTAATAGCACTGACCGTCATAGTGCGAAGCTTGAAATTGAAAGCTCCACCTCGCCTCAATTCCTCATGCAGGCACTGACTTCGCTGAAGCGCCGCACACATCACGTCGAAGTGCTTTGAAGAGGCGATATGAATATGAATGCCCACGCCTGTCAGCGTGATTAGAAACGGGATCAGCAGTGCAGCAATCTTAAAGTCTGCCGGCCAGCTACTAAGGTCGATCATAAACACGCTCATAAATCGCCTCACCAGAAACCTCACCAACCTTTCCAACCAGTTCTGCGCCAGCATAGGAACCAGTACCGACCATCGCAATTCCACAGGCCGCTCTAGCCCAAGGGCCGAAATAGCACACGAACCTGATCGCAGCATTACCGCCCCAAGCGCCCGCTGCGCCACCAACTAGCCCACCTGTAAAGCTCCCTGTCTCTGTCAGCCTGACCTTCCGGCACTCCTCGGTCTCACCCGCCCGGCAAGCCTCCTGAACCTTCAGATACGACGAAGTAGCCCCCAACCCCACCGCCACATGCCCGCCATACTTGAGGTATTTCGCCATCTTTGCCACCTCATCCAGATGCGTCGCATACCCCGGTATAGCGCCCGGCGCCCCAGCCTTGGACCAATGATGCACAAGGCTCTTGGTGGATATCCCCAACCCTTTGCGCAAGCTTTCATGCCCTCCCAGGTTCAGGTACTTGCCCAGGAATGCACTGCGTAGTTGCGCATCCAGCTGCTGATACAAGGCCTGGCGTGAGGCAAAGAACTGCGGGCTTTTCAGGTGCCCATGCAACCCAAACTCGCGCTGATGCAGCCGCTCAATCCCCCTGAGCGTGTCCTCCACCTGCCCCAGCCCACGGGCCAGCATGTCCTTGCCCACCCCCATGGACTGGCTGGCACCGTTGAGCACCCCGGCAATCTCGCCGATGTGCTCCATCATGAAGTTGGCTTCCTGCTCGTCCAGCACCGCCAATGCCTCCCGCGCCCGCTGTGCCGCCGCCATTAGGTCGGCTTCTTCACGGGTACAGGCATAGTGGTTGTCGGGGTCGCCGAGGACGAAGATCTCACCGGCCTTGAAGCCTTGCTCGAAGGTCGGGTTAAGACGCTGCAGCCGGGCAATCGGCAGCCGGTGGTCGTGCTCCAGCAACTCGGTCACCAACTGAGGGCCGGACAGGCTTCGGCGCACGATATGAAAGCCCGGCTCCAGCAAGGTACGCGGTGCCGGGGCTGCCGTGGCCATCTGCGGCTGCAAATGGCCAGGGGCGGCGGAGGGACTGGCAGACGCCATCAGCGGCGTCGAGTGCAAGCCTGGCGCCTGGTCCAGCGGCGCCACCACGCGGTTGCTGCCACTGGGGCAGCCGCACGCGACCAGCGACCCGTCCATGGCCAAGGGCTGACCGTCGCTGATCCAGCCTTCATGCCCATCGACCACCACCCCGGGCTGGCCGCATGCGGGGCACTCGGTGGTCGAGTCACCAACGCGCAGGACCCTGAGCCCCTCGCTCAGATAACCTTCACCGCTGGCCAGGCACACCGCTCCAGTGCTGGTGCGATCGCCATCAACTGCCTGGCCCCTGCCGTCAAGACCGACACGCCACATGCTGTAGTTCCCCTTTACAAAGCGAAGGAAGCTAGCAGCACTCAGGGGTTAAGCTCGGGACCAGAACGGCCTTTGGGAAACGCCCTACGCACAATTCAGAAACTAACCGGACTTACCCCGGCTCAGCGCCCGCTACGCAACATCTCCTTGGGCACATACTTGCCAACCTCATACTTGCCAATCGCCGCCCGGTGCACCTCATCCGGCCCGTCGGCCAAACGCAGCGTGCGTTGCATCGCATACATGTAGGCCAGCGGGAAGTCGCCACTCACCCCTGCGCCACCATGGATCTGAATCGCCCGGTCGATCACCTTCAACGCCACGTTCGGCGCCACCACCTTGATCTGCGCGATCTCGCTGCGCGCCACCTTGTTGCCCACGGTGTCCATCATGTACGCGGCCTTGAGCGTCAGCAGCCGGGCCATGTCGATCTCCATCCGCGAGTCGGCGATCTTGTCGATGTTGCCGCCCAGCCGCGCCAGTGGCTTGCCAAAGGCGGTGCGCTCGACAGAGCGTTTGCACATCAGTTCCAGGGCACGCTCGGCCATGCCGATCGAGCGCATGCAGTGGTGGATACGGCCTGGGCCAAGGCGGCCCTGGGCGATCTCGAAGCCACGGCCCTCGCCAAGCAGCACGTTTTCGTAAGGCACGCGCACGTTCTCGAACAGCACCTCGGCGTGGCCGTGGGGCGCGTCGTCATAACCGAACACCGGCAGCGGGCGGACGATCTTCACCCCCGGCGCGTCGGTGGGCACCAGGATCATCGAGTGCTGCTGATGACGCGGGCCGTCGGGGTTGGACAGGCCCATGAAGATCATCACCTTGCAGCGTGGGTCGCAGGCGCCGGAGGTCCACCACTTGCGGCCGTTGATCACCCACTCATCGCCGTCGCGTACGGCAGTGGCGGCCATGTTGGTGGCATCCGACGAGGCCACGTCCGGCTCGGTCATGGCAAACGCCGAGCGGATCTCGCCGCGCAGCAGCGGCTCCAGCCACTGGCGCTTCTGCGCCTCGCTGGCGTAGCGCACCAGCACTTCCATGTTGCCGGTGTCCGGTGCCGAGCAGTTGAACGGCTCCGGCCCCAGCAACGAGCGGCCCATGATCTCGGCCAGCGGTGCGTATTCGAGGTTGGTCAGCCCCGCGCCGTATTCCGACTCGGGCAGGAACAGGTTCCACAGGCCCTCGGCACGGGCCTTGGCCTTGAGCTCTTCCATGATCGCGGTGGGCTGCCAGCGGTCGCCTTCGGCAACCTGGCGCTCGAACACCGGCTCGGCCGGGTACACATAGGTGTCCATGAATGCGCTGACACGCTCGCGCAGTGCCTGGACCTTGGGCGAATAGGCGAAATCCATCGGGGCTACCTTCAGTCAATGAAGAACATGGACGCAGCCTAGAACAGCCACCCTTCATCCACCTAGTCTATTTTCTACGTGTATAAACATTCATAACCGATATATGATCGGCTGATAATTCCAATGAAGAGCGGCGCCATGAACCTCAGCAAGGTCGACCTCAACCTGTTCATCGTCTTCGACGCGATCTACACCGAAGCCAACCTGACCCGCGCCGGGCAGATCGTCGGCATCACCCAGCCAGCGGTGTCCAACGCCCTGTCGCGCCTGCGCGAAACCTTCAACGACCCGCTGTTCGTGCGCACTGCCCAGGGCATGGTGCCCACGCCCATGGCGCAGAACATCATCGGCCCGGTGCGCAACGCCCTGTCATTGCTGCGCACCTCGGTACAAGAGAGCCGCATCTTCAACCCGCTGCAGGCCAGCAAGACCTTCCGCATCAGCATGACCGACCTCACCGAGGCGGTGATCCTGCCGCCGCTGTTCCAGCGCCTGCGCCGCCTGGCCCCGGCACTGGTGATCGAGAGCTTCCCGTGCAAGCGCCGCGAAACCACCAAGGAGCTTGCCGCCGGGCGCCTGGACTTCGCCGTCGACGCGCCGCTGAACACCGACCCGCAGGTGCGCCACGTCAAGCTGATGCAGGACCGCTACGTCTGCGCCATGCGCCCCGGCCACCCGCTGGCCGACAGCCCGCTGACCCTCGACAGCTACCTGGGCATGACCCACATCCATATTTCCAGCCGCCGCAACGGCCTGGGCTACGTTGACCTGGCCCTGGGCAAGATGGGCGTGCAACGCCGCGTGGCGTTGCGTTCGCAACACTACTTGATGGCCTCGCAGGTGCTGCAGCAGACCGACATGGTGATGACCGTGCCCGAGCGCTTCGCCCGCCGCCACCAGTTGCGCCACCAGCCGCTGCCGGTGGAAGTGCCGGCCCTGGAAACCCACCTGTACTGGCACGAAAGCACCGACCAGGACCCGGCCAACCGCTGGATGCGCGAGCAGATCATCGAGCTGTGCGAGCGGGTCGCCAGCCAGGAGCAGAAGGCGCTGGAAAGCGCCTGAGCGCTGCGCGCTTGCATTGCACTGACCTTTGGGTAACCCTTGCGCCGCCCTGCCCCGGGCATTGCAGATTCACGGCACAAGGAACGCAGCATGGCTATCAGGACCCTGGTGATCGGCGCCTACGGCAACTTCGGGCGCATCATCAGCCGCCACTTGAACCAGATGCCGGGCGTGCAGCTGGTCATCGCCGGGCGCAACGCCCAGTCGCTTGCCCAGCTCGGTGAGCAGCTCAGCGGCACAGGCGCATCGCTGCACGGCAGCTGGTGCGGTGACGCCATGGCCCCCGGTTTCGCCGAGGCCCTGCGCCAACTGGGCATCGACTGGGTGATCCACACCGGCGGGCCGTTCCAGGGCCAGCCCTACCGCGTCGCCGAAGCCTGCATCGAGGCCGGCGCCAGCTATTGCGACCTGGCAGACTGCCGGCAGTTCGTCAATGGCATCGCCCAGCTCGACGCCCGCGCCCGCCAGGCGGGCGTGGCGCTGCTCAGTGGTTGCAGCTCGGTGCCCAGCCTGTCCTCGGCGATCCTCGACGAACAGCGCCTGCGCTTCAGCCACATCGAGTCGATCGAGCACGGCATCTCCTCCTCGGCCAAGATGCCTGGCGTGTCCACCATCGAAGGCGTGCTTGCCTACGCCGGGCGGCCGATCCGCCAGTGGCGCGATGGCCAACCCTGTGAAGTCGACGGCTGGCTGGGCCTGCAGCTGCGCCACCTCCCAGGCCTGGGCTGGCGCTTGCTGAGCAATGTCGATGTACCAGACATGGACATCTTCGCCAGCCGTTACGGGGCGCGCACCCTGGCGTTCAAGGCCGGTGCCGGGCTGATGGCTGGCGGCCTGGCCAACGCGGCACTGGCGCTGCTGGTGAAGTACGGGCTGGTACGCAACCCACTGCCCTGGGCCCGGCGCCTGCACCGCCTGGGCCTGCGCTTCGAGCGTTGCGGCAATGGCAAGAGCGCGATGTACCTGGATGTGCGCGGCCTCGACGAAAACGGCCAGCCGCTGCGCCTGCGTGCCCAGGTCAGCGCAACCGATGACAAAGGCCCGGAGATCCCAAGCTGCGCGGCGGTGGCGCTGATGGCCAGGCTAACCGAGGGCTACCAGCCCGAGGTGGGCGCGCGGCCCTGCGTGGGCGAGATAAGCGTTGAGCAATACCTGGCAGCCATCGGCGCGCCGGACAAGATCCGCTACAGCGTCAGTTTCCAGCAGGGGCGTGGCTGAGATGGATTACCTGCTGCTCAAGTACCTGCATGTGATCGCCGCTGTATTTCTGTTCGGCTTCGGCATGGGCTCCTACCTCTACCTGATCGCCGCCCACCGCACAGGCGATGCGCGGGTGATCGCCGCCGTGGCCAGGATGGTGGTGCGCTTCGACGCCTGGATCACCACCCCGGCCGGCTTCCTGCAACTGTTGACCGGCTACGCCATGGTGCGCACGGCAGGCATGGACTGGTCGATGGACTGGCTGCGCGCTGCGCTGGCGATCTTCTTCGGTGTGGGCGCGCTGTGGTTGCCGGTGCTGTTGTTGCAGACCCGCCTGCAAGCCCTCGCCGCCCGGGCCGTCGAGGCGCATGCCCCGCTGGGCCCGCACTACCACCGGCTGTACCGCTATTGGCTGTGGATGGGTGTGATCGGTTTTTCCGGGATGTTCCTGATGGTGCTGGTGATGGTGAAAAAGCAGGCACCTTGGCAATGGCTGTGATTTGAAGCGCAGCACGAGGAGAAAATATTTCTCTAAAACATGCAATGCGCAGAACGAATTATTCTGAAACAATCGCCCGGGCGAGCAATAGGAAAAACCTTTGCCCATCAGCCCTCGTAACATGCCGTACATGGATGCCGACTGGCGGCGTCCCGCACGGACAAGCCCTCGCTATGCACAACGCCCCCCTCTATTTCGACTACGCCGCCACCACCCCTGTCGATGACCGGGTCATCGAGGCCATGCTCGGCTGCCTGGGCCGTGCCGCCAACTTCGGCAACCCGGCCTCCAGCGGCCACAGCTTCGGCCAGGCCGCCCGCGAAGCGGTAGAACAGGCCCGCCGCCAGGTGGCCGAGCGGGTCGGCGCTCAGCCCGACGACCTGGTGTGGACCTCCGGCGCCACCGAGTCCAACAACCTCGCTCTCAAGGGGGTCGCGCAAAGCTACCCACAACCCGGCCACCTGATCACCAGCCAGCTGGAACACAAGGCTGTGCTCGACACCGTGGCCGAGCTGGAGCGTCAGGGTTGGGCGGTAACGCGCCTGGCGCCTGACGCCCACGGCCTGATCCAGCCCGACGCCGTGCAGGCGGCGCTGCGGGCCGACACCCGGCTGGTGTCGCTGATGGCGGTGAACAACGAACTGGGCACCCTCACCGACTTCGCCGCCATCGGCGCGCGGGTACGCGAACACGGCGCGCTGCTGCATGTGGACGCGGCCCAGGCGGTCGGCAAGGTATTGATCGACCTGGCCGCCCAAGCGGTCGACCTGATGTCGTTCTCGGCGCACAAGGTGTACGGCCCCAAGGGCATCGGCGCGCTCTATGTCGGCGCCCGCGCCCGCAATGGCCTGCGGGCGCAGATGCACGGCGGTGGCCATGAGCGCGGGCTGCGCTCGGGCACCCTGGCCACCCACCAGATTGTCGGCATGGGCAGCGCCTTCGCCCTGGCCGGGCAGCCAGGGGACAGCGAGCACCAGCGCCTGGAGCAGCTGGCCCGCCGCCTGCGCGAGGGCCTGTTGGCCTTGCCGGGGGTGACGCTCAATGGCTGCGGCGCGCAGCGCATTCCCCACACCTTCAACCTGTGCGTCGACGCCAAGGGGTTCAACAGTCGCGACCTTGCTGGCGAGCTGGCGCTGTCCACTACTTCGGCGTGCAACTCGGCGAGCAATGCCGCTTCCCATGTGCTGCTGGCGCTGGGGTTGGATGAGCGCCAGGCGCGCAACAGTGTGCGCTTGAGCATTGGGCGGTATACCAGTGAGGCTGAGGTGGAGCAGGCGATTGCGGTATTTGGGCGAGTGGTGAGTGCGGCGGCTGTGGCGCTTTGGTGATTTTCAGAGAGGGGTGAGGGCCTTTTGGTGCTTGCCGATGATTTTGCAGCGCCTATGAGATCGAGCGCCGCCCGCGCGGCGCTCGATCTTGAGGGCGCTGAAGATCCTTCGCCATGCACCTCGCAGCCCTCACCGGCCCTCTAAAAAAATCAAAGGAAGGTAAACACCTCACCCGCCGGCAACCGCGACTTGCCCAGCCCAGCGTTGAAATCCTCTTCGCTGTGATACCCCAGGCTCAACACCACCACGCTGGTGTAGCCACGTTCGCGCAGCCCCAATTCAGCATCCATCACCTTGAAGTCGAACCCTTCGATCGGCGTGGCATCCAGCCCGTAGGCCGCCGCCCCCAGCAACGCGGTCCCCAACGCCAGGTAGGTCTGTTTCTCCATCCAGTGCTGCAGGTCCTTGTTGTCGTGGCGGTGCAGGTTGACATAGAAGCGGCGGCTCTGGTCCTGCCCGGCCTTCGCCTCGTCGCTGCGGAAACGCCCGTCCTTGCCTTCCTGCTCCAGCACCGCCTGCAGGTGCGCCTCGGTCATGTCGGTGCGCGTGGCGAACACGATCACATGGGAGGCATTGAGGATCTTCGACGTGTTGTAGGCAAAGCCCACCTCGGTGCTCTTGGCCAGGCGCGCCTTGCCTTCATCGGTGTCGGCGACGATGAAGTGCCAGGGCTGCGAGTTGACCGAGGACGGGCTGTGGCGCAGTTGCTCCAGCAGCGCATCGATGGTGGCCTGGGGGATGCGGCGGCTGGCATCGTAGGCTTTGGTGGTGTAGCGGCGCTTGGCCAGGGCAACGGTATCCATGAACGGCAACTCCTCGGGGTTCGTGATTGAGGCGCATCTTATCTTCCCGGCTGCAAAGAAAAACCAGCACAATGCAGCAACACTTTCATCCCTGGAGTGAAAATGCTGCGCATCACCGACCTGGAACTGTTCGCCCGTGCCAGCGCCCTGGGCAGCTTCACCGCCGCCGCCCACGAGGCCGACCTGCTGCCCGGCCAGGTAGCCGCGGCGATCAAGCGCCTGGAGCGCGAGCTCGATGTGCGCCTGTTCGCCCGCACTACCCGCAGCCTGCGCCTCACCGCCGAGGGCGAGCTGTACCTGCCCACTGCCCAACGGGTGCTCGACACCCTGCGCCAGGGCCGTGAAGACCTGCATGGCAGCCACAGCCAGCTACGCGGCGTGCTGCAGGTGGCCGCGCCTTCAGACCTGGGACGCAACCTGCTGCGCCCCTGGCTGAGTGCGTTTCGCCGCGAACACCCAGGCTTGAGCCTGCGCTTTTTGCTCTCCGACCAGATGGCCGACTTCTACCGCGACCCGGTGGACGTCGCCATCCGCTACGGCCTCAACGAAGACGCCAACTACATTGCCCTGCCCCTGGCGCCGTGGAATCGCCGGGTGGTGGTGGCCGCCCCCGACTACCTGGCGCGCCACGGCAGGCCGCAAACGCCCGAAGCCCTGCAACAGCACGATTGCCTGTTGTATTCGCAGCAAAGCCGGGTATACGACAAATGGCGCCTGGGCAACCGCACCGTGCAGGTACGCGGGCCGCTGTTCAGCGACGACGCCGACGTGGTGCGGCGCTGGGCCCTGGAAGGCGAAGGCATCGTCTACAAGTCGTGGCTGGACGTCAGCGCCGACATTGCCGTCGGCGCCCTGGAGATCCTGCTGCCCGAACACCCCGGCGAGCCGACCCCGGTCACCCTGGTGTGCCCGCACCGCAAACAGCTCACACCCGCGGTTTCGCAGTTGCACGGCTGGCTGCGCGAGCGCTTCGCCGCGCTGCGTCCGGAGGGTGTATTGCAGCCGGTCGGCCCCGGCGTATAGTGGCGCTTCCCCCGACTGCAAGGAGCTGTCATTCATGCCGAGCCTGGAATTTCTGCTCACCGCCCTGATCATCGTGCTGATCCCCGGCAGCGGGGTCATCCTCACCGTCTCCAGCGCCCTGGTGGCCGGGCGCCGCGCCTGTTTGTGGACCGCCCTGGGCTGCACCCTGGGGATCGTCCCCCACCTGCTGGCCTCGGTGCTCGGCCTGTCGGCGCTGCTGCACGCCAGCGCCCTCGCCTTCCAGGGGCTGAAATTCGCCGGGGTCGCCTACCTGCTGTACCTGGCCTACGCCACCTGGCGTGATCGCGCGGCCTTCGCCGTGGATGAAAAAGCACCGCCGGCCGCTGCCGCCCAATTGGTGCTCAAGGCCTGCCTGCTGAACATCCTCAACCCCAAGCTGACCCTGTTCTTCCTCGCCTTCCTGCCGCAGTTCATCGACCCCCACGCCGGTTCCGCCGTGGTGCAGATGCTCGGCCTGAGCGCGGTGTTCATGCTGATGACCTTCGTCGTGTTCGTACTCTATGGGCTGCTTGCCCACCTGTTCCGCCGTGCAGTGATCGACTCGCCCAAGGTGCAGGCCTGGCTGCGCCGAGGCTTTGCCGCCTCGTTCGCCGGCCTGGGCATCAACCTGGCATTTGCCCAGCGTTAAGCGCTGCACAATCGTTCTAAACCCCAGGGCCGGTTCTGCGTTATGGTCGAGTACCCACCGCAACCGGCCCCCGCCATGAGCCACTGGATCGACCTCAAACAGGACGCCGACACCGGCATCGAGTCGGTTCGCGCCCATTTCACCGGCCACGCCTACGACCCGCACTGGCACGACAGCTTCCTGGTCGGCGTCACCGAACAGGGCGTGCAGCAGTTCAACTGCCGCCGGGTGCGCCACCAGAGCACACCGGGCCAGGTGTTCCTGCTCGAGCCCGGCGACCTGCATGATGGCCTGGCGCCCACCGCCGAAGGCTTCACCTACTCCACCCTGTACCTCGACAGCCAATGGCTGGCAAACCAATTGCACGCGCTGTTCGAGCAGGCACCCAGCGACGCCCTGCCCAGCTTCGCCGCCACCCTGCACTGCGATACCCGCCTGGCCGGCGCCACCAGCCGCGCCTTCAGCGCCTTGCACCACAAGGAACTGCGCATCGTTCGCCAGACCGCCATCGACGACCTGCTGGCCTGCCTCACCGGCCACCTGCAGTGGCGCCGGCGCCTCGACCCCGACCCGCGCCTGCCGCTGACCGCACAGGTGGCCCGCGACTACCTGCATGCGCACCTCGACCAGGACATCGGCCTGGACGACCTGGCGCAGGTCTGCGGCGTCGACCGCTTCCGACTGACCCGCGCCTTCAAGGCCGCCTACGGCCTGGCGCCGCATGCCTACCTGATCCAGCTGCGCCTGGCCCGCGCACGGCAGCTGCTGGCCCTCGGCCAGGGCCCGGCCGAGGTCGCCACGGCCCTCGGTTTTGCCGACCAGAGCCACCTCGGCCGCTGGTTCCGCCGCGCCTACCGGCTGACCCCGGCGGACTACCGCAAGCGCTGCTCAAACCTTCCAGACTGAGGCAAGGGCGGCTGCCAACATGAGGCCACGATCAACCGGAGCCTCGCCCATGTCCCACAACCTTTTGCCCTTCGCCCTGTTCGCCCTGGCCGCCAGCATCAGCCCGGGGCCGACCAACCTGCTGATCCTCGCCCAGGGTGCCCGGCGCGGCGTGCGTGCCAGCCTGGCACCCACCGTGGCGGCCTGCGGCGCGGCAGCGGCGGTGGTGCTGCTGGTCGGCCTGGGCCTGGGCGAACTGCTGCTGGATCACCCGTTGGCGCAACAGCTGCTTGGCTGGGCCGGCGCGCTGTGGCTGAGCTGGCTGGCCTGGCGCATGCTGCGCAGCGCCGATGCGCCCCTGCAGGCCGGTGACAACGCAGGCTTCGGCCCGCTGCAGGCGGCTACCCTGCAATTGGTCAATCCCAAGGTCTGGCTAATGGCGCTGGCGACGATCAGCCTGTTCGCCACCCCGGCCCTGCCGCTGTGGTGGTTGACCCTGGTGTTTCTGCTGATCGCCCTGCCGAGCATGACCGCCTGGGCGCTGCTGGGGGCAGGCAGCGCGCGCTGGCTGAATTCGCCGCGGGCATTGCGCTGGTTCAACCAGAGCCTGGCGGGGTTGCTGCTGGTGTCGGCCTGGTCGGCGCTGCTGGTCTGACGGCTATTTCATGCAGGCCTCTGCTGGCGGCGGGCCTGCTTGCAGTACACTCGCCAGCCTCACCGTGCCCAAGGCCCCTGCCCCATGCCCCGCTTGCCAACACTGCTGTTGCCCCTGCTGCTGCTCACCGCCCTCGCCGCCTGCGACCAGGCACCCAGCCGCGAAGAAAAGATCCTCTCCAGCCTGCCCCTGCAGGAAGCCTACGAGCACAATATCGGGCGCATGGCGCAGCTGTTGGCCGTGACCCACCCGAAGCTGCCCGAAGAACAGATCAAGACCGTGCTGCGCAAGCACCTCACCGTCGAGGACCAGCGCCAGGACCTGTACCGGCTCTACAGCGAAAAGAACTTCGACGATGCCGAATTCGACACCATCGTCGCCGCCACCCGCGACCCGGCCAAGGCCAAGGCGCTGGGCGAAACCGATGAAGGCAAGCGGCTGAGTGAAAAGCTGACCGCGCTGATGCGCGAGAGCGCCAGGGACCCGAAAGTGCAGGCCTTGGTCGAAGCGCGCATGCAAGAGGTCGAGGATGAACTGCAGGCGTTGCAGCAAGCTGCGCCGTAATACCACTGTGCACACTCGCACACGACGCAGGCAGGACATGTAACAAGCCTTGTCTTAAAACTGTCACCTTTCGGTCATAGGATTGACCCTGATCTGCCATTTTCCCTCAAGGATGATTCAGCCATGCGTCGTGTCGTGTTCAACCAGAAAGGCGGTGTGGGCAAGTCCAGCATTGCCTGCAACCTGGCCGCCGCCAGTGCCGCCGAAGGTTATCGCACCCTGCTGGTGGACCTCGACCCCCAGGCCAACGCCACCTACTACCTGACCGGCCTCGTCAACCACGACATCCCGACGGGCATCGCCGATTTCTTCCGCCAGACCCTCGCCCCCGCGCCGGCCACCGGCAAGAAGCACCGCGTGGCCATCACCGAAACCCGCTACGCCAACCTGCACCTGATCACCGCCAGCCCCGACCTTGCCGACCTGCAAGGCAAGCTGGAAAGCAAGTTCAAGATCAACAAGCTGCGCAAGTTGCTGGTGGAGCTGTCGGCGGACTACGAACGGATCTACATCGATACCCCGCCGGCGCTGAACTTCTACACCTTCAGCGCCCTGGTGGCCGCCGAGCGCCTGCTGATCCCCTACGACTGCGACAGCTTCTCGCGCCAGGCACTGCTGAACGTGATGGCCGAGGTCGACGAACTGCGCCAGGACCATAACGCCGCGTTGCAGGTGGAAGGCGTGGTGGTCAACCAGTTCGCCGGGCGCACCGCCCTGCACCAGACGCTGGTGGACCAGTTGCGCGGTGAAGGGCTGCCGGTGTTGCCGGTGTACCTGAGCAACTCGATCAAGATGCGCGAGTCCCATGAAGCGGCGGTGCCCCTGGTGCACCTGGCGCCGCGCCACCGGCTGGCGCAGGAGTTCGTCGAGTTGCTGGATGTGCTGGAGCGGGCGGCGTGAGGAGAATGGTGGGGGCTGTGAGGTCCCTTTTGGGATCGCGTGTGGGCTTCCAGGTGTAGGGCGGTAGCTTTGCAGCGCTCTTGAGATCGAGCGCCGCGCGGGCGGCGCTCGATCTCATAGGCGCTGAAGATGCCCAGGCGAACGCACTGCAACCCTGCCAGCAGCCGCTGCCAACGCCTCAGCGCACACACATTTACCCACCCCGGCCTCTGTTCATATCAGGATAAATAGTTATAAGATAACGTTTCATTTGACATTCATTCCTGCCTGCGACCCCTTGCCGATGACCAGCGCCACCGCCTCCCCCACCCTGCTCACCCAGCGCCTGCAGAGCATCGATGCCCTGCGCGGCCTGGTGATCCTGTTCATGCTGCTCGACCACGTGCGCGAAACCTTCTTCCTGCACCGCCAGGTCAGCGACCCGATGAGCATCGACGCCACCGACCCCAGCCTGTTCGCCAGCCGTACCCTGGCCCACCTGTGCGCGCCAGTGTTCGTGCTGCTGACCGGGCTGTCGGCCTGGCTGTACGGCGAGAAGTACCAGGGCCGCAGCGATGTCTCGGCGTTCCTGTTCAAGCGCGGGCTGTTCCTGGTGGCGCTGGAGTTCACCCTGGTCAACTTCGCCTGGACCTTCCAGCTGCCGCCGAGCGTGATCTACCTGCAGGTGATCTGGGCCATCGGCATCAGCATGATCGCCCTGTCGCTGCTGGTGTGGCTGCCACGCCCGGCGCTGCTGGCGCTGGGGGCGCTGATCGTCGCCGGGCACAACCTGCTCGATGGCCTGCACTTCGGCCCGGAGTCGGCGCTGCATGTGCCCTGGGCGATCCTGCATGACCGTGGCTGGCTGCAAGCCACCGACAGCCTGCGCCTGCGCACCTCGTACCCGGTGCTGCCGTGGATCGGCGTGATCGCCCTGGGTTATGCCCTGGGCCCGTGGTTCGCCCGCAGCAGCAATGCCGCCGAGCGCCAGCAGCGTCTGCTGTTGGCCGGTAGCGCCGCCCTGCTTGGTTTCGTCGTGCTGCGCCTGCTCAACGGCTACGGCGAAGCGCCGTGGAGCAGCTATCCAAGCGTCGTTCAAACAGTGATGAGCTTCTTCAATATCACCAAATACCCGCCATCACTGCTGTTCCTCGCCCTGACCCTGGGCGCCGGCCTGTTGCTGCTGCGCGGCTTCGAGCGCGCAGGCAGCGCCCGCTGGATCAGCATGCTGGCCGTATTCGGCGCCGCGCCGATGTTCTTCTACCTGCTGCACCTGTATGTGCTCAAGCTGCTGTACCTGGCCAGCGTGGCGCTGTTCGGCCTCAACCATGGCGACTACTTCGGCTTCGATGGCATCGCTGCGGTATGGCTGAGTGCCGTGCTGCTGGCGGCGGCGCTGTACCTGCCGGTGCGCAGCTTCGCCCGCCTCAAGGCACGCCGGCGCGACATCGCCTGGCTCAAATACCTGTAAAGGCGTTTTCACCCTGCGGGTGATGGTCTACCATGCCGCCCGCCGGTTTCCACTCGGAATTAATAGGGAATCCCCAGGCCGCCACAGGCGCGCCAAAGGGAACTGCCCCCGCAACTGTAGGTGCCGAGCCCGCGCCATCGATGCCACTGGATCAAGCGATCCGGGAAGGCAGGCGCAGGGCCAGGACGCACCAGTCAGGAGACCTGCCGGCACATGTTCACCAACCGGCGGGGTGTCCGGGATGGCCATCCGCTGTTTGCCTCGGGCGCACCGCCCGAAGCCCGGCGATGCCTGTCCGTGCTCATTCCGTGCACCGTTCGACAGGAGATCGCCCGACCATGCTGCCCCGTATCGCCACCCTGCTCGCCGCCATGTCGCTGACCGGCCTGGCCCAGGCCGCCGCCACGCATTACCCGCTCACCGTCGAAAACTGCGGCGTGCCGCAAACCTTCGCCCAGGCCCCCGAGCGCGCCGTAACCATCGGCCAGGCCGGTACCGAAATGCTCTACGCACTGGGCCTGGGCGACAAACTGGCCGGCACCTCGCTGTGGTTCAACAACGTGCTGCCCGAGTTCAAGACGCAGAACGACAAGGTCGAGCGCCTGGCCGACAACGACCCCAGCTTCGAAGCCGTGGTGGGCAAGCGCCCGCAACTGGTGGCCGTGCAGTTCGAGTGGATGGTCGGTGCCCAGGGCGTGGTCGCCACCCGCGAGCAGTTCGCCGAGTTGCAGATCCCCACCTACCTGCTGCCCTCCGACTGCGAAGGCAAGGACAACCTGGTCGGCGCCGACGGCACCCGCCTGCAGCCGTTCAAGGTCGAGACTATCTACAAAAGCGTCAGCCAGCTGGCCGAGATCTTCGACGTGCAGGACCGTGGTGCAGCCTTGAACACGCAGCTCAAGGGCCAGTTGGAACACGCCAAACAGCAACTGGCCGGCAAGGACCTGGCCGGCACCAGCGCGCTGTTCTGGTTCTCCAGCGCCGACCTTGAGATCGACCCCTACGTTGCTGGCCGCCAGGGCGTGGCCGACTTCATGCTGCAGACCCTGGGCGTGCGCAACGTGGTCGAGTCCAGCGAAGAATGGCCCACCGTGGGCTGGGAAACCCTGGCCAAGGCCAACCCCACCTGGCTGATCGTCGCCCGCATGGACCGCCGCCGCTTCCCCGCCGACGACTACCAGATGAAGCTCGACTTCCTGCGCAGCGACCCGGTAACCCGCAACATGGACGCGGTGAAGAACGGTCGCATCATCGTCCTCGATGCCGACGCCATGCAGGCCGGCATTCGCCTGTTCCGCGGCCTTGAGCGGTTGTCCGCCGCCTTTGCCAGCGGCCAAGCACCGCAACCATGAGCCGCCTGCTACCCCTCGCCATCGCCGCGCTGGCCGCCTTGCTGCTGGCCATGCTCGCCGGCATCGCCATCGGCGAAACCCGCCTGGGCATCGACCTGGTCTGGCAGGTGCTGGCCAACCAGCTGTGGCAGGCCGGCCACGCCCTCGACCCGATCGACGCCGGCATCGTCTGGAACTACCGCCTGCCGCGTACCCTGGTGGCCGCCGCCTGCGGCGCGGGCCTGGCCACCTGCGGCGTGGTGCTGCAGGCACTGCTGCGCAACCCGCTGGCCGAGCCCTACTTGCTGGGCCTGTCCGCCGGTGCCTCGACCGGCGCCGTGGCGGTCGGCCTGCTTGGCCTCGGTGGCGCAGCGCTGTCGCTGTCCGGCGGCGCCTTCATCGGCGCGCTGGCGGCGTTCGCCCTGGTGCTGTTGCTGTCGCGCGCCAGCGGCAGCAGCCACAACAACGCCCAGGTGATCCTTGCAGGCATTGCCGGGTCGCAGCTGTTCAACGCCCTGACCGCCTTCCTGATCACCAAGTCGGCCACCGCCGAGCAGGCGCGCGGCATCCTGTTCTGGCTGCTGGGCAACCTCAGCGGCGTGCGCTGGCCGTCGGTGTGGCTGGCACTGCCGGTGGCCGTGCTTGGCCTCGCGGTGTGCCTGTGGCACCGCCGCGCCCTGGACGCCTTCACCTTCGGCGCCGACTCCGCCGCCTCGCTGGGCGTGCCGGTGCGCCGCACCCAGCTGCTGCTGATCAGCTGCACGGCGCTGGTGACCGCGGTGATGGTATCGATCGTCGGCGCCATCGGTTTCGTCGGCCTGGTCATCCCCCACGCCCTGCGCCTGCTGCTCGGCCCCGGCCACAGTCGCCTGCTGCCGGCCAGCGCGCTTGGCGGTGCGCTGTTCCTGATCGTCGCCGATATCCTTTCGCGCACCCTGATCGCCGGCCAGGTGATCCCCGTGGGCGTGGTCACCGCGCTGATCGGCGCACCGGTGTTCGCGCTGATCCTGGTCAGCCGCCGGGGGCGCCCATGACCTTGATGAATTCACTGCAAGTCGCCCCGCTCGCCTGCCAGGGCTTGAGCCTGCGCCTGGGTGAGCGCGAGGTGCTGCAAGGGATCGACCTGGCTGTGCGCCCCGGCGAAACCCTCGGCATCGTCGGCCCCAACGGCTCGGGCAAATCCACCCTGCTCAAGCTGCTCGCCGGCCTGCGCACGCCCACCGCTGGCAGCGTGCAACTGCTCGGTGAGGCGCTGGCGAAACTGCCTCGTCGACGCATCGCCCAACAGCTTGCGCTGGTCGAGCAACAGGCCGACACCCAAGACGCCATCAGCGTCTTCGAAGCCGTGGCCCTGGGCCGCACACCCTGGCTGTCGGCGCTGGCGCCGTTCGGCAAGGCCGACCGCGCCATCGTCGACCAGGCCCTGGCCGACGTCGACGCCAGCCACCTCGGCCAACGCGTCTGGCGTGAGCTGTCCGGCGGCGAACGCCAGCGCGTGCACATCGCCCGTGCCCTGGCCCAGCGCCCACAAGTGCTGCTGCTCGACGAGCCGACCAACCACCTGGATATCCAGCACCAGCTGAGCCTGCTGCAACAGGTCCAGGCCTTGCCGGTGACCACCCTGGTGGCCCTGCACGACCTTAACCAGGCCCTCACCTGCGACCGCCTGGCCGTGCTCGACCAGGGCCGCCTGGTCGCCCTCGGCAAACCCGAGGCCGTGCTCACCCCCGAGCGCCTGCTGAGCACCTTCGGCGTCCACGCCCACTACCTCACCGACCCCTTCGACGGCGCGCGCATCCTGCGTTTTCGCGCCCCCTGAACCAGGAAGTTCCGCCCATGCCGCCCCGCTTCGCCGCCCTGCTGCTCGCCACCCTGCTGACTACCGCCGCCGCCCAGGCCGAGGTGTTCGAAGTGAAGATGCTCAACCGCGGCGCCGAGGGGGCGATGGTGTACGAGCCGGACCACCTGCGCATCGCCCCGGGTGACACCGTGCGTTTTCTGCCGACCCAGGCCGGGCACAACGCCGCGAGCATTCCCGGCCTGCTGCCGGCAGGCGCCGAAGCGTTCAAGAGCAAGCTCAACCAGCCGTTCGAATACACCTTCAGCCAGCCCGGGCTGTATGGCATCCAGTGCATCCCGCACCTGGCGATGGGCATGGTGATGCTGGTGCAGGTGGGCGCGCCCACGCCGACGCAGTTGCCAGGCGCCCTGCCTGCCCGCGCCGCCAGCCGCCTCGCCGTGCAGCTGCAAAAGCTGGAGGCCGGGCAATGAAACCGCTGCTCATCGCCCTGCCGCTGCTGGGCCTGAGCCCGTTGGCACTGGCCGAATCCGCCCAGTCCAAGGCCAACGGCCTTGTCGAAGACAGCAGCTGGAGCCTGCTCAACCGCACCGTCTACGACCAGCGCGACTACCGCAACGGCGGGCGTAACAGCGCCGCGCGCAACGCCTACAAACCCCGCGCCGATCGCAGTGGCAAGGCCGAGGAATGGGCCTATGGCCTGATGGGCACCTTCAGCTCCGGCTTCACCCAAGGCGTCATTGGCGTGGGCGTCGATGCCCACGCCTACCTTGGCGTGCAGCTCGACAGCGGCGGCGGCCGCGCCGGCAAGGCCCGCCTGTTGGCCATCGACAACGACGGCCACCCCAAAAGCGAATACAGCCGGGGCGGTGCAGCGGTAAAACTGCGCGCCGCCAACACCGTGTTGTCCTACGGCGAGCAACGGGTCAAGACCCCGGTGTTCAGCTCGTCAGACAGCCGCCTGTTGCCCGAGACCTTCACCGGCTGGTTCCTCACCAGCAACGAAATCGACCGGCTCAAGCTGGTGGCCGGGCACTTCAACGAAGGCACCGACCGCAATGCCTCCAGCCACGACCAAGGCTTCGTGGTGAACTACTCCAACGGCCGCCAGGGCAACAGCTTCGACCTGGCCGGCGCAGTGTGGAGCCCAACGGCCAATGCCAGCGCCAGCCTGTACACCTCACGCTACGAGGACACCTGGAACCAGCATTACCTTGGCAGCACCCTCAGCCATGCGCTCGACGACCAGCGCAGCGTGAGCCTGGACCTCAACCTGTACCGCACCACCGACACCGGCAAGGCCCTGTCCGGGCGCATCGACAACACCACCTGGAGCCTGGTCTCGCGCTACGCCCAGGGCCCGCATGCGTTCAGCCTGGGGTGGCAGCAGGTGGACGGCAACACGCCGTTCGACTACGTCAGCCGCGGGGCGATCTACCTGGGGAACGCGGTGCAGATGTCCGACTTCAATGCGCCGAACGAGAAGTCGTGGCAGGCCAGGTATGACTTGAACATGGGGGCCTATGGCGTGCCGGGGTTGAGCCTGACGGCGCTGTATGTGCGCGGGTTTGATATCGATGGCACCCATGTGGATCCGCGTGGGGGGTATGCGTATCTGGGGTATGGCAAGGATGGCAAGCACTGGGAGCGGGATCTGGAGGCGCGGTATGTGGTGCAGAGCGGCGCGGCCAAGGGGTTGGCGGTTTCGCTGAGGCATAACGTGCACCGGGGGGATACGGCGCAGGCGGAGTTGGATGGGGATCAGGTCAGGGTGGCGCTGGAGTGGCCGATCGGCGGGGGATTTTGATGGCCTGCTGACGAGCGCATGTGGGCCGCCAGGTGCATGTCGGCGGTTTTGCAGCGCCTGTGAGATCGAGCGCCGCCCGCGCGGCGCATCGCTGGCAAGCCAGCTCCCACATTGTTTCGACTCGGGCAATCCTGTGATAGAGACAGCGCGAGCCTTCGTGCATGCCTCAAGGGGGATGAGGGCCCGGTAGCGCTCAACGCGATAACGCGGCATGCCGATAAGGTGTACGGCTGTGACAGAAACAGCAACCTCAACTGGAGACTGTATAAAGCAGCGATTTTTTTACACTACCCTTGAAACCCAAGATATTTCTAAAATAATGCGACAACGCCTCACAAAGTTCATCCGACGCACGCGGATCTAAACGAATTGAATCAATGAGCTCAGCACCATCAACCTTTACATTAATGCCCTTCCGAGAATCACTCTCACTCCTGAGAGCATTGGAATCGTAGAGAATCGCTCGGACTTCTGCCTCATGGGAGAAGGCAGCGCGCTTTACGCAAAGCATATCAGCCGCTGTAGCAGGACCAAATAACTCATCCGACCCAATCAAACTTTCATAGACGGACATCTCGTCCCTAAATTCATTAGGTTTGAGATATTCCACGTTCTGCAGCCGCCTTTGATAACCAGCATTGGCCGATGTATATGCTTGCATTGCTGATGCCAAAGCGTCCCTAGTCGTTCTCAATCTGACACCCAACAAATTAGGCGAATAAATTCTCCACATGGCGTCAGACATACTAGCAGTCGACCAACACTGTGCAAAAATTGCATGATCGTACTCATGCTTCACATTCGTTTCATAGGGGTCTTCCCACTGAGAGGGATGTGAAAAATACAGATTCCCACGCAAGACTTGGACCGCATGCTCGAATCGCATAATCCTATACAAGAATTTTTTACCAGACATATTTATAACTATCCACCTTGACGCTAATTTAATGATCAACATTCAAGCTACCAAATGGCCATTATCATTTCCAGTAGCGCATCATTGACCATCAGTAGAAGCTCCATTAAGCTCTCGACGTTGCTGAAAATCAGCGACCCAGGCTTGGCGGCCTGGAACGAAGGCGCAAAGCGCCCATACCCACCTTCGCAGGCGCTTTTTTTGTGCCCGCGAAGATGCTCTATGGCGGGCTGCGCATGGACTTCTTCGGAAGTGCCGGTTCCCTTCGTACCGGTCCGCCAACCTTGCGTAGTCCGTCACCATTACCTGCTTGGCGGCAGGCCGTGGCGGATTTCTTCATCTACGAAGGGAGTTCCACCATGTGCAAAGGAATACCTGATCCACCCCAGCAACCCCGCTGCGACCGCTACACCTTCGGCACCTGCAACCACCACCACGCCCCACTGTTCACCGTCCGCCCCGGCGTATTCGCCGAGGACGCACTGGTGCATGCCCTGCAACTCGTGCAACAGACCTACCAGGCCACCACCCTCGCCCGCGAAGACGCGCACGGCGATGCGCGGCGGTTGCTGGGCGGTACGCAGTTGTCGCTGGAGATGATCGAGGCGTTGCTGAACAAGGTGCTGGATGGGCTGGTGCTGTTGCCGACCAATCCGCCTGCGCCGGAGCGGCCAGAACGGTTGACCCGGCCGGTGCGCAGGGAGGATTACGGGTAGGTGCGGTGTGAGGGGCTGGCTGGCAGGTCTGTCGCCGGATGCTGGTGGAGTTGATGGATGACTCCGAGCGTGCCCGGGGCGCTTTGCGCCCCTTTTGAATGGGGCGACATATTTGAGATTGCATGTGGGCCGCAAGGTGCATGGCGACAGATGTGCAGCGCTCTCAAGATCGAGCGCCGCCCGCGCGGCGCATCGCTGGCAAGCCAGCTCCCACATCTGTTTCGGGCCAATTATGCCTGTGAAGGTACCGCTGCCCGCCTTGGTGCATGTCTCAAGTCAGGCGCAGCATCATCAGCGCGCACCTCGAAATCGAGTCAGACCAACAAGGCGTACAGTGATGAGCTTGCAGGAGTGACTGGTCCGAAACAGATATGGGAGCTGGCTTGCCAGCGATGCGCCGCGCGGGCGGCGCTCGATCTCACAGGCGCTGCAAAAACACCGGCAAGCACCGGGTGGCCCTCATGCAATCCCAAGACAGGCACCCAGCCCTCACACCGCCCTGTGCATATGCGTCGTCCGCCAAACCGGATCCTCTTCCACATCCACAATGGCAAACCCCTGCCCCCGCCAAAACCCAATCGCCCCCGGCAAAAACGGATGGGTATGCAGGTACAAGCACTCAACCCCCGCCGCCCGCGCCCGCTCGCGCAGCGCCGCGAACAGCGCCCCGGCCAGCCCACAACGGCGGTATTCGGGCACAACAAACAACCGCACCACTTCCACAGTTCGGCGGGCGCGGTAATCGAGCTGGGCAAAACGATGGTCATACGGCAGGTAGCCGATACCGGCAATCAGCCGCCCCTGATCATGGGCCACCAGAAACACCCCCTCCCCCTCAAGGTACATTTCCTCGAACCGGGCAAGGTCCCTGGGCATCGGTGAATCGGCGAGCATCGGGAACAGCCCACGGCGGGCGCTATCGATGAAATCGACAACCTCGCGGGCATTACGGTGGGTGGCGGTGCTCAGTGTCCAGGTCGGCATCGGCGTTGCGGCGGCTCGTTCATCACGGGCCGCCAGCATACCCAATCACCCAGGCGATGGTCAGGCCACGGTGTCGACCGACCCGCCGGCACTGCTGCTACCCGCCTTGGACAGGGTCTCCAGCAACTGCGCGGTAGCGGCCGAGATCTGCCCGATGAGGGTGGTGATGCTGGCCTGCTTGGCCGCAATCGCCGCCTGGCTCGCCGCGTCGTCATGGTTCTTCGCCATCATCGCGGCCAATTGTTTCTGCTCTTCAGCCAGCTGCTTCTGCAGCCGCTTGATCATGTCGCGCAGCTCCTTGACCTCGGCAGGCTCCGAGCTGTTGTCGGTCTCGATGCTGGGCCCGGCGTCGGCATCCGCCTTGAACAGCTTGGGGTCGATCTTCAGCGGCGCTGCTTCCTGGGTGCCGCTGCCGGCCTGGGCTGCGCCGCTCTGAGCGGCGTTATTGAGCGCTGGTGCGGTGCCGGCGATGTTGATGAGCGTGAAATTGACCATGTCCCTATTCCTCTGCAAGGGTCCTTCCGATGACTGCTTATCGGCAGGCCCTGGCGAAACCTGAACGCCAACCCATCGATAAATTTACCCCCCCGCCATTCGTCCACCTGATACCCGAACCCTGCCCGGGCGCCCGTGCGCCACCGGCAGGCACCCGATCAGCCCTGCAACGAGATGGCAATGACCAAGACCCGTTCCCGCAAAGCCCTGTACATCGGCCTGCCCCTGGCCCTGGCGGTCGCCCTGGGCAGCGCCGCCGGCTACTTCTACTGGCAAGGCCGGGAAACCGGCTACCCGCACAAGATCGTCGAGCAGGCCAATGCCCTGCACGAGCACATGCTGTCGTTCGACAGCCACGTCACCGTGCCACTGGACCTGGGCAGCGCCGGCAACGAACTGGACAAGGACGGCGCAGGCCAATTCGACCTGGTCAAGGCCAACCGCGGGCGCCTGTCGGGCGCCGCGCTGACCATCTTCGGCTGGCCGGAAATCTGGAACGGCCCCAACGCCCCGCACCGTCCTACCCCAGGCTTCGTCGACGCCGCGCGCCACGAGCAAGAGGTGCGCTACAAGATCATCAGCGGCATGGTCCGCGACTTCCCCAACCAGGTCGGCATCGCCTACACCCCCGCCGACTTCCGCCGCCTCAACGGCGAAGGCAAGTTCGCCATCTTCATCAGCATGCTCAACGCCTACCCCCTGGGCCATGACGTCTCCCAGCTGGACCTGTGGGCCGCGCGCGGCATGCGCATGTTCGGCTTCAGCTACACCGGCAACAACGACTGGGCCGACTCCTCGCGCCCGCTGCCGTTCTTCAACGACACCGCCGATGCCCTCGGCGGCCTGTCGCCGTTGGGCGAGCAGGCGGTCAAGCGCCTGAACGACCTGGGCGTGATCATCGACGTGTCGCAGATGTCGACCAAGGCCCTGGAAGACGTCGCCCGCCTGACCCGCGCCCCGATGGTCGCCTCGCACTCGGCGCCCCGGGCACTGGTGGACATCCCGCGCAACCTCTCCGACCACGAGATGCAGCTGATCAAGGCCAGCGGCGGAGTGATCCAGGTGGTCGGCTTCGGCCAGTACCTCAAGCCCCTGGGCAAACCGGTGCTGGACAAGCTCGACGCCCTGCGTGCGCGCTTCGACCTGCAGCCGTTGCAAGGCCTGGCCAACGCCCTGATGCCGGGCGACGCGGTGATCGCCATCTGGCCCGAGTCGCGCTTCGGCGAATACGCAAGCTCGCTGTACGGCATCCTCGAAGAAGAACCCAAGGCCACCCTCAAGCAGTACGTCGACGCCATCGACTACACGGTGAAGAAGGTGGGCATCGACCACGTCGGCATCAGCTCCGACTTCAACGACGGCGGCGGCCTGGACGGCTGGAAGGACGTGAGCGAAATCCGCAACGTCACCGCCGAGCTGCTCACCCGCGGCTACAGCGAGACAGACATCGCGAAACTCTGGGCGGGCAACTTCCTGCGCGCCTGGGAACAGGTACAAAAATCCGCCCAACCCGTCGCCAACCGCTGAGTCGAGCCCTCCATTTCATGAGCAACCGTCGCACCTTCCTCAAACACGCCGGCCTGCTGGCCGCAAGCCTGCCCTTGCTGCCCGAGGCCCTGGCGGCCGGCGACACGCCACTGAGCGGCGCTGACAAGTGGCGCAACCTGCGCACGCTGTTCCCGCTGGCCCCGGATGTGGCGCACTTCGCCAACTTCCTGGTCACCGCCCACCCGCGCCCGGTGCAGCAGGCGATCGACCGCCACCGCGCCGACCTCGACCGCAACCCCGCCGCGCTGATGGACTGGGAAAGCCAGTACGAATGGCAGCGCGAGGACGAAGTGCGCGAGTGGGCCGGGCGCTACCTGGAAGTCGGCCCCCGGCAGATCGCCCTCACCGGCAGCACCACCGAAGGCCTGGCGATGATCTACGGCGGCCTCAAGGTCGGCGCCAACCAGGAGATCCTGATCACCGAGCACGAACACTACTCGGCACAGAAGGCCCTGGATTTCCGTAGCGAGCGCCAGGGCACCGCGGTGCGCAGGATCCGTCTGTTCGACGACCCCTGGACGGTGTCCACCGACCAGGTGCTGAGCACCCTCGACAAGGCCATCAAGCCCAACACCCGGGTGCTGGGCATGACCTGGGTGCACTCGGGCAGCGGCGTCAAGCTGCCGGTGGGTGAGATCGGCGAGCTGGTGCGTCGGCACAACCGCAACCGCAGCGAGGCCGAACGGATCATCTACGTGGTCGACGGCGTGCACGGCTTCGGCGTGGAGAACGCACGCTTCGCCGACTTCAACTGCGACTACTTCATCGCCGGCACCCACAAGTGGATGTTCGGCCCGCGTGGCACCGGGATCATCTGCGCCGCCTCCACCGGCATGCAGCACCTCACCCCAAGCGTCGCCACCTTCTCCCGCGACGAGGACTTCGCCACCATCATGACCCCGGGCGGCTACCACGCCTTCGAACACCGCTGGGCCGCCAGCGAGGCCTTCAAGCTGCACCTGCAACTGGGCAAGGCCGATGTGCAGCAGCGCATCCACCAGCTCAACGGCCTGCTCAAGCAGCGCCTGGCCGAGCACCGCCAGATCCAGCTGGTGACCCCGCGCAGCGAACAGTTCTCCGCCGGTTTCACCTTCTTCCGCATCAAGGACCGCGACGCCGACGCCGTGGCCGCCCACCTCACCAGCAACAAGCTGATGTGCGACGCCGTGGACCGCGATGTCGGCCCGGTCATTCGCCTGGCACCCAGCCTGCTCAACGACGAGCAGCAGATCGACCGGGCCATGGCCCTGATAACCCAGCAACTCTGAACAAGGCATCCCCATGAGCGCTTCCCTGCATCGCCTGACCCTGGCCGCCGTGCTGGCCACCTGCAGCCTGCCGGCCCTGGCCGCCCAACCCGCCGACACCCCCGGCACGGTGTTCCGTGACTGCAAGCAGACCTGCCCGGAAATGGTCGTGCTGCCCGCCGGCACCTTCATCATGGGCACCCCGGCTGACGAGATGGGCCGCCAGGACGACGAAAGCCCACAGCACCCGGTGACCTTCGCCAAGCCGTTCGCCATCAGCCGTTTCCAGGTCACCGCCGGCGAGTGGGCGGCCTACCAGAAGGCCAGCGGCACGGTCATCGCCGACGGCGACGAGCGCCCGGGCCGACGCTGCACCAACAGCAAGCCCAGCTACCCACAGGGCCCACGCCAGCCGGCGGTGTGCATGAGCTACGACGACGTCGAGCACTATGTGGCCTGGCTGTCGAAGCAAACCGGTAAACGCTACAGCATGGTCAGCGAAGCGCAGCGCGAATATGCCGCCCGCGCCGGCAGCACCGGGCCGTTCCCGTTCGAGCCCGACGCCAACTACGAAATCAGCAAGAACGCCAACGTCTACGGGCCCAAGGACGGTTTCAGCTACAGCTCGCCGGTCGGCAGCTTCCCGGCCAATGCCTTCGGCGTGTACGACATGCACGGCAACGTCTACGAGTGGGTCGCGGACTGCTACCACGACACCTATGTCGGCGCCCCCGCCGACGGCAGCGCCTGGACCAAAGCCAACTGCCAGCAGATCACGATTCGCGGCAACGACTGGGGCGAAGCACCGATCTTCTCGCGTTCGGGCAACCGCAACACCACGCTGCGCGACGACCGTGGCGACTGGATCGGCTTTCGCGTAGCCAGGGAGCTCTGAACGGCCCAACGGCTTTAAATTCTCCCCTCCCCGGCTCGTTCCTATCGGTGTACTTGCGCAGGACACGGGGCGCCCTCTGAAGGCGCCCCCTCTCGACCATCCAAGGAACCGCAACCATGAGCCAGACCAACTCCTCCGAACACATCCACGACCTTATCGGCGTCGGCTTCGGCCCTTCCAACCTGGCCCTGGCCATCGCCCTGGAAGAGCTCGCAGAGACCAACGGTCACGCCCTCGACGCCCTGTTCATCGACAAGCAGAGCGACTACCGCTGGCACGGCAACACCCTGGCCACCCAGAGCGAACTGCAGATCTCCTTCCTCAAGGACCTGGTGTCGCTGCGCAACCCCACCAGCCCCTACAGCTTCGTCAACTACCTGCACCAGAAGCAGCGCCTGGCCGACTTCATCAACCTGGGCACCTTCTACCCCTGCCGCCTGGAGTACAACGACTACCTGCGCTGGGCTGCCGACCACTTCGCCACCCAGGCCGTGTACGGTGAAGAGGTGCTGCGCATCGAGCCGGAACTGCGTGGCGGCAAGGTCGACCACCTGCGCCTGGTGTCCCGTGACCCGCAAGGCCGCGAGCACCAGCGCCGCGCCCGCTCGGTGGTGGTCGGCAGCGGCGGCACGCCGAAGATCCCCGAGGCCTTCCGCGCCTTCAAGGACGATGCACGGGTGTTCCACCACTCCCAGTACCTGAGCGCCCTGCAGCAGCTGCCGTGCAACCAGGGCAAGCCGATGCGCATCGCCGTGGTCGGTTCCGGCCAGAGCGCCGCCGAAGCCTTCATCGACCTCAACGACAGCTACCCGTCGGTCAAGGTCGACATGATCCTGCGCGCCTCGGCCCTCAAGCCGGCCGACGACAGCCCGTTCGTCAACGAAATCTTCGCCCCCGAGTACACCGACCTGGTGTTCAACCAGCCCCACGCCGAGCGCGCCAAGCTGGTCAACGAGTACCATAACACCAACTACTCGGTGGTCGACGTCGACCTGATCGAGCGCATCTACGGCATCCTCTACCGCCAGAAGGTCGCCCACCAGTACCGCCACGGCGTGCTGTGCCGCCGCAATATCGAGGACGTGGTCAGCACCGCCGAAGGCATCGAGCTGACCCTGCGCGACCTGGCCACCGACGTGCGCCAGACCCACCGCTACGACGCCGTGATCCTCGCCACCGGCTACGAGCGCCGCTCGCACCGTGACCTGCTGGCCCCGCTGCAGCAGCACCTGAAGGACTTCGAAGTCGACCGCAACTACCGCGCCCTGGCCAGCCCCGAATTCGGTGCCAGCGTCTACCTGCAGGGTTTCTGCGAAGCCTCCCACGGCCTGAGCGACACGCTGTTGTCGGTGCTTCCGGCACGCGCCCAGGAAATCGGCCAGTCGCTGTACCAGCACCTCGGCTCGCAGGCCAGCAACGCCCCGGCCGCGCTGCGCGCGACCCGTGCCTGACCACAGGGAACACTCGATGAGCAATCAACCGCGCGGGGCCATGCGCGAGCTGCTGGCCCTGCTCCGCCCTTTCTGGCCGGTGGTCGCGCTGTCGATCGTGCTGGGCATGGTCGGCGGCCTGAGCGTCACCGCCCTGCTCGCCACCATCAACAACGGGCTGCACACCGAAGGTGGGCTGAGCCAGGGCCTGGTGCTGGGCTTCGCCGGGCTGTGCAGCCTGGCGCTGGTCAGCAGCATCCTCTCGGACATGGGCAGCAACCATGTCGGCCAGCACATCATCGCCAAGCTGCGCCGCGAGCTGGGCGAGAAAGTGCTGGCGGCGCCGATCGAACAGATCGAACGATTTCGCACCCACCGCCTGATCCCGGTACTGACCCACGATGTCGACACCATCAGTGACTTCGCCTTCGCCTTCGCCCCCCTGGCGATCTCGCTGACGGTGACCCTGGGCTGCATGGGCTACCTGGCGATGCTGTCATGGCCGATGTTCCTGCTGATGCTGGCGGCACTGTCGATCGGCATTGCCATCCAGTCGGTGGCGCAGTCCCGCGGCATCCGAGGCTTCATGGCGGCGCGCGACAGCGAAGACCAGTTGCAGAAGCACTACAGCGCCATCGCCGCCGGCGCCAAGGAACTGCGCATGCACCGCCCGCGGCGCCAGCGCATGTTCCAGGCCGGCATCATCGACACCGCCGAGCGTATCCGCGCGCTGCAGACCCGCTCGATCAACACCTTCGTGATCGCCAAGAGCCTGGGCTCGATGCTGTTCTTCGTGGTCATCGGCCTGGCACTGGCCTCGCAGTCGCTCTGGCCGAGCGGCGATGCCAGCGTGATGAGCGGCTTCGTGCTGGTGCTGCTGTACATGAAAGGGCCACTGGAGCACCTGATCGGCACCCTGCCGATCATCGGCCGGGCACGCATCGCCTTCCAGCGCATCGCCCAGTTGTCCGAGCAGTTCGCCAACCCCGAACCGCACCTGCTGCTGGCGGACACCGGCAACCAGGCCAGCCCCGTGCACAGCCTGGAACTGGACGATGTGCGCTACAGCTTCCCGGCGGTCGGCGATGCCAAGCCTTTCACCCTGGGGCCGGTGAACCTGAAGATCGCCCAGGGCGATATCGTGTTCATCGTCGGCGAGAACGGTTGCGGCAAGACCACCCTGATCAAGCTGTTGCTGGGGCTGTATGCGCCGCAGCAGGGGCAGATCAAGGTCAACGGCACCGCCGTGGACGCCACCTCGCGTGATGACTACCGCCAGCTGTTCACCACAGTGTTCGCCGACTACTACCTGTTCGACGACCTGGTGCAGGGTGACCAGGCCATTCCCGAGGATGCCAACCAGTACCTGCAGCGCCTGGAGATCGCCCACAAGGTCAGGGTCGAGGACGGCCAGTTCAGCACCACCGACCTGTCCACCGGCCAACGCAAGCGCCTGGCCCTGGTCAACGCCTGGATCGAGCAGCGCCCTGTGCTGGTGTTCGACGAATGGGCCGCCGACCAGGACCCGACCTTCCGCCGCATCTTCTACACCGAACTGCTGCCCGACCTGAAACGGCTGGGCAAGACCATCATCGTCATCTCCCACGACGATCGCTACTTCGACATGGCCGACCACCTGGTCCGCCTGGAAGCCGGCAAGGTCCTGCAGGAACTCACTCCCGCCTGAAAAAAAGCCACGGAACCGGAAATTCTTTTCCGGTTCTGTGGGCTTGGTGCGTCTCACTATCGGTAATACCAATCATTATCATTAACAACACAACTCAAAGAGTCTGCCAATGTCCGTCCTTCCCACCCTTCGCCCGCTGTCCAAGGCGTTGCTCGTTCACCGACTGAGGTCGACCGGGCTCTCCTGCACAGCCGCCGGCCTGCTGCTGGCAGCCCCGATGGTTGCCCAGGCACAGCAGGTTTCCTTCAACATTCCGGCGCAGTCGCTCAACTCCGCGCTGCTTGCCTTCGGCCAGCAAAGCCAATGGCAGGTGCTGTACTCCCCAGACCAGCTCAGCGGCCTGCGCAGCACCAGCGTCCAAGGCTCGCTGGAGCCCGCCGCGGCGCTGCGCCAGCTGCTCTCCGGCAGCGGCGTAGGCTACAGCGTCAGTGGGTCCACCGTGACCATCAGCGGCCGCCGGGAGGGCGGTTCGGTTGAGTTGGGCGCGACTACCATCGATGCCCGCGCACTGGGTGAAACCACCGAAGGCACAGGCTCCTACACCACCGGCTCCATGAGCACCGCGACCAAGTTGCCAACCTCGCTGCGCCACACGCCGCAGTCGGTGACCGTCATCACCCGCCAGCGCATGAACGACCAGAACATGCAGACCCTGGAGGACGTGTCGCTCTACACCCCGGGCCTGAGCCTGCGCAAGACCGGCGGCGAACGCCCGACGTTCTATTCGCGCGGCACGTCCGTGGACAGCATCATGATCGACGGCCTGCCGGTGGCCTACGACACCGACACCCTCGGCACCTCGATGCTGTCGATGTTCGACCGGGTGGAAGTGGTACGCGGCGCCTCGGGCCTGATGGTCGGCGCCGGCAACCCGTCCGGCACCCTGAACCTGATCCGCAAGCGGCCGACCGTCGAGCCGCAGATGTCGATCACCACCAGCGCCGGTTCCTGGAACAACTTCCGCACCGAGCTCGACGCCAGCAGCAAGCTCAACGACAGTGGCAGCATCCGCGGCCGGGCCGTGGTGGCCTTGCAGGACAAGGACAGCTTCGTCGACGACTACAGCAACAAGCGCCAGCTGATGTATGGCATCACCGAATTCGACCTCACCGAAGACACCACCCTGACCCTCGGCGGCTACTACAACCGCGAGGACAACCCGGGCGCCGACTGGTCGGGCCTGCCAACCCATGCCAATGGCAGCTTTCTCGATATTTCCCGCTCGCACCGCATGAGCCCGTCCTGGACCTACTGGGACAAGAAGAACAAAAGCGTATTCGCCGAGATCGAGCACCGCTTCGACAATGACTGGAAGATGCGCCTGAACACCACCTGGCTGCGCGGCGAGATGGATATGCTCGGCACCAGCTTCTACCGCCTCGACCCGACCGTCGACACCCTGCAGCTCAACGTCGGCCGCTACACCTACGAACACACGCAAAAAAGCGTCGACGGCTACCTGTCCGGCCCGTTCAGCCTGTTCGGCCGCACCCACGAGCTGGTCCTGGGCGGCAGCTGGCGCAACGACCGCACCGATGACGGCCCTGGCGGTGGCCCGCTGGGTACCTTCGACGTCCCGGTCGACCCGATGACCTTCGACTTCGGCTCGGTGCCCAAGCCACAGATCGACTTCAACTGGTCGCGCAAAGGCAAGACCGAACAATCCAGTACCTATGCCACCGTGCGTTTCAACCTGACTGACGACCTCAAGCTGACCCTCGGTTCGCGCCTGGACTGGTACGAGTACGAACAGCAGACCCAGTCCGGCGACTTCAAGTTCGGCGGCAGCTCCAAGGCCACCCGCGAGTACACCCCGTACGCCGGCCTGGTCTACGACCTGAACGACACCTACTCGGTCTATGTCAGCGGCACGCGCATCTTCAAGCCACAGGAAGCACGCTCCAGCACCGGCTCGATCCTCGACCCGGTCACCGGCACCAACTACGAAACCGGCATCAAGGGTGAGTACTTCGGCGGCGCCCTGAACGTCAGCCTGGCCTACTTCCAGCTGAACCAGGAAAACCTCGCCAAGTACCTGCCACAGTCGTCCTGCCCGGACCTCTCCGACGGTTGCTACGAAGCCTCGGGCGAAGTGGAAACCAAGGGTGTGGAGCTTGAGGTACAAGGCATGCTCGCCCAGGGCTGGCAGGCATCGGTCGGCTACACCTACGCGGGGGCCAAGTACAAGACAGGCACCGACAGCTCGCAGAAAGGCGACCGCTTCGACAGCGACACACCCTATAACCTGTTCAAGCTCTCCACCGTGTACCAACTGCCAGGCGACCTGAACCAGTGGAGCATTGGCGGCGGGTTCCGTACCCAGAGCCGTGCCTACACCAGCTTCTCCGTCGAGCAGGGTGGCTACAGCGTCACCGACCTGATGGCCGCCTACAAGGTGAACAAAAACTTCACCCTGCAAGGCAACCTCAACAACGTGTTCGACAAGCGCTACTACCAGAACATCAGCAACCCTGCAGGGGCCAACATCTTCGGCGACCCACGCAACTTCACCATGACCCTGCGCTGGACGCTGTAACCGCAACCTCGGGCCTGCCACGCAGGCCCGAGTATTCCCACCTGCAACGCCCGCCTGTTCAGCCCTGCCCTTGCGTGGCAAGCACACCTGCCAACCAACGCCCCACCTCGCTGTAGATCGCCTCGACCGACTCGACCATGCCGTGCATGCGCAGGAAGTCATGGGTCAGCCCCTGCTCCACCCGCCAGGACAACGGCACCTGGGCCTGCTCCAGCGCCCGCGCCCAGGCAATGCCCTCATCGAGCAGCGGATCGTGACCGGCCAGGGCCATCCAGGTCGGTGCCAGCCCGCGCAAGTCCCCCAGGTGCAAGGGTGAAACGCGCCAGTCCAGGCGCTGGGCGTCGTCGGTCACGTAATGGCGGTAGAACCACTCCAAGGTCTGGCTTTCCAGCAGGTAACCTTCGGCGTAGCTGGCATGCGAAGGCCGCTGGCGGCTGATATCGGTCACCGGGTAGAACAGCAGCTGTGCCAACGGCCGCAGGGGCGCATCCTGCGCCTGCTGCACGGCAGCCGCCGCCACCACGATCGCCAGGCTCGCCCCGGCACTGTCGCCGCTGACCACCACACGCTGCGCATCCAGTTGCCACTGCCCGCCCTGCTCGACCAGCCAACGGGCGCTGGCCAGCGCATCCTGCGCCGCGGCCGGGAACGGCGCTTCAGGCGCCAGCCGGTAGGCAGGCGCCAGCACCGCGAAGTCGCTGCACATTGCCAGGCGGCGGCACACCGCATCATGGGAGTCGAGGCTGCCGACCACATAGCCACCACCATGGAAATACAGCAATACCGGCTGCAGCCCACTGCGCGGTGCTTCGCGGCGGTACAGGCGCGCCGCCAGCGGCTGGCCGTCGGCCGTGCTCATCGGCACGGCCTGGACCTGCAGGTTGCCCGGTGGGCTGGGGTCGAGTATCTGCGAGCTGCGTTCGAATTCGACGCGGGCCTGCTCGACACTCATTTCGTGCATGGGCTTGCTGGCACCGGTGAGCCGGCCCATGTCCACCAGCTCGAGAAAGCCGGCCAGATCGGGATGCAAAGACATTGGATAATCCTCGGAAAAAACAGCCGGGTGCCCGCTTTCGCGGGCACCCGGGCACTCAGTGAGTCAAAGGCAGGGTCAGGCGCAGGCTGTCGCTGACGTCTTGCAGCAAGGCCCGATGGTTGAGCATGTCGTAGTGCCCGGCAGGCACATGGCGCGCCGCCAGGCATTGCCCCAGCGCGGCCTCGAACGCCTGATGCACAGGGCTGCCGAAGCCATCGCCCCACCAGCACTGGGTGTCCACCGCCACCGCGGGCAAGGCATGCAGCTGCTCGGCCAAGGCCTTCAGGCGCATCGCCACGACGAAGGTATGTGCCAGTTCCTGGGCCTCGACCCGGGCATAGGCGCCCTGCGCACCCGCGTGCTGCTGCAGCCGCGCGATGTGCTGCTCCAGCACCACGGCGTCCAGTGCCGGCAATGCCGACGGCTCGAACGCCGCCGCAGCCGCATGGCCCAGGGTCACCTCGAGGAACCCCGGCAGCTCATCACGCCAATCCGATAGCAACGGGTTCGCCGTGGGGATGTAGCTGTCCACCAGCCCCAGCAGGCTCACGGCCTGGCCCTGGGCGAGCAACTGCTGGGCAATCAGCACCGCCAGCGGCGCCCCCAGCGACCAGCCGAGCAACTGGTAGGGGCCTTCCGGCTGCTTGTGGCGAATGGCCTGGGCGTAATCGACGGCCATGGCGGCCAGCGAGCCATCCTGCCAGTTGCGGTCCAGCAACATCCGGCACTGCACGCCGTACACCGTGCAGCGCCCCTCCAGGTGCCGGGCCAAGGGTTCATAGTCGAACACCGTGCCAAAGCCTGCGTGCACGCAGAACAGCGGTGGTGCGCCGTCGACCCGCCGGTTGAGCGCCAGCAACGGGTCAGGCGCACCACTGGCCGCCTGGGTGTCGCACAGCTGGGCAATGGTCGGCTTGCTCATGATGTCGCGCAGTTTCAGCGACAGGCCCAGGGCCGGCAACCCGCGGACCTTGCCCAACACCTTGAGCACCCGCAGCGAATCACCGCCCAGCTCGAAGAAGTTGTCGGTGACCCCCACCTGCTCGAGCTCCAGCACCTCCTGCCAGATGGCCACCAGAGCCTGCTCCTGCGGGGTGCGTGGCGCCACGTGCTCGCGGCCCTTGAGCTGCGGATCCGGCAGGGCCTTGCGGTCCACCTTGCCATTGGGGCTCAGGGGCAGCGCCGCCAGCAGCACGATCTGGCTGGGCACCATGTAGTCCGGCAGCTCACTGCCCAGTTGCTGGCGCAGCTGCTCGGCCAGGCCATCACGCTCGTCCGCCACCACATAGCCGATCAATTGCTTGCCGGCGCCCGACTCACGCGCCACCACCACGGCATCACGCACCCCTGCCTGGGCACGCAGGCGGGCCTCGATTTCACCCAGCTCGATGCGGAACCCACGCACCTTGACCTGATGGTCGAGGCGGCCCAGGTAATCGAATACCCCATCGGCCCGGCGGCGCACCAGGTCGCCGGTGCGGTACAGGCGCCCGCCCTGCGCGCAGAATGGGTCGCAGACGAAGCGCTCGGCGCTGATCCCCGGCCGCTGGTGGTAACCCCGCGCCAGGCCCTCGCCACCGATATACAGTTCACCGGCGACGCCATCGGCCACCGGGTTGAGCGCGCTGTCGAGCACGTACAACGTACGCCGCCCGACCCGGCTGCCGATCGGCGCATACACCGCATCGCACGGCTGGCTGGCATCGACCCGCCACAGCAGCGGGGTGACCACGGTCTCGGTCGGCCCGTAGCCGTTGGTCAGCGCCTGCGGGCGCAGGTTGCGCCGTACCAGGTCATAGTTGGCCTGGGCCACGGCGTCGCCACCGAAGCAGTAGATGCGCACTGCCGGCGGCTCACGACCTTCGGCGTACTCGGCCAACTGCTGCAGATAGGCCGGCGGGAAACAGGCGATATCGATCGCCTGCTCATGCAAGGCCTGCCAGGTCTGTTCCGGTGTCCACAACTCATTCGGGCGGATCACCAGGCGGCCACCGCCCATTAGCGTGGTCAGCCAACGCTCCTGGGCACCGTCGAAGGCAAACGACATGAACAGCAGCTCGCGTGTTTGCGCGTCCATCCCATAGCGCTCGGCGATCGCCTGGCAATGCATCGCCAGCGGCCCATGGGCCACCGCCACACCCTTGGGCTGGCCCGTCGACCCCGAGGTGTAGATGAGGTAGGCCAGGTTGCCCGCCAGCAGCGGCGCCCGCGGCGCTCGCTCAGCCGCTACCTGGGTGGCCAGGTCATCGAGTTCCAGCACCCTGGCGCCGGCACTGGCCGGCAACTGCTCACGCACGCAGCGCTGGGTAAGCAGCACGCTGGCGGCACTGTCCTGCAGGATCCAGGCCTGCCGCTCGCGGGGGTAGCTGATGTCCAGCGGCACATAGGCGCCGCCGGCCTTCATCACCGCATAGAACGCCACGATCATCTCCACCGAGCGTTCCAGCGCCACCGCCACACGCACTTCCGGCCCCACGCCGCGCTGCACCAGCAGGTCGGCCAACAGCTCGGCGCGCTGCTCCAGCTGTGCGTAGGTCAGTTGCTGCCCGGCACACACCAGGGCCACCTGGTCGGGCCGCTCGCGGCTGTGCCGGGCGATGCGTGCCGCCAGCAGTTGCGTGCTGTCCTGGCCCTCCAGCCGGTTGGCCTGGCGCAGTGCCTGCTGCCCCGCCTGCCCCAGCATCCCGAGGTTGCCAAGGCGCGCCTGCGGCTGATCGAGCAGCGCCTGCAACAGGGTTTCGAAGCTGGCGCGAACCTGCTCCACAGAGGCTTCGCTGAAGCGCCCCAGCAGGTAGAGGAACTCGATCTTCAGGGTGTCGCCCAGGTGCACCGCCAGGTCCATGGCGTAGTTGGTGACATCGCGCGAACTGGCCTTGCCGAACTGCAGGTGCTGGTCCTGGGCCTCGGCCAGGCGCTCATCCACCGGATAGTTCTCGAACACGATGATGCTGTCGAACAACCCAGCCCCACCCTGCCCCGCCCAACGCTGGATCTCGGCCAGGGAGGCATGCTCGTGGTCGCGCACTTCCAGGTTCCAGGCCTGCAACGCCTGCAACCATTCACTGACGACACTGTGCTCGGACAACGTCTGGACAATCGGCAAGGTGTTGATGAACAGCCCCAGCATCTCGCCCGAACCCGGCAGCTCGGCCGGGCGCCCGGCCACGGTGGCCCCGAAGCACACCGTGTCCTGCCCGGTATGGCGCTGCAACAGCAGCAGCCATGCCGCCTGCACCAGGGTGTTCGGTGTCACGCGCAACTGCTGGGCCACGGCCTTGAGCTGCCGAGTGCGCTGCTCGTCCCAGTCCAGGTACAGGGCCGCATGGCCCTCACGCTGGGTATCGGCCGGCAGGGCCAGGCTGGCGCTGAGGCTGGTGGCGCCCTCCAGGTTTTGCAGGCGAGGCTTCCAGAACTGCTCAAGGCGGGCCTGCGGCTGCTCACGCAACCAGCCGATGTAGTCGCGAAAATGCCCGCGCTTGGCCGGCAGTGGGTGGCCGGCATAGCTTTCGAATACTTCGCCCATCAGGCGCGAATTGCTCCAGCCATCCATCAGGATATGGTGGCTGGTCCAGATCAGCTGGCAGGTCTGGTCGTCCAGGCGGACCACGGTAAGCCGCGCCAAGGGCGCCTCGAGCAGCTCGAAGCCGCGCTCGCACTCTTGCACCGCAAGCGCCTGCAGCGCCCCTGCCTGGGCACCCTGGCCACGCCAGTCCAGGCGCCGCGCCGGCATGCGTGCCTGGCGGTACACCACCTGCAGCGGTTCGGCCAGGCCATTGCCGGTCCAGAAACCGGTGCGCAGGATCTCGTGACGCGCCACCACCTGGTCCCAGGCCGCAATGAAGGCGTCGATGTCCAGGCCCTTGACCTCGACACTGGTCTGGTTGATGTACAGGTTGGCCGCCGATTCCTGGGTATGGAACAGCATGCCCAGCTGTGTCGGCGACAGCGGGTAGATATCCTCCACCGCCTCCAGCGCGCCGGGGAACTGCTCCAGCTGTGCCTGGCTCAAGCCGCACAGCGGGAAGTCCGAGGGCGTCGCGCCACGCGTGGGCAACGCCACACAGAAGCGGATCAGCTCGCTGAGCGTTGCAATGTAGCGTGCCGCCAGTTGCTCGATCACCGCCGGTTCGAACATGCGCCGGCTGAAGGTCCAGTTCAGGCTGAGCTCGCCACCGTACAGCTGGCCGTTGATGGTCAGCCAGTTGCCCAGCGGGGCATCGTCGCCCTGCTCCTGGCCGCTGGACTCGCCGGCCGGCACGAACAGCGCACCGTCCTGTTCATCGAAACTGCCGTCGAACTGGCCCAGGTAGTTGAAGGTCACGCGCGGCTGCGGCAGCAACGCCAAGGCCTCGCGCACAGAGGGTTCGCCATAGCAGCGCAGCGCACCGAGCCCGACACCCCGCTGCGGGATGGCCCTGAGCTGCTCCTTGACCTGTTTGATCGACGCCCCAAGGTCGGCGGCCGGCGTCAGCCTGACCGTGAACAGCGAGCTGAACCAGCCGACGGTGCGCGTCAGGTCGATGTCGTCGGACAAGGCCTCGCGGCCGTGGCCTTCTAGCTGTACCAGGGCATCGGCATCGCCGGTCCATTCCACCAGGGTACGAGCCAGGGCGGTCAGCAGCAGGTCGTTGATCTGCGTGCGGTAGGCCGCCGGGGCCTGCTGCAGCAACTGCCGGGTCAGCGCGGCATCCAGGCGTACCTGGGTGCTGGCGGCGTGCCGGTTGAGCAGCGGTTCAGCCGGGGTTGCGGCCGGCCAGCTGACCTGCACATCGCGCAGCTGCGCCCAGTAGGCCAGCTCCGCATGCCCCGCCTCGCTGCGGGCGTAGGCCTGCAGGTGGTCGGCCCAGGCCTTGACCGAGTGGGTGCGTGGCCCCAGGTCCACCGGCTGGCCAGCCAGGCTTTGGCGGTAGGCCACCTGCAGGTCGTCGAACAGCACCCGCCAGGACACCCCATCCACCACCAGGTGGTGGATCACCAGCAGCAAGCGCTGGCCACCCTCCTGAAGATTGACCAGCACGGCGCGCACCAGCGGCCCGTTGGCCAGGTCGAGGCTGCGCTGCACCTGGTTGGCCAGTGCCTCCAGGCCGTCGACATCGAGCCCCTCGGCCCGCTCCAGCACCGCCCCCAGCGACGCACTCGGGCGGAACTGCGCCTGCCAGCCCTGGGCACCGTGGACGAACCCCAGGCGCAAGGCATCGTGCTGCACCAGCAACGCTTGCAGGGCTTTGCCCAGGGCGTCGGCGTCGAGCACCTGGGTCGGGCGCAACAGCACCGACTGGTTCCAGTGTGCCGGCTGCGCCAGCGGCATCTCGAAGAACGCCTGCTGGATCGGCAGCAATGCCGTGCTGCCCTGCTGCGGCCCCTGCTCGGCCTCGGCGTCGCCGCTGTCGACCCGCGCCACGCTGGCCAGGCCCTGAACCGTCTGGTGACGGAACAGGTCCTTGGGCGTGAAGCGGATACCGGCCTGCCGCGCACGGCTGACCACCTGGATGGAAATGATCGAATCGCCACCGAGCTCGAAGAAGTTGTCGTGCACCCCGACCCGTTCGAGCTTGAGCACGTCTTGCCAGATCGCCACCAGGGCCTTTTCCAGTTCGCTGTGCGCCGCCACATAGGCTTGTTGCGCCTGCCCCACCACAGGCCGCGGCAAGGCGCGGCGTTCCAGCTTGCCGTTGGGGCTCAGGGGCAACTGCTCGAGCAGCATCAGGTGCACCGGCACCATGTAGTCCGGCAGCACCGCGCGCAGGCGCTCCTTGATGGCGTCACGCAGCGCAGCGGCAGCGTTTTCGTCCGCGGCCGCCCGGGCGGGCACCACATAGCCGGCCAGTTGCGCGCCGCCGATACCCGGCACCGCCAGCACCACGGCCTCGCGCACCTGCTCCAGCTCCATCAGGCGCGCCTCGATCTCACCCAGCTCGATACGCAAGCCACGGATCTTCACCTGGTGGTCGATCCGCCCCATGTATTCGATCACCCCATCGGCGCGGTACCGCGCCAGGTCACCGGTGCGGTACAGGCGCTCGCCCACGCCGAACGGGCTGGCCACGAAACGCTCGGCGGTAAGCCCCGGGCGCCGGTGGTAGCCCCGCGCCAGGCCAGTACCGGCCAGGTACAGCTCGCCGACCACACCCACCGGCGCCGGGCCAAAGCCTGCGTCGAGCACATAGGTCTGCAGGTTGGCGATCGGCTCACCGATCGGCACGCTGTCGCGGCCCTCCTCGCGGCAGGTCCAGTGCGTCACATCGATGGCCGCTTCGGTCGGGCCGTACAGGTTGTACAGGCCAGCGCCCGGCAGCTTGTCGAAGACCTGACGCTGGGCATCCACCGGCAGCGCCTCGCCACTGCAGATGATCCGCGACAAGCCGACGCAACTGGCCGCGCCCGGGTCGGCAACGAACGCCTGGAGCATCGACGGCACGAAATGCAGGGTGGTGACCGCTTCGCGGCGGATCAGCTCGATCAGTTGCGCCGGGTCGCGATGCACGCCCGGGGCCGCGACCACCAGGCAAGCACCGGTCATCAGCGGCCAGAAGAACTCCCACACCGACACGTCGAAGCTGAACGGGGTTTTCTGCAGCACCCGGTCCTGGGCGGTCAGCCCGTAGGCCTGCTGCATCCAGCACAGGCGGTTGGTCAACGCCCGGTGGCGGTTGCCCGCCCCCTTGGGCTTGCCCGTAGAGCCGGAGGTGTAGATCACGTAGGCCAGGTGCTCGCCAGTTACCTGCACCTGGGGTGCCTGGTGCGGGTAGCCCGACAACGGCTGATCGAGCAGCAGGCAGGTCAGCGCCTCGGGCAACGGCAACTGCTCGCGCAGCTGCGACTGGGTCAGCAGCAACTGGATGCCGCTGTCCTCGATCATGTAGGCCAGGCGCTCCTCGGGGTATTCCGGGTCCAGCGGCACATAGGCACCGCCGGCCTTGAGCACCGCCAGCAGGGCCACGACCATCTCCACGCTGCGTTCGGCAGCCACCCCGACCAGCACGTCCGGCCCCACCCCGGCCGCCTGCAGGCGGTGCGCCCACTGGTTGGCCAGGGCGTCGAGCTGGGCGTAGCTCAGGGTGCGCCCGGCAAACACCAGCGCCGGGGCCTCGGGCGTCGCCGCCACCTGGGCCTGGATCAGCGCCTGTACGCTCTGCTCCAGTGGGTAGTCGACAGCGGTGGCGTTCCAGCGCTGCACGGTATCGCCAACCTCGGCCGGGCTGACCAGGGCAAGGTCGTCCAGCGCGCAATCGGGGTTGTCGACCATTGCCTGCAACAGGTTCAGCCAGTGGCCGGCCAGACGCTGCGCGGTGCTGGCGTCGAACAGGTCGAGGGCGTAGGTGAACTGGGCGCTCAGCGTGTCGTCCTGTTCGAGGATGTTCAGGGTCAGGTCGAACTGGGCCGTGTGCCCTTCGCTCTTGAGGTTGTCGATGCGCAGCCCGCCCACCTGCACGGCAGCAGCGGCCGCGCGCGGCGCCGCGCCACCCTGATGGTTGAACATCACCTGGAACAGCGGGCTGTGGCTCAGGCTGCGCTGGGGCCGCAAGGCCTCGACCAACTGCTCGAACGGCAGGTCCTGGTGGGCCTGGGCACCGAGCGCGTCCACCTTGACCTGCTGCAGGAACGCCCGCAACGACTGCTGCCCCTGCACCTCGGCACGCTGCACCAGGGTGTTGACGAAGAAGCCGATCAGGCGCTCGGTTTCCAGGCGGTTGCGGTTGGCCACCGGCACGCCGACGCGGATGTCCGCCTGGCCGCTGTAGCGGTACAAGAGGATCTGGTACGACGCCAGCAGCAGCATGAACGGGGTAACGCCCTCGGCCTGCGCCAGTTGCCGCAAGGCGCGGCACAGCGCAGGCTCAAGCTGCAGCTCGACGCTGGCACCGCGAAAGCTCTGCTCGGCCGGCCGTGGCCGGTCGAAGGGCAACTCCAGCACCGGATGCTCAGCGCCCAGGCGTGCCGTCCAGTAGGCCAGTTGACGCTCCTGCTCACCCGCCTCCATCCACTGGCGCTGCCACAGCGCGTAGTCGGGGTACTGCACCGGCAACGCCGCCAGCTGCGGCGCTTGCCCGCTGCAGTTGGCGGCGTAGAGCTGGACCAGCTCGTCGATCATCAGTTGCATCGACCAGCCATCGGTCACGATGTGGTGCTGGGTCAGCACCAGCACATGCTCGTCGTCCTCGACCTCGATCAGCGTGACCCGCAACAGCGGCCCTGCCTGCAGGTCGAAGCGTTGCTGGATCTGCGCCTCGATGCAGGCCTGCAGGCGCGCCTGACGCTCGCCCGCATCCGCGCCGGGCGCCAGGCGCTCACGCGCCATGCCTGGCCAGGCCGGCGCATCGATCACTTGCAGCACCTGCGCCTGGTCCTGGACAAAGCGCGTGCGCAGGCTTTCGTGGCGCGCCACCAGGGCGGCGAAACTGGCATCCAGCGCCGCCAGGTCCAGCTCACCCTTAAGCTTGAGGGCGGCGCTGATGTGATAAGCGCTGCTGTCGGGGTTCATCTGCCAGAGGAACCATTGCCGCTCCTGGGCATAGGACAGCTCCAGGGCTTCCTCGGGCTTTCGCTTGAACACAGGCGCAACACTGAACAGATTGATGTTCTTGTGCTTGAGCATCACCGCCAAGGCCTTGCGTTCCTTTGGCGAAAGCTCGCCTACCCTTTCAATCAACGCTTTCACACCTGCTCCCCTTCACTCAGAAATTAGCTTCTCAAGCTCATCTCCTGTTAAACGTTCAAGGGCCTCCAAAGATTTAGCCAGTTCATCCATCAAAGGTTCATGGCCGACATCCAGCGCCTGCACCGCCTCGCAGAAGGCGCCCAGGTCCTTGGCGCCGAACAGGGTCTTGAGCTGCACCTCCAGGCCCAGCTGCTCACGGATGCGCACCACCACCTGGGTGGCCAGCAGCGAGTGCCCGCCGAGGGCGAAGAAGTCGTCCTGCAGCCCCACCCGCGCAACGCCCAGCACCTGCTCCCAGATCTGCGCCAGGTGCTGCTCCAGTTCACTCTGCGGCGCCACATGGCGCGTCGGCGCCAGGTCCGGCGCCGGCAACGCGCGGCGGTCCAGCTTGCCGCTGGGGTTGAGCGGCAGCTGTTCGAGCAGCACCAGCTGGTTCGGCACCATGTATTCCGGCAGCACCGTACGCAGCTGGGCCTTGAGCGATTCGCGCAGGCCATCGGCATCGCCAGGCCGGGTGCCGGCCGGCACCACATAGCCGACCAGCTGTACGCCCGAGCTGCCTTCGACCGCCAGCACCACGGCGTCACGCACCTCGTCCAGCGCCTGCAGCAGGGCCTCGATTTCACCCAGTTCGATGCGCAAGCCGCGCAGCTTCACCTGATGGTCGATGCGGCCCAGGTACTCGAGCAGGCCCTGCTCACCGCGGCGCACCAGGTCACCGCTGCGGTACAGGCGTGCGCCAGGCTGGCGGGCAAACGGGTCCGGCACGAAGCGCTCGGCGGTCAGCGAAGCACGCTGGTGATAGCCCCGGGCCAGGCCCTCGCCACCGATGTACAGCTCACCAGGCACACCGGCCGGGCACAACTGCAGCGCCGCATCCAGCACATGGGCGGTGGCGTTGTCGATCGGCCGGCCCAAAGGCAGCACCGGCATCGACACCTGCTGCTCCACCTCGTACGCGGTGCTGTCGATGGTCGCCTCGGTCGGCCCGTACAGGTTGATCAGGCGGCCCTGCCAACGCGCGCGCAACTGTTCGCACAACTGCGCGGTCAGCGCCTCGCCGCCGCACAGTATGGTGTGCAGGCTCGCCAGCTGACGCGGGTCGGCCTGCCCCAGCAGGGCCTGCAACAACGACGGCGCCGACTGCAGCACAGTGATGCCTTGTGCCTCGACCTGCTGCCACAGCCGCGTCAGCGACTGGGCCTGGCCAGGCTCGGCCAGCACCAGCTGGGCACCGCTGATCAACGGCAGCCAGAACTCCCATACCGACGCGTCGAAGCTCAGTGCGGTCTTCTGCAGCACCCGGTCGTCCGCGCTCAAGGGCAGCAGTTCACGCATCCAGGCCATGTGGTTGCACAAGCCGGCATGCCGCACCGCCACCCCTTTGGGCTTGCCGGTCGAGCCGGAGGTGTAGATCACATAGGCCAGTTGCTCGCCAGCGAAGGCCAGCGCCGGGGCATGCACCGGGTAGCCCGTCAACGGCTGGTCCAGCAGCAGGCATTCGAGCGTTGCCGGCACCAGCAATTGCTCGCGTACCTGTGCCTGGGTCAGCAGCAGCTTGATACCGCTGTCCTCGATCATGTAGGCCAGGCGCTCGCGCGGGTAGTCCGGGTCCAGCGGCACATAGGCGCCGCCGGCCTTGAGTACCGCCAGCAAGGCCACGACCGTCTCCAGGCTGCGCTCGGCCGCCACCCCCACCAGCACGTCCGGGCCAACGCCCGCCGCCTGCAGGCGATGGGCCCACTGGTTGGCCAGGCAATCGAGCTGTTGGTAGCTCAGCACCTGTTCGCCAAACACCAGCGCGATCGCATCCGGGGTTGCCGCGGCCTGGGCCTGGACCTGGGCCGGGATGCTCAGGTCCAGGCGGTGCTCCACGGCGGTGTCGTTGCCAGCTTCGCGCAGGCTCGCCTGTTCCGCGGCATCGAGCATGGATACTTCGCCCAGGGCCTGTTGCGCCGAGGCCGCCATGGCCTGCAGCAGGTTGCCCAGGTGCCCGGCCAGGCGCTCGATGGCCTGGGCGTCGAACGCCTGAAGGGCGTAGCGGTAATGCAGGGCGATCTGCTCGCCCTGGTTGACCGCCAGGCTCAAGGGGTAGCTGGTCTGTTCGTGATTGCTCACCGCGCCAAAGCCCAGGGCCTGCGGCGCCGCCTGCTCGAGCACCTGGGACACCGGGAAGTTCTCGAACACCAGCAGGTTGTCGAACAGCGCGCCACCCCCCTGGCCCGCCAGGCGCTGGATCTCGAACAGCGGTGCGTGTTCGAACTCGCGCAAGGCCAGGTTGCGCGCCTGCACGGCCTGCAACCAGTCGCCCACGGTCTGCTGCGCACGCGGTGTGGCGATCACCGGCAGGGTATTGATGAACAACCCCATCTGCTGCTCCATGCCCGGCAGCTCTGCCGGGCGCCCGGCCACCGTGGCACCGAAGCAGACACTCTGCTGGCCGGTATAGCGCTGCAGCAGCAACAGCCAGGCCGCCTGCACCAGGGTGTTGAGGGTGACCTTCTGCTCACGGGCGAAGCTGGCCAGGCGCGCAGTGGCCACCGCGTCGAGCAGCGCATGGTGTTCGCCATGCCCTTCGACGGCCACCGCGTTGCCAGCACGCTGGGCGGGTGCCAGGTGGGTGGGCTGCTCCAGCTCGGCCAGTTGCGCGCGCCAGAACGCTTCGAGCGCAGCACTGTCCTGGCGTTGCAGCCAGGCGATGTAGTCGCGGTAACGCCCGGCCGCCGGCGGCGTCTGCTCGCCGGCATAGCGCGCCAACACTTCACCGATCAGCTGCGAGTGGCTCCAGCCGTCGAGCAGGATGTGGTGATGGGTCAGCAGCAGGTGATAACGGCCGGCGCCACGGGCAATCAGTTGCACACGCAGCAATGGCGCCTGCTGCAGGTCGAAGCCTTGCAGGCGTTCGGCCACGGCCAAGGCATCCAGGTCGGCGTCAAGGTCGGTACGCGCCTGCCAGTCATGCACGGCAAACGGCACCTCGGCCTCGCGCAGTACCACCTGCAGCGGCTGGCTCAGCCCGCCCTGCCAGAGGAAGCCGGTGCGCAGGATGTCATGGGCCTGCAGCGTGGCCTGCCAGGCGACATGGAAGCGCGCCGGGTCGAGGCCATCGATGTCCACCCGCAGCTGGTTGACATAGTCGCCGCTGGCCTGCTCGTAGAGGCTGTGGAACAGCATGCCCTGCTGCATCGGCGACAGCGGGTACAGGTCCTGCACGCTGGCGGCGGCCAGCGGCAGCGCATCCAGTTGCGCCTGGGTCAGTTGCGCCAACGGCACATCCGACGGTGTCAGCGCACCGGCCTCAGGCTGGCAGCAGTGCTCGACCAAGGCCGCCAAGGCCTGGCTGTAGGCATCCGCCAGCGCCTGAATGGTCGCGTGGTCGAACCGTGCATCGCTGAAGCTCCAGCCCAGGCTCAGTTCGCCGTCGAACACCTGGCCATTGAGGCTCAGGGCGTTGCCCAGCGGCGCGCCGGCATCCTGTTCAGCGCCACGGGCCTCGTCGCACGGCAGCCAGAACGCCGCCTCGCCGGCCTCGAAACTGGCGTCGAACTGGCCCAGGTAGTTGAAGGTGATCGACGGCACCGGCAAGCCGGCCAACTGCGCGCGCACCGGCGCTGGCGCCAGGCGCGACAGCACGCCGAAGCCCAGGCCCTTGTCCGGGATTGCCCGCAGCTGTTCCTTGATCGCCTTGAGCGAATCGCCCAGGCCTGCGGCCGGGGTCAGCCGCAGCGGGAACACGCTGGTGAACCAGCCGACACTGCGGGTCAGGTCGATGCTGTCGAACAGGTCTTCGCGGCCGTGGCCTTCCAACTGCACCAAGGTGTGTGGCTGGCCGGTCCAGCGGCAGATCACCTGGGCCAGCGCGGTCAGCAGCAGGTCGTTGACCTGGGTGCGGTAGGCCGCCGGCGCCTCCTGCAACAGACGGCGGGTGGTGGCCTTGTCCAGGCGCGAATAGACCGTGCTGCCATCGCGGTTGGCCTGGCCGCCTTCGGCGCGATCCCACGGCAGTTCGGCGCTGACATCAGCGGCCTGCGCCTGCCAGTAGGCCAGTTGCGCCATGGCGCCTTCGCCAGCATGGCGTTGCAGCTGCTCTGCCCAGTCGCGCTGCGAGCTGGTCTTGCCCGGCAGTGCCAGCGGCAGGCCGCGGCTCAGTTGTTCATAGGCCTGTTGCAGGTCCTCGAACAGGATCCGCCACGACACGCCGTCCACCGCCAGGTGGTGGATCACCAGCAGCAGGCGCTGGCTGCCATCGGCCAGGGTCGCCAGCAGCGCCCGCAACAGTGGCCCATCAC
>NZ_BQHO01000015.1 GCF_021601385.1 Pseudomonas parasichuanensis | reverse complement strand
CGACTGATACCCCACCCGCCCCCCGACCTGCTCGACCGTATTACCCGCCTTGAGCAACTGACAGGCCTGGCGCATACGCAGCGCCAGCAGCACCTGCCCCGGCGACTGCCCGGCCAGCTCATTGAAGCGCTTGAAGAACGCCGAGCGCGACAGCCCCGCACAAGTCGCCATGCTCTCCAGCGTCCAGGCCTGCCCCGGATCCTCTATCAAGCGTTCCAGCAGCCCGGCAAACGCCGGCTGGCGGGCGAGGGCGACCAACCCGCCAAGCGACTGGCCAGTGTTCACCTGTTGGCGCAGCACATAAAGGAATAGCAAGTGCGTGAGCCGTTCGAGCACGGTCTGCGACGGCTGCGGCGCCCGCCGACACTCGTCGAGAATCAGGCCAAACAGCGCACGCGCCGCGCTGCCGGCCGGATCACTGGCGCGCAGCAGGATCCAGTCCGCCAGCCCCTCGACGATCAGCGACGACAAGCCCGTCTGGAAATGAAAGAAGCCACAGACCAGCCCCACGCCATCGTCGGCCTGCAGGTCCAGCGCCTGCATGGCCCGGCGCGGCTGTGCGCAGGCGTGGGTAACGTCCTCGTCACCCGATAAGCGATACGCCAGGTCACGCAGCAGAAACACCGCATCACCACACTCAAGCCGCACGGGCTCGGCATGGCCGTCCACATGCAGCCAGCAATGCCCCTGCACCACCAAGTGAAAGCTGGCCCGGCCCATGCCCTGGGTGCTGGCGTGCCAGCCGCCGCAATAGCGCCCGACATGGAACAGGCTGGCGTCAAGCTCGAGGCCTTCTAATAACCAATCGACAAGGTGGCTGGACGAAATCATCTAATGCAAGGACTCAGGAGCAAGGAAAGGCGACTGATGAATATGGATGCTACTTCTTATAACCAACAGACTGTAGCGACCTACATCAAAGGAGATCACTCCATGTCCGCGCGCATCACTCTACACAGCCTGCAGACCGCCCCGGAAGCCGCACGTCCGTTCCTCGAAAACGCACAGAAGAACTCCGGTTTCATCCCCAACCTGCTGGGCGTGCTGGCCAATGCCCCGGCCGCGCTGGAAACCTACGTCACCGTCTCGGCACTTAACGGCAAGGCCGAGCTGACCCTGGCCGAGCGCGAAGTGGTGCAGCTGATCGCCGCCACCCAGCATGGCTGCGACTTCTGCGTCGCCGGCCACACTGCCGTGGCGCTGAACAAGGCCAAGCTGCCGCAGCCGGTAGTGGATGCCCTGCGTGCCCGTGGCGAGCTGCCCGACGCGCGTTACGAAGCCCTGGCCGAGTTCGCCCGTGAAGTCATTGCCACCCGCGGCAACGTTGGCGATGCGACCTACCAGGCCTTCCGCGAGGCCGGTTTCACCGAGGGCAACGCCCTGGAAGTGATTCTGGGCGTGAGCCTCGCAACCCTGTGCAACTTTGCTAATGTGTTCGCCCAGACGCCGCTCAATGACGAGCTGAGCAAATACCGCTGGCAGCCTTCGGCCTAAACCGCCCGATGCCGGCGTGTCCGGCGCACCAAAGGAGTAGGGACATGCTTGATAGCGCTTTTCGTCAATGGCTGGATGCCAACGCCGAGACCATCGACCAGGGCCAGTGCGACCCGCACCTGGTACTGGCGCACATCGCCGAATCGCAGCTGCTGCGCATTGGCGTCGACCCCGCCCTCGGCGGCGCGGGCGGTGATGTCACCGAGGCGGTCGAAGCCATTGCCGCCATCGCCAACCGTTCTCTGGCGGCGGCCTTCGTCTGCTGGGGCCAGCGTGCCTTCATCGAATACCTGCTGCAAAGCCCTAACCAGGCCCTGCGCGAACGCCTGTTGCCGGCGTTGCTCAAGGGTGAACTGGCCGGCGCCACGGGGCTTTCCAATGCCATGAAGTTCCTCTCCGGCATCGAGGCGCTACAGGTACGCGGGCGGCCCGCAGCCGATGGCTGGAACCTGGAAGGCCGGCTGCACTGGGTGACCAACCTGCGCAAGAGCGGTTTCGTGGTGGCTGCAGCCATCGAGGACGATGCTGGCGGGGCGCCGTTCGTACTGGCCATCCCCTCCGATGCCCAAGGCCTGGAGCGCTCCGACGACCTGCAGTTGATGGGCCTGCAGTCGAGTAACACCGCTGCGCTGGCTTTTCATCAGGTGCCGCTGGCCCGTGACTGGCTGCTGCACGACAACGCCCGTGAATTCCTGCCCAAGGTACGCCCGGCCTTCCTCGCCCTGCAGTGCGGCATGGCCATCGGCCTGGCACGACGTGCCCTGGAGGAAGTGCAGGAGCACCTGCACGGCCGTGCTTCGTTCCTCGAAGAAGCGCGCCAGGTGCTCAAGGAGCGCCTGGAGAACACCGTCGGCGAACTCAAGCAGGGCCTGCTCGATGGCCGCTTCCTCCAACAGCCCGCCGCGTTGTTCAAGCTGCGTATTACCCTCGCCGAAAGCGCTGCCGATGCCGTGCAACTGGAGCTGCAGGCCAGCGGTGGCAAGGCTTACCTCACCGCCTATGGCGAAAGCTTCGCGCGCCGCTGGCGCGAGTCGGCGTTCGTGCCGATCGTCACACCGAGCCTGGTGCAGCTGCGCGCCGAACTGCAACGCCAGGCGAACGCTGCATGACCGACGTGCTTCTCGACGCCCGCGACATCAGCCTGGGTTACCCGCGCGAGGGCGGCTGGCAGCCTGTGCTGGAGCAGTTCGACCTGGCGCTGGTGCCGGGCGAAGTGGTGACCATCCTCGGCCCCAGCGGGGTCGGTAAATCGAGCCTGCTGCGGGTGCTGGCCGGCCTGCAGCAGCCCCGTGGTGGCAGCGTGACCCTGCACGGCGAGGCCCTGCAGGGCCCACAGCCGCGCCTGGCGGTAGCGTTCCAGGACCCCAGCCTGCTGCCCTGGCTGAGCCTGGAAAAGAACGTCGCCTTCGGCCTCGACTTCGCCCGCCAACCCAAGCTGGCCGCCAGCGAGCGCCGCGCGCGTATCGACCACGCCATCGCTGCGGTGGGCCTGAGCCATGCCCGCAGCCAGTACCCGGCACAGTTGTCCGGCGGCATGGCCCAGCGCACCGCGCTGGCCCGCTGCCTGGCACGTCAGCCGGAGGTGCTGCTGCTGGACGAGCCATTCGGCGCGCTGGACGAAGTGACCCGCGCCGACATGCAGCAACTGTTGCTGCAACTGATCATTACCCACAACACCGCTGCCGTACTGATCACCCACGACATCGACGAAGCCTTGCTGCTGTCCGATCGCGTGCTGCTACTGGGCAACCACCCGGCGCGCACCCTCGGCCAATGGCGCATCGACCTGCCGCAGCCAAGGGCGCAGCGGGTCGAGGAACTGGGCGCGTTGCGTATCGAGATCCTCAAAACCCTTCGGCGGGCAAGCCGCACAGCCGAACCCACCCCATCCCCCTTGCCCTCGGAGGCTGTCCATGTGCATGGATGACTGCTGCTCCACCACGTCCCGTCGCGACTTTCTCAAACTGAGCGCCATGCTCACCGCCGCGGGTGCCGTACCGCTGCTGGCCAGCCTGCAGGCGCGCGCCGCCGCCGAGCCTGACGCGCCGGTGCGCATCGGCTACCTGCCGATCACCGACGCCACGCCCTTGCTGGTGGCGCATAACAATGGCCTGTTCGAGGCCGAAGGCATCAAGGCCGAGCGCCCGGTGCTGCTGCGCAGCTGGGCCCAGGTGATCGAGGCGTTCATTTCCGGCCAGGTCAACGTGATCCACCTGTTGTCGCCAATGACCGTGTGGGCCCGCTATGGCAGCAAGGTACCGGCCAAGGTGGTGGCGTGGAACCATGTCGGTGGCTCGGGCCTGACCGTGGCCCCGGACATCACCGAAATGAAGCAGCTCGGCGGCAAGACCGTGGCCATCCCGTTCTGGTATTCGATCCACAACGTGGTGCTGCAACAGATGCTCAACGACAACGGCCTCACGCCAGTGTCGAAACCGGCCAGCGCGCAGCTGGCCGCCAACGAGGTCAACCTGCTGGTGCTGCCGCCGTCGGACATGCCGCCGGCCCTGGCCAGCAAGCGCATCGCCGGCTACATCGTCGCCGAACCGTTCAACGCCCTGGCCGAGAACCTCAAGGTCGGCCGCGTGCAGCGCTTTACCGGTGACGTGTGGCGCAACCACGCCTGCTGTGTGGTGTTCATGCACGAGCACGACCTCAACAACCGCCCGGAGTGGTCGCAGAAGATGGTCAACGCCATCGTCAAGGCCCAGCAATGGACCCGCGAGCACCGCGCCGAAGCCGCGGCGCTGTTGTCCAAGGCCGGCCCCAACAAGTACACCCCGCACGAACCCGCAGTGCTGACCAAGGTGCTGGCGCCTGTTGCCGAGGACCGTGCCGGCTACATCGCCAGTGGTGCGATCCAGCACCAGCAGTGGGATGAAAAACGCATCGACTTCCAGCCGTACCCATACCCCAGCTACACCGAGGAACTGGTCAAGCGCCTGAAGGGCACCCTGATCGAAGGCGAGAACGGCTTCCTCGCCGGGCTCGACCCCGCGCACGTCGCCCGCGACCTGGTCGACGACCGCTTCGTGCGCAACGCCATCGCAGCGGTGGGCGGCCCGGCGACCTTCGGCATTGCCGAGAACTTCCAGCGCAGCGAGGAGTTCGCGGTCTGATGCAAAGGCATGTCGTACATGGCGCCCTGGGCCTTATGGGCCTGGCGCTGCTGCTGTTGCTGTGGTGGGCGGGGGTGCAGGTGTTCGGTGCGGCCGACGGCTTGTCGGCGCGCTTCTCGCCCCAGGCCACCCTGGCGAGCCTGGTGGAGTTGCTGGGGCAGGGCGAGGTGTATGGGCATATCTGGGTGAGCCTCAAGCGCATCCTGATCGGCCTGTTGCTGGCGCTGTTGATCGGCGTGCCGCTTGGGTTGCTGGTGGGTAGCTACCGGCACCTGGAGGCGGCGACCACGCCAGCGTTTCAGTTTTTGCGGATGATCTCGCCGCTGTCGTGGATGCCGGTGGTGGTGATGCTGATGGGCGTGGGCGACCAGCCGATCTACTTCCTGCTGGCCTTCGCCGCGTTGTGGCCGATCCTGCTCAACACCGCCGCCGGGGTGCGCCAGCTCGATCCGCGCTGGTTGCAGCTCTCGCGCAGCTTGAGCGCCACACGTTGGGAAACCCTGTGCAAGGTGATAGTGCCGGGGGTGATCGGTCATGTGCTGACCGGCGTGCGCCTGGCCATTGGCATTTTGTGGATCGTGCTGGTGCCGTGCGAGATGCTCGGGGTCAGTGCGGGGCTGGGGTATTTCATCCTCGATACCCGCGACCGGCTGGCGTATTCCGAGCTGATGGCCATGGTGCTGTTGATCGGGGTGTTGGGGTTCATGCTTGATGCGCTGGCCCGTGGCCTGCATCGGCGGTGGGTGCATGCCTGAAGAATGCCGGGGGCGCTTCGCGCCCCTATCGCGGCACAAGGCCGCTCCTACAGGGAAACGCGATCTCCTGTAGGAGCGGCCTTGTGCCGCGATAGGGCTGCGAAGCAGCCCCAGCGTTCTACCTCAATGCCGCATCAGCCGCTGCCTCACACATTCCTTGGCCTGTGCCGCCAACTCATCCAGCCGCTCATCGCGCGATTGCTCCGCCTCCATCATCACGTCTTCCCCGTTCTGGTTGAGCAGGTAGGTATGGATCTGCATCACCTCGACCGTCTGGTAGATCGGCGCAATGTCCAACCGCCCGATCAACGCCCCGCTGGCACGCCCGGTGCTGCTCATCAGCACCTGCGGCCCGGCGCTGGCAATCACCTGCAAGCCCATGGCCTCGAACCACGGCACCTGCTCGGCGAAGGCGCTCAACTCGACGCAGGCATAGCGGCTGCGCAGGTCATCCAGCAGCGCGCGAGCGATGCCCTGACGACGATGGTCCTGGTGCACGGCAAGGAACGCCAGGCTGCAGGCCTGGGCATCGTCCTGGGCCGGCAGCGCCAGGGCAAAGCCGAGCAACTGGTCCGGGGCGTCGGCATCCAGCGCCAGGGCCAGCTCTACGGCCAGGCCACGGGTACCGTCCAGGGCCATCAGGTACTGGTGCACCTCAAGGCCGACGCCGTATTGGTACAGCGGGTACAGCGGGTTGGCCGGGCTGATGGCGACGCTGCTGAGCTGGCCGACATGGTCGATCACCAGCTGGCGGATCTGGTTCTGGAAGGATTCGGGCGGCACGCCGTCGAGGCGGCGGAGGATGAACATCGCGGGCAGGGCTCCGGGTGGAACGATACGGAGCGGCCATTCTACCTGCTATGGGGCGCGCCGTCTGGGCGCGTGCAACCTGTGCTGGCCTCATCGCTGGCAAGCCAGCTCCCACAGGGGGCGGCGTAATCCCTGTGGGAGCCGGCTTGCCGGCGATGCAAGGCGCAGCCTTGCCAGGCGGCCTAAAACCCTGCCAGCAGCAGGTCGAGGTTCTGCACCGCGGCGCCCGAGGCGCCCTTGCCGAGGTTGTCGAATACCGCGGTCAGCAATACCTGGCCGTGCCCGGGGTTGGCGTACAGCGCCAGGCGCAGGTCATTGCTGTCGTTCAGCGCCTGCGGGTCCAGCGCCAGGGCTGGGCCTTCCAGGTGCAAGGGCATCACCTGCACGTGGCGGGCGCCCTGGTAGTGCTGTTCCAGGCAAGCCTGCAGTTGCTGCGCGGTGACGCCTGGCAGCAACCGCAGTTGCAGCGGGATGCTCAGCACGATGCCCTGGCGATAGGCACCGTAGCCGGGCACGAACAGCGGACGGGCGCTAAGCCCTGCGTGCTGCTGGATTTCCGGCACATGCTTGTGCGCCAGTTCCAGGCCGTACAACTGCAAGGTTGGCAGGTAGCCGTCGGTGGGCTGTTCATGGCGCTCGACCGCTGCGCGGCCACCGCCGCTGTAGCCGGAAATGGCATGGATGCTCAGCGGGTAGTCCGCAGGCAGCAGCCCGGCCTTGACCAGTGGGTGCAGCAGGGCGATGGCGCCGGTGGGGTAGCAGCCAGGGTTGCTGATACGGGTGCTGGCGGCGATGCGCTCGGCCTGGTGCTCGTCCAGTTCCGGCAGGCCATACACCCAGCCTGGTGTGGTGCGGTGCGCGGAGCTGGCATCGATCACCCGCACCGCCGGGTTGCGCAGCGTCGCCACGGCGTCGCGGGCGGCGTCATCGGGCAGGCACAGCAGGGCGATGTCGGCGCTGTTGATCGCCTCGCTGCGGCGCGCGGGGTCCTTGCGCTCGGCCTCGGGCAGGGTGAGCAGGCGCAGGTCTTGGCGGCCGTGCAGGCGCGCGTGGATCTGCAGGCCGGTGGTGCCTTGGTCTCCGTCGATGAAAACGAGGGGCTGGTGCATGAGGGGTATCCGGATGAAAGGGGAGTGGGCCTATGCTCGCCTGCGGCTGGACGAAAGAAAATTTGAATATCATGATCGCTAACTTCAGTAATTCTGAATGATCAAGATCATGCGAGAAATCAGCCTCGACCGCCTGCGCACCCTGGTGGTAATTGCCGAGCACGGCTCGTTCGCCGACGCCGCCCGCCAGCTCAGCCTGGCGCCGCCAACCATCAGCCTGCATGTGGCCGAGCTTGAAGCCCGCATCGGCGCGCCCTTGCTTACCCGCACCCGTGGCCAGGTACGGCCGACCGCCATCGGTGAAACCCTGTTGGCCCGCGCCCGACGGCTGCTGGCCGACGCCGACCAGGCGCTGGAAGAGGTGCGCCGCCAGGTCGAGGGCCTGACTGGCCGGGTGCGGCTAGGGGCCTCGACGGGTGCCATCGCCCATTTGCTGCCGCAGGCTCTTGAAACGTTGCGGGTAGACCATCCGGGCATCGATGTGCAGGTTCAGGTGCTTACCTCGCAGGCTTCATTGGCGCGGTTGCGCGAGGGTAGCTTGGACATAGGCCTGGTCGCGCTGCCGCAAGTGGCGGGCAAAGGCTTGAAACTGACGCCCTGGCGGCGTGACCCGATCATGGCCTACGTGCCCGCAGACTGGCGCCCGCCGGCGCGGGTCACCCCAGCCTGGTTGGCCGGGCGCGCGCTGATCCTCAACGACAGCACCACCCAGTTGTCACGGGTGACCGCCGAGTGGTTCGCGGCTGCCGGGCTCTACCCAGATGCGCGTATCGAGCTGAACTACAACGACGCGATCAAGAGCCTGGTGGCGGCGGGCTACGGGGCCACGCTGCTGCCCCAGGAGGGCGAAATGCAGCAGCATGACCCGCGTATTGCACGGCGGCCGTTGCGGCCGGGGTTATGGCGGCAGTTGGGCATCGCCTGCCGCGAAGGTGAGGTGGAGCGGGCGACGGCGCATGTGCTGGAGGCGCTGGACAAACTGCGCCAGTAACCCAGGCTTCAGCCTTCAGCCCCGCTCACGCTGCCTCACCGCTGTGACGGTCTCGCCGCCCACCCCCCAGTTGTCGGTGGGCACCTCCTCGATCACCACGAAGGTGCTGGCCGGCGGTTTGCCCAGTACCTCCTGCAACAGTCGCGTGGTGCCTTCGATCAACTGGCGTTTATGGTCGGCGCTGACGCCTTCATCGGTGACGCGGATATGGACATAGGGCATGGTGCGATCCTCTGGTTGTTCAGTGCCAGGTGCCGGCGGTGCTGCCACCGTCGACGGGCAGGATGACGCCGCTGACGAAGCGTGCGTCGGTCAGGTACAGCACGGCGCCCACCACATCCTGCGGTGTGCCGGTACGGCCGCTCGGCGACAGTGCGCCCAGGCCTTCGACATGGCCGCTGTGCAACGGGGTGTCGATGATCCCCGGGGCCACGGCGTTGACCTGCACGCCGCTGCCCGCCAGTTCCAGGGCCAGGCCCTTGACCGCCTGGTTGAGGCCGCCCTTGACCAGCACAGGCAGCAGCGCCGGCACCCGGGTATCGGGTTGCAGGGCGATCGAGGCGGTGATGGCGATGATGTGCCCGTGCCCTTGTTGCTGCATGACCCGTGCGGCGGCCTGGGAAGGGTAGAAGAAACCTTTGAGGTTGGTACCGACCATCGCATCGACGTCGGCTTCGCTGTAGTCCACCACAGGCTTGGGGATGAAGATGCCGGCATTGTTGACCAGGATATCCACCCGGCCAAAGGCCTCCAGCGCGGTGGCGAACAGGCGCTCGGCGGTGGCTTTTTCGGCGATGTCGCCGGCCACGCCGACGAACCCGGCCGGGTTGCCCAACTGCGCGGCGGCGGCGTCCAGGCGCGCCTGGCTACGGGCGTTGCCGACCACGTTGTCGCCGCGTTCGAGGAAGGCCTGGGCGAGGGCGAAGCCCAGGCCGCTGGATGCGCCGGTGATGATGACGGTGCGTGGGTTGCTCATGGTGTGATCTCCAGTTGGGTGAGCCGAGGCTCGGTGTGGAATCACTGTAAGTTGCAACGCTCGCTTGAAAAATGAGGCGCATGGCATTTCAATCGATACACCGTGTAATTAATCGAGCCGCCATGACCCGCCATTTCGATGACCTGCAACTGGGCAGCCTGGAGCTGTTCTGCCTTGCCGCCGATGCCGGCAGTTTCACCGAGGCGGCCACGCAGGCCGGTGTCACGCCCGCCGCCGTGAGCCGTTCGGTGGCGCGCCTGGAAGAGCGCCTGGGGGTGCGCCTGTTCGTGCGTACCACCCGGCAGATGCGCCTGTCCGAGGCCGGGCAAGCCTACTACCAGCAATGCCGCCAGGCCCTGGGGCAACTGGTGGAGGCCGAGCGGCAGGTGGCGGGTGGGCAGCTCGAGCCCAGCGGCCGGCTGCGCATCAGCGCGCCGACGCCCTACGCCCACCACCGCCTGCTGCCGCTGATGCCGCGCTTTCGCGAACGCTATCCGCAGGTGTTGGTGGATGTGCACGTCAGCAACCGCAATGTCGATTTCGCCGAGGAGCAGTTCGACCTGGCCATCCGCGGCCGCGCCCCGGCCGATTCGCGGCTGGTGGCCCGGCGCCTGGAAGACGCCGAGCTGGTGATCGTCGCCACCCCGGGCTACCTGGCTCGGGCGGGTGTGCCGCAGACGCCGGATGACCTGACCGGGCACGACTGCATCCAGTTCGAGATGCCCAGCAGTGGCCGCCGCCCGCCGTGGAGCTTCCAGCGCGATGGGCAGTTGATCGAGCTGGATACCCAGGGCGCCTTCACCTGCCTGGGCGACTTCCTTGCCACCAGCACCTTGGTGCGCCACGGCGGCGGCCTGATGCAGGCCTACCGGTTCACCGTGCAGGACGCCCTGGACAGCGGTGAGCTGGTGGAGGTGCTGGCGGATTTCGGCGGCACCACGCGGCCCTTCATGCTGGTTTACCCTCAGGCCAGGCACATGCCATTGAAGGTGCGCGTGTTCATTGATTTCCTGGTAAGCGAGCGGCCTCTGCCGTTTGGCTGAAGGCCGCGCAGGGCGTGCGTTGCAGCACTATTCTTGTCGCTGCGTCGGCGCGTTGTGCCGCCGACCTTTCAGCAGTCCGGTTATTTCCCAGGAGAACGCTCCATGAAATCCATGACACTGCTAGTGATTGCCTCGGTACTGAGTTTTGCCGCACAGGCCGAGGACAGCGCGGCGACCAACTGTGATGCCAAGATCAATGACCTGGAGTACATCAGCAAAACCGATGGCCAGGCGCTGCATGGCGGCATGGCGCACGACTACCATGAGCTGCTCAAGGAGGCCAAGGCCGCCAAGGCCAGTGGTGACATGGCGAAGTGTCAGGCCTCGGCCGACCGTGCCAAGACCATCTACAACAAAGCGCGCGGCAAGTAGCCAGGAGCCTTTGGGAGGGCGCGGGGTCTCGTGTAAGCTCGCTTGAGTCATCTCACGAGAGCTCCCCATGATCCCGCCCAGCCCGCGCCTCGACAGCCTGCTCACCGGTATCGCCCGGCCCTTCACCCGCCCAGGCTCCCATAGTGCTATCGACAAGCACCCCCGCCAGGGTGCCTTGCAGGTGACCGCGCTCGGTATCGCGGGTGACGAACAGGGTGACCTGCGCGTACACGGCGGGGTCGAGAAAGCCATTCATCACTACCCCCGTGAGCATTACGCCGAGTGGGCCGCCGAGCTGGGCGAGCATCCGCTGCTGGCGCAGCCCGGCGCCTTCGGTGAAAACTTCAGCAGCACCGGCTGGACCGAGGCCGATGTTTGCCTGGGCGACCGCATCCGTGTTGGCACTGCCTTGCTGGAAATCTCCCAGGGGCGCATGCCGTGCTGGAAACTCAACGACCGTTTCGATGTGGCGCAGATGGCCCTGCGGGTGCAGCAGAGCGGGCGCACCGGCTGGTACTACCGGGTTGTGGAGGAGGGCGTGGTGCAGGCGGGCGACACCCTGCAGCTGGTCGAGCGTCCCCATGGCCAGTGGTCGGTGGCGCGTCTGTCGGCGGTGCTGTTCGACAAATGCCTGGAGCCTGAGTTGTTGCAGCAATGCCTGGCGCTGCCGCTGGTGCCGAACTGGCGGCGCACGTTGGAAAAGCGCCTGGCGCAACGCCAGGTCGAAGACTGGTCGTCGCGCCTGCAGGGGCGCAGCGACGCCTGAACATCTGCCCTACAAGACAAGGAACCCAGCATGCCCTTCGAACTGGACGACCGCCTGGTGATTGGCGTCGCGTCAAGCGCGGTGTTCGACCTTAGCGAAGCCGATGCGGTGTTCCGCCGCGACGGCGAGGCGCAGTACCGCAAGTACCAGGAGCAGCACCTGGATGTGCCGCTGGGCAAGGGCATCGCCTACCCATTCATCAAGCGGCTGCTAGCGCTCAATGACCTGCGCGATGACCCGGAGGACCCGCTGGTGGAGGTGGTGCTGCTGTCGCAGAACGACCCTGACACCGGTCTGAGGGTGATGAAGACCATCGGCCATTACGGGCTGAACATGACCCGGGCGATCTTCACCCAGGGCCGCTCGCCTTATGAATACATTCCGGCACTGAACATCGCGCTGTTCCTGTCCGCCGACAAGCAGCATGTGGACGCGGCGATCCAGGCCGGTTACCCGGCCGGGCAGGTGCTCGACTCGCAGTTCGATGACGATGAAAGCGACGACAACCTGCGCATCGCCTTCGACTTCGATGGCGTGCTGGCCGGGGACGAGTCGGAGGCGGTGATGCAGTCCGGCGGGTTGGGCAGCTTCCATGCCCACGAGGTGCTGAACAAGACCCAGCCGCACAACCCCGGGCCGCTGAAGGAGTTCTTCGTGCGCATCGCGCGGATCCAGGCGGCGGAGGAGCGGTTCAAGCTTGACCACCCCGGTTACGAGAACCGCCTGCGGGTGTCGATCGTCACTGCGCGCAACGCGCCGTCCCATGAGCGGGCGTTGAATACCTTGAAGAGCTGGGGGGTGATGGCCAACGATGCGTTCTTCCTTGGTGGCATCGAGAAACGCCGGGTACTGCAGGTGCTCAAGCCGCACATCTTCTTCGATGATCAGTCCGGGCATTTGAAGAGCACCAGTACCGTGGTGCCGTCGGTGCATGTGCCTTTTGGCGTGACCAACCGTTCGGCTTGAGGCGGCTGGGGGCTGCTGCGCAGCCTTTTCGCGACACAAGGAAACACTAACTCATTGAGTTAGCAGGGGCCTGTGGGAGCGGGTTTATCCGCGAACACCGGCAAAGCCGGTGCCATAACCGAGTCGCCTGCTTCGCGGGTGAACCCGCTCCCACAGGGTATCCGCCGCCTAAGCGAGTTCTGCTCTCGTCTCTATCAGAACCACCGGTCGTTACGCTTACGCCCGCGGGTCAGTGCCGGCAGGATCAACCCCAGCAGCAACCCGGCACCGGCAATGCTGCCGCCATACACCATGTAGCGCATCATCACCTGCTTGTTCTCATCCCCCAGCCGCGCCTGAGTGTCGCGCAGGGTCGACTGAGCCTCGGCGAGCTGCTCGTTCAGCCCCTTGTTGCGGGTTTCCAGTTCGTCGATCAGCGCCTTTCGCGAATCCAGGGTCTCCTGCATGCCCTGCACGCGGCTTTTCCAGCCGTCGTCGATGGTTTTCAACTGGCCGGACAGGTCGGCCACCTGCTGATCGAGCTGCGGCAGGCGCTCGCTCTGGCCCGGCAGCGCCTGCAGGTCACTGCTGAGGATCCACACCAGGTCGCCGCTCTGGCCGCGCACCTGGCTGTAGTTACCCTGGCTGGTCACCAGGCTGACTTTTTGCCCGGATTTGAGCGAACCGACGATCCGATGGCCATCGGTGGGGCCACTGCGCACGTAGGTGCTCAGGCTGTCGCTGACCCAGCGCGCATCACTGGCCGGCTCTTCGGCGTGTACCGGGGCGGCGAGGGCGATCAGGGCGGCGATCAGGCCGCCGCGCAGGGCGGGGCGGGCGGAGGTGGCGGGCTGCTTGTCTGGCATGGTGGTCTTCGCTGATACAGGGCAAAAGAAGGCCCGATGACTGGGCCGGCGATCCGGTCGGGTGAATTGACCGTCAGCGAAAGACCGTTTTTTTGTAGGCAGGTTCACTGCTTGGTGCGGGAAATGCCTACAGATTGTTGCCGGATGTGCGTAGAAACGAAAACGGGGCAGGCCATCGCTGGCCTGCCCCGTTCATGTCAAAGCGCCGGATCAGGCGACCTTGACGATCCAGCCAGCCGGTGCCTCGACGTCACCGCTCTGGATGCCGGTCAGCTCGTTGTAGAGCTTCTGGGTGACCGGGCCGACCTTCTCCAGGTCGTGGAACACGTGCAGCTTGCCGTTGTACTCGATGCCGCCGATCGGTGTGATCACCGCGGCGGTGCCGCAGGCGCCAGCTTCGATGAAACGGTCGAGCTTGTTGATCTCGACATCGCCTTCGATCACGGTCAGGCCCAGGCGCGATTGCGCCAGTTCCATCAGCGACAGGCGGGTGATACCCGGCAGTACCGAGGCCGATTTCGGGGTGACGAACTCGTTGTTGGCGGTGATGCCGAAGAAGTTGGCCGAACCGACCTCTTCGATCTTGGTGTGGGTCAGCGGGTCCAGGTAGATGGCGTCGGCGAAGTTGGCTTTCTTCGCTTCGGCACCTGGTTGCAGGCTGGCGGCATAGTTGCCACCGACCTTGGCTGCGCCGGTGCCCTGGGGGGCGGCACGGTCGAAGCTGGAAATCTGGAAGTTGTGCGGCTTCATGCCGCCCTTGAAGTACGAACCCACCGGAATGGCGAAGATCGAGAAGATGAACTCGGGCGCGGTGCGTACGCCGATGTTGTCACCGGTGCCGATCACGAACGGGCGCAGGTACAGGGCACCCTTGCCGTGCGGCGGAACGAAGTGCTCGTTGGCCTTGACCACTTGCTTGCAGGCCTCGATGAACACGTCGGTGGGCACGTGCGGCATCAGCAGGCGGGCGCAGCTGCGCTGCATGCGCGCGGCGTTCTGGTCGGGGCGGAACAGGTTGATCGAACCGTCCTTGCAACGGTAGGCCTTCAGGCCCTCGAAGCACTGCTGGCCATAGTGCAGGGCGGTGGAGCCTTCACTGATGTGCAGCACGTTGTCGTCGGTCAGGGTGCCCTTGTCCCACTCGCCGTTACGCCATACGGACAGGTAACGCTTGTCGGTCTTGATGTAGTCGAAGCCCAGCTTGTCCCAGTTAATGCTTGCGTTGCTCATGACACCCTCATAGCTCAAAGCCCGAACACGGCGGGCTGCTGTTATATGCGCACCACGCCACCTTAATACATCCGGCGCGGATCGGAAACGGCCAGTCACGAATTGGCCGGGCGCACGGCTGGGCGGCGGCTTGGTTCTGGGTTGGTTCGGGATTTGAGTTGGGCCACTGGATCCTTGCCGGGATATTGAGTGAAGGCCACCAGGTGTTCGTCGGTGTTTTTGCAGCGCCCTCAAGATCGAGCGCCGCCCGCGCGGCGCTCGATCTCATAGGCGCTGCAATAACCTCGGCAGGCACCCGACAGCCTGCATGCGTAGTCAGCGCAGCCGCCGATTCCAGTCCCCACCCTGGTCACGCCAGCAAGCTTCTTCACTGTCATAGCGCACATGCCACGCCACATGGTCCAGCTGCACACCGGCCTCGGCCAGCGCCTGGGTGGTCAGCGCCAGTATCCGTGCCTTGGCCGCACCGGCCAGGGCATCGGCCTTGGCCGTGTCGTCAGTGAACACCCAGGTGATGCGCAGGCTGGCGGGGAAGTCGTCGAGGTCGACCTGGTGGGTGAGCCAGGCAAAGCCGACGATCTCGGCCTGGGCGATGGCGCAGGCCTCGGTGAGGCAGGCGACCATTTCCCGTTCCAGGCGCGCCAGCGCGCGTTTGTTGCCGGCCATCAGGCGTCGTCGATCTGCTGGCAGAAACGCAGGCGATTGCCGAACGGGTCGGCAATGGTCATTTCCAGGCCCCAGTCGACCTTTTCGGCGTGTGGGCGGGAGTAGCCGTACTGCTTGGCCAGCAGTTCCTGCTCCAGGGCCTTGAGGTCTTCGACCCGGGCGAAAATCGCCGAGCCGGGGGTGGCGTCGCCGTGGTGTTCGGAGAGGTGCAGGATCAGCCCGTCGCGGTGGATCTGCATGTACAGCGGCAGGTCCGGGGCGAAGCGATGCTCCCAATCGAGGGTGAAACCGAGGAAGTCCAGGTAGAACTCCCGGGCCTTGTCGACCGAGAAGATTCGCAGGATGGGGATGGCGGGGGCGAATTGCATCGGAACTCCTGTGCTGTGCGTTTTCCTGGGGCGCCAGTGTAACGCCGTCGGCACCGCTTGAGGGCGCGTGTTTGCCCCGCATTTGCGCAGGGCGAGGCCCGTGGCAGCGTCGATTGAATACATCGTAGGAAAATTCATTCGGATTCATCTGATTACTTGGCCTGCAACCTGCAACATCCCGTTCAAGAATTTTGATCGATTGGTCAGGCAGACGCCCTGGCATGGCGCTCGAATCGCCACGCCAGAGCGGCCCAGGCCACGGATGACGGGGGTTTAGGATGTCCTTGCCGGAGCCGCACACGGCACACGACGAGCAGGCGGGCTGGAGCGCGCACCTGCAGTTGCGCTTCGTCAAACGCGAAGGCGTGACCCGCCTTGGTGCGCGTCGCCACGCCGGACCTCTTTTGGTGCAGCGGCCGTTCTACCCCGAGGGCGCCCCGTGCCACGTTTATGTGCTGCACCCGCCCGGCGGCATCGTCGCCGGTGACCGCCTGGAGCTGGACATTCACCTTGAAGCGGGCAGCCATGCGCTGCTGACCATGCCCGGCGCCAGCAAGTTCTACCGCAGCATCGGCCCGACCGCGCGGCTGGCGCAGCGCTTTCACCTGGCGGCCGGCAGCACCCTGGAGTGGCTGCCCCAGGACAGCATTTTCTTCAACGGCGCCCGCGCCCGCCTCGACAGCCGTTTCACCCTGGAACCCGGCGCCCGCCTGCTGGCCTGGGAGACCCTGTGCCTGGGCCGCCCGGTGATGAACGAACGGTTCGAGCAGGGCGCCCTCGACAGCCGCCTGCGCATCGAACTGCCCGACGACCCCGGCCTGCACGAGCGCCTGCGCATCGATGGCGGGCGCCTGGACAAGCTCGGCGGCCACCCGCTGCTCGCCACCTTCTGCGCAGCGCCTGCGGACGGACAGGTACTGGAGCAGGTGCGCGCACTGCTCGACGAACTGCCCACGCCAGCCGGCGCGACCCTGCTCGGGCAGTTGCTGGTGATCCGCCTGCTCGACCACGACAACCAACACCTGCAACACCACCTGCAGCGCCTCTGGCACCTGCTGCGCCCGGCCGTGCTCGGCCTGGCGCCGTGCCCGCCGCGCATCTGGGCAACTTGAAGAGAGCCGCCATGGAGCTGACCCCAAGAGAGAAAGACAAACTGCTGCTGTTCACCGCCGCCTTGCTGGCCGAACGGCGCCTGGCCCGTGGCCTGAAGCTCAACTACCCGGAGGCCGTGGCGCTGATCAGCGCGGCGGTGCTCGAAGGCGCCCGCGATGGCCGCACCGTAGCCGAACTGATGAGCCTGGGCCGTGAGGTGCTGGCGCGCGAACAGGTGATGGATGGCGTGCCAGAGATGCTCCACGACGTCCAGGTCGAAGCCACATTCCCCGACGGCACGAAGCTGGTGACCGTGCATGACCCCATTGTCTGAGGTGCAGCCCATGATCCCCGGAGAAATCCAGGTCGCCGCTGGCGACATCGAGCTCAACGTCGGCCGCTCCACGGTCAGTGTGAGCGTGGCCAACCATGGCGACCGCCCGGTGCAGGTCGGTTCGCATTACCACTTCTATGAAGTCAACGACTGCTTGGTGTTCGAACGCGCGCCAGCCCTGGGCTTTCGCCTGGATATCCCGGCCGGCACCGCGGTGCGCTTCGAGCCGGGCCAGGCGCGCACCGTGCAGCTGGTGGCCTATGCCGGCAAACGTGAGGTGTATGGCTTCCAGGGCAAGGTGATGGGCGCGCTGGAGAACAAGGCATGAGCCGTATTTCCCGTCGGGCCTACGCCGACATGTTCGGCCCCACCGTCGGCGACCGCGTGCGCCTGGCCGACACCGCACTGTGGGTGGAGGTGGAGAAAGACTTCACGGTCTACGGCGAAGAGGTCAAGTTCGGCGGCGGCAAGGTGATCCGCGATGGCATGGGCCAAGGCCAGATGCTGGCGGCCGAGGCGATGGACCTGGTGTTGACCAATGCGCTGATCATCGACCACTGGGGCATCGTCAAGGCCGATATCGGCGTCAAGCACGGGCGCATCGCCGCCATCGGCAAGGCGGGCAACCCCGATGTGCAGCCCGGCGTGACCGTGCCGGTGGGGCCTGGCACCGAGGTGATCGCCGCCGAGGGCAAGATCGTCACCGCCGGCGGCATCGACTCGCACATTCATTTCATCTGCCCGCAGCAGGTGGAGGAGGCGTTGACCAGCGGCGTCACCACCTTCATCGGTGGTGGCACCGGGCCGGCCACCGGCACCAACGCCACCACCTGCACCCCGGGGCCCTGGTACCTGGCGCGCATGCTCCAGGCCGCCGACAGCCTGCCGATCAATATCGGCCTGCTGGGCAAGGGCAACGCCTCGCGCCCCGAAGCGCTGCGCGAGCAGATCGCCGCGGGTGCGGTGGGCCTCAAGCTGCACGAGGACTGGGGCTCGACCCCGGCGGCGATCGACTGCTGCCTGGGCGTGGCCGAGGAGATGGACATCCAGGTGGCGATCCACACCGACACCTTGAACGAGTCCGGCTGCATCGAGGACACCCTGGCCGCCATCGGTGACCGCACCATCCACACCTTCCATACCGAAGGCGCCGGTGGTGGCCATGCCCCGGACATCATCCGCGCGGCGGGGCAGGCCAACGTGCTGCCGTCGTCGACCAACCCGACCCTGCCGTACACCGTCAATACGGTCGACGAGCACCTGGACATGCTGATGGTCTGCCACCACCTGGACCCGAGCATCGCCGAGGACGTGGCCTTCGCCGAATCGCGCATCCGCCGCGAGACCATCGCCGCCGAGGACATCCTCCACGACATGGGCGCTTTCGCCATGACCTCGTCCGACTCCCAGGCCATGGGCCGGGTCGGCGAGGTGGTGCTGCGTACCTGGCAGGTGGCGCACCAGATGAAGCTGCGCCGCGGCCCGCTGGCGCCGGACAGCAGCTACAGCGACAACTTCCGGGTCAAGCGCTACATCGCCAAGTACACCCTCAACCCGGCGCTGACCCATGGCATCGGCCATGAGGTCGGCTCGGTGGAGGTGGGCAAGCTGGCCGACCTGGTGCTGTGGGCGCCGGCGTTCTTCGCGGTCAAGCCGGCGCTGGTGATCAAGGGCGGCATGATCGTCACGGCGCCCATGGGCGACATCAACGGCTCGATCCCCACGCCGCAGCCGGTGCACTACCGGCCGATGTTCGGCGCCCTGGGTGCGGCGCGGCATGCCACGCGCATGACCTTCCTGTCCCAGGCGGCCATGGACCGTGGGCTGCCCGAGGAGCTCAAGCTGCACAGCCTGATCGGCGTGGCCCACGGCTGCCGCCAGGTGCGCAAGGCGCACATGGTCCACAACACCCTGCAACCGGTGATCGAAGTGGATGCGCAGACCTACCAGGTGCGCGCCGACGGCGAGCTTCTGGTGTGCGAGCCGGCCAGCGAACTGCCGCTGGCCCAGCGTTATTTCCTGTTTTGAAGGAGTGAACATGATCGTTCTCACCCGTCGGCTTGCCGACGCCGAAACGGTGACCGGCAGCGTCACCCTGACTGTCGACAGCCGCATCAAGAGCCGCCTGCGCGTGACCCTCGACGACGGCCGCGAAGCCGGCTTGATGCTCGAACGCGGCCACCTGCTGCGCGGCGGCGAGCTGCTCGCCGATGCCGAAGGCGGCCAGGTGATCCGTGTGCTCGCCGCGCCCGAAGCGGTATCGACCGTGCGTTGCAGCGACCCGCACCTGCTGGCGCGCGCCGCCTACCACCTGGGCAACCGCCACGTGCCGTTGCAGATCGAGCCGGGCTTGCTGCGTTTCCAGCACGACCATGTGCTCGACGACATGCTGCGTGGCCTGGGGTTGACGGTTACGGCCGAGCAGGCGCCGTTCGAGCCCGAGGCCGGCGCCTACCAGAGCGCACCGCACAGCCATAGCCACAGCCATGCCCACGACCATCCGTTCGTGCGCCTGCAAGCCCATTCCTGAACCCTGGAGCTGACAATGAAAAAGACTTTCGCCCTGATGTTGCTGATGGTGGCCCTGCCGGCCTTCGCCCACCCAGGCCACGACGCCAACCCGCTGCAGGACGGCCTGCTGCACCCGCTGACCGGCCTCGATCATTTGCTGATGCTGCTCGGCACCGGCGTGCTCGCCGCGCTGACCGGCCGCACCCTGGCCCTGCCGCTGGCCACCCTGGCGGCGATGTTCGGCGGCGCGGTGTGCGGCCATCTGTTCGGTGATGTGGTGGGCATGGAGCAGATGATCCTCGGCTCCCTGCTGGTGGCTGCCGCCGCCATGCTGCTGCCCAGCCGCCAGTTGCTGCTGTCGCTGATCATGCCGGTGTTCGCCCTGTTCCATGGCTGGGCCCACGGCGTCGAGGCCACGCCCAGCGCGTTCTGGCAGTTCAGCGCCGGCTTTGTCACCGTCAGCGGTCTGTTGCTGGCCGCAGGCTTTGCCGTCGGTTGCCTGCTGCGTCGTCATGCCGGCCTGCAGAAGGCCTTTGGCGGTGGCTTGCTGGCCGGTGCCGCGCTGGTGTTGGCTGGTTGATGAACAGCGACCTGGCGCTGCTGCGCCTGCTGCAGCTGGCCAGCCCCGGCCTGCCGGTGGGGGGCTTTACCTACTCACAGGGCCTGGAGTGGGCGGTCGAAGGCGGCTGGGTGCGCGATACCGCAAGCTTCGCCGCCTGGCAGCGTGAACAGCTGTACGACACCCTCGGCTACCTCGACTGGCCGCTGTTGGCGCGCCTGTACCACGCCTGCCAGGCGGGCGACGCCGAAGCGTTCGCGCACTGGAGCCGCTTTCTGCTGGCCAACCGCGAAACCGCCGAACTGCGCCTGGAAGAGCAGCAGCGCGGCAGCGCCCTGGCGCGCCTGCTCGATGGCTGGCAGCTGGGCCAGGCCCCGGCCTGGCGGCCCAGCCTTGAGCTCAGCCAGCTCGGTGGCATGGCCTGGCTGGGTGCGCACTGGTCGATCCCGCTGCGCCAGCTCGCCCTCGGCCTTGGCTTTGCCTGGCTGGAGGGCGCGGTGATGGCCGGGGTCAAGCTGGTGCCGTTCGGCCAGCAGGCGGCGCAGACCCTGCTGCGCGATCTGGGCGAGGCATTGCCCGCGGTACTCGATCAGGCCCTGATGCTGGACGACGACCAGCTCGGCGGTGGCCTGCCACTGCTGGCCATCGCCTCGTCACGCCACGAAACCCAATACACCCGTTTGTTCCGTTCCTGAGGACTGCCTAGATGGAAAACTACCAGCAACCCCTGCGTGTCGGTGTCGGCGGCCCGGTCGGTTCCGGCAAGACCGCGCTGCTCGAATGCCTGTGCAAGGCCATGCGCGATCACTACCAGATCGCCGTGGTGACCAACGATATCTACACCAAGGAAGACCAGCGCATCCTCACCGAGGCCGGCGCCCTGGAACCCGAACGCATCGTCGGCGTGGAAACCGGAGGCTGCCCGCATACCGCGATCCGCGAGGATGCCTCGATGAACCTGGCGGCCGTGGAAGCGCTGGCGCGCAAGTTCGGCAACCTGGAAGTGATCTTCGTCGAGAGCGGCGGCGACAACCTCAGCGCCACCTTCAGCCCGGAGCTGGCCGACCTGACCATCTACGTGATCGATGTCGCCGAAGGCGAGAAGATCCCGCGCAAGGGCGGGCCGGGCATCACCAAATCGGACTTCCTGGTGATCAACAAGACTGACCTTGCGCCCTACGTGGGGGCTTCGCTTGAGGTGATGGAACGCGACACCCACCGCATGCGCCCCGAGCGGCCGTGGACCTTCAGCAACCTGAAAAAAGGCGAGGGCTTGCAAGCGGTGATCGACTTCATTGTCGAGCGCGGGATGCTTGGGGTCAGGGGCTGAGCGTTGAACCGGCGTGCCCCGCGGGGCACGCCACGCAAAATATGCTCAACCCCCAGGCAAATCCTTGCATGCGCGCAGCGCCCGGCAGGCCGCCTCCGGGGTAAGCTTGTGGGAAAAATTCCCGCGCGCCGTTCACGGCGCCACAGAGGTGCCCATGGCCGCCTATACCTTGCGTCAACTCAAGTATTTCGTCACCACGGTGGAGGCCGGCAGCGTCGCCGAAGCCTCGCGTCAGCTCTATATCGCCCAACCGTCCATCTCCACGGCGATCAAGAGCCTGGAAGAGAGCTTTGGCGTGCAGCTGTTCATCCGCCACCACGCCCAAGGCGTGTCGCTGACCCCCAGCGGCAAGCGCTTCTACGCCAAAACCCGGGCCTTGCTGCAGATGGCCCATGAATTCGAGCAGAACGCCCTGGCCGACAACGACACGGTGGCCGGGCACATCGACATCGGCTGTTTCGAGACGGTGGCGCCGCTGTACCTGCCACGGCTGATCGCCGGTTTTCGCGCGCGTTACCCCGGGGTGGACATCCGCCTGCGCGACGGCGAGCAGCAGGAGCTGATCCAGGGCCTGACCGCCGGCACCTTCGACCTGGCGTTTCTCTACGACCATGACCTGGACGGCACCATCGAAGCCGAGCCGCTGATGCCGCCGCAGAAACCCTACGTGCTGTTGCCGGAGAAACACCGTTTTGCCAGCCAGGCCCAGGTGTCGCTGCGCGACCTGTGCCCGGAGCCGATGATCCTGCTCGACGTGGCGCCCAGCCGTACCTACTTCGTCAGCCTGTTCAACGAACTGGGGCTTACCCCGAACATCGTCTTCAGTTCGCCGTCGATCGAGATGGTGCGTGGGATGGTGGGGCAGGGCTTCGGTTTTTCGCTGCTGGTGACCCGGCCGCATACCGAGTTCACCTACGACGGTCAGCGCCTGGTGATGCTGGACATCGCCGAGCCGGTGACACTGTCGGGGCTGGCCGCGGCGCACCTGAAACGGGTGCAGTTGACCAAGCCGGCGCAGCTGTTCGTGGAGTTTTGCCGGGAAGAGCTGGCCAAGCTCTAAAACGCTTCGCGGGCAAGCCCGCTCCCACAGGATGGCGCCAAACCCGAAGGCTGCGCCCTACCTGTGGGAGCGGGCTTGCCCGCGAAAGGGGCGCAAAGCGCCCCCGACATTGTCAAAGGATCAAACCTGATCCGGCACCACCGCAATCACATCGATCTCCATCAGCCATTCAGCCTGGGCCAGGCCCGCCACCACCAGCCCGGTGGAAATCGGGAACACGCCCTTGAGCCACTTGCCAACCTCCTTGTACACCGGCTCGCGGAAGCGTGGGTCGGTGATGTAGGTAGTGGTCTTGACGATGTGCGACAGGTCCGAGCCGGCCTCTTCAAGCAGCTGCTTGACGTTCTTCATCGCCTGCTCGGCCTGGGCCCGTGGGTCGCCCAGGCCGACCAGCCGGCCTTCGAAGTCGGTGCCGACCTGGCCGCGCACGTAGATGGTGTTACCGGCGCGGACCGCCTGGCACAGGTCGTTGTCCAGGGTCTGGTTAGGGTAGGTGACCTTGGTGTTGAACATGCGGATGCGGGTATGGGTTGGCATCAGTGGGCTCCGAGGGTGCTGACGTTGTTGATCGAGGTGTCCTGCTCTTGCGCGGCGCGCTGGTCGCGATCGCGGTAGGCCAGGTAGGTGCGTTGGGTGGCGATATGGCCGGCGACGTGCTTGGCGTCGTGCCATACGCCCCAGATGAACGACGAGCCACGGCGCGACAGCCAGGGCAGGCCAAGGAAGTACACGCCCGGCTCTTTCGATACGCCGCGCTGGTGCTGGGGCTTGCCGTTGGCGTCGAAGGCGTCCACCTGCAGCCAGCTGAAGTCCACGCCATAACCGGTGGCCCAGATGATGCTGGTGACATTGGCCTTGGCCAGGTCCAGTTCGCGCAGCGGGTTGCTGACGCAGTCCGGGTCGGGCAGGCGCTTGCGGGCTTCGGGCTCCAGCGGCAGGTCGAGGCCGTTGCGCTCGATGTAGGCGTCGGCGGCGTCCAGCAGGGCCAGGTAGTTTTCGTCGCCACGGTTGATGTTGTCGGCCAGGTTGTCCTGGAAGCGCGCCACGCCACCTTCGAACGACTGGGTCAGGCCGACCAGGGTCATGCCCTGGTGGGCGAGGGCGCGGAAGTCAACGGTGTGGCCGCCACGGGCGCCGGACACGGCGATGGTCACGTGTTCGCGGCCGGGCTTGGCGATTTCCGCGTCCCACTCACCGAGCACGCCCAGCCACCAGCAGAAGTCGCGGTTGCGGTAGCTGCGCGGCGGGCGGTCGTGGGCGCCCACCGACAGGTAGACCTGACGCCCGGCGCGCATCAGTTCTTCGGCGATCTGCACGCCCGAGGAGCCGGCGCCGACCACCAGCACCGCGCCTTCGGGCAGTTGCTCGGGGTTGAAGTAGGCGGCCGAGTGGATCTGGTGCAGGCGTTCATCCTTTGGCGCGATGGCCGGAATCACTGGCTTCTGGAACGGGCCGGTGGCGGCCACCACGCGGTTGGCGTGGATCACGCCTTGGTTGGTTTCGATGGTGAAGCCCGGGCGGTCGGCGTTGCGCGTTACTTGCTTCACTTCCACGCCGGTGCGTACCGGCAGGTTGTACTTGCGTACGTACTGCTCGAAGTAGTCGGCGACCTGATCCTTGCCGGCGAAGGCATCGGCGTCGAGGTCGAACTCCAGGCCCGGGAAGCGGTCGTGCCAGACTGGCCCGTTGGCCACCAGCGAGTCCCAGCGGCCGGTGCGCCAGGCCTCGGCGATGCGGTTGCGCTCCAGCACCAGGTGCGGCACGCCAAGCTTGCTCAGGTGTTCACTCATGGCCACGCCGGCCTGGCCGGCGCCGACCACGAGGGTGTCGATTTGGTAATTGTTCAGTGTCATGTCCGAGCCCTTGTTCAGGCGGTTGTTGTTGAGGTCGGTTGGGAGGACCGCCGTTGCCTGGGGCCAGACTAGGGATGGTGGGTAAATCGCGAAAATAGTATTTAGCTGGGGCTTGCCGATAAATTGGCGAAGGGGTGCTGGGCCGCTCCTACAACGGTCCTTCGATAGTTTTTTCCTGTGCAATACCTAAGAAAATGCTCGTTTCGCACCTGCCAGGGCTTGCCGAGAATGCAGGCAAACCCAGACAGGAGCTGCACCCATGACCTTTTCCATCATTGGCCGCTGCCAGGACACCGGCCAGGTCGGCATCGCCATCAGTTCGTCGAGCATCGCCGTGGGCGCGCGCTGCCCCTGGGTGCGTGCCGGTGTGGGCGCAGTCGCGACCCAGAACATCACCTTGCCTGCGCTCGGCCCGCAGATCCTCGATGCCCTCGAACAGGGCCAGCTACCACCTGCCGCCGTGCTGGACCAGGTGCTCAGCGCCAACGGCTGGAGCGAGTTCCGCCAGGTCACGGTGATCGACAGCCAAGGCCAGGTGGCGCTGTTCACCGGCAAGGAGGCCCTGGGCGTGCACAACGCGGTAGCCGGTGAACAATGCGCGGCGGCGGGCAACCTGTTGTCGTCCCAGGCCGTGATCGAGGCAATGGTCGTCGCCTTTGAACAGGCCGGCGGCCACCTGGCTGACCGCCTGCTGGCAGCGATGCACGCGGCCATGGCCGCCGGAGGCGAGGCGGGGCCTGTGCATTCGGCGGCGCTGAAGATTGCCGGCGAGCTGACCTGGCCACTGGTTGATCTGCGCGTGGACTGGGCCGAGCAGGACCCGATCGGCGAGCTGGACCAGCTGTGGCAGGCCTATCGCCCGCAGATGCAGGACTACGTGACCCGCGCACTCAACCCCACCGTTGCGCCGAGCTACGGAGTGCCGGGCGATGAATGAGTCGTCCAGCCAGGCCTTGCTGGCGCGGCTGGTGGGGTTCGCCACCGTCAGCCGTGATTCGAACCTGGAGCTGATCGGTTTTATCCGCGACTATTTGGCCGGGCTTGGGGTCGACAGCGAGCTGTTCCTCAATGAGGAGGGCACCAAGGCCAACCTGTTCGCCACTATTGGCCCGACCGATCGCGGCGGCGTGGTGTTGTCCGGGCACACCGACGTGGTGCCGGTGGACGGCCAGGCGTGGACCGTCGAGCCCTTTCAGCTGACCGAGCGTGATGGCCGGCTGTATGGTCGCGGCACCGCCGACATGAAGGGCTACATCGCTTCGGTGTTGGCGGCGGTACCGGCCTTCCTGGCGCAACCGTTGAAGCTGCCGGTGCACCTGGCGTTCTCCTATGACGAGGAAGTCGGTTGCCTGGGCGTGCGCTCGATGCTCGAGGCACTGCAGCAGCGGCCACACAAGCCGCGGCTGTGCCTGATTGGCGAGCCCACCGAGCTCAAGCCGGTGCTGGGCCACAAGGGCAAGCTGGCCATGCGTTGCCAGGTGCATGGCGCGGCCTGCCATTCGGCGTATGCGCCCTATGGGGTCAATGCGATCGAGTATGCCGCGCGGCTGATCGGCAAGCTGGGTGAAATCGGTGACGAGCTGGCGCGGCCCGAGCAGCATGACGAGCGCTTCGACCCGCCGTTCTCCACGGTACAGACCGGGGTGATCAAGGGCGGTCGGGCGTTGAACATCGTGCCCGAGGAGTGCGAATTCGATTTCGAGGTGCGGGCCTTGCCGGGGTTCGAGGCGCAGGCAGTGGCTGACCGTTTGCAGACCTATGCCGAGGCCGTGTTGTTGCCGCGCATGCGGGCGGTGAGTGCCGGCAGTGACATTCGCCTGAAGCCGTTGAGCGCGTATCCGGGGTTGGCGACGCCGGCCGACAGCGAGGCGGCGCGGCTGGTGGCGCTGCTCAGTGGGTCTGATGACTTCGGTACGGTGGCGTTCGGCACCGAGGGTGGTCTGTTCGACCAGGCCGGCATCCCTACCGTGGTATGTGGGCCAGGGAGCATGGACCAGGGGCACAAGCCGGATGAGTTCGTCAGCGTGGAGCAGTTGCATGGGTGTGATGCGATGCTGATCAGGTTGGTGGAGTATTTGCGCACGGCTTGATGAGCAGGTCGCGGGGCAAGCCTACTTTATGGTTCGCACGTCTACTGTAGGAGCGGCCTTGTGCCGCGAATGGGCTGCACAGCAGCCCATTCGCGGCACAAGGCCGCTCCTACAGAAAAGCAGCGCAAGACGGCTGCTCCCATGTATGACCCCTGAACGTCAGAAGGTCGCCTTGACCTGGAGGCCCACCACCAGCGCGTTATCGATAGCTTTCCCGGAAAACGCCCCCGGCTCGACGATGTACTGCACATCCGGCCGCAGGTTGAGCCAAGGCGTGGCCTGGTAGCCATAGCTCAGTTCGATCAACTGCTCGGCACTGTCCAGGTTGGGGAAGCCCTGACCGGCATCGAACGCAGCGTCTTCGAGCACATCCCGGCTACGCGGGTTCGGCACCGCACGGCCATACCCCAGCGCCACGGTATCCTTCGGGCGGCCTTCGAACGGCTTGTACAGCACCACGCCGGTGCCATACCACTTGGTGAAAGGCGAGGCCGCCTTGCTCGATGCCGAGTACTGGCCGAAGGCGTGCAGGCTGCGGCCCGGCGAAGCAGGGTCGTTCCATACGGCCTGGTCGATCAGCAGGTAATGGCCGCCGCGCCCCGACACTTCCTTGCTGCTGCCAATGCGCTTCACATCGGAGCTGTCGTAGTAGTAGCCCAGCTTGTACTCGCCCGGCAGCTCGCCCTGCAGCTTGTACACCAGCTCCACCGGAACCACCGTGCCGGTGGTGTGCTTGGGCCCCAGGTGCCAGGCGCGGCTGGAATTGCCGTTGCTTTCGGGGTCGACGTTGAACGCAGCCACCCGCAGCTGCCAGGCCGACGACAGGTCGTATTTGACCCGCGCGCCCAGGTGGGCGTTGGGGTAGTTGGTCCAGCCGCTGCCGCCGGACATGTTCAGCGGGTGGCCGCAGAAGCCGGCGTTCATGAAGTTGCACAGGATGCCGCTGTCCAGGCCACCCAGGTCGTTGCCCATGGCCATGTAGCCGAGCTTGACGTTGAGCGCCGGGGTGAAATTGCGCTCGTAGCTCAGTTCGGTCAGGCGGGTGTACAGGCCGCCGTAGTTCTCCTGGATGGGCAGGCGGTTGCCCACCAGGTCTTCCGAGGCGCTGTTGCCGCGGCGGTCGTTGATGGTCAGCTGGACCTTGCCGTCCAGGCTGTACAGCTTCGCCAGGTCGAATTGCACGCCGAGCTTGACGTTCTGCGAGTAGCGCGCCGAACGGTGCAAGCCACCGTGGGCGTTGTAGGCGGTTTCGCCGCTGTAGTCGCCGGTGAACTTGACGCCGTCTTCTTCGAGTTGGTGGCGCAGGCCGCCCCAGTCGCCGGTCAGGGTGTTGCGGGTGAGCAGGTCGCTGTCGGCGAGGGCGGTGGTGCTGGCCAGGGCCAGCAGCAGGGCAGTGGGGGTGTGGCGAATAGCGGGGTACATTTCGGTATCTCGGTTGTCTTTCAGGGCCCTTTCGCAGGTGAACCCGCTCCCACAGGCGTTGCTGAATCCTGTGGGAGCGGGTTCACCCGCGAAGCTGGCAACGCGGTTTACGGCAGGGCGTACGAAATCACGTAGTCGCCACGGTCGGTCGACTGGCGCGCGCCGCCGGCGGTGACCACCACGTACTGCTTGCCGGTCTTGGGCGAAACGTAGGTCATCGGGCCGCCCTGGCTGCCCACTGGCAGGCGGGCTTTCCAGACTTCGTTGCCGTTGCTGCTGTCATAGGCGCGCAGGTAGAAATCCTGGGTGCCGGCGATGAACAGCAGGCCACCCTGGGTCGACAGGGTGCCGCCCAGGGTCGGCAGGCCGATCTTGATCGGCAGGTGCATGCGGATACCCAGGGGGCCGGTGTCCTCGACAGTACCGACCGGCACTTGCCAGGCAATCTGCCGGGTCTTCATGTCGATCGCGGTCAGGGTGCCGAACGGCGGTGCCTGGCAAGGGATGCCGGCCACCGACAGGAAGCGGTTCTTGTTCACCGCATACGGAGTGCCCTTGAGCGGCACGGCGCCCATGCCGGTGTTCAGCGCTTCGCCACCGCCTGCCGCCTTGCCGGTGTTCTGCGACGGAATCATCTGGATCCACAGGCCCAGGCGCATGTCGTTGACGAAGATGAAGCCGTGTACCGGGTCGGTCGAGAGGCTGCCCCAGTTCATGCCACCGAGCGAACCCGGGAAGCTCAGCGACAGGTCGGTGCCGGGCGCGGTGTACAGGCCGTCGTAGCGCATCTTCTTGAAGTCGATGCGGCACAGCAGCTGGTCGAACGGGGTGGCGCCCCACATGTCCGACTCGGTCAGGGTCTGCGCGCCGATCTGCGGCATGCCTACGGATTTTGGCTGGGTCGGCGAGTACGGCTCGTTGGGGATGTTGCTCGGCTTGACCGGCACTTCATCGACTTGAGTCAGCGGTTTGCCGGTGGCGCGGTCGAGCACGTAGATCTGCCCGGCCTTGGTGCCGATCACCACCGCAGGCACGGTCTGGCCGTCGTCCTTGGTGAAGTCGATCAGGCTCGGCTGCATCGGCAGGTCGAAGTCCCAGAGGTCGTTGTGCACGGTCTGGTACACCCACTTCTGGTCACCGGTGGTGGCGTCCAGGGCCAGCACCGAAGCGCCGTAGGTGTGGTCCAGCTGGTTGCGTTCGACACCGTAGATGTCGGTGGACGAGGAGCCCATCGGCAGGAACACGGTGTTCATGGCCGGGTCGTACGACATTGGCGCCCAGCTGTTGGGGGTGCTGCGCACGTAGGTGCTGTCGCCTTCAGGGGCTTTGCGATCTTCTGGGTTGCCTGGGTCGAAGGCCCAGCGCATTTCCCCGGTGATCACATCAAAACCGCGGATCACACCGCCGGGCATGTCGGTCTGGACGTTGTCGGCCACACGACCGCCGACCACCACGGTGGTGCCGGCCATCAAGGGGGCGGAAGACAGTTGGTAGTACGAGTCGGGCACATTGCCCAGGCCTGTCATCAGGTTGACCTGGCCGTTGCTGCCGAAGCCCTGGCAGAACTCGCCGGTGTCGGCGTCCACGGCAATCAGGCGGCCGTCGATGGTGTTGGTCAGCAGGCGACGCTGGCAGTTGGCACCGGCGGCTACGCTGGCGACAGTGATGGGCGAGCTGCCCGACTGGGAAGGCTGGGCGATCGGCGCGCTGGCATCGAAGTAGGCCATGCCACGGCAACGCTGCCAGACCTTGGACTGGGCGTTGATGGCGTTCTTCCACAGTTCCTTGCCGGTGTCGGCATCGAGGGCGATCAGGTTGTTGTGCGGGGTGCAGATGAACACCTTGTTGCCAACCTGCAGCGGGGTGAGCTGGTCTTCGGCGCCGTTGCCGTCGCTGATGGCCACGTCACCGGTGTGGTAGGTCCAGGCCACTTGCAGTTTGTCGACGTTGCCGCGGTTGATCTGGTCCAGGGCTGCGAAGCGGCTGCCGCCTTCGGTATTGCCGTAGTGGGCCCAGTCCTTTTGCTCCTTGCCAGCTTCGACCGGGGTCAGGCCCGGGCCTTTGCCGGTGGGGGCGACGCTGGGATGGGCGACGAACATGTTGCCGGCGGCGATCGCCAGCACCACGGCCAGTACGCCGGCGATGCCATAGGCGCCACGGCCGCTGCTGCCACCTTGGGCGCGTACCAGCAGTGGGTAGACCAATGCCACCAGCATGCCGATTGCGCCGAACATGAACAGGCGCGAGAACAGCGGCCAGAACACCAGGCCGGCGTCGGCCACGGCCCAGATCAGCGTGCCCAGCAGGAACGCGGCGTACAGCCAGGCGCCGGCGGGTTTGCGGCGGGCGATGAGCAGGCCGGCGATGGCCATGGCCAGGCCGCCGACCAGGAAGTACCAGGAACCGCCAAGGCCGGCGAGCTTGACGCCGCCGGCGGCCAGCAGCAGGCCGAGCAGGGCGATGATTACGCCAAGGCCGACCAGGATGATTGTGGGGGCGCCGGTGGCGCGGGGGTTGTCTTTCATGCCAGGGATCTCGCAGGTGGAATGCGGCGCAGTTTAAGCCCTTAGCAAGCTAATTAACAAGTTAGTACATTTGCTGTTGGGGCTGATTGTCGCAGGGGTTGAATGGGGAATGTGTGGCTAAAAGACTAGATCATGAGGGGAAATGGTGCTGATTTTTGGGGGTCGCGAGGTTTTTGAAATGTGTGGGTGCGACGATGGTCGTAGGGGGAGCTGATGGGGGCAGGGGAGGGCTTGAAAATTTCTGTCCGGGAGTTTGGATGTGCGGGATTAAGTATGTTTGGATGCGATGTTCATTAGTTCATTAGTTCATTAGTTCATTAGTTCATTGGTTCATTGGTTCGAAAGCTCCTTGGTTGGTTTTTGTTGTTTTATGCGCATTCATTTGTGATGTCGACGCGTAGTCACCTTTCCGCCCTTACGGCGGCCTACTTTTTTCTTGGAAAAAGTAGGCAAAACCGCTCGCTCCCATCATACGGCCCCTACGCTGCGCTTCGGGGTCCCTTCGCTCCGGCGTCCTCCGGGCCCGCGCGGCCTCCGACTTGCTGCGCAAGTCTACATCTCGCGCCTTCGGCTAACGCCGAAGGGTGCTGCGCACCAGGGCCCTCCAGACGCCTGCGCTCAGCCTCCTGAAGTCGCGAAGTTAGGGGCGGCGCCTGGGCTGGCGTTAGCTGTCGCTAGTGGGATTAGTTGGGAACTCAGGATTGCAATCGCTGGCAAGCCAGCTCCCACAGGAACTGCGAAACTTTCAGGCTTGCACTGTACCTGTGGGAGCCGGCTTGCCGGCGATAGGGCCAGAACAATCAATACATAAACAACAGCCAAACCTAGATAGCAATATCACTGCTCTTGCTCTTGCTCTTGCTCTTGCTCTTGCTCTTGCTCTTGCTCTTGCTCTTGCTCTTGCTCTTGCTCTTGCTCTTGCTCTTGCTCTTGCTCTTGCTCTTGCTCTTGCTCTTGCTCTGCTTTTGCTCTGCTTTTGCTTCTAAGCGCGCATTAGTCCAGGCAACACAAATTGCGACTTCAGGAGGCCGCGCGGGCCCGGAAGGCGCCGGAGTCGAGGGGACCCCGGAGCGCAGCGCAGGGGCCGTATGATGGGAGCGAACGGCTTTGGTTACTTTGGCCACGACCAAAGTAACCCGCCGTAAGGGCGGAAAAGTGACTATAAGTCGCCATCACCGCCGAATGCGCATACATCTACCAAAACAAACACTCTGAAGCCCAAGCCCTCAGCCCAACTCAAGCCAAATCGGCGCATGATCCGAAGGCTTCTCCATCCCCCGCAATTCATAATCAATCCCCGCCGTCTTGACCCGCGGCAACAACGCCTGCGAAGCCATTATCAGGTCGATCCGCAGCCCACGCTTGGGCTCATCCTCGAACCCCCGGCTGCGATAGTCGAACCAACTGAACTGATCAGCCACTTCCGGGTGCAGATGGCGAAACGTGTCGACCAACCCCCACCCCTTGAGCCGCTCCATCCACTCGCGCTCTTCAGGCAGGAAACTGCACTTGCCCGTCTTCAACCAGCGCTTGGCGTTGTCCGCGCCGATGCCGATGTCGCAATCCTGCGGCGAAATGTTCACATCGCCCATCACCAGCAGCGGCTGGTCATTCTTGAACTGGTTCTCCAGCAATACTTGCAGGTCACTGTAGAACCGCTGTTTGGCCGGAAACTTGGTGGGGTGGTCACGGCTCTCGCCTTGCGGGAAATAGCCGTTCATCACCGTGATCGGCGTACCGTTGCGATCAGCGAAGGTGCCCCAGATGAAGCGGCGCTGGGCGTCCTCTTCGTCACTGGCGAAACCCTTGAACAGCGACAGCGGCTTTTCCCGCGACAGCAGCGCCACGCCGTAGTGGCCTTTCTGGCCGTGGTAATGCACGTGGTAGCCGAGCGCCTCGACTTCAGCCAGCGGGAACTGTTCGTCGCTGACCTTGGTTTCCTGCAGGCCGATCACGTCCGGCTGGTGCTTGTCGATCAGCGCCGCCAGCTGGTGCGGGCGGGCGCGCAGACCATTGATGTTGAACGAGACGACTTTCATGGAAAGACAATCCTGGTAAAAGCCTCGAATCCTAGCCGACAACGCCCGCCTCGGCCAGCGTGGCGGCCGCTGGCAGGCGCTGCTAACGTGCTCAGGTGAGGTGAACGAAGTGCGCTGTGGCACCTCCAAGGCACTGCACGCCAATTCCAGGAGGACTGCCCGCGATGCCCGACGCCCCAGCCGCCCCAGCCCGGATCTGCCTGCTCGATGAAGGCTACGCTCGCGAGGCACGCTCGCTGCTGTATCACGCCTACCGCCATGAACCGACCTTCGCCTGGCTGTTCGAAGCCCAGCGCCCCGGCTATGAACAGCGCCTGCGGGTGCTGGTGCGCGAATGGCTGCGCCAGCACTTCTACCTGCAACTGCCGGCGATCGGCCTGCTGGTGGATGACCGCCTGGTAGGGATTGCGCTGATCGTGCCGCCACAACGTCGATTGGGTGTGGCCGACAGCTGGGCGTGGCGCCTGCGCATGATCCTCGGCACGGGCTTGCGCTGCACGCGGCGTTACCTGGATTACCAGGCCGCGCTTGCCGGTTGCCTGCCGAGCGGGCAGGTGCATGTGCTGCCGCTGTTGGGTGTGCACCCGCAGTTCCAGGGCCAGCACTATGGCGAACAGTTGCTGCAGGCGGTACACGACTGGTGCGCTGATGACCCAACGACCCAGGGCGTGGTACTGGATAGCGGCAATGCACACTACCTGGCCTTCTACGAACGCCAGGGCTATCAGGAGATCGGGGAGGTGGCAGTAGGGCCAATCCGGGAAAGAGTGTTCTTTCATCCCAATCCGCTGTCATCCAAAGCGACAGTAGTGTGACCGGTATTGACAGGCGGCACCCTTGACCGGCTCGCTCTGGTAGCATGCGCCCCATGACGTATTCAGGAAGACTCTGCTGGGGCCTGCTGTTGTTGGCCGCCAGCTCCATGGCATGGGCGCAGAGCGAATTGCTGGTTCGGGTGAAACCCGCCAACAAGCCGCTCAAGGCCAATATCGAAGGTTATATCGGCAGCCTCGGCGAGCGCGATGAAGAAGCGCTGCTGCGTTTCAGTCGCGGCGCCGAGGAGCAGACACGCAAGGCGGCGCAGGCGCTGGGTTACTACCAGGCGCGCATCGACAGCGAGGTGAAGCCGCCGAGTGACAAGGACAAACCCCCACAACTGATCATCCGTGTCGAGCCGGGTGAGCCGGTGCGCCTGCGCAACGTGACGGTGCGCATCGAAGGGCCTGCCAGCGAAATGAAGGCATTTCGTGTCCCTGACAGCAAGGCGCTGCGTTCCGGCGAGCAACTCAATCATGGGCATTACGAAGATGCCAAGCGGCTTATCCTGAACCAGGCGTCGCGCTATGGCTTTTTCAGCGGCCACTTTACCCGCCAGCGCCTGGCGGTCGACCCGCAGGCGGGCGTCGCCGATATCGAACTGGTCTATCAGAGCGGCCCACGCTATCGCCTGGGTGCCGTGCACTTCGGCGGTGACACGCCCCTGGACCAGGAGCTGCTGCAGCGCATGGTGCAGTTCCAGCCGGGCACTCCTTACGACTCGGAGCTGATCGCCGAACTCAACAACGACCTGCAATCCAGCGGCTACTTCGAAGGCGTACGGGTGGATGCCGCGCCGACCGCCGCCGTGGGCGAAGACATTCCCGTCGAAGTTCGCCTCGACACCCGCAAACCACGCACCATGGGCCTGGGCCTGGGCTTTTCGACCGACGTCGGCCCACGCGCCAAGGCCAACTGGACCCGCCACTGGGTCAACCCGCAAGGCCACAGCTATGGCTGGGAGACCGAACTGTCGGCGCCCCGGCAGAACGTCGGCCTGTGGTACGACATCCCGCTCGATCCACCGCTCACCGACAAGTTGCGTTTTGCCGGCGGCTACCAGAACGAGGACATCGCCGGTACCGACACCCTCAGCAAGCTGCTGACCGTCGGCCCGGAATGGCACAGCAAGCTGCCCAGCGGCTGGCAGCGGGTGATCTCGCTCAAGTACCAGCGTGAAGAGTACCGCCTGGGTGACGACTCGGGCCTGAGCAACCTGCTGATGCCAGGGGTCAGTTTCGCCTACCTGCGCAGCGACAATCGCATAGACCCGCACCAGGGCTACCGGCTGCAGTTCGACCTGCAGGCGGCCAAGGAAGGGCTGGGTTCGGATACCAACCTGGTGCACGGCAACGTGCTGCTCAAAGGCCTGACCACCCTCGGCCACAACCACCGCTTCCTCGGCCGTGTGCAGTTCGGCGGCAGCGCCACCAACGGCTACCAGCAGAACATCCCGCCCTCGCTGCGCTTCTTCGCCGGTGGCGACCAGAGCGTGCGAGGCTACGACTACCAGTCCTTGTCGCCAGAGAACAACAAGGGCGACCGTATCGGCGGCCGCTACCTGGTGGCCGGCAGTGCCGAGTACCAGTACTCGATCGCCGAGAAGTGGCGTGTGGCGACTTTCATCGACCAGGGCAATTCGTTCAACAGCCTGGAGCTGCCCAGCCTCAAGACCGGCGTCGGTATCGGCGTGCGCTGGGTCTCACCGGTCGGCCCCCTGCGCCTGGACCTGGCCCATGCGCTGGATGACGATGGCGGTTTCCGTTTGCACTTCTCCATGGGGCCCGAGCTGTGATGCGCGTGTTCAGATCCATCTTGCTCGTTATCTGTGCCTTGTTGCTGCTGATCGCCCTGGCGCTGGGGCTGGTGCTGGGTACCCAGGCTGGCAGCCGCTGGGTAATGGGCCTGGTGCCGGGGCTTGAGGTCAGTGATTTCGAAGGGCGCCTGGGTGGCCGTTGGCAAGCCAGCCAACTGCGCTGGGTTGACGGCGAGAACCGGGTCGAGCTGCAAGCCCCGCAGCTGGCCTGGTCCCCGGCTTGCCTGTTGCGCGCCACCCTGTGCATCGAGCGCCTGCAGGCCGAGCGTATCGACATGGCCTTCGCCCCGAGTGAGAGCGAGCCTGACAGCGGCCCACTGCAATTGCCGGCGCTGAACCTGCCGCTGGCCATCGAGCTGGGCGAGGTCAAGGGCGGCCAGTTGCGGCTCGATGGCAGCGAGTTGCTGGGCAATCTGCAACTGGCCGCGCACTGGACCTCGACCGGCCTGCGTGTCGACAGCCTGCAGCTGCAACGCGACGACCTGCACCTTGTGCTGCAAGGGGCGCTGCAACCGCAAGGCGACTGGCCGCTGCAACTGCAAGGCACCCTGCAACTGCCCGCCGTGGATGGCCAGGCGTGGCAATTGGTGTTGAACGCCAAGGGCGAACTGCAAAAGACCCTGACGCTGGACGCCACCAGCAGTGGCTACCTCGATGCCCGATTGAACGGCGAGTTGCAGGCCCTGGCCGAGCACCTGCCGGCAAAGCTGACCCTGCGTTCCGACGCGTTCAAGCCCGCCACCAGCCTGCCAGACACCCTGCAGCTCAACCAGCTCAGGCTCGACGCCCAGGGTGACCTGCTCAAGGGTTACCAGCTGTCCGGTGCGGCCACGCTGCCGGCGGAGCAGGGGCCGGTGGGCCTGGTGCTGGCCGGCAAAGTGGACGCCAAAGGCGCCCGGCTCGATGCCCTGGACCTCAACGCCAGCGACACTCAGCGGGTAAAACTGCAGGCCAATGCCGACTGGCAGCAAGGCTTGAGCGCCGACGCCAGCATCGACTGGCTCGATTTCCCCTGGTTGCGCCTGTACCCCTTGGAGCAGCCACCGCAGGTGACCCTCAAGCGCTTCAACGCCCAGGTGCAGTACCGCGATGGCAACTACAAGGGTGTGTTCAACGGTGACCTGGATGGCCCGGCCGGCGCCTTCACTGTCGCCAGCCCGTTCGACGGCGACCTGGGCCAGGTGCGGTTGGCGCAGCTGGCCTTGACAGCAGGGCAGGGCAAGGCTGCCGGCAGTGTCGCCTTGCGCTTTGCCGACACCCTGGCCTGGGATGTCGACCTGCAACTGGCGGCGCTCGACCCGGCCTACTGGCTGGCCGAACTGCCCGGTACCTTGGCCGGGCCATTGCGCAGCCAGGGCGAGCTGAAAAACCAGCAATTGCAGCTCAAGGCGCAACTCGACCTCAAAGGGCGCCTGCGTGGCCAGCCGGCCGTGCTCAAGGTGGATGCCGACGGCAAGGGTGATAACTGGACCTTGGGCAGCCTGGCGGTGCAGCTGGGCGACAACCGCATCAACGGCAGTGGCAGCCTGCAGCAGCGCCTGGCCGGGCGTGTCGATCTTGACCTGCCACGGCTTGGTCAGCTCTGGCCGCAGCTGCAGGGCCAGGTCAAGGGCCGCCTGGATCTGGCCGGTACCCTCGCAGCGCCCCAGGGCAGCCTCACGCTGCACGGCCAGCAACTGGCCCAGGCCGACAACCGTGTACAGCGGCTGGACTTGGACGCGCGCCTGGACAATGCCCAGCGTGGGCAGCTCTCGCTCAAGGCCGGCGCTATCCGCCTGGGCGATACCTCGTTGGGCAACCTGGATGTGCAGGGCAAGGGCGATATTCGCCAGCAGGCGGTCACCCTGGCGCTCGATGGCCCGCAACTCAAGCTCGACCTGGCACTCGACGGTACCCTGAGCAAGGGCGACTGGCGCGGTCGCCTGGCCCGCGGGCGTATCCAGGCCGGCGGCCAGGACTGGCAACTGCAAGGCCCGGCGCGTCTGCAGCGCCTGGCCAGCGGCCAGCTGGATTTCGGTGCCCATTGCTGGCGCGCAGGCCAGGCCAGCCTGTGTGGCGAGGACCAGCGCCTGGCACCAGAGCCGCGCCTGCGCTATCACCTCAAGCAGTTCCCGCTGGACAGCCTGGCGCAATGGCTGCCCAAGGACTTCGCCTGGCAGGGGCTGCTCAATGCCGACATCAACCTGGATATCCCGGCCAGTGGCCCCAAGGGCAGTATTCGTGTCGATGCCGGTGGTGGCACCTTGCGCGTGCGTGACAAGGGGCAGTGGGTTGATTTCCCCTACCAGGTGCTGCGCCTGGACAGCACCCTGGCACCGCGTCGGGTGGATACCCGCCTGGACTTTCGCGGTGAGCGCCTGGGTGAGCTGACCCTCGACACTCGCCTCGATCCGTTGGCGCGCAACAAGCCGCTGACCGGCGAGTTCCGCCTGTCCGGGTTGCAGCTGTCGGTCGCCCGTCCGTTCCTGCCGATGGTCGAGCGCCTGGCTGGCCAGCTCAATGGCAGTGGGCGCCTGTCGGGCAGCCTGTTGGCACCACAGGTCAACGGCAGCCTGGCGTTGAGCGGCGCAGAAGTCAGCGGTGCAGAACTGCCGGTGAGCCTGCAGGCACTGTCGCTGCAGGCGCTGATCGCCGGCGAACAGGTGCAGCTCAAGGGCGACTGGCGCAGTGGCGACGCCGGGCGTGGCGAGCTGGCCGGGCAGATGACCTGGGGGCAGGCGCTGGGCATGGAGGTGCGTCTGAGCGGCCAGCAACTGCCGGTGACCGTCGAGCCCTACGCGGTGCTCGAGGTGGCGCCCGACCTGGTCATCCGCCTGGTCGATGACAAGCTGGCGGTCACCGGCAAGGTGCTGGTGCCCAAGGGCAAGATCACCGTGCGTGAGCTGCCGCCGTCGACCGTGCAGGTATCGGACGACACGGTGATCGTCGGCCATCAGACGCAGGAGGGCAAACCGCCCATGGCGGTGGCGATGGACATCGACGTTGAGGTCGGCCGCGACAAGCTGTCGTTCAGTGGTTTCGGGCTCACGGCCAATCTGCTGGGCCATGTGCACATCGGCGACAACCTCGATACCCGGGGGGAGCTGAGCCTGGCAGACGGTCGCTATCGGGCCTACGGCCAGCGCTTGACCATTCGCCGGGCGCGCTTGCTGTTCGCGGGCCCCATCGACCAGCCCTATCTGGATATCGAAGCGATTCGTCAGGTGGATGACGTGATTGCCGGTATTCGCCTGAGCGGCAGTGCTGAACAACCCACGACCAAAGTGTTTTCGGAACCGGCGATGAGCCAGGAGCAGGCGTTGTCGTACCTGGTGCTGGGCCGCCCGTTGGGGGCTTCTGGCGAGGACAGCAACATGTTGGCCGAGGCGGCGCTGGGCCTTGGGTTGGCGGGCAGTGCGGGGCTCACTGGCAGCCTGGCGTCAAACCTGGGGATCGACGATTTCCAGCTCGACACACAAGGCTCTGGTACCAGCACCAGCGTGGTCGCCAGTGGCAACCTGACCGAGCGGCTGAGCCTGCGTTACGGTGTAGGGGTGTTCGAGCCTGCGAATACCATTGCCCTGCGCTACAAGCTGAGCAAGAAAGTCTACCTGGAGGCCGCCAGTGGCCTGGCCAGCTCGTTGGACATCTTCTACAAGCGCGATTTCTGATTTTTCGCGCTCGTCCGCGCCGGCTGCCAGTGGCCGGGCGCGGACACCTCTGATGTATTCGCTCATCTGTTCAACGCTTAACGAACCTGGCAGTCCTGTCGACGAATGTTGCCGATCTGTCGCAGGCTGAGCCCGTACTTGTCCGCCAACAGGCTGCGTGACAGGCCGTTGGCGCTTTCCTTCTGAATTTGCTGGTTGCGCAGCTGGCGTTGGAAATGATCGGCCTTGGGGATCTCCAGGGCCAGGCCGGCAAAACGCTTGATCAGCGCGTCGAGTGCGTTGGGCGGTAAGACATCCGCCAACTTGGTACGTGAGCGGTGTTTGGGAATGTACTTGGGGCGCCCGCCGAACGCACAGGTGAGCCGGTAGGCGCTTTCAAGGCCGATGCAGTCGATTAGCGTCTGCAGCGATTGAGGCAGTTGGGCAATTTCGATGTTGCTGAGGTCTGGCATTTCCACGCAAGGCATCCTTGAGCTGTGGGATCGTTTGACGCGTGGCTTGTACAGCGGCCGCGCACCGAGGGTTGCCATTGCGCTGCTGGGCGCTTGGCTTGGCTCGATTTTCAAACAGCATCAGAAAGGGTCGCTAGGCGCGAATCGGACCGGTACTCGTAGCCTTATCGGCATGACGATTGAAGGTAACTGCGAGATTCCGCGTATGAAAATTCTTCACCCATAGGCTGCAGGCCCCAAAGTTCCTAGAGAAGACCTTCCGTGGTGGCAATCTGGATGCATCACCCCAGTGCAGTTTCAGTGGAACGATGTTCCCAGGTGTCCGTGCGGCAAGCGGCGAGTTCAGGTAAGCCGCAAGTCGGAGACTGCCAACAGGCATGCATCGTAAGTCGGTAGGAAAATCAGCGTAGGAAATGACGGCGAGGTATCATGGCGCCGGCTCCCTGGGAGCCTCATGTCCCCGATGTCGCAAGGAACTCCCGATGACACATGTGCAGCGCCTGAAATATTCGATCCTGATCATCCTGGTGGTACTGGGGATCATGCTCGGCCTGAGTCACCTGCAGAAGCAGGGCACCATCAGCGAGCAGACATTCCAGTTCATCGCCATCGCCGTTGCGGTGGTCGTGGTGGTGATCAACGGGATCCTGCGGCGCAAGGTCAAGCCCTGAGGCGGGCCGGCCGGCGGGTCATGGCCGGCCGTACACTCAACGCAAGGTGGGTTGCTCAAGTACGGCGCGGGCCTGGGGCTCGAGGCTGTAGCACTTGTCGTTGCCCAGGCTGATGACACCTTCGCTGCACAACCGCTTGAGTACCTCGCGTACGCTGAGGAACGACAAGGGAATGTCCAGTTGCTCAAGATGGGCGTGAACGCCACGCACGCCAATGCTGCGGCCGTTGCGGTCGGCGCTGTGCAGGGCGTCGATGACTTTCAGGCGGATCAGGCTGGTGCGCAGCCCGTAGACCCGCAGCAACTCGCGAATCTGCTCGTTGCCAGTGCGCACTTCCTGTGCGCAGGGCGTGCTGCCCGGGCTGCGGGTTGTCGGCAGCGAGGGTTGTGGGTTGTACATGCGAATGCTCCTTTTCATCGACCGCAGCGGATTCATCGTTGTTGCCTCTCTCACTTATTAAGACGAACGAGAACGGCAAAACTGCAGTCCCTGGGTAAAAAAAACTGACACGCCTTGTTCAAGACGTTGCAACAGGCGAGAGGGCGTAAAATTTTCATCCGGCCATTCGTCTGATCGGGATAACCCCCGATTGCACGAGGAGTGCCTGTGATCCCTCTTTCGCGTCCTACCCTGCGTCTTGGCCTCGCCGCCGCCCTGGTGGCCTCCAGCCTGCTGGCGCAGGCGCGCGAGGCTGTTGGCGATGCCTCTGCGCAGATCCGTCGTACCAGCTTTGGTGTGCCGCATATCCTGGCCAAGGATGAACGTGGCCTGGGCTATGGCATCGGTTACGCCTACGCCCAGGACAATCTGTGCCTGCTGGCCGGTGAAGTGCTGACGGTCAATGGCGAGCGCTCGCGCTACTTCGGTGGTGACGGCAAGACCGTGGAGCAGCGCGACAACCTCGCCAGCGACCTGTTCTTTACCTGGCTCAACAACCCCGTCGCGGTCAACGGCTTCCTGCAGGCGCAACCGGCAGCGGTGCGCGACCTGCTCGAAGGCTATGCCCGCGGCTATAACCGCGCCCTGGGCGAACGTCGGGCCCAGGGCCTGCCCGCCGAGTGCGGTGCGGGCGACTGGGTGCGGCCGATCACCAGCCTGGACTTGGTCAAGTTGACCCGGCGCCTGTTGGCCGAAGGAGGCGTCGGTCAGTTTGCCGAGGCCCTGGTGGCGGCGACGCCGCCCAACCTTGCGGCCCAACGGCCCGCGGTCGACTACAGCGTGGCCCTGGCCCGGCAGCAACAGTTCGCCATGAGCCGCGGCAGCAACGCCGTTGCGGTGGGCGCGCAGCGTTCGGCCAATGGTCAGGGCCTGTTGCTGGCCAACCCGCATTTCCCGTGGATGGGCGGGATGCGCTTCTACCAGATGCAACTGACCATCCCCGGGCAGCTGGATGTCATGGGGGCGGCGTTGCCGGGCCTGCCGGTGGTCAACATCGGTTTCAACAAGCACCTGGCCTGGACCCACACGGTCGACACAGCGAAGCACTTCACCGTGTACCGGCTACAGCTCGACCCGAAAGACCCGACCCGCTACTTGCTCGATGGCCAGTCGCTGCCGCTTGAGCAGCAGAAGGTCAGCGTCTTGGTGAAAGGCGAGGGCGGCGCGCTGCAGCAGGTCGAACGGCCCATCTACCTGTCGAAGTTCGGCCCGGTGGTGCAGTGGCCCGGCCGGCTGGACTGGGACAACCAGGCGGCCTATGCGCTACGTGACGCCAACCTGGAAAACACCCGGGTGCTGCAACAGTGGTACCGGATCAATCGTGCAGACAGCCTGGATGCGCTGCAAGCGTCGGTGGCGCAGTTGCAGGGCATCCCCTGGGTCAACACCCTGGCGGTCGACGCCGCCGGGCAGGCCCTGTACCTGAACCAGTCGGTGGTGCCCTATGTCGACGACGAACTGCTGGCCCGCTGCGGCAACCCTGGCGTCACCGACCCGGTGGTGGTGCTGGACGGCTCGCGCAGTGCGTGCCAGTGGAAGGTCGACGCCCAGGCCGCACAGCCGGGGATCTTCCCGGCGCGCCTGCAACCGAGCCTTGTACGCAGCGACTACGTGCAGCATTCCAATGACTCGGCCTGGTTGGCCAACCCCGCCCAGCCACTGACCGGCTTCTCGCCACTGCAAAGCCGTGCCGAACAACCGCTGGGCATGCGCAGCCGCTTCGTCCTGCAACGTCTGCAAGGCAGCGGCAAGCTGGACGGCGAGGCACTCAAGCGCATGGTATTTGATGACGAGGTGTACCTGGCCAGCCTGCTGTTGCCCGACCTGTTGCAATGGTGCAAAGGCGCGCCGGCGGATGTCGCGGCGGTATGCGGCAGCCTGCAGGCCTGGAATGGCAAGGCTGACCTGGAGGCCGGGATCGGCTTGGTGCACTTCGAGAACATCGCCGGCGCCCTGGCCGAGCATCGCGAAAGTTGGCGTGTGGCGTTCGACCCGGCCGACCCGCTGCATACCCCCCGCGGCCTGGCGGTGGAGCAGGCGGCAGTGGGTAAACTGTTGCACCAGGCTGCGCTGGCCTCGTTAGTCCAGGTTGGCGAAGCCGGTATCGCTGCCGAGCAGCGTTGGGGGCAGATCCAGCAGGCCAGCGACGGCACGCCGGTGCCTGGCGGTCCGCAGGAACTGGGGGTGTATAACGCCATGCTCAGTGTGCCGGTCGCGCCGGGCAAGCGCCTGGTGGTCAGTGGGTCGAGCTACCTGCAGGTGGTCAGCTTCACCGAGCAGGGGCCGCAGGTCCAGGGCTTGTTGGCGTTTTCGCTGTCCAGCGAGGCAGCTTCTGCCCATGCCGGTGACCAGACCCGCGCCTTTGCGGCCAAGCAGCTGTCAGCGATTCCGTTCACCGAAGCGCAGATCAAGGCGGACCCGCAGTATCGGCGGTACGTGATCAGCGAGAAGGACAGGGCGGCAGTCGTCAGCGCCCAGTAAGGCTCGCCGGCTGCCGCTGTAGGAGCGGCCTTGTGCCGCGAAAGGGCTGCAGAGCAGCCCCGGCGATTTCTGCGGCGACGCTGAAATCTGGGGCCGCTTTGCGGCCCTTTCGCGGCACAAGGTCGCTCCTACAGGGGGCGCCACATAGCGTCAGGCGAAATCGAACGGGGCCAGCTGGAAGCCCTGGTCATCCACTTGCAGCGTCCAGCCACGCCGATCCCAATCGCCCAGCACGATGCGCCGCGCCGGTTGCCCATCGACCACCAGCTTGTGGATCGCCGGGCGATGCGTGTGGCCGTGCACCAGGGTGCGCACGCCGTGGGCGGCCATCACCTTGGGCACTTCATCCGGGGTCACGTCGACAATCTCGGTGGCCTTCATGCGCGTCTGCGAGCGGCTTTCACTGCGCAGCTTGCGCGCCAGTTTGTGCCGCGTGGACAGCGGCAGGTGCCGCAGGATCCACAGCGTCAGCGGATTACGCAGGTAGCGGCGCAGCTTCATGTAGGCCACGTCGCGGGTGCACAGGGTGTCGCCATGCATCAGCAGCACCTGCTCGCCACCGAGCTCGACCACGCTGGGGTCGGCCAGCAGGGTGCAGCCGGCGGCTTCGCAGAACGCCTGGCCGATAAGGAAGTCGCGGTTGCCGTGCATCAGGTACACCGCCGTGCCGCTGTCGCTCAGCTGGCGCAGGGCCCGGCAGATCGACTGCTGGAACGGGGTCATGGCATCGTCGCCGATCCACGCCTCGAAGAAATCGCCAAGGATGTACAGCGCCTTGGCGTGACGGGCGCGGCCGTCGAGCAGATCAAGAAACGCCCGGACAATGTCCGGGCGTTCTTCTTGCAGGTGCAGATCGGAGATCAGCAGAATCACTCAATGATCTCGGCTTTCTCGATGATCACGTCTTCTTTCGGCACGTCCTGGTGGCCAGCCTTCGAACCGGTGGCGACCTTTTCGATGGCGTCGACAACCTCGGTGCCTTCGGTCACTTTACCGAACACGGCGTAGCCCCAGCCCTGGACGTTCTTGCCGCTGTGGTTGAGGAAGTCGTTGTTGGAGGCGTTGATGAAGAACTGCGCGGAGGCCGAGTGCGGCTCCATGGTACGGGCCATGGCGATGGTGTACTTGTCGTTCTTCAGGCCGTTGTCGGCTTCGTTCTGGATGCTGGCACGCTTGTCGCGCTTTTCGTTCATGCCTGGCTCGAAGCCGCCGCCCTGGATCATGAAGCCCTTGATCACGCGGTGGAACACGGTGTTGCTGTAGTGGCCGGCCTTAACGTACTCGATGAAGTTGGCCACGGTGATCGGGGCTTTTTCGGCGTTCAGCTCGATGACGATGTCGCCGTGGTTGGTGCTCAGTTTGACTTTGGACATGCTTAAGTTCGCTCTCAAGGCATCGGGAATAGGGGGCGCAGGGCGCTCGGGTTAGCTGACGCAGGATCAGCAGGCCGCGGCACATGCCACAGGGTGCGCGGCGGCCATTCTGCCGGTTTAGACCGGCGGCTGCGACAAATAGCTGCGCAAATCGCGTCAGTTTGTCTGCGCCCGGCTGTCAGCAGCTTGACTGCTTCGGCTATGATAGGCCCTTTGTTTCAATCGGCCTACCCAGGCCAGCTACCTGCATTCAAGGACACTATGAGCAAGCCCACTGCCGACAACGCGCCCAACGCCGCTGCCAAAGGCGCCCCCGCCGTCCCTGTGAACTTCCTGCGGCCGATCATCCAGGCCGACCTGGACGCGGGCAAGCACAGCAGCATCGTCACCCGTTTTCCGCCAGAGCCTAACGGCTACCTGCACATTGGTCATGCCAAGTCGATCTGTGTCAACTTCGGCCTGGCCAAGGAATTCGGCGGTGTCTGCCACCTGCGCTTCGACGACACCAACCCGGCCAAGGAAGACCAGGAATACATCGACGCCATCCAGAGCGACGTGAAATGGCTGGGCTTCGACTGGGCCGGCGAGGTGCGCTATGCCTCCAACTACTTCGACCAGCTGCACGACTGGGCCGTTGAACTGATCAAGCGTGGCAAGGCCTATGTCTGCGACCTGACCCCTGATCAGGCCAAGGAATACCGTGGCAGCCTGACCGAGCCTGGCAAGAACAGCCCGTTCCGCGAGCGTAGCGTCGAAGACAACCTCGACCTGTTCGCCCGTATGAAGGCCGGCGAGTTCAAGGACGGCGAGCGCGTGCTGCGCGCCAAGATCGACATGGCTTCGCCGAACATGAACCTGCGCGACCCGATCCTGTACCGCATTCGCCATGCCCACCATCACCAGACCGGTGACAAGTGGTGCATCTACCCGAACTATGACTTCACCCACGGTCAGTCCGATGCCATCGAAGGCATCACCCACTCGATCTGCACCCTGGAGTTCGAAGGCCACCGCCCGCTGTACGACTGGTTCCTCGACAACCTGCCGGTACCGGCGCACCCGCGTCAGTACGAGTTCAGCCGCCTGAACCTGAACTACACCATCACCTCCAAGCGCAAGCTCAAGCAGTTGGTCGACGAGCAGCACGTCAGCGCCTGGGATGACCCGCGCATGTCGACCCTGTCGGGCTTCCGCCGCCGTGGCTACACCCCGGCATCGATCCGCAACTTCTGCGAAATGATCGGCACCAACCGTTCCGACGGCGTGGTCGACATGGCGATGCTCGAGTTCAGCATCCGTGACGACCTCGACCGTACCGCGCCACGCGCCATGTGCGTGCTGCGCCCGCTGAAAGTGGTCATCACCAACTATCCAGAGGGCCAGGTCGAGCAGCTCGAGCTGCCGCGCCACCCGAAAGAAGACATGGGCGTACGCGTCCTGCCGTTCGCCCGCGAACTGTACATCGACCGTGACGACTTCATGGAAGAGCCGCCCAAGGGCTACAAGCGCCTGGAACCGGCCGGTGAAGTGCGCCTGCGCGGCAGCTACGTGATCCGCGCCGACGAGGCGATCAAGGACGCCGATGGCAACATCGTCGAGCTGCGCTGCTCGTACGATCCGGACACCCTGGGCAAGAACCCCGAAGGCCGCAAGGTCAAGGGCGTGATCCACTGGGTGCCGGCCGCAGGCAGCGTCGAGTGCGAAGTACGCCTGTACGACCGCCTGTTCCGCTCCGCCAACCCGGAAAAGACCGAAGACGGCGGCAGCTTCCTCGACAACATCAACCCCGATTCACTGCAGGTGCTGACCGGTTGCCGCGCCGAGCCATCGCTGGGCCAGGCTCAACCCGAAGACCGCTTCCAGTTCGAGCGCGAAGGCTACTTCTGCGCCGACCTGAAAGACAGCCAGCCGGGCCGCCCGGTGTTCAACCGCACCGTCACCCTGCGTGACTCCTGGGGCAGCTGAGGAACCGTTGTGCTTAACATCTACAACACGCTGAGCAAGACCAAGGAAGCCTTCAAGCCGCTCGATGGCAACAAGGTGCGCATGTACGTCTGCGGCATGACCGTGTACGACTACTGCCACCTGGGCCACGGCCGCAGCATGGTGGCCTTCGACCTGGTCACCCGTTGGCTGCGCAAGAGCGGCTACGACCTGACCTATGTGCGCAACATCACCGACATCGACGACAAGATCATCAACCGCGCCAACGAGAACGGTGAGTCGTTCGATGCCCTGACCGCGCGCATGATCGACGCGATGCACGAGGACGAGCGCCGCCTGAGCATCCTCAAGCCCGACCTGGAACCCCGTGCCACCGACCATATCCCCGGCATGCACGCGATGATCCAGACCCTGATCGACAAGGGTTATGCCTACGCCCCGGGCAATGGCGACGTGTACTACCGCGTCGGCAAGTTCGTCGGCTACGGCAAGCTGTCGCGCAAGAAGATCGAAGACCTGCGTATCGGCGCACGCATCGAAGTCGACGAGGCCAAGCAAGACCCACTCGACTTCGTGCTGTGGAAGGGCGTCAAGCCGGGCGAGCCGTACTGGGATTCGCCCTGGGGCCCTGGCCGCCCGGGCTGGCACATCGAGTGCTCGGTAATGTCTACCTGCTGCCTGGGCGAGAGCTTCGACATCCACGGCGGCGGCAGCGACCTTGAGTTCCCGCACCACGAGAACGAGATCGCCCAGAGCGAGGCGGCCACCGGCAAGCAGTACGCCAACGCCTGGATGCACTGCGGCATGATCCGTATCAATGGCGAGAAGATGTCCAAGTCGTTGAACAACTTCTTCACCATCCGCGACGTGCTCGACAAGTACCACCCGGAGGTGGTGCGCTACCTGCTGGTGGCCAGCCACTACCGCAGCGCGATCAACTACTCCGAAGACAGCCTGCGTGACTCCAAAGGCGCACTGGAGCGCTTCTACCACGCCCTGCGCGGCCTGCCGCGCGTGGCGGCCAAAGGCGGTGATGAGTTCGTCGAGCGCTTCAGCGCCGCGATGAACGACGACTTCGGCACCCCCGAAGCCTGCGCCGTGCTGTTCGACCTGGTGCGCGAGATCAACCGCCTGCGTGACAGCGACCCTGAGGCTGCCGCTGGCCTGGCCGGTCGTCTGCGTGAGCTGGGCGATGTGCTGGGTGTGCTGCAACTGGAGGCCGACGACTTCCTGCGCGCAGGGGCCGAAGGCAAGGTCGATGCCGCCGAAGTGGAAGCCTTGATCCAGGCGCGCCTGCAGGCGCGGGCCGACAAGAACTGGGCCGAGTCCGATCGGATTCGCGACCAGATCGCCGCCATGGGTGTGGTGCTGGAAGACAGCAAGGGTACGACCACCTGGCGTTTGGCTGACTGATCGGTGTACTTGGGGCCGCACAGCGGCCCCATTATCTTTTTGGCTGCCGCTCCGCCACCGCACGCAACGTGCGCAGTGTCACCACCGGCGCATCCACCACGAACCGGTTCGCCAGCCAGCCCGGTACATCCCCGGCCGGATCAGCCTGCAACTGATAGGTCACCTCGGTCCGCTTTGCGCCCACCGGCTTCATGATCCATTCCCCGTTGATATGCCTTACGCGGATCAGCCCTGGCTCTTCGGGCACCCTGCCAGGGTCGGCGCTGAGGTGACGCACCAGCGTGCCGTCGTCCAACCGCTCGGTGCTGACCTTGAGCACCATGTCCCGCGGCAGGGTGGGCCAGGGCAGGTTGGTGGTGAGGTAGACCCAGGTGCTGTCGCCTTCCACGTCCAGCAGGCGCATCTGCTCGCAGGCATACAGCCATTTGCACGCCACCCGCAGGTTTTCCTGCAGGTCGGTGAGCGTGCGCACGCTGGCATTCATGGTGCTGACGCCACGGAACTGCTGGTAGGGGGAGCCGGCAACGCTGCTCAGGTAGACGCGAATGCCTTCGCGGTCATAGGCCAGCTGCCAGTCGTCGGCGGCCAGCAAGGGGGCTGGTAGCGACAGCAGCAGGGCAAGCAGCAGGCGGGAGAGGGGCATGGTCGGTGGTCGCAGCGAAGGCAAGCTGCAAGTATGGCCACAAAAACGAAGCCCGCCATCAAGGCGGGCTAGTGGCCATCAACCTGAACTCAACGCTGCGGGTTGAGGGTCAGGTGCACGTGGCGGTTGACGTCTTTGTACAGCAGGTAGCTGAACGGGCCAGGGCCGCCGGAGTAGCAGGCCTGTGGGCAGAAGGCGCGCAGCCACATGAAGTCGCCGGCCTCGACCTCGACCCAGTCCTGGTTCAGGCGGTACACCGCTTTACCTTCCAGGACATACAGGCCGTGTTCCATGACGTGGGTTTCGGCGAACGGGATCACGCCGCCCGGCTGGAAGGTCACGATGTTGACGTGCATGTCGTGGCGCATGTCGGCCATGTCGACGAAGCGGGTGGTCTTCCACGCGCCTTCGGTGCCCGGCATCTCGATGACGGTGGCGTTGTCGCGGTGGGTGACGAACGACTCCGGTACCGGCAGGCCTTCGACTTTCTGGTAGTGCTTGCGCAGCCAGTGGAAGGTGACATTGGCCTGGCTGTTGTTGCGCAGGCTCCACTCGGCGCCCGGGGCCAGGAAGGCGTAGCCGCCTGGCACCAGGGTGTGGTGCTTGCCTTCGACGGTGATGTCGATCTGGCCTTCGACCACGAACAGTACCGCTTCGGCGTTCGGGTCCAGCTCAGGGCGCTCGCTGCCGCCTTCCGGGGCAACTTCGACGATGTACTGCGAGAAGGTTTCGGCAAAACCGGTCAGCGGGCGGGCGATGACCCACATGCGCATCTTGTCCCAGAACGGCAGGTGGCTGGTGACGATGTCACGCATCACGCCCTTGGGGATGACGGCATAGGCTTCGGTGAACATGGCACGGTCAGTCAGCAGCTCGGTCTGAGCCGGGTGCCCACCGTGGGGGGCGAAGTAGGATGGTTTCGACATGAACGGTCTCGACTTGTTGTTCTCTCCCCATGCCTTTGACCACACCGGCCGGTGCGTGCAGGGGATGCCGGGACAGCATAAGAGCCTGCCCGTGGCATCCACAAATTAAATGTTGAAATACCCGGTATTTGCTTGCTGAATGCGTACCTGTCGCCCGGCATGGGCCTCAGGCAGGCGGTCGCCGTGGCCGAACAGCTTGTGGCGCAAGGTGCCATCGCTGTAAGCGGTGGGGTAGCGGCCACGGCGCTGCAGTTCGGGTATCAGCTGTTCGACCACATGGGCCAGGTCGTCCGGTTGCACGGCGTAGGTGAGGTTGAAGCCATCGATGCCGGTCTGCTCCAGCCACTGCTCCAGCTGGTCGGCCACTTCGCTGGCGCTGCCCACCAGTACCGGCCCGCGCCCACCCAGGCCGACGAACTCGGCCGCCTCGCGCACGGTCCAGCGGCGGTTCGGGTCGGCGGCGGTGAACGCCGCCAGGGCGGCGCGGCCGGCATCATTCTCTACATATTCAATGGGTGAGTCGGGGTCCAGGCCGGCGAAGTCGATGCCGGTCCAGCCCGAGAGCAGGGCCAGGGCGGCGTCGAGGTCGACGTAGCGGCGGTATTCGGCGAAGCGTGTTTCGGCCTGCTCGCGGGTATCACCGACGATCAGCAGTGCCTGGGCATAGATCAGTACCTCGTCACGCCCGCGCCCGGCCACCTCGCTGGCCTGGCGGATGCCGTCGGTGTAGCGGCGCAGCACCGTGGGCGTCGGCCCACTGATGAACACGCACTCGGCGTGTCGCGCGGCGAACTGCTGGCCGCGTGCCGAGGCGCCGGCCTGGAACAGCACCGGGGTGCGCTGCGGCGAGGGTTGGCACAGGTGCATGCCGGGTACCTGGAAGTGCTCGCCGTGGTGGTTGATCGGGTGTACCCGGCTCGGCTCGATATAGCGCCCGGTTTCGCGCTCCAGTACCACCGCGTTGTCCTCCCAGCTCTGTTCCCAGAGTTTGTACAGCACCTGCAGGTATTCCTCGGCCAGGTCATAGCGCTGGTCGTGGCCGAGCTGGCGGGGCAGGCCCAGGTTGCGCGCGGCGCTGTCGAGGTAGCCGGTAACGATGTTCCAGCCAACCCGGCCATTGCTCAGGTGATCGAGGGTGGACATGCGCCGGGCGAAGGGGTACGGGTGCTCGTAGGTCAGCGAAAAGGTCACGCCGAAGCCCAGGTGCTTGGTCACGCCAGCCATGGCCGGCACCAGCAGCAGTGGGTCGTTCACCGGCACCTGCACGCCGCCGCGCAGGGCCGCCTCGGGGCCGCCCTGGTAGACGTCGTAGATGCCCAGCACGTCGGCGATGAACAGTGCATCGAACAGGCCGCGCTCCAGCAGCCGGGCCAGGTCGGTCCAGTAGTCCAGCCGGTTGAATGCCACGCTGGTGTTGCGCGGATGGCGCCACAGGCCGGGCGACTGGTGGCTGGCGGCGTTCATGCTGAAGGCGTTGAAGCGGATCGGGCGGGGCATCGTCGAGTCCTTTGCTCAGGGCAGCACGGAGGCCGGGTAGACCGCGTCGGCAACGTTCAGCTTGCGTGGGATCAGGCCCAGGCCCTGGAAGGTGTCGGCCAGCTTCTGCTGTTCGGCGACGATCTGCGGGGTGATGGCCACCGCGTTGTAGTTGCGCCGCTCGCTGGCGGTCTTGAGCACGTCGGCACCGATCCCCAGTTGCGGCGACAGCAGGCTGGCGACCTCACCGGGCTGGGCGTTGGCCCATTGGCTGACCTTGGCCAGTTCAGCGAAGAAGGTCTTGAGCAGCGCGCGGTGCTGGTCGGCGAAGTCGGCGGTGGACAGGTAGAAGGTGCGGTTGTTCGACAACCCACTACCGTCGCGCAGGTTTTTCAGGCCCGGCTGCTTTTCGGCGGCGGCGAGGAAGGGGTCCCACAGGGTGACGGCCTGCACGCTGCCCGACTGCAGCGCGGCGACGGCATCGGCGGCGTTGTTGACGTAGGCCGGCGTGATGTCCTGGTAGTTCAGGCCGGCCTGTTCCAGGGCCACGGCCAGCAGGTACTGGGCGTTCCAGCCGCGGCCGGTGGCCACGCGCTGGCCCTTGAGCTGGGCGACCGAGGTGATCTTGTCCTGTTCGCGTACCACCAGGCCGATGCCGCGTGGGTAGGGCTGCTCGGCGGCAAGGTATACCACCGGCTTGCCGGCGGCCTGGGCGAACACCGAAGGCGCGTCGGCGGCGTGGCCCAGGTCGATGGCACCGGTGCTCAGCGCTTCGAGCAGTTGCGGGCCGGCGGCGAACTCATGCCAGCTGACCTTCACGCCCTGCGGCGCCAGGGCCTTCTCCAGGGCGCCGCTGCCCTTGAGAATGTTGATGCTGTTGAACTTCTGGTAACCGATACGCAGGGTCTTGCCATCGTCGGCAATCGCATTGGACCAAGGCAGAAGGGCGCTGGCGACGCTGGCCAGCAGGCCGCCGATCAGCAGACGGCGCAGAGGGGAGAAGACACGGGAAGGCACGGTGAAGGCTCCTTGGGCAGACGGGAATGCGTGGTTTCAGCCTACGGAGCCGGCAGGGGGTATTTCAATTTTTTTATGTCGTTTAGTTAGACTGATTTGTTATTTTTATATCCATAAATTATTACCGCGTAGCTAAACGTTGACCTTTGACATTTTTTTCACACGCCCTTGCTACGATCGCGCCACTTTCCTGGAGCTGAATCGATGATGCATGTGTTGCGCAAGCGCACTGTCCGCCTGGCCCTGGCGGCCAGCGCAGGGCTCGTGGGCTGCACCCTGGGCTTCTTTGCCTGGCAGAGTTTCTACCCGGTGCAGGCCGCCGATGGCTGGCGCGTGCAGGTGTTGCACGGTGCGCTGGACAAGGCCGCTTCGTTGTTGCCACAGGCCGACGGCAGCCTGCTGGTGAGCCGCGAACTCAACGGCGGCAAAGGCAGCATCGTCAAGATCGGCGCCGACGGTAGCCGCGCGGTGCTGATCGAAGGCTTGTCCAAGCCCGATGGCATGGTCGCCGTTGAAGGCGGCTGGGCGTTCAGCCAGGAGGTGGGCGAGGCGCCAGTCAGCCTGTCGCGCAATGGCCAGGTCATGCCGTTGTTCCAAGGCAACAATGTGCAGGGCCTGTACAACGATGGCGAGCACTTGTACGCCATCGAAGACCGCAAGGGTGACGGCCGGCTGATGCGCTACGACTGGCGCAGTGGTCAGCTGGACGTGTTGCGCTCGGGGCTGACCGAAACCGAGGGGCTGACTCGCTGCAATGACGGGCGCCTGCTGTACACCGAGAAGGCCAACGGCAAAATTCGGGCACTCAGCGAGGATGGCCAGGACCCGGTGGTGGTCGACGGCCTGCGCAACCCGACGTTCCTGCTCTGCGATGCCCGCGGGCTGTGGATCAGCGAAGACTCCACCCACCGTGCCCGGCTGTTGCGTATCGATGGCGATGGCTCGCGGCACACCGTGCTCAGCTTCCTCAAGGCGCCGCAAGCGATCGTGCCGGACGGCAAGGGTGGCTACCTGCTCGCCGAAGGCGGTCGCGACCGCGTGCTGCAGCTGACCCCGCCTGCGCTGTAGGAATCTACGATCCAGGGTTTGCACGCCCCCTATACAGGGCTGCGTTGCGCCACCAGCAACAACGATTGCGGCAGCGCGCTCTGTGGATGCTGCGGCTCGTGCAGTTCCAGCAGCCTGTACCCAGCCATTTCCAGTGCCTTCAACCAGCTGGCCAAGGTGCGGAAATACCACGGCATCGGCTGCCAATCACCGCTGAACCCGGCGAACGATTCTTCGCGCCAGCCATCCTGGTAGTCCCCGGCGGCCGCTGTCCATGGGTGCAGGGTTTGGATCACCAGCGTTCCCTGGGCCTCCAACAGCCCGCCCAGTGCGCACAGCAAAGGAATGATGTCCTGGTGCAGCAACGCGAAGTTGGCGCAGATCAGCGAGTACTCGCGGCCAATATCCACCGTTCCAGCGGCCAACTGCTCATAACTGGCCAGGTGCACCTTGGCCGCTCCCGCCGCCTGTGCGGCAGCCACCAGCGTGGCATCGCCATCTACTCCGACCGCCTCGACACCCCGCGCGGCCAATGCCCGCAACAGCCAGCCCTCACCACAGCCCAGATCGAGCACGCGCTGCGGCTGGCGGCTGAGCACGGCAAGCAGGATGGCCTGGTCGGTGACCTGGCGGCGGGACTCGATGGCGCCGCTGCGCACGGCGTCGATCCAGGCCTGGGCGTTTAGTTGCCAGCTGTGCAGCAGCGGGTCTTGTGGGGCTGGCATTGAAGGGCTCCGGTGGGCGCGGGTGGCACAAGGATAGGCCAGATCCGCCTTGTGCCAGGGGGCCGTTGCTCGGCACACTGGCACGTCCTCGCTAAGGAGCACGGCATGGCACTTGCGAAAGCGGATTTCACCACGCGGTTGTTGCTCGACGCCGAGATCGGCCCGGGCATGCGTGTGCTGGATGTCGGATGCGGCACCGGCGATGTCAGTGTGTTGCTGGCGAAGCTGGTGGACGGCGAAGGCGCCGTGGTAGGTATCGACCAGGCCGCCGCGGCACTGGACATCGCCCGGCAGCGCGACCTGCCTGCCGGCGCCGCGCAACCTGAGTTCATCGAGGCCGACCTGCACGCGCTACCCGCTTCGCTGGGGCTGTTCGATGCCATCGTCGGGCGCCGGGTGCTGATGTATCAGCCGGACGCGCTCAAGGCCGTGCGGGGGCTGGCCCGGCACCTGCTGCCGGGTGGCGTGATGGTGTTCCAGGAGCACGACGCCAGCCTGACGCCGGCCAGCCTCGAACCTTTCCCGTTGCACCGCAAGGCCCAGCAGTGGCTGCAGCGCATGCTGGTGCAAGAGGGCGCCGACCTGCACATCGGCTTCAACCTGCACCGCATCTTCAGCCAGGCCGGGCTTGCGGTGGAGGACCTGCGCGCCGAATGCCTGGTGCAGACGCCCGACAGCCGTTACGCCTTGGCTGATATCGTTCGCGCCTGTCTGCCGCGCATTGTCGAACAGGGCGTGGCCAGTGCCAGGCAGGTAGGCATCGACACCTTGCAGGCGCGGTTGGATGCGGAGCGCGAGGGCAGTGCGGGGATCTATATCGGCGACATGCTGTACGGCGTGGTGGCGCGCAAGCGCTGAATGCCCATGGGCGCCAAGCGTCTGTCTTGGGATCGCATGTGGGCCACCAGGTGCATGGCTATGGGGATGCAGCGCCTGTGAGATCGAGCGCCGCCCGCGCGGCGCTCGATCTCACAGGCGCTGCAAAAACACCGGCAAGCACCTGGAGGCCCCCATGCGATCCCAAGTCAGGCGCTTGGCCACCATCAGATCTAAATTGCTGCACCCAGTGCAGTAATGATCTTCAGCAGCTCCAATTGTTCGATTCCCTGCAGCACTCTAGCCTTGGCCTGACTTTGCAATCACCCAAGGAAACGATCATGGCCAAGCGAATCGTCCTGCAGCAGGCTGGCGGCACCGAGGTCCTGCACCTGCAGAATCTGGCAGTGCAACAACCCGGCCCCGGCGAGGTATGGCTGGAGCAGTCCGCCATCGGGGTCAACCCGCTGGACGTGCTGCAACGCAAGGGCGGTGCACCGTTGCCGCTGCCCTGTGGCTTGGGCCTGGAGGGCGCCGGGCGGGTAGCCGCGGTGGGCCCGGGGGTCACCAACGTGCAGGTGGGCGACCGCGTGGGCTATGCCACCGGCCCGCTTGGCGGTTATGCCAGCGCACGCCTGTACCCGGCCGAGCGCCTGGTGAAATTGCCGGCGGGCCTGAGCGAGGAAGAAGCCGCCGCCAGCCTGTTCAAGGGCATCACCGCCCAGTACCTGCTGACCAGCACCTACCCGGTCGGGCCTGGCACGCGGGTATTGATCTACGGCGCCGCCGGGGCGCTCGGCCAGTTGATGGTGCCTTGGGCCAAGCACCTGGGTGCGGCCGTCATCGGTGTGGTCTCGCGGCCACAGAGCGTGGCCCGGGCCAAGGCAGCAGGCTGTGACCACGTGCTGCAGTTCAACGCCGCCACCCTGGCCGCCGAGGTGTGCGAGCTGACCGCCGGAGAGGGCGTGGACGTGGTCTACGACAGCGTTGGGCGCCTCTCGCTCGAGGCTTCGCTGGACAGCCTGCGCCCGCGTGGCCTGCTGGTGTCGTTCGGCGGCAGCTCCGGCGCGCCGGCAGCCATCGAGGTCGCCACGCTCAATGCCAAGGGCTCGCTGTTCGTCACCCGGCCGTCGCTGGCCGCCCACACCCGTACCGTCGAGGAATACCAGGGGCGTGCGGCAGCTGTGCTGGCGGCGCTCGCCGGGGGTATCATCCAGCCGCGGATCTGGCGCCGCTACCCGTTGACCGAAGTGGCCAGGGCCCATGAAGACTTGGAGCTTGGCCGGTCGGAGGGGGCGCTGATCCTTACCCCCTGATTCCACAAGAGCCTTGCCATGGACCCCTTCGACAGCCGTCGCGCCGACGAGCTCGCCACCTTGCTGGCCCTGCACGAGCAGGGTTCGTTTGCCGCCGCCGGGCGCCAGTTGGAGCGCCACCCCTCGGTGCTGTCCCGGCGCCTGGGTGCGCTGGAGCAGCGCCTGGGCATCCGCCTGGTGGAGCGCACCACTCGCCAGCTGCGCTTCACCGACGAAGGCGAGCGTCTGGCGGAGCGCCTGCGCCATGCCAGCCGGTTGATCGACGAGGCCGAGCAGGAGGCTGCACTGGGCGCGGCACAGGTGCGCGGCCGCTTGCGCCTGGCGCTGCCGGCGGCCATGGGCCGGCGCTGGTTGAGCGGTCTGTTGGCCGACTTCGTGCTGGCCCACCCGCAGGTCACGATTGACGCCGAGTACGCCGACCGTTTCGTCGATCTGGTGGGCGAAGGTTTCGATGCGGCCATCCGCATTGGCGAGCTGGCCGACAACCGCCTGGTGGCCAGCAAGCTGTGCGAACACCTGCGCATCCTCTGTGCCGCGCCTGGCTACCTGGCGCGCCATGGTACGCCGCAGTTGCCGGCGGACCTGGCCAGCCATAACTGCCTGGGCTTCAGCGGGCTGCGCTCGTTCCCCGAGTGGCACCTCACCGCCCAGGGCCGCCAGGCAAGTGTAAAGGTCACTGGCAGCCTGCGCGGCAATGACAACGAGGCACTGTTGGAGGCGGCGCGGCGGGGCGTAGGGATTCTTGCTGGCGGCGACTGGTTGATGGTCGAGGACCTGCAGGCCGGTCGGCTGGTGCGGGTACTGCCGGAATGGCAATTGGATGTGGCAGCGGGGATCTACCTGGTGCGGCCTTCGTCGCGGCTGAACACGGCGGTGATGCAAGCGTTCAAGGCGTGGCTCGAGGCCTGTTTCAAGGGTGGTGCGCCATGGCGACAGGATTCTCGGTACTAAATTAGATATGTTCTATAAGTCATTGAATTTAAATGATTTATCCAGATAGACGTTGAGCGCGACAGATCTGGATAAATCGCTTTCGTGTTTCTTTTTAAATTATTGATTTATAAGCATTTATCGCTTTGCAATCGCATGCTGGGCGCACTGCTCATAGTAGGTCTGCTTGATCGCCGCCGGTTTGAGTTGCGAGCGGCTGTTGTAGGTCTGCTCGGTTATGCCGAAGGCGGTCATGCGCATCCAGGGTTTGGCGAACTTGCGGGCCTGCAGCTTCTTGCGCGTGGCGTACAGGGTGACCCCGGAAAGCTTGGCCTGCTGGGCCTCAGCGGCAATCTGCGCGCCCCAGCCACAGACTTGGCGTTCGTTCTGGCTCAGTGCCCGGGCCTGGGCGCCGAAGGTGGCGACGGCCAGCAGGCAGCCGGCTACGCTTGCTAGAAATACCCGCATGTTGCTGTCCTAAGCGTCTGAAGGAAAACGGAGTTTGCCCGCACTTCAAACGCCTGGGGGCCAGCAATTTGCCGTCAGGCGATGGCCATGCGTAGCGGGTTGTGGCGGCTGGCGCGCAGCGACACCAGGGCCAGGGCCGCCAGCCACAGCAACGAAACCCCGTAGTTCAGGCGCTGATACAGGCCGAACAGTTGCCCGCTCTCGGCCGCCCGCGCCATCAGCAGCACCGTGACCACTGCCAGTACGGCGCACAGCAACGACCACCAGGCCAGGCCGCGCGATCGAGCCAGGCGTTGGCCGAGTCCGATCCACAGCACGCAGGCCACGGTCAGGGAGAGGAACATCAGCAACCCGCTGAGGTTGTGCAGTTGCTGCGACAGCGAAGGTGTCACCGGCGCACAGCCTGCATCACAGGCAAACCAACCGGTACCCAGGCTGCCCACGCCGTGCAGCAGGATCAGCAGCGCGCTTAGCTGCGCCAGCCTGGATTGCCGCCAACGTCGCGCCAGGCCCCAGGCGAACAAGGCGAACAGCAATGCTAGGGGGAAGTTGTTGATCCAGGGCGAGAGCGTGTGGGTGGGGGCGTCAACCGCGCCGAGCTGGCTCATGGCCTGTTGCAGATGGCTGTAGCCGGGGTAGGCCTGGGCGGTCAGCGTGACGCCGATCAGCAGCCAGAACGGGATCAGCAGGCCGCTGGCGAGTAACAGGCGATCGAATGTCTTCATGCGGGCTCCTTCCTTGGTGGACATGGGGGAACGCGCAGCCTAGCGCCATGGCAGGGCAGTTCGCCAGCATTCGATACCTGCCGGGGCGATGAGGGGTGAAATCCCCAGCAGACGTATGTGATCGTACAACCGCTTGCGCTATCATCACGCCTGTCTTTCACAACATGATGTACAGGGCATGACAGAGCAGCAGGTACAGCCGCGCACCCGGCGCAAGCCGCGTAGTCTGGCGCAGGAACTGGTCACGGTGCTGACCGAGCGCATTCGCACTGGCCAGCTCAAGCCCGGCGACAAGCTTCCCACCGAATCGCAGATCATGGTCGAGGAGGGCGTCAGCCGCACCGTGGTGCGGGAAGCCATTTCGCGGTTGCAGGCCGCAGGCCAGGTCGAGACCCGCCACGGCATCGGAACCTTCGTGCTGGACGCGCCGACTGCTGGAGGTTTTCGTATCGACCCGGCCACCGTTGTCACCCTGCGTGAAGTGCTGGCGGTGCTGGAGCTGCGTATCGCCCTGGAGATCGAGTCGGCCGGGCTTGCCGCGCAGCGGCGCAGCGACGAACAGCTGGCTGGCATGCGCGCGGCACTCGATGAACTGAACGAAGGGGCGGCCCACGCCTCGGACGCGGTGTCGGCGGACTTCCAGTTCCACCTGCGCATCGCCCAGGCCAGTGGCAATCACTACTTCGCCGACATCATCAACCACCTGGGCACCAGCATCATCCCGCGCACCCGCCTCAACTCCGCGCGCCTGGCCCATGACGACCAAGCCCATTACATGGGCCGGCTGATGCATGAGCACGAGGCCATCTACGAGGCCATTGCCCGGCACGATAGCGAAGGCGCGAAAATGGCCATGCGCCTGCACCTGAGCAACAGCCGAGAGCGCCTGCGTCAGGCCCATGAACAGGCCGAAGCACAAGGGGCTTGAATTGTTCTATCTGTAGAACGATCCATGCTGTTTCGGCCATCTAGCGCACGATTAACCTCATCTGTAAGGTGGTGCTCATCCACGAGAGGAGGTTTCTCATGAAAATGATTCAGGGTATCCATCGCAGCCCCCATGCCCACTGGGTCGGTGACGGTTTCCCGGTGCGCAGCCTGTTCACCTACGACCATCTGGCCCGGCATATCAGCCCGTTCCTGCTGCTGGACTACGCCGGCCCCCACGACTTCGCCCCCACCAGTGCCCGCCGTGGGGTCGGCCAGCACCCGCACCGCGGGTTCGAAACGGTGACCATCGTCTACCAGGGCGAGCTTGAGCACCGCGACTCCACCGGTGCCGGTGGCCTGATCGGTCCGGGTGACGTGCAGTGGATGACCGCTGCGGGCGGCATCATTCACGAAGAGTTCCACTCGCCGGCCTTCGCCCAGCGCGGCGGCACCCTGGAGATGGTGCAGTTGTGGGTCAACCTGCCGGCCAAGGACAAGCGCGCCGCCGCGGGCTACCAGACCCTCCTGGCCAGCGATATTCCAGTGGTGGCGCTGGAAGGCGAGGCGGGCAGCCTGCGGGTGATCGCCGGCCGCTACCTCGAGCACCAGGGCCCGGCCCGCACCTTCACCGACATGGATGTGTGGGACCTGCGCCTGAAGGCCGGTGCCAGCCTGCAATTGCCGGTTGCCAGCGGGCGCAACGCGGCGCTGGTGGTGTTGCGCGGCACGCTACGGGTCAACGACGAGCGCGAGGCCGGCCCGGCCAGCCTGGTGCTGTTCGAGCGTGACGGCGAGGGGCTGCGAATCGACGCGCTGGAGGACGTCAGCGTGCTGCTGCTCAGCGGCGAGCCAATCGACGAGCCGATCGTAGGTTACGGCCCGTTCGTGATGAACAGCCAGGCGGAAATCGCCGAGTCGTTCGACGACTTCCAGGCCGGGCGCTTCGGCCAGATGGGCGGGGTCGAGGCCGGCCCTGCACACTAACCGAATACCAGGTAAAGAACAGGGCCCACGCTCACCGAGCGTGGGCCCCTTTTTATTGACTCAGGCCCGACGCCACAGCCAGTGGTCCAGGCTCAGGCGCCCCGCGCCTTTGAGCAGCAACGGTAGCAGCGCCACCAGGTAGATCAGCGGCAGCTTGAAGTTGCCATGCCCCTGATCGCTGATCGCATAGCCCTGGGCCAGTTCCGCAAGGCTTGACCACTCGGCCGGCCAATGCACGGCGGCAATCGCCACCAGCGTCACCACCGCCAGCACCGCGCTGGCCAGCCGCGTGCCCAGGCCCAACAGCAACAGTAGTGGGCAGAGCAGCTCGGCCCACATCGACAACTGCCAGTTCAGGCCCGCCGGCAGCAGGTCGAAGGGGAACGGGAAGTTCCCTTGCAGGTCGGCGAACCAATTGGCCCCGTTGAATTTCTCCAAGCCCGATTCGAAGAACTCCCAGGCCAGGAATAGCCGTAGTGGCAGGTCGGCGCCCCAGCTGCCGATGCGGTCGAGGGCGGTAAACGGGCGGGTCAGGGTGTGGGTCAACATGGCAGTGCTCCTTGGGTTCAGTGGGACGTGGCCGGGCGGCGCAGTTGCAGGGCGGCCTTGGCGATGAGCTTGAGGGCGATGGCGGCGAACATCAGGGCGAATGCCAGCGGGTACCCTCCACCGAGCGGGATGCGCTTGTAGAATGACAGGCAGAACACCGCTGCCAGCACCCAGGCCCCGGTGCTGTGCAGGCCCTTCCACAGGCGTGGGCCGAGCCAGTGGGCGGGGGCTTTGAACGAGGTAAGGGCGAGCAACAGGATGAACAGGTAACCCAGTGAGCCGGGCAGGTTGGCCAGCGCCGTGCGCCCCGCCCAGAACAGTTCGGGGAAGTGCTGGGCGTAGCGGTAGATCAGCACCCCGTGCACCGTGTGTGAAAACGCGAAGGCCAGGCCCAGGTAGCGCCGTTCACGCAACAGCTGGCGGCTGGCCGCGCCGGGCAGCAAGGTGACCATTGACGAGGCGAGGAAGGTCAGCAGGAACAGCACGAATGAACTGCGCGCGGTGGCGCGGATGGCGCTGCGCAGGCCCTCAGCGCCCGGTGGATAGGCAGCGAGCACGGCGGCGGTCATCAGCAGGATCATGGCGGCGAGGATGGCAAACAGCTTCCAGCCGCAGGGCAGGGCCTTCATCGAGGGTATTCCCGGAGTGTGCGACGACGGCGGGGTGCCGTCGCTCTGTCGTGGGCAGGAGTGTGTGGGGGCCGGGTATCTGCAGTGTGTCGACGGTTTGGTGGTTGTGTATCGGTTTGTAGATGGCGTTCGCCTGTGCGGCCCCTGACTAACGGTCTCAAATCACGCGAACGTGCCCTGTAGGCAGGTATCAAATCTGTGTAGACCATCCCTACAAGGGAGCAATGCACCATGCGTACTCATCACTACGGGCTTTGCGCGGCGCTGCTGATCACCCTGGCCATGCCCTGGACCTTGGCGGCCGCCGCCGACCTCAACGCCCCCATCGACCCGCAAGCCGTGCAACTGCAGCCGCAGGAGCAGAACGGCATCCGCTACCTGCAGGGCGGCATTGGCCAGGACGAGGCCAACGCCTTGCGCCGGACCCCCGGCTACGATTTGCACATCACCTTGTCCACCGGTACCGAAGGCAAGTTCCAGAGCGGCGCCGCGCTGGACATCCAGTCTGCCCAGGGCAAGTCGGTACTGGCCTTGCAGGACGTCGGCCCGCTGATCTTCGTGCAACTGCCGCCGGGGCACTACCGGGTGACCGGCAATGCCGACGGCCAGAGCGTGCAACAGCAGGTGAACGTTGACGGCAAGACGCCGGCACGGGTGGACTTGAACTGGCGCTGATCCATAAAGAGTACAAATGTACTGCTGCCCGTGGAGGGACACCGATGACCCCCCTTCAATCCCTCCACGAGCAGGGCTTCGCCCTGATGACCGGCGTGCTTGATGCTCAGCGTATCGCCTTGTTGCGCGAAGCCATCGACACCCTGCAACCCCTGCACTGGGACTATCAGGGCCTGCTCGAACACTACAAGTGCGTATTCAACCGTGACCCGCTGTGGTTGCCGTTTCTCGACTTGCCGCCCCTGATCGAGCTGGCCGAAGCTGCGCTGGGCAGCGACTGCCACGTCATCGGCCAGACCGCCTGGCGCAGCCATCCGGGCTACCCGGGCATGGGCCTGCACCTGGACCATCTGTTCATGGCGCTGCCGCCCGAGCTGTGCGGTCGTTTGAGCCTGCCCGCTCAGATTCTCACCGCCCAGCTGTACCTGAACGACATCGACCTGGACGTGGGGCCGACCCTGATTATCCCTGGCAGCCACCGCGCTGGCCGCGCGCCCCATGCGCTAGAGGACAGCTGGCAAGGGCAGGGCCTGCGCCCGGTGCTGTGCCAGGCCGGCGACGCGCTGGTGATGCGCAGCGATGTCTGGCACAGCGGCGGTGCCAACCGCAGTGCCGGGCGGGTGCGGGACATGCTGCAGGTGCATTACGGTCGGCGCATGGTGGCGCAGAAGTTCTCGCCCTATCTCACCTGGCGTTTCAACCCCGAGGTGCTCGCCGCGGCCACGCCCCGCCAGCGGCGCTTGCTGGGCGAGCACGAAGAGTCGGTTTACGACTGAACAAGCCGTTGGCCAGTAGTGGCAAAGTACTTTCAACTTGTAGCGTGATCAGACAATAATCGAGAAAACTATTACCGCTTGTGACCTGGCTGGATGCATCAGGCCACAGGTGCATAACGAGGGGCCCCAGCCCCCATTCGCCGCAGGCCTGCGCACGTCAGGCCGGGCCTGTTCGTGAAGACCCTCAGGAGTAGTCATTGATGAACACCCGTCTAGCCAGTTCCCTGGCCGCTGTCGTGCTGGCGCTCGCCGGCGCCAACCTGGCCCAGGCCGCACAGCTGTCCGGCGCAGTCGGCGCCACCAGCCAGGGCGACATGACCTACCGGCTTGGGGCGTCGTTCGACTGGGACAAGCGCTGGCTGGAAAGCAGTGCGGGTCACCTGACCGGCTACTGGGATGCGGCCTACACCTACTGGGAAGGTGGCGACTACAGCGGCGCCCACTCGCTGTCGTTCAGCCCGGTGTTTGTCTATGAGTTCAAAGGCTTCACCTACACCCCATTCATCGAGGCCGGCATCGGCCTGGCGGCGTTCTCCAAGACCGAAGTCGGCGACCAGCGTCTGGGCTCGGCGGTCAACTTCGAAGATCGCATCGGCTTTGGCCTCAAACTGCCGGCCGATCAGAAGATCGGCATCCGCGCCATGCACTACTCCAACGCGGGCATCAAACAGCCCAACGACGGCATCGAGTCGTACTCGCTGTTCTACAGCAAGGGCTTCTAAGCCCCCAAGAAGGCGGGCGCTGTCAGCGCACCGCCTTGATCGCCAGCACGTTGCACAGCGGGTGCTCCAGCACATGCGACGTGGTCCCGCCGAGGAAGGTGTGCAGCGCATCGTGCCGGTGAGTGCCCATGACGATCACGTCGATGCGGCTGTGGCTGACGTATTGGGCGATCGCCTTGGTCGCCGGCCCTTCGAGGAAATGCCTGCGCTCCAGGGGGATCTCGTAGTGATCGCCCAGGCGGTTGAAGGCCGCACGCTGGCCGGCGCGCACGCTGCCATCGAAGCCAGGCATGGTCACGGTGCCAGCGCCGAAGTCGGCGATATGGGTTTTGGCCGCGTCGCATACGTGCAGCAGGTGCAGTTCGGCGTTGCACTGCAGGGCCAGGGCATGGGCGCTGCGGAACACCTGGTCGTCCAGGTGCTCGCCGGCACCGTGCAGGTTCAGGTCGACCGCCGCGGCGATCTGCCGCGGCAGGGGCAGGCGGATATCGCTGACCAGGTGCACGGCCACCGGGCTGTCCTTGAGCAGTTGCCAGTCCAGCGGTGTGACCAGCAGGCGCTTGAGCACCGGTTCGTGCTGAACGTCCTTGACCAGCAGGTCGCAGCCCAGGCGTTCGATCTGTTCGACGGCACTGCCCAGCGGGTCACGGGTCAACAGCAGCTCGGTCGACACATCCAGCCCGCTGTCGCGCAATTGCTCCGCAGCATCGGCCAGCCACTGCCGGTTATCGGCGAGCAGCCGTTCGCGCTCGCGGCCATCGCTCATCAGCCCGAAGGTATCGACGTCGTCGACGAATACATTGATGTCCAGCAGGGCCCCGCTGGATTCGGCCAGGGCTGCAGCCCGTTGCAGGGCAGGGCTGTAGCGCATCTGCGGGCCGAGCATGACGAACAAACGCTTGAACTGGCTCATCGCACACCTCCACGTGTGGTAGCCCCCCGTTCAGGTATCGCCCCGGCCGTGCGCTGCGGTGCGGGTGTGGTGCATTGAGTCTAGCTGCTGGTGTGCAAGATCCAAGACCTCGCGCGCCCTCTGTAGGAGCGGCCTTGTGCCGCGAAAGGGCCGCAAAGCGGCCCCAGCGATCTCGGAGAAACACCTGGAATGGGGCCGCTGCGCGCCCCTTTCGCGGCACAAGGCCGCTCCTACAGGGATCGCGCAAGCGCAGTCAAAGGGCGTAGTGCTTCAACTCCCGCGCAATCAGCATGCGCTGGATCTCGCTCGAGCCTTCGTAGATCTGGGTAATCCGCGCATCGCGGTAGTACTTCTCCACCGGGTAGTCCTCCAGGTACCCATACCCACCATGCACCTGGATCGCCATCGAGCACACCCGCTCAGCCATTTCCGAGGCGAACAGCTTGGCCTGGGAGGCCTCCGACAAACACGGCTTGCCCGCTGTACGCAACCGCGCGGCATGCAGGATCAGCAGGCGCGCAGCGTTGATCTGCACCTGCATGTCGGCCAGCAGGTTGGCGATGCTCTGGTGCTCGTTGATCGGCTTGCCGAACTGGATGCGCTCACGCGAGTACAGCAGCGCCGCTTCGAACGCCGCCCGGGCGATGCCCAGGGCCTGGGCCGCAATACCGATACGCCCGCCTTCGAGGTTGGACAGGGCAATGGCCAGCCCCTTGCCGCGCTCACCCAGCAGGTTGGCGGCCGGGATGCGGCAGTTGTCCAGGGTCACGGCGCAGGTATCGGAGGCGCGGATACCCATCTTGTGCTCGCTGCGGTCGACTTTGAAGCCTGGGTTGTCGGTGGGCACCAGGAACGCCGACAGGCCTTTCTTGCCCAGCTCGGGGTCGGTTACCGCGAACACGATGGCCAGCTTGGCGCGGCGGGCGTTGCTGACGAACTGCTTGGCACCGTTGATCACCCACTGGCCGTCGACCAGCTCGGCGCGGGTGCGCAGGTTGTGGGCTTCGGAGCCGGCCTGCGGTTCAGTCAGGCAGAAGCAGCCGATCACTTCACCGCTGGCCAGCTTCGGCAGCCACGCCTGTTGTTGCTCAGGGTTGCCGTAGGCCAGTAGCGGGCCGCAGCCCACCGAGTTGTGAATGCTCATCAGCGCGCCGATGGCGCCGTCACCGGCGGAGATTTCCTCCACCGCCAGGGCGTAGGCCACATAGTCGGTGTAGCTGCCGCCGAACTGCTCCGGCGCGACCATGCCAAGCAGGCCCAGCTCGCCCATCTTGCGCACCACCTCGTCATCGATCCAGCCGGCCTTTTCCCAGGCCTGGGCGTGGGGCGCGATCTCACCGCGGGCGAAATCCCGGGCCATGTCGCGGATCATGATCTGTTCTTCGCTCAGTTCCAGGTCTTGCATCTGCGTACTCCCGGCCTTACAGGCCTTCGAAGAATTGGTCGACCCGCTGGGCATTGAGCGCCGCCAGGGTGGGCGGGTTCCAGCGCGGTTGCTTGTCCTTGTCGATGATCAGGGCGCGCACGCCCTCGATGATGTCGCCGTGGTCGAACCACTGGCGGTCGATGTGCAGCTCCATGGCGAAGCAGTCTTCCAGTGACAGGTGACGGCCCCGGCGCAGCAGCTCCAGGGTGACGGCCATGGCCAGCGGCGAGCGGGTCTGCAGCAGGTCGGCGGTGTCCAGCGCCCATGGGTGGCTGTCGCCGATGCTCACCGCGCGCAACTGCTCGATGATGCTGGGCAGGTCGGGCAGGGCGAAGAAGTGGTCGATCACCGGGCGCAGCTTGGCCAGCGGCGCATCGCCCAAGGTTTGGGTGCCAAGGCGCGCCAGCAGGCCTTGCAGGTCCTTGAGCGGATGGTCGCCGAAGGTCAGGCGGTCGAGCCCTTCATTCAGCGCGGCCAGCTTGTCGCTGTCCAGGTACCAGTCGGCGAGGCCGCAGTACAGGGCGTCGGCGGCCTTGATCTGGGTGCCGCTGACGCCCAGGTAGATACCCAGCTCGCCGGGCACCCGGGGCAGGAAATAACTGCCGCCGACATCAGGGAAGTAGCCGATGCCCACCTCGGGCATCCCCAGGCGGCTGCGCTCGGTGACGATACGCAGGTCGCAGCCCTGGGCCAGGCCCATGCCACCGCCCAGGGTGAAGCCGTCCATCAGCACCATGACCGGCTTGCGGTAGCGGTGGATGCACAGGTCGAGGGCGTATTCCTCTTCGAAGAAGTCCAGGTGCAGGCGCTGGCCGGCCTTGTGGCTGTCATGCAGCGAGCGGATATCGCCACCGGCGCAGAAGCCCTTAGGCCCTTCGCCGCGCAGCACCACGGCATGCACTTCGGTGTCCTGGGCCCAGCGGTGCAGGTGTTTTTGCAGGCTGCGGACCATGTCCAGGGTGAGGGCGTTGAGGCCGGCGGGGCGGTTGAGGGTGAGGTGGCCGATATGGTTACGGACCTCGGCCAGTACATGATCCGTTGCCGAGGTGTGAGCGTGCGCGGTCATCGCGTTCTCCCTGCTTTGTTATTGATTTTCCAAGTGAAGCCTGGAATGCGCGGGCGGGTCGCAGGATCCTGTCATGGGAATTTTCCCTGCACAATTGGCAAATCTGCAGGGTGAGGCTGCATTTTTGCCTTGGGCGCGCGCCTTCTGGCCGAGGTGGTTCAACTTTAGCCGGTCGGGCCTCACGGGTCCTGCGGATCATGCCCCAACGACTGCAGGAACAATGAAAACAGCTCGGGTTGCGACGAGATATCCAGCTTGGCGTAGAGGTGCCGGCGATGCACCTTGACCGTCTCCGGCGAGATCGCCAGGCGCTCGGCCATGGCCTTTGACGAATACCCCCGCAACACCAGCCGGGCAATCTCCAGCTCGCGCTCCGACAGCACCTTGGCGCCGAACAGGCTCATGGCATCGCGCACCTGGCTGGCCATCGCAGGGGCCGGGCGCTCGCCCTGGCGTTGCCAGTGCTGGCCGAGCAGCGCCAGCACCCAGGGGCAAACCATCACCAGCAGGCCATGCTGCGCCGCCTCGAAGCGCTGGCGGCTGCCCAGCGACAGCGACAGGGCGCCACTGTCGCCCAGTTGGACGATGAACTGCACCTCGTCTTCGAGCACATGGTCGTGGAAGTAGGTGAGGTAGTACTCGCTCTGGCGGAACTGGTCCGGCGCCACTTCTTCCAGGCGGTGCAGGCCATCGCCGATGCCTTCCTGGCAGGCCTGGTAGAACGGGTCGAGCTGGTACAGCCCGCTCAGGTAGAGGGCCATGGCCTCGGGGTTGCCCTCGCCACGGGCATCGAAGATCTCCAGCGCCCGCGGCAGGCCGGCGCGCGGGTAGAACATCGCCAGGGCATTGTCGAACGGCACCCAGTGCTGCAACAGCAGCATCAACTGGCGCCAGAAGCGCGGCTGGCCGAGCTGCTCTAAGGTGCGGGCCAGGCCGGTGTGGGTGCTGGCTTCGGTGAACAGGTTGTGCATGCGAGGGCTCTATCAGCTGGGTTTGCAACACGCGCGCCCTTTGTAGGAGCGGCCTCGTGCCGCGAAAGGACCGCAAAGCGGTCCCCGGATATCAGCGTCACCACATCTATCGCCGGGGCTGCTACGCAGCCCTTTCGCGGCACAAGGCCGCTCCTACAGGGGGCGGCGTTGCTGGATAAGGGCTACGCAGTCTTGGAATTTTTCCGGCCTTCCGTCAAGGGGCGTACCCCCATAGGGTAATTGGCGCCCACCGCCCGCCAGCCTACAGTCCAGCCAGGTCCAGCGGCCGCATGACCCCGGTTTTGCCCTCACAACCAATAACAATCAGAGGAAAAACACCATGAACTCCAGCGAAGTGCCCGCGAGCGCACTCAAGCAGCGCCTGGGTATGCCCGATGTGGTCGCCATCACCGTTTCGGCGGTCACCCCGGCCAGTTCCGTGTTCGTCATCGCCCCGTTCGCCATCCAGCAGGCCGGCAGCGGCGCGTTCTTGTCCTTTCTCATGGCCGCGCTGCTGGCCCTGATGTTCGCCTGGTGCTACGCCGAGCTGGGCCGTGCCCACAACACCGCCGGCGGCGAGTACGTGTATGCCAAGCGGGTGTTCGGTGGGCTGGCGGGCTACGCCACCTTCCTCACCGTGCTGGCCTCGATGCTGTTCATTCCACCGGTGCTGGCGGCTGGTGCCGCCACCTACCTCAACAACGCCCTCGGCACACGCTTCGACACCCAGAGCGTGGCCCTGGTGATCGTGGTCGCCAGCTATGCCCTGGGCATTCTCAATATCCGCCTGAATGCCTGGATTACCGGGCTGTTCCTGATCTGCGAAGTCGCCGCCTTGCTGGTGATCGTCGCGCTGGGCTTCGGCAATGCCAGCCAGCCTGCGGCCAGCCTGCTGCAACCGCAGGTGCTGGAGCAGGGCGCCCTGGTGGTCGCGCCCTGGGCGTTGGTGCTGGGTGCGGTGGGCATGGCGCTGTTCGCCTTCAACGGTTATGGCGGCGCGGTGCTGCTGGCTGAAGACATGAAGGACGGCGGGCGTACCGTGCACCGGGCGGTGCTGTGGTCATTGGCGGTGGTGCTGGCCATCGAACTCGTGCCGTTGGCCGCCTTGCTGATCGGCGCTCCCTCGCTTCAGGCGATGCTGGCCAGCGGCGACCCGATCGGCTACCTGCTCACCGCGCATGGCAACGAAACCCTTGCGCGGCTGGTGAGCGGCGGCATCTTCCTCTCGGTGTTCAACGCCATTGTCGCCATCGTCATCCAGGTCGGTCGGGTGGTGTACAGCAGCGGCCGCGATGCACTGTGGACGCCAAGGCTGAACCAAGCTTTCACCGCGATCCACCCACGCTGGGAGTCGCCGTGGCTGGCGACCTTGTTCTTCGCCGTGCCTTCGGCGCTGCTGAGCCTTTCCGGCAGCCTCGAAGAGCTGACCACTCTCACCGTGCTGTTGCTGCTGCTGATCTACCTGGTGGTGGCCGCCTGCGCCCTGTGCAGCCGGGTACTGCGCCGCGACCGCGAACACCCGTACCGCATGCCGCTGTGGCCGTTGCCGGCGCTGCTGGCGGTGAGCGGCGCCGGCTGGTTGCTGGTGGCCCTGCTACAACAGGCGTCATGGCGTGACTTGCTGATCCTTATCGGGTTGCTGGCGGTGTCCGTCACCTTGTACAGCACCCACGGCCGGCTCAGCCCGACCTTCCAGAAATTGTGAGCATCCAAGGAGTACACATGCGTGCGCGTCAACTGGGCATTACCCTCGGCCACGGCACCCCGGGCCCGTTCAATGCCATTACCGATGTACCGGGTGTGCGGGTTGGCCACAGCACCCTGCTCGACGAACAACGCCCGGCGCCGATCCGCACCGGGGTCACCGTAATCGAGCCGCGCCCCGGCGCGGCGCGCCTGGCGCCGTGCTTCGCCGGCTGCCATGTGCTCAACGGCAATGGCGATGCCACCGGCCTTGAGTGGATCCGCGAGGCTGGGCTTTTGACCACGCCGATCGCCATCACCAATACCCACAGCGTCGGCGTGGTGCGCGATGCGTTGATCGCCGCCGAGCGTGAGCGCCTGGCCGATGAGGCGGTGTACTGGTGCATGCCGGTGGTGATGGAAACCTACGACGGGTTGCTCAACGATATCTGGGGCCAGCACGTGACCCCGCTGCAAGTGCGTGAGGCGCTGGACAACGCGGCACCCGGCGCGGTGACCGAAGGCCCTGTGGGCGGCGGTACCGGGATGATCTGCCACGAGTTCAAGGGCGGTATCGGCACGGCCTCACGGCAGTTGCCGGTGGAGCAGGGCGGCTGGACGGTGGGTGCTCTGGTGCAGGCCAACCACGGCCAGCGCCAGGAGTTGCGCATCGATGGCTACCCGGTGGGCCGCCAGCTCGGGCACCTGCCGTCGCCCTTTGCCGAGTGTGAACAGGGCACGCCGGGCATGGGCTCGATCGTGGTGGTGATCGCCACCGATGCGCCGTTGCTGCCGCACCAGTGCCAGCGCCTGGCGCAACGGGCGTCCATCGGGATTGCCCGCACGGGGGGCGGTACCGAGGACTCCAGTGGCGATATCTTCCTGGCGTTTTCCACCGGTAACCAGGGCCTGCCGCCGGCTGACTACGGGCGCAAGGACTTGGGCCAGTGCACGGAGGTGCGCATGCTCAACAACGACCATATCTCGGCGCTGTTCTTGGCGGCGGCGGAGGCGGTGGAGGAGGCCATTGTCAACGCGCTGCTGGCAGGCAGGGAGATGGTAGGCAAGGGTGGGGCGGTGGTGCCGGGGCTGGATGGGGATACCTTGTTGACGGCATTGCATGAGGTGGGGTGGAAGCCGTAATACCAAGTGTTCCCTTGCGCAGGTTTCAGATCGAGTGGCGCGTTACCTGGCAATTGTGTCAGTTGTGAGGAATGGCGCCATCTACGATGCTGGGTGTTACTTGCCTGGTGAGGAGAAACTTAGATATGAAACAGGACTTTTTTTATCAGCACCAGCAGATGGTTACAGTGGCCGTCGATGGTGTGTGCCGGTCGATCTTTCAAGCAGGCGAACAGCTTTTAGCAGAGCGTCGGCAGGTTGGTAAAGCGATGTTGCTTGCTACAGATAAGCAACGCTCGGTTGTTCAGGGACGTGATGCGGAAGGTAACGCTTTCAAACCAATTAGCTATACGCCCTATGGCGACAGTCCGGGGAAAGATAGTGACGAAGGAATCTTGGGCTACACCGGAGAGCAGCGTGATGGCGTTCTGCCTGGCTATTGGCTCGGCAACGGCTACAGGTGTTATTGGACGGCTCTTGGTCGTTTCGGGTCAGCGGATAGCTGGAGCCCGTTTGGTCGGGGTGGGATAAATGCATATGCATATTGCTCAGGAGATCCAGTTAATTACAGCGATCCGTCAGGTCACTTAGGATGGGGCGGAAGATTACGGACTGGCAACCTCACTCACCCTTGGGTGGTGGCTGATCCGGTGGTGTTTACACCGCAGCTGGCAGAATTGGGGTTTCCAAACCCTGGTGATTATCAGCGGTATTTGATTCAGAGACCCAGCATAGGGCAGAGTGCTCGTACAGGTTGGAGGCACAACCAGATTGTAAGCGGAAATCACCCCGTACTTGAGCAACCTTGGGCCAATATAAGTGCCCAGACGCGTGTCGATTACTTTTTTGGGTCGGCTAATTTGGCTGCAAATGAGTTAGAAAGTTCGGCCTTGCTGGTGGCGCAGGGTCGCTCCAATCTTGGTCAAGGGAGTTTATTTTTTTTACCACAAACAGCGGAGGTAGAGTTGGCACAGGTGCGTCATCCTCTTTTGCTTACGCATACTCGTGCAGTGCAGCGAGCAAGCAACGCGAGGTCTGTTGTACCTAAAGAGGTAGCTGCCAGCCTTACCGCGGCTGCTCGCGTAATTAGGAACACAGCTAATGATATGGTGCAAAGGTATGAAGCTGGTGAGTCATGGATGCTCGAGTTGGTCTATAAAGAGGAAGAGTTTTTACGGCAAAAATAGTATGGTTCTTCGTAGAACTCTCGCCTATTAGGCGAAGGATGCTAGAAGAAAAACCACATACCGTAAGTCGTGAGCGGGCCTTCTGGGCCCGCTTGTTGATGATGAGTCGAAGAGGCCGCTTAGCGAGAGCGGGCCGCTACATACGACCCTGATCGAGAAACCTGCAGCGCCACCACACTACCCAGCACGATCAAACCTGCCAGCGCATACAGCGCCGCATCGGTAGACCCGGTCTGGTCCTTGATAAACCCGACCAGGTACGGGCTGAGGAACCCCGCCATCTGCCCCACCGAGTTGATCACCGCCAACCCCGCCACGGCGGTACCGGCACTGAGCAGCGCAGTCGGCATCGGCCAGAACATCGGCAGCCCGGTCAGCGCCCCCATGGTGGCGATCGACAAGCCGAGGATGGCAATGGTCGGCTGGGCGGCGAAGTTGACCGCAATCAGCAGCCCCAGGGCACCCATCAGCATCGGCACCACCAAATGCCAGCGGCGTTCGTTGCGCAGGTCCGCCGAGCGGCCCACCACAATCATGAACACCCCGGCCAGCAGGTACGGAATGGCGCTCAGCCAGCCGATCAGCAGAGGGTTGTCGAAGCCCATGTTCTTGATGATCGACGGCAGCCAGAAGTTGATGGCATACACGCCGCTCTGGATGCAGAAGTAGACGAAGCCGAAGGTCCAGATCAGCGGGTTGGTCAGCACGGCGAGCACGCCGTCACCCGTGGTGGCCGGTTTGCTCGCGGCATCGGCGGCCAGGTCCGCAGCGATCAGCTGGCGTTCCGCCGGGCTCAGCCAGGGGGCTTTCTGGTAGCCGTCGCTGAGCAGCACGATGGCCAGCGCACCCAGTGCCACGGTCGGCAGGCCCTGGATCAGGAACATCCACTGCCAGCCGGCCAGGCCACCTTGGCCCGCTGCGAAGTGCTGCAGGATCCAGCCGGAGAACGGCCCGCCGAGCAGGCCGGACACCGGGATCGCCGACATGAACAGGGCCATGATCCGGCCCCGGCGCGCCGCCGGGAACCAGCGCGAGAGGTACAGCACCACGCCGGGGAAGAAGCCCGCCTCGGCAGCGCCGGTGAGCAGGCGCAGGGCGTAGAACTCGGTGGGCGTGGTGACGAACAGCAGGCAGGTACTCAGGCTGCCCCAGGCGATCATCATCAGCGCGATCCAGCGCCGCGGGCCGAAGCGGTTGAGCGCCAGGTTGCTGGGCAGGCCGCAGAGCACGTAGCCGATGAAGAAAATGCCGGCGCCAAGGCCGTACACGGTTTCGCTGAACTTGAGCGCGTCGAGCATCTGCAGCTTGGCGAAGCCGACGTTGACGCGGTCCAGGTAGTTGAACAGGTAGCAGATGAAAATGAACGGAATCAGCCGCAGGGTGATGCGCCGGTACAGCGCGTTGCGGGTGACGTCGTTGCCTTGGTCAGGGGCGGGGCTGTGTGCCATGATCGGGTTCTCTTTTGTTATGGTTGTCACCGCGTCGCCTGTTCCGGCGCTCGCCCTGACGAGTCTCGGGCAGTGTAGCGCCACTGTCTTTGTGCTTTTGCACAGCCCCAGCCACAGCCTGCTGTGCCGCCGACCAACCCTAAGGACCTGCTCATGTTCGAACTGGACCACGACCTGGCCCAGGACATCGTCGATCGGGCGATGGCCATCCTGCCGTGCAACGTCAACGTGATGGACAGCCAGGGGCTGATCCTTGGCAGCGGCGAGCCGGAGCGTATCAACACCCGCCACGAAGGCGCCCAGCTGGTGCTGGCCAACGGCCGGATCGTCGAGCTCGACGTGGACGCCGCCAAGTGCCTGAAGGGCGTGCAGCCCGGGGTCAACCTGCCATTGATGCTCGATGACCGGCTGATCGGCGTGCTCGGCCTGACCGGCGACCCGCAGCAGTTGCGCACCTACGGCGAACTGGTGCGCATGACCGCCGAAATGCTCCTGGCCCAGCGCCACTTGCAGGTGGAGCAGCAATGGCGCCGCCAGCGTTGCGACGACCTGCTGGCCCTGTTGCTGGGCGGTAGCGGCGAATCGCCCCGGCTGGTCGATGAGGCCCAGCAACTGGGGCTCAAACCCAACCTGCCACGCGTTCCCTGCTTGTTCGAGCTGCAGGCCGGGCCACCTGCCGAGGCGTTGTCGGCCTGGCTGATGAGCCGCTACCCCGACAGCTGGTGTGTAAGCCCGGCGCGCCAGTCGCTGTTGTGGTGCCGCCCGGCCAACGTGGCGCTGGATGAGCCGCGCTTGCTGGAGCGCCTGCAGCGCCATGGCTGGGTGGTCGAGCGCCTGGCCCTGGGCAGCCCGGCGCAAAGCCTGGAGCAGCTGCGCCGTGGCTACCGGCGGGTGCGCGACTTGCTGGCCTACGGGCGCGAAGTGCTGCCGGGCGAGTGCCTGCTGTCGCTCGCCCGCTACCGCCTGCCGGCGCTGCTCTGGCGCCACCGCAACGACGATGCCCTGGACGAGCTGCTCGAACCCTTGCTGCGCGTGCGCGCCAAGGATGCCAGCGGCCAGCTGCTGGCCACCCTGCGGGCCTGGTGCGCCCATGACGGGCAGAGCCAGGCCTGCGCCGATGCCTTGGGCATCCACCGCAACAGCCTGCGCTACCGGCTTGAACGCATCGCCGAGCTGGGCGAAGTCGATCCGCTGCGTTTGGAGGGCATGCTCAGCCTGTACCTGGGCTTGCAGCTGTTACCCGCAGACTGAGTGCTGCACTGCGTTTTTCACGGAGATGTGCATTGGATTCACTGACCCAAGCCGTACTCGGCGCCGCCCTGCAGGGCACCGTGCTGGGCCGCATTCAAGGCCGTCGCGCTCTGGCGTACGGCGCCGCCCTGGCCACCTTGCCGGACCTCGACGTGCTGATCCGCTACGCCGACCCGGTGTCGCAGATGACCTTCCACCGGGGGTTCTCCCATTCGCTGTTCGTCCTGACCGGGCTTGCGCTGTTGATGGCCTGGGCGGTCGCCTGGTTGGGGCAACGCTATTGGCCACACAAGGGCTACCGCTGGCCGCGGTTGTTCCTGGCGTTCTGGCTGGTGCTGGTCACCCACCCGATCCTCGATGCGTTCACGGTGTATGGCACCCAGTTGCTCTGGCCCTTGCAGCCCACGCCACAAAGCTGGGCGGCGGTGTTCATCATCGACCCGGTGTACACCGTGCCGTTGCTGCTGGCGGTGCTGTACGCCGCGTTCAAGGGCCTGCAGGGCAGGGCGGTCGGCGTGCTGGCCCAGGCGTTGGCGTTCAGCACGGTTTACCTGGGCTTTGGCCTTGCCGGGGGAATGGCTGCCGAGCAGCGATTCAGCCAGGCGCTGGCGCAGCAAGGTATCGAGGCCAGCGAGGTGCGCGCGGTGCCGATGGCCTTCAACAGCCTGGTCTGGCGGATGCTGGCGAAAACCCCGGGCGGCGATTACTACGAAGGTGTCAGCAGCCTGTTCGACCGTGCACCGCCCGAGATGCTGCGCCAGTCGCGCAACCTTGAAGCAGGCAAAGCCCTGGCGGGGGTGCCGCTGCACGAGCGCCTGCGCTGGTTCACCGGCGACTGGCTGCGTTACGACGTGGTCGGCGAGGCGCTGGTGGTCACCGACCTGCGCATGGGGGTGCCGGGCAATTACAGCTTCCGTTTCCAGATGGCCCAGCGTGACGCTGGCGGCCAATGGCAGGTCATTCAACCCAGAGGCTGGATTGGCGGCGGCGCGGCGTCGTTGTTCGACGGCGCCAAGCTGAGCCTGATCTGGCAACGCATTTTCGACCAGCAGCCGCCCTTGCCATTGGCTGCCTGGGCGTCGCAGTCGGTCGGGCACGCCGCAGAGGCCGGGCGCTGAGCCATGCGCTCGGCCGGGCTGGACCTGGTGAAGTGGGTGGCGATCCTGGCCATGGTCGCCGACCACCTGCGTTACCTGTGGCCGGCTGCCGACGCGTTGTTCCTGGTGGGCAGGCTGGCGTTCCCGCTGTTCTGCCTGGCCATTGCGGTGAACGTCCGGCGTAGCCGCGCCGGCGCGCTGCGCACCACGGGCAATGCGCGGTACCTGGGCTGGATGCTGGTCTTCACGGTGCTGTCCGAAGCCCCTTACCGCTGGCTGGACACGGGCTCGCAAACCTTCAGCGTGATGCCGACCCTGACCCTGGGCGTGCTGGTCGCCTGGGGCGTGCATCATCCGTTCTGGCTGGCCCGCCTGGGCGGCCTGGCCGCGGCGCTTTCTGGGGCGCTGTACAGCGCGCAGTTGATGTATGGCCTGCCTGGCGTGCTGCTACCGGCGGCGCTGTTGCTGGCCCGCAGCCGGGGCGGGCTGTGCTGGCTGCTACCGTGCCTGCTGGCGCTGGCCGGCAACCTCAGCAACAGCTGGCTGTACGAACACCCCTTGGCCCCGTTTACCTTGCTGGTACTGGCCTGCGCCGCCATGTCGATACCGTTCGGCGGCTGGCTGCTACGCCAGGAGCACTGGCAGGTGCCGCCGGTAGGTCGCTGGGGCTACGCGTTCTACCCTTTGCACTTGCTGGCGATCAAGGGCCTGCAAGGGCTGGGTTGAACCTTGCAATCCGGCGATCCGCACCCATCTAGCAGCCCTGTCTTGTTCGGGAATACAGCATGGAACCCAACCGTTTTGGCGACATCGCCGCCTTCGTCAGCGCCGTGAAGGCCGGCAGCTTCACCGCTGCCGCCGCCAGCCTGGGCCTGACCCGCTCGGCGGTGGGCAAGAGCATCGCCCGGCTGGAAGCGCGCATGGCGGTGAGGTTGCTCAACCGCACCACGCGCAAACTGAGCCTGACCGACGAGGGGCTGGTGGCGTTCGAACGCTGGCGGCAGGTCCTCGACGACCTCGATGAAGTCGAGTCGACCATGGCCCAGCGCCGGGGCCAGCCCACCGGCACTCTGCGCCTGACTGCGCCGTTGTCATTCGGCCAGCGCCATGTGCTGCCGATCCTCGACCGCTACCTCAAGCTGTGGCCCGAGCTGCGCGCCGACATCCGTTTTACCGACCGCTTCGTCGACCTGGTCGAGGAGGGCGTTGACGTGGCGGTACGCATCGGCGCGCCGAAAGAGGACTCGCAACTGCTGACCCGTACCGTGGCCTGGCAGCAGTTCGTCACCTGCGCATCCCCCGACTACCTGCAGCGCCACGGCACGCCGCAGGTGCCGGCCGATTTGTACGGGCATGACAAGATCGCCTTCCTGGTGGGTGAAAAGTCCAGCCCGTGGCGCTTTCGCACCGACGCCGGGCTGCACCTGTGCGAGGAGCCGGGGCGGCTGAACATCGACAGCTCCGAGGCGATGCTCGACGGCGCGCGGGCGGGGTTCGGGCTGATTCACCTGCCCACTTACATCACCGGCGATGACTTGCGTGCCGGCACGCTGGTGGAAGTGCTGCACGACTATCGCCCGCCAGCCGACCCGATCCGCATCGTCTACCCCAGCAAGCGCCACCTCTCGCCGCGGGTGCGCGGGTTCATCGACCTGCTGGTCGAAAGCTGGCAGGCCGGGGTGCCTTGGGAGGTCTGATCAAGGCCACTGGCCTCATCGCTGGCAAGCCAGCTCCCACAACAAGGATCATCGTTTCCTTGTGGGAGCTGGCTTGCCAGCGATGAGGCCCCACAAGCAAACCATGCCTTTGGGGAATCCAAGGCCCCAGTCCCGGGCCGGTATCCGGGTTTATCCCCAGCCACCCACCCCGGACACTCTGCTGTCACGCAAAATCCCTCAGGAGCCCCCCATGACAGCCCTGTCCGTACTGGACCTGGTCATGATCGGCGAAGGCAAGACCTACGCCGACGCGATCGAAGAAACCCGCCAACTCGCCCGCCATGTCGAACAGCACGGCTATCGCCGCTACTGGATCGCCGAACACCACGACATGCCCGGCATCGGCTCGGCGGCTACGTCGCTGGTGATCAACGAAGTCGCCAACGCCACCCGGCAGATCCGCGTCGGCGCTGGCGGCATCATGCTGCCCAACCATGCCCCGCTGGTGGTGGCCGAGCAGTTCGGCACCCTCGACACCTTGCACCCCGGGCGCATCGACCTGGGCCTTGGCCGCGCGCCGGGCACCTCCGGCCCGACCGTACGCGCCTTGCGCGGTGCGGTGCCCGAACGCGACTTCGAAACCGACATCGGCGAACTGCGCGACTACCTCGCCGACAACGGCCAGCGCCCGGTGCGCGGTGTACCCGGGCAGCATGACGTGCCGATCTGGATCCTCGGCTCCAGCCTGTTCGGCGCCGACCTGGCCGCCAGGCTCGGCTTGCCCTACGCCTTCGCCTCGCACTTCGCGCCGCGCTACCTGCTGCAGGCCGTTGCCCACTACCGCGCCCACTTCAAACCCTCGGCGCAACTGGCCAGGCCCTATGTGATGGTGGGGGTGAACATCTTCGCCGCCGGCAGCGATGCCGAAGCCGACTACCTGGCCAGCTCGCACCGCCAGTGGATGCTCGACCTGCATGTGGGGCGTTATGGGTTGCTGCCCAAGCCACGGGAAGGTTACGTCGAAGGTCTGCCGAGCCATGAGCGGGCGGTGCTGGAGCAGGTGATGGCCTGCACCATCGCTGGTGGGCCGCAGCGGCTGAGGGAAGGGTTGCGCTCGCTGATCGAGCAGACCGGGGCGGATGAACTGATGATCGATTGCCGTATCCATGATCCACTGGCGCGGCAGCGTTCCCATGCCCTTGCTGCTAGTGCGTTGGCCGCACTGCGGCAGTGAATCACCCGGTCTTCGGGCATTGTCCACCTGATAAAAATGCCAGTAGCGAGAATGCCACAGGGCGCCGATGATCGGTTTCGACATCGGTGTCCTGTGCGCACCAGGCATAAACGCAGCTATTGAGGGTGAAGAGCATGTCGAACAGAGAAACCGGGACTGTGAAGTGGTTCAACGACGAGAAAGGGTTTGGCTTCATTACACCATCTGACGGCGGGGCAGATCTTTTCGTGCATTTCAAGGCCATCGAGGGGGAGGGATTCAAATCCCTGAAAGAGGGGCAAAAAGTGTCCTATGTTGCCGAGAAAGGGAACAAGGGCATGCAGGCGGCACAAGTGAAGCCTGAGTAACTCGTCAGCGTAGGGCTCTGCGCAACAAACTGCGATGGGAGGTGAAGATCATGGCAACAAAAGCTATGCACTCAGGCTCCACTACCGTTGCACAAGTCGATACTGGCCATGTCGTACCGGGTGAGAGCGAGGTCATTTTCTTGCAAAGTGCGGTGGGCGACGGCACCGCGATCATCCGTGAGGGCCAGCAGGTCAGCTACGACCTGGCCCAGGGGCCGGATGGCCTTTGGTATGCCATCAACATCGTCATCGAAGATGAACCGTACTTGAACTAGCGCGGGGGGAGGGCAAGGGGCCGCATGACCCCTTGCCTTTTTTACGCCTGTTTCAGGAACGGATAGTCGGTATACCCCTCAGGCCCATTGGCATAGTCGAACTGCGCCCGGTGCGCGTTCAGCGGCGCTTGCTGCTTGAGCCGCTCGACCAGGTCCGGGTTGGCAATGAACGCCCGGCCAAAGGCCACCGCATCGATCAAACCACGGGCCAGCAGGTCTTCGGCCTTGTCGGCGGTGTAGGCGCCTGCGGCGACGATCACCCCGGGATACGCAGCACGGATTGCCGCGCGGAACTCGTCACGCAGCGGCTTGCCGCCGGCCCAGTCCGGCTCGGACAGGTGCAGGTAGGCCAGGTTGCGCTTGGCCAGCTCACCAATCAGGTGCAGGCCGGCGGCCTCCTGGTCTTCGCCATTGTCGATGCCATTGAAGCCCCCCAGCGGGAAGATACGGATACCCACGCGCTCGGCGCTCCACTGGGCAATCGCGGCGTCCACTGCCTCGAGCACGATGCGCGCGCGGTTTTCAATGCTGCCGCCGTAACGGTCTTCGCGGGTGTTGGCGCTGGGGGTCAGGAACTGGTGCAGCAGGTAACCGTGGGCGGCATGCAGCTCGATGAAGTCGAAGCCGGCTTCGCGGGCGTTGGCCGCCGCCTGGCCGAAGTCGGCGACGATGCCGGCGATCTCGGCTTCGCTCAGGGCACGCGGGGGCGAGGTGTCGACACGGATCAGCTGGTTGTTGCCGTCACGCAGCGTGGTACGCGCATCGGCTGGCAGCGCCGATGGCGCCACCGGCGCTTCACCACCCGGCTGCAACGAGGTGTGGGAGATGCGCCCGGTGTGCCACACCTGCACCGCGCTGTGTCCGCCGCGTTGGTGGATGGCGTCGTTGACCTGGCGCCAACCGGCGATCTGCTCGGCGGTATGGATACCGGGCGAACCGGAATAGCCCTTGGCCTGGAACGAGATCTGCGTGGCTTCGCTGATGATCAGCCCGGCGCTGGCCCGCTGGCCGTAGTACTCGGCCATCATCGCGGTCGGCACGTCGCCCGGCTCCAGGCTGCGCAGGCGGGTGAGGGGGGCCATGAAGACCCGGTTGGGCAGGGTCAGGGGGCCGAGTTTGAGAGGTTCGAACAGTTTCATGGGGATGCCATCGCATGGTGATTTCGATGGCACGCACGATACCGAGGTGATTGGGGAAAGGGGGGACCGGTACCCCGGCATGGCGATCCCCAATGCTTGCGCAGGGCTCAAGGACGTAGTGTTGGTGCCATCATGCGCTCAAGCCCGGCGTAGTCCTCATGCCCCACCGGTACCAGCCCGGTGGCCTCCTGCGAGGCGACGAACCCGGCCAGCGCCCCAGGGTCCTCGAGCATCGCCTTGCGCAGCTTGTGCTTGAGCGCCGGGCACAGGCTGGCGCTGAACACGTAAGGGTCGTAACGGATCGGCGCCGAGCGCCACAGCACCTGCAGCCGTGCCGGGTCGACGGCATGGCTGGCCAGGTAGGCGTCGGCCCGCTCGCTGGCGACAAAGGCCGCATCGACCCGCCCTTCAAGCAACGCTTCGAGCGCCTTGTCGTGATTGCCGGCGTAGACCAGCGCCGAGAAGTAACGGGGCAGCGGGGTGCTGACCAGGCCTGCGAACTCGACGCTGGGCACCAGGCTGCCCGAGGTGCTGGCCGGGTCGCTCAGTGCCACCCGCGTACCGCGCACGGCGTTGAGGCTGGCCGGGCCGTCGGCGCGGCTCAGCAGCAGCGCCTGGTAGTGGTTGCCTGCCGGGGTATAGGTGCCGGCGGCGAGGGTGTAGGTGGCGAACGGCTCGATACGTCGGTCACGCTGGCGGGCGAGGATATAGGATGCCGGCCCCAGCCGGGCGATATCGGCGCCGCCGGAGACGATGGCATCCACCACGCTTTCGTAGGAGGCACTGATCACCAGCTCCACCGGCACACCGGCGGCCTTGCTCAGGCGCTCGACCAGGGGCTGGTGCTCGCGGGTCATGGCCTCGACGTCCTTGATCGGGATCACCGCCAGCCGCAGGCCATGGGGCGTGCAGTTGGCCAGTGCGGAGCCTGCCAGCAGCTGCGCCAGCGCCAGTGCGCCAAGGGTGTTCAGTACACGCATGCCTTGTCCTCGTTGCCGATGAAGGGAGGGTATTCGTGCAACTGGGCCGGCGACAGTGGCCGGCTGAAGTGGTAGCCCTGGGCGATATCGCAGCCGGCAAGTTTCAGGCACACCACCTGTTCACGGGTCTCGACGCCCTCGGCCACCACTTCCAGGCCCAGGCGCTTGGCCAGGATGATGGTCGAGGAGACAATCGGGCTGTCGTCGTAGCTGTTGGACAACGGCGCGATCAGTGAGCGGTCGATCTTCAGCCGGGACAGCGGCAGTGCCTGCAGATGGGCAAACCCCGCATAGCCGCGGCCGAAGTCGTCCAGGCTGATACCAATGCCGGCGGCACGCAGGCGGTGCAGGTGCTCGACGGCGGTGCCTTCCGGATCGAGCACGGTGGTTTCGGTGATCTCCAGCTCCAGGCGCTGGGGCGCGATGCCGTAGTAATCGAGTTCGGCCAACAGCCGGGCGCTGAAGTCGCCCTGGCGCAGTTGCAGCGCCGAGACATTCACCGCCAGGTGCGCGGCCTGATCGCGCGCCGCCCAGCGTGCCAGCTCCTCGCAGGCCAGGCGCAGGACCTCCCAGCCCAACTCGACGATGAACCCGCTGCGCTCGGCCAGGCCGATGAAACGGTCGGGGTAGAGCAGGCCGAACTGCGGATGGTCCCAGCGCACCAGCGCCTCGTAGCCCAGCACCTGCAAGGTGTCGAGGCGGATCTGCGGCTGAAAGTGAAGGACGAACTGGCGCTCGCTCAGGGCGCTGCCGAACGCCTGTTCGAGGGTGAAGGCCTGGATGTCGGAGAGGTTCAGCGACGGGTCGAAGAAGCGGTACTGGGCGCGCCCGGCCTGCTTGGCCGAGTACATCGCGGCGTCGGCGCAACGGATCAGCGCGTCGATGTCCTGGCCGTCCCGGGGGCAGATGCTCACGCCCACGCTGGGGCTGGTGTTGACCTCCTGGCCGTCGAGGGCGTAGGTGGCCGAGAGTTTCTCCACCAGGGCGCGCACCCAGCCGTCAATCTGCTCTTCGCTGCGCTCGCCAGCCAGCAGCACCACGAACTCGTCGCCGCCAAAGCGCGAGGCCTCGTCGCCGGGTTCCAGCAGGCGCTGGATACGCCCAGCCACGGCCTGCAACAGCAGGTCGCCGATCTTGTGCCCGAGGGAGTCGTTGATCGATTTGAAACGGTCCATGTCGATGAACAGGATCGCCAGCAACCGGCGTTTGCCGCGCTGGCGGATGAGCGCCTGGGCAGCCACCTCGACGAACTGGCGGCGGTTGTGCAGGCCGCTCAAGTGGTCGGTGGCGGCGGCATGGCTGCTGCGCCGGTGCTCGTCTTCGAGGCGGCCGATCAGTTGCTGGTTGACCTGCTGCGCGTACTCAAGCTCGGTGAAGGCCTCCTGGCGCTTGTGCAGCAGACGCAGGCCCCAGGCCAGGCTGGCGAGGATCAGCAGGGTCATGCTCAGGTTCAACCAGAACTGGCGGGTGCTGGTGAGGGTGGCGGGGGCGAGGATCTCGTCCTGGCGCTGGCTGACCATCACGCTGAAACCGCGCTCGGGCATGCGCCGGTACAGGCTCTGGAAGGCGCCGTCGAGGCTGTACTGGGTGAGCTGGCCGGTGACCTCGCCGCTACCTGGCAGCCCGGGCACCAGGGTTTGGCCGGCCACCACCACGCCGCTGTTGTCGATGCGCAGGCGTTCCTGGCCGTCGTCTTGCAGCAGGCGCACCAGGCCGCTGCGGCCCAGGTCGATGTGCTGGAACAGCACCGCCAGGTAGCCGATGTCCAACTGCACCACGAGGATGTTGTCGATCTCGCGGCCCGGCAGGTCGGTCAGCGGCAGCAGGAACGGCAGGCGCCAGTTGGGCAGGGTGCTGTTGCCCGCCGGCAGGGCGCGGGGCAGGAAGGCCTTGAAGCCGTACTGCGCGACATGGCGCTTGAGCTGGTCGAGCCAGGCCTCGGGCAGTTGCTCGGGTTCGTCGGCATGGCTGGAGGAGAGCAAGCGGCCATGCCGGTCGTACAGGCTCATGCGCTTGAACACCGGGTCTTCGGCCAGCAGCCGGGCCAGGCTCAGGTTGCCCTGGCGCAGGCGCTTCATGTCGTCCTGGGTAACCCGGCCCACGGCCTGGGCGCGGTCCACCAACTGGCGCAGGTTTTCACCGACGATACTGGCCAGATTCAGGTGTTCGGCGGCCTTTGCCGACAGTGCATCCTGGCGTGTGGCGGCTTTCTGGTTGATGTGCAGCCCCCAGAGAAAGGTCAGGGTGACGGCGCACAGCATCAACAGCAGCAGCGGCAACAGCCCTGCGGATGAGAGAGAACGGCGGATCACTGCTGGTTTTCCCCTGCCCTGGGTGAGGGGTGAAAAATACGACAGAAAGATGACAGGGTAATGACTGGTGGCACATTGCCTCATTGCCGCCGCGAGCCCTGTAGGAGCGGCCTTGCGCCGCGATAGGGCTGCGCAGCAGCCCTGGCAATGATGTGGCAGACAAAAATCTGGGGCCGCGCTGCGGCCCTTTCGCGACACAAGGCCGCTCCTACACAAGCCGTTGATCCTGGTCCTTGGCGCGACAAGTTGTCTGCTTGACTTCAATCGATGTAACAAGAGTTGTATCTTGACTTGATAGTCAATTTTTGTGATCGTGCGCGCCCTTCGCGCTTCACAAGCACAGAACAAAGCATGGGCAGCGCCTGACTGCCCAGAGGATCAACCATGTCCAACCGTGAAATTTCCCGGCGTTCGTTCCTGCAAGGCGGGCTGATCGCCGGTGTCGGCGTGACCATGGCGCCGCTTGGCAGCCAGGCCTTCGCCGCCCTGATGGAAGACCGCGTCACCACTTCGCCGCAAAAGTGGATGAACCACGACGGCAAGGCGCGCTTCCGTAACGACGCGCTGTCCAAGGTGTGCGGCAACAAGGTGTTCGCCCGCGATATCCGCGCCAAGGACATGCCCGGCTGGCCGCAGCAGCAGGGCCACGCCATGCTGCTCAAGGCCACCAAGGCCGACCGTATCTACGCAGGCTATGACCTGTCGCTGCTGGGCGCCGAGCTGCAGCCGGACCGCATCGTCACCGCCGACGACCTGAAAAAAGACGGCATCGCCTGGCCCGAAGCCCACTCGCCAGACCCGCTGCTGCCCCCCGGCCAGGTGCCGATGTTCATCGGCCACCCGGTGGCGATCCTGATCTGGAACGACTTCGAGCGTTTCCGCAAGGCCAAGCTCAAGCTGCAGTTCAACGACCAGGCGATCCGCTACGGCGCCCAGGCGCCGCTGTACCAGCGCGACCCTTACGGCAGCTTCCGGTTCGTGCGCGTGGGCGGCAACACGCCGTTCGACGACGACGAATACTCGAGCCTGAAGAACACCATGCTGTTCCCCACCATCCTTGCCCGCAAACCGGTGTGGACTGCCGAGCCCAAGCAGCACGGCAACCTCACCGAGCAGGGCATGTTCTACGCCCAGCGCATCGACGAGCAGCTCAAGCAGCCGCCGGAGAACTGGCTACTGTTCGACGAGCGCTACAAGACCCCGTCGATCGAGCCGGCGGCGCTGGAGCCGGACAACGGCAACGGCTGGTACGACCCAGCCACCGGCACCCTGCATTTCGTCGTGGCCACCCAGTGCCCGTTCGAAGTGGCGCAGGAATGCGTGCACATGATCAAGCCGTCGCGCTTCGGCCTGAAGAACCTGAACATGCATCCGGGCTACACCGTGGGCTACGGGTCCAAGGACAACAACATCTTCGTGTTCTACGCCGCCGTGGCCGCCTTGTACGGCGCGGGCGTGCCGATTCGCCTGGCCAACGACCGCTACGAGCAGTTCCAGAGCGGCATCAAGCGCCACCCGTTCGACATTCGCTACCAGCTGGCGGTGGACAAGAACGACCTGAGCTTCAAGATTTTCCGCGCCGACATGACCGTCGACGGCGGCGGGCGCATCAACTACAGCCCGTCGGTGGCGGCAGTGGGTGCCACCGCGGCGCAGTCGATCTACTACATGCCGCAGAACGACCTGTCCGTTACCGCCTACCACTCCCGTGGCGTCGAGGCTGGCTCCATGCGCGGCTACGGCACCCTGCAGAGCATGGCCGCCACCGAGATGATGGTCGATGAGATCGCCGACCGCCTGGGTGTCGATGCCATTGAGCTGCGCCGCAAGAACGCGCTCAAGTCGGGCATGAAGAACACCCAGGGCGCGGTCCCGGCCGGTGCCCTGCGCCTGCACGAGATCCTCGACAAGGCCAGCCAGCACGAATGGTGGAAAAACCGCCATGAGCGCAAAAAGGCCATGGACGCCAAGGACCACGACAACTGGTACGGGGTGGGCTTCGCCATCACCCAGAAAGACTTCGGCACCGGCTCCGAAGCGCCGATGGCGGCAGTGGAATTCACCGCCGACGGCCAGATCACCTTGCGCCATATCGGCACCGAGCTGGGTACTGGCATGTCGACCTCGCAGGCCCTGGTGGTCAGCGACTTCCTCGGTCGCGTTGCCGACCACGTACAGACCGCGCAGACCGAGTGGCCGGAGCTTGCCCTGAGCACCAGCGGCAACCCTTACCTGATCAGCCAGGCCGAGCAGGACGCGGCACTGCGCAACCCGCGCTGGGTCGGCAAGCTGGCCTCGCCGTCGTCGGCGACCAACTCGGCGTTCTACTTCAGCCACGCCACCCGCGAAGCGGCCCGCGTGCTGTTCAACCACGGCCTGTGGCCGGCGGCCATGGCCCTGTGGCGCCAAGGCCCTTATGGCGGCCAGGCCAACCCGCTGGTGGTGCGCCGCGAAAACGCGGTATGGGTCAACGGTGAGCTGACCGGCAACGGCCTGGCGCCGATCCCGTTCGCCGAGCTTGCCAAGAAAGCCCATGAAATGGGCCTGGTCACCGGTGTCAGCGTGCACGGCTTCAACCGCTGGAGCTGGGCCGAGGCCGACTTCGTCATCGACGGTGTGCGCGAGCGCTTGCCGCTCGATGCCCTGGCGGTCAAGTACGGTGACGGCGCAGTGAATGCCAAGAAGGCGCAGATGAGCAGCGCCGGCTTCCACCTGCTCGACCGGCAGAACGCCGCGTACCCGGCCACCCAGCTGAACAACGCCATGGTCACCTACTACAGCCCGGTGGCGACCATCGTCGAAGTGAAGGTGAACAAGGGCAGTGGCGAAGTGAGCGTGCTCAACCACCACAGCTGGGTCGAGTGCGGCCGGGTGCTGGTGCCCGAGCTGGTCAAGGGCCAGCTCGAAGGTGGCATCGCCATGGGTATCGGCCATGCCTTGCTGGAAGAAATGCCGTTGTACGAGGGTGGCCCGGGCGAGGGCGACTGGAACTTCAACCGCTACCGCCTGCCGATGGCCAGGCATGTGGCGGTGTGGAAGCAGACCTCGGAGATCCTGCCGCCGTTGTCGCCCACCGACCCGTCCAAGGGCATCGCCGAAGTGGTGATGATCCCGGTGGTCGGCGCCATCGGCAACGCCGTGGCCCATGCCATCGGCAAGCGTGTCCGCGACCTGCCCATCACCCCCGCCCGCGTCAAGGAGGCCCTCAATGGCTGACCGCAAGCTGCAACTGACCCTCAACGGTCAACCTGTCGTCACCGAAGTGGTCCCCGATGACCTGGCGATGCTCGACTACCTGCACGAATACCAGAACCTCACAGGCTCGCGCCTGGGCTGCGGCCAGGGCATCTGCCATGCCTGCGTGGTGATCGTCGACAACCCCGACGGTACCAGCGAGGAAGTGCGCACCTGCATTACCGGCGCGCATTACTTTGAGGGCAAGAAAGTCCGCACCATCGAAGGCCACGCCAAGCGTGACGAGGCCGGCAACCTCACCGAGCTGAACCCGATTCAGCAGAAGTTCGTCGACCGCTTCGCCTTCCAGTGCAGCTACTGTGCCCCGGGCTTCGTCAACGCCGCCACCGTGCTGGTGGAAAAGGCCCAGCGCAAGCCGCTGAAAAAGAGCGAGCTGGAAGACGCCATCGAAGCCAGCCTTGGCCACCATGTGTGCCGCTGCACCGGCTACGTGCGTTACTACGAGGCGACCCGCGATGTGCTGGGCGACCTCGGCCTGGTCAAGGAGGGCTGAGCATGAAGCGTGTTTTCAATGGCCTGGCCCTAGCCGTTGGCATGGCGCTGGCGTGCGGCGCCCAGGCGGCGGACGAGCAACTGGTCAAGCGCGGCGAATACCTCGCCCGCGCCGCCGACTGCATGGCCTGCCACACGGCCGAAGGCGGCGCGCCCTATGCCGGTGGCCTGCCGATCCATTCGCCGTTCGGCACCATCTATGGCACCAACATCACCCCGGACAAGCAGTACGGCATCGGCAACTACAGCACGGACGAATTCTTCGCAGCCCTCACCGAGGGCAAGCGCAAGGACGGCGCCAACCTGTACCCGGCCATGCCCTACACCTCGTACCACCTGGTCAAGCGTGAGGACTCGGACGCCATCCACGCCTACCTGATGACCGTGGCGCCGATCAACCGCCCGGCCCCGGAAACCAGCCTGAGCTTCCCGTTCAACGTGCGCGCCGGCCTGATGGGCTGGAACATGCTCTATGGCAAAAGCGTGCAGCTGGAGGAGGGCAAGGGCAACAGCGAAGCCTGGAAGCGCGGCCAGTACATGGTCGAAGTGCTCGGCCACTGTGGCGAATGCCACACCCCGCGCAACCCGATTGGCGCGCTGCAGCAGGACAAGCGCCTGACCGGCGGCCTGCTGCTGGGCTACCTGGCGCCGAGCCTGCTGGCCAAGGACCTGGCCGAGCGCGGCTGGAACCAGGCCGACCTCGCCACCTTCCTCAAGCACGGTGTCAGCGCCCAGGGCAGCATGTTCAACGAGATGTACCCGGTGGTGCACCACAGCACCCAGCACCTGGAAGACAGCGACCTGTCGGCCATGGCCACCTACCTGCTGGGCGACCAGCCGCCGGCGGCCAAGGTGGTGCAGGCGGTGGCCCATGAAACCATGGGCGAGAGCGGCAAACGCGGCCGCCAGCAGTACCTCAACGTCTGCGCCGGCTGCCATGGCGTCGACGGCGAAGGCAAGCCGCACATTGCCGTGGCCATGCAGGGCAACACCGTGCTGCGCCAGGCCGACTCGCGCAACCTGGTCAAGGCCATCGTCGACGGTATCCGCGAGCAGCAGTTCACCGGCTTTGAGCGCATGCAGCCGATGCCGGGCTTCGCCGACAAGCTCGACGACCAGCAGCTGACCGACATGGTCAACTACCTGCGTGAAGCCTGGGGCGGTTTGCCGGGCGATTTGACCACCCAACAGCTGGCCCAGCTGAAGGCGGACTGACGTGCAGCATCTCGACCTGCAGGTGGTGCAACAGGCGGCGCAGTGGTCGCGTGACGGCCTGCGCGTGTGGCTGTGCACCGTGCTCTGCACCTACGGCTCGGCGCCGCGCGCGCCGGGCTCACTGCTGGCGGTGAGCGAGGGCGGGCACTGGGTGGGGTCGCTGTCCGGCGGTTGTGTCGAGGAGGACTTCCTCGAACGCGTCGCCGCCGGTGAGTTCAACGACGCCGTTGCCGTGGTGCGCTACGGCGACGGCAGTGACACACGCTCGAATATCCGCCTGCCCTGTGGCGGCATCCTCGACGTGCTGGTCGAGCACCTGCCGGGCGATTGCGACACCCAGGCCCACCTGGCGCAACTGGAGTCGGCGCTGCTGGGCCGGCGCCGGTTGTTGCGCGAGGTGAACCTGCGCACTGGCCAGCGCCAACTGCACGACGATCAAAGCCAGGGCCCGCGGGTAGAGCAGGGCGAAGCCTGCGTGCGCCTGCGCGTCGGTGCCGCCCAGCGCCTGCTGTTGGCGGGGTATTCGAGCGTTGCGCACTTCTGCGCCGAGTTCGGCAAGGGGCTGGGCTTCGAGGTGGTGCTGTGCGATCCGCGTGACGAGGTGATGGACAACGTGGTGCTCGACGGGATAGAAATCCGCCGGGAACTGCCCTCGCTGTTCATCGCCAACGGTGGCTGCCACCGCGACACGGCGGTGGTGGCGCTCACCCACGACCCAAAGATCGACGACTTGGCCATGCTCGAAGCCGTACAGACCGAAGCCTTCTATATAGGCGTGATGGGCTCACGCGCCACCTCGGAAAAACGCCGTGAACGCCTGCGCCGCATCGGCGGGCTCGGCGATGCCGAAATGGCCCGCATCCACGCGCCCATCGGCCTCAACCTGGGCAGCAAGACCCCGGCGGAAATCGCCCTGGCGGTGCTCGCCGATATCTTGCGTACCCGCAGCGGCATTGGCCGCGAGGCACTGTGACGGTCGTCGCACTGGTACTGGCGGCGGGGCAGGGCTCGCGTTTTGGCGCGGACAAGCGCCGCGCCGTGCTCGGTGATGGCCGCAGTTTGTTGCAGCACAGCGTCGAGCGGGCCTTGGCGGCGTTCGACGAGGTGCGGGTGGTGTTGCGCGAAGGTGAGGGCGCCGACGCGCTGGGATTGCCTGCCGCTTGTCGTATCGTCCCTAGCCCCGATGCGGGGTTGGGCATGGGGCATAGCCTGGCGGCGGGTGCCGCTTCGTTGAGTGACTGCGATGCTCAGGCGGTGACCATCGTGCTGGGTGACATGCCGTGGATCCTGCCGCAGACCTTCCGTCGGTTGGTTGAGGCGGCGGACCCTACCGCGATTGTGGTGCCGCGCTACCTGGGCCAGAACGGCCATCCGGTGCTGTTCGGGCGCGATTACTGGCCTGAACTGGCCGGGCTGGCCGGTGATGAAGGGGCACGTTCGGTGCTGCAACGGCACCGTGATCGGGTACGGGTGCTGGACCTGGACGACAGTGGGGTGTTGCGCGACGTCGATACACCCGCTGCGCTCGACTAAAATCCCTCGGGGCCGCTTTGCGGCCCTTCGCGGGTAAACCCGCTCCCACAGGATTGTGCGTGTTCTCGATACTGGCGAACGGCACAAGGCCTGTGGGAGCGGGTTTACCCGCGAAGGGGCTGTGCAGCAGCCCCTTGGATTGACGCCACCGTTGGGAGAAACCCCTTAGTGCCGCTCAGCAGGTGGCCTCCGTTACCCACCCAGGTACAGGAGCAGAACCATGAACAACCCCACCGACGACAAACGCCCCACCCCCGACCCGGCCGAAGACAACGCCTTCTTCCCCTCGCCGTATTCCCTCAGCCAGTTCACTTCCCGCAAGTCCGACCTCAGCGGCGCCGACTACCCAGCCCCCTATAAAGGCGGGCGCTGGAAAATCCTGCTGATCGGTGCCGATGAGCGCTACCTGCTCACCGACAACGGCACGCTGTTCTCCACCGGCAACCACCCGGTGGAAACCCTGCTGCCCATGTACCACCTGGACAAGGCCGGCTTCGCCTTCGACGTGGCGACCCTGTCGGGCAACCCGGTCAAGTTCGAGTACTGGGCCATGCCCGGTGAAGACAAAGAAGTGCTGGGCCTGTTCGAACGCTACCGCAAGGCGTTCAAGCAGCCGCGCAAGCTGGCTGAAGTACTCGAAGGCTCGCTGGCCGACTACATCGGTGTCTTCATCCCCGGTGGCCACGGCGCGCTGATCGGCCTGCCGCACAGCAAGGACGTCGGGCAAGTGCTGCAATGGGCCGCCGACCACAAAAAGTTCGTCATCAGCCTGTGCCATGGCCCGGCTGCGTTGCTGGCCGCCGGGCATCTCTACAAGGGGTACAAGATGTGCGCCTTCCCCGACGACCTGGATGCCAAGACCCCGGACATCGGCTACATGCCTGGCCACCTGACCTGGAAGTTCGGCGAGCGCCTCAAGGCCTGTGGCGTCGAAATCATCAACGACGGTATTTCTGGCGCCGTTCACCAGGACCGCAAGCTGCTTACCGGCGACAGCCCGCTGGCGGGCAATGCGTTGGGCAAGCTGGCCGCCGCGGCCCTGCTCAAGGAAGTCAACGGCGGCTGATGGCCTCAAGGTGGCGCCCTGGGCGGCTCAGCCCCTGTGCGCCACGCTCAACACCACCTTGCCGATATGCTGGCCCGACTCCATCAGCGCATGGGCCTGGCTGGCCGCCGCCAGTGGCAGCGTGGCATGGATCAGCGGCTTGATCGTGCCACTGTGCACGAGGGGCCAAACCTGAGCCTGCAGCTCGGCCAGGATAGCGGCCTTGTCGTCGGCACTGCGCGCGCGCAGGGTCGAGCCGATATGGGTCAGGCGCTTGGTCAGCATGGGGAACAGGTTCACCTCGGTGGCCGGCCCCTTGATCACGCCGATCTGCACGATGCGCCCGTCCATGGCGGCGGCCTGGAAGTTTCGCGCCACGTAGTCGCCGGCGATGATATCGACGATCACATCCACGCCCTTGCCCTCGGTGTGCAGCATCACCTGCTCGACGAAGTCTTCGCGGGTGTAGTCGATGGCCACATCGCTGCCCAGTTCAAGGCTGGCGGCCTGCTGGGCGGCACCCTTGACCGTGGTGAAGATCTGCGATGCGCCAAAGGCCTTGGCCAACTGCGTGGCGGTGGTGCCGATGCCCGAGGCGCCGCCGTGGATCAGGATACTGTCGCCGGCCTTGAAGCCACCGCGCTGGAACAGGTTGACCCACACGGTCATGAAGGTTTCCGGCAGTGCCGCCGCCTCGATCATGCTCAGCCCCTGGGGCAGGAGCGCGGTGGTGCGCTCGTCGGCCACGGCGTATTCGGCATAGCCGCCACCGGTTACCAGGGCGAGCACGGCATCGCCAAGGGCGAAGTGGCTGACCTGTTCGCCCAGTGCCACCACCTTGCCTGCGATTTCCAGGCCGGGGATGTCCGAGGCGCCGGCGGGCGGGTCGTACAGGCCCTTGCGTTGCAGCAGGTCTGGGCCGTTGACGCCGGCGGCGTGGACCTCGATCAGGACTTCGCGCGGGCCGGGCCGGGGCGTGTCGCGCAAGGTTGGCTGCAGCACCTGCGGGCCGCCGGGCTGGGTGATGTCGATGGCCGTCATTTGGCTGGGAAGGATGTGACGCATGGTGACCTCTGTCATTCTGAACAACGTGCCGCACAGGGTAGGGCGCAACCACCCGGCGGTCGCGCGGCGATTTTGCGCCGCACCGTTGCAGATTTTCTTCGAGGACAGCGCTGATGAATTGGGATGACGCACGCATGCTGCTGGCACTGAGCCGCGAACGCACCTTGCGCCGGGCGGCGCGGGTGCTGCGGGTCGATCAGGCCACGGTGGGGCGTCGGGTGGCGGCGCTGGAGGCCGATTTGGGCTCGACCCTGTTCCTGCGTACGCCCGCGGGTTACCAGTTGACCGCCAGCGGTGAGCTGGCGGCGGAGCTGGCGCAGCAGATGGAGCGTGCGGCACTGGAATTGGCCGCACGGCTGCAGGGCACCGACAACGCGTTGGCCGGGGAGGTGCGGATATCGACCACCGACTCACTGGCCTGCGACTTCGTCTTGCCGGCACTGGCGCAGTTGCAGCAGAGCCATCCGCAGATCCGGGTGATCCTTGCCAGCGGCTCGGAGCTGGTCAACCTGTCCCAGCGCGAGACCGATATCGCCATCCGCAACCTGCGCCCCGACAACCCGGACCTGGTCCTGCGCAAGCTGGCCAGCTGGTCGCTGGGCCTGTTCGCCAGCGACGCCTACGTGCAGCGCTGTGGCGAGCCACGTGAGGGTGACGGCTTCACCGGTCATGAACTGGTGGTGTACGAGCCGTATTGGCGCGGCAACCCGTCACCGACGTTGGTGGATGAGCCGATCGGCCAGGCGCGGGTGGCGCTGGCGGTCGGCTCTAACCTGATGCTGCGGCGGGCGATCGCCAGCGGTTTGGGCATCGGCGAAATCCCCATCGAGCTGGGCGAGCGGGACGGCCTGCGTCGGCTATGGCCGAGCCGGGCGCGACGCAAGCCCTATGAAGTGTGGCTGGTCACCCATCAGGACTTGCGCCACACCGCCCGGGTACGGGTGGTGATCGAAGCGCTGGTGCGTGCCTTCGCCCTGCCCGCGGCTGGCTGACGAAGGCACGGGTTCAGCCGCGCACGAACGCCAGCAGGTCGGCGTTGATGGTCTCGGCATGGGTGGTCGGCATGCCGTGGGGGTAGCCCTTGTAGAGCTTGAGCGTGCCCTTGCGCAGCAATTCGGCTGAGCGCACCCCGGCGTTTTCGCAGGGCACGATCTGGTCGTCATCGCCGTGCATCACCAGTACCGGGATGTCGATGCGCTTGAGGTCTTCGCTGAAGTCGGTCTGGGAGAACGCCACGATGCCATCGTGGTGCGCCTTGGCGCTGCCCATCATGCCCTGGCGCCACCAGTTCAGGATCACCCCCTCGTCCGCTTTCGCCCCGGGCCGGTTGTAGCCGTAGAACGGCCCGGCGGGCACATCGTGGAAAAACTGCGCGCGGTTGGCCGCGACCTGGGCCTGGAAACCATCGAACACCGATTTCGGCAGGCCGCCGGGGTTGCCTGCGGTCTGCACCATCAGCGGTGGCACGGCGCTGATCAGCACGGCCTTGGGCACCTTGTCTTGCGGGTGGCGGGTAAGGTAGCGGACCACTTCGCCACCGCCGGTGGAGTGCCCGACATGCACGGCGCCGTGGCTGCCCAGGTGGTTGACCACGGCCGCCACGTCGTCGGCGTAGTGGTCCATGTCGTGGCCGTCCCACACTTGGCTGGAGCGGCCATGACCACGGCGGTCATGGGCGATCACCCGGTAGCCTTGGGCCAGGAAGTAGAGCAGCTGTGCATCCCAGTCGTCGGCGCTGAGCGGCCAGCCGTGGTGGAAGTGGATGGCCGCAGCGTCCCGTGGCCCCCAGTCTTTGTAGAAGATGTCCACGCCGTCTTTCGTCGTGACGAAGCCCATGATCGTGTCTCCTGTGTGGTGAACCTGCCCAGTCAGCCTGAGTGGCCAGGCCGTCGAACAACTGTAGGAGCAAACGCAGCTTGTCCATGACCATCCGTCTTGAAATCGGCCCGGTGCGCGTGCAGAATTCACGCAATTACGTAATACGTACCACGCTACGAAGTATCGGAGACAGCATGGCCCGGGCCGGCATCAGCAAAGCGCAAGTTCAAGAAGCACAGCAATCGCTGATCGACAGGGGTGAGCACCCCACCATCGATGCAATACGTATCGAACTGGGTAATACCGGCTCTAAAACCACCATTCACCGGCACCTCAAAGCACTGGAAGAACAGCCCGCCGGGCTGGCTGACAGCGCCAGCCTGAGCGAGCCACTGACGCGCCTGGTGACGCAACTGGCGGCACAGCTGCAAGCAGAAGGGCAGGCGCGCATCGACGCCGCTGAGGCGCGGCACAGCGAACAATGCGCGCAGTTGCAGGTGCAACTGCAACTGAGCCAGCGCGCATTGGCCGCTGCCCACCAGCAGCACCAGGTTCAGGCCAGCGCGTTGCAGGCCGAGTCGGAAAAACTCGCCACCACCCAGGCCGGCCTGCAGGCGGAGCAACTGCGCAGCGCCAGCCTCAATCAGTCACTGGGTGAACTGCAACTGCGCCTGGCCGACAAGGACGCGCAAATCCGCTCGTTGGAAGACCAGCAGCGGCGTGTCGACACCCAGGTGCGGCAGTTGCAGGGCCAGTTGCAAACCTTGCAGCAGAGCGGCATCGCCCGCCAGGAAGAGCTGACCCGCCTGCACCGCGACAACGAACGCCTGCTCGCCGAGCAGCGCCAGGCAGTCGCGCACTGCTCGCAGCTGGACGGCCAACTTGAGCAACGCGATGCCCAGGTGCAAGGCTTGCGCGCGATCCTTGCCCAGGCCCAGGGTGCCAGTGAAGAACTGCGTCGCCAGTGCAACGAGCGCGACCAGCAGCTTGCTCAGTTGCGCGTCAGCCAGCAGCCGGGATGAAGGGGCTGCGACCCCGTAAACGGCCATCGGGCAAGCTATAGTGATTGCCGTCGAGTGTTGGATGACAAGGGATCCAGATGTGCGCAGCCAGGAAGCAGACTGAGGATGGCGTCTTTGCCGTGACCGGCGAGGGCCGTGCCGTGGCGTTGTTCCGCCTGGTGCTGAGTTTCATGGCCGTGGTGATGCTGGCCTTCGTGCTGATCGAGGGCTGGCGGATCTGGCGCGATTACCGCCAGGCCTTTTTCAACGCCGAGAACGCGGTGACCAACCTGGCCCGGGCCACCGCCCAGCACGCCGAGGATGCCATCCGCCAGGTCGACGCGATCACCGCGGCGCTGGCCGAGCGCCTGGAAGGCGATGGCTTCGAGCACATCGACCGGCCACGCCTGCATGCGCTGCTCAAGCAGCAGGCGCAGATCATGCCGCAACTGCACGGATTGTTCGTCTACGCGCCGGACGGCAGCTGGATAGTCACCGACCAGGACGTCGTACCGCCCAATGCCAACAACGCCGACCGAGACTATTTCATCTACCACCGCACCCACGCCGACCGCCAGGTGCGCATCGGTGCGGTGGTGCGCAGCCGCTCCACGGGCGATTTGATCATCCCCATCTCGCGGCGCCTGGACTACCCCGATGGGCGCTTTGCCGGGGTGTTGCTGGGCACCATCAAGGTCGACTGGTTCGTGCGCTATTACGGCGACTTCAAGATTGACGAGCGCGGCGCCCTGGTGCTGGCCAAGCGTGACGGCACCATCCTCGTGCGCCGGCCCTTTGTCGAGCAGGTGATCGGCCGCAGCCTGGCGGGCAGCGATATCTTCCGCAAGTACCTGCCCTATGCCAGCGAGGGCGTGGCCGAGGCGGTGGCGGTGGTCGACGGCACGCCACGGCTTTATGGTTTTCGCGCGCTGGCCAGCTACCCGCTGGTGGTGGAGGCGGGGTTGTCACGCGAGTCGATCATCGCGCCGTGGCGCCACGACATGCTCAAGTCGCTGGTGGTGCTGGTCCTGCTGCTGGTTGGCGTGGCCGGGTTCGGCTGGGTGGTGCTGCGCCAACTACGCGAACGCATCGTCATCGAGCGGGCGTTGCACCAGGCACACCAGACGCTCAAGGCGCTGGCCCTGACCGACAGCCTGACCGGGCTGGGCAACCGCCGGCGGCTGGACGCGGTGCTGGAGCCTGAGCTGCGCCGGGCGCGTCGGCAGGGCTATGCGGTGGCGCTGGTGATGCTCGACCTCGACTATTTCAAGGCCTACAACGACCGTTACGGGCACCCGGCCGGCGATGAGTGCCTGCGCCGTTTCGGCGAACTGTTGAGGCAGGTGCTCAAACGCCCGGGGGACTTGGCGGTGCGTTATGGCGGCGAGGAGTTCACCCTGTTGCTGCCCAACACCAATGCCCAGGGCGCAAGCCAGATCGTCCAGGAAATCCTGCAACTGCTGCGCCGCCAGGCCATCGAGCACGGTGGCAGCCCGCTGGGGCAGGTGTCGGTCAGCGCCGGCATCGCCGTAGGGGCGCCCACCCTGGAGGCTGTGACACCGGAAAACCTGATGGCCGCAGCAGACGCGGCGCTGTATCAGGCCAAGCACCAGGGCAGGGATAGGTTTTGCCTGGCGGGCAGCGTGGAGGTCGGGGTGCAGCCCTGACGCTCTATACGGCCAGGCGCATGGCGCAACGATCTTCAAGCCCGTGCGCCCGTTCGGCTGCCAGTATCGCTCTTAGGCGTTGATCCAGCGCCCCATCCCCCAGCCGTTCGAACCCATAACGTTGGTAGAACGGCCCATTCCACGGCACTTCGCCAAAGGTGGTCAGCGTCACCGCCTGCAGCCCGAGTTGGCGCGCCACGCCCACCGCCCGATCCAGCAACTGCCGGCCAAGCCCTTGGCCTTGGGCGTCCTGGCGGACCGACAGCTCATCGATATGCAGCACCGCGTCGACACGGGTGGCACACAGGAAACCCAATGGCCGGTCCTCGGCATCCACCGCCACCCAGCTGGTGCCTGCTCCGGCAAAGGCGGCATGTGCGGCTTCATCCATGACCTCGCTGTCGGCCAGCCAGGCCAATGTCGGGTACTGCCTGAACGCCTGGGCGGCGGAGCGTTCGATGGTGGGCAGCAGGGGAAGGTCGGTGGCGAGGGTAGGGCGAACGGTCATGACAGGGGCTCGAGGTGGGGAGTGGGATTGTGCCCTAAAGCCAGGGGTGATCAAGGTCAATACAGGCCTGCGCCGGCCTCATCGCCGGCAAGCCGGCTCCCACAGGGATCGCGCAAGCCTGTCAGAATGGGAGCTGGCTTGTCAGCGATGGCCTCCGTCGAGAGCGCTTGCATTGTAAGTGTTATAACGTAACATTTAGCGCTCTTTCCGACCAAGGTCTCCCACCGTGATCCGCAGAAACCCTTCCGGCCATCTCCCCGAAATCGCTGCCTCGGCCTACATCGACCACACCGCGATCATCTGCGGCAAGGTGATCATCCACGACAACGTATTCGTCGGCCCCTATGCGGTGATCCGCGCCGATGAGGTGGATGCCAGCGGCGACATGCAGCCCATCGTCATTGGCGCCAACTCCAACATCCAGGATGGCGTGGTGATCCACTCCAAGTCCGGCGCCGCGGTGCGTATCGGCGAGTTCAGCTCCATTGCCCACCGCTCCATCGTGCACGGCCCGTGCGAGGTCGGTGACCGGGTGTTCATCGGCTTCAACAGTGTGCTGTTCAACTGCAAGGTCGGTGACGGCAGCGTGGTGCGGCACAACTCGGTGGTCGATGGCCGCGACTTGCCGGCGCGCTTCTATGTACCGCCCACCGAACACATCGGCCCGCACACCGACCTTGCCAGCTACCCGCCGGTGAGCGTTTCGGCCTCGGAGTTCTCCGAAGACGTGGCGCGCACCAACATCGACCTGGTCCAGGGCTACAAGGCCCTGCACAACGAGTTCTGAGCATGGGCACGCTGCTGGTACGCAATGCCCGGCTGGTCAACGAGGGGCGCGAGTTCGACGCCGACCTGCTGGTGCGTCACGGCCGCATCGAGCGGATCGACGCAAGCATCGACAACGTCAGGGCCACCCGGGAAATCGACGCCAAGGGTGCCTTCCTGCTGCCAGGGATGATCGATGACCAGGTGCATTTCCGCGAGCCGGGCGCCCCGCACAAGGGCAGCATGGCCAGCGAGTCGCGTGCGGCGGTGGCCGGGGGCATCACCAGTTTCATGGACATGCCCAACACCAGCCCGCCGACCCTGAGCCGCGAGGCCCTGGCCGACAAGCAGCGCCGGGCGGCGGCGGGGTCGCAGGCCAACTATGGCTTTCACTTCGGCGTGAGCCGCGACAACCTCGACACCATCGCCGCCCTTGACCCGCGCGAGGTGGCCGGGATCAAGGTATTCATGGGGGCGTCCACGGGCAACCTGCTGGTGGACGACCCGCAGGTGCTGGAAAAGCTGTTCGTCTATGCCCCGACCATCGTGCTCGCCCATTGCGAACATACCCCCAGCATCCTCGACAACGAGGCCTGGTGGCGCGACCGGCACGGTGAGTTCATCCCACCGGCCGCGCACCCGTTGATCCGCGATGCCGAGGCTTGCCATCGCTCGTCCAGCCTGGCCGTCGAGCTGGCCCGGCGCTTTGGCACCCGGCTGCATGTGCTGCACCTCACCACGGCGCGGGAGCTGACGTTGTTCGATCCCGGCCCGGTGGCCGGAAAACGCATCACCGCCGAGGTGTGCCTGCACCACCTGCATTTCGACGACAGCGACTACGCCAACCTCGGCCACCTGATCAAGTGCAACCCGGCGATCAAGACCGCCAGCGACCGTGAGGCGCTGCGCCGGGCGTTGGCCGAGGACCGCATCGATGTGATCGGTACTGACCACGCGCCGCACACGCTGGAGGAAAAGCGCCGGGTCTACGCCCGCGCGCCGGCCGGCTTGCCGCTGGTGCAGCACGCGCTGCCGGCGGCGCTGGAGCTGGTCAGCGAGGGGGCCTTGAGTTTGCCGCAAGTGGTGCGCAAGACCAGCCATGCGGTGGCTGAGCTGTTCGCCATTCGTGAGCGGGGCTTCTTGCGTGAAGGGTATTGGGCCGACTTTGCCCTGGTGGAGCGCCTGGCTGTGCCGCGCCCGGTGGTCGCCGATCCGGTACTGGCCCAGTGCGGTTGGACGCCGTTTGCCCAGCGCAGCTTCCATCATGTGGTGCGCAGCACGGTGGTGTCCGGGCAGTTGGCCTGGCACGAAGGGCGGGTGCAGGACGGTTGCCAAGGGCTGCCGTTGATGTTCGAGCGTTAGGCCTATCGCCGGCAAGCCGGCTCCCACAGGTACAGCGTATGTCTGGAGGTCGACGCAGTAAGCGTGGGAGCTGGCTTGCCAGCGAATGGGGCGCAAAGCGCCCCCGACATTTCACAGGAGTTACACCAATGACCGAAGACGAACTGCTGCGCCAACCCGCTGCCGCCTATATGAACGAACCCCAACGCCAATACTTTCGCAACCTGCTGCTGACCGAGCGCGACGCGCTGCAAGCGCGCATCGACCAGGAGTTCCGCGCCCTGCGTGAACAGGAGGTGCACAGCGACCTGGCCGACATCGGCAGCGCCGAGGAAGAGCGCCACTGGCAGCTGCGTTCGCTGGAGCGCGAAAAAAGGCTGCTGGACAAGATCGACCAGGCGCTGGAGCGCCTGGTCCGGGGCGAGTATGGCTGGTGTGAGGAAACCGGCGAGCCGATCGGCCTGCGCCGCCTGCTGCTGCGCCCCACCGCCAGCCTGAGCATCGAGGCCAAGGAGCGCCAGGAACTCAGGGAGCGGCACCTGCGCCAGGGTGGCTAGTCGCTGTTCAGCGCCTGGGCCTGCAACTGCCAGCGCACCGCGCTGACGCCTTTCTCCAGGCTCACCCGGCTGACCAGGCGTTCCAGCGTGGCGGGCGCCTGCGGGCTGCCGAGCAGCTCGGCGCGTACCTCAAGGCGCGCAGGGTCGGCCAGGTCTTCGCTGTGCAGCGACTGCAGGCGCAGGCCCGGGTCGCTGAGGCTGTGCAGCATCAGGCTGCGTACCTGGATCTCGTCCTCGGCGCGGCAGACGATCCGTACCTCGAAACGCTGTTCGACCTCGCTGGCCGGCACCACCTCCTGGCGGTCCAGGCGCTGGGCAATGTCGCGTAGCAGGATGTTGGCGCACAGCACCACCAGGCTGCCCAGCGCGGCCTCCAGCAACAGGCCAAGGCTGCACAGCACGCCAACCGCGGCGGTGCACCAGAGGGTGGCGGCGGTGTTCAGGCCGCGCACGTTGAAGCCATCGCGCATGATCACGCCACCGCCCAAGAAACCGATGCCCGACACCACATAGGCGGCGATGCGCGAGGCATCGCTGGGCAGCATGCCCGGCACGGCCTGGGTCATCAGCACGAACAGGCAGGCGCCGGTGCTGACCAGCGCGTTGGTGCGCAGGCCGGTCAGGCGCTGACGCAGTTGCCGCTCGGCGCCGATCAGCGCGCCGAGTACCAGGGCCACGCTCACGCGCAGCAGAAAGATTTTCCAATCCATAGCGAACCTCGTTCCACGGGCCAAGGCCCATGCAGGCGCCGCTCACACGGCGGCGCGGTTGAAAACGGTGAATGCGCAGGACCACGGGCCGGCACGCCATCGAGGTGGCGGGGCGGGGAAGAGGAGGAGGGTTCGGTCGTCGAAGACCTTGAGAAACCACCGTCTACCGAATGCGGCGAGACAGTGGCAGGGACGCTGCCGGACTAGCTCGCCGTGTGGGCCTGTCGCAAGCGACTGGGGCTACTGTCCAATGCAGGGGGCTCCTGTGCGGGGGATGCGTGAATGCGCGGCGGACCTTACGCCTTGAGCCTGGCAGGGTCAAGGTTGGAAGTGTGACATTTGCGTTACCCCGGCGCGTGCAGGCGGGCGGCCTTCATGGAACATCGGCGCTGGGCAGTGGTACCCTTGCGCCTTTCGTTGCCAACCCCCGGACCCATCCATGCTGTTCAATCTCGCCGTGCTGTTCGGCACCCTGGTAGCCATGGAGGGCGTCGGCACGCTGGCCCACAAGTACGTCATGCATGGCTGGGGTTGGTGGCTGCACCGCTCGCACCATGAACCGCAGCTGGGCATGCTGGAAACCAACGACTTGTATCTGGTTGCCCTAGGGCTGATCGCCACGGCGCTGGTGGCCTTGGGCAAGGCCGGGCACGCGCCGTTGCAGTGGGTGGGCGGCGGTGTGGCGGGCTACGGCGTGGCTTATGTGCTGGCCCATGACGGCTTTTTTCACCGGCACTGGCCACGGGCGCCGAAGCCGGTGAACCGTTACCTCAAGCGCCTGCATCGGGCGCATCAGTTGCACCATGCGGTGAAAGGGCGCCAGGGCAGTGTGTCGTTTGGGTTCTTCTATGCGCCGCCGCTACGGGTGTTGAAGCAGCAGTTGAAGCGCCGGCAGGGGTAGGCAGGGCCGAGGTAGCACGCCCCTGCAGGAGCGGCCTTGTGCCGCGAAAGGGCCGCAAAGCGGCCCCAGTTCTTGGCTTCGCAACAGAAATTGCCGGGGCTGCTCTGCAGCCCTTTCGCGGCACAAGGCCGCTCCTACAGGGCGGGCAAAGTCATTGGCTGGGGTTGCCAGCGATTGGCCCTTGGATCAGCCCACCGCCTTCTGCTCGGCAACTGTCTCCACCCCACGCCCCCGGCTCACCCACCAGCCGAAGGCCCCGGCGGTAAAGAACATGATCAGGCTGTAGATCGCCGCCGGCACTGCCATGGTCGCGTTGTTCAGTAGCGACGGGCTCAGCGCCAGGGCAATGGCCAGGGTGCCGTTGTGAATGCCGATCTCCATGCCGATGGCGATCGCCTGGCGTTTCGGGATGCTCAGCAGACGTGGCAGCCAGTAACCCACCCCCAGGCTGAGCAGGTTGAACAGCAGCGCGGCGCCACCCACGATCGGGGCGTACTCGACCACCGTCTGCCAGTCCTTTGCCAGCGCCAGGACGATGGTGAAGGCCAGGAACAGCGCCGCCACCAGCTTCATTGGTTTCTCCATGCGCGCGGCGAAGCGCGGCGCCCAGTGGCGAATGAGCATGCCCAGCGCCACCGGCAGCAGGACGATGGCGAACACCTGCATCACCTTGGCGAATTGCAATGGGATCGCCTGGTCCGACTCCATGAACCAGATCAGCGAAAGGTTGACCAGCAACGGCATGGTGAGGATGGCGATCAGTGAGTTCACCGCCGTTAGCGTGATGTTCAATGCCACGTCGCCATGGGCCAGGTGGCTGAACAAATTGGCGGTGGTACCGCCAGGGGAGGCGGCCAGCAGCATCAGGCCCACTGCCAGCGCCGACTCTAAACCGAAGCCGTTGGCGATCAGGAAGCACACCAGCGGCAGCAACAGGATCTGGCACGCCAGGCCGATGACCACGGGTTTTGGGTATCTCACCACCCGGGCGAAATCGGCCAGGGTCAACGACAGCCCCAGGCCGAGCATGATGATGCCCAGGGCCAGGGGCAGAATGGCGGTCAGCAGTGGCGAGGCGGTCATGGGCGGTCTCTCGGGCGAAGGATCTCGAGCAGTCTAGGTGGCGGCTGAACGATAGCTAATCGCAAAGGGCCATACTTGGTAACTAATTGTTGCCGAATCTGCGGGGGCAGCGGCCCTGCGTCGCGTTGCGATGGCGCGCCATGCGCAGTAGCATCTGCGTTTTGCCGAAGGATTAGCCTGTGATGCCGTTCCAGCAAGGTCTGCTTGCCACCCCGGTGCCGGCCCATGCCCGCCACCTGTTCTTCGCCCTCGACTCACGCGAGGCTTTGCCCACCGTGCTCGACCAGCTGATCGCCGAAGTCGATGGGCAGCGCCTGATCCTGTGCGTCGGCGCGCCGCTGGTCAAAGCGTTGGGCCGTGAGGTGCCGGGCCTGCGCAGCTTCCCGCAGCTGGACGCCGTGGTGGAGAACCCGGCGACCCAGCACGCGCTGTGGTTGTGGCTGCGTGGCGAGGAGCGCGGTGAGTTGTTCCTGCGCGCCCAGGCGCTTGAGGCGATGCTGGCCCCGGCGTTGCGCCTGGTCGATAGCGTTGATGGTTTCCTGCACCGTGGCGGGCATGACCTGACGGGGTACGAAGACGGTACGGAAAACCCGGTGGACCAGGACGCGGTCGACGCTGCCATTGTTACCGATGACGAGCCTGGCCTGGCCGGCTCCAGCTTTGCCGCGTTCCAGCTGTGGAAGCATGACCTGAACTACTTCAAGGCGCTGGCGCAGGACGAGCAGGACAACATCATCGGGCGGCGCCTGAGCGACAACGAGGAGCTCGATGACGCGCCGGCGTCGGCGCACGTCAAGCGTACGGCCCAGGAGAGCTTTGAGCCTGAGGCGTTTGTCGTGCGGCGTTCGGTGGCCTGGGCCGATGAGCGTGGGGCGGGGTTGGCGTTTGTTGCGTTGGGGTATTCGCTGGATGCCTTTGAGGTGCAGCTGCGGCGTATGAGTGGGTTGGAAGATGGGGTGGTCGATGGCCTTTATCGCTTCAGTCGGCCGCTGAGTGGTGGATATTACTGGTGCCCGCCTATGGGTGAGGCTGGGGTTGATTTGCGGGTGTTGTTGGGTTGATGTTGGTTGCCATTAACCATTGCCGGCCGCGGCCAAAGTAAGCAAAGCCGCTCGCTCCCATCATACGGCCCCTGCGCTGCGCTCCGGGGTCCCTTCGCTCCGGCGTCCTCCGGGCCCGCGCGGCCTCCTGAAGTCGCGAAGTTAGGGGCGGCGCCTGGGCTGGCGTTAGCTGTCGCTAGTTGGATTAAGTGGGATCTCTAGATTGCAATCGCTGGCAAGCCAGCTCCCACAGGATAGTGCGAAAACTTCAGGTTTACACTGTACCTGTGGGAGCCGGCTTGCCGGCGATAGGGCCCGAATAAACAACACATCAACAACAGCCAAACTTAGATCTTGATCTGCTCTTGATCTGTTTTTGCTTTTGCTTCTAAGCGCGCAATAGTCCAGGCAACACAAATTGCGACTTCAGGAGGCCGCGCGGGCCCGGAAGGCGCCGGAGTCGAGGGGACCCCGGAGCGCAGCGCAGGGTGCCGGGGTGACCATCTCATTAAGTAGGCCGCCGTAAGGGCGGAAAGGTGACTATAAGTCGCCATCGCCGTTGAATGCGCATACATCTACAAAAACAAACATTCTGAGATCCGAACCCGAACCCGACCAACGGCACAAATACCTAATCCAAAAGTGATATCAAATCGCTTGCACGCCAATAACGCCCATCTATGCTCAGAACATCCCGGGGGGCACAGGAGTCCCAGCGCATGTTCGAGTACCACCGCAAGTCCGATCTGGTCGAAATCCAGCGCTGCCGCCAGTCCCTGGCAGGCATGCAAGCGAAGCTCGCCGCCATCAGCCGCTCCATGGCCATGATCGAGTTTGCTCCCGACGGCACCATCCTCGACGCCAACGAACATTTCTGCGCGACGATGGGCTACAGCGCTGACGAAATCCGAGGCAAGCACCACCGCCTGTTCTGCGACCCCATCTACGCCAAAAGCGCCGAATACCAGCAACTGTGGCGTGAACTGGGGCAGGGCAAGGCCATCAGTGGCACCTTCGAACGGCTGGACAAGGCCGGCCGTGAAGTCTGGCTCGAAGCCAGCTACATGCCGGTGATCGACGACCGCCAACAGGTCACCAGCGTCATCAAGGTGGCATCCGACATCACCCGCCATGTGATCGAAGAGCACGAAAGCGAGAGCCTGCTCAAAGCCATCAGCCGGTCCATGGCGGTGGTCGAGTTCACCCCGGTCGGCAGGGTGATCAAGGCCAACCAGAACTTCCTCGACACCATGGGTTATCGCCTGGAGGAAGTGGTAGGCCGCCATCACGGGCTGTTTTGCCTGGCCCACGAACGTGAATCGGCCCAGTACCGCGAGTTCTGGGCTTCGCTGAACCGCGGTGAATACCACTCGCACCGTTTCGAACGGGTCAACAAGCAAGGCCAGACCGTGTACCTGGAGGCATCGTACAACCCGATCTTCGACAACAAGGGGCGCTTGACCAAGGTGGTGAAGTTCGCCAGCGATATCACCCGCCAGGTCAGCACCCAGCAGACCGCCGCCGATGCCGCCCACGCAAGCTCGGTACAGACCGACGCCTGCGCACGCAAGGGCACCCAGGTGGTGCAGCAGACGGTCGAGGTGATCGAGCAGATTTCCGCCGAGCTCAATCAGGCCGCGCTCAGCCTCGATGCGGTGAGCAAGCAGTCCGAGCTGATCGGCCAGATAGTCCTGACCATACGGGGCATTGCCGACCAGACCAACCTGCTGGCACTCAACGCGGCGATCGAGGCTGCCCGGGCTGGCGAGCACGGGCGTGGCTTTGCCGTGGTCGCCGACGAAGTGCGCAGCCTGGCCGCGCGCACCAGCAAGGCGACGCTGGAGATCGTCGAAGTGGTGCGGCAGAACCATGACCTGTCAGTGAATGCCGTGGCCAGCATGCAGTCGAGCCTGACGCGTACCGGGCTGGGCGTGGAACTGGCCAATGAGGCGGGCACGGTGATCATGGAAATCCAGCAAGGCTCACGGCACGTGGTGGATGCGATCAGCCAGATCAGTTCGACCCTTCAATTGCATTGATACCCTGGTGCAACTCCTGTTCCAGGCCCTGCAGGCTGGCCACCAGGCGGGCAAGCAATAGCTCGGTTGGCTGGCCCAGGGCCATGGCCCGCTCGACGACCTCGCAGTCTTTCACCACGCCCCGCACCTTGAGCATCTTGGCCCCCCCCTTGATGCGGTACACCGCCATGCCCAGAGCATCAGGTGGCGGTGAGGCGCCCAGCTCGCGCAGCGTTTGCAGGTCTTCGCGGGTGCTCTGGGCCAGTTGCTGCAGCAGGCGCAGGGTCAATTGCTGGTCATCCTGGGTGAGATGGCGCAATTGCTCCAGGGCAAATCCACTGTGACCAGGCGCAGCCGTGGCTGCCGCTGGCGTCGGCAGCACGCTCGCCGCTGCAAGGGCTATGCGCAGGGCTTGCAGGCCAATGGGCTTGAACAGGCACTCGTCCATGCCTTCGGCCAGGCAACGTTCACGCTCTTGCGCCTGGGCATTGGCCGTGACGCCGATGATGAGGCAGGCCGGCAGGCCCTGGTCACGCTCCAGCGCGCGGATGCTTCGGGTCAGCTCGTGGCCGTCCATGATCGGCATGCTGCAATCGGTGATCAGCACGTCGAAAGGATGCTTTCGCCACAATGCCAATGCGTCCTGGCCTTGTTCGGCGAGCACGACCGTATGGCCCAGCGTGCGTAGCTGCTTGTCGAGCAGCAGCAGATTGGCAGGGTAGTCGTCGACCACCAGCACTTTCAATGAAGCGCTGTGGGTGGGGGGCACAGGAGGGGCAGGTGATGGGGTCTTGGGTGCAACGGCGGTCGGCAGGTCAAGGTGGACATCCACCTGGGTGCCCAGGCCCTCGAGACTTTGCAGGGCCAGGGTGCCGCCCATCAGCTCGCACAGGTTGCGACAGATCACCAGCCCCAGCCCAGCGCCCTGGCGCGCCTGGCGGCCGTCCATCTGGGCAAAGGCGCTGAACAGGCGTGCTTGGTCAGCGCTGCTGATACCCACACCGCTGTCCTTCACCTGCAGGGTGACGCCCATCGATTGCATGCCATAGGGAACCACTTGTAGCGCAACATCGATCCGCCCCTCCTCAGTGAACTTGATCGCGTTGCTCAACAGGTTTGACAACACTTGTTTGAGCCGCAGTGGGTCGGCCATCACCCAGCAGTGCTCCTTGGGCAGCGCGGCGCGCAGTTGAACGCCCTTGGTCCGAGCATTGCTTTCGAACGCTCGCAACGTGGTGCGTACCAGGCCGATCAGTTCGATGGCGACCGGCTGCAGGGTCATGTGCCCGGCTTCGATGCGTGAAACATCGAGAATGTCGCCAATCAGTTCAATCAGGCCGGTCGCTGCTTCATGGGCGGTTTCCAGGGCCTGGCCGTCGACGTGGCCGTGACGGCTGTCTTGCAGGGCCAGTTCCAGCAGGCCAATCACCGCGTTCATCGGTGTGCGGATTTCATGGCTCATGACCGCCAAAAAAGTGCTTTTGGCCTGATTGGCCTGTTCGGCATCCTCCTTGGCCTGGCGTAACTGCTCCAACAGCCCGCGGCTGAGCGTCAGCTGATCCTGCAGCGCACGCTGGGCCTCGGTGCGCTGATGGATCAGTTTGCGCAGGTAGCTGTTCCAGAACACCACGCCTGCCAGCAGCACGCCGGCCAGCACCAGCACCTGTAGGGCCAGGGCCCGGTAGTTGCGCCAGGGGCTGTCGCTGACCACCGCACTGGTACGCCAGCGGTTGACCAGTTGTTCGAGCTCGTCAGGTGCAATGCTCAATAACGCCTTGTCGAGGATGGCCTGTAGCTGGGGTTGCGCAGGGTCGACGGCGAAAGCCGCGAGCGCTGGCTCGTCACCCAGCTGCGCGGCAATCCTGAGGTCGCCCTTGAACACCTGGCTGATGAAGTAGCTGGCGTTTATATAGGGACTGAGCGCGACATCGGCATTACGGTTGAGTACCGACTCCATCAGTTGCAGTGGATTGTCCACTTCTACCGGGCGCACCCGTGGTGCTTGCTGCAATAGCCCGTCAAGCAGCGGCGAGCCGCGCAACAGTGCTACCCGTTGATCAGTCAGCGGATGTGCCGGGTCCAATGCGGGTGAGTCCGTGCGCGTCACCAGCACTTGCGGGGTCGCCAGGTAGGGGCGGCTGTAGCGCAGTCGTATCGCCAGCCGCGGGTCGTAGCCGATGGCGCCGAGCATGTCGACCTTGCCCTGTGTCGCGGCATCGACCATCTCGCCGAACGATTGTGCTCCGATCACCTGGAAGCGCAGGCCGGTGCGCAGGCTGATGTGCTCCAGCACGTCCATGGTCAGGCCGCGTGGTTGCTGTTGGTCGTCGGTGAATGTCAGCGGTGCAAGGGCGGTGTTGATCATCACCTTGACCGTAGGGTGCTGGGTAATCCAGGCACGCTCTTCGGCGGTGAGGGCGTCCAGGCGGCGATCGAGCAGGATGCTGGTGCTGCCACTGGTCCAGCGCCGCAGGATGTTCAACCGTTCGCTGTCGGCGATGCGCTGCAAGGCCTGGTCGATCAGTGCGAGCAGGTGCTGGTTATCGCGGTCCACGGCAAAGGCGAAGGTGCCGGCCGGCAGTTTGACGAAGTGATCGACCTTGACCGCGCCCTGATAACTACGGCTGATCACGTAATCGCTGCTGATGGCGTCGCCCAGGTAGGCATCCGCCTGGCCCAGTGCGACCGCCGCGACCCCGGCCAGGGTCGAACGGTACAGGGTTATGTGGGCGTGGGGGTAGAGTTGCTGGACGGCTTGCAGGGGCAGGTAGTGATCGACCAGTGCGAGGCGTTGGCCGGCCAGGTCGTTGCTCTCCAGCAGGGCGCCGCCCTGACGGCTGACCAGCACCGGCAGGTCATCGGCATAGGGCAGGCTCAGGGCGAGCTTGGCGTCTGCAGCCTCGAAAGCGTTGGAGGTGCCCAGCAGGTCGATCTCGCCACGGTGCAGGGCAGCGATCGCCTGTGCGCGGGTAGGGTAGCGCCTGACTTTGATGGCGACGCCCAACTGCTCGGCGATCAGGCCGGCGTAGTCGGCACTCAGGCCCTCGTAGTCGTCCTGGCTGGTGTTGATGTCGAAGGGCGGGTAGTCCGGGCGCGAGCCACCCAGGATCAGCTCCCGGCGTTCGTGCAGCCATTGCCGGTCGAGGTCGTTCAGGAGCAGTGGCGCTGCAGTGCCCTGGGCGCGAGCCAGCAGGTGGCGGTTTTCGCTGGTAGTTTGGGGCAGTGCCGACAGGGGTGCCAGCAAGGCCAGCACCAGGCACAGCAATGTGCCCCTGCTCATGTATCAGCCCGCGTTGTTGCGTTTGGCCAGGTCGACCATTTCCACCAGCGATTCGACCTTGAGCTTTTCCATGATCCGTCCACGGTAGGTGCTGATGGTCTTGGCGCTGAGGTGCATCTGTTCGCCGATCAGTTTGTTGCTCTGCCCCGCGCAGAGACGGCGCAGCACCTCCATTTCACGGTTGGACAGGCTGTCCAGGCGGTCGCTCTCGCTCTCCAGGGTATTACTGTTGACCGCCATTTGCGGGAAGGTCGAATAGCCCTTGACCAGTGCCTTGAGCGCGAAGACCAGCGCGTCGAGGTCCTCGTCCTTGTTGACGAAGGCCGAGATGCCAGCGTCCATGCAGCGGCGCACATACAGGTCGGCCGGCTGGCCGGTCAGCGCCATGATCCTGGGGGCGGGGCTGAGCAGTTTGAGGCGTTTGATCACTTCCATGCCATCGAGGTCGGGCAAGCCGATATCGAGAATGACCACATCCGCCTGGGTCTGCTCGGCCAGGCGTGCGGCATCCTTGCCTCTACCGGTTTCGCCGACGACGGTGAAACGTTCTCCCTCGAGCAGCATGCGTACAGCGAGGCGAACAATGTGATGGTCATCGACCAACAGCACGGATGTCATGTGAAACTCCTGTCGGATTGAACCCATGTCCTGTCATCCGTCAGGCTCCCGCCTGTGGATCAACTGGGCAGCGCGCACATTACGGTGATTCCGGACCCTTGGTAATAGGCGAGTATAGGCGCGTTGAAAAGACAACAAGTAATTGTGGAAAAGGACTACAAGGGCGGCGCAGGACCGCCCCTGGACAGGTGCCGAGGCCGGTGGCTCAGCTGCAGGCGGAATGTGCCTTGAGGACACGTTCGCTGGAGGCGGGGTTGTTCTTCAGGGTGTTGCCAACCCGGGGCGGGCGGCTGAGCAATGGGCCGCCGCAGTTGGGGCAGCGGTCGTGAAAGTGCTGCTCGTTGCAGTTACGACAGAAGGTGCATTCGAACGAACAGATCAGGGCGTCCGGGCTGTCGCCCGGCAGGTCGGTGTCGCAGCACTCGCAGTTGGGGCGTAATTCGAGCATAGGCGTGGCTCCGTAGCGTGGAAGGCGCAGTGTGCGCCGTCGCCACGCCGGGCGGCAATCGCTTCAGTTGCCCGGGCGGTACAGGTGGGCATGGCCTGCGCGGTACAGCGCCGATTCGGCGAACGGTGCATCGCCCAGCACATGGCCGACCAGGATCAGCGCCGTGCGCCGGAAGCCCTTGCTGGCGACACGCTCGACGATATCTGCCAAGGTGCCCCTGGCCCAGTCCTGATCGGGCCAGGTGGCGCGATGGATCACAGCGATCGGGCAGTCGGCGCCGTAATGCGGCAGCAGTTCTTCGACGATCCGCGCGAGGTGCTTGACGCCCAGGTGGATGGCCAGGGTACTGCCATGCCGGGCCAGATCGGCCAGTTGCTCGCCGGGCGGCATCGGTGAGCTGTCGCCGTAACGCGTCAGGATCACCGTTTGTGCCACCTCCGGCAGGGTCAGTTCGCAACCCAGCAGCGCGGCGCTGGCGGCGGTGGCCGTCACGCCGGGGATGATCTGGTAGTCGATGCCCAGCTCGCGCAGGTGACGGATCTGCTCACCGATGGCGCCATACAGGCTGGGGTCGCCACTGTGTACCCGGGCAACGTCCTGGCCGTTGGCGTGGGCCTGGCGCATGGCCTCGACGATCTGCTGCAGGTGCAGTTCGGCACTGTTGATCAGGGTTTCGGCACGGTGCCCTTCGAGCACGGCAGGTGGCACCAGGGAGCCGGCATAGATGATCACCGGGCACTGGCGGATCAAACGCTGGCCCTTGACCGTGATCAGTTCCGGGTCGCCGGGGCCGGCGCCGATGAAGTAGACCGTCATGGGGAGTCCTTGCAGGTAAAAGGGCGGATTATCCGCCGATGGCCAGCGCCAGGGTAGCGCCGCCGAGTCGCTGGCGAGGCACACGCAGGCCAGGTTGTGCCGAGTCGCGGCCGGCCAGGGCCAGGGCGGCGCTTTCGGCCACCCCCCAGCAACCGGTTTGGGCGAAGGCGATAGGCGAGCGCTGGCTCAGCAGCGGTTCGAAATCCAGCAGCTGTGTGGCATCGAAACAGATGAGTGGCAGGCCGAGGCGATCCGCCAGGGCCAGCAGCCCAGGTTCGCGCGCCTTGGGCGCAATGCTGGCGATCCCGCGCAGGGCGCTGAGCGGCAGGGCATGCTCGACCAGGGTCTGGCGCAGCAGGACCGCCAGGGTCTCCACCGGGCAACCCCGGCGGCAGCCAAAGCCGGCGTACAGCGCCGGCGGCTTAGCCGATTCCAGCATCAGGCTTGGCTGGAGCGACGGTACAGCCAGGCGCTGAGCAGGCCCAGGGCCACCCAGAAGGCGGCATTGGTCAGCCAGGAGGCGATCTTGAACTGGGTTTCCAGTGCCTCGGGTGCCAGGCTTTCATGCACTTCAGGCTGCGGTGCGCCGATCACGTGAGGGATGACCAGCAGCGCTGCGCCAAGCACCTTCAACAGCCAGTGCCGGCTGAACACCAGTAAAGCCAGGCCAGCGGCGGTGGCGGCGGCAGTGCCGATCCACCAGGTCTGGCGTTGGCCCAGGTCGGCCGCGGCGGTGCCCGGCAGCTCCGGCGGCAGGCCCAGGGTCGGCGCCAGGCAGAACACCGCAAAGCCGGCCAGGCCCCAGAGTGCGCCGGTGCTGACCCGGCCCGGCTCACGCAGGCTGTACAGTGCGACGAGGATCAGTGCGAAGCCAACGGCGACCACCAGGTTGCCACCGGTGGTGGACAGCACGCGCTGCCAGCCGTCTTCCGGCGCCCAGGCTTCGGCGCTGTGTTCGTGCTCGTGGGGCGCGGCGGCTTCGCCATGTTCATGGTGCTCGGCTGCCGGGGCAGCGCTTTCATAGGTTTCCGCCTGCAGAATCAGCGGCGCCACCCAGAAGCTTTGCAGCAGTGTCAGCAGCAGGGCGGCCAGCAGCCCACTGAAGCCCGCGGTGCGGGCAATACGGGTAATCATGCGGGGCTACTCAGTGGCAGGGGAAGGCGGCGCTGTGGCGGGTGTCGTGGGCTGCGTTGTGCACCGCCTCGATGTGCGAGAAACCGGCGAAATACACCAGGCACAGGCCCAGCAGGCTGGCGCCGATGGCGATGACCATGCGCTGGCTGAGTGTGGCGGGAGTGGCGATGCTGTGTTTTGTGCTGGTAATCGGCATGACGCGTTCCTCTGCTGCTTTTATTGGGGCAACGGGCAAGCGCGACGCTCCCGGGCAGGGCAGCCCAGGGAATACGACAGCGCCCGCCCACCGCGGGGTGTTGATGTGGTGTCAGGCCGGTCTCCGGGCTGGCGAGGGGGAGCTGGGCTCCCTCTATTGGCGTCACCTTCCCATGCCTGTTGAGCCGGCACAGTGGTCAAGACGCTTCACTCGCTTACCGTTGCGGGGGCAGCACCGGCTTTGTCCGTTGTCAATTAAAGACCCTGGACGCACCGGTTTCCCGTTTCACCCCCAAAGGGGCACCTGAACGCAGTGCGCTAGCAAATCATGGGGCGTGGCTTGCGTCAATCGCGGCGGCGGTTGACCACTGTCGGGTGGATGCGTAGCCTTGGTCGCTTCGAGGTTCTCCGGCCCAGGCCGGAGCTAAGACGGGAACGCGGTCCAAGCCGCGGCTGCCCCCGCAACTGTAAGCACTCAAAAGGATCGGCACAGCCACTGCGCACGCGCGGGAAGGCGCCATTCCACCGGCCCCGCTGCCGGAACAGTGCAAGCCAGGAGACCTGCCTCGCAACGTTTTCGACTATCAACCGGGCGGGGTGATCCGGTGGCGAACGCGCCCGGCCGGCAACGCCCGAGGCTGTCGTCCCGCATGCCCGCGCCATTGCAGCCAAGGGCATCGCGACATGAAAACACTGGCCAAGCTCCCCGTCACCATCGTCACCGGCTTCCTCGGCTCGGGCAAGACCACCTTGCTGCGCCACATGCTCGACAACGCCCAGGGCCGCCGCATCGCGGTGATCGTCAACGAGTTCGGCGAGCTGGGCATCGATGGCGAAATCCTCAAGCAGTGCAGCATCGGTTGCACCGAAGAAGAAGCCAACGGCCGCGTCTACGAGCTGGCCAACGGCTGCCTGTGCTGCACCGTGCAGGAAGAGTTCTTCCCGGTGATGCGCGAGCTGGTGGCGCGCCGCGGCGACCTCGACCATATCCTCATCGAAACCAGCGGCCTGGCCCTGCCCAAGCCCCTGGTGCAAGCCTTCCAGTGGCCGGAAATCCGCAACGCCTGCACCGTCGATGCGGTCATCACCGTGGTCGACAGCCCGGCCGTGGCCGCCGGCACCTTTGCTGCCTACCCGGACCAGGTCGACGCCCAGCGCAAGCTCGACCCCAACCTGGACCACGAGTCGCCGCTGCATGAACTGTTCGCCGACCAACTGGCCAGCGCCGACCTGGTGGTGCTGAACAAGGCCGACCTGATCGACGCCGAAGGCCTGGCCAAGGTGCGTGCCGAAGTCGCCGAAGAACTGCCGCCAGCGGTGAAAGTGATCGAAGCCAGCAGTGGCCGCCTGCCGCTGGACGTGCTGCTGGGCGTGGGTGCCGAATCCGAGGTGCACATCGATGGCCGTCGCACCCACCACGATTCGCACCACGACGGCGATGACCACGACGATCACGACCATGACGCCTTCGACTCGATCTCCATCGACCTGCCCGAGGCCGACGAAAGCCTGTTGCTCGATGCCCTGACGCAACTGGTCACCGAGTTCGGCATCCTGCGCGCCAAAGGCTTCGCCGCCATCCCCGGCAAACCGATGCGCCTGCTGATCCAGGGCGTGGGCACGCGCTTCGACAAGCACTTCGACCGCGCCTGGCGCAGTGACGAGCCACGCATCACCCGCCTGGTGCTGATCGGCCAGGACCTTGATGCCGTGCACCTGGAAGCGCGCCTGCGCCAAGCCCTGGGCGCCTGACCCATGCACCTGCTGCGGACCCAGCCCGGCGGCTTCGTGCCGGACGACAGCATTGCCGACCTCGGCCAGACCCCCGCCGAGCTGGTGATCCTCTGCAGCGGCGATTCGCACCTGGCGCTGCTCGCCGAAACCGCCGAGCAGTTGCCGGACGATTTCCCCAGCGTGCGCCTGGCCAACCCCATGCAGGTGCAGAACCACGCCTCGGTCGACCTCTATGTGGACGAGGTGCTGCGCCACGCCAAGGTCATCCTGGTGTCGTTGCACGGTGGCGTCGGTTACTGGCGCTACGGCGTTGAGCAGTTGGTGGAGCTCAGCCAGCGCGGTGTGCAACTGATCCTGGTGCCCGGTGATGACCGCCCCGACCCGGAGCTGACCGACCTGGGCACGGTGCGTGGCGAGCAGGCCGAGCGTCTCTGGCACTACCTGCGCCAGGGCGGCAAGGCCAACGCGGTGAACCTGTTCAACTGCCTGGCCAGCCAGTGGCTGGGGCGTGACTACGCCTGGGAGGAGCCGCAGCCGCTACCGCGTACGGCGGTTTACCACCCGGCCAAGGCCAGCGCCGAGCTTGAGGATTGGTACGCCGACTGGCACCCCGAGCAACCGGTGGCGCCACTGTTGTTTTATCGCTCGCACCTGCAGGCGGCCAACACGGCTTTTATCGACGTGTTTTGCCAACGCCTGCAGGCCTGTGGCCTGAACCCACTGCCCATTGCCGTGGCCAGCCTCAAGGAGCGAGCCTGCCTCGACCAGGTCGAGGCCTGGCTCGATGAGGTACAGGCTGAAATGGTGATCAACACCACCGGCTTTGCCTTGTCCAGCCCGGAACAGCCCAACCTGCGCCCGCTGCGCCGTGATGTACCGGTGCTGCAGGCGATCTGCGCCCAGGACAACCAGCCGGCCTGGGAGCAGAGCGAGCAGGGCCTGGGCGCCCGCGACCTGGCCATGCACATCGCCTTGCCGGAACTGGACGGGCGCATCATCACCCGGCCCGTCAGCTTCAAGGACCTGGCCTGGCGCAGCGAGCGCAGCCAGTCCGACGTGGTCTGCTACCGGGCCCACCCGGAGCGTATGGACTTCGTTGCCGAACTGGCACGGCGCTGGGTCGAGCTGGCGCGCCTGGACAACCCGCAAAAGCGCGTGGCACTGGTGCTGGCCAACTACCCGACCCGCGACGGACGCATCGGCAATGGGGTCGGCCTGGACACGCCCGGCGCCGCCCTCAATATCCTCAAGGCCTTGCAGACGCAGGGCTACCCGGTGGCCGGCCTGCCCGACAGCGGCACCGAGCTGATCCACCAGTTGCTCGGCGGGGTGACCAACGACCTCGACCACCTCGACCAGCGCCCCTGCGCCCAGAGCCTGAGCCTGGCCGATTACCACAGTGCCTTCGCTGCCTTGCCCGAGGCCAACCAGCGCGCCGTGCTGGAACGCTGGGGCCCGCCCGAGCAGGACCCGATGTACCGCAGCGGCCGGCTGATGGTGGCCGGCCTGCGCTATGGCCTGACCTTCGTCGGCATCCAGCCGGCGCGCGGCTACCAGGTCGACCACAGCGCGGTGTACCACGACCCCGACCTGGTGCCGCCCCACGGCTACCTGGCGTTCCATTTCTGGCTGCGTAATGGCTACGCCGCCGATGCGGTAATCCACGTTGGCAAGCACGGCAACCTGGAGTGGCTGCCGGGCAAGGGCGTCGGGCTGTCCAATGAGTGCTGGCCAGATGCCTTGCTCGGCCCGCTGCCGAACATCTACCCGTTCATCGTCAACGACCCGGGCGAGGGCGCCCAGGCCAAACGGCGCACCCAGGCGGTGATCATCGACCACCTGATGCCGCCGCTGACCCGTGCCGAGACCTACGGCCCACTGCGCCAACTGGAACAGCTGGCCGACGAATACTACGAAGCGCAGCTGCTCGACCCGCGCCGTGCCCAAGAGCTGCAGCGCGATATCCTCGCGCTGCTCAAGGCCAACCACATCGACCGTGACCTGCAGCTCGAAGGCCAGCTGGACGATGCGGCGGTATGGCTGCCGCGCCTGGACACCTACCTGTGCGACCTCAAGGAATCGCAGATCCGCGATGGCCTGCATGTGTTCGGCCAGTCGCCCCAGGGGCGGCTGCGCAGCGACACGCTGCTGGCGCTGCTGCGGGTGGAGCGCGGCGACGGCAAGGGCGGCAATGCCAGTTTGATTCGCGCCCTGGCCCGGGCGCTGGGGCTGGGCTTCGACCCGCTTGATTGTGACCTTGGCCAAGCCTGGGAAGGCCCGCGCCCGGCGCTGCTGCAGCAGCTCGACGCGGCGCTGTGGCGCACGGCCGGGGATACCCGTGAACGGCTCGAACTGCTGGCACTGACATTGATCGAGCAGGCACTGGAGGGCGACTGCCCACTTGAAGCGCAGGCCGACTGGCAACCGGTACGCGAGGTGCTGCAAGCGCTGGTCGAACAGGTCGCCCCCAACCTGGACGCCTGCGGCGCCGCCGAAATCGACGGCCTGCTGGCGGCTTTGGCAGGGCGTTTCGTCCCCGCCGGGCCCAGCGGTGCGCCGAGCCGTGGCCGCCTGGACGTGCTGCCCACCGGGCGCAACTTCTATACCGTCGATGTGCGCAACCTGCCCACCACCACCGCCTGGCGCCTGGGCTTCGCCTCGGCCAACCTGATTCTCGAGCGCCACCTGCAGGACCACGGCGACCACCTGCGCCAGCTGGGCCTGTCGGTGTGGGGCACGGCGACCATGCGCACCGGCGGCGACGATATCGCCCAGGCCATGGCGCTGATGGGCGTGCGCCCGGTGTGGGCGACCGGCAGCCAGCGCGTCGACGACTTCGAGATCCTGCCGCTGAGCCTGCTCGACCGCCCACGCGTCGATGTCACGCTGCGGGTCTCGGGCTTCTTCCGTGACGCCTTCGGCAACCTGATCCGCCTGTTCGACGCGGCGGTGCAGGCAGTGGCCGCGCTGGACGAGCCGGACGACCTCAACCCGCTGGCCGCCCGCGTGCGTGCCGAGCGCCAGGCGCTGCTCGACGACGGCATGGATGAAGACCTCGCGGCGCGCCAGGCCGGTTGGCGCGTGTTCGGTGCCAAGCCCGGCGCCTATGGCGCGGGGGTGCAGAACGCCATCGACGGGCGCCTGTGGCACAGCCGCGACGACCTGGCCGAGGTCTACCTCAACCACGGCGGCTACGCCTACGGTGCCAGTGACGAAGGCACCCCGGCCCGTGCACGTTTTGCCCAGCGCCTGAGCCAGGTGCAGGCGGTGCTGCAGAACCAGGACAACCACGAGCACGACCTGCTCGACTCCAACGACTACTACCAGTTCCAGGGCGGCATGCTGGCCGCCGCCGAAACCCTGGCTGGCACCACCCGGGCCAGCTACCACGGCGACCACAGCCAGGCCGACCGGCCGCGTATCCGTACCTTGAAGGAAGAGCTCAACCGGGTGATCCGCGCCCGCGCCCTTAACCCCAAGTGGATCGACGGCGCCAAACGCCATGGTTATAAAGGTGCCTTCGAGCTGGCGGCAACGGTCGACAACCTGTTTGCCTTTGACGCCACCACCGGGCTGATCGACGACCATCATTACCAAGGCTTGGCCGACGCCTACGTGCTCGACCCGGCTACCCGTGATTTCATGCGCGAGCACAACCCCGAAGCCCTGCGCGACCTTACCGAGTGCCTGCTGGAAGCCCAGCAGCGCGGCCTGTGGCAGGATCCGGGCGACTATCGCGACAGCCTCGAGCAACAGTTGCTCGACGGCGAGGAAGACTGCTGAACATGAACGAACCTGTGCAATTCCCCCTGGCCGCCGTTGTTGGTGCCGACGAACTGAAGCTGGCCCTGTGCCTGACCGCCATCGACCCGAAGATCGGCGGCGTGCTGATCGAAGGCCCGCGCGGCATGGCCAAGAGCACCCTGGCCCGGGGCCTGGCCGACCTGCTGGGCGATGGGCCGTTCGTCACCTTGCCACTCGGCGCCACCGAGGAGCGACTGGTCGGTACCCTCGACCTGGACGCGGCGCTGGGCCAGGGCCAGGCGCGCTTTGCGCCGGGCGTGCTGGCCAACGCCGATGGCGGCGTGCTGTATGTGGACGAGGTCAACCTGCTGCCCGACCCGCTGGTGGACTTGCTGCTGGATGTGGCCGCCAGCGGTACCAACCGCATCGAACGCGATGGTATTTCCCATCGCCACGCCGCGCGCTTCGTGCTGATCGGCACCATGAACCCGGAGGAGGGCGAGCTGCGCCCGCAACTGCTAGACCGCTTTGGCCTTAACGTCGCCCTCGACGGCTTGCCGGCACCCGAGGCGCGCCAGCAGATCATTCGCCGGCGCCTGGCGTTCGACAGCGACCCCGAAGCGTTCTGCGCCCAGTGGGCCACTGCCCAGACGCAATTGCGCGAGCGCTGCCGGGCCGCGCGCGAGCGCCTGGCCGCAATCGCCCTGGACGACCAGGCGCTGGCCTGGATTACCGAGCGTTGTTTCGCCGCCGGGGTCGATGGCCTGCGCGCTGACCTGGTGTGGCTGCGCGCTGCCCGCGCCCACGCGGCCTGGCGTGGCCACACGGCCATCGAGGAGCAGGATGTGGATGCCGTCGCCGAATTTGCCCTGCGTCATCGTCGCCGGGAGGCTACTGCGCAACCACAGGCCAATCCACCCGGTGGCGGTGAGCAGTCACAGGCACCGAGTCAGGCCCAGGGGCAGGGCGATTGGGGCGCCTTGCCGCCGCAGCCGGTGGCCAGCGGCGCTCGGCGCGAGGTGCCGAACTGGGCAAAAAAGCCCTGAGCATCCGCCGCCGCGACGCCCAGGCGGCCGATGCCAGACCCCGCGTCGGCCCGTTGAACGGTGCTTCCCGTGGCCGCCCCCGCGCAGCCGAAGAGGGCCGCATCGCCTGGCTGCCAACCCTGCTCAAAGGCCGCCCTCGCCAGCGACGCGACCTGTGCTGGCAGCAGCGCCAGGCCCAGGCGCCAGAGCTGTGGCTGGTGATCGTCGACGCCTCGGCCTCCACCCGTCGCCACCAGGCGCTGGCCCAGGCCAAGGGCCTGCTGGCCGGGGTGTTCGACCAGGCCTACCGGCAGCGGGCGCGGTTGGCGCTGTTGACCGCCAGTGGCAGCAAACCGCAATGGCAACGCCACGGGCTCAAGGCTTCGGCGGCGCTCCAGCCCTGGCTGCAGCAGCTGGGCGCTGGCGGTGGCACACCGCTGTTCGCGGCATTGGAAGAGGCACGGCACTGGTTGCTGGCGCGGGGCAAACGGCTGCCCCACGAGGTGCAGCGCTGCCTGTTGCTGACCGATGGTCGGCTGCAGGGTTGGCAAGCAGCGCAACCGCTGCCGTGCAACACATTGCTGGTGGATATGGAATTGGCGGCGGTCCGTGTGGGCCGCGCACGGCAACTTGCCGAACAACTTCATGCCGAATATCGGCATATCGAGCAGTTCGATACCGTCAATTGAGTGGAATAACTGCGACGGGATGTCGCATGAACGAAAGTTGTAGCGCGGGTAACTTTGAAGTTACTCCCGTGCGTGCAGGGCACGCACGGGAGTTGCCGAAGTTTGCTTACTTGGGCATCGACCAGGGTTGCAGGTCATAGCCTTTCTGGCACAGTTCGGCGCGCACTTCCTCGATCAGGCTGGCCCACTGCGCAGGGTCCGAATAGACCCGCGAAGAGACTTGCTTGGCGCCAATGCGGGTGCTGGTCCGGTCGATCACTGCCAGGCTTAGTTCGCCGGTACCGTTGGGTGCATCCCAGGCGACGCACTGGAAGGGTTCGAAGGCGTGGTCGGCAATCAGCAGTGCTTCGTTGACACGGAGCGGGGCGTTCATGGGTTCGGTCTCTCTATGGTCCCAAACAGCGAAAAGTGTTTCCGCGGTGTTATTCCGGTACAGGTTACAGCGCGGTGTTAATCGTACTGATGCTCCAGGTCAGGGCATGAGTCACACAATCGATAAAATTTTTTACCGTGGACGCATTGCAAGGTATTTCTGCGTGCCGTCTGTGACGTCAATAAAATACGAAAATTCCCGGGCGGCTCAAACACGGCCGAATCGGGCTGACCAACGGTAGTGGGGGCTGTCAAGTTCATTGCTACTGTTACTTTTGGCGTCGCAACTTACTGTTTATAGATAAAAAACCCTATTCCGGCGCCAAGGAATGGTCATGCTCGAGCCTGCCGCCCAACGCCGCTTGCTGATCGTCGACCCCTGTGACGATTGTCATCGATTGTTACCGGGCCTGCGTGGCGTCGGCTGGGATGTGCGCAGCTGCAGCCTGGACGTTGCCCTGGAGCACCCTTGCGATGTCGGCCTGCTGCGCCTGCAGGCCTCGCACCTGCGTCACCCCGACGCCGTCAAGGACATGATCAAGCGCAGCAACACCGAATGGATCGCCGTGCTCAGTGCCGAAGAGTTGCGCATGCAGAATGTCGGCGATTTCGTCTGCGAATGGTTCTTCGACTTCCACACCTTGCCGTTCGACGTGTCGCGGGTGCAGGTCACCCTCGGCCGGGCCTTCGGCATGGCGCGCCTGCGGGGCCGCGGCGCGGTGCGCGACGGTGAGGCCGAACCCGAGCACGAACTGCTGGGCGAGAGCCGGCCGATCCGCGAACTGCGCAAGCTGCTCGGCAAACTCGCCCCCACCGAATCGCCGGTGCTGATCCGCGGCGAGAGCGGCACCGGCAAGGAACTGGTGGCGCGCACCCTGCACCGTTTGTCGCAGCGCCATGACCAGCCGTTCGTCGCCATCAACTGCGGCGCCATCCCCGAGCACCTGATCCAGTCCGAGCTGTTCGGCCACGAGAAGGGCGCATTCACCGGCGCCCACCAGCGCAAGGTGGGGCGCATCGAGGCGGCCAATGGCGGCACCCTGTTCCTCGACGAGATCGGCGACCTGCCGCTGGAGCTGCAGGCCAACCTGCTGCGCTTTCTGCAGGAGCGGCACATCGAACGGGTGGGTAGCACGCAGCCGATCGCCGTGGATGTGCGGGTGTTGGCCGCGACCCACGTCGACCTGGAAAAGGCCATCGCCCTGGGCCGTTTCCGTGAAGACCTGTACTACCGGCTCAACGTGCTGCAAGTGGTGACCGCGCCGTTGCGCGACCGGCACGGCGACCTGTCGATGCTGGCCAGCCATTTCGCCCGTTTCTACAGCCTGGAGACCGGTCGCCGGCCACGCTCCTTCAGCGACAGCGCGCTGGCGGCCATGGGCCGCCACGATTGGCCGGGCAATGTGCGCGAATTGGCCAACCGCGTGCGCCGTGGCCTGGTGCTGGCCGAAGGACGGCAGATCGAAGCCCCGGACCTGGGCCTGCACGACCAGGTGGCGCAGGAAGCGCTGCTGGGCACGCTGGAGGACTACAAGCACCGCGCCGAGCGCCAGGCCCTGTGCGATGTACTCAACCGGCACAGTGACAACCTCAGCATCGCGGCCAAGGCGCTGGGGATCTCCCGACCGACCTTCTATCGCCTGCTGCACAAGCACCAGATCCGCTGAGGCCGATTACCGCGCCCCCGTTGCCCTGGATCAACACCCGGCCACCGCTTCAGGCGGATGCTCAAGCGCTACCGACAGCTTGAGAGGATCCGGCCATGAGCAGCACCTTCTTCATCCCCGCCGTGAACATCATGGGTATCGACTGCCTGGACGAAGCCATGGCCGCCATCGCCGGCTACGGCCTGCGCAAGGCGCTGATCGTCACCGACCAGGGCCTGGCCCGCGCGGGCGTGGCCGAACGCATCGCCGGCATGCTGGCCATGCGCGATATCGACGCGGTGGTGTTCGACGGGGCCAAGCCCAACCCGAGCATCGCCAACGTCGAGGCCGGCCTGGCGATGCTTGTGCGCGAGCGTTGCGACTGCGTGGTCTCGCTTGGCGGTGGTTCGCCCCATGACTGCGCCAAGGGCATTGCGCTGTGCGCCACCAATGGCGGGCATATCAGCGACTACGAAGGGGTGGACCGCTCGAGCAAGCCGCAACTGCCACTGATCGCCATCAACACCACCGCCGGCACCGCCAGCGAAATGACCCGTTTCTGCATCATCACCGACGAGGCGCGCCACGTGAAAATGGCCATCGTCGACCGCAACGTCACGCCCATCCTGTCGGTCAACGACCCGGCGCTGATGGTCGGCATGCCCAAGTCGCTGACCGCCGCCACCGGCATGGACGCGCTGACCCACGCCATCGAAGCCTATGTGTCGACCGCCGCCACGCCGATCACCGACGCCTGCGCGCTCAAGGCCATCAGCCTGATCAGCGACAACCTGCGCCAGGCGGTGGCCGACGGCAGCGACCTGCAGGCCCGGGAGAACATGGCCTATGCCCAGTTCCTTGCCGGCATGGCCTTCAACAATGCGTCCCTGGGTTACGTGCATGCCATGGCGCACCAGCTGGGCGGTTACTACGACTTGCCCCACGGGGTGTGCAACGCCGTGCTGCTGCCCCATGTGCAGCGCTTCAATGCCAAGACCAGCGCCGCGCGCCTGCGTGACGTGGCCAAGGCCATGGGCGTGAAGGTGTGCGGGCTGGAGGCGGAGCAGGGCGCCGCAGCGGCGATTTCCGCCATCGAGCACCTGGCGGCGGCGATCGGTATTCCAGCCGGGCTCGCCGAGCTGGGGGCGAAGGTCGAGGATGTGCCGGTGCTGGCGGCCAATGCGCTGAAGGATGCCTGTGGGTTGACCAACCCGCGGGTGGCCAGCCAGGCGGAGATCGAGGCGATCTTCAAGGCGGCGTTCTAGGGGGCGGGAGAGATTGAGTGAGGGCTGACAGGTGCCTGCCGATGTTTTTGCAGCGCCTATCAGATCGAGCGCCGCCCGCGCGGCGCATCGCTGGCAAGCCAGCTCCCACATCTATGGTTACCCCCTTTTCTGCAATACTGTACCGAGATGTGCGTGAGTTTGGTTTGCGTCAATCTATACGGCGTCGTGTGGGAGGTCAGTCCCGCGCCTCGATGAAAGTCGCGCCCGACGAGCCTTGATATTTGTTCGGCTTCTGAAGCCGAGTGGGAGCTCAGGTTGATCGCCAGGCCGGTATACCGTTCACGTCATCTGTGTGCAGCATCGTAAAACCAGGTGGTTACAACTCGTGTGTCCGCAGGGTCAAGCGTTCATCGCGCTTGCCCCTGCATCAAATTCGCAGTGATGTGCGGTGATGGCCCAGGCAATGCGGGCCAGTTTGTTGGCGATAGCGCATATTACCAGGTTGGGGTGGTGAGCGCACAGCAAGCCACGCACCCAGTTCGCCAACTTACCGGTTTTTCGCTCCAGCCCCATCAGATAGACCCGAGCGCACTGGATCAGCAGTCGTCGCTGATTGCCATCCCCACGCTTGCTGATTCGCCCCAAGCAAGGTTTGCCGCCCGTTGTATGTTGCCTGGGAACCAGGCCTATGGAGGCTGAGTAATCTCGTCCACAACGGAACTGCTTGCCGTCACCCAGTTCCGCAGCCAGGG
>NZ_BQHO01000014.1 GCF_021601385.1 Pseudomonas parasichuanensis | reverse complement strand
ACGCTGCCCGGCACCAGCACCGACACCAGCAGCGAAATCCAGCCCCTGCAGACCTTTGCCCAATGGCAGGCGGGCTTTCGCCAGCAGGCCCTGCAAGCCGGCATCAGCCCCAGCCTGTTCGACCGCGCCTTCCTGGGTGTCACCCCGGACATGGACGTGATCAAGGCCGACCGCAGCCAACCCGAATTCACTCGCCCGGTCTGGGAGTACCTCGACGGCGCCTTGTCGCCATTGCGCGTGCGCAATGGCAAGAAGCTGCTGGAGCAGAACGCCGAACTGCTGAGCCGAATCGAGCAACGCTATGGCGTCGATCGCCAGGTGCTGGTGTCGGTGTGGGGCATGGAGAGCAACTTCGGCCAGTTCCAGGGCAGCAAGTCGGTGATCCGCTCACTGGCCACCCTGGCCTACGAAGGCCGTCGCCCGCAGTTCGCCCAGGACCAGCTGATCGCCGCCCTGCAGATCCTGCAGAACGGCGACATCCAGCCCGACGCCATGCGTGGCTCCTGGGCCGGCGCCATGGGCCAGACCCAGTTCATCCCCACCACCTACCTGACCCACGCCGTGGACTTCGACGGTGACGGTCGCCGCGATATCTGGAACAGCACCGCCGATGCGCTCGCCTCGACCGCCCACTACCTGCAAGCGTCCGGTTGGAAACGTGGCCAGCCGTGGGGCTTCGAGGTCGAGGTGCCCGCCGGCTTCGACTACTGGCTGGCCGACGGCAGCCAGCGCAAGAGCGTCAGCGATTGGCTGCAACTGGGCGTGAAACTGCCGGCAGGCACCCAGCTTCCGGCCAACAGCAGCCAGCTGTCCGCCGCCCTGCTGCTACCCGCCGGTGCGCGCGGCCCGGCGTTCCTTGTGCTGGACAACTTCCGCGCCATCCTCAAGTACAACAACTCGTCGTCGTACGCGCTGGCGGTCAGCCTGCTGGGCGACCGTTTCTATGGCTGGGGCTTCATCGCCGGTAGCTGGCCTAAGGACGACCTGCCCTTGAGTCGCAGCGAGCGCATTGAGCTGCAGAGCCTGCTCAACGCCAGCGGTCACGAGGCGGGTAACCCCGATGGCATCATCGGCGCCAACACCCGCAAGGCCATTCGCAATGCGCAACAGGCGCAGGGCTGGCCGGCGGATGGGTATCCGACGCACAAATTGCTGGACAGCCTGCGCCGCTGACCTGGAGTAGGCGCTACACGCCCAATCGCTGGTAAGCCAGCTCCCACAGGGGCAAGCAGGCTGAGTGCCTGTGGGTGCGGCTTGCCCCGGCTCTTGTAGGAGCGGCCTTGTGCCGCGAAAGGGCCGCAAAGCGGCCCCAACGATCAATTGCGCGACACAAATGGCTGGGGCTGCGGTGCAGCCCTTTCGCCGCGCAAGGCCGCTCCTACAGGGTTCGTGTGAGCCACCAGGTGGGCCCCGGCAGGCTCAAGCCTTGAACAAAGCCTGCTCCAGAACCAGTGCTCGATCGCTCGCATCCAACCCCACCCGCGCCCCCATCGGCAAACACAGGTTCGGGTCACAGTGCCCGCTACGCCAACCGGCCAGCACCGGCACCCCGAGCGGCCCGAAGATATCCAGCAGCAGCGGCGTCATCGCTGCCACCGTCACCCCGGCAAAGTCCCCCACCAGCACACCCCGCAGGCCTTGCAGCTTGCCCGCCAGGCGCAGTTGGGTCAGCAGGCGGTCAACCCGGTACAGCGGCTCATTGACGTCCTCGATAAACAGAATGGTGCCTTGGCTATCCAGTTCGGCCAACGTACCCAGCGTGGCACCGAGGATCGACAGATTGCCCCCCACCAGCCGCCCGCTCGCCGCACCCGGCACGATGGTCGTCAGCGGGTAGGCCTGCGGGTGAACAATGGCATCACCCTCCCCCAGCCGCCCACCCAACTGCTCGAACAGTGAGCTCACGGTCGGCTCGAGCTTGCCCCCCAGCAGATCGGCATTGAGCATCGCACCATGGAAGCTGATCAGCCCGGCATGGCGGTTGAGCACCGTATGCAACGCGGTGATATCGCTGTAGCCCACCAGCGGCTTGGGGTGGCGACGAATCAGGTTGAAGTCCAGCGCATCGAGCAGGCGCATGCTGCCGTAGCCGCCACGCATGCACAGGATGGCGTCGATGTCCGGAGCCTGGAAGGCATCGTGCAGGTCTTGCAGGCGCTGTTGATCACTCCCCGCCAGGTACCCGTCGGCCTGGTTGGCTCCTGGGTAGATGCGGCATTGATACCCACGGCTGTCGAACCACTGGCGAACCTTGTCGGCATCCAGTCGGGCCGGCCCTGCCGGCGCGACGATAGCGAATCGGGCATTGTCGGGCAGAGCCCTGGGCAGCAGGGTTTCAACGGTCTCCACGCAATTCATCGGGCTACTCCTTGCAGCTTGTCACTTGAAACTTGCAGCTAAAAAAAAGCCGATGCCGCCTTTCGGCGCGCATCGGCATGTTCATCTCAAACCCGCTTCAGAGCTTGATCTTGGCTTCGTGAGCCTGCTGGTCGGCGTGGTACGAGGAGCGTACCAGCGGGCCGGAAGCGACGTTCTTGAAGCCCATCTTGTAGCCTTCCTCGGCGAACCAGGCGAAGGTGTCCGGGTGCACGAAGCGCTGCACCGGCAGGTGGCTGCGCGACGGCTGCAGGTACTGGCCGAGGGTGAGCATGTCGATCTCGTGCTCACGCATACGGTGCATGACCTCGATCACTTCCTCGTCGGTTTCGCCCAGGCCCAGCATCAGGCCGGACTTGGTCGGCACGTGCGGGACCATCTGCTTGAACTTCTGCAGCAGGTCCAGCGACCAATCGTAGTCCGAGCCCGGGCGCGCGGCCTTGTACAGGCGCGGCACGGTTTCGAGGTTGTGGTTGAACACGTCCGGCGGGGTCTGCGCGGTGATTTCCAGCGCCACGTCCATACGGCCGCGGTAGTCCGGCACCAGGGTCTCCAGCTGCACGCCCGGCGACAGCGCGCGGATCTCGCGGATGCAGTCGGCGAAGTGCTGGGCACCGCCGTCACGCAGGTCGTCGCGGTCCACCGAGGTGATCACCACGTACTTCAGGCGCAGGTCGGCGATGGCCACGGCGAGGTTCTTCGGCTCGTCCAGGTCCAATGGCTTCGGCCGGCCGTGGCCGACGTCGCAGAACGGGCAGCGACGGGTGCAGATGTCACCCATGATCATGAAAGTGGCGGTACCACCGGAGAAGCACTCGCCCAGGTTCGGGCAGGAGGCCTCTTCGCAGACGCTGTGCAACTTGTGCTTGCGCAGCAGTTGCTTGATGCGGTCGACTTCCGGCGAAACCGGGATGCGCACGCGGATCCAGTCTGGCTTCTTCGGCAGTTCTTCGGTGGGGATGATCTTCACCGGGATGCGCGCCACCTTCTCGGCGCCACGCAGTTTTACCCCGGCTTCCACTTTTTTAGGGGCAGGACGCGAGGTGACGTCTTGCGTCGGGATCAGGTTCGGCACGGCTTCTTGCACAGTTGTCATATTCAGTCGATTCCGCCCGTGAGGGTCGTCTGCTCAGCATAGTCGAGGTGCTTGACCAGCTGTCCGCGCAGCCTTGTCCTGACCTCGTCGAGTTCGATCGGGCCTGCCAAGTCGCGCAGCTGGGTCATGGCCAGCCCCGCATACCCACAGGGGTTGATTCGGCGGAATGGCGCGAGGTCCATGTCCACATTCAGAGCAAGGCCGTGGAAGCAACGACCGTTGCGGATTCGCAGGCCAAGGGAGGCGATTTTCGCTCCATCGACATATACGCCAGGGGCATCGGGCTTGGCCGCGGCCTGGACGTCGTAACTGGCGAGCAGCTCGATCAGCGTCTGCTCGATGCGGCTGACCAGTTCACGCACGCCAAAGCCCAGGCGGCGCACATCCAGCAGCAGGTAGGCGACCAACTGGCCGGGGCCGTGGTAGGTCACCTGGCCGCCGCGGTCGGTCTTGACCACCGGAATGTCACCCGGCACCAGCAGATGCTCGGCCTTGCCGGCCTGGCCCTGGGTGAACACCGCCGGGTGCTCCACCAGCCAGACTTCATCCTGGGTATCCGGGCCACGTTGCTCGGTAAAGCGACGCATGGCCTCCAGCACCGGTTCATAGGGCTGCAGGCCAAGCTCGCGAATACCGAGGCATGCGCTCATCACAGCACCATTTTCACGATGCCGGTGGCACGCAGGGCACTGTTGATGTCGTGCAGTTGATCTTCGCTTTCGGCAATGATGTGCAGTTGCACCGTGGTGTACTTGCCTTCCTTGCTCTGGCGCTCGGCCAGTGTGGCCAGGTCGACCTTGGCGTACTTGCTGAGGATCTCGATCACGGTGTCCTTGAAACCGACCACGGTATCGCCGATCACTTTGATCGGATAGTCCGCACAAGGGAATTCGATCTTATGCGACTTGACGTCTTCTTCGCTCATTGCGGGATGGCCTCGTAAGCCGTGGCAACAGCAATGCCCCCGCCTGGTTCACGGGGGCCTGCAGGTCACGTATCAGTTGAACAAACCGTAGAAGAACAGGCGGATGCTATCCCACATACGGCCGAAGAAACCAGCTTCCTCCACGCCATCGAGGGCGATCAGGTCGGCGCTGTGAATCACTTTCTCGTCCAGTTTGACTTCCACTTTACCGATCACGTCACCTTTGGCGATCGGCGCGGTCAGTTGCGGGTTCATGCTCATCGAAGCCTGCAGGCGCTTCAATTGGCCTTTAGGCATGGTCATGGTCAGGTCGTTGGCCAGGCCGGCTTTCACCTGGTTGGTCGCGCCTTTCCACACCGGGGCCTGGGTCAGCTCGGTGCCCTTCTGGTAGAAGGTCTGGGTTTCGAAGAAGCGGAAGCCATAGGTCAGCAGCTTTTGCGTTTCAGCAGCACGCGATTGCTCGCTGTTGGTGCCGAACACCACGGCGATCAGGCGCTGGCCGTCACGCACGGCGGAGGCGACCATGCAGTAGCCGGCTTCGTCGGTGTGGCCGGTCTTCAGGCCGTCGACGGTCTTGTCGCGCCACAGCAGCAGGTTGCGGTTAGGCTGCTTGATGTTGTTCCAGAAGAACTCTTTCTGCGAGTAGATGGCGTAGTGCGCTGGGTCTTCGTTGATGATCGCGCGTGCCAGCAGGGCCATGTCGTGGGCCGAGGAGTAGTGCTCGGGGTTCGGCAGGCCGGTCGGGTTCATGAAGTGGCTGTTGCCCATGCCCAGGTCGGCGGCCGTCTTGTTCATCATGTCGGCGAAGGCGTCTTCGCTGCCGGCGATGTGCTCGGACAGCGCCACCGACGCATCGTTGCCGGACTGGATGATGATGCCGTGCAGCAGGTCGCTGACGGTCACCTGGGTGCCGACCTTGATGAACATCCGCGAACCGCCGGTACGCCAGGCGTTTTCGCTGACGGTCACCGGGTCGTTCTCGCCGATCTGGCCACGACGAATGTCCAGGGTGGCGATGTAGGCGGTCATCAGCTTGGTCAGGCTGGCTGGCGGCAGGCGCTCGTCACCGTTGTTCTCGACCAGCACGTTGCCGCTGGCCGCGTCCATGAGTACATAGGACTTGGCGGCCAGTTGCGGTGGTGCCGGCATCATCTGCTCGGCCGCGAAAGCGACAGGCGTGATCAGCAGCAGAACAGGCAGGCAAAGTCGTTTGGCAAGGTTGGTGATGTTCATCCGTCTCTCGTAAATCGCTAATGGTCTGATGTTCCGCGGGCCACATCGTGTGCCCAACGCCCCGTCAGTCTAGTTTTATGGCCAGTGGCCTGGCCCGCAAAAGTGCGACCTAATGCCGCTGCGGGCAAAAGCGGGCATTGTACATGGCAACGCCCGGCAATTCATGAACAAACCGACAGGTCGGCGTCGTCCATTTCGCGGGTAAACCCGCTCCCACAGGGTTTTGCGCAGTCCTGTGGGAGCGGGTTTACCCGCGAAGGCGTCAGTCGGTGACGACTTTGGCCTGGCCGAGGTTGGCCAGGCGAATGCTGTCCTGGGTCTGCTGGATCTCGCCCTGGCTGTTGATCGGCCCCAGGCGGACCCGGTGCAAGGTCTGCTGATTACGCACGACGGAGCTGATGAACACCGGCGCACTGACCATGGTGCTCAGCTTGGAGCGCAGCAATTCGGCGGCGTCCGGGTTGGCGAAGGCGCCCACCTGCAGGATGCTGCCACCGTTGCTGTTCGGCACGTTGTTGCCGCTGACCTGCACCGGCACCACCGGCGCTGCATGCTGCTGCGGCGGCGGGGTCCACTGCTCGACACGCCCGGTGCTGGCGGCGATCGGCTGGGCCTGGGCGACCTGCGGCTCCTTGAGCATCAGCGGTGGCTGCTGGCCACGCTGGGCCCACCACTGCTGCGGGTCGATACCTTCGACGCGCACATGGGCGGTGCCGCTCTCGGCATAGCCGAGCTTCTTCGCCGCGGCGTAGGACAGGTCGATGATGCGGTCGGAATAGAACGGCCCGCGGTCATTGACCCGCAGGATCACGCTGCGGCCGTTGGCCAGGTTGGTCACCCGCACGTAGGCCGGCAACGGCAGGGTCTTGTGCGCCGCACTCATGCCATAGAGGTCGTACAGCTCGCCGTTGGCGGTGTTCTGCCCGTGGAACTTGGTGCCGTACCAGGAGGCCGTGCCCTCGGCACGGTAGTTGCGCGAGTCCTGCATCGGGTAATAGGTCTTGCCCAGCACCGTGTACGGGTTGGCCTTGTAGTTGCCGGTGTGCACGGTCGGGGTGGCGTCGGGGATCTTGTTGACGTCCACGTCCCACCACGGCGCGCCATCCTTGTGGGCGCGGTTGATGTCCAGGCCCGGCTGCGAACGCACCGCGTTGCCGCTGCTCTGGGAGGTCGGGCGGCTGGTGGAGCAGCTGACCAGGAGCATGCCGACGGTGGCGCAGGCAAGCAGCTTGAAGGTGTTGGCAGAGATGATTGCGCGCATTACTTGACGCCCCGTGCTTGAACCAGCTGTTCGGCAAGCTGATGCACCGCCATGGCATACATCACGCTGCGGTTGTAGCGAGTGATCGCGTAGAAGTTCTTCTGGCCCATCCAGTACTCGGGGCCGTACTCGCCTTCCAGGCGGAAGGCGGTGACCGGCAGATCATCGCGCAACGCATCATGACTCGACCAGCCCAGCGCTCGCAACTGCCCCACGGTCCTGGCCGGCTCGATGCCGGTGGTCAGGCCTTCGTCGGCGCGGGTGCCGGCGACCTGCGCGCGGGTGACCACGGTGCCACCGGCCACCCAGCCGTGACGCTTGAAGTAGCTGGCGACGCTGCCGATGGCATCGTCCGGGTTGTTCCAGATATTGATGTGGCCGTCACCGTCGAAGTCCACCGCGTAGTTGCGAAAACTGCTCGGCATGAATTGCGGCAGGCCCATGGCGCCGGCGTAGGAGCCCTTGAGCGTCAGCGGGTCGAGCTGCTCATCGCGGGCCAGCAGCAGGAACTCGCGCAGCTCCTTGCGGAAGAATTCGGCGCGCGGCGGGTAATCGAAACCGAGGGTGGACAGTGCGTCGATCACCCGGTAGTTACCGGTGTTGCGGCCGAAAAAGGTCTCCACGCCGATGATCGAGACGATGTACTGCGCCGGCACGCCGTATTCCTGCTCGGCGCGGGCCAGTACCGCCTCGTGCTGGCGCCAGAAGTCCACCCCGCGGGCAATGCGCGCGTCGGTGATGAACATCGGGCGGTACTCTTTCCACGGCTTGACCCGCTCGGCCGGCCGTGAAATTGCGTCGAGGATCGCCTGCTTGCGCTGCACCTCGGCAAATACGCCCAGCAGTTGCTCACCGGCAAAGCCGTAGTCACGGGTCATCTCGCCAACGAACTCGGCCACCTGGGGCGAGCCGTCGTAATCGCCGGCAAGGGCTTGCTGGACAGCGCCGAACAGGCCCACCGCGCCGATCCACGGCACACAACGGGCAACCCAGCCACGCACTGCTTGCATTGAATTCTTCACCTTTTTCAAACTTGAGCAATCCATTTGCGGTGCGTATGGATCGACATCAGAACGCCAAACGCTGACAGCAGCGTCACCAACGAAGTTCCGCCATAGCTGATGAAGGGCAGCGGCACACCCACCACGGGCAGAAGGCCGCTGACCATTCCGATATTGACGAATACATAAACAAAGAAGGTCATGGTCAGGCTGCCCGCGAGCAGCTTGCCGAACAGGGTCTGTGCCTGGGCCGTGATCATCAGCCCGCGGCCGATCAGCAGCATGTAGATCAGCAGCAGCAGGCAGATGCCGACCAGGCCGAACTCTTCACCCAGCACGGCGATGATGAAGTCGGTGTGGCTTTCCGGCAGGAAGTCCAGGTGCGACTGGGTGCCCAGCAGCCAGCCCTTGCCGAACACCCCGCCCGAGCCGATCGCCGCCTTGGACTGGATGATGTTCCAGCCGGTGCCCAGCGGGTCGCTTTCCGGGTCGAGGAAGGTCAGCACGCGCTGCTTCTGGTAGTCGTGCATGACGAAGAACCACATGGCCACCGCCACCGGCACCGCCGCGGCAATCACACTGATGATCCAGCGCCAGCGCAGGCCGCCCATGAACAGCACGAAGGCCCCGGAGGCGAGGATCAGCAGCGCCGTGCCCAGGTCGGGCTGGCGCACGATGAGGATGAACGGCACACCGATCAGCACCAGGCTGATCGCCACGTGCTTGAGGTGCGGCGGCAAGGTGCGCTTGGACAGGTACCAGGCGATGGTCGCCGGCATGATGATCTTCATGAACTCCGAGGGCTGGAAGCGGATCACCCCGGGGATGTTGATCCAGCGCGTGGCGCCCATGGCGTTGTGGCCCATCACGTCCACCACCACCAGCAGCATCACCCCGGCCAGGTAGGCCAGCGGCACCCAGCGCGCCATGAAGCGCGGCTCCAGCTGGGCGATGATGAACATCGACACCAGGCCGATGCCGAAGGAAGTGGCCTGCTTCATCAGCAGGTCCCAGTTCTTGCCGCTGGCCGAATACAGCACGAACAGGCTGCCAGCGGCCAGCGTCAGCAGGATGAGCAGCAAGGGGCCGTCGACGTGGATGCGCTGCAGGAAGCTGGCGCGACGGCGCATCACGTCCTCGCTGGAGAGCATGCGATCGAAGTTGTTCATCACGGGGCCGTTTCCTGGGCGACTGTAGCGGGGCCGAACTCAGGCTTGAGCCGGCCGTTCTCGTCGAGCAGCCAGGCGTCCATGACCTGACGTACCACGGGGGCGGCGACACCGGAGCCGGACTCGCCGTTCTCGACCATCACCGAGACCACGATCTTCGGGTCTTCGGCGGGGGCGAAGGCAACGAACAGCGCGTGGTCGCGGTGGCGCTCCTGAAGCTTGTTGCGGTCGTACTTCTCGCCCTGCTTGATCGCCACCACCTGCGCGGTACCGCTCTTGCCGGCGATGCGGTACGGCGAGCCAAGGGCCGCCTTGCGCGCGGTGCCGCGGGCACCGTGCATCACCTGCTCCATGCCGTGGGTGACCTTGGCCCAGTCGGACTTGTCGCGCAGGACGATGTTCTCCATCGGGTTCTCGTCCACCGGCGGCTGGCCTTCGATGGTCTTGGCCAGGTGCGGGCGGTTCCACACGCCCTTGTTGGCGATCAGCGCGGTGGCCTGGGCCAACTGCAACGGCGTGGTCTGCATGTAGCCCTGGCCGATACCGAGGATCAGCGTTTCGCCCGGGAACCAGGCCTGGCGGCGGGTGGCGCGCTTCCATTCGCGGGACGGCATCAGCCCGGGGGACTCCTCGAACATGTCCAGCGAGACCTTCTGCCCGATGCCGAACCGGTTCATGTAGTTGGACAGCCGATCGATGCCCATCTTGTGCGCAAGATCGTAGAAGTACGTGTCATTCGACCGCATGATCGCCACATCCAGATCGACCCAGCCATCGCCGGTGCGGTTCCAGTTGCGGTACTTGTGGTCGTAGTTGGGCAGTTGGTAGTAGCCGGGGTCGAACACCCGGCTGGAAGCGGTGACCACGCCACTGTCCAGGCCGGCGATGGCCACGGCCGGCTTGATGGTCGAGCCCGGCGGGTACAGCCCGCGCAGCACGCGGTTGAACAGCGGCCGGTCGATCGAGTCACGCAGTTCGGCATAGGCCTTGAAGCTGATGCCGGTGACGAACAGGTTGGGGTCGAAGCTCGGCTGGCTGACCATCGCCAGCACTTCGCCGGTGCGCGGGTCGAGCGCCACGATGGCGCCACGCCGCCCGCCCAGCGCCTGCTCGGCCGCTTCCTGCAGCTTGATGTCGAGGCTCAGCACAATGTCCTTGCCCGGCTTGGGGTCGGTGCGCTTGAGCACCCGCAGCACCCTGCCGCGGGCGTTGGTCTCGACTTCCTCGTAGCCCACCTGGCCGTGCAGGTCGTCTTCGTAGAAGCGCTCGATGCCAGTCTTGCCGATGTGGTGGGTGCCGCTGTAGTTCACCGGGTCGAGGGTTTTCAGCTCTTTCTCGTTGATTCGCCCGACATAGCCCACCGAGTGGGCGAAATGCGCACCCTGCGGGTAATGACGCACCAACTGTGCCGCCACCTCGACACCGGGCAGGCGGAACTGGTTGACCGCGATGCGGGCAATCTGTTCTTCGTTGAGCTCGAACAGGATCGGCACCGGCTCGAATGGCCGACGCCCCTGCTTCATGCGCTTCTCGAACAGGGCGCGGTCATCGGGGGTGAGTTCCAGCACCTCGACGATCACATCCAGCACTTCCTGCCACTTGCCAGGGTTGCCGGCGCGCTCGCGGGTCATCACCAGGCTGAAACTGGGCCGGTTATCGGCGACGATCACCCCGTTGCGGTCGAAGATCAGCCCGCGGGTCGGCGGGATCGGCTGCACATGCACCCGGTTGTTCTCCGACAGCGTCGAGTGGTAGTCGTACTGGATGACCTGAAGGAAGTAGAGCCGGGCGATCAATACGCAGACGAGCAGCACCACCGCCACGGCGCCCACGACGACGCGGTTGCGCACCAGGCGGGCGTCTTTCTCGTGGTCCTTGAGGCGGATCTGCTGCGGCATCGGCGGGCTTACAGGTTCATTTGTGGTACGGATGCCCGGACAGCACGGTCCAGGCGCGATAGATCTGCTCGCCGATCAGTATCCTTACCAACGGGTGCGGCAACGTCAGCGGCGACAGCGACCAACGCTGCTCGCTGCGTGCGCAGACCTCCGGCGCCAGCCCCTCCGGGCCGCCCACCATCAGGTTGACCGTACGCGCATCCAGGCGCCAACGGTCCAGCTCGCCCGCCAACTGCTCGGTACTCCACGGCTTGCCATGGACCTCCAGCGTGACGATGCGTTCCCCGGGCTGCACCTTGCTCAGCATCGCCTCGCCCTCCTGACGGATCAGGCGGGCGACATCGGCGTTCTTGCCGCGGGTGTTCAGCGGGATTTCCACCAGCTCCAGCGCAAGCTCCGGGGGCAGGCGCTTGGCATATTCATGCCAGCCTTCCTCGACCCACTTGGGCATGCGCGAGCCGACCGCGATCAGACGCAGACGCACGACGCTTCCTTATTCCCGGTCTTTGAGCTTGTCGGAATACTCGTGCGCGTGCTCCGGGCTGTGGTGCTTGCCATCGTTGGCGCGGCTCTGCTCGGCGCCCAGCCACAGACGCTCCAGGTCGTAGAACTGGCGTGCAGCGGCGGTCATCATGTGCACGATGACGTCGTTCAGGTCCAGCAGCACCCAGTCGCTGTCGCCCTTGCCTTCTTCGCCCAGAGGCTGAGCGCCCTTGGCCTTGACCGCTTCACGGACCTTTTCCAGCATCGCGTTGATCTGGCGATTGGAGGTACCGGTGGCGATGATCATGAAGTCGGTCAGGCTGTGCTTTTCACGCACGTCGATAACCTGGATGTCCTGGGCCTTGACGTCTTCCAGCGCGGCCTTGGTCAGCGCGACCAGCTCTTCGCCACTGATGCCATTGATTTTCTGCTTGGTCATATAAAACTCGTTCAACTCATTGAATGAGGCGCCCGTGGGCGCCGTCAGTTGGACGCACGATACAGATCGTGCGCCTCGATGTAGGCCAGTACTGCGTCCGGCACCAGGAACCGCGCCGACTTGCCGCTGGCCAGCAGCTGTCGGATCTGCGTGGCGGACACCGCGAGCGGCGTCTGCCAGACGAACGAAATGTGCCCCGCCGGGCCGGACATGGCGGTGGGGTCGTTCTGTGAGCGCGCAGCCAGCAGGTTGCGCAGCTCGTCAGGGGGTTCGACATCAGCATCCGGGCGCTGCAGCACCAGGATGTGACAGTGTTGCAACAACTCTTCCCAGCGGTGCCAGCTGGGCAGGCCGCAGAACGCGTCCCAGCCCATGATCAGGAACAACTGGTCGTGCCCGTTCAGCTCGGCACGCACCGATTCGAGGGTGTCGATGGTGTACGACGGTTTGTCGCGCGCCAGCTCACGGGCGTCCACGCTCAGGCACCCAACCCCCTGCACGGCGCTGCGCACCATGGCCAACCGGTCCTGCGCCGACACCTGTGGCGTGTCGCGGTGCGGCGGGCGGGCGTTGGGCAGCAGGCGCAGTTCGTCCAGGTGCATGAACTCGGCCACTTCCAGCGCGCTGCGCAGGTGACCGATATGCACCGGGTCGAAGGTACCGCCGAGCATGCCGACGCGCCGGATTGCCGCAGCCTTGTTCAACTCAGCAGGACCCCTGGCCGCGCAGCTGGCCGTCGCCGATCACCACGTACTTCTCGCAGGTCAGGCCTTCCAGGCCGACCGGGCCGCGGGCATGCAGCTTGTCGGTGGAAATGCCGATCTCCGCGCCCAGGCCGTATTCGAAGCCGTCGGCGAAGCAGGTTGGAGTGTTGAGCATGACCGACGCCGAGTCGACCTCGGCGATGAAGCGCCGGGCCTGGCCCTGGTGTTCGGTGATGATCGAATCGGTATGGTGCGAGCCGTAGTGGTTGATGTGCTCGATGGCCTGGTCCAGGCCGTCGACCACTCGGATCGACAGGATCGCGTCGAGGTACTCGGTGTGCCAGTCGTCTTCGGTGGCAGGCTGGCTGTCGATGATCGCCTGAGTACGCTGGCAACCGCGCAGTTCGACGCCCTTCTCCTGGAAGCGGCGGGCCATTTCCGGCAGGAAGCGCTCGGCCACGCGCTGGTCGACCAGCAGCGTTTCCATGGCGCCGCAGATGCCATAGCGGTAGGTCTTGGCGTTGAAGGCAACGCGCCAGGCCTTGTCCAGGTCGGCGTGTTCATCGACGAAGACGTGGCAGATGCCGTCCAGGTGCTTGATCACCGGCACCCGCGCGTCGCGGCTGATGCGCTCGATCAGGCCACGGCCGCCGCGCGGCACGATCACGTCGACGAACTCGGGCATGCTGATCAGTGCGCCCACCGCGGCGCGGTCGGTGGTCTCGACCACCTGCACCACTGCCGGCGGCAGGCCGGCCTCGGCCAAGCCACGCTGGATGCAAGTGGCGATGGCACGGTTGGAATGAATGGCTTCGGAACCGCCGCGCAGGATGGTGGCGTTGCCCGACTTGAGGCACAGGCTGGCGGCGTCGATGGTTACGTTGGGGCGCGACTCGTAGATGATCCCGATCACCCCCAGCGGCACGCGCATCTTGCCGACCTGGATGCCCGACGGGCGGTAGCTCATGTCCCGTATGGCGCCGACCGGGTCCGGCAGGCTGGCCACCTGGCGCAGGCCGGTGATCATGCCGTCGATACGCGCCGGGGTGAGCGCCAGGCGGTCGAGCAATGCGTGCTCCAGGCCATTGGCGCGGCCGTTGGCGAGGTCCTGTTCATTGGCTGCGGTAAGCACGTCGCGGGCGGCGTCCAGCGCGTCGGCGGCGGCCTGCAGGGCGCGGTTCTTCTGCGCGGTGCTGGCACGGCCGATGACCCGCGAGGCCTCACGGGCGGCGTGACCCAGGCGGGTCATGTAGTCAAGAACGGACTCAGTCATGGGCTCGGTGTCTTGGCGAAAGGGGAAATCGGCTGATTATAACTGGCGCGCTCGGGTACGCCCAGCGGTGGGTGGCGGATGGTAGAAAATGGTTGGCGTCGATGTGTAGGAAAGATGTAACCACCCGTATCGGAATTTTTCCCCTGCGCAGGGCCATTTCGCGGGCAAACCCGCTGCCGCAGGGAACATCGCCGCACCTGTGGGAGCGGGTTGACCCGCGAAACGCGCCAACGCGGATCCGGCGATTCAGCCTCGATTAAGCCATTCGTTGCTATCATCCCCGGCTTTACCGCCACGAACCGCCCGCATGCCCGAACACGCCCCCTGCCCGGCCCGCGCCCTGCCCGACAGCTTCTTCGACCGCGATGCGCAGACCCTCGCCCGCGACCTGCTGGGCAAGGTGATCCGCCATCGCCACGGCAATCTGTGGCTGGCGGCGCGGATCATCGAGACCGAGGCCTACTACCTCACCGACAAGGGCAGCCATGCGTCCCTGGGCTTTACCGAAAAGCGCAAGGCGTTGTTCCTCGATGGCGGGCATATCTACATGTACTACGCCCGTGGCGGCGACTCGCTGAACTTCAGCGCCCAGGGCCCGGGCAACGCGGTGCTGATCAAGTCCGCCTACCCCTGGGTCGATGCGCTGTCCGACCAAAACAGCCTGGCGCAGATGCAACTGAACAACCCCGACGCCAGCGGCAACCTGCGCCCGCTCGAACGCCTGTGCAACGGCCAGACCCTGCTGTGCCGCGCCATGGGCCTCAAGGTGCCGCACTGGGACGCGCAACGCTTCGACCCCGAACGGTTGTACGTCGAGGACTGCGGCATCCGCGTGCCACGGGTGCTGCAGGCCGCCCGCCTGGGGATCCCCCACGGCCGTGACGAGCACCTGCCCTACCGTTTCGTCGACGCCGAGTACGCCCGCCATTGCACACGCAACCCAATGCGCCGCGGCCAGGTCGAAGGCCAGGATTACTTCATTCTCGAACAAGGAAACTGAACCATGGGCCAATGGCTCGACAGCCTGACCACCTGGCTTGGCGCCAACCCGCAGTGGCTGGGCCTGGCGATTTTCGTGGTGGCCTGCGTGGAATGCCTGGCCATCGCCGGCATCATCGTACCCGGCACCGTACTGTTGTTCGCCGTCGCCGTGCTGGCCGGCAGCGGTGCGTTCACCTTGGGTGAAACCCTGTTACTGGGCTTCCTTGGCGGGGTCCTGGGCGACGCCATCTCCTACGCCGTGGGCAAGTACTTCCACCAGAACATCCGCCGCCTGCCGCTGCTGCGCAGCCACCCGGAATGGATCGGCAGCGCCGAGGCCTACTTCCAGCGCTACGGCATCGCCAGCCTGCTGGTGGGCCGTTTCATCGGCCCGCTGCGGCCAATGCTGCCAATGGTCGCGGGCATGTTCGACATGCCGTTGCCACGCTTCATCGCCGTCAGCCTGGTGGCCGGTGCCGGCTGGTCGGTGGCCTACCTGCTGCCGGGCTGGGCCACCGGCGCCGCGATGCGCCTGCCGCTGCCCGAGGGGTTCTGGCTGGATGCCGGGATCATTTTCGGCACCCTTGCGGTCTTGATTGGCCTGAGCCTGAACAGCAGCATCCGCGACCAGCGTCATGGCACCCGCCTGGTCGCCGCGCTCAGTGGCGCAGCGGTGGCCGCACTGTTCATCGGCTGGCCGTACCTGAGCGAATTCGACCAAGGGGTGATGACCCTGGTGCAGGAACACCGCAGCCAGGCACTCGACGGCGCCGTGGTAATGATCACCCGCCTGGGCGATTTCCGTACCCAGTTCTTCCTGGGCGGCCTGCTGACCGGGTTGCTGCTGCTGGCCCGACAGTGGCGCCATGCACTGTTCGCAGGCTCGGCACTGATCGGCACGGCAATCGCCAATGGCACCCTGAAATGGTTGTTCGCCCGGGCCCGCCCGGAAGTGCTGAGCGACCCGCTGACCAGCTACAGCATGCCCAGTGGCCATAGCTCGGCCGCGTTTGCCTTTTTCCTGGTGCTGGCGGTACTGGCCGGGCGCGGGCAACCGCCGCGCATGCGCCTGACCTGGGTGCTGCTGGGCTGCCTGCCGGCCCTGGCGATCGCCCTGTCGCGGGTGTACCTGGGGGCGCACTGGCCGACCGATATCCTTGCCGGGGCGCTGCTGGCGTGCTGCGTGTGTGCGCTGAGCCTGACGCTGGTGCAGTATCGCCAGCCGCTCACGGCCTTGTCGCAACGAGTGTGGTGGCTGGTGCTGCCGGCCTGTGTGGCGCTGCTGGCGTTCTTCGTGCTGCATGCGCTGCCAAAGGCGTTGCTGCGTTATCAGTATTGATAGCGGCAACGCTGCCCTCTACGCGGCTAAAGCCGCTCCCACAGGGCTTGCATCGATCCTGTAGGAGCGGCCTTGTGCCGCGAAAGGGCCGCAGCGCGGCCCCTTGATTTCAGCGTGAGCACAGAGATCGCCAGGTCTGCTGCGCAGCCCTTTAGCGGCGCAAGGCCGCTCCTACAGGCTATACGCAGGCCCTGTGGGAGCGGGTTTACCCGCGAACAAGCCACGCTGAACTGTCAGGCAAACAGCTCACCCTGTATGCGCTCAAGCAACTTCTGGATCTCCTCCAGCCGTTCCTGCGGCGAGTCGATCGCCAGCAAATCGAGCTTGTCCTCCTCCATGAACGGCAGCAGGTAGGCGAGCTGGTTGCTTAGCGACTGCCGCCCGCCCACATCACGCGGCATGTCCAGCGCCTCGACCATCGGGTGCTCGCCCAGGGCCAGCAGCAGTGCCAGCAGGTCGTCGTCCTGCTCGACCAGCGGGCTATCGGCCAGCTCCGGCAGCCAGTGAACCTCACCGACCAGCAATTGGTCCTTCTGCACCTCGGTTTGCTCGACGCTAAAGCGCCGCACCCCTTCGACGCGAATCCCCAGCAGGCCGTTGTCCTGCTGCACGAAGTCGCGAATCAATGCCTCACAGCCGATCGAAGCCACCGCCGGCGGCGCCTTGCCGACCTGCTCGCCTTCAAGGATGCATACCACCCCAAAGCCTGCGCCTTGCTTCATGCAGCGGCCGATCATGTCCAGGTAGCGCGCCTCGAAGATCTGCAGGTCGAGCAGGCAACCGGGGAACAGCACGGTATTGAGGGGAAACAGCGGTAACGTCATCTCAAGTCCTCATGCCACCAGGCTGACCGCCAACGGCAGGAACACCGCCGTGGCCACCCCCATCAGGCTCATCGCCAGCGCGGCGAAGGCGCCGCATTCGTCACTCTCCTGCAAGGCCACCGAGGTGCCCACCGCATGGGCGGTAACGCCAAGGGCCATGCCCCGGGCTTCAGGGCTGAGCACGCCGAAGCGGTTCAACAGCGCAGGGCCGAAGATCGCCCCGATCACCCCGGTGATCAGTACGAACACCGCCGCCAGCGCCGCCACGCCACCAATCTGTTCGGCCACCAGCATGGCGATCGGCGAAGTCACCGACTTGGGCGCCATGGTCATCAGGATCATGTGTTCGGCGCCGAACCACCAACCCAGCGCCAGGCACGCCACCGTGGCAAACAAGCCTCCGATTACCAGCGTAGTAAATGTCGGCCAGAACAGCTGACGGATGCGTCGCAGGTTCAGGTAGAGGGGCACTGCCAGGGCTACGGTGGCCGGGCCCAGCAGCGTGCCCATGATCTCGGTGCTCTTGCGGTACTCGGCATAGTCGATGCCGCATACCAGCAGCACGCCGATCACCACCAGCATCGACACCAGCACCGGCTGCAGGAAGATCCAGCGGGTTTTCTCGTAGGCCGCCAGCACCAGCTGGTAGGCCGCCAGGGTGATACCGATGCCGAACAACGGGTGGTGGATGACCGCGTCGAGCGCGCCATGCCAGTCGAGGGTCATGGCAGCTCCTCGCGCTTGCCCTGGCGGTGGATCAGCTTCTGCATCAGCACGCCCACGAACACCAGGGTCACCAGGCACGAGATCAGCAAGGCGCCGGCAATGGCCCAGAAGTCGGCGGCAATGTCCCTGGCGTAGACCATCACCCCCACGGCAGGCGGTACCAGCAGCAACGGCAGGTAGCGCAGCAGGCTGCTGGCAGCCTCGTTGAGCGGCTTGCCCACTTCACCGCGAACCATCAGGAAGGCCAGCAGCAGCAACAGGCCGATGATCGGCCCGGGCAGAACGGGCAGGAACAGATGATTGATCGCCGTCCCCAGCAGCTGGAACAGCACCAGCCAGGTCAACCCACGCAACAGCATAAAGACCTCCCGAAAGCAGGCGGCCATTATAAGCACGCCAAGCACGCGCCTATAAGGCGATATTCGGCGAAAAACGCACAACTTGACTGCAACGGCTGGCCGTGCTGATCTTGCACCTTCGTACCAAATGACAACCTGGAGAGTCGCGATGCCCTATGTACCGGTTACAGAGCTTTCGCAGTACGTTGGTAAGGAACTGGGACGTTCCGCCTGGCTGAAGATCGATCAGCAACGCATCAACCTGTTCGCCGAGGCCACCGGCGATTTCCAGTTCATCCATGTCGACCCAGTCAAAGCGGCGAAGACCCCGTTCGGCACTACCATCGCCCATGGCTTCCTCACCCTGTCGCTGATCCCCAAGCTGATGGAAGACCTGCTGGTACTGCCCGAAGGCCTGAAGATGGTGGTCAACTATGGCCTGGACAGCGTGCGCTTCATCCAGCCGGTGAAAGTCGACAGCAATGTGCGACTCAAGGTGGAGCTGACCGACGCCATCGAGAAGAAGCCCGGCCAGTGGCTGCTCAAGGCCACCGCCACCCTCGAAATCGAAGGTGAAGACAAACCGGCCTACATCGCCGAGCCGCTGTCGCTCTGCTTCGTCTGAAGGGCTGGCTGCCCCCTGTGGGAGCGGGTTTACCCGCGAAGCGCTCACCCCGATGAGGGGGTTGCAGGGCAGGGCTGGGCCCTTGTTCGCGGGTGAAACCGCTCCCACAAGTGCCTCAATTCACGCTTTCGCGCATTGTGCGGCATACTCCATGCATCGTTCGGCCCGGACTCCGCCATGCGCCCCCTGCTACCCCTTGCCCTGATCCTGCTGCTCGCCGCCTGCGGCGAGGGCGAACCCCTGTCGCCACCTGACGCCCGCCTGCCCGATGGTGGCCACTACCGGGGCCAGGTGGTCGATGGCCTGCTGCAGGGCGAGGGGCGTATCGACTACCCCAATGGCAGCTGGTACGCCGGCACCTTCAAGGATGGCCAGTGGCATGGCCAGGGCGAATGGCACGGCAGCAACGGCGAGGTCTACCGTGGCCAGTTCGCCGCCGGGTTGTTCCAGGGCCTGGGCGACCTCACCACCCCAGGCAGCCATTACGCCGGCACCTTCAAGCACGGCCGCCGCGACGGCGAAGGCACTCTCAAGCAACATGACCAGACCTACCGCGGCCAGTTCAAGGACGACCAGTACGACGGCGCCGGCCAGCTCGACCTGGCCGACGGCAGCCGTTACCAGGGCCTGTTCGCCAAGGGCAAGCCCAATGGCGCCGGGGTACGCAGCGATGCCAGCGGCAACCAGTACAGCGGCCACTTCATCGACGGCCAGCTGCAGGGGGCAGGCACCTACGACAGCGCCGACGGTGAGCAGTACATCGGCGAATTCAAGGACAACCACCTCGAAGGCCGAGGGCGCTACGAGAACGCCGACGGCGATGTATGGATCGGCGACTTCAAGGATGGCTCGCTGGTCGGCCAGGGCGAGTTGCTGGGCAGCGACGGCAGCCGCTACAAAGGGGCTTTTCGTGACTGGCGTTTCAATGGCAACGGCAGCCTGCAGTTGGCCGATGGCAGCCAGTACCTTGGCGGCTTCGCCGATGACGCCTACCAGGGCCATGGCCGCCTGACCCACCCCGACGGCCGGGTCGAGGCCGGCTACTGGACCAACGGCGTGCGCGTGCGTGACGAGAACAGCAAGCTGCTGCCCGACCCACTCGACCTGGCCCTGCTCAACCAGGGCAAGCTGCTGGACGATGCCCTGAACAAGGTGCCGCGCTCGCACCCGCCCGTGCAGCTGTACAGCCTGGTGGTGGCCGGGGACGGCCAGCAGAGCGTATTCATGCGCGAGGCCGACTACGTCAGCAACATGCTCAAGGTACGCTTCAGCGCCCATGGCCAGGTGACCCTGGTCAACCACCGCGACCATATGGCCGACCGCCCCATGGCCACCCGCGAGAACCTCACCCGCGCTGCCCGCGTGATTGCCGAGCGCAGCGGCCCGGAAGACCTGGTGTTCATCTACCTGACCAGCCACGGCAGCCATGACCACCAACTGGTGCTCGACCAACCGCGCCTGCAACTGGCCGACCTGACCGCCGACGAGCTGGCCAGCGCCCTCACCCCCCTCAAGGACCGCGACAAGGTCATTGTCATCTCTGCCTGCTATTCCGGCGGCTACATCGCCCCGCTCAAGGATGACCGGACCCTGATCATGACCGCCGCCCGCCCCGACCGGGTCTCGTTCGGCTGCTCGGAAGAAGCCGACTTCACCTACTTCGGCGACGCCCTGTTCGCCCAGGCGCTGAACCAGACCGACGACCTGAAACAGGCGTTTGAACTGGCGCGGCAAACTGTTGCCGAACGGGAGAGAAGGGAAGGTTTCGAAGCCTCTGAGCCGCAGCTCTGGGCGCCGCCAGCGGTGGTCTCGCACTGGCAGCGCCTGCGCCGGCAACAGGCCGAACAAGCCTTGCGAAATGGCACACCGCCAGTACCGGGCGAACAGGCAAAAACACCTGCCACCCACTAAGCTGTGTGTAACAAGGGAGAGACATCATGTACTTGACGCCTCAGCATGTCCTGCTTGCCGGTGCCACGGGTCTGACAGGTGAACACCTGCTCGACCGCTTGCTCAACGAGCCCACCATCAGCCGCGTGCTGGCGCCGACCCGCCGGCCGCTGGCCGAGCACCCGCACCTGGAAAACCCGGTGGGTGACCCGGCCGTGTTTCTCCCGCAACTGGCCGGCCGTGTCGATATCGCCTTCTGCTGCCTGGGCACCACGCTCAAGCAGGCAGGCTCGGAAAACGCCTTCCGGGCGGTCGACCTGGACATGGTCGTGGCCTTCAGCAAACGTGCCCGCGAGATGGGCGCGCGCCACCTGCTGGTGATCAGCGCACTGGGCGCCGACCCGAAGTCATCGATCTTCTACAACCGGGTCAAGGGCGAGATGGAAGAGGCGCTCAAACGTCAGGACTGGCCGCAGCTGACCATCGTGCGGCCTTCGCTGTTGCTGGGTGAGCGCATGGAGCCCAGGCTTGGGGAAATGGTCGCGGCGCCGTTCTCACGGCTGATCCCGGGCAAGTACCGTGGCATCGAGGCCTGTACGCTGGCCCGGGCGCTGTGGCGCCTGGCGCTGGAGGAAGAAGACGGGATTCGAGTGGTCGAGTCGGACGAATTGCGCAAACTGGGCAAGAAGTGAGTTGAAGCGAAGTACATAACCTGTGGGAGCGGGTTCACCCGCGAATGGGCCATTGAACCCAACGAGGTATTCGCGGGTAAACCCGCTCCCACAGTCCTTACCTGATCAATGACTAATCTTTTGCCACTTGATCACTTACAACCCGCCCGTGGCGTTAAAGCCAATCCCCGCCGCTGTCAGCAACGACAACGGCAACAGCAAGGTATCGAGCAACGCACTCCCCGGCAGGTCCAGCCCCGGGTACGCCGGCGCCAGCGCACCGAAATGGTCCAGCGGGCAACAGCCGCCGTTCATCACGTACAAGTCCAGCCGCGTCCCGGCATACACCACCGGGGCGCCCGGCTTGTTCGCGTCCAGCGTACGCACCGTGGCGCAACCGCCAAGCTGGGCCAGCACCAGCAGCCCGAGCAACACCCGCCTCAATCGTCGCTCCCATGGTGATGCTCACCCCAGCGCGGCAACATGTCCTGCGGGATGTTCAGCAGGTTGAGAATGCGCGCCACGACAAAATCGACCAGGTCGTCGATGGTCTGCGGCTGATGGTAGAAACCCGGCGCCGCCGGCAGGATCACCGCGCCCATCTGCGAAAGCTTGAGCATGTTTTCCAGGTGGATGGTGGAAAACGGCGCCTCTCGCGGCACCAGGATCAACTGGCGTCGCTCCTTGAGGGTAACGTCGGCGGCGCGCTCGATCAGGTTGTTGCAGGCACCAGTGGCAATCGCCGAGAGCGTACCGGTGGAACAGGGCACCACCACCATCGCCGCCGGCGCGCCGGAGCCCGAAGCCACCGGCGACATCCAGTCCTCCTTGCCATACACCCGGATCTGCCCATCGGCGGCGCCGGTGTACTCGGTGAGGAAAGCCTGCATCGCCCGGGGCTTGGCCGGCAGCACTACGTCGGTCTCGGTGGCCATCACCAACTGCGCGGCCTTGGAGATCAGAAAATGCACCTCGCGGTCCTCACGCACCAGGCAGTCGAGCAGGCGCAGGCCATACTGCGCGCCGGAGGCGCCGGTCATGGCCAGGGTGATGCGTTGCGGCCCGTTCACTTCAGCGCCTCGGCCAGCTTGCCGTGCAGGCCGCCGAAACCGCCGTTGCTCATGATCACCACATGGGTGCCCGGGCGCGCCTGGCCCTTGATGCGCTCGATGATCGCTTCGAGGCTGTCGGCAACCACACTCGGCACCTTGCACTGGGCGGCCGTGGCGGCGAGGTCCCAGCCCAGGTTGGCCGGGGCGTACCAGATCACCTGGTCGGCGTCGTTGACGCTTTCCGGCAAGCCATCGCGGTGCGCGCCGAGCTTCATGGAGTTGGAGCGCGGCTCGATCACCGCGATCACCGGCGCCTCGCCGACGCGCTTGCGCAGGCCGTCGAGGGTGGTGGCGATGGCGGTCGGGTGGTGGGCGAAGTCGTCATAGATGGTCACGCCCTGCACCTCGGCGACCTTCTCCATGCGCCGCTTCACGCTCTTGAACGCACTGAGACCGTCGATGGCCATGGCCGGCACCACACCGACATGACGGGCCGCGGCCAGGGTGGCCAGGGCGTTGGCGACGTTGTGCTGGCCGGTCATGCCCCAGTCCACCACGCCTTGCACCTCGCCGCCGAACAGCACTTCAAAGCGCGAGCCGTCGGCGCTGAGCAGGCGTGCCTGCCATTGGCCACCAACGCCTGTGGTCTGCACCGGGGTCCAGCAGCCCATGCCGATCACCCGCTCCAGGGCCTGCTCGGTGGTCGGGTGGATCACCAGGCCTTCACTCGGGATGGTACGCACCAGGTGATGGAACTGCCGCTCGATGGACGCCAGATCCGGGAAGATGTCTGCGTGATCGAACTCAAGGTTGTTGAGGATCGCGGTGCGCGGGTGGTAGTGGACGAACTTCGAGCGCTTGTCGAAGAAGGCGCTGTCGTATTCGTCGGCCTCGACCACGAAGAACGGCGTATCGCCCAGACGGGCCGATACCGAGAAGTTCTGCGGCACGCCGCCGATCAGGAAGCCCGGGCTCATGCCGGCATGTTCGAGCACCCAGGCCAGCATGCTGCTGGTGGTGGTCTTGCCGTGGGTACCGGCCACCGCCAGCACCCAGCGCCCCTGCAGCACATGGTCGGCCAGCCACTGCGGGCCGGACACATAAGGCAGGCCCTTGTTCAGCACGTACTCCACCGCTGGGTTGCCCCGCGACATGGCGTTGCCGATCACCACCAGGTCCGGGGCCGGCTCCAATTGTGCAGGGTCATAGCCCTGGGTGAGCTCGATGCCCTGGGCTTCGAGCTGGGTACTCATGGGCGGATAGACGTTGGCGTCCGAACCTGTGACGCGGTGGCCAAGTTCCTTGGCCAGCACCGCCAGCGAACCCATGAAAGTGCCGCAAATACCGAGAATGTGAATGTGCATGGTCGACCTCGCAAAACGTCGACGCAGGGTAGCCCAGGGCGCGGGAAATCGCACCCGCTGTTTCGCTCGGCCGGCCCTGGCGATGCCGTGTTTGCGCAGTTTCCGATACAGGGTGTTGCGGCTGATCCCCAGATGCTCGGCGACATGGGTCATGTGCCAGCGGTTGGCCTCCAGGACTTCGAGCAGGGCCTCGCGCTCGGCATGCAGGAGCGGCCTTGTGCCGCGAATGGGCTGCGACGCAGCCCCAGCGGAATCGGCATCGCCTTGAAGACCCTGGGGCCGCTCTGCGGCCCTTTCGCGGCACAAGGCCGCTCCTACAGGGACCGAGGCGCTGCGGATGATTGCGGGGAGATCAGAGAACTCGATAAGGGCCTGCTCGCACAAGGCCACCAAGGTGCGCAGCACGTTACGCATCTGCCGCACGTTACCCGGCCAGGCGAAATCGAGCAGCGCCCGGCGCGCCGCAACCTCCAGTGCGATCGGCTGCCCTTCGGCCTCCTGACGCAGCAGAAAGTCCAGCAACTGGCCCTTGTCACTGCGCTCGCGCAGCGCCGGCAACGCCACCTCCAGGCCATTGAGGCGGTAATAGAGGTCTTCCCGAAAGCCCCCCTGCTCCACCCGCTCAAGCAAATCGCGGTGGGTGGCGCTGATGATGCGCACATCCACAGCTTGCGGTTCGCCACCAATCGGCACCACCTGACGTTCCTCCAGCACCCGCAGCAACCGGGTCTGCAGCGCCAGCGGCATGTCGCCGATCTCGTCCAGCAACAGGGTGCCGCCATCGGCCTGCAACAGCTTGCCGCGCATGCCTTCCTTGCGCGCGCCGGTAAAGCTGCCGCCGCGATAGCCGAACAGCTCGCTCTCGATCAGGCTCTCCGGGATCGACGCACAGTTGATCGCCACGAAGGGCTTGTGCCGGCGGGCACTGGCCTGGTGCACCGCCTGGGCGAACGCCTCCTTGCCGCAACCGGTCTCACCGCGCAGCAGCAGAGGCACATCGCGCTCGAAGACCCGCACGGCCCGGCGAAAATCATGCTGCAACGCAGGGTCGAGCAGGCAGATGCCTGGCTCGGCCGCCTGGCGTGCCTGGGGCAATGCCGCCGGCACCGACCACACCGGCGTACGTGCCTGACCGCGCAGGCTGGCGAACACCTGCCGGCCATCGCGGGTATGCAGGGGCCACGCCGTGCTGCCTTGCGCCGTGGCGCGGCTGAACAGCTCGTCATGGCTGCAGGCAAAGAACCGATCAACCGGCTTGCCCAGCACACCACCGCGAATGCTGCCCAGCAGGTTCAGCGCGCTCTGGTTGGCCGCACAGATCCGCCCGTCGCCGTCGAACGCCAGCAAGCCCTCGCTGAACAAGCCGACCGACTCGGCCTGCAGGTGGAAACGCAGCAGCCAGTGCTGCTCGAAGTGGCGCAGGAAGTAGCAGCTCTCGATCATCTTCGCCGACAGGTTGACCAGCGCCATGGTGTGGAACTGGCTCTGGCGCGACACATCCGGCCGCGCCGACGACACGTCAAGCACCGCCAGCAGCTCGCCATGAGGGTCGAACACCGGGCTGGCCGAGCAGGTCAGGCCGGTGTGACGGCCACGGAAGTGTTCGTCCTGGTGGATGGTCAGGGCCTGGCGCTCGACCAGGCAGGTGCCGATGCCATTGGTGCCCTCGCGCGCTTCGCTCCAGTCGGCACCCAGCCACAGCCCGGCACGCTCGAAGCTGCGCCGCTCGCCGGGCGCGGTCACACAGTTGAGGATCACCCCGCGGGCATCGGTGAGCAGCACTGCATGCCCGCTGCCCGACAACTGCTGGTGCAGGCTGTTCATCTCGTTGTCGGCGATCTGCAGCACCTGCTGCAGGCGCTCGCGGCTCTCCAGCAGGCGGCCGTGTTCGAGCACTACCGGGGCCTGGGCGCGCGCGGGGTCGAGGTGGTAGTCCTCCAGGCAGCGCAGCCAGGAGCGGGCGATGGAGGGGTCGCTGCCCGGCCCGCTGGCCTGGCCGTGGGCGACGGTCAGCACTTGCTGGGCGTGGCGGCTGAACGGGTTGCTCTGCATTTGTTGTTGTTCTCCGCAGATAGAGCGTTGCGCCAGCATCCTCCAGGCACGAGCGCTTTGCAATGCTGGCTGACCACCGAGTCACCGGCTGTGCCATTAACGGTACAAAGTGTCACGCGCCCCGTGCCAGTGCTGATACAGGGCCGTACCGGCCCTTCTTGAAAAATGACCCAAGTCATTGATCCACAAGGGCCCTCCGGCACTGGCCCGACCTTTGCTCTACGCTTGGTAACTCCGCAACAATCACAAAGACCAGGAGACACACCATGCGTTACGCACATCCCGGTACCGAGGGCGCCAAGGTCAGCTTCAAGACCCGCTACGGCAACTACATCGGTGGTGAGTTCGTTCCTCCGGTAAAGGGTGAGTACTTCACCAACACCTCGCCGGTGAACGGCCAGCCGATCGCCGAGTTTCCTCGTTCCACTGCCGAAGACATCGACAAGGCCCTCGACGCCGCCCACGCCGCCGCCGATGCCTGGGGCCGCACCTCGGTACAGGACCGCTCCAACGTCCTGCTGAAAATCGCCGACCGCATCGAGCAGAACCTCGAACTGCTGGCCATCACCGAAACCTGGGACAACGGCAAGCCGATCCGCGAAACCCTCAACGCCGACATCCCCCTGGCCGTCGACCACTTCCGCTACTTCGCCGGCTGCATCCGCGCCCAGGAAGGCGGCGCCGCCGAGATCAACGAAAACACCGTGGCCTACCACATCCACGAACCGCTGGGGGTGGTCGGGCAGATCATCCCGTGGAACTTCCCGCTGCTGATGGCCGCCTGGAAGCTCGCCCCGGCCCTGGCCGCCGGCAACTGCGTGGTGCTCAAGCCCGCCGAACAGACCCCGCTGGGCATCACCGTGCTGCTGGAGCTGATCGGCGACCTGCTGCCCAAAGGCGTGCTCAATGTGGTGCAGGGTTATGGCCGCGAGGCCGGTGAAGCGCTGGCCACCAGCAAGCGCATCGCCAAGATCGCCTTCACCGGCTCCACTCCGGTCGGCTCGCACATCATGAAGTGCGCGGCCGAGAACATCATCCCGTCCACCGTCGAACTGGGTGGCAAGTCGCCGAACGTGTACTTCGAAGACATCATGCAGGCCGAGCCGAGCTTCATCGACAAGGCCGCCGAAGGCATGGTGCTGGCGTTCTTCAACCAGGGCGAAGTGTGCACCTGCCCGTCGCGGGCGCTGGTGCAGGAGTCGATCTACCCGCAGTTCATGGAAGTGGTGATGAAGAAGGTGCTGCAGATCAAGCGCGGCGACCCGCTGGACACCGACACCATGGTCGGCGCCCAGGCCTCGCAGCAGCAGTTCGACAAGATCCAGTCCTACCTGAAGATCGCCCAGGAAGAAGGCGCCGAGCTGCTGACCGGCGGCAAGGTGGAGCAACTCGAAGGTTCGCTGGCCACCGGCTACTACATCCAGCCGACCCTGCTCAAGGGCAACAACAAGATGCGCGTGTTCCAGGAGGAAATCTTCGGCCCGGTGGTCAGCGTGACCACCTTCAAGGACGAAGCCGAAGCCCTGGCGATTGCCAACGACACCGAGTTCGGCCTCGGCGCCGGCGTGTGGACCCGCGACATCAACCGCGCCTACCGCATGGGCCGCGGCATCAAGGCCGGCCGTGTGTGGACCAACTGCTACCACCTGTACCCGGCGCATGCCGCATTCGGTGGCTACAAAAAGTCCGGCGTCGGCCGTGAAACCCACAAGATGATGCTCGACCACTACCAGCAGACCAAGAACCTGCTGGTGAGCTACGACATCAACCCGCTGGGCTTCTTCTAGAACCGCGTCGCGCCCTTCGCGGGTAAACCCGCTCCCACAGGTACGCGCAATCCCTGTGGGAGCGGGTTCACCCGCGAAGACGCCAGCACCATTTTTAAACCAGACGCGGTTGCCGTGCAGCAACCGCTCTGGCTCGCTTCCTGCAGTACCTATCACCATCGGCCCGGAACCCTTCCGGCCACCAAGAAGAAAAACAGGTGAATCCATGCCAAGCGATCATTCCGCCGGCGCGCCGGCAAGCTCCTCCGTCGACTTCGAAAAGGTCAATTCCGAGTATTTCCAGCAACGTGAACTGAAAAAAGGTGCCGCCGGCTGGGTGCTGCTGGTCGGCCTGGGCGTGGCCTACGTGATTTCCGGCGACTACGCCGGCTGGAACTTCGGCCTGGCCCAGGGCGGCTGGGGCGGCATGTTCCTCGCCACCTTGCTGATGGCCACCATGTACCTGTGCATGTGCTTCTCGCTGGCCGAGCTGTCCTCGATGATCCCCACCGCCGGCGGCGGCTACGGCTTTGCCCGCAGCGCGTTCGGGCCCTGGGGCGGCTTCCTCACCGGCACGGCGATCCTCATCGAATACGCCATCGCCCCCGCGGCCATCGCCGTGTTCATCGGTGCCTACTGCCAGTCGTTGTTCGGTATCGGCGGCTGGATGATCTACCTGGCCTTCTACATCGTCTTCATCGGCATCCACATCTTCGGGGTGGGTGAGGCGCTGAAGCTGATGTTCATCATCACTGCCGTCGCCGCCATCGCCCTGGCGGTGTTCCTGATCGGCATGGTGCCCCATTTCGATGCAGCCAACCTGTTCGACATCGCCAAGACCGACGCAGTCGGTGCCAGCAGCTTCCTGCCGTTCGGCTATGTCGGCGTGTGGGCGGCGATCCCTTATGCGATCTGGTTCTTCCTCGCCGTCGAAGGCGTGCCCCTGGCCGCCGAAGAAACCAAGAACCCGAAACGCGACCTGCCGCGCGGCCTGATCGGCGCCATGCTGGTGCTGCTGGCCTTCGCCCTGCTGATCCTGGTGGTCGGCCCCGGCGGAGCGGGCGCCGATGCCCTCAAGGCCTCGGGCAACCCGCTGGTCGAGGCACTGTCGAAGGCTTACGGCGGCTCCACCTGGATGGGCGGCTTCGTCAACCTGGTCGGCCTGGCCGGCCTGATTGCCAGCTTCTTCTCGATCATCTACGCCTATTCGCGGCAGATCTTCGCCCTGTCCCGCGCCGGCTACCTGCCGCGCAAATTGTCCGAGACCAACAAGAGCAAGGCCCCGGTACTGGCCCTGGTGATCCCCGGGATCATCGGCTTCGCCCTGTCGCTCACCGGCCAGGGCGACCTGCTGATCCTGGTGGCGGTATTCGGCGCTACGCTGTCCTATGTGCTGATGATGGCCGCGCACATCACCCTGCGTATCCGTCGCCCGAAAATGGAGCGCCCGTATCGCACCCCCGGTGGCATCCTCACCTCGGGCGTGGCCCTGGTGCTGGCCTGTATCGCCGTGGTCGCCGGCTTCCTGGTCGACCCGCGTGTGGTGATTGGCGCCGCGGTGATCTATGCGGTATTGATCGCCTACTTTGCGTTCTACAGCCGCCACCACCTGGTGGCCGGTACGCCGGAAGAGGAATTCGCCGCGATCCAGAAGGCCGAAGAGGCCCTGCACTGATCGTCGACCCGCGCCGCAGGCCTGCCCTGCGGCGCTCTGGAGATTCTGTATGGCAAGTTTCGTACACACGGTGGGCCACCAGCTCTACCGTTTCGACAGCCTCAAAGAGGTCATGGCCAAGGCCAGCCCGGCACGCTCGGGCGACTACCTGGCCGGGGTGGCTGCCAGCAACGATGGCGAACGGGTCGCCGCGCAGATGGCCCTGGCCAATATCCCGCTCAAGCACTTCCTCAGCGAAGCGCTGATCCCCTACGAAGACGATGAAGTCACCCGGCTGATCATCGACAGCCACGACGACAAGGCCTTCGCCCCGGTCAGCCACCTGACCGTCGGCGGCCTGCGCGACTGGCTGCTCAGCGAACAGGCCGACGAGCACAGCCTGCGCGCCCTGGCCCCCGGCCTGACGCCGGAAATGGCCGCGGCGGTGTCGAAGATCATGCGTGTGCAGGACCTGGTGCTGGTGGCGCAGAAGATCCGCGTGGTCACCGCCTTCCGCGGCACCATGGGCCTGCGCGGGCGCTTGTCCACGCGGCTGCAACCCAACCACCCCACCGACGAACCCGCCGGTATCGCCGCCAGCATTCTCGACGGCCTGCTGTACGGCAATGGCGATGCCATGATCGGCATCAACCCGGCCACCGACAGCATCGCCTCGATCTGCGATTTGCTGGTGATGCTCGACAACATCATCCAGCGTTACCAGATCCCCACCCAGTCCTGCGTGCTGACCCACGTCACCACCAGCATCGAGGCGATCAACCGCGGCGTGCCACTGGACCTGGTGTTCCAGTCGATCGCCGGCACCGAGGCTGCGAATGCCGGCTTCGGCATCAACCTCAACGTGCTGCAGGAGGGTTACGAGGCGGGGCTGTCGCTCAAGCGCGGCACCCTCGGGCAGAACCTGATGTACTTCGAAACCGGCCAGGGCAGCGCCCTGTCGGCCAATGCCCACCACGGCGTCGACCAGCAAACCTGCGAAACCCGCGCCTATGCCGTGGCCCGCCATTTCAAACCGTTCCTGGTCAACACCGTGGTCGGTTTCATCGGCCCGGAATACCTCTACAACGGCAAGCAGATCATCCGCGCCGGCCTCGAGGACCACTTCTGCGGCAAGCTGCTGGGCGTGCCGATGGGCTGCGACATCTGCTACACCAACCACGCCGAAGCCGACCAGGACGACATGGACACCCTGCTCACCCTGCTGGGCGTGGCCGGGATCAACTTCATCATGGGCATCCCCGGCTCCGACGACATCATGCTCAACTACCAGACCACCTCGTTCCACGATGCGCTGTATGCGCGGCAAACCCTGGGCCTGAAGCCCGGGCCGGAATTCGAAGCGTGGCTGGAACGCACCGGCATCTTCACCCAGGCCGATGGCCGTGTCCGCTTCGGCGACAACCTGCCGCCGGCCTTCCGCCACGCGCTCGCGCAGCTGGCCTAGGAGCGCCCATGGACCGACACACCCCTACCGAGCAAAACCCCTGGCTGGCCCTGCGCACCCTCACCCCGGCGCGCATCGCCCTGGGCCGCACCGGCATCAGCCTGCCGACCGGTGCCCAGCTGGACTTCCAGTACGCCCACGCCCAGGCGCGCGATGCCGTGCACCTGCCCTTCGACCATGTTGGCCTGCGCCAGCAGCTCAGTGATCGTGGCCGCGACAGCCTGCTGCTGCACAGCGCCGCCAGCGACCGTCATCAATACCTTCAACGCCCTGACTTGGGCCGACGCCTGCATGAGGATTCGGCGCAACTGCTGCGCGAACACGCCCAAGCCAACGCTGGCGGCGTCGACCTGGCCATCGTCGTCGCCGACGGCCTGTCGGCACTGGCGGTGCACCGCCACACCCTGCCCTTCCTCAGCCGCTTCGAGGAGCAGGCCGCCGCCGACGGCTGGACCAGCGCCCCCGTGGTGCTGGTGGAACAGGGCCGGGTGGCGGTGGCCGATGAAGTGGGCGAGCTGCTCAAGGCGCGGATGACCGTGATGCTGATCGGCGAGCGCCCGGGCTTGAGCTCGCCCGACAGCCTCGGGCTGTACTTCACCTATGCGCCCAAGGTCGGCCTGACCGATGCCTACCGCAACTGTATTTCCAACGTGCGCCTGGAGGGCCTGAGCTACGGCATGGCCGCCCATCGCCTGCTGTACCTGATGCGCGAAGCCTGCAAGCGTCAACTTTCAGGGGTGAATCTCAAGGACGAAGCCGAGGTTCACAGCATCGAAAGTGACCATTCGGGCAAAAAAAACGGAAACTTCCTACTCGGAGAAGGGTAAAAAACATGTCACGGAAGGCGGATTGCACTTGTAGGCTGCTTTAGGCAGCATGCAGTTGACTGCTGGCAATCCGCCGTATCCCCCAATGGACACTGAGGCCCGCACATGCGAATCATCAAGGCTACCCTGGAGCACCTCGACCTGCTCACGCCGTTGTTTGTGAAGTACCGTGAGTTCTATGGCCAGCTGCCTTACCCGGACAGCTCCCGCAGCTTCCTGGAAAAGCGCCTCAAGCGCGGCGAATCGATCATCTACCTCGCCCTGCCCGTTGACGACGACAGCAAGTTGCTGGGTTTCTGCCAGCTCTACCCGAGCTTCTCGTCGCTGTCGCTCAAACGTGTGTGGATCCTCAACGACATCTACGTCGCCGAAGACTCCCGGCGCATGCTGGTGGCCGACCACCTGATGCGTGAAGCCAAGAAAATGGCCAAGGAATCGAACGCGGTGCGCATGCGCGTGTCCACCAGCAGCGACAATGAAGTAGCGCGCAAAACTTACGAATCCATGGGCTTTCGCAAGGACACCGAGTTCGAGAACTACATCCTGCCGATCACCCAGGATTGAACGCACATACTGCTCGAGGCTGCTCTCACAGCACTGCACAGATCTAATTGATGTGGCAGGGCCCTGTGGGAGCGGCTTCAGCCGCGAACGCCGGCACAGCCGGTGCCATACATCGCGTCGCCTGCTTCGCGGCTAAAGCCGTTCCCACAGGTTATGCGTGTCGTCGTAACCCGCCGCTACAAACTGTCCGGGCAGGATCCCGACTTAACCGTATAATCCCCGTCCAGTCACGTGTGAAAAGTTACCTTCCCCAGGTGAATCTGCCCACGCCCAAGACACTGTCCGTCATCGCGCGCCCGTAGAAGCGGGTCAAGAACACAGGTGCTGTACATGGATTTCAACCCGCTGGACCTCATCCTGCATCTCGATGCCTACCTCGATCTGCTGGTGACCAACTACGGCCCCTGGATCTACGCCATCCTGTTTGCCGTGATCTTCTGTGAAACCGGCCTGGTGGTGATGCCATTCCTGCCGGGTGATTCGCTGCTGTTCATCGCCGGTGCCGTGGCCGCAGGCGGCGGCATGGACCCGGTGCTGCTGGCCGGCCTGCTGATGGCGGCGGCCATTCTCGGCGACAGCACCAACTATGTGATCGGGCGCACGGCGGGCGAACGGCTGTTCAGCAACCCCAAATCGAAGATCTTCCGCCAGGATTATTTGCAGCGTACCCACGACTTCTATGCCCGCCATGGCGGCAAGACCGTCACCCTCGCCCGCTTCCTGCCGATCCTGCGCACCTTCGCACCGTTCGTGGCCGGCATCGCCCACATGCACTACCCGCGCTTCCTGGCATTCAGCATCACCGGCTCGCTGCTGTGGGTGGGTGGCCTGGTCACGCTGGGCTACTTCTTCGGCAATGTGCCGTTCATCAAGCAGCACCTTTCGCTGATGGTAGTGGCCATCATTGTCCTGTCGCTGGTGCCGATGATCCTCGGCCTGCTGCGCGGCCGCCTGGGCCGCACCGCCAAGGCCCACTGACGCGAATGTGGTCGTTCAGCGCCTGGCGCCGCCGGCGCACCCTGGCCCGCTACCCGGTCGATGCACAACTGTGGCAGGCCATCCGCGAGCGCCTGCCGATGCTCGATGGCATCAGCGACGACGAAGACCGCTGGCTGCGCGAGGCCTGCGTGCTGTTCCTGCACGACAAGCACCTGACCGCCCTGCCCGGGGTCGAGCTGGATGATGCGCAACGTCTGTTCCTCGCTGCCCAGGCCCAACTGCCCCTGCTGCACCTGGGCGAGCTGAACTGGTACCAAGGGTTCCATGAGCTCATCCTCTACCCCGACGACTTCGTCAGCCCCCAGCGCCACCGCGACAGCAGCGGCGTGGAACATGTGTGGGACGCCGAGCACAGCGGCGAAGCCTGGCAGCAGGGCCCGGTGATCCTGGCCTGGCCCGGGGTGCTGGCCAGCGGCGGCTGGGAAGCCTACAACCTGGTGATCCACGAACTGGCACACAAGCTCGACATGCTCAATGGCGATGCCAATGGCCTGCCGCCGCTGCACAGCGGCATGCAAGTCGAAGACTGGGCCAACGCCATGCAGCACGCCTACGACGACCTGAACCGCCAGCTCGACGCCAACCCCGATGCCGAGACCGCCATCGATCCTTATGCCGCAGAGAACCCGGCGGAGTTCTTCGCCGTGGCCAGCGAGTACTTCTTCAGCGCCCCCGACTTGCTGCACGCGGCTTATCCAAAGGTCTACCACCAGCTGTCGCTGTTCTACCGCCAGGACCCGCTGGCCCGTCTGGCACGCTTGCAGGCCGAGCACCCGGCCTACCGCGAAGGCCACGCCTGACCGCCCCGCACATCAGGCCGGGCGTGGCATGCATGGCGGAATGTGCCTATAATCGCGCCACTTTTTTGATCAAACACGGGGGCATAGCCCAATGAGCTACAGCAAGATCCCGGCTGGCAAAGACCTGCCGAACGACATCTACGTCGCTATCGAGATCCCGGCCAACCACGCGCCGATCAAGTACGAAATCGACAAGGACAGCGACACCCTGTTCGTCGACCGCTTCATGGCCACCCCGATGTTCTACCCGGCCAACTACGGTTTCATCCCCAACACCCTGGCTGACGACGGTGATCCGCTGGACGTGCTGGTTGTCACCCCGTACCCGGTTGCCCCAGGTTCGGTCATCCGCGCCCGCCCGGTCGGCGTGCTGAACATGACCGACGACGGCGGCGGCGACGCCAAGGTCATCGCCGTCCCGCACGACAAGCTGTCGCAGCTGTACGTTGACGTGAAGGAATACACCGACCTGCCAGCCCTGCTGATCCAGCAGATCGAGCACTTCTTCGCCAACTACAAGGATCTGGAGAAGGGCAAGTGGGTCAAGATCGAAGGCTGGGAAGGCGCCGACGCCGCCCGCGCCGCGATCACCAAGTCGGTTGCTGCCTACAAGGGCTGAAGCTGACGCTTGAAGAAAGCCCTGCCTCGGCAGGGCTTTTTTATGGGCGCTGGAAAATTCCTACTCGCCCCTAGGCAATTGCCTGCAAACCAGGATGATTCCCACAGTTCGCCTCCACATCGGGTTCATTTCCACACAGTAAGCAGGGCGATAGACTCGCCCCCATGAACTCATCCGGTGACCGCCTCAAAGCCCTCCTGCAGGAGTGCAACCTGACCCCTTCCGACTTTGCCGCCCAACGCAATGTCACGCCCCAGCACATCAACAATTGGTTCAAGCGTGGCGTGCCGCAGGCCCGTCTCGACGAAATTGCCGGCCTGTTCTGTGTGTACACGCGCTGGCTACGCAGCGGCGAAGGCCCCAAACATCCCGACCCTCTCGCCCCTGCCCGCCCTGCCGTTGCCCCCACGCAAGCCCCGGCGCCGCTGCTGGCCCTGGGCACGCCAAGCGTGCAACTGCCCTTGCACCAGGTGCAGCAGGGCAGCCTGAGTGCCACGCCTGGGCTGTTCCAGCCGATCCCTCGCCAGGCCCTCGACAGTGTGGGGGTTGCCGCACACAACGCCTTCTGTATCGGCATGCCGGCCAGCAACATGGCGCCGCTGTTGCCCCTGGGCACGCTCCTGGCCATCGACTCCAGCCTCATCCAGGTGATCGAGGGCGAGTACTTCGCGCTGCTGCACAACGGCAAACTGCGCGTGCATCGGCTCACCCAGGGCAGCAATGGCACGGTGTGCCTGCACAGCCACGACCGCCTCAACCATCCTGTCGAGCGCTACACCGCAGCACAACGCAGGGCGCAGAAGCTGCAGATACTGGGCTGGGTCTTCTGGTGGTCGTGCCTGCGCCCGGCGCGGCCATGCTGAAACACTTGGCACCACTTTTTGCTGGGCATCCCCGATGAGCCCTAGTATGCTACGCGCCACATCACGCCCCCTGATGGTGCAAGCCGCATTGCAGAGGGCCTGGCGACGCCTCACACAGCCGTCAGCCATCTTTTCAAGGCCATGTTGCCAACCGTTTAAGGCGATTGCGGCTTATCAAAAATGAGCCAAGATCGTCCCCGAGAAGCCGGCCACAAGCCGGCTTTTTAATGCCTGCACGTTTCCTATACATCACCACGTAGCATCGCCCGGGCTTCTGCGGTGCGTCTTGCGCGCGCCCATCGGGCTATTAGGCAACGCTCAGGGATGCAAGTACTTGAGCACGTACAGAGACAGCTCACGGAACACCTCCGCCGGGATCCGCTCGCTCAACGCCTGCGCCTTGCCCAAGGTTGCACAACACGCCTTGAGCATGTTGCCGCGCACCTGGTCATCGATCATGCCGGAGTGCACCAGTTGGAAGAACTGTGGGTAGGTACTGGGCACCTGATCCAGGGAAGTACGGCGTATCTCGAACAGCCCATTGATATGGGGCGGCTGAAAATACGCTTCACCGGCCTTTGCCGCTTGCGGCACCAGGTGCAGCGCAGGCGAGCAGATGCTGTGGCACAGCAGCTTGCTGTCCCGGTGGGTTTCCATACCGCGCTGATACAGGCTGATCTGCGAGCCGGGAGTCACCAGGCAGGCGGCCTCGAAGGCATCGATGATCTTCATGGCATTGGCTTGCGACGCCTCGATCTTGCTCAGTGAAACGAAGCGTTCGAGCAGGTCCTCGGCCACGCTCTTCACGCCGCGCTCCAGGGTATTCCAGTGACCGAACTCCTTCTGGCAGGCGATCAGGTGCAACTCCAGCTGGTAACCCGCCTGCTGCGCCAAGGCCGGTACATCGGCGAAGGCTGCGTCGTCCAGCGCGGTCTCCATGATGATGTCGTAGTGGTTGGCCAGCGCATGTTCGAAGAGCTTGCCGCCCAACTGCCAGATGAACTGCTCGGTGTGGGCGTAGACATGCCGGCCACCGTGGGCCTTCATCTGCTCGTACTGTGGATGCAACTTGCGATACGCCGGGTCGTAAAGACTGACGTAGTCGTCATAACGCTTGCTCGCCAGCAGCGAGTGGTTGAGCAGATAGGTCTTGCCCGAGCCTTCGGCGCCGGCCACCACCAGCATTCTCGGCGCCGGGTTGCCTAGGGCGTCAGTACGTCGTTTACGGCTGAACAGAAGGGGTTCAAGGGTTTCGAAGGCGGTTACAACGTCTTCGGCGGTGAAGCTATGGAGCTGGGACATGCTGGTCGTTCCTGTTGGCGGCCCGGGAGTGAGCGAGCCAACAAGGTAAAACCCGTTCAGGCGACGCCTGCGGTAGATAGCGCTGCCATCCGTGCAGTTGCTCATCGCAACTTCAGCCTTTCACACACACCACCTGACGCAGGGTATGCACCACCTCGACCAGCTCGCGCTGAGCCAGCATCACCGCATCGATATCCTTGTAGGCCATGGGGATCTCGTCGATCACGTCCTTGTCCTTGCGGCACTCCACATGGGCCGTGGCGCGCCGCTGGTCGTCGACGGTGAAGCGGCTCTTGGCCCTGGTCCGGCTCATCGCCCGGCCGGCGCCATGGCTGCAGGAGCAGAACGACTCCTCATTACCCAGGCCGCGCACAATGAAGCTCTTGGCGCCCATGGACCCCGGGATGATGCCCAGCTGGCCCTTCTGCGCCGACACTGCACCTTTGCGGGTCACCAGCACCTCGCGGCCGAAGTGCTGCTCCTTCTGCACGTAGTTGTGGTGGCAGTTGACCGCTTCGAGGCTGGCCTCGAACGGTTTGCCCAGCACCTTGCGGGTGGCCGCCACCACCGCCTGCATCATCAGTTCGCGGTTGTGCCGGGCAAAGTCCTGGGCCCATTCCACCGCCTCCACGTAGTCGGCGAAATGCCGGCTGCCTTCCTCGAAGTAGGCCAGGTCCTTGTCTGGCAAATTGGCCAGGTGCTGGCGCATATCGGCCTGGGCCAGCTCGATGAACAGGTTGCCGATGGCATTGCCGACGCCGCGCGAGCCGCTGTGCAGCATGAACCAGACCCGATCGGCCTCGTCCAGGCAGACTTCGATGAAATGGTTGCCGCCACCCAGGGTGCCCAGGTGCTGGCGGTTGTTGGTTTTTTCCAGCCTTGGGTACTTGTCGGTGATGGCCTTGAAGCGCTCGGCCAGGCCCTGCCACTGCTGGTCGGCTTGCCTGGGCACGTTGTCCCAGGCGCCCTGATCGCGGCGGCCGAAGGTCTTGCCGTGGGGCACAGCCTGCTCGATGGCCGTGCGCAGGCCGTGCAGGTTGTCCGGCAGGTCGCGGGCATGCAGCGAGGTCCGCGCGGCGATCATGCCGCAGCCGATGTCCACCCCCACCGCCGCCGGAATGATCGCGCCGACCGTGGGGATCACACTGCCGATGGTCGAACCCTTGCCCAGGTGCACGTCCGGCATCACCGCCAGGTGCTTGAAGATGAACGGCATCTGCGCCGTGTTGAGCAACTGTTTACGGGCCTCGTCTTCGACCGGCACGCCGTCGGTCCACAGTTTGATCGGCTTGCCGCCGGCGCCTTGCAAGGTGTCCATGTCATCGATTCCGCTGAGCCTTTGCCCGCCATGATACCGCCGAAGGTCGTAGGCCGGCCGCTTGCCAGCAGGGTGGCACAGTGCTGTATGCTTGCCCGGTCTTCAGGGCGGGGTGAAAGTCCCCACCGGCGGTAAATCGAAAGATGAGCCCGCGAGCGCCCCGGCCATGCCGGGGGTCAGCAGATCTGGTGCGACTCCAGAGCCGACGGTCATAGTCCGGATGAAAGAAGGCGTTTGGCAGGGGCCGTCCGGGCGCCCCTGCGCACGCATTTTGTTCGCCCCGAGACGTTCATCGATCATTCACGAGGAGCGTTTCATGTCCACCTTGCACTCCAAGCAATTCCCCAACGTCACTGCCGCCATCGCCGCCTTCCAGGCCGGGCGCCCGGTACTGCTGCTCGACGACGACGACCGCGAGGACGAAGCCGATATCGTCGCCGCCGCCGAGAACCTTTCGCTGCAGACCATGGCCATGATGATCCGCGACTGCAGCGGCATCGTCTGCCTGTGCCTGGACGAAGCCACCGTCGACGCCCTGCAGCTGGCGCCGATGGTGCCGAACAACCAGGCCCGCCACGGCACCGGCTTCACCGTCACCATCGAGGCGGCCGAGGGCGTGAGCACCGGCGTTTCGGCGCAGGACCGCATCACCACCATCGAAGCGGCGCTGCGCTCCACCGCGCAGCAGCGGCATATCGTCAGCCCTGGGCATGTGTTCCCGCTGCGCGCCCGCGACGGCGGCGTGCTGACCCGCCGCGGCCACACTGAGGGCTCGGTGGACCTGGCGCGCCTGGCCGGCCTGCGCCCGGCGGCGGTGTTGTGCGAACTGATGAACCCCGATGGCAGCATGGCCCGGGGTGAGCAGGTGGCGGTGTATGCCCGCCAGTACAACCTGCCGGTGCTGACCATCGAGGAATTGGCGCGCTATCGCGAAGCCATGCTGGAGCTTGAGGCCGAGCCGGCCTGAGCCATCCTGGGGCCGCTTTGCGGCCCTTTCGCGACACAAGGCCGCTCCTACAGGGAATCGCGATTTCCTGTAGGAGCGGCCTTGTGCCGCGAAGAGGGCTGCTGCTGACTCACATCAACGCAACCCCAACGGCCCCTTCAAGAACGCATACAACCCCGCCGCACTCTTGCGATAGCCGTCAGCCGTCAAGTGCACCAGGTCTGGCCGCGCCAGCCCATTGGTCTGCCAGCCAGCAATCGAGCATGGCCCGCCCATGAACGCCTGCCAGTCCCAGAACAGCGCCTTGTGCTGCTTTGCCAGTTGCTTTTGAATGCGGATCACCGACGCCAACGGCTGCGGCTGGCGCGCCGCACAACTACCCGCCTTGCGCCGCTTGATCGAATCCGGTGGCCCGACCAGCAGGATCGCCGCTTGCGGCAGGTCCTTGCGCAGGCTGCCCAGTGTGGTTTCCAGCTGCGACTGGTACAGCCCCAGGTCGAGCGTGTCGTCAAACGCCTCATTGGTGCCATAGGCCAGGATCACCAGGTCCGGCCGTACGGCCTTGAGGCTGTCGAGCCACCCTGGCTGCCACTTGTCCACCACGTCTTGGCGGGCGCCATTGATGCCTAAAGCCGAGTAGATCACGCCAGCATTCTTCTGCCCTTGCAGGTACCAGCCACCCAACGCGATGTTTCGGCCCCCCTCGACGCTCAGTTGCAGCGGCAGGCCGAGGTTGGCGAAGGCCGGGCTGAAGCGCCATTGGCCGTTGCTGATGGCCAAAGGGCGGCGCTGGCCGCCGTTGGCCAGCAGTGTGGCGTTGCCGGTGGACTGGTACAGCGCCGAGACCTTGTAGCGCTGACGGTCTTCATCACGCGCCTGCAACAGCACGCTGGAGCGGTTGGCCTGGGGCAGCGACAAATACCCCCCAAGCGGGAACTGGTTGCTCTGCTGATTGCGCGCCGACACCAGCTGCCACTGGCGCGCCTCGCTCTTGATGATCACCCGGTCATTGCGGATACCCGGCACCGACGAGGCCGGCACCAAGCCGATGCCGCCATCGCCATATTGTGCCTGCAGCAGGCGACGCAGCTCACCGCTGAACAGATCGGCGGCGGTGTGCGAGTCGCCCAGCTGGACAATGGCGACCGGCGCGCGGCTGGCACTGCGCAACTTGCCGGCGAGCAGGCCGACATTGCCGTCCTGGCGCGCAACGGGCGCGGCTGCCGGCCGTGCGGCGGGCTGGGTGGCCACGCTGTTGGCGCCGGTGCTGCACGCGGGGATGGCGCTGATCAGCAGGGCCAGGCCCAGCAGGTGATGCCATTGGCGCATCTTAGTGTCCTGTAACGGTCAGGCCCGGCAAGCTGATCAGCGACAGTACCTGTGCGGCGATCATCTTCTGGCCTGTGATGGTGAAATGAATGCCGTCGTCGACCCGTACCTTGACCCGCTTGCCGTCGGGCGTCAGCACGGTCGAGGCAAACCCGTCGTCGGCATAGCCGAGGATCGGGTTGGCCGACACATAATGCTGGCCGAACAGCGCAGTCTGCTCCTGGTACAGGCCGCTCAGATAACCCATGGCCGTGGACAACCGCGGCTTCTCCATGTTCGGCGGCCCGACCCACAGCACCTGCACGTTGTGCGCACGGGCCTGGTCGAGGATCGAGTCGATACGTGCACGATAGGCCACTTCCCACTCCGGCGACTTGAAGCGCAGGAACGGCTTGCCCTTGCCCTGGGGCATGTCCCAGGGGTCGTTCGGGCCGAGGAACACCACCATCAGGCGGATGTTCGGCTCGTGGGCAAGGGTCTCGGCCACGGTTTTCGGCCAGTTGAAAAAGCCTGGGTAAGCGAGGCCGGTGCTCTGTTTGCTGAGGTTGACCGTGCGGATCTGGTAGCGCTTGCGCAGGCTGTTGGCCAGGTGCGGGGCCACGCCCTGCATCAGCGAATCGCCGACCAGCAGCACGTCATCACCGGCGGCCAGGGAAACCAGGGTTCCAGGTTGCAGCAAGGCCGGGGCAGGTGGTGCCGGCGGCGTTGCAGCGGCCACGTGTGGCTGCGGGGTATGCGCCGGCTTGGCCACTGGCGCCGCCGGCAACGGTTTGGCCAGCGCCGCCGGTGTTTCCAGGTTGACCGTGACCACCGGCATCGGTGCGGGCAGCACCTCGGGCACCGGGCCTGCGACCCGCTGCGCCTCCTGCAACTGCTCGATAACGCTGTCTCGCCCCTGCTCCAGCGCCGTCGTCAGCTGCGCCCCGAAGCGCCAGGCCGACAGTTGGCCGAGCAGCGGGATCTCGCAGCTCTGGTGGTACTTCTGCTGGCAGTACAGCCTGATCGAGTCCTGGTTCAACCAGAACAACAACGCGGTGGTGACCACGATCGCGTACAACGCACGGGCCGCGCCCATCTGCACCTGAAACAGCTGTTGGCTATCAGAAGCTTGCATAGATGAACCCCGGCACACCCGATTGCGATGCAAAAATCACCAGCGACACGCCGATCCCCAACGGCACCGGATACAGCTGCCAGGGCAGCCGCTGGCTGGCGGCAAAGCCCTTGCGCAGCAGTGCCAGCCACTGTGGATAAGTGGCGATGTACAACACGCAGGCCAGCAGCATCAGGCCAGTGGCGCTGTTGAGCCCGGCCAGGCTCAGCTGGGCGATGTCGCCGAGCATCTCGACGGCGCCGTCCAGCGTCGGGCTGCGGAAGAAGACCCAGGCAAAGGCCACGTAGTGGAAGGTCATCAGCCGTGCCAGCAGGCCAGCGCCCGGCATACGCGCAAAGCCCGGCAGCAGCTGGCTGAACAGTTTGGAGAGGGCCAGGCCAACCCCGTGCAGCGCACCCCACAGGATGAAGTTGATGCTTGCGCCATGCCACAGCCCGGACACCAGCATCGCCAGCAGCATGTTCAGGTTGCCGCGCCACACGCCTTTGCGGTTGCCGCCCAGCGGGATATAGACGTAGTCACGGATGAAGCGCGACAGGCTGATGTGCCAGCGGCCCCAGAACTCCTTGAGGTTGTGCGCAGCATAAGGCGCGTTGAAGTTCTCCGGCAGGCGGAACCCCAGCAGCAGGGCGATGCCGGTGACCAGGTTGGTGTAGCCGCTGAAGTTGAAGTAGATCAGCAGGCTGTAGCCATAGACGCTCAGCAGCACTTGCTCGGGGGTGAAGCTGCCCGGGGTTTCGAACACCGGGTCGACCCACTCGATGCCCAGCCAGGCACTGAGGAAGAACAGCTTGACCACCGCCAGCGCGATCAAGCCCAACGCTCGCTGCGGCTCCAGCACCTGGCGCAGGCCCTGCGGGCGAATCTGCGGCAGCATGTGCAGCGCGCGGTTGACCGGGCCGGCTACCAGGCTCGGGAAGAACGCCAGGTACAGGGCCAGGTCCAGCGGTGCGGCCGGCGCCAGTTCGCGGCGGTTGATCGACACCAGGTAGCTGACCGAATGGAAGGTGTAGAACGACAGGCCGATCGGCACCAGCAGTTCCAGCAACGGCAGCGACACGTCGAGCCCGGCCTCAGCCAGCGCGGCTTGCACGCCCTCGACGAAGAAGGCCTGGTACTTGAACAGGTAGAAGCAGCCCAGCACCAGGGTCAGCAGCAGCACGCTGCAGAACCTGCGCCCGGGGTAACGCCCGGCCAGCAGCCCCAGCAGGTACACCAGTGCGCTGTAGCCCAGCAGGATGTACAGGGAGTTCAGGCTGAAACTGGCCACCAGGCCATAGCTTGCCGCCAGTAGCAGGAGGTTCTGTAGCCGCGCACTCCAGCACAAGCTCCAGTACACAATGAAGAACAGCGTGAAGCAGAGGCCGAATTCGATCGAAAGGAAGCTCACAACGTAGTCCATTACGTGACATCAAAGGGGAGCGCCAGCCCGCAGGCCAGAGCGCGCGGATTATGTCAGAGGGGCATTCCCCTCACAATCTGAAAGCAATTGGATTTGCAAGACGTCCTTACTCACTCAAATGCAACAAAATAAGACCAAAGCCTCGCTGATTTGCTCCCCCTGCCCCGCTCTGCTAGTGTCGCGCCGTTCTGAACACCACCGAGACAGTCGCCATGGCCCGCAAAAAAGCCTCCATCGATTTCGAACAGTCCCTCGCCGACCTGCAAGCCCTGGTCGAGCGCCTGGAGAACGGCGAATTGTCGCTGGAAGAGTCGCTGGCCGCCTTCGAGCAAGGCATCGCCCTGACCCGCGACTGCCAGGGCGCCCTGGCCCAGGCCGAGCAAAAGGTGCAGATCCTGCTGGAGCGTGACGGCGAGCTGGCTGCCCAGCCGTTCGACGCGGAGCCAGAGGCATGATCGCCAGTTACCAGGCCAGCGCCCAGGCACGGGTCGACGCCGCCCTCGAAACCCTGTTCAACGCCCCCTCCAAAGAACTCGAACGCCTGTACGCCGCCATGCGCTACAGCGTGATGAACGGCGGCAAGCGCGTGCGCCCGCTGCTCGCCTACGCCGCCTGCGAGGCCCTTGGTGCGCCGGCCGAACAGGCCAACGGTGCGGCCTGCGCGGTGGAGCTGATCCACGCCTACTCGCTGGTGCATGACGACCTGCCGGCGATGGACGATGACGACCTGCGTCGCGGCCAGCCGACCACCCACAAAGCCTTCGACGAAGCCTGCGCCATCCTGGCCGGCGACGGCCTGCAGAGCCTGGCCTTCAGCGCCCTGCTCGACCCGGCGCTGAGCCCGCAGGCCGACAGCATCCGCCTGCAGATGGTCCAGGCCCTGGCCAAGGCCGCGGGCCCCGCCGGCATGGTCGGCGGCCAGGCCATCGACCTTGGCTCGGTGGGCGTCAAGCTCGACCAGCAGGCCCTGGAGTACATGCACCGGCACAAGACCGGCGCACTGATCGAAGCCAGCGTGCGCCTTGGCGCCCTGGCCAGCGCCCGCGCAGAACAAGCCCAGCTCGACGCCCTGCAGACGTATGCACAGGCCATCGGCCTGGCCTTCCAGGTGCAGGACGACATCCTCGACGTGGAGAGCGACACCGCCACCCTGGGCAAACGCCAGGGCGCCGACATCGCCCGCGACAAACCGACCTACCCGGCGCTGCTCGGGCTGGACGCGGCCAAGGCCTATGCCCTGGAGCTGCGCGACCAGGCGCTGGGTGCCCTTGCAGGCTTCGGCGACAGCGCCGAGCCGCTGCGGGCGCTGGCCCGGTACATCGTCGAACGCCGCCATTGAACCTTGACGCCTATCCCTGTGGGAGCGGGTTTACCCGCGAATGCGGCGGTTGATGCAACATCGCATTCGCGGGTAAACCCGCTCCCACAGTGGGCGTAGGCCCCCGCTTGAATGGGCAGCTTTTCCTACAATGGGGTAAACTGCCGCGTCTTCAAACCTATAACGACTCGCCTGATGCCCACGACGTTTCAAGAGATCCCCCGCGAACGCCCGGTCACGCCGTTGCTCGACCGCGCCGACACGCCTGCCGGCCTGCGCCGCCTGGCCGAAGCCGACCTCGAGCCCTTGGCCGACGAGCTGCGCCAGGAGCTGCTCTATACCGTGGGGCAGACCGGCGGGCATTTCGGTGCCGGCCTGGGCGTCATCGAGCTGACCATCGCCCTGCACTACGTCTTCGACACCCCGGATGACCGGCTGGTGTGGGACGTCGGTCACCAGGCCTACCCGCACAAGATCCTCACCGGCCGGCGCAACCGCATGTTGTCGCTGCGCCAGAAGGACGGCATCGCCGCCTTCCCGCGCCGCAGCGAGAGCGAGTACGACACCTTTGGCGTCGGTCACTCCAGCACCTCGATCAGCGCCGCGCTGGGCATGGCCATTGCCGCCCGTCTGCAGAACGATCCGCGCAAATCCATCGCGGTGATCGGCGACGGCGCGCTGACCGCCGGCATGGCCTTCGAAGCGCTGAACCACGCGCAGGAAGTGAATGCCGACATGCTGGTCATTCTCAATGACAACGACATGTCGATCTCGCGCAATGTCGGCGGGCTGTCCAACTACCTGGCCAAGATCCTCTCCAGCCGCACCTACGCCAGCATGCGCGAAGGCAGCAAGAAAGTGCTGTCGCGCCTGCCCGGTGCCTGGGAAATCGCCCGCCGCACCGAGGAATACGCCAAGGGCATGCTGGTGCCCGGCACCCTGTTCGAAGAGCTGGGCTGGAACTACATCGGCCCGATCGACGGCCACGACCTGCCGACCATGATCGCCACCCTGCGCAACATGCGTGACCTCAAGGGCCCGCAGTTCCTGCACGTGGTGACCAAGAAGGGCAAGGGCTTCGCCCCGGCCGAGGTCGACCCGATCGGCTACCACGCCATCACCAAGCTGGAGCCGGCCAACAAGCCGGTCGCGCCGAAAAAACCGAGCGGGCCGAAGTACTCCGCGGTGTTCGGCCAGTGGCTGTGCGACATGGCCGCCGCCGACAACCGCCTGGTGGGCATCACCCCGGCGATGAAGGAAGGCTCGGACCTGGTCGACTTCAGCGAACGCTACCCCGAGCGCTACTTCGACGTGGCGATTGCCGAGCAGCACGCGGTCACCCTGGCCGCCGGCATGGCCTGCGAAGGCGCTAAGCCGGTGGTGGCGATCTACTCCACCTTCCTGCAGCGCGGCTATGACCAGCTGATCCACGACGTGGCGGTGCAGGACCTCGACGTGCTGTTCGCCATCGACCGCGCCGGCCTGGTCGGCGAAGACGGCCCGACCCACGCCGGGGCCTACGACCTGTCGTACCTGCGTTGCATCCCCGGCATGCTGGTGATGACCCCGAGCGACGAGAACGAGCTGCGCAAGATGCTCAGCACCGGCCACCACTACAAAGGCCCGGCGGCCGTGCGCTACCCGCGCGGCACCGGCCCGAACGCGCCGATCAGCGGCGACCTCGAACCACTGGAGATCGGCAAAGGTGTGGTCCGCCGCCAGGGCAGCAAGGTCGCCCTGCTGGTGTTCGGCGTGCAGCTGACCGAAGCCCTGCAGATTGCCGAGCAGATCGACGCCACCGTGGTCGACATGCGCTTCGTCAAACCGCTGGACGAAGCCCTGGTACTGGAAATGGCCGCCGGCCACGAGCTGCTGGTGACCATCGAAGAGAACGCCATCATGGGCGGTGCCGGCGCTGCCGTGGGTGAGTTCCTCGCCCGCGAAGCGGTGGTCAAGCCACTGCTGCACCTGGGCCTGCCGGACATCTATGTCGAGCACGCCAAGCCTGCGCAGATGCTTGCCGAGTGCGGGCTGGATGCTGCCGGGATCGAAGCCGCCGTCAAAGCCCGAATGGCCAAGCTCGGCCTGTAAGGCCCTTTCGCGGGCAAGCCCGCTCCCACAGGATCTCCACAGTTCTTGAGCACTGTGCATTACCTGTGGGAGCGGGCTTGCCCGCGAATGCTTTGGAACTGCCCGTGAATAAATCAGCCTGTGCCGCACTCCTGTGCACCCCCACCTTATTGCTGGCCGCCGAACCCTCCCGCGACGACGCCCTCAAGCTCCCCGACGTACTGATCAGCGCCAGCCGCCAGGTCGAATCGCGCAGCACCACCAGTGCCGCCAACACGGTATTCACCCGTAGCGACATCGACCGCCTGCAGCCCACCAGCGTCACCAACCTGCTCGCCCGCGTGCCCGGGGTACAAGTGGCGCCGACCGGTGGCCGTGGCAGCCTGCCCGGTATCTTCATCCGTGGTACCAAGGCCGCGCAGACGCTGGTGCTGGTCGATGGCGTGCGCATCGCCAACGCCACCTCCGGCGACAGCGGCCTGCAATTTCTCGATGTCGAGCAGATCGAGCGGGTGGAAGTGCTGCGCGGCTCGCGCTCGGCGGTGTACGGCAGCGACGCCATCGGCGGGGTGATCCAGATCTTCACCCGCCGTGGCGACGGCCAGGGCCTGCAGCCCCGCCTGCGCCTGGCGGCCGGCAGCGACCAGACCTGGCAACGCAGCCTGGGGCTGTCCGGCGGCGACGGCGACACCCGTTTCAACCTGGGCGCCAGCCTGGACGAGACCGCCGGGATCGATTCGACCGGGCCGTCATTCGCCAGCGACGGTGACCATGATGCCTACCGCAACCGCTCGCTGAACCTGAGCCTGAGCCATGTGTTCAACGAACGCTTCGAGGCCGGGCTGAACCTGCTCGACAGCCGTGGGCGCAGTGAGTACGACAACCCGTTCGGCTTGTTCGGCCAGAAGCCCTATACCGACTTCACCGTCAGCAGCCTCGGCACTTACCTGGACGCCCAGCTCAGCGACGCCTGGCATTCGCGCCTGGAGCTGGGCCACAGCGAGAACCGTGACGACAAGCGCGACAAGCTCAGCGACGAGCGCCAGGTGTTCAACACTTACCGCGACCAGGTCACCTGGCAGAACGATTTCACCCTGGATGCGCGCAACAACCTGCTGATCGGCGGCGACTGGTACCAGGACCGGGTGCACGCCAGCACCGATTTCGACGAGGACAGCCGCTGGAACCGCGCAGTCTTTGCCCAGCATCGCTTCAGCGGTGAGTGGTTCTCCACCGAACTGGGGCTGCGCCGCGACCAGAACCAGCAGTTCGGCGGCCAGACCTCCTGGAGCGCCAGTCTCACCCTGCCGGTCAATGCCAGCAACGACCTGCTGCTGTCGTACAGCGAGGGGTTCCGAGCGCCGACCTTCAACGACCTGTACTACCCGCTGTACAGCAACCCGAACCTCGACCCCGAGCGCTCGAAGAGCTACGAGCTGCAATGGCGCAGCCAACTAACCACCGACAGCCGCCTGGAAGCCTCCCTGTACCGCACCGACCTGCGCGACGCGATCATCTTCGGCGCCGACTCGATCCCGCGCAACGTGGCCTCGGCCCGCATCAATGGCTTCGAGCTGGGGCTGACGCAGCAGTGGGGCGAGTGGCGCAGCCAGCTCGGCCTGGCACTGATCGACCCGCGCGACCGTGACAGCGGCCACACCTTGGCCCGCCGCGCCCGACGCACGCTGAGCCTGGACCTTGATCGGCAGTTCGAGCGTTTCAGCCTGGGTGGCAGCTGGCAAGCGGTCAGCAGCAGCTACGACGACGAAGCCAACCGCAATAGCCTGGGTGGCTATGGCCTGCTCGGCCTGCGTGGCGGTTGGTCGGCGACAGATGAGGTGAAGCTGGAGCTCAAGCTCGACAACCTGTTGGACAAGCAGTACAGCCGCGCCCTCTACAGCTTCGACGGCAGCCAGTACGGCTATCGCGAAGAAGGCCGTACCTGGCTGCTCAGCGTCACCTGGACCCCGGCGCTGTAGCGTCCAGCAAGGCACACAGGCGTGCCGTGGCCTCGACCATCTGCCCGCTGGGCCGCTCCAGGCCCTTGTCCGGCACCACCAGCAGGTGGCCAGCGGCCACGGCGCTCAGCTTCGGCCAGCTACGCCAACTGGCCAATTGTGCCTGGTCGCCAGCGAGGATCACCTGCGGATCGCGCAGCAGCACCGACTCCACACTGACCTGTGGCGCCGGCTGCGGCAGGTCATCGAACACATTGCGCGCCCCGCAGACCCGCAACGCATCGCTGACCACCTGCCGCCCGCCCAAGGTGTACAAGGGCTTGTCCCACACCTGGTAGAACACCCGCAACGGCGTCTCGCGCCGGTAGCGCTCGCGCAGTTCGTGCAGCCGTTCACGCAGGCTGGCCGCATACACGCGCCCCTGCTCGTCACGCCCCAGGCGCTGGGCGATGGCTTCGATCTGCGCGATCAACTGGTCGAGGTCGCCGGGCTCGGCACTGAAGGTGGCGATGCCCAGGCGTCGCAGCTGGTCGCGCTGCGCGGGCGCCACGCTGCCGGGCCACAGCAGCAGCAGGTCAGGCTTGAGGCTGAGCAGCCGCTCCATGTCCAGTTGCCCATGGCGACCCACCGAGGGCAGGCCCTGCAGCGTTGCCGGGCGTTCACCGCCATCGAGCAGGCCGACCAGCAGGTCCTGTGCCTGCAACTCGACGACGATCTCGGTCATCGAAGGCGCCAGGCTGACTACACGCGGCGCAGCCTCGGCCAGGGCGCCGAAGCTCAGCAGGCAAACCAGAACGAACAGTGCCCGCATCAGCCGAGCTGGCGCGGAATGCGGTAGAGGTACAACAGCACCACGGTGGAAATCGCCAGGAGGATCTGCGGCACCGCCTCCAGCCCGACCAGCACCGACAAGGCGGCGACCCAGGCCGGGAAGCAAGCAAACAGCATGGCCAGACGCCGCACCCGCGCCAGCTCGATCCAGGCGGCCGGCTCTTCGGCACCGCCAAGCGCTTTGTCGGTGGCGATCAGCGTGCGCTTGTAGGCGCTGAAACGCGGCAGGCTGAGGAACATGGTTGCTGCGCCGGCGATGAACAACGGCATGGCCAGCACCGGAATCAGCGGCTCGCCGCCACCGAAGGCCCAGGCCATGACCGGCAACGGCACCAGGCCGATCGCCAGGTACTGCCACCAGGCCAGCGCCAGGCGCCGCTTCACCTCGCCACGGGTCACGCCTGCGGCACCTCGCCCTGGTGCTTGTTGCCCATCATGTGGCCCAGCTTGTCGGCCTTGGTGGCCAGGTACAGGCGGTTGTGCGGGTTGTGGCCAGTGTGCAGCGGCACGCGCTCGGCAACCTTGATGTGCATGTCGGTCAGGGCTTTGACCTTGCGCGGGTTGTTGGTCATCAGGCGCAGCGCACTGACGCCCAGGTGTTCGAGCATCGGCAGGCACATGGCGTAGTCGCGCTGGTCGGCGGCGAAGCCCAGGCGCTCGTTGGCCTCGACGGTGTCGGCGCCGCCGTCCTGCAGCTCGTAGGCGCGAATCTTGTTCAACAGGCCGATGCCACGGCCTTCCTGGCGCAGGTACAGCAGCACGCCACGGCCTTCACGGGCGATGGCCTGCAGCGCGGCGTCCAACTGTGAACCGCAGTCGCAACGCTGGCTGAACAGCGCATCGCCGGTCAGGCACTCGGAGTGCAGCCGCCCCAACACCGGCTCGCCGTCGGCGATGTCACCCAGGCTGAGCACCACATGCTCACGGCCGGTGGCTTCGTCGAGGAAACCATGCATGGTGAAAATCGCGTAGGGGGTCGGGAGTTTGCAAGCGGCAACAAAGACGACGGGCACGTTGTGCTCCTGGGAAGTAGGAATTTTCAGTTGGGCCGATTGTATCAGCAGCCCGGCGCAGGTGCGCAGGCTGAATATCGCCGCTTAAGATCGAAAAGTTCGATGCTTATGGGGCTGGCATCGTGCTGAACCAAGCCTGTAGGAGCGGCCTTGTGCCGCGAACGGGGCGCGAAGCGGCCCTAGGGTTATGTGCTAATGGCTGGATCCGCTGTGGCTGCTACACAGCCCTTTCGCGGCACAAGGCCGCTCCTACACTCACCTCAATGCGGCTGGCTGTCGGCAGTGAACGGATACGGCTGCTTCCAACGCTCGAAGATCGGCTTCAATTCGCCGCTGCGCACCAGTTCGGCCATGCGCTTGTCGAACAGTGCACTCAGGGCCTTGCCCTGCTCGCTACGGGTAAAGGCCAGGTACAGCGGCAGCTCGGCGACGTGGGTGCTGCGAAAACGCTCTGGATTGGGCGACTGCCCAAGCACGTAGTCGACTTCGGTCTGCGCATCGATGTAGAAATCCACCCGGTCATGCTCGAGCATCGGCAGGATGCCCTCGCGGCGCTGGACTTCACGGAAGTTGTGCACGTTCGGCAGGTAGCTGGCGTAGTCATAGCCACGCACCCAGGCCAGGCGATACTGGCCGACATTGTCGGGGGTGGGGACGGGCTTGCCGGCCAGGCCCAGGGCATAGATGTGGTCCATGTCGAAGTGCCAGCGCGGGTAGAGGTTGTCGTCGTTCTCATCCTTGTACGACCCGACCCAGGCATCGGCCTCGCCGCGTTTGACCAGGCCCACCGCGCGGCTGTACGGCGCGCTCTGGGTGACGACCTTGACCCCGGCCGGCTCGAACACCTTGCGCAGCACGTCCCAGGCCACCCCGCTGCCATCGGCATTGGTGTAGTCGAGCCATTCCTCGCTGACCAGGCGCACCTGCGTGGGCGTCTCGCGGGCCATGGCGGCCGGTGCGACGAGCAGCATCAATGCCAGTACAACTGTCCTTACGCCCATCACAACGCTCCTGTGTTTCAGGCCACCGCCCACACCAGAACCTGCATGCCCAGCCAGGCGAACACACCCGCCAATATGTCGTCGAGCATGATCCCGAAGCCGCCATGCACATGGCGGTCGACCCAGCGGATCGGCCATGGCTTGAGGATGTCGAAGAAGCGGAACATCAGGAACCCTGCGAGCAGCCACTGCCAGCCTTCCGGCACCAGCCACAGGGTGATCCACATGCCGACGATCTCGTCCCAGACAATGCCTTCATGATCGTGGACGCGCAAGTCATTGGCCACTTTGCCGCACAACCACACACCGAACAGCATGCTGATGCCCAGCAGCAGCCAGTAACCCCAGTCGGGCAACATCTGCCACAGCGGGATGAACGGCAGCGCCACCAGCGAGCCCCAGGTCCCAGGGGCCTTGGGCAAGGTGCCGGAGCCGAAGCCGAAGGCGATGAAGTGCCACGGGTTGCGCCAGACCGAAGGCGGAACGAACTCCGCAGGCACCTGGTTGGGGTGGTCGGTCACGGTGTCTCCCTGAAATGTTGATAGCCCCGTTGTTGCGGGGTGATGTCCCGGCCCTGCGGGTCGCGCAGGGTCACGCCCTGGCCTTCCAGCACATGGCCGATCACGTGCACGCCAGCGCCCAGGGCCGCCAGGGCCGCCTCGGGCACGGTGAACGCCAGCACGTAGTCGTCGCCGCCGGTGAGCGCCGCCTGCAGCGCACCCTCGCGCCCGAGCAAGGCCTGCAATGCAGCAGACACGGGCACCTGCGCCTGGTTCACCTGCAGCGCCACGCCGGAGGCCTTGGCGATATGCCCGCAATCGGCCAGCAGGCCGTCGGAGATATCCAGCGCCGACGTGGCCAGGCCTCGCAAGCGTTCGCCCAGCTGCAGTTGCGGCAGCGGCGACCAGTAGTGCGCCAGCAACGGCCCGGCTACCTCGTCGGCGGCCTCGCGCTCGCCCAGTACCAACGGCAGCGCCCCGGCGGCATTGCCCAGATCACCGCCGACACACAGCAGGTCGCCCGGGCGAGCGCCACTGCGGCGCAGCGCCTGGCCCGCCGGCACACGGCCGAACACGGTCACGGTGATGCTCAACGGGCCACGGGTGGTGTCGCCGCCGATCAGGCTGATGCCGCAACGCCGGGCCATACGCCCGAGGCCGTCGGCAAAGCCTTCGAGCCAGTCGGGGCCGACCTGGGGCAAGGTCAGCGCAAGGGTGAAGCCGATCGCCGTGGCGCCCATGGCCGCCAGGTCGCTGACCGCCACGGCCAGCGAGCGCTGGCCGAGCAGCAAGGGGTCACAGACGGCGGGGAAATGCACACCGGCCACGAGGGTGTCGGTGGAGATCGCCAACTGCTCGCCGGCGGGAATGTCCAGCAGGGCGCAGTCGTCGCCGATGCCCAGGGCCACGCCTTCGCCGCCCTGTGCACAGGGCGCGGCGGCGAAGTAATGGCTGATCAGCTCGAACTCACCCATGGCTGGCAAGCGCGCACTCAGCGCTTGTTCGCCTTGACTTCCGCCTCACGCAGACGCGGAGCCAGCTTGTCCAGCACGCCGTTGACGAACTTGTGGCCGTCGGTGGCGCCGAACACTTTCGCCAGTTCCACACCTTCGTTGATCACTACGCGGTACGGTACGTCGGCACGCATGATCAGCTCCCAGGTGGACAGGCGCAGGACCGCCAGTTCAACCGGGTCGAGCTCTTCGAGCGGGGTATCCAGGCAAGGCTTGAGTGCTTCGTCGATTTCGCTCTTCTTCGCCGGGACCCCATGCAGGATCTCGCGGAAGTAGGCACCGTCGATGTCGGTGAAATCGTTGTCGACCCGGAACTGCGCTTCGACCTCGTTCAGCGAATGCTTGGCCATGTGCCACTGATAGAGGGCCTGGGTGGCGAGCTTGCGGGCTTCGCGACGCTTGGCGCTCTTCGAGGGCTTGCCGGCATCCGCAGGTTTCGGATCGCGCGGGTTGAAACGATCGCTTTCGTCGCTAATCACTTGGCCTCCAACTGCGCCAGCAGGCTGACCATTTCCAGAGCGGACAGGGCAGCTTCAGCACCTTTGTTGCCGGCCTTGGTGCCGGAACGCTCGATGGCCTGTTCGATGGAGTCGACGGTCAACACGCCGAAGGCCACCGGAACACCGAACTCCATGGACACCTGGGCCAGGCCCTTGGTGCACTCGCCCGCCACGTATTCGAAGTGCGGGGTACCGCCACGGATCACGGCGCCCAGGGCGATGATCGCGTCGTAGTTGCCTTGCTGGGCGACTTTCTGTGCCACCAGCGGGATTTCAAACGCGCCCGGGGCACGGATGATGGTGATGTCGCTTTCGCTGACGCCGTGGCGTACCAGGGCATCGACTGCACCGCTTACCAGGCTTTCGACGACGAAGCTGTTGAAGCGGCCAACCACCAAAGCATAGCGACCTTTGGGGGCGATGAAGGTACCTTCGATGGTCTTCAGGGTCATTCTTGAGTTCTCATCTTCAAGAGCGAGGCCGCGCTGTGGCGGCCTCGGGAGGGTTTTGACTCGAGTTGGAAGGCGATCAAGCCGCCTCAAGTCACTCGGAGGGCACGTATTCTACAACTTCCAGATCGAATCCGGATATCGCATTGAACTTCATTGGCGAACTCATCAGGCGCATCTTGCGCACACCGAGGTCGCGCAGGATCTGCGAGCCGGCGCCAACCGTGCTGTAGGTGGTCGGTGCCTTGGGTTGCGCATCGCCCGCGCTTTCGCGGATGTGCGCCAGCAGCACGTCGCCGTCCAGCGGGTGGCCCAGCAGCAGCACCACGCCACTGCCGGCCTCGGCCACGGCGGCCATGGCCGCGCGCAGGCTCCAGCGGCCCGGCTGCTTGACCATCAGCAGGTCGCGCAGCGGGTCCATGTTGTGCACCCGCACCAGGGTCGGCTCTTCGGCGCAGATCTTGCCGAGCGTGAGGGCCATGTGCACATCGCCTTCCACGGCGTCGCGGTAGGTGACCAGGTTGAATTCACCCAGCTCGCTCTCGATCGACTGCTCGGAAACGCGCTGCACGGTGCGCTCGTGGATCATGCGGTAGTGGATCAGGTCGGCGATGGTGCCGATCTTGAGATTGTGCTCGGCGGCGAACACCTCCAGCTCGGCGCGGCGCGACATGGTGCCGTCGTCGTTCATCACCTCGCAGATCACCCCGCTCGGCTCGAAACCGGCCATGCGCGCCAGGTCGCAGGCGGCTTCGGTGTGGCCGGCGCGGGCCAGGGTACCGCCGGGCTGGGCCATCAACGGGAAGATGTGGCCAGGGCTGACGATGTCTTCGGCCTTGGCGTCCTTGGCGGCGGCCGCCTGCACGGTGCGCGCGCGGTCGGCGGCGGAGATGCCGGTGGTGACACCCTCGGCGGCCTCGATCGACACGGTGAACTTGGTGCCAAAGCCGGAACCGTTGCGCGGCGCCATCAGCGGCAGCTTCAGGGTTTCACAGCGCTCGCGGGTCATCGGCATGCAGATCAGGCCACGGGCGTGCTTGGCCATGAAGTTGATGTGCTCAGGCAGGCAGCATTCGGCTGCCATGATGATGTCGCCTTCGTTCTCGCGGTCTTCGTCATCCATGAGGATGACCATTTTGCCCTGGCGGATGTCTTCAACCAGTTCTTCGATGCTGTTGAGCGCCACGCGGCACCCCCTTCTCAATCAGGATTTCAAGAAGCCGTTGGCGGCCAGGAAGCTTTCGGTAATGCCACTGCCCTTGCTCGGCTCGGCGGCCTTGTCGCCTAGCAGCAGACGCTCCAGGTAACGGGCCAGCAGGTCGACCTCAAGGTTCACCCGACGCCCTGCGCGGTAGTCGGCCATGATGGTTTCGGACAGGGTGTGCGGGACGATGGTCAGCTCGAACTCGGCGCCATCGACTTCGTTGACCGTCAGGCTGGTGCCGTCGACGGTGATCGAGCCCTTGTGGGCGATGTACTTGGCCAGCTCCTTGGGTGCGCGCACGCGGAACTGGATGGCGCGGGCGTTATCGGCGCGCGAGACGATTTCGCCGACGCCGTCGACGTGGCCGCTGACCAGGTGGCCGCCCAGGCGGGTGGTGGGCGTGAGGGCCTTTTCCAGGTTGACCCGGCTGCCGGCCTTCAAGTCGACCATGGCGGTGCGCTTGAGGGTTTCGACGCTGACGTCGGCCCAGAAGCCGTCGCCAGGCAGTTCCACGGCGGTCAGGCACACGCCGTTGACGGCGATGCTGTCGCCGAGCTTGACGTCGCCCAGGTCGAGCTTGCCGGTTTCTACATAGACACGCACGTCACCGCCCTTGGGGGTCATGCTGCGGATGGTGCCGATGGATTCGATGATGCCGGTGAACATGCTGTTCTCCTCAAAGACAGGCTGCGCGGGGCAAGCCCGGCATTATACGCCGGGGGCCGGCAGGGGGATGGCAGTGACTCGCCAGTCATCGCCGACTGCGCGCATTTCGGTGATCTTCAGCCGCGGCGCCTCGCTCATCTGCGCCAGCGGCCAGTCCAGCAGCGGACGGGCAGCGGAGCCGAGGAAGGTGCCAGCGACGAACAGCTGGAACTCGTCGACCAGGCCCTGGCGGGCGAAGGCACCGACCAGGCCGGCACCGGCCTCCAGCAGGATTTCGTTGACCCCGCGCCCCGCCAGGGTGCGCAGCAGCGCCGGCAGGTCGACCTGGCCGTCGCCGCCGGGCAGGTTGATCAATTCGTGGCCAGCGGCGGCGTAGCGCGGGTCTTCGCCGGCGGCGGTGACCACCAGCGCCGGGCCGGCCTGGAAGAACGGTGCGTCCAGCGGCAGGCGCAGGCGGCCGTCGATCAATACCCGCAGCGGCGGGCGCGACAGGGCCAGGGCCGTGAGTTCTGTATCCAGGCCCAGCTGTTCGGCGCGCACGGTCATCCGCGCCTTGTCCTGCAGCACGCTGGCGGCGCTGGTCAGCACCACACTGGACCGCGCGCGCAGGCGCTGCACCGCCGAGCGGGCGGCCGGGCCGGTGATCCACTGGCTTTCGCCGCTGGCCATGGCGGTGCGGCCGTCCAGGCTCATCGCCAGCTTGGCGCGTACGAACGGCAGGCCGTGCTCCATCCGTTTGAGGAAACCGGGGTTGAGGGCGCGGGCTTCGGCTTCGAGCACGCCACTGGCCACTTCGATCCCGGCTTCCTGCAAAAGGCGCAGGCCATTGCCGGCCACTTGCGGGTTGGGGTCCTGCATCGCCGCCACCACCCGCGCCACGCCGGCCTTGACCAGCGCCTCGGCGCAGGGCGGGGTACGGCCATGATGGCTGCACGGCTCGAGGGTGACGTAGGCACAGGCACCACGGGCGCGCTCGCCGGCCTGGCGCAGGGCGTGCACTTCGGCATGGGGCTCGCCGGCGCGCACGTGCCAGCCTTCGCCGACCACCTCGCCATCGCGCACGATCACGCAGCCTACACGTGGGTTGGGGTGGGTGGTGTAGAGGCCCTTGCGGGCCAGTTCCACGGCCCGGGCCATGTAGTGGGCGTCGAGAATGGCGGCTTGGCTGGTCATGCTTACTCTTTGGCTGGCTCGCGGGCCAGGCGGTCGATTTCTTCGCGGAACTCGTCGAGGTCCTGGAAACGCCGGTAGACCGAGGCAAAACGGATGTAGGCGACTTCGTCGAGTTTACGCAGCTCGGCCATCACCAGCTCACCGACCACCAGCGACTTCACTTCACGCTCGCCCGTGGCGCGCAGGCGGCTCTTGATGTGCGCCAGCGCCGCTTCCAGGCGCTCGACGCTCACCGGGCGTTTCTCCAGCGCACGCTGCATGCCGGCCCGCAGCTTGTCTTCGTCGAAGGGCTGGCGCGTGCCGTCCTGCTTGATCAGCCGTGGCAGGACCAGCTCGGCGGTTTCGAAGGTAGTGAAGCGCTCGCCGCAGGCGACGCATTCGCGACGGCGACGGACCTGTTCGCCCTCGGCGACCAGGCGCGAGTCGATGACCTTGGTGTCGTTGGCACCGCAAAACGGACAGTGCATGGTGGCAGGCAACAAAAAAAGGGAGGGCCATGGTAGCGCATTGCACTGGCAAGACAAGCTACCATCCATGCAAATCTGCCCGCCAAGGACTACACCATGCACTACCGAGCGCTCGTCGTGCTGTGCGCCGCCGCCCTGCTCGCCGCTTGCGGCAGCGACCGACCAAAGCCTGAGCAGGCCCCGGCGCCCGTACCGGCCAAGGTGGCGAAGAAAGCCCAGCCGCTCGGCCCGCTGCCGGCCTACCAGCGCGAGTTGAGCGGCACGCTCATGGCGATCCCCGCCGGCGCCGACGTCGAACTGGCGCTGCTGGTCATCGACGACCGTGGCCGCCCGCAACAACTGCTGGCCAGCAGCACCCTGACCGGCACCGGCCAGGCCCTGCCCTACCAGCTGCGCTTCAACCCCGAGGCATTCCCCGCCGGCGCACGGGTAGAGCTGCGCGGCCGCGCCAGCCAGTCCGGCCAGTTGATCATGCACCTGCCACCGGTGCGTATTGCCCAGGCCGAAACCCAGGCCACCGGCCCGCTGCGTTTCGAAAAGGCCCCGTAAATGGCACCACACGCCCTGCAACAGGCCCTGAGCGGCCTGATCGGCGAAGCGCGCCTGGTGGTCAGCGAGCTGCCTGGCTGCGAACTCAAGCTGTGGCTGATCGACGACCAGAACATGGACCGCGAATTCAGCAGCGAGGAAACCCGGCGCATCCTCGAAGAGCCGCCCTACTGGAGCTTCTGCTGGGCCAGCGGCCTGGCCATGGCGCGCTACCTGGCCGAGCGCCCGGAATGGGTGCGCGGCAAGCGCGTGCTGGACTTCGGCGCCGGCTCCGGCATCGCCGGCATTGCTGCGGCCCGGGCGGGCGCGCTGGAAGTGGTGGCCTGCGACCTCGACCCGCTGGCCCTCGACGCCTGCCGCGCCAATGCCGCGCTCAATGGCGTGGCGCTAAACTACAGCAGCGACTTCTTCGCCGAGGCCGACCGCTTCGACCTGATCCTGGTCGCCGATGTGCTGTATGACCGCGCCAACCTGCCGCTGCTGGATGAATTCCTCAGCCGTGGCCGCCAGGCGCTGGTGGCCGATTCGCGCGTGCGCGACTTCAGCCACCCGCAGTACCGCCCGCTGGGCGTGCTCGAAGCCCTGACCCTGCCCGACCTGGCCGAGCCGCACGAATTCCGCCGGGTCAGCCTGTACCACGCGAGTCGCGAGCCTTTATAGTGGTGCCATTCACGGTTTTGCGAGAGTCGTAATGAGTCAGGAAACCCCGTTTATCTTCGACGCCACCGATGCCACCTTCCAGCAACTGGTCATCGAGAACTCCTTCCACAAACCTGTCCTGGTCGACTTCTGGGCCGAGTGGTGCGCGCCATGCAAGGCCCTGATGCCGCTGCTGGCGAAGATCACCGAGGGCTACCAGGGCGAGCTGCTGCTGGCCAAGATCAACTGCGATGTCGAGCAGCAGGTGGTGGCCCAGTTCGGCATCCGCAGCCTGCCGACCGTGGTGCTGTTCAAGGATGGCCAGCCGGTCGACGGCTTTGCCGGCGCCCAGCCCGAGTCGGCTATCCGCACGATGCTCGAACCCCATGTGCAGATGCCCGCACCGCCGACCGCCGCGCCACTGGAGCAGGCCAAGGCGCTGTTCACCGAGAGCCGTTTCAGCGAGGCCGAAGCGCTGCTGCAGGTGCTGCTGGGTGAAGACAACAGCAATGCCGAGGCGCTGATCCTGTACGCCCGCTGCCTCGCCGAACGCGGTGAGCTGGGCGAAGCGCAAGTGGTGCTTGATGCAGTCAAGACCGACGAACACAAGGCCGCATTGGCCGGTGCCAAGGCCCAGCTGACCTTCCTGCGCCAGGCTGCCAGCCTGCCGGAAGCCGCCGAGCTGAAGAGCCGCCTGGCGCAGAACCCGCAAGATGACGAAGCGGCCTACCAGCTGTGCATCCAGCAACTGGCGCGCCAACAGTACGAAGCGGCGCTGGACGGGCTGCTGAAGCTGTTCCAACGCAATCGCGCGTACGAGAACGGCCTGCCGCAGAAAGCGCTGCTGCAGGTATTCGAGCTATTGGGCAGCGAACATCCATTGGTCAGCCTGTACCGGCGCAAGCTGTCTGCTGCGATGTTCTGAGCACGGCGGACAACTATCGCCTCAGGTAATGTCGAGGTCCAATACCGTTTGCGAGTCAAGCAGTGGCACCGGTAGCACCATGAACGCCCAGACCCCCGTATCACCGCTGGAGTCATAGGCTCGCACGATGCAGTACAGCTCACCAACGATGGGTTCGATAAGCCCATTGCGGCCGATGTAGCAATTGACCCCATCCGCAACCATGTCATCGAGGGAAATGACGGCCTCATTTCCTTCCTTGTCTAGGTAGCACAGTCGGATCACCCACCGTCCACCGTCCCACAGGTCGGCACGCAGGTAACCGGTAGGTGCGGCGGCCAGCGCGACCATCGAGGCCGTGAATGAGGCACCTCCGACCGAGGCAGTGACTGTGACGAACTCAATCAATCGATATATGTTGAATTGCTCGTTGCCCTCAGCCTGGCTCAAGGCCGCTCTCATGCCGCTGGGCATGACTTTGCAGCGCCAGCCGTCAGGGGCGTAGTTGCGGTTGCCACTCACCATCCAATGAGGCGTTTCATCGCCAGTCTGCGCAGGTAACAGCTCGAATTCGACCACCTGCCCGGGGCTGGACACCGCTACCATGGGCTCGAGCGAAAGCGCTGGCTCAGCAGCGACGGGTGTTGGTGAGCTGCTCTGCTGCTCCTCGAATTCTACTTGTATCTCCCCGATAACATCCCTGAACCTGGGGTTGTAGGCCATCTGCCGAGGGAACAGCAACGATGGGCTGGCGGCGACGTCAGGGATCATCAAGTCGGTATAATGTATCGGGTCCAGCGCCATGCCCACGCCTGAATTCGGGCTCGTCCAGTTTGAATAGCTGTGCGGGAATACGCCGCCGTTCTTCCCGTGAATAAACGGATGCAGCATGAGGCTCTGCGCCTGCTCACCGACATAACGCAGCACAAACTCCATAGGTTTGAGCACCACGTCGCTTTCGGAACGCAAGTCACCGAGGTCGATGAACTTGTCCACAGCTGGCAAGCCGGAGAAATACACCTGATAGGGCACCACATCCAGCCCATTGCCTTCCCCTGACAGGCCGAACTGGGGGTAGTTGCCCCAGCCCAGGGAAACCCGGCCCTGGCTGTCGTAGAGCCCGTAGTTGGCGGCAAGGTCGATGTCCAGGTACAGCTCGACCGCTTGTGCCGGCAAAATGCGCCGCACCTCGCCGATCGAGCGCATCGGCCGGCCAGGCCCCTGCAGCAAGCTCACCTGCACGCAATCGAGCACCGGGCGCCTGATCCGCAACCTCTGACCGCCAGCACGGTTCGCGACCGCCTGCAGATGCAGCGTTCCCAAGGTACAACTGGCAAAGAATGCACTTCGTGAAGACGTTGCAACCTCGAACTGCAGGTGCGGGCTCGCAAAGCCCGTACCGCCGGGCGCGAGCCCATACCGGGCCCACAATTGGTCTAACTTTGCGCAATCGAATTCAATCAGGAAGGGCCAATCGGCCAGCACCTTTGCGGTGACACTAACAGCGTCGGTTTCATCTTCAAGATTTGCCATGACACCGAATCTCATTCAAGTGGGTTAAGCAATGCTCGCCACACTCACCTGAGCCGACAACTGGCAAAACTGTCAGGTCTCGCCGTGTCAGGCCGTCCCGACCCAGCAATAGACGGGCGCGTCCACCCCACTTTGCACCTTAACTTGTGGGCTATGGCGCAAGCGCACCAGCAACCGCTTGCCCGCCGCGGTGCTGCCCGCCAGCAGCTCCAGCCGGTCCAGCAACTCGGGGCCACTCATCTGTCCGGCCTCGCGCAGCAGCTCACAGGCTGCCGCCCACTGCCCGTCATCCTGGCGCGGCGGCGGGCTGGCAGTCGCTGCCTGCGGGGCTTCGCCAGCCGCTGGCAGTACCACCTGCCGCCCCAGCTGCGCCCATTCTTGCGGTTCCAGCTCGATGGTCAGGTCCACCGGCCATTCACCAATCTGCCCACGAATTCTCATGATGCTTTCCTTGTGCCCAGGTCAATGCAGGCATGCTACAGCAACATGAAACCTGCGCCAGGCGGGCTGGCGGGCCAAAGAAAAATTGTTATAACATTACCAAATCTTTCCAAGCCGCTTCTGGAGCTGTCCATGCGTCGTTTGCTGCTCGCCCTGCCGTTCGCCCTGCTGCCCCTGGCCGTGGCCCATGCCCACGACGAGCATGATCATGACCACGATCATGGCACCCTCGGCGCCCATGAACATGGCGTGGCCAAGCTCAACGTGGTGCTCGACGGCAACACCCTGGAGCTGGAACTGGACAGCCCGGCCATGAACCTGGTCGGTTTCGAGCACGCCGCCAGCACCGACGCCGACAAGGCCAAGGTCGCCGCCGCACGCCAGCAACTGGAGCAACCGCTGAAGCTGTTCGGCCTGGCCCAGGCCGCCGGCTGCAAGGATGAAGCGCAAGAGCTGGAAAGCCCGCTGTTCGGCGACGCCGCCCATGCCGATGACGATGGCGACGCCCACGAACATGAGCACGGCCACCAGCACGCCGATGTGAACGCCCACTACCAGTTCACCTGCGCCACTGCGGCCAAGCTTACCCAGCTCGACCTCGGCCCGCTGTTCAAGACCTTCCCGCAGACCCAGAAGGTCAACGTGCAACTGATCGGCCCCAACGGTCAGAAAGGTGTCGAGGCCACTGCGGCCAAGGCCGTGGTCGCGTTCTGAATGAGCCAGGCGCTGATCGAGCTGCATGACCTGGTGTTCGCCTGGCCCGGCCAGGGGCCGCTGCTGGATATCCCCGAGTTCCGCCTGGAAGCCGGCGAGGCACTGTTCCTCAAGGGCCCCAGTGGCAGCGGCAAGACCACCCTGCTCGGCCTGCTGGGCGGGGTCAACCGCCCGGGCCAGGGACGTATCCAGCTGCTCGGCCAGGACTTGGCCAGCTTGAGCCAGGGCGCACGCGACCGCTTCCGGGTCGATCACACCGGGTACATCTTCCAGCAGTTCAACCTGCTGCCGTTTCTGTCGGTGCGCGAGAACGTCGAGTTGCCCTGCCGCTTCTCGAAGTCCCGTGCCGAGCGCGCCAGCCAGCGCCATGGCAGCATCGACCAGGCCGCCGCGCACTTGCTGGCGCACCTGGGCCTCGATGCTCCCGAACTGCTGACGCGCCGGGCCGGCAGCCTGTCGATCGGCCAGCAGCAGCGTGTGGCCGCAGCCCGCGCACTGATCGGCCAACCTGAACTGGTAATCGCCGACGAACCCACCTCGGCGCTCGATGCCGACACCCGCGAAGCTTTCATCCGCCTGCTGTTCGACGAATGCCGCGCGGCCGGCTCCAGCCTGCTGTTCGTCAGCCATGACCAGAGCCTGGCGCCGCTGTTCGACCGTCACCTGTCCCTGGCCGAACTCAACCGCGCCGCCACGCCCCGGGAGGCCTGATGTACCTGCTCCGCCTTGCCCTGGCCAGCCTGGCCAACCGCCGTTTCACCGCCCTGCTCACCGCCTTCGCCATCGCCCTGTCGGTGTGCCTGCTGCTGGCGGTCGAACGGGTGCGCACCGAAGCCCGCGCCAGCTTTGCCAGCACCATCAGCGGTACCGACCTGATCGTCGGCGCCCGCTCGGGTTCGGTGAACCTGCTGCTGTATTCGGTGTTCCGCATCGGCAACGCCACCAACAACATCCGTTGGGACAGCTACCAGCAGTACGCCAAGGACCCACGGGTGAAGTGGGCCATCCCGATTTCACTGGGCGACTCGCACCGCGGCTACCGGGTGATGGGCACCACCGGCGACTACTTCAGCCACTACCAGTACGGCCGCCGCCAGCACTTGGAGATCAACCAGGGCCGGCCTTTCGCCGACGACCCCTTCGAAGTGGTGCTGGGTGCCGAAGTGGCCGACGCGCTGCACTACACGCTCGGCGACAAACTGGTGCTGGCCCATGGCGTAGCCGCCATCAGCCTGGTCAAGCACGACGACAAGCCATTCACTGTGGTCGGCGTGCTCAAGCGCACCGGCACCCCGGTGGACCGCACCCTGCACATCAGCCTGGCCGGCATGGAGGCGATCCACATCGACTGGCACAACGGCGTGCCGGCACGCGGTGCCGGGCGCATCAGCGCCGAGCAGGCCCGCGGCATGGACCTGCAACCGGCGGCGATCACCGCCTTCATGCTCGGGCTGAACAACAAGATCGCCACCTTCAGCCTGCAGCGCGAGATCAACGAGTACCGCAACGAGCCGCTGCTGGCGATCCTGCCCGGCGTCGCCCTGCAGGAGCTGTGGAGCCTGATGGGCACGGCCGAGCAGGCGCTGTTCGTGGTGTCGCTGTTCGTGGTGCTGACCGGGCTGATCGGCATGCTCACGGCGATCCTCACCAGCCTCAACGAACGCCGCCGGGAGATGGCCATCCTGCGCTCGGTGGGGGCCCGGCCGTGGCATATCGCCGGGTTGCTGGTGCTCGAGGCGCTGGCCCTGGCGCTGGCCGGGATCGTCGCAGGGCTAGGGTTGCTGTATGCCGGGATCGCTCTGGCCCAGGGCTACGTGCAGGCCAACTACGGGCTGTACCTGCCGTTGGATTGGCCCAGTGCGCATGAGTGGACGTTGCTGGGGATCATCCTCGGTGCGGCGCTGCTGATGGGCAGCGTGCCGGCCTGGCGTGCCTATCGGCAGTCGCTGGCCGATGGCTTGTCGATTCATCTTTGAGGGTGTTCATGTTGCGTTGTTTGATGTTCGCCAGCCTTCGCCGACAAACCGACTCCTGCAGGACTGCACAAGGTCCATCTGCACAGTGCAAACCTGTAGGCGTGGCTGCGGTGCTGGCCGCCTTGCTGTTGATCATGCCTGCGGCCTGGGCCGCCGAACCCCGCGAACTGGACTGGCCCGCGCTGATCCCCGAAGGCGCACCGGTCATCCCGCCGCAACTGGCGCCGCTGCACGACCTGTCGCAGATCGGCAGTGCGCTCGCCGAGTCCGCCCCCGCCGCCCGCCAGCAGGCGCCCGACGCGCCGGTGGTCAAGGCGCTCGATGGCCAGCAGGTGAAACTGCCCGGCTACATCGTGCCGCTGGAGGTCAGCGAAGAAGGCCGCACCACCGAGTTCCTGCTGGTGCCCTACTACGGCGCCTGCATTCACGTGCCGCCACCGCCGTCCAACCAGATCGTGCACATCTTCAGCGAGATGGGCGTGCGCGTCGAAGACCTCTACCAGCCGTACTGGATCGAGGGGACGATGCAGGTCAAGGCCAGCAGCAGCGAGCTGGCCGATGCCGGATACCAGATGGAAGCAGAGAAAATCTACGCCTATGAGCTGAAGTGAGCACGGCGTCCGCCCCATGACACAGCTTCGTTGAGCTGGGTCAAACTTTCTGTTTAGTCAGCTTCGTACCATTGGACTACTCGATTACTCACGTCCTTTGGGAGCTTCCATGAACAAGTCCTTGCTCAGTGCCTCGCTCGTCGCGTTGGCGCTCGCAGCCCCTGTTGCCCACGCCCACCAGGCAGGTGATTTCATCATCCGCTCCGGCGCCATCACCACCGCACCGAACGAGAACAGCGGCGACATCAAACTCGATGGCGCCAAGGTCTCGGGCACCAAGGCAACCCTGGACAGCGACACCCAACTGGGCCTGGCCTTCGCCTACATGCTCACCGACCACATCGGCCTGGAACTGCTGGCCGCCACCCCGTTCAAGCACACCGTCGGCGTGAAGGGCCTGGGTGCCGGCCTGGACGGCAAGCTGGCCGACATCAAGCAACTGCCACCGACCCTGTCGCTGCAGTACTACCCGATGGACGCCAGCTCCAAGTTCCAGCCCTACGCCGGCGTGGGCCTGAACTACACCCTGTTCTTCGATGAAGACCTGAGCAGCAACCGCAAGGCGCAAGGCTTCAGCAACATGAAGCTGAAGGACTCGGTCGGTCTGGCCGGCCAGCTGGGCATGGACTACATGCTCACCGAAAACCTGCTGTTCAACGCCGCGGTCTGGTACGTCGACATCGACACCAAGGCCACCATCGACGGCCCGAGCGCCCTGGGCGTGGGCAAGACCAAGGTCGATGTGGACGTCGACCCATGGGTCTACATGGTGGGCCTGGGCTACAAGTTCTGACCCTGCACTGCCCGACAAGCCCGCTCGCCCGAGCGGGCTTTTGCGTTATGGCCCAGCCGCCACAGGTGCACCCAGTACCCCAGGGCCAGGCCACTGATGCCGGCCCCCAGCCCGCACACCGCGCCCCAGCCCCATTGCCCGTAGACCCAGGTCGCGGCCACCGCACCCAGCCCGCTGCCGAGCGAGTAGCAACACATGTAGGCGCCGATCAGGCGGCTGGCCATGTCGCCACGCCCGGCCAGCAGCAGGCTCTGGTTGGTCACGTGCACCGCCTGCACGGCGAAGTCCAGCAGCAGCACGCCCAGTAGCAGCGCCAGCAACGAGCGCTCGAGCAGGGCAATCGGCAACCATGACAACACCAGCAACCCCAGCGCCAGGCCGGTGGTCTTCTGCCCTTGCCCACGGTCGGCCAGGCGCCCGGCCCGCGCGGCCGCCAGGGCACCGGCTACCCCCGCCAGGCCGAACAGGCCGACCTGGGTATGGTCCAGCGCCAGGGGCGCGGCACTCAAGGGCAGTACCATGGCGCTCCACAGCACGCTGAAGGCGGCGAAGATCAGCAGGGCGAAGGCGCCCCGCTGACGCAACAGCCGGTCGTGGCGGTACAGCGCGAACACCGAACCCAGCAGGGCCAGATACCCCTGTCGCGCACCGCGCGGTGGCGCCTCGGGCAACCGCCAGCCGAGCAGCAGCGCCATCAGCAGGGCAAGGCCCGCAGCCACGAAATACACGGTACGCCAGCCCGACAGATCAGCCACCAGCCCCGAGGCCAGCCGTGCCAGCAGGATGCCCAGCACCACACCGCTGGTGACCGTGCCCACCGCTTGCCCCTGCTGCGCGGGCGTGGCCAGCGTGGCGGCGTGGGCCACCATCACCTGCACCACCACCGCCATCAGCCCGACCATGCCCATGGCCGCCAGCAGCATGGCCCAATCAAGGCTCGACGCCACCGCCAGCAGGGCAACGGCCGCCAGCACCAGTTGAGTGAGGATCAGGCGCTTGCGGGCGAACAGGTCGCCCAGCGGCACGATCAGCAGCAACCCCGCGGCGTACCCGGCCTGGGTCGCGCCGACCACCAGGCCGACCTGCGCCTGGGCGATACCCAGGCTGCTGGCCATGGACTCCAGCAATGGCTGGGACAGGTACACGGTGGCCACCGCAAGGCCGCAGGCGACCGCCAGCAGCAGCGTCAGGCCGCGCGTCAATTGCGCAGGCACAGATGAGGCAGATGTCATTGCACAGTCCTCGGCAGATTCCGGTTTCATTTTGAAACTACAACTGGATTTCTAGCAAATGTGGTTTTAATCTGCAACCAAACTTGATGCGGAATGGCCCATGCTCGACGACAACAACCAGCAATGCCCCGTGGCCCGCGCCTTGGAAGTGCTCGGCGATCGCTGGGCGCTGATGATCCTGCGCGATGCCTTCGATGGCCTGCGCCGCTTCAGCGAACTGCAGAAGAACCTGGGGCTGGCGAAGAACATCCTCGCCGCGCGCCTGAAGCTGCTGGTCGAGGCCGGGCTGCTGGCGCAACAACCCGCCTCCGATGGCAGTGCCTACAAGGAATACGTGCTGACCGAGCAGGGACGCGCGGTGTTTCCGATCGTGATCGGCTTGCGCCAGTGGGGGGAGCGGTACCTGTTCACCGAAGGGGAATCACGCTCACAGCTGGTCGATGATCGCGGCCAGGGGCTGCAGACGCTGCAGGTGCGGGCTGAGGATGGGCGAGTGGTGGAGCCGGAGTTGTGCCAGCGGCGGTTGGTTCGGCATGCCCTGAGCGGGCTTGCACGGCCCCTGTAGGAGCGGCCTTGTGCCGCGAAAGGGCTGCAGCGCGGCCCCAGGGTTTCAGCGTGAACGCAGAACTCGCCGGGACTGCTCTGCAGCCCTTTCGCGGCACAAGGCCGCTCCTACAAGGACGCGCAAAGCCTGAGATATGCGCTCTCGGGCCGGGCCTCAGGCCTTGCCGAGCAACCGCGCCACGCCTTCCACGAAGGGCGTTGGCGCCGGGAAGTTAAAGCGCGCCAGCAGCCGTGCATTGTCCGCCCGCGAATGGCGGATATCCCCGGAGCGCGCCGGGCCATAACTGATCGCCGGCAGGCTGCCGATCACCTGCTCCAGTGCCTTGAGCAACTGGTTCAGCGAAGTCGCCTGGTTCAGGCCGATGTTCACCGCGCCCTCTTCCACCGCTGGCTGCTCCAGCGCCTGGACCATGACCTGGACCAGGTCACCGACATACAGGAAATCACGGGTCTGTTCGCCATCGCCGAACACCATGATGGGTTTGCCGCTGGTGGCACGTTCACAGAAGATGCTGATGACCCCGGAGTACGGCGAGGACGGGTCCTGGCGCGGGCCGAAGATATTGAAGAAGCGGAACACCACCGGCTCCAGGCCGTGCTGGCGACGGTAGAAGTCCAGGTATTGCTCGCTGGCCAGCTTGTCCACCGCGTAGGGGGTCAGCGGCGCCTTGGGGGTGTCTTCGGCGATGGACTGGCCCTCGCCGTTGTTGCCGTACACCGCCGCGCTGGAGGCGAACAGCACCCGGCGTACGCCATGCTGGCGCATCGCTTCGCACACATTGAGGGTGCCGATGAAATTGCTCTGGTGGGTTTTGACCGGGTCCTCGACCGAGGCCTGCACCGAGGCCACCGCGGCCAGGTGCACCACGGCCTGGCAACCGGCGGCGGCGCGCGCCACCAGGGCGGCATCGGCGACATCACCCTCGATCAGTTCCAGCTGCGGGTGCCCGAGCTGCAGGTTGCTGCGCTTGCCGGTGGACAGGTCGTCGAGAATGCGTACCGCGTAGCCTTTTTCCAGCAGAGCATCGCACAGGTGGGAGCCAATGAAGCCGGCACCGCCGGTGATCAGGATGGGGGCATCAGCCATGTCGGTAGAAACGGTCCAGTAGGGGCGGCAAGCCGGCACGCCAGGCGCGCGGCTTGATGCCGAAGGTGTGAAGGATCTTCTTGCAGGCCAGCACCGCGTGCTGTGGCTCTTCGCTGGCATCCGGGCGCGCGGCGTGGGCCTGGGCGGTCGGTTGCTGCACGGCCAGCTTGTGCCACTGCGCGGCTTCGCCGAGGATCGCCTGGCCCAGCGCCAGCGGCGTGGTGGCCTCGTTGCCGGCGTAGTGGTAGGTGCCCCACAGCGGCGCCTTGCAGTCGAGCTGCTTGAGCACCGAGAGGATGACCCGCGCGGCGTCGTCCACCGGCGTCGGGTTGCCGCGCCGGTCATCGGCCAGCAGCAGCTCCTGGGGTTGTTCGGCACGGGTCAGGAAACGCCCGAGCGCGCCGTCACGGCTCTCGTCCAGCAGCCAGCCGAAGCGCAGCAGCACATGCTGCGGGCAGGTGGCGCGCACGCTCTGCTCGATGCGCCACAGGGCCTGGCCACGCAGGCCGAGCGGCACCGGCTCGTCTTTCTCGCTGTAGGCCGTGGCACGCGAGCCATCGAACACCCGGTAGCTGGAAGGCTGCACCAGGACCATTTCGTGGTGCTGGCACAGCTCGGCGAGCCGCTCCACCGCACGCTCCTGCTGGGCCAGGCGCTGTTCGCTGACCGACTCGGCCTGGAACCAGTCGAAGTAATAGGCAAGGTTGACCACCGCGTCGGGGCGGTGCTCGTCGAGCAACAGGGTCAGGCTGGCCGGGTCCCAGCCGTTTTCCGGCGGGCGCGGTGCCAGGAAGGCGATGTCTTCCTCGGCGCCAAGACGAATCAGTGCTTGCCCGAGGGCATTGCCTCCACCCAACAGCATCAGGCGCATACGCATAGGGTCAACAGGTCCGCTCAGATCGATGGAGGAAAGGGGGCATTTTGCGGTTTCCGGCAGGGGAAGTCCAACGTAGGCCGGGTCGCAAGAGGCCAGTGCGCGGTTCCCCCCTTGCACGACAGCTACTTATACTGCGCCTGGCCTGTACAAGGAGATGTTCATGGACGCCGAATCGACCACCACGCAACGCGCGCTCTGGCAGTACGACGAACCCGCCCCCGGCGCCGAGCGCTTGATTGACGAAGCCTTCGACGGTTATCGCCAGCAGGCCCGCCTGCTGCTGCCGGACAGCGAACGGGCGCCACCGGTGTTCGTGGTGGGCGGCGCCCGTTCGGACTTCACCCGGCTCAACCCGCTGCTGTACCGCCTGCAGCAGCAGGGCATCGGCTCGCTGACCGGCAACCTGTCCGGCCACAGCCTGGCCAGCGAACCGGGGGCCAAGGATGCCTCGCTGGCCAGCAACCTGCAGGAAGCCTTGCGCTTTCACCAGCACCTCGACAACCGCAGCGACACCCTGATCGGCCACAGCCTGGGCGGTGCCATTGCCCTCAAGCTGGCGGCGCAGCGCCCGAATGTGCGCAAGCTGGTGCTGATCTGCCCGGCGGTGTACCCCGACGCCGCCCACAATGCGCCCTTCGGCCCCGCGTTCACCGCGGCGATCCGCAAGCCCTACGCCTTTCTTGATTGCGACAGCTATGCCTTCCTGCGCCAGTTCCAGGGCCGCGTGCTGCTGGTGATCGGTGAATACGACGGGCTCAACTCGCGGGTGCACGGCCAGGGGGCCGGGACATCGGCGGGGATCCGGCGAATGGCGGGTGTCGAGCGTTACAGCCCGATACCCGAGGAAGTGACCCACAGCCTGCTGCGCTCGGTGCCGGCGCCGCATGTGGAGTGCCTGATGCTCACCGACTGCGACCATGGCATTGCCGCGCACCTGCGCGACCGGCCGGAAGTGGCGGACCAGGTGGCGCAGGCGGTGGGGGCGTTCATCCTCGACTGAATCCGCCTGACGCCTGTAACCCTGTGGGAGCGGGTTTACCCGCGAAGATGACACCTCGGTGCCTGGCACGGGCTATGCCCGTGTTCGCGGGTGAATCGCAGCGGCGAACCGCCGCTCCCACAGGGATTGCGCAGTTGTTTGAATCGCGAGCAAGACAGTTGCTCCCACAGGATCGCGCTGAACCTGTCACTCGATCTCGAACAGCCCGTTGCTGATCGAGCCGGCGCTCAGCCGGTCGCGGATATCGTCGTCGATGCGCGGGTCGTCCGGGCGGTACAGCCGTACCTGGCGGAAAGCGTTGATCCGGTTGATCTCCTCGCCCAGGTACTCCCAGACCACGCGGGTGCATGCCGGGTTGCGTCGGTCGCCGCTGGAAACGCCGGTTTTCAGGCCATTGAGGCGGGTGATGCGGCTCTTGAAGCTGGGGATGAGGATGGTCTGGCTCATCTCGTTCAAGGTCAGCGACTCGTAGTCGACCAAAAACAGCCGATCCTGCAACTGGAACGCCGCCCCCAGGTAGCGGCAGCGCACCTCGGCATGGGGGTCGGTGGCGCTGCTGCGCTCCTGGCGTTCCTGGCGCTCGAACAGGTAGCGCTCACGCTCTTCGCGCAGGTGCACCAACGACACCAGGATCAAGCCTGGCACCGACATGCAGTTGGAGTATTCGAAGTAGTAACCGCAGTAGCGCGACAGGTTGACCACATGGTCGTTGAGCGGCTTGAACAGCTCACTGATCGGGTTGTTCTGCTGCGCGGCCGGGTTGCGTGCGCCGATCAGCCGGGCGAACTGCTCAGGCGGTAAACCCAGCTCGTAATCCTCGACGCCGAAGAAGTCGCCGATGCGCTTGAGGTTGTAAGGCGTCGGCCGGCTTTGCCCACTGAGGTACTTGTTGAACTGCCCGCGGTTGATCGACAGCTGCCGGCAAACCTCGGAGATAGAGCGGTAGTGGCTGCAGGCCAATTTGAGGTTGTCAGCGAAGTGATCGCCCATGATGCCGGGGTCCAGATGATGCGAGTGACGCAATTCTAGCATCAAGTCGCACCAAAACAGAGCAACCCGCGAAATTGTAACCGCAGTTGTCATGACCCACCCTGCGCCCCAATCAATCGCGGTGCGCCTGCCGTCCGCAGATTTTCCACACGAACAATAAGAATCGAGGTCATTTCAAAATGCTCGAAGCACTCAACGATTTCCTTTCGGGGAAGCTCCTCATCGTGCTGATCGTCGGTCTGGGCAGCTACTTCACCATCCGCTCGCGGTTCGTGCAGTTCCGCCACTTCGGCCACATGTTCGGTGTGTTCAAGGAATCCCTGCGTGGCCAGGCAGGCCAGCTGAGCTCGTTCCAGGCCCTGATGCTGAGCCTGGCCGGCCGTGTCGGCGCCGGTAACATTGCCGGTGTCGGTATCGCCGTGACCCTCGGCGGCCCAGGCGCCGTGTTCTGGATGTGGGTCACCGCACTGGTGGGCATGTCCAGCAGCTTCTTCGAATGCACCCTGGCCCAGGTCTACAAGCGCGCCGACGGCGACGGCCTGTACCGCGGCGGCCCGGCGTACTACATCCAGCACGGCCTGAAGCTCAAGAGCATGGCGATCGTGTTCTCGATCCTGCTGCTGGTCACCTACGGCTTCGCCTTCATCGGCCTGCAGTCGTACACCGTGACCCACTCGCTGCAGAACGCCTTTGCCTTCGACCCACGCCAGACCGGTATCGTCCTGGCGGTGCTGCTGGCCATCACCTTCATCGGCGGCATCAAGCGCATCGCCGCGGTGTCCGACCTGCTGGTCCCGATCAAGACCCTGGCCTACATCGGTGTGACCCTGTACGTGATCGGCACCCAGATCGAACACGTGCCAGCCATGCTGGAAACCATCTTCAAGAGCGCCTTCGGCCTCGACCCTGCGTTCGCCGGCCTGCTGGGCAGCGCCATCGTCATGGGCGTGAAGCGTGGCGTGTTCGCCAACGAAGCGGGCCTGGGCAGTGCGCCGAACGTCGCCGCCGTGGCCGCCGTGAAGCACCCGGGCGCCCAGGGCGTGGTCCAGGCCTTCAGCGTGTTCCTCGACACCTTCGTGATCTGCACCTGCACCGCGCTGCTGATCCTGCTGTCGGGCTTCTACACCCCGGGCTTCGAGGGTGACGGCATCGTCCTGACCCAGAACTCGCTGGCCGCCGTGGTGGGTGACTGGGGCCGTATCTTCGTCAGCGTCGCGCTGTCGCTGTTCGTGTTCACCTGCATCCTCTACAACTACTACCTGGGCGAGAACAGCCTGCAGTTCCTGACCCGCAACCGCGCTGTGCTGATGGCGTTCCGCGGCCTGGTGCTGGCGCTGGTGGTGTGGGGTTCGATGCAGGACCTGTCGACCGTCTTCGCCTTCGCCGACATCACCATGACCTGCCTGGCGTTCGTCAACCTGGTGGCCCTGGCCCTGCTGTTCAAGGTTGGCCTGCGGGTGATGCGCGACTACGACGCGCAGCGCAAGGCTGGCGTCAAGCAGCCGGTGTTCGACTCGAGCAAGTTCGCCGACCTGGACCTGGACCGCGCCGCCTGGCCGGCCAATCCGCAGGTTGAAACAGCCACTGACAAAGCCGCCGCACCGGCCCACGCTCAGCGCTGATATTCTCCCCTGCCCCAGCCGCCCCGTCCGTGGGCGGCTGACCTCTTCTTTGTCTTCAGGCCTCATCGCCGGCAAGCCGGCTCCCACAGGGATCGCGCTGCCTCGGGCATGCGCTGCGACAGGGCCTGACATCGCTACGGAATGTTCCAATGCGTGCAGTCAAGAATCTCCTCGTCCTCTACACCGGTGGCACCATCGGCATGCTGCAGTCCGCCGAAGGCCTGGCGCCCGCCGGTGGCTTCGACGCCCGTATGCGCGAGCACTTCGCCGAGTGCGCCGATGCCCCCCGGGTGCACTGGACCCTGCGTGAACTGAACCCGCTGATCGACAGCGCCAACATGCAACAGGCCAATTGGCTGGCAATGCGCGATGCCATCGTCGAGGCAGTCGAGCAGCAGGGCCACGACGGCGTGCTGGTGCTGCACGGCACCGATACCCTGGCCTACAGCGCCGCGGCCCTGTCGTTCCTGCTGCTGGGCCTGCCGGTGCCGGTGCTGCTGACCGGCTCGATGCTGCCGGCCGGCGCGCCGGACAGCGATGCCTGGGCCAACCTGACCGGCGCCCTGCGCCTGTTCGAAAGCGGCCTGGAAGACGGCGTGCAGCTGTACTTCCATGGCCAGCTGCTGCACGGCTGCCGTGCATCGAAACTGCGCAGCGAGGCATTCGACGCCTTCACCGCCCTGCCCCGCCACCGTGAAGGCGAGCGTGCGGCGACGGTGCCGGCGGTGCTGGGCTATCGCCAGCCACGCCAACCGGTCAACCTGGCGGTGCTGCCGGTGTTCCCCGGCCTGGGTGCCGAACACCTGCGCGGCCTGCTTGGCAGCGGTATCCAGGGGCTGGTGCTGGAGTGCTATGGCAGCGGTACCGGGCCGTCCGACGACCAGGCGCTGCTCGACGTGCTGCATGACGCCCGCCAGGGCGGTGTGATGATCGTCGCCATCAGCCAGTGCCCGGAAGGTTCGGTGGTGTTCGATACCTATGCCGCCGGTAGCCGCCTGCGCGATACCGGGCTGGTGAGTGGTGGTGGCATGACCCGTGAGGCGGCGCTGGGCAAGTTGTTTGCGCTGCTGGGCGCGGGGCTGGATGCCGATGCGGCCGAGCATTGGTTTGCGCTGGACCTGTGTGGGGAGCGCGCCCAATAGATCCTGGGGGCGCTTTGTGCCGCGAATGGGCCGCAACGCGGCCCCAACAGAGTAAATGGCGGAAGGCAGCGGGAGTCGAACCTGCCCGGGAACGGATGCCGTCCCCAACCGGGTTTGAAGCCCGGCCGCGCCACCGGGCGCGATTGCCTTCCTTGGATCGTTCAGTGCCCGGCCTGCTGCTGGGCCAGGGCACTGTCGGTTCTGATGTGACGCTGGTCGGCGACCCTGCGGGTCAGGCCGATGCGGTCGAAGTATTCGAGTATCTGCACACTGCGTTTGCGACCGATGCCCAAGCTATCGCGAAACGCGGCGACCTGTACTATCGGCGATCCCGCCGCCAGCTGCAACAGCAGCTCTGCCATGCGCCTTAGCGTGTCCTGCGGGTAGAACAGGTCACGCACCACCTGGTGCACCACACCCAGCCTTGCCAACTTGCGCAGCAACAACCGCACTTCGGCCTCTTCGCGTTGCTCTGCAGCGGCCAGGGTCCTGACCCACGGCGGATCGTACTGGCCCGCCAGCAGGCGCGGTTGCAAACGCGCCCACAAGGCCGCATCGGCCTCGCTCAATTGAACCTTGTGATCTGGTAGGTGCAGCCAGGGCCCGCTGCTGCTGATGGTGCCGTCACCGAGCAGCTCATCCAGCAGGCTGACGAACGCCGGGCGCTCCAGCGGCAAGGCACAGAAGCGGCGTAGCCGGTCACGGTCCGGGCCGAGCTGGTCGGGTTCCTGCTCGTGGAACTGCGCCAGGCGCGCCAGCAGCTGTTGCTTGAGTCCCTGCCATTGCTGGCGGGCGAACAACAGCTGGCCCTGGCGCGTGGCGATCACCACGACGTGGTCCGGCAACTGCCAGGTTTCACGCCGGCGGTTGAACTGGCGCTCCAGGCGCTGCGGGTCGAACCCTCCGGGGGCGGTTTCGAGCAGCGCAGGCAGGGCCTGCTCCAGATCGATGGCATCACCAAGCACCTGCAACTGGCGCAAACGCACATCACTGCGGCGTTGCCGGCTCGGGGCGAACGGGTCGAGTACCCGGCCGCCGCCCAGCGTGCGCTGGGCGCGCTGGTCGCGCAGTACCAGGCGATCACCGTGCACCGCCTGCAACGGCGCATTGAGCAGCAACTGGGCGAACATGCGCTCGCCGGCGCCCAGCTTTTCACCTTCCAGCAGCGCCACCCGGGCCGTCACGTCCTGGGTGCCGAGGTGCACGTGCACCGCGCTGAAATGCTCGAAGGTGCGAGTCTCCGTGGGTAACAGGCTCAGTTCGATATCGACCCGCACACTGGGCGCATGCAGCCACTCGGGCAGCAACCAGTCGCCACGATGCACCTGCTCGATCGCCAGGCGTTCGCCGGTGATGTTCAGCGCTACCCGCTGCCCGGCTTCGGCCACCAGCGCGGCCTGGTTCTGTGCGTGCAGTCCACGCACCCGCACCGGTTTACCGGCCTTGCCCAGCAGCAGTGTGTCACCGGCGCTGACCTGCCCGGCCAACGCAGTACCCGTGACCACGATGCCCGCGCCGGACACGGCAAAAACGCGGTCCACGGCCAGCCGAAAGCCCCCTCGCACACTGCGCTGATGAACCTGTTGTTCAGCCACGAGCAATGCCTCGCGCAACGCCTCCACCCCTTCGCCGCTCAAGCTCGAAACCGGGAACTGCAACGCCCCCGCATAGGGCCCGGGCGCCAGCAGTTCGGCAACCTGCGCCTGCACCTCAAGCAGCCGCGCCGGCTCGACCCGGTCGCACTTGCTGATCGCCACCAGCGCCTGTGGGATGCCCAGCAACTCGATGATCGCCAGGTGCTCACGGGTCTGCGGCATGACGCCGTCGTCGGCGGCCACCACCAGCAGCACCAGGTCGATGCCGTGGGCGCCGGCGAGCATGTTGTGGATAAAACGCTCATGCCCGGGCACATCGATGAAGCCGGTCAGCGGTTCGCCCTCAGCCAATGCTGCGTAGCGGTAGCCGAGGTCGATAGTCATGCCCCGGGCGCGCTCTTCCTGGCGGGTATCGCCGGCCTGGCCGGTCAGGGCTTGCAGCAGTGCGGTCTTGCCATGGTCGATATGCCCGGCGGTGCCGACGATCACTGTACCGGCCCCAGTTGCAGCGCCGGCAGTTGTGCCAGCCACTGGGCCTCGTCGTCGAGCTGGCGCAGGTCGAGCCACAGGGCATCGTCGTCGATGCGCCCGAGCACCGGTACCGGCAGATCGCGCAGGGCCCGCTCCAGTACGTGCAGGCTGCGGCCCCGCAGTTTCTTCGACACCTGCGGGCGCAGGCACAGGGCGGCACTGGGCAGGCGTGCCACCGGCTGGCTGCCGCTGCCGATCATGCCCAGGGCGGGTTCCACGGTAACGGCCCATTGTTCACCCAGGCGGGCCTTGAGGTCGGGGGCCAGGCGCTGCGCCTGGGCCTGGATGTCAGCCTGGCTGCGGGTCAGCAGGCGCAGGCTGGGCAGGCGCTCGGCCAGGCGGTCGGGGTTGCGGTACAGCGCCAGCACCGCTTCCAGCGCGGCGAGGGTGATCTTGTCCACGCGCAGGGCGCGCTTGAGCGGGTTCTTCTTGATCTTCGCGATCAGGTCCTTGCGCCCGACGATGATCCCGGCCTGCGGGCCGCCGAGCAGCTTGTCGCCGCTGAAGGTGACGATATCGGCGCCGTCGGCCAGGGCCTGGCGCACCGTGGGTTCGGCCGGCAGGCCCCAGCGGGTGAGGTCGAGCAGGCTGCCGCTGCCCAGGTCTTCGAGCAATGGCAACTGATGATCGTGGGCGATACGCGCCAGCTCGGCGGTGGGCACCTGGGTGGTGAACCCCTGAATGCTGTAGTTGCTGCAATGCACGCGCATCAGCAGCCCGGTGCGCGGGTTGATCGCAGCTTCGTAGTCGCGGGCATGGGTGCGGTTGGTGGTGCCGATCTCGTGCAGCTTCACGCCGGCGCGGGCCATGATGTCGGGGATGCGGAAGGCGCCGCCGATCTCGATCAGCTCGCCGCGGGAGATGATGCCCTCCTTGCGTGCGCCCAGGCTGTTGAGCGTCAGCAGCACGGCGGCGGCATTGTTGTTGACCACGGTGACGGCTTCGGCGCCGGTCAGTTCACGGATCAGGCCCTCGATCAGGTCGTCGCGGTCACCGCGCTTGCCGGTGGCCAGGTCGAATTCCAGGTTGAGCGGGTAGCGGGCGGCAGTCTGCATGGCCTCGACGGCTTCTTCGGGCAGCAGTGCCCGGCCCAGGTTGGTGTGCAGCACCGTGCCGGTGAGGTTGAACACCCGGCGGACCTGGCTGCGTTGCCGGAGAGCCAGGCGTTCGCCAGTGCGGCCGAGCAGCACCTCGGCGGCCAGCTCTACAGCGCTTAGCTGGCCGAGCCGGGCGGGGTCGCGCAGGTCGTCGAGCAACTGGCGCAGGGTGGCCAGCACAGCGTCGCGGCCGTGGCGGTCGAGCAGCGGCTGGCAGGCGGGGTGGCGCAGCAGGGTGTCGATGGAGGGCAGGCGTGGGGTGGCGCTGGCGGGGCTGGAAGGCATGCGGAGTACTACCTTGGACTGATCCGTTGTCTGTACTGGCCTCTTCGCGGGGCAAGCCCGCTCCTACAGGTACGGCGCTACCCTCATGGATGGCGCTGTGCCTGTAGGAGCAGGTTTACCCGCGAAGCAGGCAACTCGATATTGCAGTGTAGTCACTCACCCACTGCCCGGCGCCAGCAGCAGGTTCGGCGCCAGCCGATGGAACCCCTCCTCGTCCAGGCGGATATCCAGCGCCAGGCTGGCCAGGTCATCGGCCAGCGGTTCGGCAGCGGCGTCGTTCTCCAGGTAGCTCTGTTTCAGATAGCTCTCGCACCCCGGGCAACATTCGGCGCGCAGCGGCGCCTTGCCTGCGGCGTAGCGGTCGTCTTCGAAGTGGCTGTAGCGCAAGCCCTTGCTCGACTCGCAATACACGCACTTGACCCGCACCACATGCCATTCGCAGGCACATAGCGAGCAGGCCAGGTAGCGCAGGCCGTTGTGCTTGCCGCGGTTGCGCACCACACCGGCCATGGCCGGCGAGCCGCAGGCCGGGCATTGCGCCAGGCTGCCAGGGGGCTTGAGCTCGGGTTCGGGCAGCGCCAGCAACCAGCTCGACCAGGCCGCCTGCAACGCAGCGCCGATGAAGGGCACCAGCGCCGCCGGCAGCGCATCGTACTGGCCGCCCAGCAAGGCGATGCCCCAGCCCTTGCGCTGGCTGTCATCAGCATCGCGCAACGTGCGTATTGCATCGGCCAAGGGGCCCTCGGCGTCGGTCTTGAGGTGATCCAGCAGCGCCTGCAACCAGGGCAGCCAGGGCCCTTCACGCACCAGGCTGTCCGCCGCCAAGGGCGGCAGGCCATGACTTATGCACAGGCGCTGACGTTCTTCGGCCACCGGCAAGGCGCCGGGCGGGTTATCCACAAGCTGCTGCTGGACTCGGCACAGCTGCGCGACCAGGTGCAGGTACTCGCCAAGCGCATGGCCCTCGGCCAGATGCTCCAGGCGCGCGGCCCGCAGTTCGAACAGGTTGGCGGGGGGCAGGTGCAGGAACGGCGGCATCACCGCCGACGCTTCGATCTGCCCGGGTTCGAGAATCGTGCTCAAACGGTCATCCTTCCTTACGGCCGTGATTGCCCGGCGTCTTGTCGCCGGTTACATCGCGATACCAGAGTTCATGGTGCTTGCGTGCCCAGGCGCGGCTGACCCAGCCATGCAACATGGCGCCGATCGAGCCCTTGATCCAGATCCCGGCATAGATATGCACGATGATGCTGAGGATCAGCACGAACGCCGCCAGGGCATGCAACAGGGCCGACAGGCGTATGGCGTCGATGCCGAACCAGTGGCTGAAGTACGCCCGCCAGATCACCACGCCACTGACCAGCAACACCAGCATGCACGCCAGCAGGGTCCAGAACAGCAGCTTCTGCCCGGCGTTGTACTTGCCCACCGGCGGTACGCCCTCTTCCTGGTTGAGCATCACCCGGTCGACGCGGCGCAGCCACAGGCGGTCGTTGGCGGTGATGAAGTTGGCGCGCCAGAAACGCAGCACCAGCCCGAGGAAGAACACGAACATCGCCACGCCGAGGAACGGGTGCAGGATGCGCGTCCACGGCCCGCCGCCGAACAGGTGGCTGAGCCAGAACAGCGCCGGGTGGAACAGCGCCAGCCCCGACAGCCCGGCCAGCACGAACAGGATCGCCACGACCCAGTGGTTGCTGCGCTCGTTGGCGTTGTAGCGCAGGATCGGTTTGTCGTCGTTCATGGCCGCTGCTCCCCCTGCCCGCCCGGGCGGTTCGGATCATAGACATGCACCGCGGGGTCCACCGGGTGGACGCTGTGGTCAGGTGGCGTGGGGTGCTCATCCTCCTCGACCCGCTGCGGCCCGACGCGCACGTAGTGGAAGAACCCGGCCAGCACCGCCGCGCCCATGGCCAGCAGCGCCAGCGGCTTGGTGAAGCCTTTCCACAGCCCCACCAGCGGGCTGATCACCGGCTGGTCCGGCAGGCCGGCGTACAAGCGCGGCGTGTCGGCATGGTGCAGCACGTACATCACGTGAGTACCGCCAACCCCATCCGGGTCATACAGCCCGGCGTTCTCATAGCCGCGCGACTTCAGGTCGACGATGCGCTCGTCGGCGTGCACCTTCATCTCCTCCTTGCTGCCGAAGACGATCGCCCCGGTGGGGCAGGTCTTCACGCAGGCCGGCTCCAGGCCCACGCTGACGCGGTCGGAACACAGGGTGCACTTGTACGCCTTGTGGTCCTTCTGCGAGATGCGCGGGATGTTGAACGGGCAGCCGGTGATGCAGTAGCCGCAGCCGATGCAGTGGTCCTGGTTGAAGTCGACGATGCCGTTGGCGTGCTTGATGATCGCCCCCGGGCTCGGGCAGGCCTTCAGGCAGCCTGGGTCGGCGCAGTGCATGCAGCCGTCCTTGCGGATCAGCCACTCCAGGTTGCCGTCGTCGCGCTCGTGCTCGGTGAAGCGCATCAGGGTCCAGGTTTCGGCGGACAGGTCCTGGGGGTTGTCGTAGGTGCCGTGGTTGTGGCCCACCTCGTCACGCAGTTCGTTCCACTCCGAACACGCCACCTGGCAGGCCTTGCAGCCGATGCACTTGGTGGTGTCGATCAGCTTGGCAACCTCCTGCTGCTGGCGTACCGAGGGCGGCACGGTGGTGGTGGCGGAGCGGGCAATGATGTCTTGGCTGGCCATCAGAGTTTCTCCACTTTGACGAGGAACGACTTGGACTCCGGCGTCTGCGTATTGCCATCACCGAGGAACGGCACCAGGGTGTTGGTCAGGTAGCCGTGCCGCGTGCTGCCGGTGAAGCCCCAGTGCAGCGGGATGCCGATCTGGTGCACGGTCTGGTTGTTGACCTGCAGCGGGCGGATCCGCTTGGTCACCACCGCCACCGCGTCGATATGCCCGCGCTTGCTCGACACCCGCACCCGGTCGCCGGCCTTGATGCCTTTCTCGTTCGCCAGCACCTCGCCGATTTCGACGAACTGCTCGGGCTGGGCGATGGCGTTGAGCCGGCAATGCTTGCTCCAGAAGTGGAAGTGCTCGGTCAGCCGGTAGGTGGTCGCCGCATGGGGGAACTCGTCGTGGGTGCCCAAGGTATCCCACACCGAATCGAAGATGCGCCCGGCCGGGTTGCTGGTGGCCTTCTTGTTCTGCGGGTGCAGCGGGTTGATCCCGATCGGCGTCTCGAACGGCTCGTAGTGCTCGGGGAACGGCCCCTCGGCCATCTTGTCGATGGCGAAGAACCGGGCCACGCCCTCGGGGTTCATGATGAACGGGTTCATCCCCGCTTCAGGTGGCGAGTCGACCTTGAAGTCGGGCACGTCGGTGCCGGTCCAGGCCTTGCCGTTCCACCACACCAGGCGTTTTTTCTCCGGGTCCCACGGCTTGCCTTGCGGATCGCTGGAGGCGCGGTTGTAGAGGATGCGGCGGTTGGCCGGCCAGGCCCAGGCCCAGTTCTGCACCTGGTGCATGCCGTAAGGGTCGCTGTTGTCACGGCGGGCCATCTGGTTGCCCTGCTCGGTCCAGCTGCCGGCGAAGATCCAGCAACCGGAGGCGGTGCTGCCGTCGTCCTTCATCTGGGCGAAGCCGGCGAGCTGTTGCCCGGCCTTGAGCGTGGCGCCGGTGGCGTCGGTGAGGTCGCTGACCGCCCAGCCGTTCATCTCCTTGGCCAGCTCTTCGGGGGATGGCTCTTCAGGGACCTTGTAGGGCCAGCTGATGTTGAGCATCGCGTCGGGGTAAGCGCCGCCCTCGGCCTGGTAACGCTTGCGCAGGCGCAGGAACAGCTCGCTCATGATGTGCACGTCGGTGCGGGTTTCGCCCGGGCCGTCGGCGCCCTTCCAGTGCCATTGCAGCCAGCGGCTGCTGTTGACCAGCGAGCCGTCCTCTTCGGCGAAGCAGGTGGTGGGCAGGCGGATCACCTCGGTCTGGATGTTGGCCGTGTCGACGTCGTTGAACGGGCCGGCGTTGCGCCAGAACTCGGAGGTTTCGGTGGCCAGCGGGTCCATGATCACCAGCCACTTGAGCTTGGCCAGCGCGGCGGTGACGCGGTTCTTGTCCGGCAGCGCGGCGATCGGGTTGAAGCCCTGGCACATGTAGCCGTTGACCTTGCCCTGGCCCATCATCTCGAACATGCGCAGCACGTCGTAGGCCGGCACGTCGAGCTTGGGCAGCCAGTCGTAGCCCCAGTTGTTTTCGGCGGTGGCATTGGCGCCGTACCAGGCCTTCATCAGGCTGACGTGGAACTTGCCGTAGTTCTGCCAGTACGACAGCTGCCCGGGGCGCAACGGCTTGGAGGCGCGCTTGTCGATGTAGCTGGCGTAGTCCTGCTCGGCGTCGCCGGCCAGGGTGAGGTAGCCCGGCAGCGAGTTGGACAGCAGGCCCAGGTCGGTCAGGCCCTGGATGTTGGAGTGACCGCGCAGGGCGTTGACCCCGCCACCCGGCATGCCGACGTTGCCCAGCAGCAACTGCACCATGGCCGCGCTGCGGATGATCTGCGCGCCGATGGAGTGCTGGGTCCAGCCCAGGGCGTAGAGGATCGTCATGGTCTTGCCCGGCACCGAGCAGGTGGCGATCTCTTCCCAGACTTTCATCATCTGGTCCTGGGGCATGCCGCAGGTCATGCTTGCCAGCTCCGGCGTGTAGCGGCTGTAGTGCTGCTTCATCAGCTGGTAGACGCACCGCGGGTGCTGCAGGGTCGGGTCGACCTTGGCAAAGCCATCCTCGCCCAGCTCATAGCCCCAGCCGGACTTGTCGGCGTACACGCGCTTGGCCGCGTCGTAGCCGCTGAACAGCCCGTCCTCGAAGCCATAGTTCTCTTTGACGATGAACGACACGTCGGTGTAGTTGCGCACGTACTCGTGCTGGATCTTGTCGTTGCTCAGCAGGTAGTTGATCAGCCCGCCCATGAAGGCGATGTCGCTGCCGGTGCGAATCGGTGCGTAGTAATCGGCTACCGAAGCGGTACGGGTGAACCGCGGGTCGACCACGATCAGCCGCGCCTTGTTGTGCGCCTTGGCCTCGGTCACCCACTTGAAGCCACACGGGTGCGCTTCAGCGGCGTTGCCGCCCATCACCAGGACCAGGTTTGCGTTGGCGATGTCCGACCAGTGATTGGTCATCGCGCCACGGCCGTACGTCGGGGCAAGACTTGCCACCGTCGGGCCGTGTCAGACACGCGCCTGGTTATCGAACCCCAGCATGCCGGTGGAACGGATCACCTTGTGCGTCAGGTAGCCCGCTTCGCTGGAAGCGGCGGACGCAGCAAGGAAGCCCGTGGTGAGCCAACGGTTGACCGTCTGGCCCTGGGCGTTCTTCTCGATGAAGTTGGCGTCGCGGTCCTTTTTCATCAGGTCGGCGATGCGGTCGAGGGCTTCGTCCCACTCGATGCGGGTCCATTCCTTGCTGCCCGGCTTGCGCACTTCGGGGTACTTGAGGCGGCTCGGACTGTGGATAAAGTCCAGCAGGCCCGCGCCTTTCGGGCACAGGGTGCCGCGGTTGACCGGATGGTCCGCGTCGCCCTCGATGTGGATGATGCTCTGCTTGACGTTCTTGCCCGCATCGCCCTGGCTGTACATGATCAGGCCGCAGCCGACCGAGCAGTAGGGGCAGGTGTTGCGGGTCTCTTTGGTGTGCGCCAGCTTGAAGTGGCGTATCTGCTCGGCGAATGCCGGTGTCGGGGCCATGCCCAACGCCGCAAGGCTCGAGCCTCCAAGGCCGACGGCGGCGACCTTGAAGAATTGCCGACGGTTGAGGTCCATCGTGCACTCCTGATCAGGTTTGGGCGCCTGGCGCGGGGCCGGAGCCTCTTGGTCATCACGGTGGCGGTGGATAGAGACCGCCAACTGTTAAGACTAGCCAAAGATCGGGGAAGTGCGATGACGTGGGTCAAGGGGGATGGTGGTGGGCCGGCGCTTACAGGACAGCGCGGAATTGATGGGTTCAGTCGAAACCCGTGGGAGCGGGTTTGCCCGCGAAGCAGGCACCGCGCTGCATGGCACCGGCTGCGCCGGTGTTCGCGTGTAAACCAGCTGCCCATGGGCCAATAACGCCATAAAAAAACCCAGGGTGAAGGCCCTGGGTTTTTGGCTTGACGTAGCGTCAAGCGCTTCGATCAGAACGGAATATCGTCGTCGAAGCTATCGAAGTCCGCGGCTGGCTGCGGAGCCGGCTGTTGCGGCGCTGGGCGCTGCGGAGCCTGCTGCGGGCGCTGGGCCTGCTGACGTGGCGGGACTTGGTTGTACTGTTGCTGCTGACCGCCACCCTGGTTGTAGTTGTTGCCACCACCCTGGTTGTAGTTGTTGCCACCACCCTGGTTGTACTGATCGCCGCCGCCCTGCTGGTTCTGCGGACGGCCGCCGAGCAGCTGCATGGTGCCGTTGATGTCGACGATGATTTCGGTGGTGTAGCGCTTGATGCCGTCTTTTTCCCACTCGCGGGTCTGCAGCTTACCTTCGATGTACACCTGCGAGCCTTTGCGCAGGTACTCGCCGGCGATTTCGGCAACCTTGCCGAACAGCGAAACGCGGTGCCACTCGGTGCGCTCGACCTTCTGGCCGGACTGCTTGTCGGTCCACTGCTCGCTGGTGGCCAGGCTCAGGTTGGTCACGGCGTTACCGTTGGGCAGGTAGCGGACTTCGGGATCCTGACCGCAGGTACCGACCAGAATGACTTTGTTAACCCCACGGGCCATAACGTTCTCCTAGGCTTCGCACGCCGAAGAGGCTGGGTTTACCAGACGCTCGAGGGTCGCACGGTCCAAAATTTTCGTATCCAGTTTGATATAGATGGCGGCTTCTTCTGCCACCACCACGGCGTCGGTCACACCCGGCACGGCCATCAGGCGCTCGGTCAGCCCGGCTTCCCGGACTGCCTCTGGCGTCAGCGGCATGCGCAGGCTGGTCACGTAAGGCGGCTCGTTCATGCGCAACGCAGTGACCAACCACAGGGCACACAGCCCCGCGCAACCGAGAAACACCATGCTCAGGCCACCGTGCTGGAACAACCAGCCACCGATGATTCCTCCCAGCGCGGCACCCAGGAACTGACTGGTGGAGTACACACCCATTGCAGTCCCTTTGCCACCGGCGGGCGACACCTTGCTGACCAGCGAAGGCAAGGATGCCTCCAACAGGTTGAAGGCGGTAAAGAATACCACGGTGCCGATCACCAGTCCGCGCAAGTTGTCAGCCCATTGCCAGAAGAACAGCTCCACCAGCAGCAACACACTGACCGCGCCAAGCAGCACGCGTTTCATCTTGCGCTTCTTCTCGCCGTAGATGATGAAGGGGATCATTGCAAAAAATGAAACCAGCAGCGCGGTCAGGTACACCCACCAGTGCTCTTCCTTCGGCAGCCCCCCGCGTTCGACGAAGGCCAGCGGCAGCGCGACGAAGCTGGCCATGAGGATGGCATGCAGGACGAAAATGCCCACGTCCAGGCGCAGAAGGTCCGGGTGGCGCAGGGTCGGGCCCAGGGCCTGGCGGGCCACGCCGGACTCACGATGCTGCAAGGTCTTGTGGGTATTGGGCACGACGAAGGCGATCAGGGCGATGCCGACCAGGGCAAGTCCTGCAGTGGCGAGGAACAATCCTGACAAGCCGAAGGCGCGAGTCAGCAGCGGCCCGACGACCATGGCCACGGCAAACGACAGGCCGATGCTCATGCCGATCATGGCCATGGCCTTGGTGCGGTGTTGCTCACGGGTGAGGTCGGACAGCAGCGCCATGACGGCTGCGGAAATCGCCCCGGCGCCTTGCAGGATGCGCCCAGCGATCACCCCCCAGATCGAATCGGCCTGGGCCGCCAGCACGCTGCCGAGGGCGAAGATCACCAGGCCCAGGTAGATCACCGGGCGGCGGCCGATGCGGTCGGAGATCATGCCGAACGGAATCTGCAGCACGGCCTGGGTGAGGCCGTATGCACCGATGGCCAGGCCGATCAGCGCAGGCGTGGCGCCGGCCAGGTCCATGCCGTAGGTGGCCAGCACCGGCAGTACCATGAACATGCCCAGCATACGAAAGGCAAAGACCAGGGCCAGGCCGCTAGCGGCGCGGGTTTCGCTGCCACTCATGCGCTCGTTGTGGGTGTCGTGCATGGATTAACCTCGTGTGAACCGGCGGCGATTCTATCAGTCCGACGCCCTGACGGCATCTGCGCGACGCTTTGCCGCGTACTGGCAGCGCGCCGTATACTCCCTTGTTTATGCCCGCCGAGCGAGGCCGCAGTGGACAAGATCCTGATTCGTGGGGCACGTACCCACAACCTGAAGAACATCGACCTCACGCTACCGCGGGACAAGCTGATCGTGATCACCGGCCTGTCCGGCTCCGGCAAGTCGTCGCTGGCGTTCGACACGCTGTATGCCGAGGGCCAGCGCCGCTATGTGGAATCGCTGTCGGCCTACGCCCGGCAGTTCCTGTCGATGATGGAAAAGCCCGACGTCGACACCATCGAAGGCCTGTCACCGGCGATTTCCATCGAGCAGAAGTCCACCTCGCACAACCCGCGCTCTACCGTGGGCACCATCACCGAGATCTACGACTACCTGCGCCTGCTCTATGCGCGGGTGGGCACGCCGCGCTGCCCGGACCACGATATCCCGCTGGAAGCGCAAACGATCAGCCAGATGGTCGACCTGGTGCTGGAAAACCCCGAAGGCAGCAAGCTGATGCTGCTGGCGCCGGTGATCCGTGAACGCAAAGGTGAACACCTGGCGGTGTTCGACGAGCTGCGCGCCCAGGGCTTCGTGCGTGCGCGGGTCAACGGCAAGCTCTACGAGCTGGACGAAGTGCCCAAGCTGGACAAGCAGAAGAAGCACAGCATCGATGTGGTGGTGGACCGCTTCAAGGTCCGCGCCGACCTGCAGCAGCGCCTGGCCGAATCGTTCGAGACTGCACTCAAACTGGCGGACGGTATCGCGCTGGTGGCGCCGATGGATGACGAGGAAGGCGAAGAGACGATCTTCTCCGCACGCTTCGCCTGCCCGATCTGTGGCCACGCGATCAGCGAGCTGGAGCCTAAGCTGTTCTCCTTCAACAACCCAGCCGGCGCCTGCCCGACCTGCGATGGCCTGGGGGTAAAGCAGTTCTTCGATACCAAGCGCCTAGTCAACAGCGAGCTCACCCTGGCCGAGGGGGCGATACGCGGCTGGGACCGGCGTAACGTCTATTACTTCCAGATGCTCGGCTCGCTGGCGGCGCACTATGGTTTCAGCCTTGAACAGCCGTTTGGCGAGCTGTCGGCCGAGGACCAGAAAGTCATCCTGCACGGCAGCGGCAAGCAGAGCGTCGACTTCAAGTACCTCAACGACCGCGGCGATATCGTCAAGCGCTCGCACCCGTTCGAGGGCATCGTGCCCAACCTCGAGCGCCGCTACCGCGAGACCGAGTCGGCCACGGTGCGTGAAGAGCTGGCCAAGTTCCTCGGCACCCAGCCCTGCCCCGACTGCCGCGGCACCCGCCTGCGCCGTGAGGCACGGCATGTGTGGGTGGGCGAGAAGACCCTGCCGGCGGTGACCAACCTGCCGATCGGCGAAGCCAGCAACTACTTCAGCGACCTGACCCTGTCCGGCCGACGCGGCGAGATCGCGGCGAAGATCCTCAAGGAGATCTGCGAGCGCCTGCAGTTCCTGGTCAACGTCGGCCTCGACTACCTGACCCTCGACCGTAGCGCCGACACCCTGTCCGGCGGCGAGGCCCAGCGTATTCGCCTGGCCAGCCAGATCGGTGCCGGCCTGGTGGGCGTCATGTACATCCTCGATGAACCGTCCATCGGCCTTCATCAACGGGACAACGACCGCCTGCTGGCCACCCTCAACCACCTGCGCGACCTGGGCAACACGGTGATCGTGGTGGAGCACGACGAGGACGCCATCCGCCTGGCCGACTACGTGGTGGACATCGGCCCTGGGGCCGGCGTACATGGCGGGCAGATCGTCGCCGAGGGCACACCGGACGAGGTGATGGCACACCCCGATTCGCTGACCGGCAAGTACCTGTCGGGGCGCAAGAAGATCGTCGTGCCGGCCAAGCGCACCCCGCGCAACAAGAAGCTGTCGCTCAAGCTCAAGGGCGCGCGCGGCAACAACCTGCAGAATGTCGACCTGGAACTGCCGATCGGCCTGCTGACTTGCGTGACCGGTGTGTCCGGCTCGGGCAAGTCGACGCTGATCAACAACACCCTGTTCCCCCTGGCGGCCACCGCGCTCAACGGTGCCAGCACCCTCGAGCCAGCGCCGCACAGCAGCATCGATGGCCTGCAACACCTGGACAAGGTGGTCGATATCGACCAGAGCCCGATCGGCCGCACCCCGCGTTCGAACCCGGCGACCTACACCGGCATCTTCACGCCGATCCGTGAGCTGTTCGCTGGCGTGCCGGAGGCGCGCTCCCGTGGCTACGGGCCGGGGCGGTTCTCGTTCAACGTCAAGGGCGGGCGCTGCGAAGCGTGCCAGGGCGACGGCCTGATCAAGGTGGAAATGCACTTCCTGCCGGATATCTACGTGCCGTGCGATGTGTGCAAGAGCAAGCGCTATAACCGCGAAACCCTGGAGATCAAGTACAAGGGCAAGAACATCCACGAGGTGCTTGAAATGACCATCGAGGATGCCCGCGAGTTCTTCGACGCGGTGCCGGCACTGGCGCGCAAGCTGCAGACACTGATGGACGTGGGGCTTTCCTACATCAAGCTGGGGCAGTCGGCCACCACGCTGTCGGGTGGTGAGGCGCAGCGGGTCAAGCTGTCACGCGAGCTGTCCAAGCGCGATACCGGCAAGACTCTGTACATCCTCGACGAGCCGACCACAGGTTTGCACTTTGCGGATATCCAGCAACTGCTGGACGTACTGCATCGCCTGCGCGATCACGGCAACACCGTGGTGGTGATCGAACACAACCTGGATGTGATCAAGACGGCGGACTGGTTGGTGGACCTGGGGCCGGAGGGTGGCTCCAAGGGTGGGCAGATCATTGCCGTCGGTACGCCTGAAGAGCTGGCCGAGAAACAGCAGTCCTATACCGGGCACTATCTGAAGCCGCTGCTGGAGCGGGATCGGGCATAAAACAATGGGGGCGCTTTGCGCCCCTTTCGCAGCACAAGGCCGCTCCTACGGGACCTCACCGATCTGACGGTTCGCACGATCCTGTAGGAGCGGCCTTGTGCCGCGAAAGGGCTGCAAAGCAGCCGCAATCTTTTACATCTGCGACTGCAGGTAGTTCTCCAGGCCAATGGCCTTGATCAGGCCCTGCTGCTTCTCCAGCCAGTAGGTGTGATCTTCTTCGGTATCTGCCAACTGCGCGCGCAGGATGTCGCGGCTGATGTAGTCCTTGTGCAGCTCGCACAGCTCGATGCCCTTGCACAGCGCGGCGCGGACTTTGTATTCGAGCTTGAGGTCGGCCGCGATCATCTCGGGCACGGTCTTGCCCACTTCCAGATCGTCAGCGCGCATGTCCGGGGTGCCTTCGAGCATGAGAATACGGCGCATCAGCGCATCGGCGTGCTCCGTCTCTTCTTCCATCTCGTGATTGATGCGTTCGAAGAGCTTGCCCAGGCCCCAATCTTCATACATCCGCGAATGGATGAAGTATTGATCGCGTGCTGCCAGTTCGCCCTTCAGCAACATGACGAGGTAGTTGATTACGTCCGGGTGACCTTGCATCGCCCTGCTTCTCCCTGTGAATGCTTCGATAGCTGACAGTGTGAACCAGCTTTTGCGCATGGTCACGGGAAAATGCGCAATAAGCAGCAAATAATCGGCTAAACAGTAGTGATTTTCATTGAAAAACCGCCCAAATGAGGGCGGTTCTTCTTATCACTTCGAGTTAGGCGAGGGTTATGCCCAGGGCCTTGGCAATGCCTTCTGCATAGGCCGGATCGGCCTTGTGGAAGTGCTGCAGTTGACGCTGGATGACGTCCTCGCTGACATTGGCCATGGTCCCGGCGATGTTGTCGATCAGCAGCGCTCGCTGTTCGTTGCTCATCAGGCGGAACAGGGCGCCGGCATGGCTGTAGTAGTCGTTGTCCTCGCGGTGATCATAGCGATCAGCCGCACCATTGAGGGCCAGCGCCGGCTCGGCATGGCGCGGCGACTGCTTGGGTGCATCGCTGAAGCTGTTAGGTTCGTAGTTCGGCGCGCTGCCGTAGCTGCCGCTGGCCATGGCGCCATCGCGCTGGTAGCTGTGCACCGGGCTACGCGGCGCGTTTACCGGCAGATGCTGGTGGTTGGTACCCACGCGGTAGCGGTGGGCGTCAGCGTAGGCGAACACGCGGCCTTGCAGCATACGGTCCGGCGACAGCCCAACACCCGGGACCATGTTGCTCGGGCCGAATGTGGCTTGCTCCACCTCTGCGAAGTAATTGAGCGGGTTGCGGTTGAGCTCCAGCACGCCGACCTCGATCAGTGGGTAGTCCTTCTGCGACCAGGTCTTGGTCACGTCGAACGGGTTCTCCTGACGGCTTGCTGCCTCGGCTTCGCTCATCACCTGGATGCACACGGTCCAGCGCGGATAGTCGCCACGCTCGATGGCCTCGAACAGGTCACGCTGGGCGTAATCCGGGTCGCTGCCGGCCAGACGGGCGGCCTCGGCCGGGGCCAGGTTCTTGATGCCCTGCTGTGTCTTGTAGTGCCACTTGACCCAGGTGCGCTCGCCTTGGTCGTTGATCAGGCTGTAGGTATGGCTGCCAAAACCGTGCATGTGGCGGTAACCATCTGGAATGCCGCGATCGGAGAACAGGATGGTGACTTGGTGCAGCGCCTCGGGCGAATGCGACCAGAAGTCCCACATCATCTGGGCATTCTTCAGGTTGCTCTGCGGATGGCGCTTCTGGGTGTGAATGAAGTCGGGGAATTTCAGCGGGTCACGAATGAAGAAGACCGGCGTGTTGTTGCCGACAATGTCCCAGTTGCCTTCCTCGGTGTAGAACTTGACCGCAAAGCCGCGCGGGTCGCGCTCGGTATCGGCAGACCCACGCTCGCCACCCACGGTGGAGAACCGCAGGAAGGTCTCGGTCTGCTTGCCGACGGCGCTGAACAGCTTGGCGCTGGTGTAGTCGGTGATGTCACGGGTAACGGTGAAAGTACCGTAGGCGCCCGAGCCTTTGGCGTGCACACGACGCTCTGGAATGTTCTCGCGGTTAAAGTGGGCGAGCTTCTCGAGCAGGTGGAAATCATCGAGCAGCAGCGGGCCGCGTGGGCCGGCGGAACGGGAGTTCTGGTTATCGGCTACAGGTGCACCGCTGGCGGTGGTGAGAATCTTGCTCATGGGCTCTCCTTATCGGTCTTGAAAGGCCGGCTAATCGGCTTGGAGAGAGTATTGACGAGCCGTGTTACACGAACAAATTCATTAGCTGACTTGCATCAATAGAAAATAACAATTCACCGAACAACAAAAAACCGGGCACTAGGCCCGGTTCTTTGTAGCAGACAGAACGTCTTACTCGGCAGCTTCTACAGCACCACCGACCGGACGATCAACCAGCTCGACGTACGCCATAGGCGCGTTGTCGCCAGCGCGGAAACCGCACTTCAGGATACGCAGGTAGCCGCCCTGACGGGTGGCGTAGCGCTTGCCCAGATCGTTGAACAGTTTGCCAACAGCGGACTTCGAACGGGTACGGTCGAAGGCCAGACGACGGTTAGCAACGCTGTCTTCCTTGGCCAGGGTGATCAGCGGCTCGGCAACGCGGCGCAGTTCCTTGGCTTTCGGCAGGGTGGTTTTGATCAGCTCGTGCTCGATCAGCGACACAGCCATGTTCTGGAACATAGCTTTGCGGTGAGAGCTGGTACGGCTCAGGTGACGTCCACTTTTACGATGACGCATGATTCATTCCTTACCAAACACAACGTTCGGTGATTACGACGATCAGGCTGTCGCCTTGTCGTCTTTCTTAAGGCTTGCAGGCGGCCAGTTGTCGAGGCGCATGCCGAGAGACAGACCACGGGAGGCCAGGACGTCCTTGATTTCAGTCAGGGACTTCTTGCCCAGGTTAGGAGTCTTCAACAGCTCTACTTCGGTACGCTGAATCAGGTCGCCGATGTAGTAGATGTTCTCCGCCTTGAGGCAGTTGGCCGAACGTACGGTCAGTTCCAGGTCGTCAACCGGGCGCAGCAGGATCGGATCGATCTCGTCTTCCTGCTCGACCACAACCGGCTCGCTGTCACCTTTGAGGTCGACGAACGCGGCCAGCTGCTGTTGCAGGATGGTCGCGGCACGACGGATGGCCTCTTCAGGATCCAGGGTACCGTTGGTTTCCAGATCGATGACCAGCTTGTCCAGGTTGGTACGCTGTTCAACACGGGCGTTCTCGACCACATAGGCGATACGACGCACCGGGCTGAACGAAGCGTCCAGCTGCAGACGGCCAATGCTACGGCTTTCGTCTTCGTCGGTCTGACGGGAGTCGGCCGGCTCGTAACCGCGACCACGAGCTACAGTGAGCTTCATGTTCAGGGCGCCGTTGGACGCCAGGTTCGCGATTACGTGATCGGGGTTGACGATCTCGACATCGTGATCCAGCTGAATATCGGCAGCGGTAACCACCCCCGAACCCTTTTTCGACAAGGTCAGCGTAACTTCGTCACGACCGTGCAGCTTGATAGCCAGGCCTTTCAGGTTCAACAGGATTTCAATGACGTCTTCCTGTACACCTTCGATCGCGGAGTACTCGTGGAGTACGCCATCGATCTCGGCCTCGACTACTGCACAGCCAGGCATGGAGGACAACAGGATGCGGCGCAGCGCGTTGCCCAGGGTATGGCCGAAGCCACGCTCGAGAGGCTCGAGCGTGATCTTGGCGCGGGTTGGACTGACAACCTGCACATCAATGTGGCGGGGTGTCAGAAACTCATTTACCGAAATCTGCATGGATGCACCTATTTTCTAGCCCTTACTTGGAGTAGAGCTCGACAATCAGGTTTTCGTTGATGTCGGCGGACAGGTCGCTGCGAGCAGGAACGTTCTTGAAAACGCCCGACTTTTTAGCAGCATCCACGTCTACCCACTCAACGCGGCCACGCTGAGAGCACAGTTCAAGGGCTTGAACAATGCGCAGCTGGTTCAGCGACTTCTCGCGAACTGCGACCACGTCACCCGGACGAACTTGGTAGGATGGAATGTTCACGGTCTTGCCGTTGACGCTGATTGCTTTGTGCGAAACCAGCTGACGGGACTCGGAACGGGTAGAACCGAAGCCCATACGGTAGACGACGTTATCCAGACGGGACTCGAGCATCTGCAGCAGGTTCTCACCGGTAGCGCCTTTCTTCGAGGCAGCCGCTTGGTAGTAACCGCGGAATTGACGCTCCAGTACGCCGTAGATACGACGAACTTTTTGTTTCTCGCGCAGCTGGGTGCCGTAGTCGGACTGACGGCCACGGCGCTGGCCGTGGATACCTGGGGCTGCTTCGATGTTGCACTTCGATTCCAGAGCGCGAACGCCGCTCTTCAGGAACAGGTCAGTGCCTTCACGGCGAGACAGTTTGCATTTTGGACCAATGTAACGTGCCATTTATCTGTCTCCTGATTACACGCGACGCTTCTTCGGCGGACGGCACCCGTTATGCGGGATTGGCGTCACGTCGGTGATGCTGGCGATCTTGTAGCCGCAGCTGTTCAGTGCACGAACGGCGGATTCACGACCCGGACCTGGACCCTTGACGTTGACGTCGAGGTTTTTCAGGCCGTATTCCAGCGCAGCTTGACCAGCACGCTCAGCAGCGATCTGTGCTGCGAACGGGGTGGATTTGCGCGAACCACGGAAACCCGAACCACCGGAAGTAGCCCAGGACAGTGCGTTGCCCTGACGGTCGGTGATGGTCACGATGGTGTTGTTGAAAGACGCATGGATGTGGGCGATGCCATCAACCACTGTCTTTTTGACTTTTTTACGAGGACGAGCAGCAGGTTTTGCCATGTCTATATTCCTGGGCGATTACTTGCGGATCGGCTTACGCGGGCCCTTACGGGTGCGTGCGTTGGTCTTGGTGCGCTGACCGCGAACCGGCAGACCTTTACGATGACGCAGGCCGCGGTAGCAACCCAGGTCCATCAAGCGTTTGATCTTCATGTTGATGTCACGACGCAGGTCACCTTCGGTGGTGAACTTCGCAACTTCGCCACGCAGGGTTTCGATTTGCTCGTCGCTCAGATCCTTGATCTTTGCGGCTGGGTTGACACCAGCGTCTGCACAGATTTTCTGTGCAGTAGTGCGACCGACACCATAGATGTAGGTCAGCGAGATAACAGTATGCTTGTTATCTGGAATGTTGACGCCTGCAATACGGGCCATTCAGTGGGACTCCAATTGACAGCTACCTACGCCCCGGAAGCCAAGAAATAGGGCGCGAGATAATATCGCTGTAGAAACGAATAATCAACCCAGCAGCACACTAGCTGCTGGGTTTGACGCAGATCACACTCAGCCTTGGCGCTGCTTGTGACGCGGTTCCACGCTGCAGATCACGCGCACGATACCTTCGCGACGAATGATCTTGCAGTTGCGGCACAGCTTTTTCACCGATGCACGAACTTTCATTACCGACTCCTCGAACCTTAAGGGGCTAAATCAGCGCAGCAGACCGCTGCCGCCGTAGCCTTTCAGGTTGGCTTTCTTCATCAGGGATTCGTACTGGTGCGAAACGAGGTGCGATTGTACTTGGGACATGAAGTCCATCACAACCACTACCACAATCAGCAACGAGGTCCCGCCAAGGTAGAACGGCACGTTTGCAGCCACCACCAGGAACTGGGGCAGCAGGCACACGGCCATCATGTAAAGAGCACCGAACATGGTCAAACGGGTCAGAACGCCATCAATGTAGCGCGCCGACTGCTCACCAGGACGGATACCCGGAATAAAGGCACCGGACTTCTTCAGGTTTTCCGCTACGTCTTTCGGGTTGAACATCAACGCTGTGTAGAAGAAGCAGAAGAAAATGATCCCTGCACTAAACAGCAGAATGTTCAACGGCTGACCAGGAGCGATCGACTGCGAGATGTCCTGCAGCCAGCCCATACCTTCGGACTGACCGAACCAGGCACCCAGCGAAGCCGGGAACAGCAAGATGCTGCTCGCGAAAATGGCCGGGATTACGCCCGCCATGTTCACTTTCAGCGGCAGGTGGCTGGTCTGCGCAGCGAAGACCTTGCGGCCCTGCTGACGCTTGGCATAGTGAACGGCGATACGACGCTGACCACGCTCAATGAACACCACGAAACCGATAATCGCTACTGCCAGCAAACCGATAGCGACCAGGGCGAAGATGTTGATATCGCCTGTGCGTGCAGACTCGAAAGACTGCCCGATTGCTCTCGGAAGACCGGCAACGATACCTGCGAAGATCAACATCGAGATACCGTTGCCCACACCGCGCTCGGTGATCTGCTCACCCAGCCACATCATGAACATCGCGCCTGCCACGAAGGTGGAGACGGCGACGACATGGAAGCCGAGGCCAACAGAAAACGCCACGCCCTGGTTGGCCAGGCCGATGGACATGCCAATGGCTTGGACCAGCGCCAGGATAACGGTGCCGTAGCGGGTGTACTGGCTGATCTTGCGACGGCCAGCTTCACCTTCCTTCTTCAACTGCTCCAGCTGCGGGCTGACAGCGGTCATGAGCTGCATGATGATCGACGCCGAGATGTACGGCATGATCCCCAGTGCAAAGATGCTCATGCGCTCCAGCGCGCCGCCGGAAAACATGTTGAACAAGCTAAGAATGGTCCCCTCATTCTGCCGGAACAGATCCGCGAGACGGTCCGGGTTAATGCCTGGTACCGGGATGTGCGCGCCAATCCGATAGACGATGATCGCCATGAACAGAAAACGCAGACGAGCCCAGAGTTCCGACATCCCGCCCTTACCGAGCGAAGAGAGAGCACCTTGCTTAGCCATTTATTCCTCGAACTTGCCGCCAGCTGCTTCGATAGCCGCACGTGCACCTTTGGTGACGGCGATACCCTTGAGGGTGACTGCGCGAGTGACTTCGCCCGACAGCATGATTTTCACGCGCTGTACGTGCTGGCCGATCACGTTGGCGTCCTTGAGGGACTGAACGGTGATCAGATCGCCTTCCACCTTGGCCAGCTCGGACAGACGCACTTCTGCGCGGTCCATGGCTTTCAGGGATACGAAGCCGAACTTCGGCAGGCGACGGTGCAGCGGCTGTTGACCGCCTTCGAAGCCTGGAGCAATGGTGCCACCGGAGCGCGAAGTCTGACCTTTGTGACCACGGCCACCAGTCTTGCCCAGACCGCTACCGATACCACGGCCCGGACGGTGCTTCTCGCGACGGGAACCCGGCGCTGGACTCAGATCATTGAGTTTCATCGATTAACCCTCGACCTTCAGCATGTAGTAAGCCTTGTTGATCATCCCGCGGTTCTCGGGAGTATCCTGGACTTCTACAGTGTGACCGATACGACGCAGACCCAGACCCTTGACGCACAGTTTGTGGTTAGGGATACGGCCCGAGACGCTCTTGATCAGCGTAACTTTAACGGTTGCCATGATCAGCGGATCTCCTCAACAGTCTTGCCGCGCTTGGCAGCAATGGACTCAGGGGATTGCATGGCTTTCAGACCCTTGAAGGTGGCGTGTACCACGTTCACTGGGTTGGTCGAGCCGTAGCACTTGGCCAGGACGTTCTGAACGCCAGCAACTTCCAGGACGGCACGCATTGCGCCACCGGCGATGATACCGGTACCTTCCGAGGCAGGCTGCATGTAGACCTTCGAGGCGCCGTGGGCGGCCTTGGTGGCGTACTGCAGGGTGGTGCCTTTCAGGTCAACCTGAATCATGTTGCGACGAGCAGCTTCCATGGCTTTCTGGATCGCAGCTGGTACTTCGCGCGATTTGCCACGGCCGAAGCCAACGCGGCCTTTGCCATCACCTACCACGGTCAGCGCGGTGAAGGTGAAGATACGGCCGCCCTTGACGGTCTTGGCAACGCGGTTAACTTGAACCAGCTTCTCGATGTAGCCTTCGTCGCGCTTTTGATCGTTATTTGCCATAACTTAGAACTCCAGCCCGCCTTCACGAGCAGCATCAGCCAGCGCTTTGACGCGGCCATGGTACTTGAAGCCGGAACGGTCAAAGGCAACTTGAGATACACCGGCGGCTTTCGCACGCTCAGCTACCAGCTTGCCAACCTTAGTGGCCGCGTCGATGTTGCCGGTGGCACCATCACGCAGTTCTTTGTCCAAGGTCGAGGCACTTGCCAGAACCTTGCTGCCGTCGGCCGAGATGACCTGGGCGTAGATGTGCTGCGAGGAGCGGAACACGCACAGACGCACGGCTTCGAGCTCGTGCATTTTCAGGCGTGCTTTGCGAGCGCGACGCAGTCGAGTAACTTTTTTGTCGGTCATTTGCTAGGCCCTACTTCTTCTTGGCTTCTTTACGACGGACTACTTCGTCCGCGTAACGCACACCCTTGCCCTTGTAAGGCTCTGGCGGACGGAAACCGCGGACTTCAGCGGCCACCTGACCTACCAGCTGCTTGTCGATACCCTTGATCAGGATGTCGGTCTGGCTTGGGGTTTCAGCGGTGATACCGGCTGGCAGTTCGTAATCCACTGGGTGCGAGAAGCCCAGAGCCAGGTTCAGGACGGTGCCCTTGGCCTGTGCCTTGTAACCAACACCGACCAGCTGGAGCTTGCGCTCGAAGCCTTGGCTTACGCCCTGGACCATGTTGTTCACCAGGGCGCGGGTGGTACCGGCCATGGCGCGAGCTTGCTGATCACCGTTGCGAGCGACGAAACGCAGCTCGCCAGCTTCTTCGGTAACTTCAACAGACGAGTGAACGTTCAGTTCGAGAGTGCCCTTGGCACCCTTCACCGAAAGCTGCTGACCGGCGAATTTGACTTCGACGCCTGCTGGCAGCTTAACGGGGTTCTTAGCGACGCGAGACATGCCTATCTCCCCTTAGAACACTGTGCACAGAACTTCGCCGCCGACACCGGCAGCGCGCGCAGCGCGGTCAGTCATCACACCTTTGTTGGTGGAGACGATAGACACGCCCAGACCGCCACGTACTTTCGGCAGGTCGGTGACGGCCTTGTACTGGCGCAGGCCTGGACGGCTGGTGCGCTTCAGTTCCTCGATGACCGGACGGCCTTCGAAGTACTTCAGTTCGATCGACAGGGAAGGCTTGGCTTCGCCGCTGACTTCGTAGCCGGCGATGTAACCTTCGTCTTTCAGTACTTTGGCAACCGCGACCTTCAGCGTGGAGGAAGGCATGCTTACGACAGACTTTTCAGCCATCTGGGCATTACGGATGCGAGTTAGCATGTCCGCTAACGGGTCCTGCATACTCATGGGCTAGATGCTCCTGATACAAGAATTATTAGCCTTGCGGCTATCACAACCACCCGGGCAGGCAGGGTAAAAAACCCAGGCTCAGGTGAGCCGGTCATTCTAGACACAAGGCAGAAACGAAACAAGCCCCATATAGGGGCTTGTTTCTTTGCGAGGTCACCGGCGGTCGGAAGATCACTCCCCTCCCGCCGGTGGTCACGCCAACCGGGATTACCAGCTGGCCTTGACCAGACCTGGCACATCACCACGCATGGCGGCTTCGCGCAGCTTGTTACGGCCGAGGCCGAACTTGCGGTACACGCCGTGCGGACGACCGGTGATGCGGCAGCGGTTACGCATGCGCGAGGCGCTAGCGTCACGTGGCTGCTTCTGCAGGGCGACAACGGCAGCGAAACGCTCTTCAGGAGAGGCGTTCAGGTTGACGATGATCGCTTTCAGCTCGGCACGCTTTTTGGCGTACTTGGCTACCGTGAGCTGACGCTTCAGCTCGCGGTTTTTCATGCTCTTCTTGGCCATTTTCCTACTCCAATCAGTTGCGGAACGGGAACTTGAAAGCACGCAGCAGAGCGCGGCCTTCGTCGTCCGAACGAGCAGTGGTGGTCAGGGTGATGTCCAAACCGCGCAGAGCATCGATCTTGTCGTAGTCGATTTCCGGGAAGATGATCTGCTCTTTCACGCCCATGCTGTAGTTGCCACGACCATCGAAGGACTTGGCGTTCAGGCCGCGGAAGTCGCGAACCCGAGGCAGGGAGATCGCCAGCAGGCGGTCCAGGAATTCGTACATCTTGTCGCTACGCAGGGTCACCTTGACGCCGATCGGCCAGCCTTCACGGACTTTGAAGCCCGCGATGGATTTACGAGCGAAAGTCACGACCGGCTTTTGACCGGTGATCTTTTCCAGGTCAGCAACAGCGTGCTCGATGACTTTCTTGTCGCCGATCGCTTCGCCCAGACCCATGTTCAGGGTGATTTTGGTAACGCGAGGAACTTCCATCACGTTCGACAGCTTAAGTTCTTCCTTAAGCTTAGGAGCGATTTCGTTCCGGTAAATCTCTTTCAGTCGTGCCATGGTCTTCTACCTAGCAGTGTTCAAGCATCAACCGCTTTTTGGGTCGACTTGAAGACACGAATTTTCTTACCTTCTTCTACTTTGAAACCAACGCGGTCAGCTTTGTTGGTTTCGCTGTTGAAGATGGCAACGTTGGAAGCGTGCAGTGGCGCTTCTTTCTCGACGATACCGCCCTGGACGCCCGCCATCGGGTTAGGCTTGGTATGACGCTTGACCAGGTTGACACCACCGATGACCAGACGGTCGTCAGCGAGCACCTTCAGCACCTTACCGCGCTTACCTTTGTCTTTGCCGGCGATCACGATGATCTCGTCGTCACGACGAATCTTTTGCATGTCGGATCTCCTTAGAGCACTTCAGGGGCGAGCGAGACGATCTTCATGAACTTCTCGGTACGAAGTTCACGGGTCACTGGCCCGAAGATGCGAGTGCCGATCGGCTCTTGCTTGGTGTTCAGCAGAACAGCAGCGTTGCCGTCGAAACGAATGATGGAACCGTCAGCGCGACGTACACCGTGACGGGTACGGACGACAACAGCAGTCATCACTTGGCCTTTTTTGACCTTACCGCGCGGAATTGCTTCCTTGACGGTTACCTTGATGATGTCACCGATGCCGGCGTAACGGCGGTGCGAACCGCCGAGCACCTTGATGCACATGACGCGACGAGCGCCGCTGTTATCGGCCACATCGAGCATGGATTGAGTCTGAATCATAAAATTTCTCCGACCCCTAGCCCTTAGACTTCAACAGCGCGTTCGAGGACTTCAACCAGTGCCCAGGACTTGGTCTTGGCCAGCGGACGGGTTTCGCGAATGGAAACCTTGTCGCCGATCTTGCACTGGTTGGCTTCGTCGTGCGCGTGCAGCTTAGTCGAACGCTTAACGTATTTACCGTAGATCGGGTGCTTTACGCGACGCTCGATCAGAACGGTGATGGTCTTGTCCATTTTGTCGCTGACGACACGGCCAGTCAGCGTACGGACGGTTTTTTCAGCTTCAGCCATGATCACTTACCTGCCTGCTGGTTGAGCACAGTTTTCACGCGAGCGATGTCACGCTTAACTTGCGAGAGCAGGTGCGACTGCCCCAACTGGCCAGTTGCTTTCTGCATGCGCAGATTGAACTGGTCGCGCAGCAAGCCGAGCAGTTGCTCATTCAGTTGCTGTGCGGATTTTTCACGAAGTTCATTCGCTTTCATCACATCACCGTCCGCTTAACAAAGGAGGTGGCGAGAGGCAGCTTTGCAGCGGCCAGGGCGAAAGCTTCGCGCGCCAGCTCTTCAGAAACACCCTCGATCTCGTACAGGACTTTGCCTGGCTGAATCTGGGCAACCCAGTATTCCACGGAACCCTTACCTTTACCCATCCGCACTTCGAGAGGCTTCTTGGTAACCGGCTTGTCCGGGAACACACGGATCCAGATCTTGCCGCCACGCTTAACGTGACGGGTCAGAGCACGACGTGCCGACTCGATCTGGCGAGCGGTGAGACGACCGCGGGCGACAGCTTTCAGAGCGAACTCGCCGAAGCTGACCTTGCTACCGCGCAGTGCCAGACCACGGTTGTGGCCAGTCATCTGCTTGCGGAATTTTGTACGCTTTGGTTGCAACATTTGGCGTACCCCTTACTTAGCAGCTTTTTTACGAGGCGCTGGTGCTTGAGGCTTCAGCTCTTCCTGGCGACCACCAATCACTTCGCCTTTGAAGATCCAAACCTTGACACCGATCACACCGTAGGTGGTGTGAGCTTCGTAGGTGTTGTAGTCGATATCGGCACGCAGGGTGTGCAGGGGCACACGACCTTCGCGATACCACTCGGTACGTGCGATCTCGGCACCGCCGAGACGACCGCTCACCTGGATCTTGATGCCCTTGGCACCAATACGCATGGCGTTCTGTACGGCGCGCTTCATGGCGCGACGGAACATTACGCGGCGTTCCAGCTGCTGGGCTACGCTCTGAGCAACCAGCATAGCGTCGAGTTCCGGCTTGCGGATCTCTTCGATGTTGATGTGCACAGGCACACCCATCTGCTTGGTCAGGTCCTGACGCAGCTTCTCAACATCTTCACCTTTCTTGCCGATAACGATACCGGGACGAGCGGTGTGGATGGTGATGCGTGCAGTTTGAGCCGGACGATGAATATCGATACGGCTTACGGACGCGCTTTTTAGTTTGTCTTGGAGGTACTCGCGAGTTTGCAGATCCTTCAGCAGGTAATCTGCGTAAGTCGCGCCGTCTGCGTACCAGACGGAGGTGTGCTCCTTGACGATTCCCAGGCGAATGCCAGTGGGATGTACTTTCTGACCCATCTGATCGACTCCGTTACTTGTCCGCAACCTTGACAGTGATATGGCAAGACCGCTTGACGATGCGATCAGCGCGGCCTTTGGCACGCGGCATGATGCGCTTCAGCGAACGCCCTTCGTTGACGAAGACGGTGGAGACCTTCAGGTCATCAACGTCTGCGCCTTCGTTGTGTTCGGCGTTGGCAACGGCCGACTCGAGGACTTTCTTCATGATTTCAGCGGCTTTTTTGCTGCTGAAGGCCAACAGGTTGAGCGCTTCGCCCACCTTCTTCCCGCGGATCTGGTCGGCGACCAAGCGGGCTTTCTGGGCGGAGATGCGAGCGCCCGACAACTTAGCGGCTACTTCCATTTCCTTACCCCTTAACGCTTGGCTTTCTTGTCAGCCACGTGCCCGCGGTAGGTGCGGGTACCGGCGAACTCGCCCAGTTTGTGGCCGACCATGTCTTCGTTCACGAGAACTGGGACGTGTTGGCGACCGTTGTGTACCGCGATGGTCAGACCGACCATTTGTGGCAGGATCATCGAACGGCGCGACCAGGTTTTAACTGGCTTGCGATCGTTCTTCTCCACCGCCACTTCGACCTTCTTCAACAGGTGAAGATCGATAAAAGGACCTTTTTTCAGAGAACGTGGCACTGTCGTATCCCTCTAGTTACTTGCGACGACGGACGATCATGTTGTCGGTACGCTTATTACCACGGGTTTTAGCACCCTTGGTTGGGAAGCCCCATGGCGATACCGGATGACGACCACCGGAGGTACGACCTTCACCACCACCATGCGGGTGGTCAACCGGGTTCATGGCAACACCACGAACGGTTGGGCGAACGCCGCGCCAGCGTTTGGCACCAGCTTTACCCAGCGAACGCAGGCTGTGCTCGGAGTTCGAGACTTCGCCCAGGGTCGCACGGCACTCAGCCAGGACTTTACGCATTTCACCAGAGCGCAGACGCAGGGTCACGTAGACACCTTCGCGAGCGATCAGCTGAGCCGAAGCACCAGCGGAACGAGCGATCTGAGCACCTTTACCCGGCTTCAGTTCGATGCCGTGAATGGTGCTACCTACTGGAATGTTGCGCAGCTGCAGGGAGTTACCGGCCTTGATTGGGGCCAGGGCACCTGCGATCAGCTGGTCGCCAGCACTCACGCCTTTAGGGGCGATGATGTAGCGACGCTCACCGTCTGCGTAGCACAGCAGGGCGATGTGAGCAGTACGGTTTGGATCGTATTCGATACGCTCGACGGTGGCAGGAATGCCATCCTTGTCGTTGCGACGGAAGTCGACCAGACGGTAGTGCTGCTTATGACCACCACCCACGTGACGCGTGGTGATGCGGCCATTGTTGTTACGACCACCAGACTTCGATTTTTTCTCGATCAGCGGTGCGTGAGGAGCGCCTTTGTGCAGCTCCTTGTTGACCACCTTGACCACAAAACGGCGGCCAGGGGAAGTCGGTTTGCATTTAACGATTGCCATGATGCACCCCTTCCTTACTCAGCACTGCTGCTGAAATCGAGATCTTGGCCTGGCTGAAGGGAGACGATCGCCTTCTTCCAGTCATTACGCTTGCCCAGACCACGTGCGGTACGCTTGGTTTTACCCAGAACGTTAACAGTCGACACGTTTTCAACTTTTACGTTGAACAGGCCTTCGACAGCTTTCTTGATTTCCAGCTTGGTTGCATCGGTAGCAACCTTGAATACGAACTGGCCTTTCTTCTCAGCCAGAACGGTAGCCTTCTCGGAAACGTGCGGGCCAAGGAGGACTTTGAATACGCGTTCCTGGTTCATCCCAGCAGCTCCTCGAATTTCTTCACGGCCGAGACGGTGATCAACACCTTCTCGTATGCGATCAGACTGACCGGGTCGGAACCTTGAACGTCACGTACGTCGACGTGCGGCAGGTTGCGAGCAGCCAGGTACAGGTTCTGATCAACAGCGTCCGAAACGATCAGAACATCGCTCAGACCCATGCCGTTCAGCTTGTTCAGCAGGTCTTTGGTTTTCGGGGCTTCAACAGCGAAGTCCTGAACCACGACCAGACGGTCGCTACGCACCAGCTCAGCGAGGATGGAGCGCAGAGCTGCGCGATACATCTTCTTGTTGAGCTTCTGCGAGTGATCCTGAGGACGAGCTGCGAAGGTTACACCACCGCCACGCCAGATCGGACCACGGGTAGTACCGGCACGAGCACGGCCAGTACCTTTCTGACGCCATGGGCGCTTACCGCCACCGGCTACGTCAGAACGGGTCTTCTGCTGCTTGGTGCCCTGACGGCCGCCGGCCATGTAGGCCACGACTGCTTGGTGTACCAGCGTCTCGTTGAATTCGCCACCGAAAGTCAGTTCGGAAACTTCGATCGCCTGAGCGTCATTTACATTAAGTTGCATGTCAGCTTCCCCTTACCCGCGAGCCTTGACAGCTGGACGCACAACCACGTCGCCGCCAGTAGCGCCTGGAACGGCACCCTTGATCAGCAGCAGGTTGCGTTCAGCGTCTACGCGTACTACTTCCAGGGACTGCACAGTCACGCGCTCAGCGCCCATGTGACCGGACATTTTCTTGCCCTTGAATACACGACCAGGAGTCTGGCACTGGCCGATGGAGCCAGGGACACGGTGCGATACGGAGTTACCGTGGGTGTTATCTTGACCACGGAAGTTCCAACGCTTGATGGTACCGGCGAAGCCTTTACCCTTGGACTGACCGGTTACGTCTACCAGCTGGCCTGCAGTGAAGAGTTCAGCTTTGATCAGATCGCCAGCCTGGAAATCGCCTTCTTCAAGACGGAACTCCCAGACACCGCGACCAGCGGCAACGTTGGCCTTGGCAAAGTGGCCAGCCTGAGCGGCGGTCACACGCGAAGCACGACGCTCGCCGACAGTGACTTGCACTGCACGGTAGCCATCAGTTTCTTCGGTTTTGAACTGGGTGACACGATTCGGCTCGATCTCAATGACCGTGACCGGAATGGAGACACCTTCTTCGGTGAAAATACGGGTCATACCCGCTTTTCGACCGACTACACCAATAGTCATGTTGTAAACCTCATGAGTGTACGGGGCTTTCACCCGCTATGGCCGCCCATTTCAGAGCGTTACACGACCAGACCGAAGTCTTAGCCGAGGCTGATCTGTACTTCCACGCCGGCCGCCAGATCAAGCTTCATCAGCGCGTCAACGGTTTTATCCGTTGGCTGGACGATGTCCAGAACACGCTTATGAGTGCGAATCTCGTACTGGTCACGCGCGTCTTTGTTGACGTGCGGGGAGACCAGAACGGTGAAACGCTCTTTGCGGGTAGGCAGTGGAATTGGACCACGCACTTGTGCACCAGTACGTTTCGCGGTTTCCACGATTTCCTGGGTGGATTGGTCGATCAGGCGATGGTCGAAAGCCTTCAACCTGATACGGATTTGCTGATTTTGCATTGGATTTCAGACTCCAGGCTGTTCCCAACGGACGCACTACGCCCGCTAAAAGGAGGCGTGATTCTATAGACGCCCCAATTTAGTGTCAACCCAATAAAAAAAGCCCCCGCTGAGCGGGGGCTTTTTCAATCGGTCGAGTGATTACTCGATGATTTTGGCTACGACGCCGGCGCCGACGGTACGACCGCCTTCACGGATGGCGAAACGCAGACCGTCTTCCATTGCGATGGTCTTGATCAGGGTGACAGTCATCTGGATGTTGTCGCCCGGCATTACCATTTCAACGCCTTCCGGCAGTTCGCAGTTACCGGTCACGTCAGTGGTACGGAAGTAGAACTGAGGACGGTAGCCTTTGAAGAACGGAGTGTGACGGCCGCCTTCTTCTTTCGACAGAACGTAGACTTCTGCGGTGAACTTGGTGTGCGGCTTGACCGAACCTGGCTTGACCAGAACCTGGCCACGCTCAACGTCGTCACGCTTGGTACCACGCAGCAGGACGCCGCAGTTCTCGCCAGCACGACCTTCGTCCAGCAGCTTGCGGAACATCTCAACGCCGGTGCAGGTGGTGGTGGTGGTGTCACGCAGACCAACGATTTCCAGCGGATCCTGAACGCGGACGATGCCACGCTCGATACGGCCGGTAACAACGGTACCACGACCCGAGATCGAGAATACGTCTTCGATCGGCATCAGGAACGGCTGGTCGATGGCACGAACTGGCTCAGGGATGTAGGCATCCAGAGTTTCTACCAGCTTCTTGACAGCGGTAGTGCCCATTTCGTTGTCGTCTTTGCCTTCCAGCGCCATACGAGCCGAACCGATGATGATCGGGGTGTCGTCGCCTGGGAAGTCGTAGGTGGACAGCAGGTCGCGAACTTCCATCTCGACCAGTTCCAGCAGCTCAGCGTCGTCTACCAGGTCAGCCTTGTTCAGGAAGACCACGATGTACGGAACGCCAACCTGACGGGACAGCAGGATGTGCTCACGGGTTTGTGGCATCGGACCATCGGCGGCCGAGCAAACCAGGATCGCGCCGTCCATCTGGGCAGCACCGGTGATCATGTTCTTCACGTAGTCAGCGTGACCTGGGCAGTCAACGTGAGCGTAGTGACGAATGTTCGAGTTGTACTCGACGTGAGCGGTGTTGATGGTGATACCGCGCGCTTTTTCTTCTGGAGCCGAGTCGATCTTGTCGAACTCAACGACTGCCGAACCGAAAACTTCGGAGCAGACGCGAGTCAGAGCTGCGGTCAGAGTGGTCTTACCGTGGTCAACGTGGCCGATGGTGCCGACGTTAACGTGGGGAAGGGAACGATCAAATTTTTCTTTAGCCACGACAGTGAACCTCTTGCCTAAAGGGGATTAGCCTTGTTTTTTAACGAGTGCTTCGACGATGTTCGACGGAGCTTCGGCGTATTTGGAGAATTCCATGGAGTAGCTTGCGCGACCCTGAGACATGGAACGAACGTCGGTCGCGTAACCGAACATCTCTCCGAGCGGTACCTCAGCAGTGATTACCTTGCCGGACACCGAGTCTTCATTACCCTGGATCATCCCGCGACGACGGCTCAGGTCACCCATCACGTCACCCAGGTAGTCTTCCGGGGTTACAACTTCGACCTTCATGATCGGCTCAAGCACCACGCCACCACCCTTCTGGGCCAGTTGCTTGGTCGCCATCGAAGCGGCGATCTTGAACGCCATTTCGTTGGAGTCGACGTCGTGGTACGAACCGTCGAATACCGTGGCCTTCAGGCCGAGCAGCGGATAGCCGGCAACAACGCCGTTTTTCATCTGCTCTTCGATACCCTTCTGGATCGGGGCGATGAATTCCTTAGGAATCACACCACCAACGACTTCGTTGGTGAACACCAGACCTTCGGTGATGTTGCCTTTCTCGTCGACGTCCGGCTCCGAGAAACGGATCCAGCAGTGACCGAACTGACCACGACCACCCGACTGACGAACGAACTTGCCTTCGATCTCGACGTTGGACTTGGTGATCTTCTCGCGGTACGAAACCTGCGGCTTGCCGACGTTGCACTCGACGTTGAACTCGCGCTTCATGCGGTCAACGAGGATGTCCAGGTGCAGCTCACCCATACCGGAGATGATGGTCTGGCCGGTTTCTTCGTCGGTCTTGACGCGGAACGACGGGTCTTCCTGGGCCAGCTTGCCCAGAGCGATACCCATCTTCTCCTGGTCAGCCTTGGTTTTCGGCTCTACGGAGAGCGAAATTACCGGCTCAGGGAAGTCCATACGCTCGAGGATGATCGGCTTGTCGGCGTTGCACAGGGTGTCACCGGTGGTGACGTCCTTCATGCCGATCAGAGCAGCGATGTCGCCAGCGCGCACTTCTTTGATCTCTTCACGCTGGTTAGCGTGCATCTGAACCATACGGCCAACGCGCTCTTTCTTGCCTTTGACCGAGTTGATGACGGAGTCACCGGAGGTCAGGAAGCCCGAGTAAACGCGGACGAAGGTCAGAGTACCCACGAACGGGTCGGTAGCGATCTTGAACGCCAAGGCCGAGAACGGCTCGTTGTCGTCAGCAGGACGCTCGTCGTACTGTTCTGCAGTGACTTCGTCCTTCGGCACGTCGATCAGATCAGGGTGGATACCCTTGATCGCAGGGATCTCGGTTGGCGCAGGCAGGAAGTCGATAACGGCATCGAGAACCAGGGGAACGCCCTTGTTCTTGAACGAGGAACCGCAGACGGCAGGAACGATCTCGCTCGCCAGGGTACGGGCGCGCAGACCAGCCTTGATGTCTTCGACGGACAGGTCACCTTCTTCAAGGTACTTGTTCATCAGCTCTTCGTTGGCTTCGGCAGCAGCCTCGACCATGTTGCTGCGCCATTCGTTGGCCAGGTCCACCAGCTCAGCAGGAATTTCTTCCTCGCGGTAGGTAGTACCCTTGTCGTCGTCGTTCCAGTAGATGGCTTTCATCTTGATCAGGTCAACCTGACCCTGGAAGTCGTCTTCCGCACCGATAGCCAGCTGGACCGGAACCGGGGTGTGACCCAGGCGGTTCTTGATCTGGCCGATAACGCGCAGGAAGTTGGCACCAGCACGGTCCATCTTGTTCACGTAGACAACACGTGGAACGCCGTACTTGTTGGCCTGACGCCATACGGTTTCGGACTGCGGCTCAACGCCGGAGGTACCGCAGAACACAACGACCGCGCCGTCGAGTACACGCAGCGAACGCTCTACTTCAATGGTGAAGTCAACGTGGCCGGGGGTATCGATGACGTTTACGCGGTAGTTGTCGTACTGACCACGGGAACCCTTCCAGAAGGTAGTAACAGCAGCGGAGGTAATGGTGATACCGCGCTCTTGCTCCTGCACCATCCAGTCGGTGGTCGCGGCGCCGTCGTGCACCTCGCCCATCTTGTGGCTCAGACCTGTGTAGAACAGGATCCGCTCGGTAGTGGTAGTCTTGCCCGCGTCAACGTGGGCACAGATACCAATGTTACGGTAGCGGTTAATTGCTGTAGTACGAGCCATAAAGCCCTCGCAAAATGATTGATGCTTGAATTAGAAGCGGTAGTGCGAGAACGCTTTGTTGGCTTCAGCCATACGGTGAACGTCTTCACGCTTCTTGACTGCAGCACCTTTGCCTTCGGCAGCGTCCAGCAGTTCGCCAGCCAGGCGCAGAGCCATCGACTTCTCGCCGCGCTTGCGGGCGTAGTCTACGAGCCAGCGCATTGCCAGAGCATTACGACGGGATGGACGAACTTCAACCGGGACCTGGTAAGTGGCACCGCCAACACGGCGGGACTTAACTTCGACCAGCGGAGCGATGGCGTCGAGAGCTTTCTCGAAGATTTCCAGGGGGTCGCTGTTCTTGCGTGCTTTGACGGTATCCAGGGCACCGTAAACGATGCGCTCGGCTACGGCCTTCTTGCCGCTTTCCATCACGTGGTTCATGAACTTGGCGAGGATCTGGGATCCGTACTTCGGATCGTCAAGAATCTCACGTTTTGCTGCTACACGACGTCTTGGCATGATAAGCCCTCAAACGGTCTTCAGGTTAGCCCGGGACGTGGGTCTTCGACCCCTGCCCGACCTTACTCTTATCGACTCAAAAAAATGGATGTCTGCAAACGGCCGATTACTTCGGACGCTTGGTACCGTACTTGGAACGACCCTGGTTACGGCCTTTGACGCCCGAAGTATCCAGAGAGCCGCGAACGGTGTGGTAACGAACACCTGGCAAGTCTTTTACACGGCCGCCACGGATCAGGACGACGCTGTGCTCTTGCAGGTTGTGGCCTTCACCACCGATGTACGAGGAAACCTCGAAACCGTTGGTCAGACGCACACGGCATACTTTACGCAGTGCCGAGTTAGGTTTTTTCGGCGTAGTGGTGTACACGCGGGTGCACACGCCACGACGTTGCGGGCAGTTCTGCAGCGCAGGAACGTCCGATTTCTCGACCGAACGCTTACGCGGCTGACGTACCAGCTGGTTGATAGTTGCCATCTACTAGCTCCACTGATTGCCTTGCGACTCAATTGTCTTGCAAGAAAGCCAAAAATTGGCGAGACGGAGCCTCACCAAATTTAAGGGTACAAAAGTCTACGGAGGATCTTGCACCCAGTCAAGACGAGGCCCCGGCCCTCCCCGCCCGATCATCGGCAACATTTCATGTCATCGATGGTCGCGCGAGGCTTGCCGGGGCCCTGCCCTGTACTTAGTTACCGCTGGAGTTCAGCGCTTCGGTCAGTGCGGCTTCCACCTCACTGGCGCTCACACGCAGCGGCTTGTCTGCTTCACGGCGACGCTTGCGCTCGCTGTGATAGGCCAGACCGGTACCGGCCGGGATCAGACGACCCACGACCACGTTCTCTTTCAGGCCGCGCAGGTAGTCGCGCTTGCCGGTTACCGCCGCTTCGGTCAGTACGCGGGTGGTTTCCTGGAAGGAAGCCGCCGAGATGAACGATTCGGTGGACAGCGAGGCCTTGGTGATACCCAGCAGCACACGGGTGAACTTCGAGATGAACTTGTCTTCGCTGGCGAGACGCTCGTTCTCTACCAGAACCTGAGTCAGTTCCATCTGGTCGCCCTTGATGAAGCTGGAATCGCCCGACTCGGCGATCTCGACCTTGCGCAGCATCTGACGCAGGATGGTCTCGATGTGCTTGTCGTTGATCTTAACGCCTTGCAGACGGTAAACGTCCTGGATCTCGTTGACGATGTACTTCGCCAGCGCGCTCACACCCAGCAGGCGCAGGATGTCGTGCGGATCGCTCGGGCCGTCGGAGATAACTTCGCCGCGGTTTACCTGTTCGCCTTCGAAGACGTTCAGGTGGCGCCACTTCGGAATCAGCTCTTCGTACGGATCGCTACCGTCGGTCGGGGTAATGACCAGACGACGCTTGCCCTTGGTCTCTTTACCGAACGCGATGGTGCCGCTGACTTCAGCCAGGATCGAGGCTTCCTTCGGACGACGCGCTTCGAACAGGTCGGCAACGCGCGGCAGACCACCGGTGATGTCGCGGGTCTTCGAGGTTTCTTGCGGAATACGCGCAATAACGTCACCGACGCCGATCTGAGCACCGTCAGCCACACCGACGAGGGCGTTGGCTGGCAGGAAGTACTGAGCAGGTACGTCGGTACCTGGCAGGTACAGATCCTTGCCATTGGCATCGACCATCTTGATGGCCGGACGGATTTCCTTGCCTGCGGCAGGGCGATCCTTGACGTCCAGCACCTCAATGTTGGTCAGACCGGTCAGCTCGTCGGTCTGGCGCTTGATGGTGATGTTTTCTTCCATGCCCACGAAGGTCACGGTACCTTTCAGCTCGGTAACGATCGGGTGGGTGTGCGGGTCCCACTTGGCGACGATGGCGCCAGCTTCGACCTTCTCACCTTCCTTGACCGAAATCACCGCACCGTAAGGCAGCTTGTAGCGCTCACGCTCACGGCCGAATTCGTCGGCAATGGCCAGCTCGCCGGAACGCGATACGGCAACCAGGTTGCCATCGGCACGCTCGACCTGCTTCAGGTTGTGCAGACGCACCATACCGCCGTTCTTCACCTGGACGCTGTCGGCAGCCGAAGTACGGCTTGCAGCACCACCGATGTGGAACGTACGCATGGTCAGCTGGGTACCCGGCTCACCGATCGACTGTGCAGCGATAACGCCGACAGCTTCACCGATGTTCACCTGGTGACCGCGAGCCAGGTCGCGACCGTAGCACTTGGCGCAGATGCCGTAACGGGTTTCGCAGCTGATCGGCGAACGCACGACCACTTCGTCGATGCTGTTCAGCTCGATGAACTCGACCCACTGCTCGTCGACCAGGGTGCCGGCAGGAACGATGACGTCCTCGGTACCTGGCTTGAACACGTCGCGAGCGATGACACGACCCAGTACGCGCTCACCCAGCGGCTCGACAACGTCGCCGCCTTCGATGTGCGGGGTCATCAGCAGACCCTGGTCGGTGCCGCAGTCGATCTCGGTCACGACCAAGTCTTGAGCAACGTCCACCAGACGGCGAGTCAGGTAACCGGAGTTCGCAGTCTTCAGTGCGGTATCCGCCAGACCCTTACGAGCACCGTGAGTCGAGATGAAGTACTGCAGTACGCTCAGACCTTCACGGAAGTTCGCGGTGATCGGCGTCTCGATGATCGAGCCGTCCGGCTTGGCCATCAGGCCACGCATACCGGCCAGCTGACGGATCTGAGCCGCGGAACCACGAGCACCGGAGTCAGCCATCATGTACATCGAGTTGAAGGACTCTTGCTCGACTTCCTTGCCTTCGCGGTCGATGACCTTCTCTTTCGAGAGGTTGGCCATCATCGCCTTGGACACTTCGTCGTTCGCCTTCGACCACAAGTCGATGACCTTGTTGTACTTCTCGCCCTGGGTTACCAGGCCGGAGGCGTACTGGCTCTCGATTTCCTTCACTTCATCGGTAGCGTTACCGATGATGCGGGCTTTCTCGTCCGGGATAACGAAGTCGTTAACACCGATGGAAACGCCGGAAATGGTCGAGTAAGCGAAACCGGTGTACATCAGCTGGTCAGCGAAGATAACGGTCTCTTTCAGACCAACCACGCGGTAGCACTGGTTGATCAGCTTGGAGATCGCCTTCTTCTTCATCGGCTGGTTGACCACGTCGTACGGCAGGCCTGCCGGTACAACCTGGAACAGCAGCGCACGGCCGACGGTGGTGTCGACGATGCGGGTATTCTTGACCACCGAACCATCACGCTCTTTCACGGTTTCGTTGATACGAACCTTGATTTTCGCGTGCAGGGCAGCTTCGCCGGCGCGGAATACGCGGTCGACTTCCTGCAGGTCGGCGAATACGCGACCTTCGCCCTTGGCGTTGATGGCTTCACGGGTCATGTAGTACAGACCCAGTACAACGTCCTGCGACGGAACGATGATTGGCTCACCGTTGGCTGGCGACAGAATGTTGTTGGTCGACATCATCAGCGCGCGCGCTTCGAGCTGGGCTTCCAGCGTCAGCGGCACGTGAACGGCCATCTGGTCACCGTCGAAGTCGGCGTTGTACGCGGCGCAGACCAGCGGGTGCAGCTGGATAGCCTTACCTTCGATCAGTACCGGTTCAAAGGCCTGGATACCCAGACGGTGAAGGGTCGGTGCACGGTTGAGCAGTACGGGGTGTTCGCGAATCACTTCGGCGAGAACGTCCCATACCTCTGGCAGCTCGCGCTCGACCATCTTCTTGGCAGCCTTGATGGTGGTCGCCAGACCACGCATTTCCAGCTTGCCGAAAATGAACGGCTTGAACAGCTCGAGGGCCATCTTCTTCGGCAGACCGCACTGGTGCAGGCGCAGGGTCGGGCCTACGGTAATTACCGAACGGCCGGAGTAGTCCACGCGCTTACCGAGCAAGTTCTGACGGAAACGACCTTGCTTACCTTTGATCATGTCGGCCAGCGACTTCAGCGGACGCTTGTTCGAGCCAGTGATGGCGCGACCGCGACGGCCGTTGTCGAGCAGGGCGTCGACTGCTTCCTGCAGCATGCGCTTTTCGTTGCGCACGATGATGTCCGGCGCCGACAGATCGAGCAGGCGCTTCAGACGGTTGTTACGGTTGATCACCCGACGATACAGGTCGTTCAGGTCGGAGGTCGCGAAGCGGCCGCCATCCAGCGGCACCAGCGGACGCAGGTCCGGCGGCAGCACTGGCAGGACGGTCAGGACCATCCACTCAGGCAGGTTGCCCGAGCCCTGGAAAGCTTCCATCAGCTTCAGGCGCTTGGACAGCTTCTTGATCTTGGTTTCCGAGTTGGTTTGCGGAATTTCTTCGCGCAGACGGCCAATCTCGTGCTCCAGGTCGATAGCGTGCAGCAGCTCGCGGACAGCCTCGGCACCCATGCGGGCGTCGAAGTCGTCACCGAACTCTTCCAGCGCTTCGAAGTACTGCTCGTCGTTGAGCAGCTGACCCTTCTCGAGGGTGGTCATGCCCGGGTCGATAACGACATAGCTCTCGAAGTAGAGCACGCGCTCGATGTCACGCAGGGTCATGTCCATCAGCAGGCCGATACGGGACGGCAGCGACTTCAGGAACCAGATGTGGGCAACCGGCGAGGCCAGTTCGATGTGCGCCATGCGCTCACGACGAACTTTTGCCAGCGCGACTTCAACGCCGCACTTCTCGCAGATGACACCGCGGTGCTTGAGGCGCTTGTACTTGCCGCACAGGCACTCGTAGTCCTTGACTGGGCCAAAGATCTTGGCGCAGAACAGGCCGTCACGCTCAGGTTTGAACGTACGGTAGTTGATGGTTTCCGGCTTCTTGACTTCACCGAACGACCACGAACGGATCATTTCAGGCGACGCCAGACCGATACGGATGGCGTCGAACTCTTCGACTTGACCCTGGTTTTTCAGCAAATTCAGTAGGTCTTTCAAGGCCTTTCCTCCTGGCGGAGCAGGGAGTGGGCATCAGCTGCCGCACTCCCCTTCGCGTCACGTGTTATTCGGTTTCCAGATCGATGTCGATACCGAGCGAACGGATCTCTTTGATCAACACGTTGAAGGACTCGGGCATGCCCGGCTCCATACGGTGATCGCCATCCACGATGTTCTTGTACATCTTGGTACGGCCGTTCACGTCGTCCGACTTCACTGTGAGCATTTCTTGCAGGGTGTATGCCGCGCCGTATGCTTCCAGCGCCCACACTTCCATCTCCCCGAAACGCTGACCACCGAACTGCGCCTTACCACCCAGCGGCTGCTGGGTAACCAGGCTGTAGGAACCAGTGGAACGCGCGTGCATCTTGTCGTCCACCAAGTGGTTCAGCTTGAGCATGTACATGTAACCGACGGTCACAGCACGCTCGAACTTGTTGCCGGTACGGCCGTCGAACAGCACCATCTGGCCGCTTTCTGGCAGGTCTGCCAGTTTCAGCATGGCCTTGATCTCGCTTTCCTTGGCACCGTCGAAGACTGGAGTGGCCATTGGCACGCCCTTCTTCAAGTTGTGCGCCAGGGCGAGGATCTCTTCGTCGGTGAACTCTTCCAGGTTCTCCTGACGACCACCGATCTCGTTGTAGATCTCGGTGAGGAAGCCACGCAGCTCAGCGGCTTTACGCTGTTCTTCGATCATGCGATCGATCTTCTCGCCCAGACCTTTGGCCGCGAGGCCCAGGTGGGTTTCAAGGATCTGACCGACGTTCATACGCGAAGGTACGCCCAGCGGGTTCAGTACTACGTCGACCGGCGTACCGTTAGCGTCGTGCGGCATGTCTTCGACCGGCATGATCACCGAGACCACACCTTTGTTACCGTGGCGGCCGGCCATCTTGTCGCCCGGCTGGATGCGACGACGGATTGCCAGGTAGACCTTGACGATCTTCAGTACGCCCGGTGCCAGGTCATCGCCCTGCTGCAGCTTGCGCTTCTTGTCTTCGAACTTGTCGTCCAGCAGACGGCGGCGGTCGACGATGTACTGCTGAGCCTTTTCCAGCTGCTCGTTCAGTGCATCTTCGGCCATGCGCAGTTTGAACCACTGGCCGTGCTCCAGACCGTTCAGCACGTCGTCAGTGATCACGGTGCCTTTCTTCAGGCCCGCACCACCGTCAACCACCTGGCCGTTCAGCGCGGAACGCAGACGCTCGAAGGTTGCGCCTTCGACGATGCGGAACTCTTCGTTCAGGTCCTTGCGGATCTCGTCCAGCTGCATCTTCTCGATGGACAGGGCGCGGCTATCGCGCTCGACGCCATCGCGGGTGAAGACCTGTACGTCGATGACGGTACCTTTGGTGCCGGTCGGCACGCGCAGGGAGGTGTCTTTGACGTCGCTGGCCTTCTCACCGAAGATCGCGCGCAGCAGTTTTTCTTCCGGCGTCAGTTGGGTCTCGCCTTTCGGAGTGACCTTACCGACCAGGATGTCGCCAGCGCCGACTTCGGCACCTACGTAGACGATACCGGCTTCGTCCAGCTTGTTCAGCGCAGCTTCACCCACGTTCGGGATGTCCGCGGTGATTTCCTCTGGGCCAAGCTTGGTGTCACGGGCCACACAGGTCAGTTCCTGGATGTGGATCGTGGTGAAGCGGTCTTCCTGAACCACGCGCTCCGACAGACAGATGGAGTCTTCGAAGTTGAAACCGTTCCAGGCCATGAACGCGATGCGCATGTTCTGACCCAGTGCCAGTTCACCCATGTCGGTGGACGGGCCGTCGGCCATGATGTCGTTGCGCTTGACCACGTCACCCTTGCTCACCAGCGGACGCTGGTTGATGCAGGTGTTCTGGTTGGAACGGGTGTATTTGGTCAGGTTGTAGATGTCGACACCGGCTTCACCGGTTTCTACTTCGTCATCGGCAACACGCACCACGATGCGGCTGGCATCGACGGAGTCGATCACGCCACCACGACGAGCCACGACGCAGACGCCGGAGTCACGGGCAACGTTGCGCTCCATGCCGGTACCGACCAGCGGCTTGTCTGCACGCAGGGTAGGTACAGCCTGACGCTGCATGTTCGAACCCATCAACGCACGGTTGGCGTCGTCGTGCTCGAGGAACGGAATCAGCGACGCAGCAACCGAAACTACCTGCTTCGGCGAAACGTCCATCAGGGTGACGTCTTCCGGCGCCTTGACGGTGAATTCGTTCAGGTGACGGACCGCAACCAGCTCGTCGATCAGCTGCTTCTTCTCGTTCATCGCGGCCGAAGCCTGGGCGATGACGTGATCGGCTTCTTCGATCGCGGACAGGAACACGATGTCGTCGCTGACCACACCCTCTTTCACCACGCGGTACGGGCTTTCCAGGAAGCCGTACTGGTTGGTGCGGGCGTAGGCCGCCAGGGAGTTGATCAGACCGATGTTCGGGCCTTCCGGCGTTTCGATCGGGCACACACGGCCGTAGTGGGTCGGGTGTACGTCACGGACTTCGAAGCCAGCGCGCTCACGGGTCAGACCGCCAGGGCCGAGTGCGGAAACGCGGCGCTTGTGGGTGATCTCGGAGAGCGGGTTGTTCTGGTCCATGAACTGCGAGAGCTGGCTGGAACCGAAGAACTCTTTCACCGCCGCCGCAACCGGCTTGGCGTTGATCAGGTCTTGCGGCATCAGGCCTTCGCTTTCAGCCATCGACAGACGCTCTTTGACCGCACGCTCTACGCGCACCAGGCCAACGCGGAACTGGTTCTCGGCCATCTCGCCGACGCAACGGACGCGACGGTTACCCAGGTGGTCGATGTCGTCGACGATGCCTTTGCCGTTACGGATGTCGACCAGGGTCTTGAGGACCTCGACGATGTCTTCCTTGCTCAGCACGCCCGAACCTTCGATCTCGGTACGACCGATACGACGGTTGAACTTCATGCGGCCAACGGCGGACAGATCGTAACGCTCGGCGCTGAAGAACAGGTTGTTGAACAGGGTCTCGGCGGCGTCCTTGGTTGGCGGCTCGCCTGGACGCATCATGCGGTAGATCTCGACCAGCGCTTCCAGTTGGTTGCTGGTGGTGTCGATCTTCAGGGTGTCCGAAATGAACGGACCGCAATCGATGTCGTTGGTGTACAGCGTTTCGATGCGAACGACCTGGGCCTTGGCGACCTTGACCAGCAGGTCGGTGGTCAGCTCGGTGTTGCACTCGGCCAGGATCTCGCCGGTAGCAGGGTGCACGATCGCCTTGGCGGTGGTGCGGCCCAGCATGTACTCCAGCGGCACGTCCAGCTGCTTCACGCCAGCCTTTTCCAGCTGGTTGATGTGGCGCGCGGTGATACGGCGGCCTTGCTCGACGATGACTTTGCCGGTTTCGTCATGGATGTCCATGACCGCGACTTCACCACGCAGACGTTGAGGCACCAGCTCCAGGCTCAGTTTTTCGCCGGAAACATGGAACACGTTGGTGGTGTAGAAGGTGTTCAGAACCTCTTCGGTGCTGTAACCCAGGGCGCGCAGCAGTACCGAGGCCGGCAGTTTACGGCGACGGTCGATACGGACGAACACGCAGTCCTTCGGGTCGAACTCGAAGTCCAGCCACGAACCGCGGTAAGGGATGATGCGTGCGGAGTACAGCAGCTTGCCCGAGCTGTGGGTCTTGCCACGGTCGTGGTCGAAGAACACACCCGGCGAACGGTGCAGCTGGGAGACGATCACACGCTCGGTACCGTTGATAACGAAGGTACCGTTCTCAGTCATCAGGGGGATTTCACCCATGTAGACTTCTTGCTCTTTGATGTCCTTGATCGCTTTGTTCGACGATTCCTTGTCGAAGATGATCAGGCGCACCTTCACCCGCAGCGGGACCGCGAAGGTCACACCGCGCAGGACACATTCCTTCACATCGAAGGCCGGCTCACCCAGGCGGTAGCCGACGTACTCCAGGGCAGCATTGCCGGAGTAGCTGATGATCGGGAATACCGATTTGAAGGCCGCATGCAGGCCGATGTCGCGGAACTGGTCCTTGGATGCTCCTGCCTGCAGGAATTCGCGATACGAATCCAGCTGGATTGCCAGGAGGTAAGGCACGTCCATGACGTCCGGCAACTTGCTAAAGTCCTTGCGGATACGTTTTTTCTCAGTGTATGAGTAAGCCATCAGCATTCCCCAGCTTGGTCACCTGCTTGTTTGGCATCTCCCGGCGGGAGCAGCCAGAAAATCGTGCAAACCCCTTGGTTTGCGCCACCCTCATGGTGGTTACCGCTCGTTATCGGGGCCGACCTGATCGGCCACCAATAACGGAAAAAGGCCGGTGGCATAAGCCACCAGCCATCAGCCCTTCGCTTAACGCTTGGGCTGGCATCGCACAGTCGAAATTACTTCAGCTCGACTTTGGCGCCTGCTTCTTCCAGCTTCTTCTTAGCGTCTTCAGCGGCTTCTTTCGAAACGCCTTCAGCTACAACCTGAGGAGCGCCATCGACTTTCTCTTTGGCTTCTTTCAGGCCCAGACCAGTCAGCTCGCGAACTGCCTTGATCACGTTGACTTTCTTGTCGCCGGCTTCAACCAGAACAACGTTGAACTCGGTTTGCTCTTCAACAACGGCAGCGGCAGCAGCTGGGCCAGCAGCGGCAACAGCAGCGGTAACGCCGAAGGTTTCTTCCATTGCTTTGATCAGCTCAACAACTTCCAGAACGGTTTTCTGGCCGATTGCTTCGATGATTTGCTCGTTAGTCAGGGACATGACTTAAATCCTGTATTGGGGTGACAGCCTAAGCAGCTATCAAATTAAACGTATGATTCGAAAGAGTTTCGCGCGCCTTAGGCGGCGGTAGCTTCTTTCTGGTCGCGAATAGCTGCCAGGGTACGGGCCAGCTTGCTGGTAGCGCCTTGGATCACGCTCATCAGCTTCGCGATGGCCTCGTCGCGGGTCGGCAGGGTAGCCAACACGTCGATCTGGTTCGCTGCAATGAACTTGCCGTCAAACGCAGCTGCCTTGATCTCGAACTTGCTCTGACCCTTGGCGAACTCTTTGAACAGACGGGCAGCAGCGCCCGGGTGCTCGTTGGAGAAAGCGATCAGGGTCGGGCCAGTGAAGGCGTCGTTGAGGACACTGAATTCAGTGTCAGCAACAGCGCGCTTGAGCAGGGTGTTACGTACGACACGTACGTATACGCCAGCTTCACGAGCCTCTTTACGGAGTCCGGTCATTGCGCCTACAGTCACACCACGGGCATCAGCCACGACAGCGGACAGAGCGACTTTGGCAGCCTCGTTGACTTCAGCGACGATGGCCTTCTTGTCTTCGAGTTTAATTGCCACGGGTAAAACTCCTGCTTGTTACCGTTTCATCTGGCCGAAGCCGGATGTCGTTTTGGTGTCTGATTCGGTAAGGAACCGGGAGCACCATCTGCGTAGGCTGGTCGTTTAAGGCTTGCGCCGCCTACGGTCTTGGATAGCCCCCGCCAGGCAGGGACCCCAATTTTTGCTGCTGGCGGGCATGACACCCGCCAGCATTGTCTTACACGTTCAGCGAGCTCTGATCGATCATCAGACCTGGGCCCATAGTGGTGCTCAGGGTAACGCGCTTAACGTAGATACCTTTCGAAGAGGCCGGCTTGATACGCTTCAGATCAGCGATCAGGGCTTCAACGTTTTCCTTCAGCTTGCCAGCTTCGAAGCCGACTTTGCCAACGGAGGTGTGGATGATACCGTTTTTGTCGGTGCGGTAGCGAACCTGACCAGCCTTGGCGTTTTTCACGGCAGTGGCTACGTCTGGCGAAACGGTACCGACTTTCGGGTTAGGCATCAGGCCGCGTGGACCCAGAACCTGACCCAGTTGACCTACAACGCGCATGGCATCGGGCGATGCGATGACGACGTCATAGTTCAGGTCGCCGGCTTTCATTTCGGCAGCCAGATCGTCCATACCTACACGGTCAGCGCCGGCAGCCAGAGCGGCCTCAGCAGCTGGACCCTGGGTGAAGACGGCAACACGTACGGTCTTGCCAGTGCCGTGCGGCAGCACGGTAGCGCTACGTACGACCTGGTCGGATTTACGCGGATCAACACCGAGGTTTACGGCGATGTCGTACGACTCGACGAATTTGGCATTCGGCAGGGAAGCCAGCAGAGCTGCTGCTTCTTCGAAGTTGTAGGCCTTGCCTGCTTCGATTTTCTCGGCGATAGCCTTTTGGCGCTTGGTCAGCTTAGCCATTACACACCCTCCACGTTCAGGCCCATGCTGCGGGCAGAGCCAGCGATGGTGCGTACAGCTGCATCCAGGTCAGCGGCGGTCAGATCAGCCTGTTTAGCTTTGGCGATATCTTCCAGCTGAGCACGGGTAACGGTACCGACTTTGACGGTGTTCGGGCGAGCCGAACCACTGGTCAGGCCAGCAGCTTTCTTCAGCAGAACCGAGGCAGGGGTGCTCTTGGTTTCGAAGGTGAAGCTACGGTCGCTGTAGACAGTGATGATCACAGGAGTCGGCAGGCCGGCTTCTTGACCCTGAGTACGGGCGTTGAAGGCCTTGCAGAATTCCATGATGTTCACACCATGTTGACCCAGTGCTGGACCAACGGGTGGGCTAGGGTTGGCCTGGCCGGCCTTTACTTGCAGCTTGATGTAAGCCTGAATCTTCTTAGCCATGAGCTACTCCAATATCGGGTACGAACGCCAGATGGCTCCCCGGATGACTTGCGTTTTATCCCAGTGACGACAAAACCCCGCAGCACATAGGGCTGCGGGGTATGGGATGCTTCGTTCGGCTAGACCTTCTCGACCTGGCTGAACTCGAGCTCTACCGGAGTAGAGCGACCGAAAATGAGCACTGCAACCTGCAGGCGGCTCTTCTCGTAGTTAACCTCTTCGACACTGCCATTGAAATCGGCGAACGGACCATCAATGACACGAACCACTTCGCCTGGCTCGAACAGCGTCTTCGGCTTCGGCTTATCACTACCGTCGGCTACGCGACGAAGGATGGCCTCTGCCTCTTTATCGGTGATTGGCGCAGGCTTGTCTGCGGTACCACCAATGAAACCCATGACCCGAGGGGTATCCTTGACAAGGTGCCAAGTCCCTTCGTTCATTTCCATCTGGACCAAAACATAGCCAGGGAAGAATTTGCGCTCACTCTTGCGCTTTTGGCCGTTGCGCATTTCAACGACTTCTTCGGTCGGGACCAGGATCTCGCCGAACTCGTCTTCCATGCCAGCCAGCTTGACGCGCTCTACCAGGGAGCGCATCACATGCTTCTCGTAACCCGAGTAAGCATGCACTACGTACCAACGCTTAGCCACGGGACACCCTTAGCCAACAATCAAGGAGACCGCCCAGCCGAGCAGGGAGTCGAGACCCCACAGCAGCAGTGCCATAACCAGAACAACAGCCACGACAATGAGCGTGGTCTGAGTGGTTTCTTGGCGGGTCGGCCACACGACTTTACGGATCTCGGTACGAGCTTCCTTCGCCAACGCAAAAAACGACTTACCCTTCGCAGTCTGCAGGGCAACAACGCCAGCAACCGCAGCCAGGGCAAGAAGTGCGAGAACGCGATACAGGATCGGGGATGCCGAGTAATACTGATTACCCACGACAGCAACAACCACCAAAGCCACTACAGCCAGCCACTTGAACAGATCAAAACGCGATTCTTGGGCTTCAGTTTTGGGGGTCATCGAGGAGGATCCTGTAAGAAGAAAGCCATCACACCGAGGTGAATGGCAGGTCAGGAGGGAATCGAACCCCCAACCTACGGTTTTGGAGACCGTCGCTCTGCCAATTGAGCTACTGACCTGTAACGCTGTATCAGGCCGGCCATTATACCGGCCTGATCAAGTAAATCAACTACTTATTCGATAATTTTTGCTACGACACCAGCGCCGACGGTACGACCGCCTTCACGGATGGCGAAACGCAGACCGTCTTCCATTGCGATGGTCTTGATCAGGGTGACAGTCATCTGGATGTTGTCGCCCGGCATTACCATTTCAACGCCTTCCGGCAGTTCGCAGTTACCGGTCACGTCAGTGGTACGGAAGTAGAACTGAGGACGGTAGCCTTTGAAGAACGGAGTGTGACGACCGCCTTCTTCCTTCGACAGAACGTAGACTTCTGCGGTGAACTTGGTGTGCGGCTTGACCGAACCTGGCTTGACCAGAACCTGGCCACGCTCAACGTCGTCACGCTTGGTACCACGCAGCAGAACGCCGCAGTTCTCGCCAGCACGACCTTCGTCCAGCAGCTTGCGGAACATCTCAACGCCGGTGCAGGTGGTGGTGGTGGTGTCACGCAGACCAACGATTTCCAGCGGGTCTTGAACGCGGACGATACCACGCTCGATACGGCCGGTAACAACGGTACCGCGACCCGAGATCGAGAACACGTCTTCGATTGGCATCAGGAACGGCTTGTCGATAGCACGCTCTGGCTCTGGGATGTAGCTGTCCAGAGTTTCAACCAGCTTCTTAACAGCGCTGGTGCCCATTTCGTTGTCGTCTTTGCCTTCCAGCGCCATACGAGCCGAACCGATGATGATCGGGGTGTCGTCGCCTGGGAAGTCGTAGGTGGACAGCAGGTCGCGAACTTCCATCTCGACCAGTTCCAGCAGCTCAGCGTCGTCTACCAGGTCAGCCTTGTTCAGGAAGACCACGATGTACGGAACGCCAACCTGACGGGACAGCAGGATGTGCTCACGGGTTTGTGGCATCGGACCATCGGCGGCCGAGCAAACCAGGATCGCGCCGTCCATCTGGGCAGCACCGGTGATCATGTTCTTCACGTAGTCAGCGTGACCTGGGCAGTCAACGTGAGCGTAGTGACGAATATTCGAGTTGTACTCGACGTGCGCGGTGTTGATGGTGATACCGCGCGCTTTTTCTTCTGGAGCCGAGTCGATCTTGTCGAACTCAACGACGGCCGAACCGAAAACTTCGGAGCAGACGCGGGTCAGCGCTGCAGTCAGAGTGGTCTTACCATGGTCAACGTGGCCGATAGTGCCGACATTGACGTGAGGTAGGGAACGATCAAACTTTTCCTTAGCCATCGATACAGTCCTCCGCAGAAGAAATAGTCATACCGCCGATAAAACAAAGGCAGATATTTTCATATCTGCCTTGTTTATATGGAGCTCTTGAGCGGACTTGAACCGCTGACCTCACCCTTACCAAGGGTGTGCTCTACCAACTGAGCTACAAGAGCGAAACACATTGCGCAACAACTGCAAACTTGGAGCGGGTAGCGGGAATCGAACCCGCATCATCAGCTTGGAAGGCTGAGGTTCTACCACTAAACTATACCCGCGGAGCTTGCGGCTCTCGCTAAAACTGGTGGAGGGAGAAGGATTCGAACCTTCGAAGCTCTCGCAACGGATTTACAGTCCGTCCCCTTTGGCCGCTCGGGAATCCCTCCAGATGTGACGGGCATTCTATTTTGCTGCCGCCTTAGTGTCAAGCTTTTTTTCAAATTTTTTCAATCAAATCTGAAGCTTAGCTACTTTGACACTGCTTCCGGTTCTGCCACCTGAGTGGTGTTCCCTGTGAAGCGGGCGCCATTCTATCAAGCTATTCAGCAGTTGCAATACCCTCGCACAAAATAATTTTGTGTTTTAAGTCTTTGAAATCCTTGGAAAGAATGGTCAGGACTGTTTGGTCCAGTAAACGCTCGGCTTCCGGGGCCACTTTAAGCCAGAGACCCTCGGCCCCAGGAAGCTGCCCTTCCACTGGCTGTGAGGCGATATCGAGACTCAGCAGCCGTTGGCGTAGCGCATCGAGCTGCTCACGACCAGCAAATCCGCCCACCACCAGGCACTCATCTCGACGCTTGGCGGGCGTCGCAACACCGGTTTCGCGCAGCAGACGAATCTCTTGCTGACTGCCCTTATATAAAGAGAGCGGAGCGACCTCTTTGACCCTCAGCGGAGCCTCCTGCTGATGCCAGACGTAATAGAAGACGTTGAGCACGAGTAACAGCAGAAATAACCAGCGCATAGACACCTCAGCTCAATGGGCAGGCCATGGCCAGACCAACGAATACCAGATCTGGCACAACTCGCGCCCGGGGAACGGCTTCATGCACCAAAGGGGCATCGCCACCGGTGAGGAAGACTGTGAAATCATCACCCCACAGGGCTTTCGCTTGCTCGATTTGCGTTCGGGCAAACCCCTGGAGCATCAAGACGCAACCACGCTCCACCGCCTCTACTGTCGAACGCCCAGGACCCAGACTGTTCAGTGCGCGCTCAGCCGATGCATCGTCATAACGGATACGCCGGGTGTGGGTGCGCAACTGACTGCGCATAAGCGGCATACCAGGGCAAATATAGCCTCCCAGGTGCTCACCATCGGCCGCGACAAAATCGGCCTTGGCTGCAGTGCCGAAATCAATGACGAGGCAAGCACCTTTGGCCAGGTGGAATGCGCCCAGGGCCCCCAACCATCGATCCATACCCAAGCGCTGGAAATCTTCGTAGCCATTGCGCACCCCGGCCATTTCCTGCGCTGGCTGAGCCACCCTCACAGCAATGGCGAAGGCCTGCTGAAGAAGGGCGCAAAGGGCTGTGGTTTCCTCCTCGCTTCGCACACTGACCATTCGACCACTTGCCAGGCGCAACGCAGGGACCGCACCGATTGCCGCAACAAGTGCCTGATCGGAGTCGACGATTCCGCCGCCAGTGATAGCCGCATCTGCAGCGTGAATCACCCGCCACTTGATAAAGCTGTTCCCGCAGTCGAGCTCAAGAATCATCACGCAACCTCAGACTGAGCTCGCCACCGCTGAAGCTCTTTTCCACACCATCTATATCAAGACGCAAGCCGCCCTGCCCATCCACGCCAAGCGCTACGCCATCAATCCGGGTATTGCCGGCAACGAGCGAAACCTTGCGCCCCTGCCACAGGTGCGCCTGCTCCCACTCCTCCTGGAATGCTGCAAAGCCGTAGCGGCGATGACGCGCCAGCTCGTGTTGCAGTTGTTGACTGAGCAACGCGACCAACTGATTACGATCAACTGCCAAACCAACCTCACTACGCATGGAGGTCCATTGCTGGTCGATCTGCTCGCTGGACTGCATGTTCACATTAATACCGATACCCAGCACCACATGACAGACGTCGGCCGGGTCACCAACCAACTCCAGCAGGATCCCGGTAATCTTGCGCCCCCTTACCAGGACATCGTTAGGCCATTTGAGCCCCACATCCTTGAGCCCAAAAGCCTGCAGGGTACGCATCACCGCCAGGCCAACTACCAGGCTCAGCCCTTCAAGCTGACGCATGCCACCCTCAACCCGCAACACCAGACTGAAGTAGAGATTTTCAGCAAACGGGCTCACCCATTGCCGCCCGCGACGACCGCGACCGGCAGTCTGGCGCTCGGCAAGCACCAGGAATGGGGCAGCCTGCCCTTGCGACGCGAGCCGTAAGCCCTCGGCATTGGTCGAGTCGATACTTTCATGGATGAACACAGGCCATTGCTCGCCCTGTACGAACGCAGCAATCGCTTGCGATTCCAGCAGATTCAGCGGCGCAGCCAGCTGATAACCGCGCCCACGGACCTTGTGAATGGTCAGGCTCAGCTCACTCTCAAGATGCTGCAGCTGTTTCCATACGGCACTGCGACTTATGCCAAGGGCAGCCCCCAGCGCTTCTCCGGAATGGAACCGGCCATCCTTGAGGAGATTCAACAACTTCAGCATGCCAGTCTCGACTCGGAATAAGGCTGGCATGATAGCCACGCCCCGAAGCCTTGCATAGGAAAAGGGCCACCCCTAGAGAGGAAACGTTCGCCCGGCACAGCACAATGTTCTGCCGGAAAAGACAAAACCCCTACCTGCATGCGCAGATAGGGGTTTTGCGAAATGAATCTTGACGATGACCTACTCTCACATGGGGAAACCCCACACTACCATCGGCGATGCATCGTTTCACTACTGAG
>NZ_BQHO01000013.1 GCF_021601385.1 Pseudomonas parasichuanensis | reverse complement strand
GCCCCCATCAGGCCCACAATTCCCCTCATTCCAGTAACACAGGCCGCCCACGGATGGCGGCGCTTTCACCACCGCTGCATAAATACAAATCAAGCGAGGTAAGAAGCATGTCTGGTAACCGTGGAGTGGTGTATCTCGGCGCGGGCAAGGTCGAGGTGCAGAAAATAGATTACCCCAAGATGCAGGACCCGCGCGGCAAGAAGATCGAGCACGGCGTCATCCTCAAGGTGGTCTCCACCAACATCTGCGGCTCCGACCAGCACATGGTCCGTGGCCGCACCACTGCCCAGGTCGGCCTGGTACTCGGCCACGAAATCACCGGTGAAATCGTCGAGCTGGGCCGCGATGTCGAGCGCCTGAAGATCGGCGACCTGGTGTCGGTGCCCTTCAACGTTGCGTGCGGGCGCTGCCGCTCGTGCAAAGAGATGCACACCGGCGTGTGCCTGACCGTCAACCCGGCCCGCGCCGGCGGCGCCTACGGCTACGTCGACATGGGCGACTGGACCGGCGGCCAGGCCGAATACGTGCTGGTGCCCTATGCCGACTTCAACCTGCTCAAACTGCCCGACCGCGACAAGGCCATGGAAAAGATCCGTGACCTGACCTGCCTGTCCGACATCCTGCCCACCGGCTACCACGGCGCCGTCACCGCTGGCGTTGGCCCGGGCAGCACCGTGTATGTCGCGGGCGCCGGCCCGGTCGGCCTGGCCGCCGCCGCCTCGGCGCGCCTGTTGGGCGCTGCCTGCGTGATCGTCGGCGACCTCAACCCGCTGCGCCTGGCCCACGCCAAGTCCCAGGGCTTCGAAGTGGTCGACCTGTCCAAGGACACCCCGCTGCACGAGCAGATCGTCGATATCCTCGGCGAGCCGGAGGTGGATTGCGCGATCGACGCCGTCGGCTTCGAAGCCCGTGGCCACGGCCATGAAGGCGCCAAGCACGAGGCCCCGGCTACCGTGCTCAACTCCTTGATGCAGGTGACCCGCGTGGCCGGCAACATCGGCATCCCGGGCCTGTACGTGACCGAAGACCCGGGCGCGGTGGATGCTGCGGCCAAGATCGGCGCGCTGAGCATCCGCTTTGGCTTGGGCTGGGCCAAGTCCCACAGCTTCCACACTGGGCAAACCCCGACCATGAAGTACAACCGCCAGCTGATGCAGGCGATCATGTGGGACCGCATCAACATCGCTGAAGTGGTGGGGGTGCAGGTGATCAGCCTGGATCAAGCGCCGGAGGGGTATGGCGAGTTCGATGCCGGGGTGCCGAAGAAGTTTGTGATTGATCCGCACAAGACCTTTAGCGCGGCGTGACGGCTGTGGAGTAAACGGAGCCCCTCTAATCGAGGGGCTTTTTTCATGGCCGCTTCAGCCATGACGCAGGCCCCTGTGGGAGCCGGCTTGCCGGCGATGAGGCCCGTCCGTGCAACGACTGACTATGAGAATCAGTCTATCTGTTACCGCGCCAAGCGAATCTCATGTATCAGTGTGAGGCCTGCGAATTTCACCGACGGGTACGCCAGCCATATACTGGCGTTGAAACTCCTGATCGTTGGCGTCGTATATTAGACTTCCCCGAGGAGCAGCTGCAGGTTCTGCAGGTTTCTCTTCGAGCAAATTTTTGTATCGCTCGTGGTTTGCCGGGCTCATGTAGCGAGGATTCTTATGTAGGCCGTCTGGCCATATTCTTTTAAAGTTTAATAAGTCATCTTGCATTGATTTTATATTCGAGAGTTGGTTTTCGTAGAGTCTAAGTTTTTGCCTCTCGGCGCTAGTGTTTCCTGGCATTGTCTTGCCTGAATATACGGGTCGGTTGATGGCTGTGTATTTTTCTACCTTCTTCGACAGGTGTTCAACCTGACTCTGTACGTTTCTATTCAGGATTGTGTATTCATTCTTGCTCATGGAGCGATGTTTGGCCTCCGCGAAAACTCTAAGCGTTGGCTTCGCAGCATGGTATCTCTGAACAAGTCTTGATGTGTTATAACCGCCTGTAATTGACTTAAATAAACTGTAATGCCCGGTGGGGTCGGTGTTGTTAACTGGATCACCGCCGCAATACGCATAAGCATTCAAGCCGCCATTTCCGAAAGGGCTGATGCTGTCCGCTGAGTGAAATCTCAAGAGCCTAGGACTGAATAGTCTGTAGCCATTACCGAGCAAGTATGCCGCTGCTACTGTCTCTACCTGCTCACCATTGAAACCGGAGCTTGTGCGCTGGGAGGGCAGGCTCGGATCATGGCCATATGCTGAGTAACAATGGGATTCTTCGTCATCGGCCTCCCCGGACACTTTAAGTACGGAGCCGTTCTGATCAACCTCCAGCAGGCCGGCTGCCTGGCTCACGCCGCTTGCGAACTCTGCAAGCGGTATGTCGGCGCTGCGGAATATGGCTCGGTGTTGCCCACCTTGGTTGACAGTAACGAGCTTGCCGTTCTGGTAGAAAAATTGAGTGGTATTGGTTTGGCGATTCATCTTGACCTCCTTATACAGACAGTGCTGCTCAATGGTGCTGAAACAGGATGCTGATCGGTATTGGGAACCGAGGCTACTGGCAAAAATGCTAGGCATGCGGACGTTGCCTACGCGGTCCGCAGTTGCTTCCTACAGTCTCTTGGAGGCAGTCGAATTATCCTACGCACCCTGTCGGCGCACGTCTGATTGTCCGGGGAAACACTGCCCACTAGGCTCTGCCGGTCGCTGAGGGCTCAGCGATCGGGGTGTGGAAACCTCTGTGGCATATGGTTGTTGTCGATATGACAGTTGTACGCGGGAGGCCTTCGGGCCTGCCGGGTTCGCCATATGCCCCGGTTTTCCACCCCGCGTACGGCTGTCACCCCAACGTGTGGAAACGCAAGGGTGGCCCATGACCACATATGGTGATCACATGAAAAAAATCGTCCCCGACCCACCCGAAGACCTCCACACCAAATTCTCACTCCCACCCGGTCAATCCCTCTCCACTGCCATCCTCGAAGGCGCCGTGCCCATCGAGGAGGTGCTGATGAACGTCTGCCATTTCATGTTCATCGCCTATACCGACGGCTACCACGCGCAGGAACTGGCGACAGGGGGCGATTTGAAGAAGCTCCAGGCGTCGAGCCTGCAACACCTCACGGTGGCCTGGGGGCAGGTGGATGCGTTGGTGGGGGCGTTGCGGCAGGTGCCGGCCTCGAGCTTTTATCGGCCACATTGAGGTGACTGGGCCATCGCCGGCAAGCCGGCTCCCACCCCGACCGCATGAGCCCAGGCTATGCGCTAACCCTGTGGGAGCTGGCTTGCCAGCGATGAGGCCCGCCAGATGAACACCGACAACCGGCCCGGAACAAAGGTCCGAACCCCCAGTCCAACCCCTCGTTTCCCGGCCATCCCGGCCGACGAGGTCCCTCCCGATGAAAGCATTCACCCTGGCAACCCTGATGACCCTGGCCGCAAGCCCGGTGTTCGCCTTCAACCTCAGCGACGTCGCCAATGCGGTATCCGCCACGCAAAACCAGGAGCAGGGCGCCCAGGTGCAGGCGCCGGCGGCCCAGGCCAACTTGCTCAACACCTTGGGCAGCGAGTTGAAGATCACCCCCGAACAGGCCATCGGCGGCGCCGGGGCCATGCTGGGGCTGGCGCGCAACAACCTCAGCGGCGACGACTATGGGCAATTGACCAAGGCCGTGCCGGGGCTGGACTTGTTGTCGGGTGCCAGTGCATTGGGCGGGTTGAGCGGCCTGGGGCAGTTGCTGGGCAACGGCAAGAATGACTCGCCCCTGGGCAACGCGCTGGGCGGTGAGGTGCAGAACCGCAACGACCTGGACACTGCGTTCAAGGCGTTGGGTTTGGAGACTGGGATGATCGGGCAGTTTGCGCCGTTGATTCTGCAATACCTGGGGCAGCAGGGGGTTGCCGGGTCGTTGTTGCAGAACCTGGGGAGTTTGTGGGCGACGCCGGCGCCGTTGGCCCAGCCATCGGTCTAATGGCCTGACACGATCGCTGTAGGAGCGGCCTTGTGCCGCGAAAGGGCTGCGTAGCGGCCCCGGCAATGTTGCATGCCACTGAAATCTTGGGGGCGCTGCGCGCCCCTTTCGCGGCACAAGGCCGCTCCTACAGAAAAGCAGACCCGCGTGAGTCAGGCGGCCTCGGCGAAGTCCACCAGGCGCACCGGTTTGCGGAAGCCGGCCGTCAGCACCGCCAGGTATGCCAAGCCTAGGGCAAACCAGCACAGCCCGATCACCAGCGTCAGCGCCGACAGGCTGGTCCACAGCCACAAGGTCAGCCCCAACCCCACCAACGGCACCGCGCCATAGCGCAGCAACCCCTTGAGGTTGCGATGCGCGCTTTCGTTCACCAGGTGCGTCTTCACCACCGCCAGGTTCACCGCCGAAAACGCCACCAGCGCGCCAAAGCTGATCAGCGAGGCGAGGGTGGCCAGGTCGATCACCAACGCCAGCAGCGAGAACGCCGACACCAGCAGGGTGGCGAACACCGGTGTGCCGAAGCGCGGCGACAGGTAGCCGAAACTGCGCTGCGGCAGCACGCGGTCGCGGCCCATGGTGAACAGGATGCGCGACACTGCCGCCTGCGAGGCCAGCGCCGAGCCCAGGCTGCCGGCAACGAAGGCGGCGGTGAAGAAGTTGGCGAGGAACTGCCCGCCGGCCTTGAGCATCACTTCGTTGGCCGCGGCATCGGCATTGGCGAAGTGGCTGCCCGGCAGCACCAGCTGGCTGACATAGGCCAGCACAGTGAACAGCAGGCCGGCGCCCAGGGTGGTGAGGATGATCGCCCGTGGCACGTCGCGGCGGGCATCCTTGCACTCTTCGGCCAGGGTGGAGACGGCGTCGAAGCCGAGGAACGACAGGCACAGCACCGCCGCCCCCGCCATCAGCGCGCCAAAGCCCGGTGCGCTGCCATCACCGCGCAGCGGCGCCAGCAGGTCTACCGGCTGCCCGGCCAGGCCCTGCCACGACAGGGCGACGAACACCCCGATGAAGACGATCTGCGCACCGACGATCAGGTTGCTGGTCTTGGCCACCGAGTGGATGCCGATCACGTTGAGCACCGTCACCAGGGCGATGGAGGCCAGCACGATGGCCCAGGCCGGGATGGCCGGGAAGGCGATGTTGAGGAACAGCCCGATCAGCAGGTAGTTGATCATCGGGATGAACAGGTAATCGAGCAGCAGCGACCAGCCGGCCAGAAAGCCGATATTGGGGCCGAAGGCCATGTTGGTGTAGGAGTACGCCGAGCCCGCGACGGGGAAGCGCCGGACCATGAAGCTGTAGGACGTGGCGGTGAACAGCATGGCCAGCAGGGTGACCAGGTAGGCGCCGGCGGTGCGGCCACCGGTGAGTTCGGTGACGATGCCGTAGGTGGTGAAGATGGTCAGCGGGACCATGTACACCAGGCCGAAGAACACCAGGGCGGGCAGGCCCAGGACACGGCGCAGTTGCGCGGGGGCGGAGCAAGGTTGGGTTGCCATCGATCAATCCTGGCTTTTTTGTAGTTGTGGTTGATCGATTTTTATCCACCAGGGTGGCTGGTGACAAACAAAGAGTTGCTAATGTCGATTATTAATATGGATTTTAATCGGGAATCTACGGTGGATTTTCCGGCCTCTTCGCGGGTAAACCCCTCCCACAGGGCGCGCGGCAACCCTGTGGGAGCGGGCTTGCCCGCGAAGAGGCCAGAGCAGGCTTAGCGCATCTCGGCCCGCAACTCTTCGATCCGCTGGTCCTTCTCCACCCACAGCTGGTTCACCCAGCCCTGCACGGTCTGGCGGAACACCGGATCATTCTCGTAATCGCCCGCACACAGCGCCGGGTCCAGCTCACGCACGCGAATGTCGATGATCACCCGGCTGATGCTGCCGTTGAGCAGGTCCCAGAACCCCGGTGCCTTGTTACCCGGGTAGACGATGGTCACGTCCAGCAACGCATCCAACTGCTCGCCCAGCGCCGCCAGTACGAAGGCCACACCGCCAGCCTTGGGCTTGAGCAGGTGGCGGTAGGGCGACTGTTGCTGGGCATGCTTGGCCGGGGTGAAGCGGGTGCCTTCGAGGTAGTTGACCACGGTCACCGGCTGGCGCTTGAACAGCTCGCAGGCGGCCTTGGTGATTTCCAGGTCCTTGCCCTTGAGTTCCGGGTGCTTGTCGAGGAAGGCCTTGCTGTAGCGCTTCATGAACGGGTAATCCAGCCCCCACCAGGCCAGGCCCAGCAGCGGCACCCAGATCAGCTCCTTCTTGAGGAAGAACTTGAAGAACGGCACCCGGCGGTTGAGGCTTTCGATCAGCGCGGGGATATCGACCCAGGTCTGGTGGTTGCTGATGCACAGGTACGAGGTGTCCTGGCGCAGGGTGTCGACGCCGCGCACATCCCACAGGGTGGGGATGCACAGGGCGAAGATGGCCTTGTCGATTTCCGACCAGCTTTCGGCCATCCACATCACCCCGGCCGAGGCATAGTCGCGGCCGCGGCCGGGCAGCACCAGCTTGAGCAGGGCGAAAGCCAGCAGCGGGCCGATCATCACCAGGGTGTTGAGCAGCAGCAGGGTGGTGGTGAGGATGCCGGTCAGCAGGCGACGCATAAGGGAACTCGTGTTGTGTGAAAGGTACGGGCGGCAATGATAAGCAGCCCGGGGGCCTTAGCCAAACGTCGTACGTCCATTAAGTGGCACAAATGTTTCACATTGTGTTGTTTAACCTGTGGCAACGAACCTATCCTGCCCGCGCAGTCTAAGCACTGACCCCTCTCAAGGAAGCCTGCCCCGTGAAACCCTTGCTTGCCCTGCTGTCCCTGTTGGCGCTGCCGGTCATGGCCGCCGAGCCCACGCTCTACGGCCGTTACGAGAACATCAAGCTGCCGGAGATCGGCGAAACCCTGAAAGCCAAGATGGACACCGGTGCCTACACCGCGTCGCTGTCGGCCAAGGACATCGAGCTGTTCACCCGCGACGGCCAGGAGTGGGTGCGCTTTCGCCTGGCGACCAAGGACGCCGATGGCAAGGTCTACGAGCATGAGGTTTCGCGCATCAGCAAAATCAAGAACCGCGCCGACGAGGACGAGGAGGGCGACGCCCCCGAGCTGTCCCGCCGCCCGGTGGTCGACCTGGAGCTGTGCCTGGGTGACGTGAAGCGCACCGTGGAGGTGAACCTGGTGGATCGCAGCAACTTCAACTACCCGCTGCTGATCGGCGCCAAGGCATTGAGGAAGTTCAAGGCGGCGGTAAACCCGGCAGAGAAATTCACGGCGGGCAAGCCGAGCTGCTGATGCAGCAGCTGCAAGCTTCAAGCGGCAAGCTGCAAGACACGGCAGATCGGTGTAACGTGCCGCGATCCGCTTTTACTTGACGCTTGCAGCTTGAGGCTTGCCGCTCAGATGCCCCACATCCTCATTGTCGAAGACGAATCCGCCATCGCCGACACCCTGGTCTACGCCCTGCAGGCTGACGGCCACAGCACCGAATGGGTGACCCTGGGCAGCGCCGCGGTCGAGCAGCAGCGCCTGCGCCCGGCGGACCTGGTGATCCTCGACATCGGCCTGCCCGACATCAGCGGCTTCGAAACCTGCCGCCAACTGCGCCGTTTCAGCGAGGTGCCAGTGATGTTCCTCAGCGCCCGCGATGCCGAGATCGACCGCGTGCTGGGCCTGGAAATCGGCGCCGACGACTACGTGGTCAAGCCCTTCAGCCCGCGCGAAGTGGCGGCCCGGGTGCGGGCGATCCTCAAGCGCATGGCGCCACGCAGCGCGCCGGCCGCCGACAGCACGCCGTTCCAGCTCGACAGCCTGGCCATGCGCATCGTCTACCGCAGCCAGGCGCTGGCGCTGACCCGCCACGAATTCCGCCTGCTGCAATGCCTGCTCGAACAACCGCGCCGGGTGTTCAGCCGCGAGCAGTTGCTCGACGGCCTGGGCGTGGCCTCGGACGTGGGCTACGAGCGCACCATCGACAGCCATATCAAGAGCCTGCGCGCCAAGCTACGCCAGGTGGCCGCCGACGCCGAGCCGATCCAGACCCACCGCGGCCTGGGCTACAGCTACAGCCCGGAGCACGCCTGATGCGCCTGGGGATCCGCATCTTCCTGGTGTACTTCCTGTTCGTCGGGCTGGCCGGTTACTTTTTGCTCAACACCGTGCGCGAACAGATCCGCCCGGTGGTGCGCCAGTCCTCCGAAGAGACGCTGGTGGACACCGCCAACCTGCTGGCGGAAATCCTCCATGACGACGTCAAGCGCGGCACCCTGGACCAGAGCCGCCTGTCGCAGGTGCTGCAATCCTACGGTGAGCGCCGCCCCAGCGCGCAGATCTGGGGGCTGGCGAAGAACCAGGTCAGCCACCGTATCTACGTCACCGACGCCAAGGGCATCGTGTTGCTCGATTCCAGCGGCCAGGCCCTGGGCAAGGACTACTCGCGCTGGAACGATGTCTACCTCACCCTGCGCGGCCAGTACGGCGCGCGCTCGACCCGCAGCGACCCGGACGACGAAAGCACCTCGGTGATGCATGTGGCGGCGCCGATCCTCGATGACGGGCAGATCATCGGCGTGGTGACGGTGGCCAAGCCCAACAGCTCGCTGCAACCCTACATAGACCGCTCCGAACAGCGCCTGCTGACCCTCGGGCTAGGCTTGATCGTGCTCGGCCTGTTGGTGGGCGCGGCGCTGTCGTGGTGGCTGACCCGCTCGCTGCGCCGGCTCACCCACTATGCCCAGGCGGTCAGCGAAGGCGAGCGCGCCGCCTTGCCGCATTACAAGGGCGGCGAGCTGTTGCAGCTGGCCACGGCAGTGGAGCGCATGCGTACGCAGCTGGAAGGCAAAGCCTATGTCGAGCGCTACGTGCACACCCTCACCCATGAGCTCAAGAGCCCGCTGGCGGCGATCCGTGGTGCCTCGGAGCTGCTCCAGGGCGCCATGCCGGATGAACAGCGGGCGCGTTTCGCCGGCAACATCGAGCGCGAGAGCGAGCGGCTGCAGCAGATGATCGAGCGCCTGCTCAACCTGGCCCGGGTCGAGCAGATGCAGGCGCTGGAGGACGAACAACAGGTGGCATTGGCGGCGCTGGTGGATGAACTGCTGCTGGCCCATGGGGCGCGCATCGACAGTGCGGGCTTGCAGGTGCGCCAGCGGGTGCCGGTGGAGATGCGCCTGTGGTGCGACCCGTTCCTGATGCGCCAGGCGCTGGCCAACTTGCTGGACAACGCCCTGGACTTCACCCCGCCGGGCGGCGCCTTGCTGTTCGAGCTGGAGCGTGACGGCGAGCGGGTGGCGCTGAGCCTGTTCAACCAGGGGCAGGCGATTCCCGAGTACGCGCTGGGGCGGGTGAGCGAGCGGTTCTATTCGCTGCCAAGGCCGGGTACCGGGCGCAAGAGCACCGGGCTGGGGCTGAACTTCGTTGCCGAGGTGATGCAGCTGCATGGCGGTTCGCTGGCGGTGGACAACGTGCCGGGCGGGGTGCGGGTGCGGTTGTGGCTGCCGGCGCGGCGGGTTGGTTGAATCGCCGGGGGCGCTTCGCGCCCCTTTTCGCCGGCAAGCCGGCTCCCACAGGTACTGTGGATTGCCTGATGTAGGAGAGCAGCCCCAATCTCCACACAATCTCCACATTCCCTCCCTGAGGGCTCCACGCAGCGGGCAGACACTGGCCCCATCGCACACGGAGCCCTACCCCATGAACAAGACCCTAGGTTTCAAGCTCGGCCTGATCGCCGTGCTGATGCTGCTGCTGCTGATCCCGCTGCTGATGATCGGTGGCCTGATCGACGAGCGCCAACAGCTGCGCAACAACGTGCTGGGCGAAATCGCCGCCAGCTCAAGCTTCGACCAGATCGTCAGCGGCCCGCTGCTGGTGGTGCCGTATCGCAAGTACGAACGGCGCTGGATCGACAAGGACGGCAAGAGCGTGCAGGAAACCAGCACGGTGCAGGGCCACCTGTACTTCCTGCCGGAAACCTTCGCGATGGACGTGGGCGTCGAAACCGAGCTGCGCGCCCGCGGCATCTACCAGGCGCGCCTGTTCCACGCCAAGAGCCAGATCAGCGGCCGTTTCAAGCTGCCCGAGCGCTGGGGCATCGACAAGGACTACGACGACTACCGCTTCGACAAACCCTTCCTGATGGTCGGCATCAGCGATATTCGCGGCATCGAGAACAGCCTGGAGCTGACCCTGGACGACCAGCGCCTGCCCTTCGAGGCCGGCAGTGGGGTCGACTGGCTGCCCGGCGGCGTGCATGTGGCCTTGCCGCAGCTGGCGGACCAGCAGGCCCGTGAATTCAACTACGCCTTCGACCTGGCCCTGCTGGGCACCGGCCAGCTGGCGGTGCTGCCGGTGGGCCGCAGCAGCACGGTGGACATGCGCGCCAACTGGCCGCACCCAAGCTTCGTCGGCAGCTACCTGCCCAGCCGCCGCGCCATTGACGACAAGGGCTTCAGCGCCCACTGGCAGACCTCGTTCTTCGCCACCAACATGGAGGAGGTACTGCGCCTGTGCGCCACGGCGCAGAAGTGCGGCGACTTCAACGAACGCGCCTTTGGCGTCAGCTTTGTCGACCCGGTGGACCAGTACCTCAAGAGCGAGCGGGCAATCAAATATGCGCTGCTGTTCATTGCCCTGACCTTTGCCGGCTTCTTCCTGTTCGAGGTGCTGAAGAACCTCAGCGTGCACCCGGTGCAGTACATCCTGGTGGGCGTGGCCCTGGCGTTCTTCTACCTGTTGCTGCTGTCGCTGTCGGAGCACCTGGGGTTTGGCCTGGCCTATGGGCTGTCGGCGTCGGGGTGCGTGCTGCTGATCGGCTTCTACCTGGCGCATGTACTGCGCAGCCTGGGGCGCGGGGTGGGCTTTGCGGCGGGGCTGGCGGCGCTGTACGCGATGCTCTATGGGCTGCTCAGTGCAGAGGACTACGCACTGCTGATGGGGTCGCTGCTGTGCTTCGGGCTGCTGGGGGTGTTCATGGTGCTGACCCGTCGGCTGGACTGGTCGCGGGTGGGGAGGTTGGGATGAGGGAGGATAGAGAGATCGGGCGGTGGTTGGCCTGGAAGATCGGACAGTTGTTCCCTGTGATACCGGGTTAAAGCATTCGCGGGTAAACCCGCTCCCACAGGCATAGCGACATACCTGTGGGAGCGGGTTTACCCGCGAAGAGGCCCTTCAGGCTTGCGGTAAGGTCGCCTGCATTGATGGCCGTTGGCTCACCTCGGCATACCACGCCGCCAGCCCTGGCTGCTGCTCACGCCAGCCGAACTCAGGCTGGCGCAGGTCCAGATACCCCAGCGCACAGGCCACGCCAATCGCCGCCAGGTCGAACCCCGAGGCCAGCTCCGCCAGGTGCTCCTGCTCCAGGTTGGCCAGGCTGCGGCGGATCTTCCCGGTCTGTGCCTCGACCCAACCGTCCCACTGTTTGTCTGCCGGGCGCAGGAAGGTTTCGTAGCGCGTGGCCACGGCGGCATCCATGATGGCGTCGGCCTGGGAGACCAGGGTCAGCCGGCGCCAGCGTGCCGAGCCTTCGCGGGGCAGCAGCGGGTTGCCGACGTGGCGGCTGTCGAGGTACTCGCAGATCACCCGGCTGTCATGCAGCACACTGCCGTCGTCCAGGCGCAGGGCCGGGATCTTGCCGATCGGGTTGCCCTGGTTGAGCTGCTCGTCACCACTCACCGGGCTGATGTTCACGCCTTGCAGGGTGACGTCGCCCAGTTGCCCGGTCTCGTGCAGCACCACCATGACCTTGCGCACGAACGGCGACAGCGGTGAATGGAACAGGATCATGGCTCAGTTACCTTGCAGGCTGGGTGGCAGGCACACGCCCAGGCCGCCGATGCCGCAATAGCCGTCGGGGTTCTTGGCCAGGTACTGCTGGTGGTAGGCCTCGGCGAAATACACGGTCGGTGCCTGGTCGATCTCGGTGGTGATCTCGCCGAAGCCGGCCTTGCCCAGTTCGGCCTGGAACGCATCACGGCTGGCCTTGGCTTCTTCCAGTTGCTGCGGCGAGGTGCAGTAGATGGCCGAGCGGTACTGGGTGCCGATGTCGTTGCCCTGGCGCATGCCCTGGGTGGGGTTGTGCAGCTCCCAGAACATCGCCAGCAGTTCGCGGTAGCTGACCTTGTCCTTGTCGAACACTACCAGCACCACTTCGGTGTGGCCGGTCAGGCCCGAGCAGACTTCTTCGTAGGTGGGGTTGGGGGTGAAGCCGCCGGCATAGCCGACCACGGTGCTGACCACGCCTTCGCGCTGCCAGAAGCGCCGCTCCGCGCCCCAGAAGCAGCCCAGGCCGAAGATGGCGAAGTCGATGGCACCTTCGAAGAACGGGCCGAGCAGCGGGGTGCCTTCGAACACGTAGTGGAACTCGGGCAGGGTCATCGGGGTTTCGCGGCCAGGCAGGGCCTGTTCCGCGGTGGGCAGGACGTTTTTGTTCACCAGGATTTCCGAACGCAGGACCATGGCCGTTCCTCTGTGTTTTTTCAGTGGGATAGGTGCTGGCCCTATCGCCGGCAAGCCGGCTCCCACAGGTATTGAGCTGAACCCTGTGGGAGCCGGCTTGCCGGCGATGGGGCCCGAATGGTTTCTATAGTGCCCGAGGTTGGCGCCGCTGTCAGGCCAGCGGCCCACGCGGATAGCGCTTGAGCTTTTCGGTCAGCTCGCGCCCGGGGATCGGCCGATCGAACAGGTAGCCCTGGCCCACGTCGCAGCGGTGCCGGCGCAGGAACGCCAGCTGCTCCGGCGTTTCGATACCCTCGGCGACCACCTTGAGCTTGAGGTTGTGGGCCATGGCCACCACCGCCGAGGTGATCTCCATGTCGTCCTGGTTGTCGGGGATCTCGTTGATGAAGCTGCGGTCGATCTTGATGATGTCGATCGGGAACTTCTTCAGGTAGCTCAGCGACGAGTAGCCGGTGCCGAAGTCGTCCATGGCGAGGGTCAGGCCCAGGGCCTTGAGCTCGTCGAGCTGGCGGTGGGTGTCTTCGCTGGCTTCGAGCAGCAGGCCTTCGGTCAGCTCCAGCTCCAGCAGGTGTGGCGGCAACGCTTCCTCCTTGAGGATGCTGCCGATCGAGTTCACCAGCTCCGGGTCGGAGAACTGCTTGGGCGACAGGTTGATGGCCACGTGCAGGTTGCCCATGCCGGCCTCGCGCAGTTCCAGGCTCATGCGGCAGGCCTGGCGCACCACCCACTTGCCGATGGGGATGATCAGGCCGGTCTCTTCGGCCACGCTGATGAACTGGTCGGGGCGGATCATCCCGCGTTCGGGGTGGTTCCAGCGCAGCAGTGCCTCCAGCCCCAGCAGGCGACCGCTGCGCAGGCACAGCTTGGGCTGGTAGAACACTTCCAGCTCGTTCTGGGTCAGTGCCCGGCGCAGGTTGTTTTCGACGAACAGCTTGTAGCTGGCCTCGGCATTGAGCACTTCGGTGAACACCTGCACCTGGTGCTTGCCGTTGGCCTTGGCCTTGTGCAGGGCGAGGCCTGCGTTTTTCATCAGGGTGGCCGGGTCGCTGCCGTGCAGGGGCGCGCAGGCCAGGCCCACCGAGGCGGTGACGTTGATCAGCTGGTTGTCGACGAACATCGGTTTGTCGAGGGTGCGCAGCAACTGGTGGGCCACGCCATGGCCATCCTCGAGGGTGGTGTCGTCGAGCAGCACGGCGAACTCGTTGCTGGCGAAGCGCGCCAGGCTGCCGCCGCTGCTCAGGCTGTTGCGCAGGCGCCGGGCCAGGCTGATCAGCAGCTTGTCGCCGGTCTGGTGGCCGAGGCTGTCGTTGATCCGCTTGAAGTTGTCGATGTCCACCAGCAGCAGGCTGATGGGGCTGCTGCTGTCGCGGGCGAAACGCTCGTCGAGGTTGCGGATGAACGCCGGGCGGTTGCCCAGGTTGGTCAGGTTGTCGGTGTAGGCCAGGCGCTCGATGCGTTGTTGCGCCAGCTTGGTCTGGGTGACGTCTTCGTAGATGCCGATGTAGTGCGTCAGCTCGCGGTTGTCGCCGTACACCTTGGAGATCGACAGCTGGCCCCAGTAGGGTTCGAGGTTCTTGCGCCGGCTCTTGAACTCGCCTTGCCAGCTGTTGCCCATGGCCAGGCTCGACGGTGAGTCGAACAGCAGCTCGCTCAGGTTTTCCAACGCTGGCAGCTCGGCCAGGTGGTGGCCCTGGACCTCTTCGGTGCTGTACTGGGTGATGGCGGTGAAGCTGGGGTTCACGTACTCCACCACGCCGTCGCGGTTGACCAGCAGGAAGGCGCTGGCGCTCTGTTCCACGGCGCGTTGGAACAGGTGCAGGGCGTTGGCGGCGGTGCGCCGGTTGTGGTTGTTGATCACTTGCGCGAACTGGTCGGCCAGCTCGCCGGCAAAGGCGATTTCGTCCGACTGCCAGGCCCGTGGCCGGCCGGTCTGTTCCAGGCACAGCACGCCCACCACCTGGCCGTCGATGCGGATACTGGCATCGAGCATGGCGTTGTCGTCGGTGGGGTAGAGCAGCTCGGCCATTTCGCGGGTGCGCGGGTCGTGGCTGGCGTTGTGGGCGTCGATGGCGCGGCTGGCGTGCAGGGCTTCGAGGTAGTCGGGGAAGCGGCTGGCGTCGATCGGCTCGGGCAGGCGGTGCAGTTGCTCGTGGTGGTACCAGGCGCTGATCGGCTCCAGGCGCTGCTCGTGCAGGTACCAGATGCTGGCGCAGTCGACCTTGTAGATCTCGCAGGCGCTTTGGGTGATCAGCTCGGCGGCTTCCAGTAGCGAGTTGCCGATGCTGTAGCGCTGGCGGGCCAGGCGCAGGATCAGGTCTTGCTGGGCGCGCACCCGGTCGAGGTGTTCGAGCTGCTCCTGCTGGGCACGCTGGTTGAGCTGCAGGGCCAGTTGCAGGCGATTGTTGCGCGACTCGAGATCGTTTGCGTCGAGGTCGCCGATATCGTCCTGCTGGTCGTCCAGCACCGTCAGGTAGCCGCGCAGCAGCTGGCGGTTGTGCTGCTTGTAGCTTTCGCCCACTTCCAGCAGGCGCAGCGGCGTGGGGCCGGCATGCAGGGAGTAGCGCACGCGGTAGTGGCCACGCTGGGCCAGTTGCAGTTGGATCTCGTCGTGCAGCTTGTAGCGTGCCTCCGGCTCCATGAGGCTGGCGTAGGGCGAGCCGACCAGGGCGCAGAGTTCGGCGGCGGCCAGGCCGAATTGCCGCTCGCAGGCGGGGTCGACGTAGAGCATGGCCCAGCTGGCCTCGTTCAGCCGTTCGAAACGCAGCATGCCGAGCCGCGAGGGCACGGGTAGCTGCGTGACGACCTCGGCCACCACACGGCTGGTGGCATCGGGTTGGCTTTTCATCGAAGACTCGCTTGAACAGGGAGCACCGGCTGGAGCGCGGCGCATCGGGCAAGGTTGCATCATGTCCCGTGGGCTGGCAAGCGGCCATGCGGGATGCTGTGAGCAGGTTGTCGGCTGGAGGGGGGGAATCTATAGGGCAGGGGGCCGCCTTGCGGCCCTTTCGCCGGCAAGCCGGCTCCCACACCGACCGCGTTAACCTCAAGCCATGTGCCGCCCTTGTGGGAGCTGGCTTGCCAGCGATGGGGCCGGCGCAGGCAACATGCGGGAGCGCTGGCTTGCCAAGGCGACAAAACGCAGTAAATGGGTGCTGACAGGCAAAAAAAGCCCCGCCAATTGGCGGGGTTGAGGTACGAGCGTGGCAGCTCGAAAGGGGTACCTGCCTTCCCGGGGGAAGGCAGGCAAACAGCGGTTTACAGCAGCATGGTGCGGATGTCGCCCAGCACGTCGCCCAGGCGCTTGGTGAAGCGCGCGGCGGCGGCGCCGTTGATCACACGGTGATCGTAGGACAGCGACAGCGGCAGCATCAGCTTGGGCTGGAAGGCCTTGCCATCCCAGACCGGCTGCATGGTCGCCTTGGAGACGCCCAGGATAGCCACTTCAGGCGCGTTGACGATCGGCGTGAAGCCGGTGCCGCCAATGTGGCCGAGGCTGGAGATGGTGAAGCAAGCGCCCTGCATGTCGTCGGCCGAGAGCTTCTTGGTGCGGGCTTTTTCAGCCAGCGCGGCCGCTTCGGCAGCCAGCTGCAGCAGGCTCTTCTGGTCGACGTTCTTGATCACAGGGACCAGCAGGCCATCCGGGGTGTCCACGGCGAAGCCGATGTGCACGTACTTCTTGCGGATGATCGCCTTGCCGCTTGGCGCCAGCGAGCTGTTGAAGTCCGGCAGTTCCTTGAGCAGGAAGGCGCAGGCCTTGAGCAGCAGGGGCAGCACGGTCAGCTTGACGCCGGCTTTCTCGGCGACGGCTTTCTGCGCGACGCGGAAGGCTTCCAGCTCGGTGATGTCGGCCGAGTCGAACTGGGTCACGTGCGGCACGTTCAGCCAGCTGCGGTGCAGGTTGGCGGCACCGACCTGCATCAGGCGGGTCAGGGCCACTTCTTCCACTTCGCCGAACTTGCTGAAGTCGACAGCCGGGATCGGCGGGATGCCTGCACCACCGGTAGCACCGGCGGCCGGGGCTTCCTTGGCCTTCTGCATCATCGCTTTGACGTAAACCTGAACGTCTTCTTTCAGGATACGGCCGTGCGGGCCGGTGGCGGCGACCGCACCCAGGTCGACACCGAATTCACGGGCCAGCTGGCGAACGGCAGGGCCGGCGTGGACCTTGGCGTTGCTGCCGGCGGCCGGTGCGGTGGCGACTGGAGCAGGCGCAGCAGCTGGCGCGGCGGCGGCAGGTGCAGCAGCTGGGGCAGGAGCGGCAGCCGCTGCGGCAGCGGCCGGAGCCGGTGCAGCAGCAGGGGCGGCGCCTGCGGCCTTGATCTTGAAGATCAGGTCGCCGGTGCCGACTTCGTCTTCCAGCTTGCACAGCACGGCTTCGATCACGCCGGCGCTAGGCGACGGGATCTCCATGGAGGCCTTGTCGGACTCCAGGGTGATCAGCGACTGGTCGGCTTCGACGGTGTCGCCGACCTTGACCAGCACTTCGATGATCTTGGCCTTGCCCGACGAGCCGATGTCCGGCACGTGGATGTCCTGCACGCTGGCGGCAACCGGGGCTGCTGCCGGAGCAGGGGCCGGTGCGGCTTCAGCGGCCGGCGCTGGCGCTGCAGCTTGGGCCGGGGCAGCGGCGGCCGGAGCCTCGGGCGCCGAAGCGGCGCCCTCGACTTCCAGCACCAGCAGCTCGTCGCCTTCTTTCAGGCGGTCGCCCAGCTTGACCTTCAGTTCCTTGACGATACCGGCCTTGGGCGCCGGGATCTCCATGGAGGCCTTGTCGGACTCCAGGGTCAGCAGGCTCTGGTCGGCCTCGATACGGTCACCGACCTTGACGAACAGCTCGATGATTTCACCTTCACCGCTGCCGATGTCAGGTACGCGAATGAGTTCGCTCACTTAAAAATACTCCTCAGCAGTCCAGTGGGTTGCGCTTGTCCGGGTCGATGCCGAACTTGACGATGGCGTCAGCCACAACCTTGGGTTCGATCTCGCCACGGTCAGCAAGGGCTTCCAGGGCAGCCAGCACCACGAAGTGGCGGTCGACTTCGAAGAAGTGACGCAGCTTCTTGCGGCTGTCGCTGCGACCGTAACCGTCGGTACCCAGGACTTTGAATTCTTTGCTCGGTACCCACTGGCGAATCTGCTCGGCGAACAGCTTCATGTAGTCGGTGGAGGCGATGACCGGGCCCTTGCGGCCGGCCAGGCACTCTTCCACGTAGGTGGTCTGAGGCTTCTGGCCAGGCTTGAGGCGGTTGGCGCGTTCCACGGCCAGGCCGTCGCGACGCAGTTCGTTGAAGCTGGTGACGCTCCACACGTCGGCACCGACGTTGAACTCTTCACGCAGGATCTTCGCCGCTTCGCGGACTTCGCGCAGGATGGTGCCGGAGCCCATCAGCTGTACGTGGTGCGCGGCTTCGCGGTTGTCTTCCTCGAGCAGGTACATGCCCTTGATGATGCCTTCCTCGACACCGGCCGGCATGGCTGGCTGCTGGTAGGATTCGTTCATCACGGTGATGTAGTAGAAGATGTCCTGTTGCTCTTCGGTCATCTTCTTCATGCCGTCCTGGATGATCACCGCCAGCTCGTAGCCGTAGGTCGGATCGTAGGTGCGGCAGTTCGGGATGGTGCCCGCCATCATGTGGCTGTGACCGTCTTCGTGCTGCAGGCCTTCACCGTTGAGGGTGGTACGGCCGGCGGTACCGCCGATCAGGAAGCCACGGGTGCGGCTGTCGCCAGCGGCCCAGGCCAGGTCGCCGATACGCTGGAAGCCGAACATCGAGTAGAAGATGTAGAACGGCAGCATCGGCTGGTTGTGGCAGCTGTACGAAGTACCGGCAGCGATGAACGACGACATGGCGCCGGCTTCGTTGATGCCTTCTTCGAGGATCTGGCCCTTCTTGTCCTCGCGGTAGAACATCACCTGGTCTTTATCGACTGGCTCGTAGAGCTGGCCGACCGACGAGTAGATGCCCAGCTGGCGGAACATGCCTTCCATGCCGAAGGTACGGGCTTCGTCCGGGATGATCGGGACGATGCGCTGGCCGATTTCCTTGTCCTTGACCAGCTGCGCGAGGATACGCACGAAGGCCATGGTGGTGGAGATTTCACGGTCGCCCGAGCCGTCGAGGATCGCTTTGAGGGTTTCCAGCGATGGGGTCGGCACGCTGAAGCTCTTGGCACGGCGCTGCGGCACGAAACCACCCAGGGCGGCGCGACGCTCGGCCAGGTACTTGGCTTCGGCGGAACCTTCTTCTGGCTTGAAGAACGGCAGGTTCTCGAGGTCGGCATCCTTGACCGGGATGTCGAAGCGGTCACGGAAGTGACGCAGGCTGTCGACGTCGACCTTCTTGGTGTTGTGCGCGGTGTTCTTGGCTTCGCCGGCACCGGTGCCATAACCCTTGATGGTCTTGGCCAGGATGACGGTCGGCTGTTCTTTGTGGTTCACAGCCTGGTGGTAAGCCGCGTAGACCTTGTACGGGTCGTGGCCGCCACGGTTGAGCTTCCAGATCTCGTCGTCGGACAGGTCTTCGACCATGGCCTTGAGTTCTGGGGTGTTGAAGAAGTTCTCACGAACGTACGCGCCGTCTTTGGCTTTGTAGTTCTGGTACTCGCCGTCGATGACTTCGTCCATGCGGCGCTGCAGGGCACCGTTGGTGTCCTTGGCCAGCAGTGGGTCCCAGAAGCGGCCCCAGACGACTTTGTTGACGTTCCAGCCACCGCCGCGGAACACGCCTTCGAGTTCCTGGATGATCTTGCCGTTGCCGCGAACCGGGCCGTCGAGGCGCTGCAGGTTGCAGTTGATGACGAAGATCAGGTTGTCCAGCTTCTCGCGGCCGGCCAGGGCGATCGCGCCCAGGGATTCCGGCTCGTCGCACTCGCCGTCGCCCATGAAGCACCAGACTTTCTGCTTGCCGGCCGGGATGAAGCCACGGGCTTCCAGGTACTTCATGAAGCGTGCCTGGTAGATCGCCTGGATCGGGCCCAGGCCCATCGAAACGGTCGGGAACTGCCAGAAGTCAGGCATCAGCCACGGGTGCGGGTACGAAGACAGGCCGTTGCCGTCCACTTCCTGACGGAAGTTGTTCATCTGGTCTTCGTTGATGCGGCCTTCCATGAAGGCGCGGGCGTAGACGCCTGGCGATGCGTGGCCCTGGAAGAAGATCAGGTCGCCGCCGTGTTCTTCGGTCGGGGCCTGGAAGAAGTAGTTGAAGCCGATGTCGTACAGCGTGGCGCTGGAGGCGAAGCTCGAGATGTGGCCACCCAGGTCCGAGTCTTTCAGGTTGGTGCGCATGACCATGGCCAGGGCGTTCCAACGCACCATCGAGCGAATGCGGCGTTCCATGAACAGGTCGCCAGGCATGCGTGCTTCGTGGGTGACAGGGATGGTGTTGCGGTACGGCGTGGTGATGGCATACGGCAGCTGCGAGCCACTGCGGGTGGCCAGCTCGCCCATACGGGTCATCAGGTAATGAGCGCGGTCTTCGCCTTCTTTGTCGAGGACCGACTCCAGGGCATCCAGCCATTCCTGGGTTTCGATTGGATCGAGGTCTTGCATGGCTTGCTCCAGGGCGGAAAGGCCACCAGAATCGGGGGCCTGAGTTTGCGACTGGCCTTATGGGCAGACGTCGTGAATTCTTGGATTACCGGACAGTCATCCGGCGCGGTGTAGTTTTACTACAAATGCTTTCGGATTTCATGCTTTTGCACGGCATGGGTAGTAGTAAAACTACACAAATGCGACGGTTTGTCGCATCCCGGGTTGTGGGGAAAAACGTTCCCGTCGGTTGAATCTGTGTTCGAGTTAGGTGCTTGTTGATGTTTCTTGCCAGAAATTCAGAGTTTTCAGCTATTTCTAACTTTTGTATGACAGTCCAACCGTGGTCCGGCCCCCGTTCGACCGCTCCAACCCCTCTCTTTCACGCCGATCAAGGATAGACCATGCGCCTGCCTTTGCCGCTCGATCTGCCTGCCGCCCTGCAACCGCTGGTTGCCCGTAATCAACAGTTCCTGCGCGATGCGCTGGTTGGGCACCCAGGGCTGAACCCGGACAGCTGGAGCGCCGAGCAGCGACGGCAGTTCGACCAGGTGTGCGCGGCGAGCGATTTCGTGTTGGCCCAGGCCCAGCGCGACCCGGCCATGCTGTTCGGCCTGGTGCAAGGCGGCGAGCTCGATCGGCCCTATGCCCCCGGCGAGCTGCGTGGGCAGATCAACGCCGTGGCCCAGGCCGCCCAGAGCGAGGACGAACTGGCGCGCAACCTGCGCCGCGAGCGCAACCGCCAGCAGCTGCGCATCATCTGGCGCGACATCACCCGCCGGGCGGCCCTGGGCGAAACCTGCCGCGACCTGTCCGACCTGGCCGATGCCTGTATAGATGAAGCGTACCTGTGGCTGTACCCGCGCCATTGCCAGCAGTTCGGCACGCCCATCGGCAACCGCAGCGGCGAGGCGCAGCACATGGTGGTGCTGGGCATGGGCAAGCTGGGCGCGGTGGAGCTCAACCTGTCTTCCGACATCGACCTGATCTTCGCCTTCCCCGAAGGCGGCGAAACCGAGGGCGTGAAGCGTTCGCTGGACAACCAGGAGTTCTTCACCCGCCTGGGCCAGCGCCTGATCAAGGCGCTCGACCCGGTCACCGTCGATGGTTTCGTGTTCCGCGTCGACATGCGCCTGCGCCCCTATGGCTCGGCCGGCTCGCTGGTGCTCAGCTTCAATGCGCTGGAGCAGTACTACCAGGACCAGGGCCGCGACTGGGAACGCTACGCGATGATCAAGGCGCGGGTGGTGGCGGGCGATCAGGCGGCCGGCGCGCAGTTGCAGGAAATGCTGCGCCCGTTCGTGTACCGCCGTTACCTGGATTTCTCCGCCATCGAAGCGCTGCGCACCATGAAGCAGCTGATCCAGCAGGAAGTGCGGCGCAAAGGCATGGCCGACAACATCAAGCTGGGGGCCGGTGGCATCCGCGAGGTGGAGTTCATCGCCCAGGCCTTCCAGCTGATCCACGGCGGGCGCGACCTCAGCCTGCAACAGCGGCCCTTGCTGAAGGTGCTGGCCACCCTGGAGGGGCAGGGCTACCTGCCGCCGGCGGTGGTCGCCGAGCTGCGCGAGGGCTATGAGTTCCTGCGCTACACCGAGCACGCCATCCAGGCCATTGCCGATCGCCAGACCCAGATGCTGCCGGACGATGCAACCGACCGTGAGCGCATTGCCTACATGCTCGGCTTTGCCGACTGGGCCAGCTTCCATGAACAGCTGATGCACTGGCGCGGGCGGATCGACTGGCACTTCCGCCAGGTGATCGCCGACCCCGATGAAGACGAAGCTGAAGGCGAACTGGTGGTGGGCGGCGAATGGTCGCCGCTGTGGGAGCAGGCCCAGGATGAAGAGGCCGCCTGCCGTCAGTTGGAAGAGGCCGGTTTCAAACAACCCGCCGATGCCCTGCGCCGCCTGACTGCCTTGCGTGTCAGCCCGTCGCTGCGCTCGATGCAGCGCATCGGTCGTGAGCGCCTGGACGCCTTCATCCCACGTCTGCTGGCCCAGGCCGTGGAGCACGACAACCCCGACCTGGTGCTGGAGCGCGTGCTGCCGCTGGTCGAAGCCGTGGCCCGTCGCTCGGCCTACCTGGTGCTGCTCACCGAAAACCCCGGTGCCTTGCGCCGCCTGTTGACGCTGTGCGCGGCCAGCCCGTGGATCGCCGAGCAGATTGCCCGTTACCCGTTGCTGCTCGACGAACTGCTCAACGAAGGCCGCCTGTTCAGCCCGCCCCTGGCGCCGGAGCTGGCCGCCGAGCTGCGCGAGCGCCTGACCCGCATCCCTGAGGATGACCTTGAACAGCAAATGGAAGCGCTGCGCCACTTCAAGCTGGCCCACAGCCTGCGCGTGGCGGCGTCCGAGATCACCGGCAACCTGCCGTTGATGAAGGTCAGCGACTACCTCACCTGGCTGGCCGAAGCCATCCTCGACCAGGTGCTGGCCCTGGCCTGGCGCCAGACCGTGAGCCGCCATGGCCAGCCCAAGCGCAGCGACGGCAGCCTGTGCGACCCGGGCTTCATCATCGTCGGCTACGGCAAGGTCGGTGGTATCGAGCTGGGCCATGGCTCGGACCTGGACCTGGTGTTCATCCACGATGGCGACCCGCAGGCCGAAACCGATGGCGCCAAGCCCATCGACAGCGCGCAGTTCTTTACACGCCTGGGCCAGCGCATCATTCACCTGCTGACCACCCAGACCAACTCCGGGCAGCTCTACGACGTCGACATGCGCCTGCGCCCATCCGGCGCCTCGGGCCTGCTGGTCAGCTCGCTCGGCGCCTTCGAGCGCTACCAGCAGAACGAAGCCTGGACCTGGGAGCATCAAGCCCTGGTGCGCGCCCGCGTGCTGGTGGGTTGCAAGCAGGTGGCGGCGGCCTTCGAAGGCGTGCGCGCGGGGGTGCTGGGCAAGGCCCGTGACCTGGACAAACTGCGCGCCGAAGTGAGCGAGATGCGCGCCAAGATGCGCGGCAACCTGGGTACCAAGGGCACCGCTGCAGGTACTGCGGGCAATGCCTTCGATGCCGGGCAACCCTTTGATATCAAGCAGGATGCCGGCGGTATCGTCGATATCGAATTTATGGTGCAATACGCCGCTTTGGCCTGGTCCCACGACCATGCGGCGATACTGCGCTGGACCGACAATATCCGCATCCTCGAAGAGCTGGAGCAGGCCGGGCTGATGCCCGCCGCCGACGCCGTGCTGCTGCGTGAGGTGTACAAGGCCTTCCGCGCGGCCTCGCACCGCCAGGCCCTGCAGAAGCAGGCCGGGGTGATCGATGCGGCGCAGTTCGTCGATGAGCGTCGCGAGGTGCGGCGGATCTGGGGGCAGTTGGGTTTGAGCTGAAATTGTTGGGGCCGCTGTGCGGCCCTTTCGCTGGCAAGCCAGCTCCCACAGGCGAATTCGGTCCATGTGGGAGCCGGCTTGCCGGCGAAAAGGGCGCAACGCGCCCTCGGTGGTACACTGCACGCCACATAGCCTGAATATAAAGAGGGGAGGCCAGGCTGTAACGCAGCCTGCAGCCTCCCCGAATGTTTCTGGATAACGCATGAAAATACTGATCATTGGCCCCAGCTGGGTCGGCGACATGGTGATGGCGCAGACCTTGTTCCAGTGCCTGAAACAGCAGCACCCCGACTGCGTGATCGATGTGCTGGCCCCCGAGTGGAGCCGGCCGATCCTCGAGCGCATGCCCGAGGTGCGCCAGGCCTTGAGCTTCCCGCTCGGCCACGGCGCGCTGGAACTGGCTACCCGTCGGCGCATCGGCAAGTCGCTGGCCGGCCAGTACGACCAGGCGATCCTGCTGCCCAACTCGCTCAAGTCGGCGCTGGTGCCCTACTTCGCCGGCATCCCCAAGCGCACCGGCTGGCGCGGCGAAATGCGCTACCTGCTGCTCAACGACGTGCGCAAGCTGGACAAGGCACGCTACCCGTTGATGATCGAGCGCTTCATGGCCCTGGCCTATGCGCCGGGCACCGAACTGCCGCAACCTTACCCACGCCCCAGCCTGCAGATCGAGGCCCAGAGCCGCGATGCGGCCGTGGCCAAGTTCAACCTCGAACTGGACCGCCCGGTACTGGCCCTGTGCCCCGGCGCCGAGTTCGGCGAGGCCAAGCGCTGGCCGGCCGAGCATTACGCCGAAGTGGCTGAAGCGATGATCCGCCAGGGTTGGCAGGTGTGGTTGTTCGGCTCGAAGAACGACCACCCGGTGGGCGAGCAGATCCGCGACCGGCTGATCCCCGGTTTGCGTGAAGAGTCGTACAACCTGGCCGGCGAAACCTCGCTGGCCGAGGCCATCGACCTGATGTCCTGCGCCGACGCCGTGGTGTCCAACGACTCCGGCCTGATGCACGTGGCCGCCGCGTTGAACCGCCCGCTGGTGGCGGTGTACGGCTCGACCTCGCCGGGCTTCACCCCGCCGCTGGCCGAGCAGGTCGAGGTGGTGCGCACCGGCATCGAGTGCAGCCCCTGCTTCGACCGCACCTGCCGCTTTGGCCACTACAACTGCCTGCGTCTGCTCGAGCCGGCCAAGGTGATCGCCGCCCTGCATAATCTGGGCGGGCCGAACCTGATCGATAGCGTGGCAGAGGTCGACTGAGTGCGGGTCCTGATCATCAAGACGTCGTCCCTGGGCGATGTCATCCACACCCTCCCGGCGCTTACCGACGCCGCCCACGCCATCCCCGGCATCCGTTTCGACTGGGTGGTGGAAGAGGGCTTTGCCGAGATCCCCAGCTGGCACCCGGCGGTCGACCAGGTGATCCCGGTAGCCATCCGCCGCTGGCGCAAGAACCTCTGGCAGACCCTCAAGAGCGGCGAGTTCAAGGCGTTCAAGCAACGCCTGCGCGCGCGCCAATACGACCTGGTGATCGACGCCCAGGGCCTGGTCAAGTCGGCCTGGCTGACCCGCTACGTGAAAGCGCCGGTGGCTGGGCTCGACCGCTATTCGGCCCGTGAAGGCCTGGCCAGCCGCTTCTATGATCGGCGCCTGTCGGTCGCTGTCGGCCAGCATGCCGTCGAGCGCGTGCGCCAGCTGTTCGCCCTGGCCCTGGCCTATGACCTGCCCGAGGGCCTGGGCAACTACGGCCTGGACCTCAACCGCCTGCAACTGCCGCCGGCAGCGCCCTACGTGGTGTTCCTGCATGGCACCACCTGGGCCACCAAGCACTGGCCCGAAGCCTACTGGCGCGAGCTGGCCGAACGCATGGGCCGGCGCAAGCTGCAGGTGATGCTGCCGTGGGGCAACCCGGCGGAAAAGGCCCGCGCCGAGCGCATCGCCCAGGGCTTGAGCAACTGCCAGGTACTGCCCAAGTTGAACCTGGTCGGCGTTGCCCGCGTACTGGCGGCCGCCAAGGCCTGCGTGGCGGTCGACACTGGCCTGGGCCACCTGGCCGCAGCGCTGGACGTGCCGACCATTTCGCTGTTCGGCCCCACCAACCCTGGTTTGACCGGTGCCTACGGACGCGCCCAGATCCACCAGGCGAGCAACTTCCCCTGCGCCCCGTGCCTGCAGAAGAAGTGCACCTACAAACCGAGCGCCGAGGACCTGCGCCGGTTCGATCTCAAACGCGAGTGGCCGCTGTGCTTCACTCGCCTGAATCCCGAGCATGTAGCGGGCCGCTTGAGCGCGCTGCTGCTGGCTGAGGATGTTCGTTGATGCAACTGGCTTTCGTGCTCTACAAATATTTCCCTTTCGGCGGGCTGCAGCGCGATTTCATGCGCATTGCCCTGGAGTGCCAGAAACGTGGCCACCAGATCCGCGTGTACACGCTGATCTGGGAAGGTGATATTCCGCCGGGCTTCGAGGTGCTGGTGGCGCCGGTAAAAGCGCTGTTCAACCACCGCCGTAACGAGAAGCTCAGCGCCTGGATGGCGGCGGACCTGGCCAAGCGCCCGGTCGATCGCCTGATCGGCTTCAACAAGATGCCCGGGCTGGACGTGTACTACGCCGCCGACGGCTGCTTCGAGGACAAGGCCCAGACCCTGCGCGGTGGCCTGTACCGCCGCTGGGGCCGCTACCGCCATTTCGCCGAGTACGAGCGGGCGGTGTTCGCCAAGGATGCCCACACCGAGATCCTGATGATCTCCGAAGTGCAGCAGCCGCTGTTCATCAAGCACTACGACACCCCCGAGGCGCGCTTCCACCTGCTGCCACCGGGGATCTCCCAGGACCGCCGCCGCCCGGCCGATGCCGACGCCATCCGTGCGGAGTTTCGCAAGGAGTTCGGCCTGGCTGACGACGAGCTGCTGCTGGTGCAGATCGGCTCCGGTTTCAAGACCAAGGGTGTGGACCGCAGCCTCAAGGCCCTGGCCGCATTGCCTTCGGCCCTGCGCAAGCGCACCCGGCTGATGGTCATTGGCCAGGACGACCCCAAGGTGTTCCAGTTGCAGAGCGCCACCCTGGGCCTGGGCGAGCAGGTGCAGTTCCTCAAGGGCCGCAGCGATATCCCGCGCTTCCTGCTGGGGGCCGACCTGCTGATCCACCCGGCGTACAACGAAAACACCGGTACCGTGCTGCTCGAAGCACTGGTCGCCGGCCTGCCGGTGCTGGTCTCGAAGGTGTGCGGCTACGCCCACTACATCGCCGAGGCCGACAGCGGCCTGGTGCTGGACGACCCGTTCGAGCAGGAGCAGCTCAACAGCTACCTGCAACGCATGCTCGAAGACGCCGGGGCCCGCGCGGCCTGGTCGCGCAATGGCGTGGCCTTTGCCGACAGCGCCGACCTGTACAGCATGCCGCAGCATGCCGCCGACGTGATTCTCGGCCAGGAGACCGCATGAAGCTGATACTGGCCGAACCGTTCAAGCGCCTGTGGGCCGGGCGTGACCCGTTCGAGGCCGTCGAGCAGTTGCAGGGCGAGGTGTACCGTGAGCTGGAAGGCCGCCGCACCCTGCGCACCGAGGTCGATGGCGAGGGCTTTTTCGTCAAGATCCACCGTGGCATCGGCTGGGGCGAGATCTTCAAGAACCTGTTCAGCGCCAAGCTCCCGGTGCTCGGCGCCGGCCAGGAATGGCGGGCCATCCAGCGCCTGCACGAGGTCGGCGTGCCGACCATGACCGCCGTGGCCTACGGCGAGCGCGGCAGCAACCCGGCCACCCAGCATTCGTTCATCGTCACCGAAGAGCTGGCGCCGACCGTCAGCCTGGAAGACTTCAGCCTCGACTGGGTTCGTCAGCCGCCCGAGCCACGGCTCAAGCGTGCGCTGATCGCCGAGGTGGCGAAGATGACCGGTGGCATGCACCGCGCCGGCGTCAACCACCGCGACTGCTACATCTGCCACTTTTTGCTGCACACCGACCGACCGGTGACGGCGGATGACTTCAAACTGTCGGTGATCGACCTGCACCGGGCGCAGACCCGGGCGACAATCACCCGGCGCTGGCGCGACAAGGACCTGGCCGCGCTGTACTTCTCGGCACTGGACATCGGCCTGACCCGCCGAGACAAGCTGCGCTTCCTGCGCGGCTACTTCCAGCGCCCGTTGCGCGAAGTGCTCAAGGAGGAAGCCGCACTGCTGGCCTGGCTGCAAAGCAAGGCGCAGAAACTCTACGAACGCAAGCAACGCTATGGGGATGCGCTCTGATGGCGGGTTGGACACTGGCGCCAGGCTACGAATGGCTGGCGGCGGACTTTGGTAGCCTGAACGCGGTCTTCGCCCTGCAGGGCGAGCACCTGACCCGCGACCCGCTCAGCGAGGTCATCCGCGTGCAGCGCGAGGGGGTCTGGTATTACGTCAAGCGCTACACCGGCGCTGGCAAGCATATGCGCCGCTTCCTGGGGCGCCCACGGATCAAGGCCGAGTGGCAGAACCTCAAGCAGTTCGCCAAGTGGGGCATCCCCACCGCCGAGGTGGTCGCCTGGGGCCTGGAGCGTAACGGCCTGGCCTTTGGCCGCGGGGCGATGATCACCCGCGAACTGCCCAACACCGAAGACCTGTCGGCGCTGGCCGAACGCGACGACCCACGGTTGAAAGACCGCGCCTGGGTCGACCATGTCAGCCGCCAGCTCGCCCGGCATACCCGCGAGATGCACGACCACCACTTCGCCCATAACGACCTGAAGTGGCGCAATCTGCTGGTGGACGATCAGGGCACGCTGTTCTTCATCGACTGCCCGACCGGCGATTTCTGGCGTGGCTTCATGCTGCGTCACCGGCTGATCAAGGACCTGGCGTGCCTGGACAAGGTCGCCAAATACCACCTGTCGGCGACCCAGCGCCTGCGCTTTTACTTGCAGTACCGCCGTCACGCGCGCCTGACTGCCCGCGACAAGCGGCGCATTCGCCAGGTGCTGAGCTTTTTCGAGGGAAGGGAATGACCGACTACCTGGCCAGCGCCGACCAGGCGCTGCTCAAGCGCCATGGCCTGAGCGATTTCGAAGCGCTGTGGGCGCTGCAACTGGACGCCGTGGACGAGCCCAACACCGGCCGTGGCGGCTGGAGCAGCGTGTTCCGCCTGGAGCTGGAGGGCAAGGGCTACTACCTCAAGCGCCAGTGCGACTACCTGACCCGCAGCCTGCAACGGCCGTTTGGCGAGCCGACGTTCGCCCGCGAATTTCGCAACATCAGCCGCTACCAGAAGCTGGAAATCCCGGCGTTGCAGGCGGTGTTCTTCGGCGAGCGCAAGCAGGCCGGCCAGCACCGCGCGATCCTCATGACCCGGGCGCTGGACGACTGGAGCGACCTGGAGCGTTTGCTCGAGCAATGGCCGCAGCTGCCCGAGGCGCAGCGACGGGGCATCCTGCAGGCCTGCGGCCAGCTGGCTCGCACCCTGCACGGTGCCGGGCAGATGCATGGGTGTTTCTACCCCAAGCACATCTTCCTGCGCGAGCGCCGCGAAGGCTGGCAGGCGCAGCTGATCGACCTGGAGAAGACCCGCCCGCTGCTGTTCGGCCAGCGCGACCGGGTCAAGGACCTGGAGCCGCTGTTGCGCCGCGCCCGTGCCTGGGGCGAGGCGGATGTGCGCGAACTGCTCGGCGCCTACCTGCAACAACCGGTGGACAGCGCGCAGGTGAATGCCTGGCTGCAACGCCTGACGCAACGCCGTCGCCATAAAGAGGCCCGCTGATGCGTTTGTCCGAACTCAAAGACCTCGGGCGCAGCCCGTCGTTGCCGCTGACCGTCACCCTTGCCGATGCCGCGGGCAAGGCCGACCTGCAACTGCTCAGCCTGCTGCGGGTGCTGCCTGGCCAGCGTTATGTCGGCGCTGGTATCTGGCGCGGCACCCCGGTGCTGGCCAAGCTGCTGGTGGGCGGTAACGCCGCCCGCCATTTCCAGCGTGAGCTCGATGGCGTGCGCCTGCTGGCCGAGCAAGGCCTGACCACGCCGCAACTGTTGGCCGATGGCCTGAAGGACGGCGAGGGCGGCTGGCTGCTGTTCGAGTTCCTCGACAACGCCGAAAGCCTGGCCGATGCCTGGGCCGCCGTGGAGCACCTGCCGATGCTCGCCGACGAGCAACATGCGGTGCTGGGCGAGGCGTTGACGGCGGTGGCGCAGATGCACGCCAAGGGCCTGTGGCAGGAGGACCTGCACCTGGACAACCTGCTGCGCCAGGCGGGCCGGGTGTACCTGATCGACGGCGCTGGCATCAAGGCCGAGACGCCGGGCCAGCAACTGTCGCGTCAGCGCGTGCTGGAAAACCTCGGGGTGCTGTTCGCCCAGTTGCCCAAGCGCCTGGAGCCGTTCATCGAAGAAGCGCTGGTGCATTACGTGATGGCCAACGCCGAACACGCCCTGCCGCTCGAAGCCCTGCAGAAGCAGATAGACAAGGTGCGCAACTGGCGCCTGAAGGATTACCTGGAGAAGGCCGGGCGCGAATGCACGCTGTTCAGCGTGCAGCGCACCCTGTCGGGCTTGCGCGCGGTGCGTCGCCCAGAGGCCGAGGCACTGCTGCCGGTGCTGGAGCATGCCGATGCGTTGATCGACCAGGGCCACCTGTACAAGACCGGCGGTGCGGCCAGCGTCGCGCGGGTCGAGGTTGGCGGGCGCACGCTGGTGCTCAAGCGCTACAACATCAAGAACACCGCGCACTGGTTCAAGCGCTTCTGGCGCCCGAGCCGGGCCTGGCATTCGTGGATCGAGGGCCACCGCCTGGAATTCCTCGACATCGCCACGCCCCGCCCGCTGGCAGTGCTGGAAACCCGCACCCTGGGCCTGCGCAACCGCGCCTACCTGTTGACCGAGTACGTCGATGGGCCGGACCTGACCGCGTGCTTTGCGCCGTTCGTGGACAGCGGCGAAGCGCCGGACGAGCAGGTGGAGGCGCTGGTGCAACTGATGCAGCAGCTGATCCGCGAACGCATCAGCCACGGCGACTTCAAGGGCCACAACCTGTTTTGGGACAACGGCCGCTGGTCGCTGATCGACCTCGATGCCATGTGCCAGCATGCCACCCAGCTCAGCTTCGCCCCGGCGTTCGGCCGTGACCGCGCGCGGCTGCTGCGCAACTGGCCGCGTAGCAGTGCGCTGTATCAGCGGCTGGATAAGGTGTTGCCGCGCTTGACGGAGTGATGCTCGAGCTCAGGCTTACGCGATCGTTGTAGGAGCGGCCTCGTGTCGCGAAAGGGCCGCAGAGCGGCCCCGGCGATTTCTGTATCTACGCTGATGCCCTGGGGCCGCCTTGCGGCCCTTTCGCGACACAAGGCCGCTCCTACAGGGCTCGGCGCCAGAACCCGCTCAGGCCCAGCGCAGCCGAAACCCCCAGGCCGATCCAGGCCAGGCTATCCCAGACCCCATCACCCAGCAGCGCGGCGAACAGCCCGGTGACGCTGAGCAACGCGATCAATGCCGGCCAGGCAAAGATCCGGCGGGTGCTTTGCGAGTTGTGGCTCATGCCCGCGCCTCCTTGGGTTTACGCTGCTTGCCCCACCACAGGTACAGGCCGCTGCCGAGCACGATGATGGTCAGCACATCGAGCACCGCCCAGAGGATCTGCATCGGCCGCCCGCCGTAGTCGCCGAAGTGCAACGGCTGCGACAGGCCCATGGCGTCCATGTACCACGGGCGCTCGCCGACGGCGGTCACCTCGAGCGTGCGTGCGTCGATCAGTACTGGGGTGAACAGGTGCGACGTCAGCGGCGTGGCGCCATTCATGAACACCGCGTAGTGGTGCTCGCTGGAGAAGCGTGTGCCGGGGAAGGCGATGAAGTCTGGGCGCATGCCGGGCGCGGCTTGCTCCGCGATGTGCAGCAGTTGCGTGGCCGGTGCGCGCTCGGTGAGCGGCGGGGCATCGCGGTAGGGCGCGACCATGGCCGCCAGGCTGTCGTTGCGCCAGGCGGCGATCACCAGGTCGGACAGTGCGCTGACCACTCCGGTGACGCCGACCACCAGTGCCCAGCTCAGGGTGACCACGCCGATCAGGTTGTGCAGGTCGAGCCAGCGCAGCCGTGACGATTTTTCGTGGCGTACGGTGGCGAACTTCAGGCGGCGCATGAACGGCGCGTAGAGCACGGTGCCGGAGACGATCGCCACCACGAACAGCACGCCCATGAACGCCAGCAGCAGCTTGCCCGGCAGCCCGGCGAGCATGTCCACGTGCAGGCGCAGCATGAGCATCATGAAGCCGCCGTTGGCCGCCGGCATGGCCACTGCCTCGCCGGTGCGGGCGTCGAGCATGAAGGTGTGCGAGTCGTTCGGGTCGGTGCCGGCAGTGGCGGCGGTGATCGCCACCACGCCGTTGGGTTCGTCCTTCTCGTAGCCGAAGTACTGCATCACCTCGCCGGGGCGGTGCTGCTCGGCCTTGAGCACCAGTTGCTGCAGGTCCAGGTGCGGGGTGCCTGCCGGCATCTCGCGCAATTCGGGCGCTTCACCCAGCAGGTGCTCGATTTCGTGGTGGAAGATCAGCGGCAGGCCGGTGAGGGCGAGCAGGAGCATGAAGAGGGTGCAGATGAGGCTGGACCAGGTGTGGACGAAGGACCAGCGGCGGATGGTTGAGCTTTTCATCACGGTACCGTTTGCGTCTGTTGGACTGCGGGGCCGCTACGCAGCCCATCGCGGGACAAGCCCGCTCCTACAGGTAAAGCGCAACACCTGTAGGAGCGGGCTTGTCCCGCGATGGGGCGCGCAGCGGCCCCGGTCACTCAGAACTTGTAGGTGGCGCTGGCGACGACGCTGCGCTGGTCGCCGTAGTAGCAGTAGTAACCATCGCAGGTGGAGATGTAGTCCTTGTTCAGCAGGTTGGTGGCGTTGAGGGCCACCGATGCGCCCTTCAGGCTGTTGTCCAGGCGGCCGAGGTCGTAGTGCACCGAGGCATCGAACACGGTGTAGGCGTCGGCCTTGCCCAGCCAGGTGTTGCCCTGGTCGCCGTAGGTGTTGCCGGTGTAGCGCGCGCCGGCACCGATGCCGAAGCCGTCGAGCACGCCGCTGTGCCAGGTGTAGTCGGCCCACAGCGAGGCTTGCTGGTTGGGCATCAGCTGCAGGCGGTTGCCTTTGTACTGGCCATCCTGCACTTCGGACTTGGCCAGGGTATAGGCGGCGATCACCTTCAGGTTCTCGGTCACGTCGGAAACGGCTTCAAGCTCAAGGCCGCGCACCTTCACTTCGCCGGTCTGGCTGGTGATTGGGGTGCCGCCGACATTGCTGGTGACCGAGACGTTTTTCTGGGTCAGGTCATACACGGCGGCAGTCAGCAGCGTGTTGGAGCCCGGCGGCTGGTACTTGATGCCCAGTTCCCATTGCTCGCCCTCTGTCGGCTTGAAGCTCTTCAGTGGGTCGGCGTCCGCACCGTTGGCCGGCTGGAAGGACTCGGCGTAGGACAGGTAGGGCACCAAACCGGAGTCGAACACGTAGCTGATTGCCGCGTTGCCGCTGAACTTGGTGTCGCGCTGGGTGTTGGTGGCATCGCCCTTGTTGTAGAACTTGGTGCCGGTGTGTACCCAGTCCTGACGCCCGCCCAGGGTCAGGCGCCAGTTGTCCAGGGCCATCTGGTCCTGGAGGTAGAGGCCGGTCTGGACGGTTTTCTGGTTGTAGTCGTAGAACGCGGTGGAGCGGGCCGGGCGGGTGATCGGCACGCCGTACACAGGGTTGACGGCATTGGTAGGCGGTACGTCGAAGCCAAAGATCGACAGGTAGTCGTGATCGATGCGTTCGTGGTCCAGGCCGATCAGCACGGTATGGCTGACCGTACCCGTAGCGAAGTCGGCCTGGAAGTTGTTGTCGACCGCGAACTGGCCCATGTTCTCGTCGACGTTGGTGGACATGCGGTTGACCGTGCCATCGGCCTGCACCGGGCCACCGGGCGTGTAGTAGGCACCGGGGGTGATGTTCTGGAACGACAGCTCCGACTTGGTATAGCGCAGGTTCTGGCGGAACTGCCAGACATCGTTGAAACGGTGCTCGAACGCATAGCCCAGGGCGTAGTAGACACGGTCGTAGAACTCGTAGTTCGGGTCGCCCAGGTTCTTGTGGTGGGAGATATCACCGAACGGCATGTCGATCTTGGTGCCCTGGATCGGGCGGAACTGGCTGGTGGCCCCGGTATCGTCGTGGGTGAACTGGCTGAGCAGGGTCAGCTTGGTGTCTTCGCTGATGTTCCAGGTCAGGCTCGGGGCGATGTTGTAGCGCTTGTCGTCGATGTGGTCGATCTGCGTGCCGCCGTCGCGGATTACACCGCTCAGGCCGTACAGGAACTGGCCGGCGTCATCGATCTTGCCAGTGCTGGCGAAGTTGATCTGGCGATGGTTGTCGCTGCCGTATTCCACCTTGATCTCATGGGCGCTTTCGGCCTGCGGGCGGCGGCTGACCATGTCCAGCAGGCCGCCGGGTGGGGTCTGGCCGTAGATCGACGAGGCCGGGCCGCGCAGCAGTGCCAGGCGGTCGAGGTTCCAGGTTTCGGCTTTCGGGTTGACATACACGCCACGGGGCAGCGGCAGGCCGTCGAGGAATTGGGTGGGCTCGAAGCCGCGTACGCGCATCCAGTCGTAACGTGAGTCGCTGCCGTAGCTGGCGGAGACGATGCCGGGCATGTACTTCACCGCGTCATCGAGGCTGTGCACGCCGCGGTCGTTCATTTGCTGGCGGGTGGCAACGGAAATCGAACGCGGTGCTTCCACCAGGGCGGTGTCGGTCTTGGTGCCGGCGGCGGTGCGCTTGGCGAGGTAGCCGTCCACCGGGCCCCAGGCGCTTTCGCTGTCGCTGGCGGCGTTCACGGTGGTTTCCGGCAATGCCAGCGCACCTTCGGGGATGGCCACCAGGCTGTAGCTGCCGGCGCTGCTCTGTTGCAGTTGCAGGCCGGTGCCGCGCAGGGCGGCCTGCAGGGCGCCGAGGGCGTCGTACTGGCCGCTGACCGGTGCCGAGGTGCGACCACTGACCAGCGCCGGGTCCAGGGCCAGGGTGATACCGGCCTGGCTGGCGATCTGGTTCAGGGTGCTGGCCAGCGGTGCGCCGGGCAGCGCATAGGTGCGCAGGGCAGACTGTTCGGCAGCGAACAGGGCAGGGCTGGCCAGCGGGGCGGCCAGGCCGATGGCCAGGGCCATCAGGCTGGGGCGAAGCAAGGTATCAACAGCGCGGGACATGCGGCGGCTCCTCGACGGATAAGTGCTATCTGCTTCCTTGCCGAGTGAGAATTGAAAAGTGACAGGGGCTTTTTAAAAAAAAGTTGCAAGCTCCAAGTCCCAAGCGGCAAGAAAGGGCCGAGCGGCTCCTTCTTGCGGCTTGCAGCTTGAAACTTGCAGCTGCTTTATCGTGGGCTGACGGTTACCCACCACGGCGTATGCCGCTCGATCTTCACCGGCAGTACCGGTTGCAGCGAGGCCAGCGCCAGGTCGGTGTTGGTCAGCGGGAAGCTGCCGCTCACGCGCAGGTCGGCGACCTCGTCGGCCACGCCCAGGTGGCCGCTGCGGTACTGGCCGAGGGTGGCCACAAGGTCAGCCAGGCGCACGTTGTCGACCACCAGCATGCCGCGGGTCCAGGCGTCGGCGCCGACCGGTACCGGGCTGACCGCGCCCAGGCCTTCGCTGCTCATCAGCACCTGCTGGCCTTCGCGCAGCACCTGCTCGTCGCCGCTGTCGCGGGGCTTGGCGGCCACCGACGACTGCAGCACTTCCAGGCGGGTGCCGTCGGCTTCGCGCTTCACCAGGAAGCGTGTGCCCAGCGGGCGCAGGCGCCCATCGGCGGTACGCACTTGCAGCGGACGGCTGTCTTCATGGCCGGTTTCCACGGATATCTCGCCTTCGTGCAGGACGATCAGCCGTTGTTCGCCCCGGAAGTCGATGTCCACCGCCGTATGGCTGTTCAGGCTCAGCAGCGTGCCGTCTTCCAGGCGCAGGGTGCGCAACTCGCCGGTGGCGGTCCGTTGGTCGGCCAGCCAGTAGTCCGGCGACAGCGAGGGCATGCCGGCCCAGGCCAGCACGCCGCCGAGCAGCAGCATGCCGGCCAGCCCGGTAAGCCGCCTGCGCATGCCGGCGCGCGACTGCAACAGGGCATGGCGGGCAGGGCCGGCGGCGGTGTTGAAGCGCTGGTCGAGCAAGCCCAGTTGCAGCCAGGCGCGGGCATGTTCCTCGTGGGCGGCATGCCAGCGCATGAACTCGTTGCGCTCGTCAGGGCTGCCGCTGCCTTCGTCCAGGCACAGCTTCCAGGCGATGGCTGCATCCAGCACCGCGCTGGACACGGGGGTGTTGTTCATGTCGGTTGCCCGTACAGGGCGATATAGCACTGGCGCATGCCCTGGGCGATGTACTGGCGCACGCGGGAAACCGAAACACCCAGGCGTTCAGCGATTTCGGCATGGCCCAGGCCGTCCAGGCGGTTGTGCAGGAACGCGGCGCGCGCCTTGCTCGACAGCTTGCCGAGCAGGCGGTCGATGGCCTTGAGGTCTTCCAGGATCAGGTATTGCAGCTCGGGTGAAGGCTGTTCGGCTTCGGGCAATAGCGCCAGTTCGGTGAGGTAGGCCTGCTCAAGCGCGGCGCGGCGGAAGTGGTCGAACAGCAGGCCTTTGGCCACGGCGACCAGGAATGCGCGGGGTTCGCGGGGGGCGTCCAGCCGTTCGCGGCCGAGCAGGCGCACGAAGGTGTCCTGGCTCAGGTCTTCGGCGCGCTGGCGGCAGGCGGTGCTGCGTTGCAGCCAGGCCAGCAGCCAGCCGCGATGGTCGCGGTACAACGCGGTGACCAGGTCGGCGTGTGGGCTGTGAACAGACGTCAAGGAACGTCCCCCGATAAAGAATGCGTTAACTAACGATAATTATTCGCGATTGTGGCAGAGGCGGGGGTGGGCACGCAATTGACGCTTATCGGATTGCCAGTATGGATGTTTGGTAACTGTGGCTACCTCTTCGCGGGTCAACCCGCTCCCACAGGTTCAGCGCTGACAAGGAAACCCTCATCGCATCTGTGGGAGCGGGTTCACCCGCGAAGGGGCCGGCACAGGCTATAGACCGTGGCTCTGTACCTTGCGCCGACGCCACTGTTTCAAGCGCTGATCCAGCTGCAATGGGCTGTCCAACTGCTGACGGCGGGCCTGGCTGAACAGGATCAGGGCCAGCTCGGCGGTGACCTGGGCGTCGGCACAGGCATGGTGGCGGGCTTGCACCTCGAGGCCGAAACGGGCGATCCAGTCATCCAGCCCGGCCTCGCGCAGCACCGTGTCGGGGTTGAGCATGGGGGCCAGTTCCGCCACATCGAAGAACGGGTGTTGCAGGCGCAAGCCGAGGCTGTCCTTCAACGACCGGGCCAGCATGTGCTGGTCGAAAGGGGCATGGAAGGCCAGCACCGGGCTGTCGCCGATGAACGCCATGAGGTCGAGCAAGGCTTCGGAGGGGTCGCTGCCGGCGGCCAGGGCGCTGGGGCCCAAGCCGTGGATCAGCACGCTGGCGTTGGTTTTCTGCTCGGGGCGGTGCAGGGTGCGTTCGAACTGCTGGCCGAGGTCGATGGCACCATCCTCGATGGCCACCGCGCCGATCGACAGCACCTGGTCGCGGTTGAGGTTCAGGCCGCTGGTTTCCAGGTCGAGCACCACCCAGCGCTGCTCACGCAGGGAGCACACGGCCAGTGGCGCAGGCCCAGGCAGGCTGGCCAGGCGCTGGCGCAGGTGCTCGTCCAGCGTGGGCGCCGGCGGGCGCAGCCAGGCGAGCAGGTTCATAACTGGTACCGCAGGGCCAGGCTGCTTTGCAGGCGCTGGGCCTGGCGCAGGGATTCGCGCAGGATGCGCCGGTCCAGGTGGTTGAGGCTGTCCGGGTCGAGGCGGTTGGAGTAGGCCAGGTTGTCGCGGGTCTGGCGCTGGTGCTGCTGCATGCGGGTCTGCTGGATGAAGTGATAAGCCTCTTCATAGGCGGCGCCGTCGAGTGCTTCGATAACGCCTTTTTCGACCAGCTGGCGCAGGCGCTCGAGGGTATTGCAGGCCTTGATGCCATGGGCCAGGGCCAGCAATCGGGCACCGTCGACGAAGGGCGTCAGGCCCTGCACCTTGAGGTCGAGGGTGGCGGCCTTGTCGTCACCCTGGCGGGTCAGCACGAACTCGCGCAGGCGCCCCACCGGTGGGCGCTGGCGCAGGGCGTTATCGGCCATCAAACGCTGGAAAATGCGGTTGTCGGCCACCTGCTCAAGCATGCCCTGGCGCAGTTGCTCGCAGCCCTGTTCATCGCCCCAGACCACGCGCAGGTCGAAATAGATGCTCGAGCCCAGCAGGTTCTCCGGGCTGGCCTCGCGCACGAAGCCGGCGAAGCGCCGCGCCCATTCGCTGCGCGACAGGCACAGCTCGGGGTTGCCGGCCATCACGTTGCCCTTGCACAGGGTGAAGCCGCACTGGGCGAGGTTGTGATTGATGTGCTGGGCCAGCGGCAGCAGCCTGGCGCGGATGGCGTCGGCCTCGGCGCGGTCACGGGCCTCGAAGAGGATGCCGTTGTCCTGGTCGGTGTGCAGGGTCTGCTCGCGGCGGCCTTCGCTGCCGAAGCACAGCCAGCTGAACGGCACGCCCGGGTCGCCGCGCTCGGCGATGGCCAGTTCGATCACCCGGCACACGGTGTGGTCGTTGAGCAGGGTGATGATCTGGGTGATCTGGGTCGAAGAGGCACCGTGGGCGAGCATGCGTTCGACCAGTTGGCCGATCTCGCCGCGCAGCGACACCAGGCTGTCCAGCCGTGGGGCGTGGCGGATGGTGCGCGCCAGGTGCACCAGGTCGACCCGCTGCAGGGAAAACAGGTCGCGCTCGGAGATCACCCCGCACAGGCGCTGGTTGTCCACCAGGCAAACGTGGGCGATGTGCCGTTCGGTCATGGCCATGGCGGCGTCGAAGGCGCTGGCCTGGGGGCTCAGGTGGAACGGTTTGGCGGTCATGTAGCGGTCGATCGGTGCGGTCAGCTCGGCGCTGGCATCGGCGACCACCTGGCGCAGGTCGCGCAGGGTGAAGATGCCGGTGGGGTAGCGCTGATCGTCGACGATGACGATGCTGCCAACCTGTTGCTCGTGCATCAGCCGCACCGCTTCACGTAGCGGCGTGTCGGGGCTGCACACCACCGGGTGACGCAGGGCCAGTTCGCCCAGCGGGGTGTTCAGCGAATACTGGGTGCCCAAGGTCTCCACCGCTTTCTGGCGGACCTGCTGGTTGACCTGGTCGAGCAGGCTGCTGACCCCGCGCAGGGCGAAGTCGCGGAAGACGCCGGACATGGAGAACAGGCGGATGAACGCGGCCTTGTTCAACTGCAGGCAGAAGGTATCTTCGCCGGCCAGGTGCTCGGTGCGGGTGGCGCGCTCGCCGAGCAAGGCGGCCAGCGGGAAGCACTCGCCGCCGGTGATCTCGAAGGTGGTCTCGGTGCCGGGCCGGGTGACGTGTTGGCGTTCGCCGAGCACACGGCCCTGCTTGACGATGTAGAAGTGCTCGACCGGGCCGTCGCTGGGTTTGATGATGCTTTCGCCAGCGGCGTAGAAGCGCAGCTGGCATTGCTCCACCAGGAAGGCCAGGTGGCCGTGTTCCATCTGATTGAACGGTGGAAAGCGCTGCAGGAACTGCAGGGTGCCCTGGATGTTCTGCTGCACCGCTGTTCTGCCGGCCTGGGTGTAGGCGTCCTTTTTGCTCATGAAGCTGACCGTTTCGCTACGCCGAACTATATATATCTATCTATAGGGCTCGGCTTTGTTGTTCTCGGCCTCCATGGTCGGCTGGCCGCCTTGTGGTGCCCATTGGACGTAAGTCTAGAGCCACCGCTGGCATGGCCCCGACGAAAGGCGCACCGGGTGGTGCGGGTTTTAAGGTCTTAAGGCTTGAGCGCGATTTTTTGACGAGACGACCATGGCTGAGCATGACGACATTCTGAGTGACGCCGAACGTGAGGCGTTGGCCGTGGTAAGCGCGCCGGTGGCGCCCAAACCGGTGGTATTGGTGGTGGATGACAACCCGGTGAACCGCGAGGCGCTGAGTTTGTACCTCAAAAGCCGGGGCATCGAGTGCATGACCGCCGACGGCGCCGAAGAGGCGATGTTGAAGCTGCATTACGAGCGCCGGATTGCCTTGATGATCACTGATTTGCGTATGGAGCCCGAGGATGGTCTGGCGCTGATACGGCGAATTCGCGAAACGGAGCGGGCGGCGTTGTCGATCATCGTGGTGTCGGGCGACACCGATGTGAAGGAGGCGGTGGACGTGATGCACCTGGGGGTGGTGGATTTTCTGCTTAAGCCGGTGGATCTGGGCAAGTTACTGGAGCTGGTGCGCAGGGAGTTGCGAATCGATTAGGGCAGGGGCTGCTTCGCAGCCCAATCGCCGGCAAGCCGGCTCCCACAGTTGATCGCGATACCTGTGGGAGCCGGCTTGCCGGCGATTGGGCCGCAAAGCGGCCCCTTGCTGATTACAGCCCGTTACGTGCCTTGAACTCGCGACGACGGCGGTGCAGCACTGGCTCGGTGTAGCCGTTCGGCTGCTTGGCGCCTTCCACCACCAGCTCGATCGCCGCCTGGAACGCGATGTTGTCATCGAAGTTCGGCGCCATCGGGCGGTACTGGGCGTCACCGGCGTTCTGCTTGTCCACCACCGCGGCCATGCGCTTGAGGCTTTCCAGCACCTGGGCCTCGGTCACCACGCCATGGCGCAGCCAGTTGGCCAGAAGCTGGGCCGAAATGCGCAGGGTGGCGCGGTCTTCCATCAGGCCGACGTCGTTGATGTCAGGCACCTTCGAGCAACCCACGCCGTGGTCGATCCAGCGCACCACGTAGCCGAGGATGCCCTGGGCGTTGTTGTCCAGCTCGTTGCGGATCTCGTCGGCCGACCAGTTGGTGTCGGCGGCCAGCGGGATGGTCAGGATGTCGTCCACCGAGGCCGGGGTGCGCGACGCCAGCTCGCGCTGGCGGGCCTGCACGTCGACCTTGTGGTAGTGCAGGGCGTGCAGGGTGGCAGCGGTCGGCGACGGTACCCAGGCGGTATTGGCGCCAGCCAGCGGGTGGGCGATCTTCTGCTCGAGCATCGCGGCCATCAGGTCGGGCATGGCCCACATGCCTTTGCCGATCTGCGCGCGGCCTTGCAGGCCGGTGGCCAGGCCAACGTCGACGTTGTTGTTCTCGTAGGCGCCGATCCACTTCTCGTTCTTCATGGCGCCCTTGCGCACTACGGCGCCGGCTTCCATGGAGGTGTGGATTTCGTCACCGGTGCGGTCGAGGAAGCCGGTGTTGATGAACACCACGCGCTCGGCGGCGGCCTTGATGCAGGACTTGAGGTTGACCGTGGTGCGGCGTTCCTCGTCCATGATGCCGACCTTGACGGTGTTGCGCTTCATGCCCAGCAGGTCTTCGACGCGGCTGAAGATCTCGGCGGCGAACGCCACTTCTTCCGGGCCGTGCATCTTCGGCTTGACGATGTACACGCTGCCGCTGCGGGTGTTCTTGCGGCTGGTGTTGCCGTTGAGGTTGTGCAGGGCGATCAGGTTGGTGAACAGGCCATCCTGGATGCCTTCGGGGATTTCGTTGCCCTGGGCGTCGAGGATCGCCGGGTTGGTCATCAGGTGACCGACGTTGCGCACGAACAGCAGCGAACGGCCGTGCAGGGTGACGCTGCCACCGTTGGGGGCGGCGTATTCACGGTCCGGGTTCATGGTGCGGGTAAAGGTCTTGCCGCCTTTGCTCACGCTTTCGGCCAGGTCGCCTTTCATCAGGCCCAGCCAGTTGCGGTAGACGATCACCTTGTCGTCGGCGTCGACGGCGGCGACCGAGTCTTCGCAGTCCATGATGGTGGTCAGCGCCGACTCCATCAGGATGTCCTTCACGCCGGCGGCGTCGGTGCTGCCGACCGGGGTGCTGGCGTCGACCTGGATCTCGAAGTGCAGGCCGTTGTGCTTGAGCAGCACGGCGGTCGGTGCGGCGGCATCGCCGTGGAAACCGATCAGCTGGGCGTCGTCACGCAGGCCGCTGTTGCTGCCGCCCTTGAGGGCCACGACCAGTTTGCCGCCTTCGATGCGGTAGGCAGTGGAGTCGACGTGGGAACCGGCTGCCAGTGGCGCGGCCTCGTCGAGGAAGGCGCGGGCGAAGGCGATGACTTTGTTGCCACGCAGCTTGTTGTAGCCCTGGCCTTTCTCGGCGCCGCCTTCGTCACTGATCACGTCGGTGCCGTACAGCGCGTCGTACAGCGAGCCCCAGCGGGCGTTGGCGGCGTTCAGGGCGAAACGGGCGTTCATCACCGGCACCACCAGCTGCGGGCCGGCCATGTGGGCGATTTCTTCGTCGACGTTTTGCGTGGTGGCCTGGAAATCGCCTGCTTGTGGCAGCAGGTAGCCGATTTCCTGGAGGAATGCTTTGTAGGCTACGGCGTCGTGGGCCTGGCCTTTGCGTGCCTGGTGCCAGGCATCGATCTTGGCTTGCAGCTCGTCGCGCTTGGCGAGCAGGGCTTTGTTCTTGGGGGCGAGGTCATTGATGATCTTCTCGGCACCCGCCCAGAACTGCTCGGCGTTGATGCCGGTTCCCGGAATGGCTTCGTTGTTGACGAAGTCGAACAGGACCTTGGCGACCTGAAGGCCACCGACGTGAACGTATCCAGTCATTGCTTGCCTCACCTTTGCTCAGCTATTTCGCTTTCGCTCTTCTGTATTAAGCCTGTAGCGCTTCTCTAAACACGGCACCAGTGCATGCACTCGTTGGGCGAGCGCGGCTGGGTGCGGCTCGCCAGACGGGCTGGCGGGCGGTTCGCGTATTTTCACAGGCGCCTTGGCAGACATCCAAACGACGCTTTGTAGTCCGCGTCGACGCATACTACATGAAGCAGCAGGCAGGTAAACATCAGACTAAAAGCGTCGCTGCGTGACCGGTAAGTCGCTTGGGGTCACGCCGGGAGAGGGTATGTTCGCAAAAAACAGGTGGATTGTTCCAGATAAATCTTGAAACAGTACACGATTGGTCGGACGGACTGTCCTGCGGCAGGATGCCGCGCCTTGCCTATACTGATTCGGTCCCTGTTGTTCGGCCGTTTCACGCGGCCCTGACCGAACCTGAAGGAGTGGCCTGTGGACCATCTCGTACTCACCGTGATCGCCCCCGACAAGGCCGGGCAGGTCGAACGTATTGCCCAGTGCATCGCCGATCACAGTGGCAACTGGCTGGAGAGCCGTATGTCGCGTATGGCCGGGCAGTTCGCCGGGATCTTGCGGGTGGCGGTGCCTGCAGAGCACTACGACGAACTGGTCGTGTCACTCAATAAGCTGTCGAAATACGATATTCGCGTGCTGATTGCCGAAAGCGGCATCGAGCCGTCCTGCACCTGGAAGCCGATCGCCATGGAGCTGGTGGGCAACGACCGGCCGGGCATTGTCCGTGATATCACCCGTTTGCTGGCGGAGCAAGGGGTCAACGTCGAGCGCTTGAGCACCGAGGTGCGGCCGGCGCCGATGAGCAGCGAGCCGTTGTTCCATGCCGACGCCCTGCTGGCGCTGCCGTTGACCTTGTCGCTGGAGGACTTGCAGCAGCGGCTGGAGAGTCTGGCGGATGATCTGATGGTGGAATTGAAGTTGCGGCCGGAGGATTGATTTGCGGGCAATCGCGGGGCAAGTCGCAACGGCGAACCGCCGCTCCCACGGTTATCCCGATTTAACGGGGACGCCCCTGTGGATAACCTGGGGGCGTACCGCTACAGCCCAGTAGCCACGTAGGCTGGCGAGATTTGAGCAAAAAACGTCCACTTATCAGTAGCTTGTGCACAAACCACGGGGACGAGGGTGTGGATAACCTCTGGAGAGCTTGCTGCAGGCCACGCAGCGCATGGCCTGCAGGGTTTTGATCATTATTTGATCAAGTGCGCTTGCGCAAACTGAGCCAGGCATCGACGCTGTAAATGGCCAGGCCCGCCCAGATACAGGCGAAGGCCATCAGGGTGCTGGGCGACAGGTGCTCGCCGAACAGCAACACCGCTTGCAGGAGCACCAGGGTCGGCGCCAGGTACTGCAGGAAGCCCAGGGTGGTGTAAGGCAGGTGACGGGCGGCGGCGTTGAAGCACACCAGCGGTACCAGGGTTACGGGGCCGGCGGCGATCAGCCACAGCGCTTCGCTGCTGCTGAAGAAGTCCAGGCTGGCGCTGTTGGCGGTGGGGTGCAGCAGCAGCCAGCCGATGGCCAGGGGCACCAGCATCCAGGTTTCCACCACCAGCCCAGGCAGCGCCGCCACTGGCGCCTGTTTACGAATCAAGCCATAGAAGCCGAACGACAGCGCGAGGGCCAGCGACACCCACGGCAGGCTGCCGACCTGCCAAACCTGCTGCGCCACGCCCAGTGCCGCCAGCCCTACCGCCAGCCATTGCAGGCGGCGCAAGCGCTCGCCGAGCAGCAGCATGCCCAGCAGTACATTGATCAGCGGGTTGATGTAGTAGCCCAGGCTGGCCTCAAGCATGCGACCGTTGTTCACCGCCCACACGTAGGTCAGCCAGTTGCCGGCGATCAGCGTGCCGCTCAGGGCCAGGATGGCCAGGCGGCGTGGGTTGTCGCGCAGTTCGCGCCACCAGCCGGGGTGTTTCCACACCAGCAGCAACAACGAGCCGAACAGCGCCGACCAGAGCACCCGGTGGACGATGATCTCCACCGCCGGGACGCTCTGGATGGCTTTGAAGTACAGGGGGAACAGGCCCCAGATGATGTAGGCGCCGAGGCCCAGGATGTACCCGCGGCGCGGGTTGGCGGCGTGCATGCAAAATCCTTGCTTAGGTAGCTAAATAAAGCGACGCCTATTGTAGACAGAGCACGCGGCGCTTCTAGAACAATTTCAACGGTTGTTCATCCAGTGCGGCCATCTGTTCGCGCAGGGCGAGGATCTGGTCGCCCCAGTAGCGCGGCTGGCCGAACCAGGGGAAGCTCGGCGGGAACGCCGGGTCGTCCCAGCGCCGCGCCAGCCAGGCGCTGTAGTGCAGCTGGCGCAGGGCGCGCAGTGGCTCGATCAGGGCCAGTTCGCGCGGGTCGAAATCGTGAAACTCGTTGTAGCCGTCGATCAGCTCGGCCAGTTGGCCGAGGCGCTCCTCGCGGCTGCCGGCGAGCATCATCCACAGGTCCTGCACCGCCGGGCCCATGCGGCAGTCGTCGAGGTCGACGACGTGATAGGCCTCGTCACGGTGCATCAGGTTGCCTGGGTGCAGGTCGCCATGCAGTCGGGTCAGCTGGTGTGGGGTGCGGGCATAGATATCTTCGACCCGCTTGAGCAGGTCACGGGCTACGGACTCGAAGGCCGGTAGCAATTCACGAGGGACGAAGCCGCCGTCCAGCAGGGTGTTCAGCGAGGCATGGCCGAAGTTATCCACTGCCAGGTGCTCGCGGTGCTCGAATGGTCGGGTGGCGGCGACGGCGTGCAGGCGGCCGAGCAACTGGCCAAGGCGGTAGAGCTGGTCGAGGTTGCCGGGTTCCGGCGCATGGCCGCCACGGCGCGGGAACAGGGCAAAGCGAAAGCCGCCGTGCTCGAACAGCGAGCGGCCTTCATGCAGCAGGGGCGCCACCACCGGCACTTCGCAGTCGGCCAGTTCGGCGCTGAAGGCGTGCTCTTCGAGGATTGCTGCATCGCTCCAGCGGCCGGGGCGGTAAAACTTGGCGATCAGCGGCTGGGCCGCTTCGATACCCACCTGGTAAACCCGGTTTTCGTAGCTGTTGAGAGCCAGTACTCGGGCATCGCTGAGAAAGCCCAGGCTTTCCACCGCGTCCAGGACGAGGTCGGGGGTGAGGGTATCGAAGGGGTGAGACATACAGGGCTCCAGGCGCGGGGACAGCGTGGGCGCATGGTAGCGCATTCCGTGCGCGCGCTCGTTCGCCGGTACTTGTGGGAGCGGGTTTACCCACGAAGCAGCCAACGCGCTGCTTGGCACCGGCGTTGCCGGTATTCGCGGGCGAACCGCCGCTCCCACAGGTTTCCCGCTCAGTCCGCCCCTGTGCCGGTGATCCTGGCGCAGCACCCAGGCTGGCTATACCGGCACGCCCAGCAGTACATAGGAGGGATGGAACTGCACCCGGATCTCGCACCCTGCCCGTACCTGATGCTGCTCCAGCCATGGCTGCTCGGCGATCGCGCACAAGGTCTGGCCGTTGCCCAATACCAGGCGCACTTCGCGCTGCTCGCCGTCATCGGCCAGCACTTCCTCGACCGTGGCCTTGAGGCAATTGCTGCCGTGCTCGGCCTGCTCGTCGGCGCCCAGCAACTGCACCCAACCCGCCTTGAGCAGCGCCAGTACCGTGGCACCCAGGGTCAGTTCGAGCCGTTCGGTACTGCCACGGGTGATCAAGGCTTCAATCTCCAGCCCGGCGCCGAGGGCCAGGCTGATACGGTCATGCCGGCCTTCGCGGCGCAGGCCGCTGATCCGCCCCTGCAACTGGTTGCGGGCACTGGTGCGCAGCATCAGGCGCCCGAGCAAGTCGAGGTCGCTGGTGTGCTCTGCGGCTTCGAGCATCTGTGTCTGCAAGGCTTGCAGGCGCTGGTACAGACGCAGCACCCGCTCGCCCTCGGCGGACAGCCGCGCGCCGCCACCACCGCGCCCGCCCGTGCTGCGTTCCACCAGTGGCTGGTCGGCGAGGTTGTTGAGCTCGTCGATGGCGTCCCAGGCGGCCTTGTAACTGATGCCGGCGGCCTTGGCGGCGCGGGTGATCGAGCCTTGTTCGGCGACATGCTGCAGCAGGGCGATGCGTTGGGGGCGGCGGGCGATGTGCTGGGTGAGCAGGGCGGGCAGGGACATGGGCGGGTATCGGTTGTGCGGAAGATTGCCCGACGTTGCCGCCCGCACCCGGTCAAGTCAAGCCTGATCGGGCCGGGGCGTACGCGCCAGGCAATAGATGTCGACGCGCCGGGCGCCGTGTTTGCGCAGCAGACTGGCGATGGCCTGGGCGGTGGCGCCGGTGGTCAGCACGTCATCGATCACCGCCAGGTGCAGGCCTTCGATTTGTGCGCCCGGGGCGAGGGCGAAGGCCTGGCGCAGGTTGCGCTGCCGGGCCCTGGCCCCCAGGGCCTGCTGGGCTTGGGTGTCGCGAGTGCGTTCGAGCAGGCGTTCGTCGCAGGGCAGTTGCAGTTGCGTGGCCAGCCAGCGGGCCAGCATCGCTGCCTGATTGAAGCCGCGCTGGCGCAGACGGCGGCTGGCCAGTGGCACGGGCAGCAATCGATCGGGCCGTGGCAACTGTTCGTTGAAGCGATGTTCCAGGGCCTGGCCGAGCAATTGCGCCATCAATCGCCCCAACGGCCACTGGCTGTTGTGCTTGAAGCGGCTGATCAGGCTGTCGACCGGAAAGCCGTACTGCCACAACGCAATGACCTGGTGAAACCTTGGCGAGCGGCGTCGACAGCTGGCGCAGGTGAAGCCGTCCATCGGCAGTGGCAGTGCGCAGCGGCGGCACTGCCCGTCGAGCCAGGGCAGTTCATGTTCGCAGGCCATGCACAGCGGCCAGGGCTGTTGCGCGGGTTCGTCACAGAGCAAACAGGTATGGTCAATATTTGTACACTTGTAAACCGATGCTTTTATGTTTGGTTGACAGTTCATAGGCCTTCCGTGACTATGCGGGCTATCCGTGATGCGCTGGCGGGCTTTCCTGTCCCGGCGTCAGTCAGACCATAGATAAGGAAACGCCGATGAGCGCCAGCACAATTGCAACCACACGTCACGACTGGTCCCTGGCCGAGGTCAAGGCGCTGTTCCAGCAGCCTTTCAACGACCTGCTGTTCCAGGCGCAGACCATGCATCGCGCGCACTTCGACCCCAACCGCGTACAAGTATCGACCTTGCTGTCGATCAAGACCGGTGCCTGCCCGGAAGACTGCAAGTACTGCCCACAGTCCGGCCACTACAACACCGGGCTGGAAAAACAAAAGCTGATGGAAGTGCAGAAGGTGCTGGAAGAGGCCGCCCGGGCCAAGGCCATCGGCTCTACGCGCTTCTGCATGGGGGCTGCGTGGAAACACCCGTCGGCCAAGGACATGCCCTACGTGCTGGAGATGGTCAAAGGGGTCAAGGCCATGGGCCTGGAAACCTGCATGACCCTCGGCAAGCTCGACCAGGAGCAGACCGTGGCCCTGGCCCAGGCCGGCCTGGACTACTACAACCACAACCTCGACACCTCGCCGGAGTTCTACGGCAGCATCATCACCACCCGCACCTACAGCGAGCGCCTGCAAACCCTCGCCTACGTGCGTGATGCCGGCATGAAGATCTGCTCCGGCGGCATCCTTGGCATGGGCGAGTCGCTGGACGACCGCGCAGGCCTGCTGATCCAGCTGGCCAACCTGCCTGAGCACCCGGAATCGGTGCCGATCAACATGCTGGTCAAGGTCGCCGGCACACCGTTGGCTGAAGAGGAGGACGTCGACCCGTTCGACTTCATCCGCATGCTGGCGGTGGCCCGGATCCTCATGCCAAAGTCCCACGTGCGGCTGTCCGCAGGCCGCGAGCAGATGAACGAACAGATGCAGGCCCTGGCCTTCATGGCCGGTGCCAACTCGATCTTCTACGGCGAGAAACTGCTGACCACCGCCAACCCGCAGGCCGACAAGGACATGCAGCTGTTCGCCCGCCTCGGCATCAAGCCCGAAGCCCGTGAGGAGCACGCCGATGAGGTGCATCAGGCCGCCATCGAGCAGGCCCTGGTCGAGCAGCGCAACAGCGAGCTGTTCTACGACGCAGCTTCGGCCTGAGCATGGCCTTCGATCTCGCCGCGCGGCTGGCCGAACGGCGTGCCGCGGACCTCTATCGCCAGCGGCCACTGCTGCAGAGCCCGCAGGGCCCGCAGGTGGTGGTCGACGGCCAGCCGCTGCTGGCCTTCTGCAGCAACGACTACCTGGGCCTGGCCAACCACCCCGAGGTGATCAAGGCCTGGCGCGATGGCGCCGAGCGCTGGGGTGTCGGCGGCGGTGCCTCGCATCTGGTGATCGGCCACAGCACACCGCACCACCAGGTCGAGGAAGCATTGGCCGAACTGACCGGACGCCCGCGGGCGCTGTTGTTCTCCACCGGTTACATGGCCAACCTTGGCGCTATCACCGCGCTGGTGGGGCAGGGCGATACCGTGTTGCAGGACCGCCTCAACCATGCCTCGCTGCTGGATGGCGGGTTGCTCAGCGGGGCGCGGTTCAGCCGTTACCTGCACAACGATCCGGCCAGCCTGGCCGGCCGCCTGGGCAAGGCCACCGGCAATACGCTGGTGGTCACCGATGGTGTGTTCAGCATGGACGGCGACTGCGCCGACCTGCCGGCCTTGGCCGAGGTGGCCCGTGCCCGTGGCGCCTGGCTGATGGTCGACGATGCCCATGGCCTGGGTACCTTGGGTGCCAACGGTGGCGGTATCGTCGAGCACTTCGGGCTGGGTGTGGAGGAGGTGCCGGTGTTGATCGGCACGCTTGGCAAGGCCTGTGGTACTGCCGGCGCTTTCGTCGCCGGTAGCCAGGACCTGATCGAGGCGTTGGTGCAATTCGCCCGGCCCTACATCTACACAACCAGCCAGCCACCGGCGTTGGCCTGCGCCACGCTCCAGGCGCTGGAGCTGCTGCGCAGGGAAACCTGGCGGCGCGAGCACCTGGCAGCGTTGATCCGCCAGTTCCGCAAGGGCGCCGAGCAGATCGGCCTCAAACTCATGGACAGCCACACGGCGATCCAGCCGATCCTGATTGGCGATGCCGCCCGGGCGATGGAGCTGTCGCGTCGGCTGCGCGAGCGTGGCCTGCTGGTAACGGCTATTCGTCCACCCACCGTACCTGCCGGCAGCGCGCGCCTGCGGGTGACGCTGAGCGCCGCCCACAGTGAAGCGCAGGTCCAGCTATTGTTGAATGCATTGGCCGAGTGTTATCCACAGCTGGAGGCCGCCGATGCGTAACCGATTGATCCTTTTGCCCGGTTGGGGCCTGGGTACCGCGTCACTGGAGCCGCTGGCCGCCAGCCTGCGTGCCCAGGACCTGCGCCTGCAGGTAGAGCTGATGCCGCTGCCGGAGCTGCCCCACAGCGACGTGCAGGCCTGGGTCGAACACCTCGACCGGCACTTGCCGACCGATGCCTGGCTGGGCGGTTGGTCGCTGGGCGGCATGCTTGCCAGCGCCCTGGCACACAAGCGTGGCGACCACTGCTGCGGGCTGCTCACCCTGGCCAGCAATCCCAGTTTCGTCGCCCGCCCCGACTGGCCCCACGGCATGGCGCCGGACACCTTTGGCACCTTCCTCGATGGTTGCCGTAGCCACACGCAAGTCACCCTCAAGCGCTTTCGCACCTTGTGCAGCGACGGCGCGCTGCAGCCGCGTACCTTGCTGCGCCAGTTGGGGGTGGGCGTGCCCGATACCGACCCGTTGTACCTGGCCACCGGCCTGGAGGTGCTGGCCAAACTGGATACCCGTGAGGCACTGGAGCAGTACGGCGGCCCACAACTGCACCTGTTTGCCGGCAGTGACGCGCTGGTTCCGGCGGAGGCGGCCAAGGCGCTGAGCGAGTTGTTGCCGGACGTGGAAGTCGGTCTGGTCGAAGACAGTTCCCACGCCTTCCTGCTGGAATACCCGCAGGAGCTGGCGGCGGGCATCAAGAGTTTTTTGCATGAGAGTGGCGATGACTGACCTTTCCCAGCCAAGCCTGCCCGGCAGCCTGCCGGACAAACGCCAGGTGGCGGCTTCGTTCTCCCGCGCCGCCGCCAGCTACGACAGCGTTGCGGCCCTGCAGCGCGCAGTGGGCGTGGCCCTGCTGGACGAGCTGCCGGGCGACCTGGCACCCGCGCGCTGGCTTGACCTGGGCAGCGGCACGGGGCACTTCAGCCGGGTGCTGGCAGCGCGTTTCGCCAGTGCCAGCGGCGTGGCCATGGATATCGCCGAGGGCATGCTGCGCCATGCCCGCGAGCAAGGCGGTGCGCAGTATCACGTGGCGGGCGATGCCGAGCGCCTGCCGCTGGCCGATGGCAGTGTCGACCTGCTGTTCAGCAGCCTGGCGGTGCAGTGGTGCGGCCAGTTCGGCAGCGTCCTGAGCGAGGCCCGGCGGGTGTTGCGCCTGGGCGGTGTGATGGCGTTCAGCAGCTTGTGTGTCGGTACCCTCGATGAGCTGCGGGCCAGTTGGCAGGCGGTGGACGGCATGGTTCACGTCAATCGCTTCCGCCACTTCGAGGATTACCAGCGCCTGTGCGCGGGCAGTGGCCTGGAACTGCTCGGCCTGGAGCGCCGCGCCCATGTGCTGCACTACCCCGACGTGCGCAGCCTGACCCATGAACTCAAGGCCCTTGGCGCGCACAACCTCAACCCTGGGCGGCCTTCCGGGCTCACCGGGCGGGCGCGGATGCAGGGGCTGTTGCAGGCCTATGAGCAGTTCCGTGAGCCCCAGGGGCTGCCGGCCACCTACCAGGTGGTCTATGGTGTGCTGCGTCAATCAGTGGCAGAGGGGCAGTAACATGAGCCAGGCCTATTTCATTGCCGGCACCGACACCGACGTTGGCAAGACCACGATCGCCGCCGGCCTGCTGCATGCGGCGCGGCAGCTGGGCTTGAGTACTCTGGCGGCCAAGCCGGTGGCGTCCGGATGCGGGGTCACCCCCAAGGGGCTGCGTAACAGCGATGCCCTGGCGCTGATCGATGAAAGCTCTATCAAGTTGCCCTATGAGCAGGTGAATCCGTTCGCCTTCGAGCCTGCCATCGCGCCCCATGTCGCCGCGCGGGAAGCGGGGGTGGCCCTTGAGGTGCAGACGTTGCGCGATGCCATGAGGCATGTGCTTGATCAAGGCGCCGATTTCACCCTGGTGGAGGGGGCCGGTGGCTGGCGCGTGCCGCTGTCGAACCATGCCAACCTGTCGGACCTGGCGATTGCCCTGAAACTGCCGGTGATCCTGGTGGTTGGCGTGCGCCTTGGTTGTATCAACCACGCCCTGCTCAGTGCCGAGGCGATTGCCCGGGATGGCCTGCAACTGGCCGGTTGGGTGGCGAACATCGTCGACCCGCGGACATCGCGGCTGGAAGATAACCTTTCCAGCCTGGCCGAGCGCCTGCCCGCGCCTTGCCTGGGGCGGGTGCCGTGGCTCAAACAGGCGAGTGCGGACGCGGTGGCCGCGCATCTGCAGCTGGATCTGCTGGACTAGACGGCCTGCCGGATGGCGGCATGACCCGGGTCTATTGGCTGGCACTAGGCTATTAGGGATTTAAACGGGCCTTTTTCCTGGCGGCCTGCTTTAATAAGCGCAGTTCACCACCCAGCGTCACGGAGTCCTGACATGGAAATCAACGCAAGCTCCGCCTTCTACGCAGGCCTGGGGGCCATCCAGAACGGGCAGAGCCGCGTCGACCAGGCCGCCCAGCAGATCGCCAGTGGCGCCGTCGAGCGTGGCAACACCAGCCAGTCCACCGACTACCAGGCCGAGCGCCTGCGTGGCGTCGACCGCAGCCAGCAGATGGACCTGCCCACCGGCACCGTGCAACTGGCGCTGGGCAAGCAGGAAGTCGAACTGGGCGTCAAAGTCGCCAAGGCATCGGACGAAATGCTCGGTCGGTTCATCGACACCTACGCCTGATCATCACCTCACATTCGGCAACATCGCGGGGCAAGCCCGCTCCCACGCCCCGCCCTGCGGTATTGCGTGGGAGCGGGCTTGCCCCGCGATGCGTTTAGAGGGTGGTGGCGTAAATGTCATGTTGGGCGGCACAAATGCCACTGAGCCTTCCTTGACATCACAGCCACCTAAACGTAAGTTTCAAACAACTGTTTGATCGATAGCCGCCAAGCGTTGGTCGGTGTCAGCGGTCTCCCCAGAGAACTCATCACAGAGGTTCATCGCAATGCCTGATTACAAAGCCCCCTTGCGTGATATCCGCTTCGTCCGCGACGAACTGCTTGGCTACGAGGCGCACTACGCGAGCCTGCCGGCTTGCCAGGACGCCACGCCAGACATGGTGGACGCGATTCTTGAAGAAGGCGCGAAATTCTGTGAGCAGGTATTGGCCCCGCTGAACCGTGTCGGTGACCTGGAAGGCTGCACCTGGAGCGAGTCGGGCGTGAAAACGCCGACCGGCTTCAAGCAAGCCTACGAGCAATTCGTCGAAGGCGGCTGGCCGAGCCTGGCCCATGACGTCGAGCACGGTGGCCAGGGCCTGCCTGAGTCGCTGGGCCTGGCCCTGAGCGAAATGGTCGGTGAGTCGAACTGGTCGTGGGGCATGTACCCAGGCCTGTCCCACGGCGCGATGAACACCATCTCCGAGCACGGCACCCCCGAGCAGCAGCACACCTACCTGACCAAGCTGGTATCCGGTGAGTGGACCGGCACCATGTGCCTGACCGAGCCGCACTGCGGTACCGACCTGGGGATGCTGCGCACCAAGGCCGAGCCTCAGGCCGACGGCAGCTACAAGGTGTCCGGCACCAAGATCTTCATTTCGGCCGGTGAACACGACATGGCCGACAACATCGTCCATATCGTCCTGGCCCGCCTGCCCGATGCGCCGGCCGGTACCAAAGGCATTTCGCTGTTCATCGTGCCCAAGTTCCTGCCGAACGCCGAAGGCGGCGTCGGTGAGCGCAACGGCGTGAGCTGTGGCTCGCTCGAGCACAAGATGGGCATCCACGGCAACGCCACCTGCGTGATGAACTTCGACAGCGCCACCGGCTACCTGATCGGCCCAGCCAACAAGGGCCTGAACTGCATGTTCACCTTCATGAACACCGCTCGCCTGGGCACCGCGCTGCAAGGCCTGGCCCACGCTGAAGTGGCCTTCCAGGGCGGCCTGAAGTACGCCCGCGATCGCCTGCAGATGCGCTCCCTGACCGGCCCGAAAGCTCCTGAAAAGGCGGCCGACCCGATCATCGTTCACCCCGATGTGCGCCGCATGCTGCTGACCATGAAGGCCTTCGCCGAAGGTAACCGTGCGATGGTCTACTTCACCGCCCAGCAGGTGGATATCGTCAAGTACAGCCAGGATGAAGAGGCCAAGAAAAAGGCCGACGCCCTGCTGGCCTTCCTCACCCCGATCGCCAAGGCCTTCATGACCGAAGTCGGCTTCGAAGCGGCCAACCACGGTGTGCAGATCTACGGTGGCCACGGCTTCATCGCCGAGTGGGGCATGGAGCAGAACGTGCGCGACAGCCGCATTTCCATGCTGTACGAAGGCACCACTGGCATCCAGGCCCTCGACCTGCTCGGCCGCAAGGTGCTGATGACCCAGGGCGAGGCGCTCAAAGGCTTCACCAAGATCGTCCACAAGTTCTGCCAGGGCCAGGAAGGCAACGCTGCCACCAAAGAGTTCGTCGAGCCACTGGCGGCGATCAACAAGGAGTGGGGCGAGCTGACCATGAAGATCGGCATGGCGGCGATGAAGGACCGCGAAGAAGTCGGTGCGGCGTCGGTGGACTACCTGATGTACTCCGGCTATGCCTGCCTGGCCTACTTCTGGGCCGACATCGCCCGCCTGGCCGCCGAGAAGCTGGCTGCCGGCACCAGCGAACAGGCGTTCTACACCGCCAAGCTGCAGACTGCGCGCTTCTACTTCCAGCGCATCCTGCCGCGCACCCGCACGCATGTCGCGGCGATCCTGTCCGGTGCCGACAACCTGATGGCGATGAAGGAAGACGACTTCGGTCTGTCCTACTAAGCCAACCGGCTGAACAAAACCGCCTGCCCTCACCGGCAGGCGGTTTTTTTTCGTCTCGTGGATTTGGGTGGCCAGGTGCTAGCTCAGGCCTGTTGATGCGCCTGTTCCTACAAAAAGAATGGAAAAAGCTGTGAGGATGTCGCATCCAGTAACGACTATGGCTCAAGCCGGCACGCCTACCTGCCGTTAACCCGACGTCAATATTTCATCTATTGAGGTGCACACTCGATGAAGTAGGGGCACAATGCCATTATTGATCTGCCGGGTCGGAGATTACCCTTGTTTCGTCTATCCGCTGTACGCGCGAGCCACTTCCTGCCCTCGCTGATCCTCTTGCTGTCGGGGCTCGCCGCTGCCTATGTGAGGGACCTCAGCGTCTTCTTCACATCGCTGTTCAATGTGCTGCCCACCTTGGTCCTGCTGCTGGGCGGCGCCTATTGCGCGGTGTATCGCCGCCAGCGCGAGCTGTTCCTGATGGTCACGGTGTACATCGCCTATTTCCTGCTCGACACCCAGACCGACTTCTACCGCGACAATGGCCGGGTACGCGAGGACGCCGCGGTGATCTTCCACCTGGTCTGCCTGCTGCTCCCGGCGTTGTTCGGTTTGTACGCGGCCTGGCAGGAACGTACCCACCTGGCCCAGGACATGCTCGCCCGCTTTGCCGTGCTGTTCGCGGTCGGCAGCGTGGCGTTGGCGCTGGAGCAGAGCTTCCCCGAGGCCCTGTTGGGCTGGCTGGCTGAGATCCGCTGGCCGTCGCTGCATGGCCAGTGGATGAGCCTGATCCAGTTGGCCTACCCGCTGTTCATCGCCGTGTTCATCCTGCTGGTGGTGCAGTACCTGCGCGAGCCCCGGCCCTTGCACGCAGCGCAGGTGATCGGGCTGATCGGTATCTTCTGGATGCTGCCCAAGACCTTCATCCTGCCGTTTACCCTGAACATCTTGTGCAGCCAGGTGATGCTGATGATCGCTGCTGCGGTCGCCCACGAGGCCTATCAGATGGCCTTCCGCGACGAACTGACCGGCCTGCCGGGGCGCCGTGCGTTGAACGAGCGCATGCAGCGGCTGGGGCGCAACTACGTGATCGCCATGAGCGACGTCGATCATTTCAAGAAATTCAACGATACCCATGGCCATGACGTCGGTGACCAGGTGCTGCGCCTGGTTGCCAGCCGCCTGTCCAAAGTCACGGGTGGTGGCCGAGCCTACCGCTATGGCGGCGAGGAGTTTGCCCTGGTGTTCGCCGGCAAGACCGCCGAGGAGTGCCTGCCGCACCTGGAGGCGGTGCGCGAGATGATCGCCAACTACGCCATTCAGCTGCGCGACCAGAGCAACCGCCCGCAGGACGATGGCGCCGGGCGACAGCGCCGGGGTGCAAGCGCCAGCAGTACGGTTTCGGTCACCATCAGCATCGGTGTCGCCGAGCGCCAGGTTGAACATCGCAACCCCGAGCAAGTGCTCAAGTCCGCTGACCAGGCCCTGTACAGCGCCAAGGGCGCGGGGCGTAACTGCGTGATGACCTTCGGCCAGCAATCGCAGCGCGGTGCCATACGAATGGCGTGACCATAATTGGCCATTCAGTCGCATGATGACCCTATGTCTCGAAAAAGTTGTTCGGTTACACTGGCTACAACCCAGTGCCGCGGTCCCGTCGGACCGCCCCGACCCTTATAGCGAGAGGTTGTCATGGCTGAATATAAAGCGCCCCTGCGCGATATGCGCTTCGTCCTCAATGAAGTCTTCGATGTGGCCGCACTCTGGTCGCAGTTGCCTGCCCTGGCCGAGACGGTCGATGCCGACACCGCCATGGCCGTGCTGGAAGAGGCCGGCAAGGTTACCGGCAAGACCATCGCCCCACTGAGCCGTGCTGCCGATGAAGAAGGCTGCCACTGGGACAACGGCGCGGTGCGCACCCCGGCAGGCTTCATCGAGGCCTACCAGACCTTCGCCGAGGGTGGCTGGGTGGGCGTCGGTGGCGACCCGCAGTTCGGCGGCATGGGCATGCCCAAGGCGATTTCTGCCCAGGTTGAAGAGATGGTCAACGCCTCGAGCCTGGCGTTTGGCCTGTACCCAATGCTCACCGCCGGTGCCTGCCTGTCGATCAACGCCCACGCCAGTGAGGCGCTGAAGGAAAAGTACCTGCCGAACATGTACGCCGGCGTCTGGGCCGGCTCCATGTGCCTGACCGAGCCCCACGCCGGTACCGACCTGGGCATCATCCGCACCAAAGCCGAACCGCAGGCCGATGGCAGCTACAAGGTCAGCGGCACCAAGATCTTCATCACCGGTGGCGAACACGACCTCACCGAGAACATCATCCACCTGGTGCTGGCCAAGCTGCCGGACGCCCCGGCCGGTCCCAAAGGTATTTCGCTGTTCCTGGTGCCCAAGTTCCTGGTCAACGAAGACGGCAGCCTCGGCGCGCGCAACCCGGCCAACTGCGGCTCGATCGAGCACAAGATGGGCATCCAGGCCTCGGCCACCTGCGTGATGAACTTCGACGAGGCGGTCGGTTACATCGTGGGCGAACCGAACAAGGGCCTGGCCGCCATGTTCACCATGATGAACTACGAGCGCCTGGGTGTCGGTATCCAGGGCCTGGCTTCGGCCGAGCGCTCTTACCAGAACGCCGTCGAGTACGCCCGTGACCGCTTGCAAAGCCGGGCGCCGACCGGCCCGCAGGCCAAGGACAAGGTTGCCGACCCAATCATCGTGCACCCGGACGTGCGCCGCATGCTGCTGACCATGAAAGCGCTGATCGAGGGTGGCCGGGCCTTCTCGACCTACGTGGCGATGCAGCTCGACAGCGCCAAGTACAGTGAAGACGCCGTAACCCGCAAACGCAGCGAAGAGCTGGTGGCCCTGCTGACGCCGGTAGCCAAGGCTTTCCTCACCGACCTGGGCCTGGAGTGCACCGTGCATGGCCAGCAGGTGTTCGGCGGCCACGGCTATATCCGTGAGTGGGGCCAGGAGCAATTGGTGCGTGATGTGCGCATCACCCAGATCTACGAAGGCACCAACGGCATCCAGGCCCTGGACCTGGTGGGCCGCAAGGTCGTCGCCAGTGGCGGCGCTTACTACCAGCTGTTCGCCGATGAGATCCGCCAGTTTGTCGCCGCCGCCGGCGGCGAGCTGGGTGAATTCACCAAGCCGCTGGCCACCGCCCTCGATCAGCTCGACGAACTGACCGCCTGGGTGCTGGACAAGGCCAAGGGCAACCCCAACGAGATCGGTGCGGCGTCGGTGGAATACCTGCACGCGTTCGGTTACGTCGCCTATGCCTACATGTGGGCGCTGATGGCCCGTGCGGCCAAGGCGGGTGAGGGCGATGCCGAGTTCTACGGGGCCAAGTTGGGCACCGCGCGCTTCTACTTTGCGCGCCTGTTGCCACGGGTGCATTCGCTGGTGGCTTCGGTGAAGGCGGGGAGCGAATCGCTCTATCTGCTGGACGCTGAACAGTTCTGATAACCCCGTCATTCTGTTACTCGCCTCGATCAGGCAGCGCTTGTGCAGGGCTACGTAATTCGTGGCCCTGCTTGTAGGACCGCTGAGGTAGTGGCGCGGGATAGTTCGGAAAAAAATGTAAGCATCGCCCCTGCGAGCCTAGCCATTACCGAATGGATCCATTTTGTAAGCTTTGTCTTACACGACGTGGTGACTTTTCGCCTCTTTCCTAAGATTGGATCCACGGTTAATCTTTCTTCCATGGACGTAGCGCAGGAAGCGCAATGGACAGAACAGGGACACGAAAGGATCCTGCCAGGACGGTGGGGAGATAGGGATGTCACAGGGAAACAGTCTAGAAAACCTCGCTTCGGCGGGGTTTTCTTTGTGCCTGGGTTTTTCAGCCAAGCACATCCAGCGCTGATACGCCCAGCTGGCGCGCATCGGTCTCTGCTTCCAGCAGGGTGCGCAGCAGCTCCACGGACGCCTGCTGGCGCTGGGCATCGCGGAATACCAGGCCGACCTTCAGCGGCACCCGCGGCTCGCTCAAGGGCTTCCACAGCAGCGCCTGATCATCTTCGGCAGCCTCTTTGGCCCGGCCCGGCAGGATGGTGGCCAGCGCCGTGTGTGCCAGGCTGTCGAGAATCCCCGCCATGTTGTTCATCTCTGCCTGAACCTGTGGCCTGCGGCCCAGGTTAGCCAGTTGCGCCTTCCAGATCTGGCGGATCTGGAATTCTTCACCGAGCATCAGCATCGGCAGTTCGGCTGCCTGGCGCAGCGAGACCTTCTTGAAGTCCTTCAAGGGGTGGGTGTTGGGGATGACGAGCTGCAACTCGTCTTCGTACAGCAACTGGCCATGCAGCCCCGGTTGGCGCGGTGGCAGGTAGCTGATACCGATATCCAGATTGCCGTTGAGCAAACGCCGCTCGATTTCCAGCCCCGACAATTCATAGATCTGCACGACAAGGTGCGGCTGAGCCTTGCGCACGCGCTCCAGCAGCTGCGGCACCAGGCTTGGCCGCACGGTCTGCAGCACGCCGATGGCCAGGGTACGCAGCGACTGGCCCTTGAAGTTGCGCATGGCCTCGTGGGCCCGCTGCAGGCCATCGAGCAGGGGCAGGGCGTGGTTGTACAGCGTGTGGGCGGCCAGGGTTGGCAGCAGGCGTTTGTTGCTGCGTTCGAACAGGCTCAGGTCGAGGCTGTGCTCCAGCTGGCGGATCTGTTGCGACAGGGCCGGCTGGGAGAGTGACAGGCGTTCGGCGGCGCGGCCCACATGGCCTTCCTCATACACCGCGACGAAATAACGCAGTTGGCGAAAATCCATAAGCAATACTTATCGAAAAAGCTGAAAAAACCAAATGGCCCCGAAGCGCCCCGGCGCCTAGTCTATCGCCGTATTCCGGTGGGTTACAGCGATCGTCGACGCGATTGTTACCCCGGATGAAAAACACTTTTGATAGGCAAGGCAAAATATCAAGTCCGGCACTCGTCCGGAGGCCTTGACCGCCGCCGACCGCGAATGGCTGGAGCCCTGATGAACCTGTTCAACCTGCGCCGCCCGGCCCCTGCCGTGGCCGCGCCCAAGCGTGCCCCGGCGCCCGAGCCTGCTACGGCACAGCTTTCCCGCGGACGGCTGATGCCCGGCAGCGAGCGTGCGCCGCAGGTTTTCGTGCGCGGCCAGGGCTCCTGGCTGTGGGACAGCGAAGGGCACGCCTACCTGGATTTCACCCAAGGCAGTGCGGTCAACAGCCTCGGCCACAGCCCGAGTGTGCTGGTCAAGGCGTTGGGCAACCAGGCCCAGGCATTGATCAACCCGGGCGCGGGCTTCCATAGCCGTAGCCTGCTCAAGCTGGTCGAGCTCCTGTGCCAGAGCACCGGCAGTGATCAGGCCTACCTGCTCAACAGCGGTGCCGAGGCCTGCGAAGGCGCGATCAAGCTGGCACGCAAGTGGGGCCAACTGCACCGCAACGGCGCCTACCACATCATTACCGCCAGCCAAGGCTGCCACGGGCGAAGCCTGGGGGCGCTGGCGGCCTCCGACCCGCTGCCGTGCAACCGCTGCGAGCCGGGCCTGCCGGGCTTCAGCAAGGTGCCGTTCAACGACCTGGCCGCGCTGCATGCGGCGGTGGACTCGCGCACCGTGGCGATCATGCTCGAGCCGATCCAGGGCGAGGCCGGCGTGATCCCCGCCACTCGTGAGTACCTCAAGGGCGTCGAGCAGCTGTGCCGAGAGCTGGGCATCCTGCTGATCCTCGACGAGGTACAAACCGGCGTAGGGCGTTGCGGTGCGCTGCTGGCGGAACACACCTACGGCGTGCGGGCCGACATCGTCACCCTGGGCAAGGGCCTGGGCGGCGGTGTGCCACTGGCGGCGCTGCTGGCCCGAGGCTCGGCCTGCTGCGCCGAACCCGGCGAGTTGGAAGGCAGCCACCACGGCAATGCGCTGATGACTGCCGCCGGGCTTGCCGTGTTGCAGACCGTGCTGGAGCCGGGCTTCTTCGAGCAGGTGCAGGACAGCGGCCGGCACCTGCGCGACGGCCTCAGCCGGCTGGCAGGGCGTTATGGCCAGGGTGAAGTGCGCGGCCAGGGCCTGCTGTGGGGCCTGCAGTTGCGTGAAGACACCGCCGCAGCACTGGTGGAGGCCGCGCTGCATGAAGGGCTGCTGCTCAACGCGCCGCAGGCCGATGTGGTGCGCCTGTCCCCGGCATTGACCGTGAGCAAGGGCAACATCGACGAAATGCTCCTGCGCCTGGCCCGCGCCTTCGCCCGTTTGCACGCCCAGCAAAGCAACCGCCGCGAGGTGCCGGCCTGACCGGCCACCCGGCGTAACGAATTCAACGAACCGTCTCGCGTTTCTGCGCATCGCCCTTGGCCTGTAGTGTTTGGCTCGGGGCGTTTTTTTTGCCTGGCGTTCAGTGATGGAACCACTGCGCGGCGTAGCTAGTCTTTGTTGAAACCCATCAAGGAGCGTTTCGCATGGACTTCATCCGCATCATCATCGCCATCATCCTGCCGCCACTGGGGGTGTTCCTCCAGGTGGGTTTCGGTGGGGCGTTCTGGCTGAACATCCTGCTGACCTTGCTGGGGTACATTCCGGGCATCGTGCATGCGGTGTACATCATCGCCAAGCGGTGAGCCGTTTGGGGCCGCTCCTGCACCGAGCGGCTCCAGTGCCCTACTGCGCCAGAACCCTGCAATAGAACTTCCACTCCTCCTCCAGCGCATGCGCCAGGTTCGCCGCCTGGCGGAACCCATGGCGCTCGCCGGGATAGAAATGCCCCTTGGCCTCGATGCCATTGGCCCTGAGGGCGTCGAGCATGCTGCGGGTCTGCTCCGGCACCACCACCGCGTCCAGCTCGCCCTGGAAGAAGATCACCGGCACTTTGATCCGCTCGGCGTGCAGCAGCGGTGTGCGCTGGCGATAACGTTCGGCATCGCGCAGCGGGTCGCCGATCAACCAGTCGAGGTAGTCGCCCTCGAACTTGTGGGTCGCACGGCCCAGGGCCTCGGGGTCGCTGACGCCATACAGGCTGGCACCTGCACGGAACACCTCGTGGAACGCCAAGGCGCACAAGGTGGTATAGCCACCGGCGCTGCCGCCCCGGATAAAGGCCTGGCTCGGGTCGATCAGGCCCCGCGATGCAAGGTGGGCGACCACCGCGCAGGCATCCTCCACGTCGCTCTCGCCCCAGCGCAGGTGCAAGGCCTGGCGGTAGGCACGGCCATAGCCGCTGCTGCCGCGGTAGTTGAGGTCGGCGACGGCGAAACCGCGCTGGGTCCAGTACTGGATGCGCGGGTCGAGCACCGGGTAGCAGGCCGAGGTCGGGCCGCCGTGGATGAACACCAGCAGCGGTGACGGTGTGCCACCGGCCATGGCGGGGTAGAAGAAGCCGTGGGCCACGCCATCGCCGCTGGCATAGCGGATCGGCTGCGGGGTGCTGATATGCACGGCGGGCAGTACTTCGGCACCGCCAGCCAGTACCCGGACCTCATGGCTGCTGCGGTCGATGGCAATCACCGCCGGCGGGCTGATCGGCGACGCGGCGATGGCGTAGACATGCCCGGCATCCATGGCCAGGCTGCGAAAGCGCGTATAGGCGCTGGCGTAACGCGCCATCTCGCCCGTTTCGCTAAGTAGACCGAGCTGGCCGAAACCGTCCTCGAACCAGCTCGCCAGGTAGCTTTGCGGGCCAAGCGCCAGCCAGGTGCAGGGCCCCAGTTGCCAGGGGGCCGCGGCGTGGTCGGCGCTTGCCGAGGGCAGGCGCTGCCAGCGTCCATCGACCTCGCCCCAGGGCTGCCAATAGCCGTCGAGGTCAGACAGGCAATACAAGCGGCCCTGGGCATCGAAGCGCGGTTGTTGCAGCGACTCTCCTCCCCCGGCGATGCAGCGTGGCACCCCCCACGCACCGTTTGCGTCGCGTTCGCGGCACATCAAGCGGGTGACGGTCCAGGGCTGATGCGGGCGGTCCCATTCAATCCAGGCCAGGCGGCCGCCATCGGCGCTGATGGCCGGTGTGGCATAGAAGTCGGCCCCTTCGGCGAGCACATCGCGCCGGCCTTCGGCAAGGGCAACCAAGCGGTGTTCGACGTGGGCGCCTTGGCGCTCCTCGACCGCCAGCACCTCGCCCTCGTGCCACAACAGGTCGCCATAACGGCAATCGGTGTGCTGGGTCAGCCTGTGCGGTGGCGTGCCATCGAGCGCCTGGAGATAGACCTGCTGATCGTTCTCGTTGACGAACGCCAGGCCATCCCCTGCGAGGCAGAAGCTGCCGCCACCGTACTCGTACACCCGGCTGCGCACACTGAATCCATCGGGGGTGAGGCAGTGCGCCTGTTGATCGCGCCAGTGCCAGATACGGCAAGCGCCATCGGCCGGGCGGTACTCATTCCAGAACACCCCCTGCTCACCGGCCTTGAGCTCGGCGAAATCGGTACCGGCGGCCACCGCCTGCGCAGCGCTGAACTCAGCCGCGGGCGATGACATGGGAGTTGCGCTCATTGCGGAAGGTCAGCTCTTCGATGGCAAGGGTGGCGTGCTCGGCCTCCTCGCGGGCCTTGAGGATGATGCCGTGGTCCGGCGATTTGCCGCACACAGGGTCGGCCTTGCTGGCATCGCCGGTGAGCATGAACGCCTGGCAGCGGCAGCCGCCGAAGTCCTTTTCCTTCTCGTCGCACGAGCGGCAGGGTTCGGGCATCCAGTCATAACCGCGGAAGCGGTTGAAGCCGAACGAGTCGTACCAGATGTGCCGCAGGTCATGCTCGCGCACATTGGGGAACTGCACCGGCAACTGGCGCGCGCCATGGCACGGCAGGGCGGTACCGTCGGGGGTGATGGTCAGGAACAGGCTGCCCCAGCCGTTCATGCAGGCTTTGGGGCGCTCTTCGTAGTAGTCCGGGGTGACGAAGATCAGCTTGCAGGGGTGGCCTTCGGCCTTGAGTTTGGCGCGGTATTCGTTGGTGATGCGCTCGGCCCGCTCCAGTTGCTCACGGGTGGGCAGCAGGCCCAGGCGGTTGAGCTGCGCCCAGCCGTAGAACTGGCAGGTGGCGAGTTCGACGAAGTCGGCTTCCAGGGCGATGCACAGCTCGATGATGCGGTCGATCTTGTCGATGTTGTGCCGATGGGTGACGAAGTTGAGCACCATCGGGTAGCCGTGGGCCTTCACTGCCCGGGCCATCGCCAGCTTCTGCGCGAAGGCCTTCTTCGAGCCGGCCAGCAGGTTGTTCACCTGCTCGTCGCTGGCCTGGAAACTGATCTGGATATGGTCCAGCCCGGCCTGCTTGAAGGCAGCGATCTTCTGTTCGGTCAGGCCGATGCCGGAGGTGATCAGGTTGGTGTAGTAACCCAGGCGCCGTGCTTCGCCGATCAGTTCGGCAAGGTCCTGGCGCACCAGCGGCTCGCCACCCGAAAAGCCGATCTGCGCAGCGCCCAGCTCGCGGGCTTCGGCCATCACCTTGAACCACTGCTCGGTGGTCAGCTCCTTGCCCTGCTCGGCGAAGTCCAGCGGGTTGGAGCAGTACGGGCACTGCAGCGGGCAGCGGTAGGTGAGCTCGGCCAGCAGCCACAAGGGCAGGCCGACCGGTACCTCAGGCGAGGGTGATCCAGTGTTCGGCACGGGCCACCTCCATGAATTGCTCGATATCGTCGGCGACTTCGGGCACACCGGGGAACTGCTGTTCAAGCTCGCGGATGATCGCCGCAACGCTGCGTTGGCCATCGACCAGCCCGCCGATCAGGCCGGCGCTGTCGTTGAGCTTGATCATGCCTTCGGGGTACAGCAGCACATGGCCCTTCTGCGCCGGCTCGTACTGGAAACGGTAGCCGGGGCGCCAGGCGGGCACCTGTTCACGATTGAAGCTCATAGTGCGATCCCCTTGTGCCAGACCCGTTCAGCCGTGACGCTGTGATAGGGCGGGCGGTTCAGTTCATAGGCCATGCTCATGGCGTCGAGCATGCTCCAGAGGATATCCAGCTTGAACTGCAGGATCTGAAGCATGCGCTCCTGCCCGGCACGGGTGGTGTAGTGCTGCAGGGTGATCGCCAGGCCATGCTCCACATCGCGGCGGGCCTGGCCCAGGCGGGTGCGGAAGTATTCATAGCCGGCCGGGTCGATCCACGGGTAGTGCTGCGGCCAGCTGTCCAGCCGCGACTGGTGGATCTGCGGGGCGAACAGTTCGGTCAGCGAGCTGCTGGCGGCCTCTTGCCAACTGGCGCGGCGGGCGAAGTTGACGTAGGCGTCGACGGCAAAGCGCACGCCGGGCAGCACCAGTTCCTGGCTGCGCAGCTGGTCCGGGTCCAGGCCCACGGCCTGGCCCAGGCGTAGCCAGGCCTCGATGCCGCCGTCCTCGCCAGGGGCGCCGTCGTGGTCGAGCAGGCGCTGGATCCACTCGCGGCGCACTTCGCGGTCCGGGCAGTTGGCCAGGATCGCGGCATCCTTCATCGGGATGTTGACCTGGTAGTAGAAGCGGTTGGCTACCCAGCCCTGGATCTGTTCGCGGCTGGCGCGGCCCTGGTACATCGCCACGTGATAGGGGTGATGGATGTGGTAATAGGCGCCCTTGGCGCGCAGGGCCTGCTCGAACTCGGCAGGGGACATCGGTGTTGCGTCATTCATTCAGCGCACTCCCTTGGAATGAACCATCGGCCCTTGTGGGAGCGGGTTTACCCGCGAATGCTTCGGTGCAATTACTGCCGCATTCGCGGGTGAACCCACTCCCACAGGGCTCGTGCGGTGCCTTCACAATTCGATACTCATGCCGTCGAAGGCCACTTCCACACCCCGGCGCTGCACCTCGGCCCGTTCCGGCGAGTCTTCGTCGAGGATCGGGTTGGTGTTGTTGATGTGGATAAGCACCTTGCGCTGGCGCGGGAAGCCGTCCAGCACTTCGAGCATGCCGCCTGGGCCATTCTGCGCCAGGTGGCCCATCTCACGGCCGGTGCGGGTGCCGACACCGCGGCGCTGCATTTCATCATCCTCCCACAGGGTGCCGTCCACCAGCAGGCAATCGGCGCCGTGCATCATCTGCAACAGCTTGTCGTCGACCTGGCCCAGGCCTGGGGCATAGAACAGCTTGCCGCCGGTGCGGGTGTCCTCCACCAGCAGCCCCAGGTTGTCGCCCGGGTGCGGGTCGAAACGGTGCGGCGAGTAGGGTGGCGCGGCGCTGCGCAGGGGGAAGGGGGTGAAGCGCAGGTTCGGGCAGGCGTCGATGACGAAGCTGCCTTCGAGCTCGATGCGGTTCCACTGAAGGCCACCGTTCCAGTGGCTGAGCATGGTGAACAGCGGGAAGCCGGTGGTCAGGTCCTGGTGGACCATGTCGGTGCACCACACCTTGTGCGGGCAGCCTTCGCGCAGGCTGAGCAGGCCGGTGGTGTGGTCGATCTGGCTGTCCAGCAAAACGATCGCGTCGATGCCGGTGTCGCGCAGGGCACGGGCCGGCTGCATTGGCGCAAAGGCCTGTAGTTGGGCACGGATGTCCGGCGAGGCGTTGCACAGGATCCAGTGCTCGCCGTCGTCGGACAGGGCGATCGACGACTGGGTACGCGCCGTCGCGCGCAAGCTGCCGTCACGGTAGCCCTTGCAGTTGGCGCAGTTGCAGTTCCATTGGGGGAACCCACCACCGGCGGCGGAACCGAGAATCTGGATGTACATGGCTGCCCTCTAGCCGAAAAGCGTATCCGAAAAACAACAACGCCCCGGCTGGCCGAGGCGTCGAACCGCGCTGATGCTTAGCGGCTGGCGAAGTACATGGTGACTTCGAAGCCGATACGCAGGTCGGTGTAAGCGGGTTTGGTCCACATGGGATGTCTCCTTTCGGATGGGTTTGGGTGAGTGGTCTATACCTTGGGTGCCGCTGGAGGCAGCAGGTTCCATTGGCTGAGATTGCGCTATCTTACAAGAAAAATTTGTACCGAAAGGTTAATTCTTCGAAAAGCGCCGTTACATTCCGGGTAACAATCCATTGAAATCACTGCCATTGAGCGTCCGGGGCGGCGGCATTGGCCAGGCACAACCAGCCATGTTCGGCGTCGATCAATTGCTGGAGCAGCGTGTTCAGTTGGTCTTGCTCGACAGTGAGGATAGCCCTGCTCATGTAGGACAGATCCGGATTTTGTGTCGCCATATGTGCCTGCCAGGCCCATTCCGCGACTTCAGCATTGCCCATGGCGGCTTCGTCGAACTGCTCGGCAAGTTGTTGGCGAACACGGTTGTCTGCAGGTACGCCTTGCTTCAACAGGGCCAGCAGATGCCCAAGGATCTGGGTGTGACTGGTGTGAGGCGATTGCACCCCGAACAGCAGCCCGCCCACGCCTTCGACCTGACGAAAGGCGCTGAACACGGCGTAACCTAGTTGCAGTTCAACCCGCAGGCGCTGGTAGACCGGGCCCTGCAGCAACTGCGCGAGCAGGCGGCCGCAGGCTTGCAGCGCGGCAGGCAGCGGGCAGAACAGCAGCAGGGCGGGTTCGTTGCCCTGGGTGGGGACCTGGCGCCACTGCCGGCCGATGATCGCCGGCAGTGGCTGGCGTGCCGCGGGGCGGCCCATGACGCCCTGCAACGCGGCGCCCAAGGCACCCTGCTGCGCGGGGTCGAAGCCCACCGCCAGGCCTTGCCAATCGGCCTGTTGCCAGAGCGTGTCGAGCAGCGGCTGCTCCAGGATGCAGGATGGCTGCGGCTGCGCTTGCGCGGGCAGCAGCGTCTCAGGGAGCGCCTTGAGCAGGGCGCGTATCGGGATCAGCGCGGATTGCGCGGGGGCTGCGGCACGCCAGTGTTGCGCGGCCGGCGTGCGCATGAGCGCGAGCGCCTCATCGATACACCTGATCACGGCGCTCGGCTGGCCGGCCGCGTGCAGCTGCCAATACTCGCCACTGGCGTTGAAGGCCAGTTGCAAGGCGACCCGTTCGGCGCGCTCGCGCAAGGGTTGCAGGGCGCGTTCGAGGATGGCTTGAAAGCGCTGGCGCAACGGCGAGCGGATATGCCAGCGCAGGTACAGGCTGGCGAATTGACGCGCAGGCGGCAGGTTGTTGTCGACGCTCAAGCCTGTGGGGAGCGCTGCACGGTTGCCGGGCACCGAGGTGTCCAGCAGCGGCTCTGCCGGGGGCAGCTGCCAGCGGCCGCCGGGGGTGTGCGGCAAGTCGTCCAGCAGCCGGGCGAATGCGCTCAGGCCTTGTTCGTCGAGCCCATGGAACGGCTGGCCGCTGCTGTCGCGACGGGCGAGCTCGAGGGCGCTGGCAGTCTGTTCCCGGCATTGCTGCAGTTGGGCGAAGCCATCGTTCAGGCATCGCAGTGGCTGGCGGCGAATGAACCCCAGCCAGCGGTACAGCAACGCCTGTGATGTGCGCAAGGATGCCGCGGGTGGCAGGTTCAGCTCGATGTGCCAAAGCAGTTGGCCCGCATGGGCATGCAGCAACTGCGCCTTGCACCCCAGCAGCCAGCCGCGCTGACGCGCATCGGCCAGCCAGCCGCCCGGTCGGCTGTCGGTCAGCAAGGTCAGGAGCATGTCCAGTGCCTGCTCCGCGGCAGGCGGCAGGCCCTCATGGGCAAACAGCAAGTCGTGGCGGGTGCCGCCGGCTGCGGGTGGCCGTAGCGGCCCGTCGAGCAGCGCAGGCGGGGGTTGCTGCAGTGCTCGTGAGCCCGCACGGAACAGCGCACCGACCTGCTTGCCCAGTCGCTCCAGCACGTCCAGCGGCTGCGGCCCGGCCAGGCTCAAGGTGATCTGGCCGCCCTGATAGAAGCACTGGTGGAACTGCCGCAGGGCTTGCTGGAAGGCCGGGTTGTGCAGCGGCAGGCTGTGCCGGTTGCCCGCGTGGAAGCCACTGAGCGGATGGCGCGGCGACACGGCCTGCAGCAGGGCGAACGCGTGCTGTGACTGCGGGCTGCGCGACCAGGCGATGAACTCGGCGTGGATCACCTCGCGCTCAGAGCACTGGCGTTGCAGGCTGAGGTCCGGCTCGGCGAGCATCTGGCACAGGCGCTCCAGGCCCCCGGCCAGGGCCTGCGGTGGCACCTCGAAGAAGAAATCGGTGGTGCGCTCGCGGGTGCTCGCATTCACCTGGCCGCCCAGGGCCTGGACGTAGCGCATCAGGCCGTCTTGCAACGGATAGCGCGCGCTGCCGAGGAAGAACAGGTGTTCGAGGAAGTGGGCCAGGCCCGGCCACTTTGCTGGCGCGTCATGGCTGCCGGCATGCACCCGCAAGGCTGCAGCGGCGCGCTTGAGGCGCGGGGCATGGCGCAGCGTGAGCTGCAGGCCGTTGGCGAGGGTCAGGTGGCGGGTGGTGTCAGGCATGGCGTCATGCTAGCGCGCCGAGGTGATGTTGTCTGTGCTGGCCCTATCGCCGGCAAGCCGGCTCCCACATGCTTCTGACGGCCCCTGTAGGAGCGGCCTTGTGTCGCGAAAGGGCCGCGCAGCGGCCCCACGAGCTATGTGACGCCGCCAATATCGGGGGGCTGCTGCGCAGCCCTTTCGCGACACAAGGCCGTTCCTGCAGCGGACGAGCAAGCCCATTACATGGGAGCCGGCGATAGGGCCGCATGGCAGTCGCAATCAATGCAAGTCCTGGCGCAGATCCGCCAGGTACGGGAATGCCTCCCGGCCCTTGAGCACCTGTTCATGGGCAAGCTCGGCCAGCAACTGGCACTCCTCGTGCCCGGCCATTGCCAGCAGGCTGCCATCCGGCCCGACGATGCTGCTCTGCCCGCAATACTGGATTTCGCCCTCGGCCCCGCAGTAGTTGGCGTAGACCAGGTAGCACTGGTTCTCCTGCGCCCGCGAGCGCACGGTCACCTGGCAGACGAAGTCATAAGGCGCCATGTTCGCCGTTGGCACCAGGATCAGCTCGGCGCCGGCCAGTGCCAGGCGTCGGGCGTTTTCCGGGAACTCGATGTCATAGCAGATCAGCAGGCCGACCTTCCAGCCGTCCAGCTCGACCACCGGGAAGTGATTGGCGCCTGGGCTGAACATGGAACGGTCGAGCTCGCCGAACAGGTGGGTCTTGCGGTAGTTGCACAGGCTGCGGCCATGGGCGTCAATCAATTGCACGCTGTTGTAGATCGCGCCATCGTCGGCTCGCTCGGGGTAGCCGTAGACGATGGCGATACGGTGAGCCTGGGCGATTTCCACCACGCTCATCGCCGATGGGCCGTCGTCGGCCTCGGCCAGGCGCTCCACCTGGTCCAGGCCGATGTTGTAGCCACTCAGGAACATCTCCGGGCACACCAGCAGCTGGGCGCCTTGGCTGGCAGCCAGCTGGGCCTGGTGCTGCAGGCGTTCGAGGTTGCCGGGCACGTCCAGGGGGCCTGGTGTGCCCTGGAACAGGGCGATGCGCATCACGCTACTCCTTGGTTCAGTCGGCCAGGGCGATGGGGCCGATTTCATGGAACACATCGCCTGGGCCTGGGTTGTCCGGGTGGGTCTGGCCACCGAAGTGGTTCATGATACCCCACACCGCATTCAGCGAAGTCTGCACCGCGCCTTCCACCCAGGCCGGTGTCCACGACACGTCGTCACCGGCGATGAACATGCCACGCTGCTCGGCGGGCATGTCCTGTTGCATGAAATGCGCGTACATGCGCTGGTTGTAGCGGTAGTGGCCTGGCAGCGCGCCCTTGAAGGCACCGAGGAAGTGCGGGTCGGCTTCCCAGGAAATGGTGATCGGGTCGCCGATGATGTGCCCGGCGATGTCGGTCTTCGGGTAGATCTTCTTCAGTGCATCCAGGGCCAGCTGCACGCGCTTTTCGGTCGGGTGCGGCAGCATCTTCAGAGCATCGCTCATCCAGGCGTAGGACAGGCAGATCACCCCCGGCTTGTCGTCACCGTTGTCGAACAGGTAGGTGCCGCGGGTCAGGCGGTCGGTCAGGGTCATGCTCATCAGGTCGCGGCCGGTCTCTGGGTCTTTGTCTTTCCAGAACGGCCGGTCGACCATCACGAAGGTCTTCGACGACTGCATGTAGCGTGTGCGGTCCAGGGCCATCCACATCTTTTGCGAGAACAGCGACTCTTCGCAGTCGATCTGGGTGGTCAGCAGCCAGCTTTGGCAGGTGGTGAGCACCGCCGCATAGTGGCGCACGTCGCCATAGTTGTCGGTAACCGCCAGCAGGCCATCGGAGGCGCGGGCGATGCGCTTGACCCCGGTGCGCGGTGCGCCGCCGTGCAGCGAACTCAGGCTGGTGCCGGCCGGCCAATGGGCGCAACGTTCCGGCACATGGCGCCAGATACCTTGCGGTACCTGTTCGACGCCGCCGACTACCAGGTGCTGGTGATCGTCGCAGTTGGTCATCACCACGCGGAAGATTTCCAGCATCGAGTTGGGGAAGTCGGAGTCCCAGCCGCCGGTGCCGAAGCCCACCTGGCCGAACACTTCGCGGTGCTGGAAGCTGAGCTTGGCGAACGAGCGCGAGGTGGCGACGAAGTCATAGAAGGTGCGGTCGTCCCACAGCGGTACCAGCTTGTTCCACAGGTCTTTCAGGCGCGGCACGTCGCGGTCGCGGATGGCCTGCTGGATATCGCTGAACTGCGCGCCGCTTTCCAGGGCGTCGGCCCAGGCATCGGCCACTTCGTGGAACAGCTGCGGCAGGTCGGCCTTGTTCTCGGCGTAGTAGGTCTGGCCTTCCAGGTCGATGACCGTGCTGCCCGAGGCTGGGGTGAGCGGGTTGGGGAACGGCTTGGTTTCAAGGCCCAGCTTGTCGACGTAGTGATAGAACGCAGTGGACGACACCGGGAAGCGCATGCCGCCCAGCTCGGCGACGATGCCATCGGTGCCATTGAAGGCCTGCGAACGCAGGCGCCCACCCAGCTTCGAGGCTTCGTACACCACCGGCTTGAGGCCCAGTTTCATCAGCTCGTAGGCCGCCACCAGCCCGGCAATGCCCGCCCCGACAATCGCCACTTCCTCACCCTGCCGTGCTGCGGGGATGCTGCCCAGGCCGGCCGGGTGTTCGAGCCAGTCATCGAAACCGAAGGGGAAGTCCGGGCCGAAGATGGTGATGGGTTTCTTGCCGTCGGCGGGGTGGCGGTTGTTCTTGTTCATGTAATGACCTTGCCAGGGAGGCTGCGCAGGGGGCGGAGCCTGAGTATAGAGAATGACTGGCGGCCATTTTATGAAGTGCGGCGTTCGTAAATAAGATGCAGAGTGGCGTCGTTATGTCGTTTGTTTCGTCGTTATGTTGCTATTTGATGGCATATCGACGAATCAGCTCAGGGAGGCCAGATGCTCGACTGTCTCGGGGTACTTCTGCACCAGGCGGATCAGGGCGATGGCCTGGGCGTTTGGCTGGGAGCGGCCTTGTTCCCAGTTCTCCAATGTTCGCGCGTTAGTGCGCAGGTAGGCGGCGAACACCGCGCGTGACATGTTCAGGTGCTGGCGCAGCTCGATCAGCTCGTTGGGTACCAGTGGTGCCAGCTGTTCGAATTCGACCTTGTGCGAGCGCAGGGTCAGCTTGCCGGCACGTTCACTGGCGAGGGCGTCGAAGCCTTCTGTGAGTTCAGTGAAGATGTTGCGTGGCATTGGTTGTCCTCATCAGGTATTCGCGCTCCAGCAGGTGCTTGAGCGCTTGGCGTTGCTGGGCTGTCAGGTCGTCCTGTACGTCCTTGCCGTAGAGCGTGAAAAGCCAGAACTGCTGCCCGGCAGACCACCAGTAGTAGATGATCCGCGTTCCACCGCGTTTGCCTTTGTGCCGTTGAGTGTCCGCGAAGCGCACCTTCTCAGGCCTCCGGTGCCCTTGATCACATCGCCGGCATGCGGGTGAATCAGCAGCAGTCGCTGCAGCAAGCGGAAATCCTCATCGTCCAGAAGTTGAGGGCGATAGCGCTCGAAGGCGGGTAGTTCGACAAATAGCGCATCCATGCTTTTGTACGCATCCTGCGTATAGTTTGTGGTGTGGTCGCCAAAGCGTCAATAGGGCGGACTGCTGTCAGCCTAAATGGGGAGGAGAGAAGGAGAGGGAGAGAATTGCTGGATATGTCGGCGTCCGCCGATGCCCTGGTCCACGTCAGCATGCTGGCGCGCTCGATCCAGGAAAAATCGCCGACGACTACGCCCTGCTCGACGCGATGGAGGCCTGCCGTGGGGCAGTCAGCCTGGCTGCCCGCGGTCCACCTTGCTGCTGAGAATGATCGACGTAGTGGTCTTCTCGACCCCGTCGAGGCTGCCGATCTGGTCGAGCAACTGGTCCAGTTGCTCCGGCGAGTCGCTGTGCAGCCAGGCTACATAGTCGAACTCGCCACTCACTGCACACAGCTGCTGCACCTGGCCCATGGCCGACAGCCGGCGCACCACCTCCTTGCCCGCGCGTGGCTGCACCTTGATGCCCACGTAGGCTTGCAGCCCGCCACCGATCAGGCGCTGGCCGAGCCGTACGCCGTAGCCGGTGATCACCTTGCTCTTCTCCAGCCGCGCCAGGCGCGAGTTCACCGTGGTGCGGGCGATGCCGAGCAGGCGGGCGAGGGTGGCGACGCTTTCGCGGGCATTGATCTGCAACAGGGCGATCAGCTGGCGGTCGATTTCGTCGAGGGCGATGGCGCGGGGATCTGACATGGTGGGTCTCGGCAGTAGGTTCGCTAGCCTGCCTCAGATACGCACCAGCCGGAAGGGGGGCGAGGCGGGGGCCCGGTCACTGTGAGAAGGCAGATACGAAAAAGCCGCGCATCAGCGCGGCTTTTGTGTGTCTGGTGGGCCCACACGGACTCGAACCGTGGACCAAAGGATTATGAGTCCTCTGCTCTAACCGACTGAGCTATAGGCCCTCAGCAGGAACGGCGGATTATAACGAGGGTTTCGATACCGTGCCATCCGAAAGATCCGATAGTGCTATGCGAAGAAACGTAGCGGCGAACTCTGCGGGTGGCAGGGGCAGGCTGACGATGTAGCCCTGAATCTGTTCGCAGCCCTCGGCGGCGAGGAAGCGCTGTTGGGCATGGTTTTCCACACCTTCGGCAATGATGGTCAGTTGCATGCTGCGCCCGAGCGCAATGATCGCACGGGCAATGGCGGCGTCGTGGGGGTCATCCGGCAGGCCGCGAATGAACGACTGGTCGATCTTGAGGATGTCCAGCGGCAGGCGTTTGAGGTAGCTGAGCGACGAGTAACCGGTGCCGAAGTCGTCGATGGCCAACTGCACGCCAAGCTGCTTGAGCTGGTAGAGCACGGCCAGGGCCTCTTCGGCCTGGCTCATGATGAAGTTCTCGGTGATTTCCAACTGCAGGTCGCCCGCCTTGAGCTGGTAGGTCCTGAGCAACTGCTCGATGCGCTTGGCCAGGTTCGGCTGGCGCAGTTGGGCGCCGGCGAGGTTGATCGAGAGGGGGCCGAAGGAGTGGTAGCTCTTCTTCCACGCGTGCATCTGGCGGCAGGTCTGTTCCAGCACCCAGTCGCCAAGCTGGAGGATGGTGCCGTTCTCCTCGGCGAGGTGGATGAACTGCTCGGGCGGCACCTCGCCGAAGGTCGGGTGGGTCCAGCGGATCAGCGCCTCGGCGCCTACCAAACCCTGGGTCTTGAGGCTGAACTTGGGTTGATAGCACAGGCTCAGCTCGTTGCGCTCGATGGCGCGGCGCAGCTCGTGCTCCAGGGCGATGCGTTCGCTGGCCTGGGCGGTGAGGTCGCGGGTGTAGGCTTCGACCCGGTTGCGGCCCTTGGCTTTGGAGCGGTACATCGCGGCGTCGGCGTTGCGGATCAGGGTGGCAACGTCGGTGCCGTCCTGGGGGTAAAGGCTGATGCCGATGCTGGCGCTGGTGAAGAACTCATGCTCCCCGGCCTGGAACGGTGCATGGAAGCACGCCAGCAGTTTGTTGGCGATGGCGCTGGCGTCGTCGGGCTTGTGCAGGCCGGGCAGCAGGATGATGAATTCGTCACCGCCCAGGCGGGCCACGGTATCGACATCGCGCACCTGCTCCTTCAGGCGTTGGGCGATACCTTTTAACAGCAGGTCGCCGACCGGGTGGCCGAGGCTGTCGTTGATGTGCTTGAAGCGGTCGAGGTCGAGGAACAGCACCGCACCCTGGCGGTTGGAGACCTGGGCGCAGGTCAGCACGGCCTGCAGGCGGCTTTCGAACAGCGTGCGGTTGGGCAGGCCGGTCAGCGGGTCGTGATGGGCCTGGTAGTCGAGCTTGGCCTGGGCGTGCTTGAGGCTGGAGATGTCGGCAAACACGGCGACGAAATGGGTGATCTCACGCTCGCTGTTACGCACGGCGCTGATGGTCAGCCAGCTGGGGTAGAGCTCGCCGTTCTTGCGTTTGTTGTGGATTTCGCCCTGCCAGTGGCCTTCGGCGGTCAACTGGTGCCACATGGCGAGGTAGAAGGCGCTGTCGTGCTGGCCCGAGGCAAGCAGGCGAGGGGTCTGGCCGAGGGCTTCGATCTCGCTGTAGCCGGTGATTTCACTAAAGGCGCGGTTGACCGCGCTGATGCGCTGGTCGATGTCGGTGATCAGCACGCCTTCGGCGGTGTTCTCGAACACCGTGGCCGCCAGCTGCAGCTTCTCCTGCATCAGGTGGCGCTCGGTGATGTCGCGAGCGATGGTCAGCATGCAGTCGACGCCACCGATCGGCAGTGGCCGGGCGGACAGCTCGCACAGGCGGATCTGCCCGTCGCTGCGGCGGATATGGCAACTGAAATCGCGCACCGCGCCGTCGCGCTGGAGCCGCTCGACCAGGCGCTGGCGTTCATTGAGGTCGACCCAGATGCCAAGGTCCAGGGAGGTCTGGTCGACGTTCGGGCTGATGTCGTACCCGGTCAGGCGATGGAAGCCTTCATTGACTTCCAGCAGCAGGCCGTCGCTCTGGCGCGACAGCAGCAAACCGTCGGGTGAGGCATGGAAGGCCTTGGCGAACTTCTCTTCGGAAGTTTGCAATTGCTGCTGGGTCTCTTTCAGCTGGCTGATGTCGCGCACCGCCACCACCAGGGCCCGGGTGCCATCGAGGTCGAACGCTTCGGCAGAGGTGAGGCCGGTGAACAGCTGGCCGTTGCTGCGGCGGAAGGTCATCTCGATGTTGCGCACACCGCTGTGCTGCAGGCGTTCGAGCATGATCGGGCCGGTGCCGGCGACGCCCCACAGGTCGAGCTCGGTGGCCGTACGGCCAAGCACCTGGTTCGGGCTCAGGCCGATCTGTTCTTCGAATGCCTCGTTGACCTCCAGCAGGCAACCGTCGCTTTGCCGGGCGATGAGCAGGATGTCCGGGCACTGCTGGAACACCGAGGCGAACTTCTGTTCTGACAGGCGCAGGGCATCCTCGGTGTGCTTGGTTTCGCTGATGTCGATCATCAGGCCGCGCATCAGTGGCTTGTGGCCGTGCTCGATCATGCTGACGATGTTGCGCACCCACAGGGCGTGACCGTCGGCGCGGATCACCCGGTAGTCGAGGCTGTGATCGCGCCCGGCGGCGGTCTCGCTGTCGCTGTAGGCCTGGGCCCAGAGCGCGTCCTCCGGGTGCAGGATGCTGCGCCAGAAACCGGGCTTGAGCCATTCACCCAGCGGGTAGCCGAGCAGGTCTTCGGCGTGGGGCGATACGTAGCTGTAGGTGAAGTCGTTGGCGTCGGCCTCCCAGGCAATGGCCGACAGGCTCTCGACCAGGCCGCGATAGTGGTATTCGCTGCTGCGCAGCTCCTGTTCCAGGGCGATGCGTCGGGAGATTTCCGAACTCAGTCGACGGTTGATGCGGATCACCGCGGCGAGAATGGCCACCAGCAACAGCACGGCTGGCAGGCCGTAGAGCAACATGTCATGCCAGAAGGTGCGCTGATCGACGACATTGCCCACCCAGCGTTGCTGGATGTGGCTGATCTCGCTGTTGCTCATGTCGGCCATGACCTTGTCGAGGATGGCCACAAGAATCTTCTGCTGCTGGGGTACGGCCATGGCCAGTTGGTAGCGGTAGGGCGTTTCGCCGCTGACATACAGGCCGTCAAGCTTGAGTTGGCGCAGGCTCCAGATGCTCGAGGCAAGGTCGCCGACCACGGCGTCCACGGCGTCGGTGGCCAGCGCCTGCAGCGCCGAGCTGACGTTGGGCATGGCCACCAGGTTGAGGTCGGGGTGGTGCGTGCGCAGCAGCTCGTGGGGGGCGTAGTTCTGCACCACGGCGATCTTCAGGCCGTAGAGGTCCTTGAGGCTGCGCGGTTGCGCGCCACCTGCGTGGGCGAGTATGACGATCGGGAAGTCCAGGTAGGGGCGGGTGAAGGCCAGGTAGCTCTGGCGTTCCGGGGTAGACATGATGCCGGGCAGCAGGTCGATGCGGTTGTTGCGCGCCTGCTCGAGCACCTCGGTCCAGCTGCTGGGCTCGACCGGTTTGAGCGTGACGCCCAGGCGCTCCTGGATAAGGGCGATGTAATCGGCGGCCAGTCCCTGGTAACGGCCTTCCTGGTCGCGAAATTCGAAGGGCGGCCATGAAGCGTCTATGCCCAGGCGCAGCTGCGGATGCGCGCTGAGCCAGGCTTGTTCCTCGTCGGTCAGGGTCAGGGCGCCGGCCGTTGTGTTCCAGACCATCAGGAGCAGCAACAGGAGAGCCGGCATCAAGGGCATAGCGGCCTCTCGATCAGGGGGTCTGAGTCGAGTGTAGACGGGCATCCTGCCAGCAGGGTGGCGCCAGTCATGACCTTTTGTCACATAAGAAAAACCCCGGCCTGGGCCGGGGTTCGTCATCACTCGTCGAGGAAGGAGCGCAGATGCTCGCTTCGCGTCGGGTGGCGCAGCTTGCGCAGCGCCTTGGCTTCGATCTGACGGATCCGCTCACGGGTCACGTCGAACTGCTTGCCGACTTCTTCGAGGGTGTGGTCGGTGTTCATGTCGATGCCGAAACGCATGCGCAGCACTTTGGCTTCGCGTGCGGTCAGGCCCGAGAGCACGTCACGGGTCGCTTCCTTGAGGCTTTCGACCGTGGCCACGTCGATCGGGGACTGCATGGTGGAGTCCTCGATGAAATCGCCCAGGTGCGAGTCTTCGTCGTCACCAATCGGCGTTTCCATGGAGATCGGCTCCTTGGCGATCTTCAATACCTTGCGGATCTTGTCCTCGGGCATCTCCATGCGCTCACCGAGCTCTTCCGGGGTCGGTTCACGGCCCATTTCCTGCAGCATCTGCCGGGAAATACGGTTGAGCTTGTTGATCGTCTCGATCATGTGCACCGGAATACGGATGGTGCGCGCCTGGTCGGCGATCGAGCGGGTGATCGCCTGGCGGATCCACCAGGTGGCGTAGGTCGAGAACTTGTAGCCGCGACGGTATTCGAACTTGTCCACCGCCTTCATCAAGCCAATGTTGCCTTCCTGGATCAGGTCGAGGAACTGCAGGCCACGGTTGGTGTACTTCTTGGCGATGGAGATCACCAGACGCAGGTTCGCCTCGACCATTTCCTTCTTGGCGCGGCGGGCCTTGGCCTCACCGATGGACATGCGACGGTTGATTTCCTTGATTTCGGCGACAGTCAGGCCGGTCTCGGTCTCGAGGTCGATCAGTTTCTGCTGGCAAGCAACAATCGCGGCGTTTTTCTCACCCAGGGCGGCGGCCCATTTGGTGCTGCGCTTGGCGAGGTCGCCGCTCCAGGTCTGGTCGGTCTCGTTGCTCGGGAACAGGCGCAGGAAGTCGGCACGCGGCATGCGTGCGTCACGCACACACAGCTGCATGATGGCGCGTTCTTGCTGGCGCAGACGGTCCAGGGCGCTGCGAACGCGCTCTACCAGTGCTTCGAACTGCTTCGGTACCAGCTTGATCGGCATGAACAGATCGGCCAGGGCCTGCATGGCGCCAACGCTCTCGGCGTGCGTGCGGCCATGCTTCTTCAGCACCTTGAGGGTGATGACGAGCTGTTCGGAAACCGCACCGAAACGCTGCGCTGCAACGACTGGGTCCGGACCGCTCTCGGTCTCTTCCTCGTCGTCACTGCTCTCGGCGTTTTCTTCGTCTTCGTCTTCGTCTTCCTTCGCGGCAGCAGCCTTGGTACCCGGGATCGGTACTTCTTCGGTCGGTGCGGCGATGTTGTCATCAGGGTCGATATAACCGCTGAGGACGTCGGACAGACGGCCACCTTCGGTGGTGACGCGGTCGTATTCGCTGAGGATGTAGTCGACTGTACCCGGGAAGTGAGCGATGGCGCCCATGACTTCACGGATGCCTTCCTCGATGCGCTTGGCGATTTCGATTTCGCCTTCGCGGGTCAGCAGCTCGACGGTACCCATTTCACGCATGTACATGCGCACCGGGTCGGTCGTGCGGCCGATATCGGTCTCAACTGCCGCCAACGCTGCGGCGGCCTCTTCGGCTGCGGCTTCGTCAGTGTCGGCTTCCGCCAACAACAGGGCATCCGCATCCGGAGCACTCTCGAATACGTTGATCCCCATGTCGTTGATCATGCGGATGATGTCTTCCACCTGCTCCGGATCTGAAATATCCTCGGGCAGGTGGTCGTTGACCTCCGCGTAAGTCAGGTAGCCCTGCTCACGACCGCGGGTGATCAACTCTTTGATACGAGATTGCTGTTGCGCTTTTCCGGACATAACACCCTATCCACTGAAGGTCTTGGCGGGCAAAAAACAAGCCGAGGATTATACCCGAGCATGGACCTCACGCGCCAGATGAGGTCGGGTTTTGTGCGGGAACATTGCGGCGGAGCAAGTCACGAAGCTTGGCAGTTTCGTCTTCGTCCAAGCCTGTTAGACGGGATTTGCTGATCAAATGTTCCAGGCTGCGCTCGCGTTGGCGGGCGGACAAACTAGTTATAGTGTCGAAAAACTGTTGTTCAAGGTTGTCGGCATCGATCAACCATTCCTTTTCCGCCAGGGCGCGCAGCAAACGGCCCTGCTCGGTGCCGTGCCAGCGTGCGATCAACTGCATTGAGCTTAGCTTAGGATTCTTCTGCGCGGCCTCGATCAGGGCCACCAGCAGTTGGCTGTACAGCTGCTGTTCGTCGGCGAAGTGGCCGGCGTCCTCGACCTTGCCGGCCAGCAGCGGGTGATGCAGCAGGGTGCGCAGGGCCGACAACGAGGGGGGTTCCACCGGCGCCGGTACCCGCGGTGGCGCCTCGCGTTGGCCATCGCGCTGCCAGGGCTTGCCGCCTTTCTTGTCCCAGGGTTTGCCGTCCCACTGCTTCTTGCCGCCTTTGTTCGGTGTCCAGGGGCGCTGCTCCTGCTGTGCCGGGGCGTAGTCGGGCTGGTGCTGCAGGTCGCCGTAGTCCGGGGTGTAGCTGGCCATGGCGTCGTAGTCATAGCCTGGGTCGTAGTCCGGCACGCTGCTGGTGGCCGGTGCGCTTTGCACCAGTTGCTCCATCTGCTGCGGGTCCAGGCCGGTAATCTCTTTCAGGCGGTTGCGCATCAGCTGGCGCAGGTTTGCCCCCGGAACCTGTTCGATCAGCGGGGCGGCCAGGGTGACCATGTGTGCCTTGCCTTCCAGCGACCGCGGATCAGCCTCGTTGCTCAGCTGCTCGAAAAAGTAGTCGGCCAGCGGCTGGGCGTGCTGGTTGATGCGGGCATGGAAGGCGTCGGTGCCTTCCGCGCGGACCAGGCTGTCCGGGTCCTCGCCTTCGGGCAGGAACAGGAAGCGTGCGCGGCGGCCATCCTGCAGGCTTGGCAGGGTCGACTCCAGTGCGCGCCAGGCGGCCTTGCGCCCCGCCTGGTCACCGTCGAAGCAGAACAGGACGCTGGGTACCACGCGGAACAGGCGCTTGAGGTGCTCTTCACTGGTGGCCGTGCCCAATGTCGCCACGGCGTTGCGCAGCCCCTGCTGGGCCAGGGCAATGACGTCCATGTAACCTTCGACGACGATGATTTCGTCGAGGTTGCGGTTGTTCTTGCGTGCCTCGTACAGGCCATACAGTTCCTGGCCTTTATGGAACACCGGGGTTTCCGGGGAGTTCAGGTACTTGGGCTTGTCGTCGCCCAATACCCGGCCACCGAAGGCAATGACCCGGCCACGGCTGTCGCGGATCGGGAACATCACGCGGTCGCGGAAACGGTCGTAACGCTTGCCGCTCTCGGCGTTCTCGATCAGCAGGCCGGCATCGATCATCACTTTCTGCTGCAGTGTGTCGGCGCCCAGGTGCTTGAGCAGGTTGTCCCAACCCGGCGGGGCGAAGCCCAGGCTGAAATCGCGGGCGATCTCGCCGGACAGGCCACGGCCCTTGAGGTAGTCCACCGCCGCCTTGCGGGTCGGGTGGCTGCGCAGGGCCTGGCGGTAGAACTCGCTGGCCGCTTCGAGCAGTGGGTACAGGGGGGAGTCGGTCGGCTGGCGCGGCTTCTGCCCGCGGCGGCCCTCTTCCCGAGGCACTTCCATGCCGGCTGCGCGGGCCAGTTCCTCGACCGCCTGGGGGAAGTCCAGGTTGTCGTGGTCCATGATGAAGCCCAGCGCGTTGCCACCGGCGCCGCAGCCAAAGCAATAGTAGAACTGCTTGTCGGGGCTGACGGTGAAGGAGGGTGACTTCTCCTTGTGGAACGGGCAGCAGGCGGAAAGATTCTTGCCGGTCTTCTTCAGCTGGACGCGCGAACTCACCACATCGACGATGTCGGTGCGGTTCAGAAGGTCATCGATGAAGCTCTGGGGAATCAGCCCGGCCATGGCAGCCTCGTCATCTGGCAACTGGCAAGTCTAAACGCTTGTGCTCGGGTTTGGCGTGGGGTGTTGCGAAGGGGTATGTGCTCGTCACCAGCCTGTGAGGGCTCGTCAGAAAGGACGTGCACGTCTGGCCAGCGGCCAGGTCTGACGTGTTGATGCAGGTTGCCCATGGCTTTTGCCGGGGCCCCCCAGGCGCATGGCCAAGGGTTTGAAGCGACCGCTGCCATCTGCCCGGCACGAGGCCGGGCGGGGCAGAAGCTTTGCGTAGAACGGCTGTATCAGTACAGACGAACTGCGCGGCGCTGTTCGCGCTGAACCTTCTTCGCGTGACGCTTTACAGCGGCAGCGGCTTTGCGCTTACGCTCGGCAGTCGGCTTCTCGTAAAACTCGCGGCTACGAACTTCAGCCAGTACACCGGCTTTTTCGCAGGAGCGCTTGAAACGACGCAGAGCTACGTCGAAGGGTTCGTTCTCTTTAACTTTGACGGCTGGCATCCAGGGCTACCTTAATTCATTACCGGGGTAGACGTGCTCCTGGCAAAACATAAGGTGTGCTGGAGTACGTCGGTTTTCAAGGGTTGCGGATGTTAACCCTTAGCTGGCAGGAATGCAAAGCCTCTGATCGAAAACCGCTGGTCGGCACAGGGTGCGGGGACTATCATGCGCGCCTTCGAATTCAGCCTCGACAGGGCACGAACCCATGCTAGTACTGGGATTGGAAACATCCTGCGACGAAACTGGCGTCGCATTATACGACAGTGAACGTGGCTTGCTGGCCGACGCGCTGTTCAGCCAGATCGACCTGCATCGCGCTTATGGTGGTGTGGTACCCGAGCTCGCCTCGCGCGACCACGTCAAGCGCATGCTGCCGCTGATCAAGCAGGTGCTGGAGGAGGCCGGCTGCGTCGCCACCGAGATCGACGCCATCGCCTACACCGCGGGTCCTGGCCTGGTCGGCGCGTTGCTGGTGGGTGCCTCCTGCGCCCAGGCCCTGGCGTTTGCCTGGGATATCCCGGCGATCGGTGTGCACCATATGGAAGGGCACTTGCTGGCGCCGATGCTCGAAGAGCAGCCGCCGGAGTTTCCGTTCGTCGCTTTGTTGGTGTCGGGCGGCCATACCCAGCTGGTACGGGTCGATGGCATCGGCCAATACGAGCTGCTGGGTGAGAGTCTGGACGATGCGGCCGGTGAGGCGTTCGACAAGACCGCCAAGCTGATCGGCCTCAATTACCCGGGTGGGCCTGAAATCGCCCGCCTGGCCGAGCAAGGCACCCCAGGGCGCTTCGTGTTCCCACGGCCGATGTGCGACCGGCCAGGCCTGCAGTTCAGCTTCAGCGGCCTCAAGACGTTCGCCCTGAACACCTGGCAGAAATGCCGCGATGCCGGGGACGACAACGAACAAACCCGTTGCGACGTGTCGCTGGCGTTCCAGCAGGCGGTGGTGGAGACTCTGACCTTCAAGTGCAAGCGCGCGCTCAAGCAGACCGGTCTCAAGCGCCTGGTCATTGCCGGCGGCGTCAGTGCCAACACCGCCCTGCGCATGTCACTGGAGACCATGCTGGCCGGCCTCAAGGGCAACGTCTATTACGCCCGCCCGCGCTTCTGCACCGATAACGGCGCGATGATCGCCTATGCTGGCTGTCAGCGCCTGATGGCCGGGCAGCAGCAGGATCTGGCGATCAGCGTGCAGCCGCGTTGGCCGATGGAGCAATTGCCGGCACTGTAAGGCAGGGCTGGGTTCGGGTGTGCGTTTCAGAAGTGCCGTTCGCGCCCGGCAAACAAGTCACGCAGATTATTGCGATGGCGCCAGACGATCATCACCGTGAGTACGGTCATTGGCAGCAGGGCTGCGGGCTCGCGCCAGGCCAGCAGGGGCAGGGTGAGGGGCGTGGCGATCAGCGCGGCCAACGAGCTGGTGCGCGTGAGGTAGAAGGTCAGCAGCCAGGCGCCGATGGCCAGCAGGGCGGCCGGCAAGTACAGGGCCATGAGCATGCCAGCGGCAGTGGCCACGCCCTTGCCGCCCTGGAAGCGGAAGTAGATCGGGAACAGATGGCCGACTACCGCGCAGATGCCGACCCAGGCCTGCTCTTGCAGGTCGAGCCCGGCCAGGCGTGCCAGCAGCACCGGCAGCATGCCCTTGCACAGGTCGCCCAGCAGCGTCAGGATCGCCAGCTTGCGCCCGGCCAGGCGCAACATGTTGGTGGCGCCGGCATTGCCCGAGCCGCTGGAGCGCGGGTCGGGGCTGCCACTGAGGCGGCTCAGGACGATGGCGAAGGACAGAGAGCCAAGCAGGTAGGCAAGCAGCGCCAGTGACCAAAACATGCTAACTATTCCGGGCGAGGACGCCCTGATTCTAACGGCGCCCGTCGCCCTTGTCGTGCTGTGGAGAGAAGTGCTTGGACAGAGTGTTCATCGAAGGCCTGGAAGTCGATACCGTGATCGGCGCCTACGACTGGGAGCGGGATATTCGCCAGTGCCTGCGCCTGGACCTGAGTTTCGCCTGGGATAACCGCCCGGCGGCGGCCGGTGATGACCTGTCGTTGGCGCTGGACTATGCCAGCGTTTCGGCACGGGTCCAGGCGTTTGCCGAGCAGGCTCGCTTCGAACTGGTCGAGACGTTCGCCGAGCGCCTGGTGGCGGTGCTGATGGCTGAGTTCGACATCCCTTGGGTGCGGTTGAAACTCACCAAACCGGGCGCAGTGCCGGCGGCTCGCGGCGGTGTTGGCGTGGAGATCGAGCGCGGATGTCTCTGAACACGGTTTACCTGGGCCTGGGCAGCAACATCGACCGCGAGCGGCACTTGTGTGCGGGGCTCGATGCGCTGGCTGGCATGCTCAGCGGCATGCAGTGTTCGGCCGTGTTCGAGAGCCAGGCGGTGGGCATCAAGAGCGGCCCGTTCTACAACCTGGTGGTGCGCGGGCAGACCGAGTTGCCGCTGCTGGAGTTCGACCGTCGGCTCAAGTTCATCGAGGCGGAAAATGGCCGATACGCGCCGGACCGCAAAGGTCTGCCGCTGGATATCGATGTGCTGATGTACGGCGACCTGCACGGCACCTTCGATGGGTTGGTGCTGCCGCGTGCGGAAATCCTCAAGAATGCTTTTGTGCTTTGGCCGCTTTCGCTGCTGGCGCCTGAGTTGGTGCATCCGGGCGTGGGCAAGGGCATGGCGCAGCTGTGGCGTGAGGCGAGCATCGACCAGGTGCTGGCGCCGGTGCCCTTCGAATGGCGTGGGTTGCAGTTGACCCCGGCGTGAGGCTGTACCGGCCTCTTCGCGGGTTTAGCCGCAAAGAGGCCGGGCAGATCAAGCGGATGTGTAAGCTTCGAGCGCTTTCAGTCGCTCAGCTTTGAGCGCTTCGCCAAGGCCCTGACCGGTAAGCCCGGCCTCCAGCAATGGCTTCACATTCACGGTGCGCGCCGCTTCAGCGGCCCCGCGCAAGTACTCGCCTGGTGGATAAGCTGAGCCCAGCACGGCCATCTCGCACGCGGCGATAAAGTCCTCGAAGCGCTGCGGCCGCCGGTACACATCGAACTTCTGCAGCATGTCCAGCAGGCTTGCGGGCGCCAGTGCCAGCGCATGGTCCGCTCGCTCGGCATATTCCCCCACCAGCGCCGCCAGTTCCTGGCATTCACGCGGAGTTTTGAAGCGCTGGTTGAGCGCCTTGATCGCGGCAGGCTGCAGCCCTCGCAGCAGGCACGCCCAGCGCACTGAGAGCGGTTGATGCTGACTTGCGGCCTGGTGCAGTGCTGCCAATGTGTCAAGGCCGTCCGCAAGTTCGGGCATCAGCTCCCTCAAGCCGCCACAGCTACGCAGCACTTCGATGAACACCTGAGGCTCGCTCTCCATCAACGCACGCTCGATCTCCTTCCAGCTGCGCTCGGCAGTCAGCGCCTGCAGTTCGCCCGATTCGGCGATCTGGCGCATCAGCCCCAGGGTCTCTTCGGCCACCTTGAAACCCAGCGGCGCATAGCGGGCAGCAAACCGGGCAACACGGAGCACTCGCAGGGGATCTTCGGCGAACGCCGGGGAAACATGGCGAAGGGTGCGTTCATCCAGGTCGCGTTTGCCGTGGTAGGGATCGTACAGCGTGCCCTGTTCGTCCTCGGCCATGGCGTTGATGGTCAGGTCGCGCCGTATCAGGTCTTCTTCGAGGGTGACATCCGGGCTTGCGTGGAATGTGAAGCCGCCATAGCCGCGCCCGCTTTTGCGCTCGGTGCGGGCCAAGGCATATTCCTCACCCGTCTTCGGGTGCAGGAACACCGGGAAATCGGCACCGACGGGCCGAAAGCCCAGGGCCTGCATCTGTTCGACCGTGGCGCCGACCACCAACCAGTCGATGTCGCTGACCGGGCGGCCGAGCAGGCGGTCGCGCACGGCGCCGCCAACCTTGTAGATCTGCATGTGGAACCTCCATTACTGGCGACAGGATACCCTGTCGCCAGTAATGGAGGGTGCGTAGCGTTAGAGGTGGTGCACCACGGCCAGGTCCATGCGCCCGTAGTCGCCTGCCTCGCCGTGTTCGCTGCGCGGTGGCATGTGGTGGGTTTTCATCACCTGGTCGCCCTGAACGGTCTCCAGATGGATGTCGAAGCCCCACAGCCGATGCAGGTGCTTGAGTACTTCCTCGGTGGAGTCGCCCAACGGTTTGCGATTGTGCTGCTGGTGGCGCAGGGTCAGGGAGCGGTCGCCGCGGCGGTCGATGCTCCAGATCTGCACGTTGGGTTCACGGTTGCCCAGGTTGTACTGGGCGGCCAACTGTTCACGGATGGTGCGATAGCCGTCCTCGTCGTGGATCGCCGGTACCAGCAGGTCATCGCGCTGGTCGTCGTCGAGAATGCTGAACAGCTTGAGGTCGCGGATCACCTTCGGTGACAGGTACTGCAGGATGAAACTCTCGTCCTTGAAGCTGCTCATGGCGAATTTGACGGTGGAAAGCCAATCACTGCCGGCGATGTCCGGGAACCAGCGGCGATCCTCCTCTGTGGGGTTTTCGCAGATGCGGCGGATGTCGGTATACATGGCGAACCCCAGGGCGTAGGGGTTGATGCCGCTGTAGTAGGGGCTGTCGAAGCCCGGCTGGAACACCACGCTGGTGTGCGACTGCAGGAACTCCATCATGAAGCCTTCGGTGATCAGCCCTTCGTCGTACAGGTCGTTCATCAAGGTGTAGTGCCAGAAGGTCGCCCAACCTTCGTTCATTACCTGGGTTTGCCGCTGCGGGTAGAAATACTGCGCAATCTTGCGCACGATGCGCACGACCTCACGTTGCCAGGGCTCAAGCAGCGGTGCGTGTTTCTCGATGAAATACAGGATGTTTTCCTGGGGTTCGGCGGGGAAGCGCGCATCGTCGCGCTCGCCGCCCTTTTCGGTGCCTTTGGGGATGGTGCGCCACAAGTCGTTGATCTGGCGCTGCAGGTGTTCTTCACGCTCCTTCTGCCGGCGGCGCTCCTCTTCGGCCGAGATTGGATAGGGGCGTTTGTAGCGGTCGACGCCATAGTTCATCAGGGCGTGGCAGGAGTCGATCAGGTCCTCGACGGCGTCGATGCCGTGGCGCTCCTCGCACTGGGCGATGTACTGCTTGGCGAAGACCAGGTAGTCGATGATCGAACTGGCGTCGGTCCAGGTACGGAACAGATAGTTGCCCTTGAAGAAGCTGTTGTGACCGTAGCACGCATGGGCGATCACCAGTGCCTGCATGCACATGGTGTTCTCTTCCATCAGGTAGGCGATGCACGGATCGGAGTTGATCACGATCTCGTAAGCCAGGCCCATCTGCCCGCGGCTGTAGGATTTCTCGGTGCTGAGGAATTGCTTGCCATAGGACCAGTGGTGATAACCCAGCGGCATGCCCACGGACGCGTAGGCGTCCATCATCTGCTCGGCGGTGATCACCTCGATCTGGTTGGGGTAGGTATCCAGCGCATAACGCGCGGCCAGGCGACTGATTTCGCGGTCGTAGGTCTGGATCAGCTCGAATGTCCATTCGGAGCCGGTGGAAATCGGTTGGCGTCTCTGCTCTCTGGCGGTCATGTGGCTAACCTGCGCTGGAAGAGTTCACGGAAGACCGGGTAGATGTCACCGGCCGATACCAACTGTTGCTGGGCGAAGGTGTCGGGGAAACCCTCGCCGATGCGCTCGTATTCGTACCACAGCGCCTGGTGCTCGCGCGGGGTGATTTCGACATAAGTGTAGTACTGCACGTGCGGCATGATCTGCTTGGACAGGATATCGCGGCAGATCGGCGAGTCGTCGTTCCAGTTGTCGCCGTCGGATGCCTGGGCGGCGTAGATGTTCCAGTCGCTGGCCGGGTAGCGCTCGGCCATGATCTCCTGCATCAGCTTGAGCGCGCTGGAAACGATGGTGCCGCCGGTTTCACGGGAGTAGAAGAATTCTTCCTCGTCGACTTCGCGGGCGCTGGTGTGGTGGCGGATGAACACCACTTCGATGCGGTCGTAGTTCCGCTTGAGGAACAGGTACAGCAGGATGAAGAAGCGCTTGGCGATATCCTTGGTGGCCTGGGTCATGGAGCCGGAAACGTCCATCAGGCAGAACATCACCGCCTTGGAGCTGGGGTTGGGCTGTTTGACCAGCAGGTTGTACTTGAGGTCGAAGGTGTCGAGGAACGGCAGGCGATTGATACGTGCCTTGAGCCGCTCGATCTCGGCTTCGGTGTCCTGAATGTCGGTGAAGTTGTCGGGCTCCTCGACTTTCAGCCGATCGAGCTCCTTTTGTGCCTCGCGCAGCAGTGCACGGCTGCTGCCTGTCAGCGCGATGCGCCGGGCATGGGCCGAACGCAGGGTACGCACGATGTTGATACGCGAGGGGTTGCCTTCGTTGGCTATACCGGCGCGCACGGTCTTGAAGGTGTCGGCACCGGTCAGGTGGCGTTTGACCAGGTTGGGCAGCTCAAGGTCCTCGAACATGAATTCGAGAAACTCTTCCTGGGTGATCTGGAAGACGAAGTCGTCCATGCCCTCGCCGGAGTTGCCGGCCTTGCCGCGCCCGCCACCTCCGCCGCCGCCTTGTGGCCGGGCGATATGTTCGCCTGCAGTGAACTCTTTGTTGCCGGGGTGGACGACGGTCTGCTTGCCGCCGCGACCGTGGTGCAGCACCGGTTCGTCTATGTCACGGCCTGGGATGCTGATCTGCTCGCCATGCTCCATGTCCATGATGGAGCGGCGGCTAACGGCCTCTTCGACGGCTTTCTTGATGTGTTCACGGTACCGCCGCAAAAAGCGCTGGCGGTTGACCGTGCTCTTGTTCTTGCCGTTCAGGCGTCGGTCGATTACGTAGCTCATGATCCCTCCGGTGACTGGATGCAGCTACCAGCCTCACGCTGCAAGATGGAGCAGCCACCGCTGCTGAAAGCCGTAGCGCCAGCGCTGAGCCTGGCGCTGCACGGCTTGCAGCTTGCGGCTTGTCGCTTGCCGCTTTATTGCGATTTGCGGACCCGCAGGTACCATTCCGACAGCAGGCGCACCTGCTTGTCGGTGTAGCCGCGCTCGACCATCCGGGTGACGAAGTCGTTGTGCTTCTGCTGATCCTCTTTGCTGGCCTTGGCATTGAAGCTGATGACCGGCAGCAGGTCCTCGGTGTTGGAGAACATTTTCTTCTCGATCACCACCCGCAGCTTCTCGTAGCTGAGCCAGCTGGGGTTCTTGCCGTTGTTGTTGGCCCGGGCGCGCAGCACGAAGTTGACGATTTCGTTGCGGAAATCCTTCGGATTGCTGATGCCGGCCGGTTTCTCGATCTTCTCAAGCTCTTCGTTGAGGGCGATGCGGTTGAGGATCTCGCCGGTTTCCGGGTCGCGGTACTCCTGGTCCTGAATCCAGAAGTCGGCGTACAGCACGTAGCGGTCGAAGATGTTCTGGCCGTACTCGCTGTAGGACTCGAGGTAGGCGGTCTGGATCTCCTTGCCGATGAACTCGATGTAGCGCGGCGCCAGGTATTCCTTGAGGTAGCGCAGGTAGCGCTCGCGCACTTCGGCGGGGAATTGTTCCTGCTCGATCTGTTGCTCCAGCACATACAGCAAGTGCACCGGGTTGGCCGCGATTTCGTGCGGGTCGAAGTTGAACACCTTGGACAGGATCTTGAAGGCGAAGCGGGTCGACAGGCCGTTCATGCCCTCGTCGACGCCTGCCGAGTCGCGGTACTCCTGGATCGATTTGGCCTTGGGGTCGGTGTCCTTGAGGTTCTCGCCGTCATAGACCCGCATCTTGGAGTAGATGTTGGAGTTCTCCGGCTCCTTGAGTCGCGAAAGCACGGTGAACTGGGCCAGCATCTTGAGGGTGTCGGGTGCGCAGTGGGCCTTGGCCAGTGAGCTGTTGACCAACAGCTTGTCGTAGATCTTGATCTCGTCGCTGACCCGCAGGCAGTAGGGCACCTTGACGATGTAGATACGGTCGATGAAGGCTTCGTTGTTCTTGTTGTTGCGGAAGGTGTGCCACTCCGATTCGTTGGAGTGGGCCAGCAGGATACCGGTATAGGGGATGGCCCCCAGGCCTTCGGTACTGTTGTAGTTGCCTTCCTGGGTGGCGGTGAGCAAGGGGTGCAGGACCTTGATCGGCGCCTTGAACATTTCGACGAACTCCATCAGGCCCTGGTTGGCCCGGCACAGTGCGCCCGAGTAGCTGTAAGCGTCGGCGTCGTTCTGCGGGAATTCTTCGAGCTTGCGGATATCCACCTTACCGACCAGGGCCGAGATGTCCTGGTTGTTCTCGTCGCCGGGTTCGGTCTTGGCGATGGCGATCTGGTTGAGGATCGACGGGTAGAGCTTGACCACCTTGAACTTGGTGATGTCACCGCCGAACTCCTGCAGGCGCTTGGTGACCCAGGGCGACATGATGGTGTTCAGGTAGCGCCGCGAGATGCCGTACTCCTCTTCGAGGATGGTGCCGTCCTCGGCTGCGTTGAACAGCCCCAGCGGCGACTCGAATACCGGCGAACCCTTGATGGCGTAGAACGGCACCTTCTCCATCAGTTGCTTGAGCTTTTCGGCCAGCGACGATTTACCGCCGCCCACCGGGCCCAGCAGGTAGAGGATCTGTTTCTTCTCTTCCAGGCCTTGGGCGGCATGGCGGAAGTAGGACACGATCTGGTCGATGCATTCTTCCATCCCATGGAAGTCGGCAAAGGCCGGATAGCGGCGGATCACCTTGTTGGAGAAGATCCGCGACAGCCTGGAGTTGCTTGAGGTGTCGATCAGCTCTGGGTCGCCGATGGCCAGCAACAGCCGCTCGGCCGCCGAGGCGTAGGCGCTGCGATCCTCTTTGCACAGCTCGAGGTACTCCTGCAGCGAGAGTTCTTCCTGGCGGGTGGACTCGAAACGTTGTTGGAAGTGGCTAAAAATGCTCATGACGTCACCTCGCTCGATACGTGGAGACGACGCCGGATCAGTCAGCCGATGCTGGCATGCAACCGGGTTTGCCAGTTGCTGTATACCCCCCAGAACACCCTGTAACGCTACCGATGACCCGCACGCCGGTGTACCGGCTCTCCCCTTTATTTGGATGGCCTGGGCTTAAGGATAGTTGGTTATACGAGAGGTCAAGGGCGGGGGGCGAAGAAGACGCCGACGACCGTTCGTCAGGTCGGCCGCGAGCCCGCACGGAACGCGGGCTGCAGGAAAAATGAAAAAATTATTCAGCGCTGCCCTGGGCGGTTTCGCCCGGGTAGGTGGCGCGCCACAGCTCGAAGCCTCCGTCGACACTGTAGACGTTGGAGAAGCCTTGGCCCACCAGATAGGCGGCGGCGCTCTGGCTGGAGTTGCCGTGGTAGCAGACCACCAGTGTAGGTGCGTCGAGGTCGGCGTTGCGGATGAAGTCGGCGACCGAGTGGTTATCCAGATGAGTGGCGCCGGTGATGTGGCCGGCGGCAAAGGCTTGCGGGTCGCGAATGTCGACCACGACCGCGCCTTCTGCGCGCAGGGCGAGGGCTTGCTCGGGGGGGATGCGCTTGAATTCGCTCATGGGGCGGTTCCTTCAGGTCTGATCGTTGGGGCGGCCAGGGGGGCCGGCGGGCGAGGGGTGCCCTCGCGTGTGCAGTCGCAGCGGTGGTACTCGCCGCTGTCGACGTTGTACAGGGTCATGGCGCCACCCCAGACGCAACCAGTGTCCAGGGCGATGACGCCCGGTACATTGACGCGGCCTTCAAGGGCGGCCCAGTGGCCGAAAATGATCTTCACGTGGCGAGCGCGCCGGTCGGAATGTTCGAACCAGGGCTTGTAGCCTTTCGGTGCGCTGTCCAGGCCTTCCTTGCTCTTGAGGTCGAGCTTGCCGGCGGCGGTGCAGAAGCGCATGCGGGTGAAGTAGTTGGTGATCACCCGCAGGCGTTCGACGCCGGCGAGGTCCTTGCTCCACTTGTTCGGCTCGTTGCCGTACATACCGTCCAGGTAGAGCTTCAGGCGGTTGTCGTCGCGCAGCACTTCCTCGACCTCGGCAGCCAGCTCCAGCGCTCTGCCCAAGGTCCACTGCGGCGGGATGCCGGCATGAACCATGGCGATGCCACGGGGCTCGTCATAGTGCAGCAGCTTCTGCTGGCGCAGCCAGTCGAACAGTTGGTCGGCGTCCGGCGCTTCGATGATCTCGCGCAGGGTGTCGCTCTTCTTCAGGCGTTCGACGTTATGCCAGGCCGCCAGCAGGTGCAGGTCGTGGTTGCCCAGCACGCACACCAGCGCATGGCGAATGGCGTACAGGTAGCGCAGGGTTTCGAGTGATTCGGGGCCGCGGTTGACCAGGTCGCCCACCAGCCATAGGCGATCGACGGCGGGGTCGAAGCGTACGCGTTCGAGCAGGCACTTGAGCGGCTGCAGGCAGCCTTGCAGGTCACCGACCGCGTAAGTGGCCATCAGTGCAGGGCTCCTGGGACGGCCAGGCGGAACGGCGCGATCTCGGCATCGAAGCGTTTGCCGTCTTCGGCGAACATCTGGTAGCTGCCCTGCATGGTGCCGACGCGGGTGCTGATGACCGCACCGCTGCTGTAGGTGTGGCTCTGGCCCGGGTCGATCAGCGGTTGCTGGCCGATCACGCCGGCGCCGCGCACTTCCTCCACTTCGCCATCGCCATTGGTGATCAGCCAGTGACGTGACATCAGCTTGGCCTTGACCGTGCCGTTGTTCTGCACGGTGATGGTGTAGGCGAAGGCGAAGCGACTGTTTTCGGGGTCGGATTGTTCTTTGAGGTAGCGGGTCACGACGCTGACGTCGATCTGGTAGCGGGGGTCGGACATGCAAGGGCCTTGGGCGAACTGACGCAATAATGCAGTCTAGGCCATTGGCGGGGGGGAGGGCTAGCGCGCAGGGGATGCGTGGCTGTGCCAACCTATCGCCGGCAAGCCGGCTCCCACAGTGAGGGGCGTGCCCTGTGGGAGCCGGCTTGCCAGCGCTGGGCGTTACGCGCTGTGCTGTTCAGCCAGCTTGTCGGCCAGGCGCACGAACGCTGCCAGGTCCAGTTGCTCGGGGCGCAGGCTGCCATCGACGCCGGCAGCTTCGATGGCCTGGCTGCCGAGCAGGCCCTTGAGCGTGTTGCGCAGGGTCTTGCGGCGCTGGTTGAAGGCTTCGCGTACTACGCGTTCCAGCAGTTGTGGATCCTTGGCCGGGTGCGGTAGCACTTCATGGGGGACCAGGCGCACGATGGCCGAGTCGACCTTCGGCGGCGGGTTGAAGGCGCCAGGGCCGACGTTGAACAGGTGTTCCACGCGGCAGTGGTATTGCACCATGATCGACAACCGGCCCCAGTCGCCACCGCCAGGCCCTGCGGCCATGCGCTCGACCACTTCCTTCTGCAGCATGAAGTGCATGTCGCGGATCAGGTTGGCGTGTGCCAGCAGGTGGAAGATCAGTGGCGTGGAAATGTTGTAGGGCAGGTTGCCCACCACTTTCAGGCTGCGTTGCGGCGCGCCCAGCTGATTGAAATCGAACTTCAGGGCGTCGCCCTGGTGCAGGCGGAAATTGTCACGCCCGGCGAACTTGTGTTGCAGGATCGGCACCAGGTCCTTGTCCAGCTCCACCACATCCAGTTGTGCGCCGCTGTTGAGCAGGCCTTCGGTGAGGGCGCCCTGGCCGGGGCCGATTTCCAGCAGGTGTTCGCCGGCCTTGGCGTGGATCGCCCGCAGGATGCGGTCGATGATTCCGGCGTCATGCAGGAAGTTCTGGCCGAAGCGCTTGCGCGCCCGGTGTTGGTAATGCTCGGTCATGGTCGGTTCTCGGCCATCTGGTAGGCGGTTTGCAGGGCGACGCGCAGGCTGCCGGTGTCGATCTTGCCGGTACCGGCCAGGTCCAGGGCGGTGCCGTGGTCGACCGACGTGCGGATGATCGGCAGGCCCAGCGTCACGTTGACCGCGGCGCCGAAGCCCTTGTACTTGAGTACGGGCAGGCCTTGGTCGTGGTACATCGCCAGCACTGCGTCGCAGTGCTCCAGATATTTGGGGGTAAACAGGGTATCGGCCGGTAAGGGGCCGCGCAGGTCCATGCCTTCGGTGCGCAGGCGCTCCAGTACGGGCTCGATGATGTCGATTTCTTCGCGGCCAAGGTGGCCGCCTTCGCCGGCATGCGGGTTGAGCCCGCAGACCAGGATGCGTGGTTTGCCGATGCCGAACTTGTCACGCATGTCCGCATGCAGGATGCGGGTCACGCGCTCCAGGCGCTCGGTAGTAATGGCGTCGGCAATGTCGCGCAGCGGCAGGTGCGTGGTCACCAGGGCCACGCGCAGGCCGTGGGTGGCCAGCATCATGACCACCTGTGCGGTTTGGGTGAGTTCGGCGAGGAACTCGGTATGCCCGGAGAAGGGGATACCGCTCTGGTTGATCACCCCCTTGTGTACTGGCGCGGTGATCATCCCGGCAAAATGCCCGTCAAGGCAGCCTTGCCCGGCGCGGGTCAGGGTTTGCAGGACGAAAGCGGCGTTGGCCTGGTCCAGCTGCCCTGCGACTACCGGGGCGGCCAGGGGCGTGTCCCAGACGTAGAGGCTTCCCGCCGGGGCAGGGTGCTCGGGCAGGCTGTCCGGGGTGACGCTCAGCAGACTGACGGCCAGCCCCAGCTGCGTGGCCCGCTCGGCGAGCAGGTCACGGCTGGTGATGGCGATCAGGGGATGGGGCTGGGCCTCGGCGGCCAGCAGCAGGCACAGGTCGGGGCCTATGCCGGCTGGTTCGCCGGGTGTAACGGCGAAGCGCAGGGGCTTCACTGGGTAGCCTGGTCAGCGCCAGGCAGCTTGACTTCAACGTAGGCTTCGTCGCGGATCTGACGCAGCCAGGTCTGCAGCTCTTCGTCGTACTTGCGGTTGCGCAGGACGCTCATGGCCTGCTGCTCGCGGGCTTTTTCGGTGCTGTCGGTGGCGCGACGGCCCAGCACTTCCAGCACATGCCAGCCGTACTGAGTGCGGAACGGCTTGGTCACCACACCCTGCTTGGCGTCGGCCATCTGCTCGCGGAACTCAGGGACCAGGCTGTCCGGGTCGACCCAGTTGAGGTCGCCACCGTTGAGCGCCGAACCCGGGTCTTCCGAGAAGCTCTTGGCCAGGGTGGCGAAGTCTTCACCGCTGGTGATGCGGTCGTAAAGCTTCTCTGCGAGCTCCTTGGTGGCGGCTTCGCTACGGATCTCGCTTGGCTTGATCAGGATGTGGCGCACATGCACTTCGTCACGCAGCACGCTCTCGCTGCCACCGCGCTTCTCTTCCAACTTGAGGATGATGAAGCCGTTGGGGATGCGGATCGGCTGGGTGATATCGCCGACCGGCATGCTGCTGAGCATCTTGGCGAAATCAGGCGGCAACTGGCCAGCTTTGCGCCAGCCCATCTCGCCGCCTTCCAGGGCGTTCTCGCTGGCCGAGCGGGCGATGGCCAGCTGGCCGAAGTCCGCGCCCTGCTTGAGCTGCTGGTAGACATCGCCGGCCTGGCGCGCGGCGGCCTGGATGGCGTCCGAACTGGCGCTTTCCGGGGTCGGGATGAGGATGTTGGCCAGGCGGTACTCTTCCGACATCTGCATCTTGCCGAGGTCGGAGTTCAGGAAGTTCTTCACTTCCTGCTCGGACACCTGGATACGCTCGGCGACACGACGCTGGCGCACGCGGCTGATGATCATCTCGCGCTTGATCTGCTCGCGGGCGTCGTCGAACGACAGGCCATCATGGGCCAGGGCGGCACGGAACTGCTCGGGCGACATGCCATTGCGCTGGGCAATGGTGGCCACGGCCTGGTTCAGCTCTTCGTCAGTGATGCGGATGCCCGAGCGCTCGCCGATCTGCAGTTGCAGGTTCTCGACGATCAGGCGCTCCAGGACCTGCTGCTCCAGTGCACCGGCTGGTGGCTTGCCGCCGCCGCGCTTGGCGATGGTCTGCTGGACTTCGTGTACCCGCTGGTCCAGCTGGCTTTTCATGACCACGTCGTTGTCGACGATGGCCACCACGCGGTCCACGGGCTGCATTGCGGCATGGGCCGCGCCACTGAGTAAAACGGCGCCCAGCATCAGCGGGCGCAGACGATCAATAAGCTTGGTCTTCACGTTCACGATAACCTTGAATGCCTTTGTCCAGGAACGACTCAACCTTGTTGCCCACTACACCGCCGAGGCCCTTGAGCACGACTTGCAGGAAGATGCCATGGTCGCCCTTCTCGTTGCTCGGGGTAGCCTGGCTGAAGTCGTCGTAGTCCATCCAGTAACGGTTGATCAGGCGCAGCTTCCAGCAGCAGTTGTCGTACTCGAAACCGCCCATCGCCTCGAGGGTGCGGTTGCGGTTGTAGTCATGCTGCCAGCGAGCAATCACGCTCCATTGCGGCACGATCGGCCAGATGACCGAGAAGTCGTGCTGCTGGATCTTGTAGTAGTCCTTGATGTAGTTCGGGTCGCCCGGGGTGCCGTAGTCACCGCCGCCCACTTTCCAGGTACCGGTCAGCGAGTCGTAGGTGACCAAGTCGTTGCGATAGCGGTAACCGAGGTTGACGATCTTGTTCGGCTCGCCCTCAGGTTGGTAGTGGAACATCGCGCTGCCCGAGCGGGTGCTGCGGCTGTCCGGGTCCCAGTTGAAGTCCGAATTGAAGCGCCAGTCGCGGTTGAAGGCGTATTCGTATTCCAACGCGTATGGCGAAACGTCCGACTGGCTGTCCTTGCGGGTGCGGTAGTCGATGCCCGGCAGCTGGACCTTGCGATCCTTGAAGTAGTAAGCCTGGCCGATGCTGAAGCGCTGACGCTGGAAACCGTTGTCTTCGATCCAGCGGTTGGTCACGCCCAGCGACAGCTTGTTCTCGTCGCCGATACGGTCGACGCTGCTGAAGCGGTTGTCGCGGAACAACGAGCTGTAGTTGAACAGCGTCTCGCCGGAGTCGAAGATCGGGATGTCCTTCTGGTCCTTGTACGGGACGTAGAGGTAGAACAGCCGTGGCTCGAGGGTCTGGCGGTAGTTGGTGCCGAACAGCTGGGTGTTGCGGTCGAAATACAGGCCACTGTCGACGCTGAAGATCGGGATGTCGCGGTTAAGAGTGCTGCTGTAGCTGCCGAAGCCTGGACGCGTCGATTGGGCTGCCGCCTGGGCTTTGCCCTGGCTGTCCAGATCGAGGTCGTAGTGGCTGTAGGCATACTTGATTTTTGGCGTGATGTAGCCATAGCTGGCTTCCATCGGCAGGCTCATGGACGGCGCGGCGTGCAGGCGTGTGCCGTTGGCGCGGGCGATGCCGCTGACGTTTTCGTCCAGGCGTCGGCCAGGGCCGCCGGCGGTCGTGTCAGGCAGGCCGTCTTTGGTCGTGACGAAGTCGTTCTTCAGATCGCGATCAAACCGAACCGCTTCGGTCTCGTAGTCGAAGCGCAGCCCGTTAGGGTTGTAGGGCAGTGTGCCGTTGAAGGTGATCTGCGGCAGCTTGTCATACGGCGTGATCTGCGAAATGGTCGCCATTTCGTAAGCGTGCACGTTCAGGCGCGCGGTGTAGCTGTCCCCGCGGTAGGTGAGCGCACCTTGCTGATTGACCACGTCCCGGCTCTCGACACCGATCTGGTCCGACTCCAGGTCCTGGAAGTAGAACGGATCGCTGATGTCGGTGTAGTCGACCTCTGCCAGCAGGCGCTCATCCAGCCCGCCCTTGTGCTGCCAGTTGACCATCCAGCGTTCTTTCTTGTAGTCCGTCTGCAGCTTGCGATCGTCGTCCTGGTCGCTCAGGTAGGCGCCGCCGAACTGGCCTTCACTGGATTTGGTCAGGTAGCGGAACTCGCCTTCCATCAACATGCCGCGCTTGGCCATGTAGCGCGGGTACAACGTGGCATCGTAGTTCGGTGCCAGGTTGAAGTAGTACGGGGTAACCAGCATGAAGCCGGTATCGCTGCTGCTGCTGAACGATGGCGGCAGGAAGCCGGACTGCCGGCGATCATCGATCGGGAAGTAGATGTACGGCGTGTAGAAGACCGGGAAATCCTTGACCCGCAGCGTGACGTTGGTAGCAGTACCAAAGCCGGTGGCCGGGTTGAGGGTGATGTTGTTGCCCTTGAGCTGCCATGCGTTGCTGCCCGGCTCACAGGTGGTATAGGTACCGTCCTTGAGGCGGATGATCGCGTTTTCCGCGCGCTTGGCGTACAGCGCATTACCGCGGATGTGCGATTTGTGCATCACGTATTCGGCGTTGTCGACCCGGGCCTCGCCGGTGTCGAGCTGAATCTGTGCCTCGTCGCCGACTACCAGCGAGCCGTTGTCACGGATCTTGACGTTGCCCTTGAGCTCACCACGGTTCTCGGCCTGGTACAGGTTGGCTTCGTCCGCTTCGGCCTGCATGCTGCCCTGGCGCATGACCACGTCACCGGCGAGGGTGGCGATCTGCTGCTCCTGCTGGTACTTGGAGACCTTGGCGTTGATGTAGGTCGGGGATTCGTCCTTGGGCGTGTTGTCATCCATGCCAGGACGGATCGGCTCGATGTAGGCGCCACCGCAGTACGGGCCGGTCTCGGCCAATTGCGCGGCCGTGAGCTTCTCGCGGGGTACCCAGTCGAGGTGGCTGTAGTCTTCGCTGCGCGACTTCAGGGCGCGGCCCTTGCTCTCGGTAACCAGCATCGGCTTGTCGGCCTGCGCTTCGGCCGCTTGCTCCGGTGTTTGATCACCGGAACTGGCGGCAGCGGCACCGGCATGAACCGGACGTGGCGGCAGGTTACTGGCAGCCTTGGGCTTGCAGTCCCAGCCACCAGCGGCGGACACTTGGCAGTCGAACTGCTCGGCTGCTACTGCATGCGGCATGGCCATAGGTTGCAGGGCCAGCAGACCGCCAGTGACCAGCAATGGAAACTTTCTACGAAACGCGGGGGATTTCAATGCCATCTTATTAGTCCGGGCTTCCTGCGTGCCATCTGCCCGCGTGTGGGGGCCGCACGCCTCTCGATGGTCTGAAAAAGATGCTGGATAATAAAGCATGACCCGCTTGACGGCTAGCGCCGTCGGAGACCCTTGTAATGCCCGACCACGATGTACGTCTGCAACAACTGACTGCCTGGCTCGCCGAGCAGCTCGAGATTCTATTTCGCAGCAACGGCTGGGGTGACGTGCCCGCCGGCAGCCTGACCGCCGCCAGCAGCGATGCAAGTTTCCGCCGCTACTTCCGCTGGGAGGGCGCCGGCCACAGCTTTGTGGTCATGGATGCGCCACCGCCCCAGGAAAACTGCCGCCCGTTCGTGGCCATCGATCATTTGCTGGCCAGTGCTGGCGTGCACGTGCCGCAGATCCATGCCCAGGACCTTGAGCGCGGCTTCCTGCTGCTGGGCGATATGGGCCGGCAAACCTACCTGGACGTCATCGATGCCGACAACGCCGACGCCCTGTTCAAGGACGCCATTGACGCACTGCTGGCGTTCCAGCGCCTGCCGATGAATGCGCCGTTGCCCAGCTACGACGATGCGCTGCTGCGCCGTGAAGTCGAGTTGTTCCCAGAGTGGTACGTTGGCCGCGAGCTGGGCGTGAAGCTGACCGAGGCCCAGCAGGCCAGCTGGCAGCGGGTCAGCCAACTGTTGATCGACAGCGCCCTCGCGCAACCGAAAGTGCTGGTGCACCGCGACTACATGCCGCGCAACCTGATGCAAAGCACGCCGAACCCTGGCGTGTTGGACTTCCAGGACGCGGTCTACGGCCCGGTCACCTACGACATCACCTGCCTGTTCAAGGACGCTTTCCTCAGTTGGCCCCAGGCCCGCGTCGAGGGGTGGTTGAGCGATTACTGGCAAAAGGCCCAGGCCGCCGGCATTCCAGTACAGCCCGCGTTCGACGACTTCCACCGTGCCAGCGACCTGATGGGCGTGCAGCGCCACCTCAAGGTGATCGGCATCTTCGCCCGCATCTGCCACCGTGATGGCAAACCACGCTACCTCACTGACGTACCGCGTTTCTTCGCCTATATAGATGAAGTGATTGGTCGTCGTCCGGAGTTGGCCGAGCTGGGCGCGCTGATCAGCGAACTTAAGGCCGGGGCCCATTCATGAAGGCAATGATCCTCGCGGCGGGCAAGGGCGAGCGCATGCGCCCACTGACCCTGCACACTCCCAAGCCGCTGGTGCCGGCCGCCGGCAAGCCATTGATCGAGTACCACCTGGAGGCGCTGGCCCGCGCTGGCTTCACCGAGGTGGTCATCAACCATGCCTGGCTCGGCCAGCAGATCGAGGATCACCTGGGCGATGGCAGCCGCTTCGGCCTGAGCATCCGCTATTCGCCGGAAGGCGAACCGCTGGAGACCGGCGGCGGCATCTTCAAGGCCCTGCCATTGCTGGGGGATGCTCCGTTCGTGCTGGTCAACGGCGATATCTGGACCGACTACGACTTCAGCGCCTTGCAGGTGCCGTTGCAGGGGCTCGCGCACCTGGTGCTGGTGGACAACCCCGGGCACAACGGGCGTGGCGATTTCCGCCTGCACGGTGGGCGAGTGGCTGATGGCGATGACGCGCCCGGGGCGCTGACCTTCAGTGGCATTTCGGTGCTCGCCCCAGCGTTGTTCGACGGTTGCAAGCCTGGCGCCTTCAAGCTCGCACCGCTGCTGCGCGAGGCCATGGCTGCGGGCCAGGTGAGCGGCGAGCGTTACCAGGGGCACTGGGTCGATGTCGGCACCCTCGAGCGCCTGGCCTATGTCGAACGCCTGATCGGCGAGCGCGCCTGACATGTGGTGGCCAAGCACAGTGATTGGTGCCGGGGCCGGTTTCGCCATGGCCAGCATCCCCGGGGCTTTGCTCGGGGCGCTGCTGGGCCAGGCCATGGATCGGCGCCTGCGTCTGCAGGGATGGGACGATATGCGCGAGCGCCTGGGCGGGCGCCCGGCGCTGCGCGATGAAGAATTGCTGTTCGTGCTGCTGGGCCGCCTGGCCAAGAGCGATGGCCGAGTCGCCGAGGGGCATATCCAGCAGGCGCGCCAGGAAATGACCCGCCTGGACCTGGCCGAGCCCGCGCGGCTGCGGGCGATCGCAGCGTTCAATCGAGGCAAGTCGGGCAAAGGTCGGTTAGGCCATTACCTGCGCCGGATCAAGCTGCAGCCACATGCTGCCGAGGGGACCTTGCGCGCCTGCTGGCGAATGGTCTGGGCGGATGGCAAGGCCGGACGGCATGAGCACGACCTGCTGCTGCGGTGGGGCGAGCAGTTAGGCCTCAGTCGTCAGCAGGTACAGGCCCTGGCCAAGGAGTACGAGCCACGCCGGTCGTCCGTCGAAGGCGGTGTGATGACCTATGCCGCAGCCCTGCGGCTTCTTGGCGTGCAGCCGGACACCGAGGCCAGCGAGGTCAAGCAGGCCTATCGACGACTGCTCAGCCGGCACCATCCGGACAAGCTGGTGGGCAGTGGTGCCAGCGAAGCCAAGGTGCGCGAGGCGACCGAGCACACGCGCGAGCTGCACCAGGCCTATGCCCTGATCCGCAAGCGGCGTGGGCTGTAACCAGGTTATCGCGGGCTTGCCGCGCGATGACCGTCACTGTTCCTGCGGTGTCAGCCAGCCGCGAACCCGGCGCAGCAACTGCTCCTGCTCCGCCGCCTTGTTGCCCGGCATGGCCATCAGCGAAAGCTGGCGGTACGCGCTGTCCTTCTGCCGCTTGCTGGCCTGCAGGCGCTGCTCGGCGGCCAGGCGGTCCTGGGGGCGGGTGGCGTAGTAGATGTCGGCGGTCGGCACTTTCAGGGTCGGGGTCAGGCTTTGCAGGTCGTGCTCGACCCGTGCGGGCGTCTGGGCCGCGACCATCACCAGCTTCTGTACCTGTGGCGGCTGCTTCTCGCTGAGATAGCGCGCCGCCCAGTAGGCGCCGCTGCCGTTGCCGAGCAGCACGATGCTGCGTGCCTGCTGCTGTTGTGCGTAGGCCACGGCGGCATCGAGGCGGGCGAAGATGCGCTCGGCGTCGGCCTGGTCGGCCTGTTCGTCGGCCTTGGCGGCATCGGTGCTTTCGGCGGCGTCCGCCTCGGCGGCCGTGGCTTGGGCAACGTTGGCGTTGGCGTCCGCGGGCGTATCCTTGGTCGGGGCTGTTTCTCCCGTGCCCTGGGCCGGCTCGGCTGCAGCCTTGGTTTCGGCGCGCGCCTGCGGGCGTTCGGCCAGCAGGTCCGGCAGGCTCACGCTCAAGGTGTGCCAGCCGGCATCGGGGAAGCCGCGACGCAACGGCCCGACGGTGGTCGGCCAGTCGGCGCTTTCGCCGGCACCGGGGACGATGATCACCGCACCTTTCGGGTCGCTGTCATTGGCCGGCTTCCACAGCGCCAGGAAGTGTTCACCGTTAGCCTGCAGGGTCTGCTGTTCGGCCTTGGGCACCTGACGCTCGAGGGCGAGGGCATCGTCCTGGCTGCGCTCGGCCAGCGCCGGGCGCACCACGGGGGCAGGTGCGGCCTCGGCGCCAGCTTCGGTTTTTTCGGCATCGGCCGCTTGCGCGCCGAGGGGCAGCAGCGAAGCCAGGCAGAACATGGCCAGCGTCGTGCGATAGAGTGTGAGCATGGATCGGTCCAAGGCCATAAAGTTACCGGCAGCCTAATAGTATTTGTTCGCGACGGCCACGCCAGGTGACCGTCCTTGCCAAGACGAGCGTAGCGATGAAGCGAGTGCGTTGCCTGTGGGTTATCGGCTGGTTGTGTCTACCCTTGATCGCTTTGGCGCGCCCGGAGGCGCCGTCCTCGGTAGTGCTGGAGCCCACCCAGCAACACTGGTTGGAGGCGCATCGCAGCCTGCGGGTCGGCCTGGTGCTGCAAGCGCCCTACGCCCAGTTCGACAGGCGTTTACAGCAGTTCTACGGGGCCAATGTCGAGCTGGTCAATGCACTGGCCCAGGCCCTCAGGCTTGACCTGACCTGGCGCGGCTTCACCGATGAGGCAGCCCTGGAGCACGCATTGCAGGCCGGTGAGATCGATTTCGCCCCAGGCCTGACCCAGACCCCGGCCAGCCTGCGCGCCTGGCTGTTCAGCGACCCCTACATGCGCGTGCCGCAATTGGTGGTGGGCCTGCGCAGCGGTGCGGTGGCGGTGGACCTGGAAAAACTCACCGCCAATGACCGAGTGGCGGTGCGCATGCCTTCCAGGCTCGCCGACTACCTGCGCGGCAACTACGGCAACCTCAACCTGCAGGGTGTGCCCAACGAGCGCGAGGCCCTGCAGTTGGTGACGGGTGGGCAGGCCGGCTTTGCCGTGCTGGACGAGGCACAGCTCAGCCGTCTGTCCCGCGAGAGTGAGTTTGGCGAGTTGGCCGTGGTCGGCGACATCGGCTTGCCGCAACTGCTGCGGGTGGGCTCACGGCGCGACTGGCCGCTGCTGGCCGACGTCCTCGAGCGGGGGTTGCAGGCCCTGCCGGCCAAGGACCTCGAGCAGATCCACCAACGCTGGCTGCAACCCAAATACCCGCGGTTCTCCGAGTCGCCCGGCTTTTGGCAGAACCTCGCCCTGCTGTTCGGCCTGTTGCTGTTGTGCGCCCTGGCCACGCTGGTCTGGCAACGCCGCCAACAGCGGGGGCTGGAGCGCGGGCTGCTGGCTGCACGCGAGAGCCTGGCCGAGCGCCAGACCCGCGAGCAGGCCCTGCGCCTGAGCCAGTTCTCCATCGACCAGAGCACCGTCGGGATTCTTTGGGTCAACTGGGACAGCCATGTGCGCTACGCCAACCACGCCGCCGAGCGCATGCTCGGTTTTGCCGAAGGCGCCTTGCTGGAGCGCCCGTTGATCGACATCGAGCCCACCCTGGGCATGGACCGCTGGCTGGCGCTTTGGAAGCGCGCTCGCGGCGGTGAAGGCGAGTTGCAGTTCGAGAGCCAGTGCCGCTGCGCCGACGGCAGCCTGCTACCGGTCGACCTGTCGTTGTCGTTCCTGCGTTTTCGCGATGCCGAATACCTGGTGGTGTTCCTCACCGATGTCACCGAGCGCCGCCGGGCACTGGCCGCGCTGCGCGAAAGCGAAGCCCGGCTGAAGGGTATTGCCGGCAACGTGCCGGGGCTGGTGTTTCGCCTGGAGCGCGACGCCGCCGAAGGCGAGTTGGAGTTCCCCTATATCAGTGAGGGCAGCGAAGCGTTGGTCGGCTACACCCCGGCGGCGATCCAGCACCCTGACATGGGCTTGCGCAACCTGGTGCACCCGCAGGACCGCGCCGATTATCACCGGGTCCAGGACATGGCCCTGGCCACTGACCAGGACTGGTCGTGGCAGGGCCGTATCCTCACCCGTGAGGGCGAGCAGCGCTGGGCCGACATCAAGGCCACCACCCGGCGCCTGGCTGATGGCCGGGTGGTGTGGGACGGCGTGGTCTGGGACATCACCCAGGGCAAGCAGGCCGAGTTGGCGCTGGCCGGGTCCCAGGAGCAACTGCGCGAGTTGTCGGCGCACCTGGAGAGCGTGCGTGAAGAAGAGAAGGCACGGATTGCCCGCGAGGTGCACGACGAACTGGGGCAGATGCTCACGGTGCTCAAGCTTGAAGTGTCGATGTGCGAGCTGGCGTTCGCCGAGCTGGATCCCGCCCTCAACGAGCGCCTGGCCAGCATGAAGCGCCTGATCGCCCAGTTGTTCCAGCTGGTGCGTGACGTGGCCACGGCCCTGCGCCCGCCAATCCTCGATGCCGGCATCGCCTCGGCCATCGAGTGGCAGGCGCGGCGTTTCGAAGCGCGCACACAGATCCCCTGTCTGGTGCAGGTACCGGACAATCTGCCACCCTTGAGCGATGCCAAGGCCATCGGCCTGTTCCGCATCCTGCAGGAGGCGCTGACCAACGTCATGCGCCATGCCCAGGCGCACACGGTGCAGATCGAGCTGGTACGTGAGGCCGAGCAGTTGCGCATGACCGTGATCGACGACGGCGTGGGGTTTGCCATGGAGGCGGCGCGGCCGGCTTCATTCGGCCTGGTGGGGGTGCGTGAGCGGGTGCTGATGCTCGGTGGCAGCATGAGCCTGGACAGCGAGCCGGGCGAGGGCACCAGCCTGAGCGTGGCGATTCCTTTGAAGCAGGAGAAACAATCGTGATTCGAGTGCTGGTGGCCGAAGACCACACCATCGTCCGGGAAGGCATCAAGCAGTTGATCGGCCTGGCCAAGGACATGCAGGTGGCGGGCGAGGCGGGCAATGGTGAGCAGTTGCTCGAAACCCTGCGCCATACGCCGTGCGAGGTGGTGCTGCTGGATATCTCAATGCCTGGGGTGAACGGGCTGGAGGCGATCCCGCGGATACGCGCGCTGAACAACCCGCCGGCGATCCTGATGCTGTCGATGCACGACGAGGCGCAGATGGCGGCGCGGGCGCTCAAGGCCGGGGCGGCCGGCTATGCCACCAAGGACAGCGATCCGGCGCTGCTGCTCACGGCCATCCGCCGGGTGGCCGGGGGAGGGCGTTATATCGATCCGGCCCTGGCCGACCGCATGGTGTTCGAGGTGGGCCTGACCGAGACCCGGCCGCTGCACACGCTGCTGTCGGAACGGGAGTTCTCGGTGTTCGAGCGCCTGGCCCAGGGGGCCAACGTCAACGACATCGCCCAGCAGCTGGCGCTGTCGAGCAAGACCATCAGCACCCACAAGGCGCGGCTGATGCAGAAACTCAAGGTCAACTCGCTGGCCGAGCTGGTGAAGTACGCCATGGAGCACAAGCTGGTGTGAGTGTTCTGGTTGCGACAGCTGCAATCTTCAGGGCACCGTAGAACCTTGTGGGAGCGGGCTTGCCCGCGAAAGGGCCTGGCCTGCCATCAGCGGTGCCTGGGCTGGCCTCTTCGCGGGCAAGCCCGCTCCCACAGGGATCTTGGTATGTTCTGAATGCGCCATCCTTGTAGGGCGATCCCTACAGCAAGTCTTCCATCCGGATGATGGCATTCTCTCAGCACCCCCGATTTCCGGGCGTTTGCGCCTCTTCTACTCTTTTGCCTACGCAGTCATTCCAACAAGAAGGTGCAGGGCATGAGCGAGGCGAATTCGAACGAGACGCTGGTCAGCTTCCGTGGTGTGCAGAAGAGCTACGACGGCGAATCGCTGATCGTCAAAGACCTCAACCTGGACATTCGCAAGGGTGAGTTCCTGACCCTGCTCGGCCCCTCCGGTTCGGGCAAGACCACCAGCCTGATGATGCTGGCCGGCTTCGAAACCCCTACCGCCGGCGAGATCCAGCTGGCCGGGCGCTCGATCAACAACGTGCCGCCGCACAAGCGCGACATCGGCATGGTGTTCCAGAACTACGCGCTGTTCCCGCACATGACCGTGGCCGAGAACCTGGCCTTCCCGCTGACCGTGCGCAACCTGAGCAAGACCGACGTCAGCGAGCGGGTCAAGCGCGTGCTCAACATGGTCCAGCTCGATGCTTTCGCCAAGCGCTACCCGGGGCAGTTGTCCGGCGGCCAGCAGCAGCGCGTGGCGCTGGCCCGGGCCTTGGTGTTCGAACCCCAGCTGGTGCTGATGGACGAACCGCTCGGCGCCCTGGACAAGCAACTGCGCGAACACATGCAGATGGAAATCAAGCACATCCATCAGCGCCTGGGCGTGACCGTGGTGTACGTGACCCACGACCAGGGCGAGGCGCTGACCATGTCCGACCGGGTGGCGGTATTCCACCAGGGCGAGATTCAGCAGATCGCCGACCCGCGCACCCTCTACGAAGAACCGTGCAACACCTTCGTCGCCAACTTCATCGGTGAGAACAACCGTATCAACGGCACCCTGCTGGCCAGCGATGGCAAGCGTTGCCAGGTGCAACTGGGCCGCGGCGAGCGGGTCGAGGCGCTGGCGGTCAACGTCGGCCAGGCCGGCGAGCCGGTCACCCTGTCGATTCGCCCCGAGCGCGTGCGCCTCAACGGCCACAGCGAAAGCTGCGTCAACCGCTTCTCTGGCCGGGTGGCCGAGTTCATCTACCTGGGCGACCACGTGCGGGTGCGCCTGGAAGTCTGCGGCAAGGCCGACTTCTTCGTGAAGCAGCCGATTGCCGAACTCGACCCGGCCCTGGCCGTGGGCGATGTGGTACCGCTGGGCTGGGAGGTGGAGCACGCCCGCGCGCTCGATCCGATTGCACAAGCCCACTGATGGATTGCTTCACCAACCCTGTACTGTGGAGAGAATAATAATGCGCAAGCAGTTGAAACTGACCGCCCTGGCCCTGGGGTTGTTCGCCGCAGGCCAAGCCATGGCGGCCGACCTCACCGTGATTTCTTTCGGGGGCGCCAACAAGGCCGCCCAGACCAAGGCGTTCTACGAGCCATGGGAGAAGGCGGGCAAGGGCAAGATCGTCGCCGGCGAGTACAACGGCGAGATGGCCAAGATCAAGGCCATGGTCGACACCAAGAGCGTGAGCTGGAACCTGGTGGAGGTGGAGTCGCCAGAGCTGGCCCGCGGTTGCGACGAGGGCATGTTCGAGGAACTCGACCCGGCGCTGTTCGGCAATGAAGCTGATTACGTGCCGGGCGCCATCCAGCCCTGCGGCGTGGGCTTCTTCGTCTGGTCCACGGTCATGGCCTACAACGCCGACAAACTCAAGACCGCGCCTACCAGCTGGGCCGATTTCTGGGACACCAAGAAATTCCCGGGCAAACGCGGCCTGCGCAAGGGCGCCAAGTACACCCTCGAATTCGCCCTGATGGCCGACGGTGTCGCGCCGAAGGAAGTCTACAAGGTGCTGGCCACCAAGGAAGGCCAGGACCGCGCCTTCAAGAAACTCGACGAGCTCAAGCCGAGCATCCAGTGGTGGGAAGCCGGTGCCCAGCCGCCGCAGTACCTGGCCTCGGGTGACGTGGTCATGAGCTCGGCCTACAACGGCCGCATCGCAGCGGTGCAGAAAGAGAGCAACCTCAAGGTGGTGTGGAACGGCGGCATCTACGACTTCGACGCCTGGGCCATCCCGAAAGGTGCCAAGGATGCCGAAGAGGCGAAGAAATTCATCGCCTACAGCGTCCAGCCCGAGCAGCAGAAGACCTACTCCGAAAACATCGCCTACGGCCCGGCCAACAGCAAAGCCGTGAGCCTGCTGTCGGACGCAGTGAAGAAAGACATGCCGACCACGCCTGAGAACATTGCCAACCAGGTGCAGATCGACGTGGCCTTCTGGGCCGACAACAGCGAGCAGCTGGAGCAACGCTTCAACGCCTGGGCGGCGAAGAAGTAAACGACGCGCAGCCGCTAAATCCCTGTAGGAGCGGCCTTGTGCCGCGAATGGGTCGCGAAGCGGCCCCAGGATCTCAGCCGTGATGCACAAAATGCTGGGGCTGCTTTGCAGCCCTATCGCGACACAAGGCCGCTCCTGCAGTTAGCGCGTCAAGCCCGAGATCACCGCTGTCCTTTTCAAGCGGCCTCAACGTTTCCCTGTTTTCCCGGAGTTCGCCATGGCCATTGCAGTGCCCCTCAACGAAGGCGCAGGTAAAAGCCTCAAACAGCGCCTCAAGCATGCCGAGCGGGTCAACCGCTGGAAGGCCCAGGCATTGATCGCGCCGCTGGCGCTGTTCCTTCTGCTGGTGTTTCTGGTACCGATCGCGGCGCTTTTGTACAAGAGTGTCGGCAACCCTGAAGTAGTCGCCGGCCTGCCGCGCACCGTCGAGGCCGTGGCGCAGTGGGACGGCAAGAGCCTGCCCGGCGAGGAGGCCTACAAGGCCCTGAGCCAGGACCTGGCCGAATCCCGCAAGAACCAGACCCTGGGCGATCTGTCCAAACGCCTGAACATGGAGCTGGCCGGCTACCGCAGCCTGTTGGCCAAGACTGCGCGGGCGCTGCCGTTCAAGGCGGAGCCTGCTTCCTATAAAGACGCCTTGCAGACGCTGGACGAGCGCTGGGGCGACCCGGCCTACTGGCAGGCGATCCGCCGCAACACCAGCAGCGTCACGCCGTTCTACCTGCTGGCGGCGCTCGATCACCGTATCGACGACCTCGGTGAGCTGGCCAAGGCCACCCCGGACCAGGCCATCTACCTCGACATCTTCGCCCGCACCCTGTGGATGGGCGTGGTGATCACCGCCATCTGCCTGGTACTGGCCTATCCGCTGGCCTACCTGCTGGCCAACCTGCCCACCCGGCAGAGCAACCTGCTGATGATCCTGGTGCTGCTGCCGTTCTGGACCTCGATCCTGGTGCGGGTGGCGGCGTGGATCGTGCTGCTGCAGTCGGGCGGGTTGATCAACAGCGCGCTGATGGCCATGGGCATCATCGACCAGCCGCTGGAACTGGTGTTCAACCGCACCGGCGTGTACATCTCGATGGTGCACATCCTGCTGCCGTTCATGATCCTGCCGCTGTACAGCGTGATGAAGGGCATTTCGCCCAGCTACATGCGCGCGGCGATCTCGCTGGGCTGCCACCCGTTCGCCAGCTTCTGGCGGGTGTACTTCCCGCAGACCTATGCAGGCGTGGGGGCCGGCTGCCTGCTGGTGTTCATCATCTCGATCGGCTACTACATCACCCCGGCACTGCTGGGCAGCCCGAACGACCAGATGGTCAGCTACTTCGTCGCCTTCTACACCAACACCAGCATCAACTGGGGCATGGCCACCGCGCTGGGCGGGTTGCTGCTGCTGGCCACCGTGGTGCTGTACCTGATCTATAGCTGGCTGGTCGGCGCCAGCCGCCTGCGCCTGAGCTGAGGAGCCTTGTCATGCTGAGCCCCTACATGTCGCCCGTGGAGCGGGTGTGGTTCTACACCTTGCGCATTCTCTGCGGGCTGGTGCTGCTGTTCCTGGTGCTGCCGGTGCTGGTGATCGTGCCGCTGTCGTTCAACAGCGGGAGTTTCCTGGTGTACCCGTTGCAGGGCTTCTCGCTGCACTGGTACCAGGACTTCTTCGCCTCGGCCGAGTGGATGCGCTCGCTGAAGAACAGCATCATCGTCGCCCCCGCGGCGACGGTACTGGCCATGGTGTTCGGCACCCTGGCGTCGATCGGCCTGACCCGCGGCGACTTCCCCGGCAAATCGCTGGTGATGGCGCTGGTGATCTCGCCCATGGTGGTACCGGTGGTGATCATCGGTGTGGCGAGTTACCTGTTCTTTGCCCCACTGGGGCTGGGCAACAGCTTCATTTCGCTGATCCTGGTGCATGCGGTGCTGGGTGTGCCGTTCGTGATCATCACCGTGTCGGCCACACTGCAGGGCTTCAACTACAACCTGGTACGTGCCGCCGCCAGTCTGGGCGCATCGCCATTGTTGACCTTCCGTCGGGTGACCTTGCCGCTGATTGCGCCGGGGGTTATCTCCGGGGCGCTGTTCGCCTTTGCCACCTCGTTCGATGAAGTGGTGGTCACGCTGTTCCTTGCCGGGCCGGAGCAGGCCACCCTGCCGCGGCAGATGTTCAGCGGCATTCGCGAGAACCTCAGCCCGACCATTGCGGCGGCGGCGACTTTGCTGATCGCGTTCTCGGTGGTGCTGCTGCTGACCCTGGAGTGGCTGCGCGGGCGCAGCGAGAAGTTGAGGACCCAGCAACCGGGCTGATGTTGATTGCCCGTACCGGCCCCTTCGCGGGCAAGCCCGCTCCCACAGGTACAGCGCAGCCTCGAAGGCATTGGTGATCCTGTGGGAGCGGGCTTGCCCGCGAAAGGGCCGGTAAGGCGATCGAAGGTGCAGTGGTCGACACCGATTGACACCAATCAGCCCCGATCCGCTTCCCTGGGTTACAATGCGCGCCACCGTGATTCTGCCCAACAGGTGCGCCATGCAGCCCTACGCTATTGCCCCCTCCATTCTTTCCGCCGATTTCGCCCGCCTGGGCGAGGACGTCGACAAGGTTCTGGCCGCCGGGGCCGACATCGTCCACTTCGATGTCATGGACAACCACTACGTCCCCAACCTGACCATCGGCCCGATGGTCTGCACCGCGCTGCGCAAGTACGGTGTGACCGCGCCGATCGACGTGCACCTGATGGTGAGCCCGGTCGACCGCATCATCGGCGACTTCATCGAAGCCGGCGCCACCTACATCACCTTCCACCCGGAAGCCTCCCAGCACATCGACCGCTCGCTGCAGCTGATTCGCGACGGCGGCTGCAAGGCCGGCCTGGTGTTCAACCCGGCCACCAGCCTGGATGCGCTGAAGTACGTGATGGACAAGGTCGACATGGTCCTGCTGATGAGCGTCAACCCAGGCTTCGGCGGGCAGAAGTTCATCCCCGGCACCCTCGACAAGCTGCGTGAAGCCCGTGCGCTGATCGATGCCAGCGGCCGTGATATCCGCCTGGAAATCGACGGCGGCGTCAACGTCAACAACATCCGCGAAATCGCCGCGGCTGGCGCCGACACCTTCGTTGCCGGTTCGGCGATCTTCAACGCCCCGGACTACCAGGAAGTGATCGCCAAGATGCGTGCCGAAATGGCGCTGGCACGCGCATGAGCGGCTTCGAGCAGCTGTTCCCGGGGACGCTGCCCAGGCTGGTGATGTTCGATCTGGATGGCACCCTGATCGACTCGGTCCCCGACCTGGCCGCAGCCGTCGACCGCATGCTGCTCGAACTCGGGCGCGAGCCCGCCGGGCTCGACGCCGTGCGCCACTGGGTGGGCAACGGCGCCCAGGTGCTGGTGCGCCGGGCACTGGCCGGTGGCCTGGACCACGACAGCGTGGACGATGCGCTGGCCGAGCGCGCGCTGGCGCTGTTCATGGAGGCCTATGCCGACAGCCATGAACTGACCGTGGTCTACCCCGGTGTGCGCGACACCCTGCGCTGGCTGAGCAAACAGGGCGTGGAGATGGCGCTGATCACCAACAAGCCCGAGCGCTTCGTTGCCCCCTTGCTCGACCAGATGAAGATCGGCCGTTACTTCCGCTGGATCATCGGCGGCGACACCCTGCCGCAGAAGAAGCCCGACCCGGCGGCACTGCTGTTCGTGATGAAGATGGCCGGCGTCGAGCCTGCGCAGTCGCTGTTCGTCGGTGATTCGCGCAGCGACGTGCTGGCGGCGAAGGCGGCCGGGGTGCAGTGCGTCGGCCTGACCTATGGCTACAACCATGGCCGGCCCATCGACGAGGAATCCCCCAGCCTTGTGCTCAGCGACCTGCGCCTGCTGCTGCCCGGTTGCTTAGTCACCGACACTGGGATAACGTTGGCGGACCTTCAAGCCCCGCACAGCAGAGACGACGACGTGGTGGTTACTGGCAAATTCTGGATGAAAGTCATCAAGGCCCTGGCCCGCTGGCGCTGGCGCGCCTGACGTATGCCCGCCGGCGCCTGCCGGCCCGTCCGCTTGCCTGACCCCATTGCTGCTTGCCACGAGGCTACACATGACCCGCGAAGAATTCCTGCGCCTGGCTGCTGCCGGCTATAACCGCATCCCCCTGGCCCGTGAAACCCTGGCCGACTTCGATACCCCCCTGTCGATCTACCTCAAACTGGCCGACCAGCCCAACTCGTACCTGCTCGAATCCGTGCAGGGCGGCGAGAAATGGGGCCGTTACTCGATGATCGGCCTGCCGTCGCGCACCGTCATGCGTGTGCATGGCTACCACGTGAGCATCCAGCAGGATGGCGTGGAAGTGGAAAGCCATGACGTCGAAGACCCGCTGGCCTTCGTCGAGACCTTCAAGGATCGCTACAAGGTGGCCGACATTCCGGGCCTGCCGCGCTTCAACGGCGGCCTGGTCGGCTACTTCGGCTACGACTGCGTGCGCTACGTGGAAAAACGCCTGGGCGCCTGCCCGAACCCGGACCCGCTGGGGGTGCCGGACATCCTGCTGATGGTCTCCGACGCCGTGGTGGTGTTCGACAACCTGGCGGGCAAGATGCACGCCATCGTGTTGGTCGACCCCAGCGACGAGCAGGCCTTCGAGCAAGGCCAGGCCCGTCTTGAAGGCCTGCTGGAAAAGCTCCGTCAGCCAATCACCCCGCGCCGCGGCCTCGATCTTGGTGGCCCAATGGCGGCCGAGCCGGCTTTCCGCTCCAGTTTCACCCAGGGTGACTACGAGCGCGCGGTGGACACTGTCAAGGAGTACATCCTCGCCGGCGACTGCATGCAGGTGGTGCCGTCGCAGCGCATGTCCATCGATTTCAAGGCTGCGCCGATCGACTTGTACCGTGCCCTGCGCTGCTTCAATCCGACGCCCTATATGTACTTCTTCAACTTCGGCGACTTCCATGTAGTTGGCAGCTCGCCGGAAGTACTGGTGAGGGTCGAGGACAACCTGGTCACCGTGCGCCCGATCGCCGGTACCCGCCCGCGCGGCGCCACCGAAGAGGCCGACCGCGCCCTGGAAGACGACCTGCTGTCGGATGCCAAGGAAATCGCCGAACACCTGATGCTGATCGACCTCGGCCGCAACGACGTGGGCCGTGTGTCGGCCACCGGCAGCGTGCGCCTGACCGAGAAGATGGTGATCGAGCGCTATTCGAACGTGATGCACATCGTCTCCAATGTCACCGGCCAGCTGGCCGAAGGGCTGACGGCAATGGACGCGCTGCGGGCGATCCTGCCGGCGGGCACCCTGTCGGGGGCACCGAAGATCCGTGCCATGGAGATCATCGACGAACTGGAACCGGTCAAGCGCGGCGTCTACGGCGGCGCCGTCGGCTATTTCGCCTGGAACGGCAACATGGATACCGCCATTGCCATCCGCACTGCGGTAATCAAGGACGGCGAGCTGCATGTGCAGGCTGGTGGCGGCATCGTCGCCGACTCGGTGCCAGTACTGGAGTGGGAAGAAACCATCAACAAGCGCCGCGCAATGTTCCGCGCGGTGGCATTGGCTGAGCAGCAGCCCAAAGCTTGACCCGTGTTCGTGGGGCAAGCGCTCTCCCAGCCGTGGGAGCGCGCTTGCCCCGCGAACAGCGCAGCCTTAGAAGTCGACGCTGAGCGCCACGCTCACCCCCTGCTGCGTTTGGTCATCGCTTTTACGCCAGTTGTAATGCCCTCTGAGGTTTATCCCTGCCACCAGCTCATGGCTAACCCCCAGGCTGGCGCGGGTCAGGTTGCTGTCCGGGGTATACCCGGTGAGGGTGAAGTCGTTGTTCGCCAGCGTGGTCAGCTTCATCGTCAGGTCTTGCTGGTCATCCTCGAACTCATGCTCCCTGGCCAACTCGGCGAACACTGTGGTCGTCGGCAGCACTTCAACGCTCCCCAGCAGCCCCGCGCCCAGGCGTCGCGAGGTGCGTTCCTGGTCGTCGAAGCCGAGCGCGGTCGAACGGCCGCTTTTTTCGTTGTAGCCATCGACCTTCGCCCGCGCATAATCGGCGCTGATGAAAGGTGCCAGTTGCCAGCGGCTGCCTTCATTCGCAAGGTTGTAGCCAAGCCGGCCGCTGACTGCCCACGCCTGGCCATCGGTGTCGCCTTTTTCGCTGCGATCGTTCACGCCCAGGGCGAATGTACGCTTGAGGTCGTGGTAATCCAGGTGGCCGGCGGTGATGGCGGCATCTGCCCACCAGCGGTCCCGGCGGTACTGGGCGAAGGCGCTGGCCAGGTAGCTGTCGAGTTTGTACTGCGAATCCTGTTGGCCGGCTTCCAGCTTCTGGCGGTAGACCCCCGCCGCCAGGCCCAGGCGCCAGGCGTCGTCGAGTCGATAGCTGCCACCGAGGGTGAGGTTGTAGCCGCGCCCATCTGCGCTGGCGATGCTGTGTTGGCTGTCGAAGTCCAGGTTCTGTGCGCCGGTAGCGACAAACGCCTGCCATTGGCCGACGGCCTGCCAGGGTGTTTGCCACTGGTTGCGCAGCTCGTCCTGGTGCGCACGAATGCTGGCGTGGGCGATTTCTGGCAGCAGGGTCAACTCCCAGGGCGCGGCGAGGATGGAATAGGCGTAGTCGGCGATCAGTCGCTGGCCGACGATGGTGGGGTGCACGGCGTCGTTGAACAGCAGGCGCTCAGGGTCCGGCTGAGTGCCGTTCAGACCGTACACCGGGTTGCCCACGCAGCCGTTACCGCTGTAGCAGGTGCCGACCAGGTTCTGATCGGTGGCCAGGCCGAACTGCGCCGGGCTGGCGAGGGCCTCGCGCAACAGGACGGGGACATTCAGCGGGATGATTTCGGCGTCGACCTGACCCAGCTGGCTGACCAATGCCTGGTTGAACACGCTGGAGAGCTGTGACAGTGGGCCCTGTTGGGGGGTGCCACTGAAGTTGGGTGTTTGCCCCAGGTCTGGCAACAGCCAGACCATGATGTACCGCGCACCGCCTTGTTGCAGCGCCTGGGCGCTTGCCGCAAGCCGCGCACCGGCGGCTGCGGCGTCGGTAGGGCTGTTGACCAGGCCCTGGAGGAAGTCGTTACCGCCGCCGGTCAGGTAGTAGAGGGCGTTGGGGGCGGCCCGCAGGCCGTTGGCCAGGTAGCCGGGGCGTTCGCGCAGTACCGTGCCTGCGCCGGGATTTCCGGGGGGGATGACCAGCCGCGAGGTGCCGGTGATCGAGTCCAGGATCTGTTGCGTGGTGTAGCCACCGACCGCCCAGTTGTTGCCGTCAGGGCGAATCCCCAGGGAAGTGGAGGGGTTGAGGTCGGTGGCCGAGACGCCCAGCCGGCCACCGAGCAGCATCGGTGAAACGGGCGCGAAGTCGCCATTGGCGTCGCGGTTGGTGAAGCGCATGCCTGCGCTGGCGCCAGTCAGGTCGGGAAACTGCCCGGCGTCGCTGAGGCTGTCGCCGAAGACGATGAGTGATGAGTAGGGCGAGGGGGAGGCCATGGCTTGACCACCGGCGATGGCCAGTACGGCGAAGGTTGCGCGCAAGGACGCTGCTTTGAACATGTAGATATCCTTTTCTTTGTTTTTATAAGGACCAGCCGCATGACCCTAGCAGATACAGGGTCTTTGCTGGCCGCTCCATTCGTTACCCCGTATTTACAGGCGTATTGCGCCCATCGCGCCGGTAGGCTACTGTGCCGGGACGTATGAACGAGACCTACCCTGTGTTGATCGTCAGCAAACTCTTGATGCGCGTAATCAAGGCCCACGCCCGTTGGCGTTGGCGCGCCTGACTTTTCCCCTGCCGGTTCACCCGGCCCGCTTGCTTCTCTCCCTTTCGTTGCAACTCTCGCCTCGTGCGGGACCACCCGCGCCCATGGTTGGCAGCGGAAGGCTCGAATCAAAAGTCAGTATTCAAGAGGTTCGTTCCAGATGTTACTGATGATCGACAACTACGACTCCTTCACCTACAACGTCGTGCAGTACCTCGGCGAGCTGGGTGCCGAGGTCAAGGTCATCCGCAATGACGAGATGACCATCGCCCAGATCGAAGCCCTCAACCCCGAGCGCATCGTGGTTTCCCCCGGCCCCTGTACCCCGAGCGAAGCCGGTGTGTCCATCGAGGCCATCCTGCACTTTGCCGGCAAGCTGCCGATTCTGGGGGTTTGCCTTGGCCACCAGTCGATCGGCCAGGCCTTCGGCGGTGACGTGGTACGTGCCCGCCAGGTGATGCATGGCAAGACCAGCCCGGTGGTGCACCGTGACCTGGGCGTGTTCGCCAGCCTCAACAACCCGCTGACCGTTACCCGCTACCACTCACTGGTGGTCAAGCGCGAGACGCTGCCCGATTGCCTGGAAGTAACCGCCTGGACCGCCCACGCCGATGGCTCGGTCGACGAGATCATGGGCCTGCGCCACAAGACACTGAACATCGAAGGGGTGCAGTTCCACCCCGAGTCGATCCTCACCGAGCAGGGCCACGAGCTGTTCGCCAACTTCCTCAAGCAGACCGGCGGCCGCCGTTAAGGATCGATCATGGATATCAAGACTGCGTTGAGCCGTATCGTCGGCCACCTGGACCTGAGCACCGAGGAAATGCGCGAGGTCATGCGCCAGATCATGACCGGCCAGTGCAGCGAGGCGCAGATCGGCGCCTTCCTGATGGGCATGCGCATGAAGAGCGAAAGCATCGACGAGATCGTCGGTGCGGTGTCGGTAATGCGCGAGCTGGCCGACAAGGTCGAGCTCAAGAGCCTCGACGGCGTGGTCGACATCGTCGGCACCGGCGGTGATGGCGCCAACATCTTCAACGTTTCCACCGCGTCGTCGTTCGTCCTTGCGGCCGCCGGTTGCCCGGTGGCCAAGCACGGCAACCGCGCGGTGTCCGGCAAGAGCGGCAGCGCCGATCTGCTGGAGGCCGCAGGCATCTACCTGAACCTGACTCCGGTGCAGGTCGCCCGCTGCATCGACAGCCTGGGGATCGGCTTCATGTTCGCCCAGAGCCATCACAAGGCCATGAAGTATGCCGCCGGCCCGCGTCGCGAGCTGGGGCTGCGTACCCTGTTCAACATGCTCGGCCCGCTTACGAATCCGGCCGGGGTGAAGCATCAGGTGGTCGGCGTGTTCAACCAGGCCTTGTGCCGCCCGCTGGCCGAAGTGCTGCAGCGCCTGGGCAGCAAGCATGTGCTGGTGGTGCACTCGAAGGATGGCCTGGACGAGTTCAGCCTGGCGGCGCCTACCTTCGTTGCCGAACTGAAGAATGACCAGATCACCGAGTATTGGGTCGAGCCCGAAGACCTCGGCATGAAGAGCCAGAGCCTCCACGGCCTGGCAGTCGATGGTCCGCAGGCGTCGCTGGAGCTGATCCGTGACGCATTGGGCCGGCGCAAGACCGAGAACGGCCAGAAGGCCGCCGAAATGATCGTGCTCAATGCCGGTGCGGCGCTGTACGCCGCCGATCACGCCATGACCCTGGCCCAGGGCGTGGAGCTGGCCCACGACGTGCTGCACACCGGGCTGGCCTGGGAAAAGCTGCAGGAGCTGGGCGCCTTTACCGCGGTATTCAAAGTGGAGAACGAAGCATGAGCGTGCCGACGGTGCTGGAGCGGATCATCGCCCGCAAGTTCCAGGAAGTGGCCGAGCGCAGTGCGCGGGTCAGCCTCGCCGAACTGGAGCGTATGGCCAAGGCGGCTGACGCCCCGCGTGGCTTCGCCCATGCCCTGATCGAGCAGGCCAAGCGCAAGCAGCCGGCGGTGATCGCCGAGATCAAGAAGGCCTCGCCAAGCAAGGGTGTGATTCGCGAGGACTTCGTGCCGGCCGACATCGCGGTCAGCTACGAAAAAGGCGGGGCGACCTGCCTGTCGGTACTGACCGACGTGGATTACTTCCAGGGCGCCGACGAGTACCTGAAGCAGGCCCGCGCCGCCGTGTCGCTGCCGGTGATCCGCAAGGACTTCATGGTCGACCCGTACCAGATCGTCGAAGCCCGCGCCTTGGGTGCCGACTGCGTGCTGTTGATCGTGTCGGCGCTGGATGACGTGAAGATGGCCGAGCTGGCCGCCACGGCCAAGGACGTCGGCCTCGACGTGCTGGTCGAAGTGCACGATGGCGATGAGCTGGAGCGTGCGCTGAAGACCCTCGATACCCCGTTGGTCGGCGTCAACAACCGCAACTTGCACACCTTCGAAGTCAGCCTGGAGACCACCCTCGACTTGCTGCCACGCATCCCCCGCGATCGCCTGGCCATCACCGAGAGCGGCATTCTCAACCGGGCCGATGTCGAGCTGATGGCCATCAACGAGGTGTATTCGTTCCTGGTCGGCGAGGCGTTCATGCGCGCCGAGCAGCCGGGGCTGGAACTGCAGCGGTTGTTCTTCCCTGACCAGGTCAAGAAGACTGTTCAGCAACTGGACTGAGCAAATGAAGCCGGCGTTTTTGCCGGCTTTTTTATGTGCCTGCAATGGCCCTTTCGCGGGTAAAGACAACAACATAGGTGGATCAATGACCGATCACCCCCTGGCCCTCACTGTCGAGCAGGGCCTGCACGCCGAACAGGAACTGTTGGCCGCCGTATGCCGTGGCGAGCGTGACGCTGGCGTGCTGTTCTGGCGCCCCACCGATCACGCCCTGGTGATGCCACGCCGAATGAGCCGCCTGGAAAATTTCGAAGCTGCCTGCGCTGAGTTGGCAATCGCCGGCTGGCCGGTACTGCTGCGCGAAACGGGTGGTGAACCTGTGCCGCAATCGCATTCAACCGTGAACGTGGCGCTGGTCTATGTGGCACCGCGCAGCGAAGGCGATCACGGGCGCATCGAGAATGCCTACGAGCGGCTGTGCCTGCCACTGTGCGATGTCCTGCGCGAGTGGGGCGGGGTAGCGTCGGTGGGGGAAATCGATGGTGCGTTCTGCGATGGCCGCTACAACGTCAACCTGAACGGCCGCAAACTGGTCGGCACAGCCCAGCGCTGGCGCCAGGGCCTGGGCGGTAAGCGCCCGGTGGTGCTGGTGCACGGCGCACTGTTGCTGGACAACGAACGCGAATCGATGGTGGCAGCGGTCAATCGTTTCAATGAATGTTGCGAGCTTGAACAGCGTTGCCGGGCCGACAGCCATATCGCCCTGCATGAAGTGGCGCCCCAGGCGCCCTGGTTCGAGCGCCTTTCCCAGGCCTATGCCGAGGTTATCGCAGGGCTGCCCAAGGACTAGCGGGTGCCGTAGACCACCATGGTCTTGCCTTTCACCTGCACCAGGCTGCGTTCTTCGAGATCCTTGAGGACGCGGCCGACCATTTCCCGCGAACACCCGACGATGCGCCCGATCTCCTGGCGGGTGATCTTGATCTGCATGCCGTCGGGGTGGGTCATGGCGTCTGGCTGCTTGCACAGATCGAGCAGGCATCGGGCGACGCGGCCGGTGACGTCGAAAAAGGCCAGGTCACCGACCTTGCGGGTGGTGTTGCGCAGCCGCTGGGCCATCTGAGCGCCGAGGGCGTAGAGGATCTCCGGGTCCTGGCGGCCCAGTTCGCGGAATTTGTCGTAGCTGATCTCGGCCACTTCGCATTCGGTCTTGGCTCGCACCCAGGCGCTACGCTGATGCTCCTGGCCGACGGGTTCGAACAAGCCCAGTTCGCCAAAGAAGTCGCCGTTGTTGAGGTAGGCGATGATCATCTCGTGGCCGTCGTCGTCCTCGATCAGGATGGTCACCGAGCCCTTGATGATGAACGAGAGGGTCTCGGCCCGGTCGCCCGCGCAGATGATGTTGCTTTTGGCGGCATAGCGACGGCGCTGGCAGTGCACCAGCAGCTTTTCGATGTTCTTGATCTTGGGCGCAAGGGCTGAAGAAACCATCACGAAATCCTGTTCGATGGGAGGCGTTGGCTTTTTATTGAGGCTGTCTGGCGCGATGTGCCAGTCATTTGGCGCCAGCTTATCAGACACATCCCCTTGTATCGGCATTAAAGCACTGCGCCTTGAGCTTTTCCGACAGCGTCACAAGGTCTAAGCTGGCACCCTTTTACGAGATCGGGAGTCCGGATAGATGAAGGCACGCATCCAGTGGGCGGGTGAAGCGATGTTCCTCGGCGAGTCGGGGAGTGGCCATGTCGTGGTCATGGACGGCCCGCCTGAAGCCGGAGGCCGCAACCTTGGCGTGCGCCCGATGGAAATGCTGCTGTTGGGGCTGGGCGGCTGCAGCAGCTTCGACGTGGTCAGCATCCTGAAGAAGTCGCGCCAGGCGGTGGAGAGCTGCGAAGCCTTCCTGGAAGCCGAGCGCGCCAGTGAAGACCCCAAGGTGTTCACCAAGATCCACATGAACTTCGTGGTCAAGGGGCGCGGGCTGAAAGAGGCACAGGTCAAGCGCGCAGTGGAGCTGTCGGCCGAGAAGTACTGCTCGGCATCGATCATGCTCGAGCGTGCTGGTGTCGAGATTACCCACGGTTACGAGATTGTCGAACTCGGTTGAAGGGCGATGGCGCCTGGCAATCAGGCGCCTTGCCGGTTCAGTCGCTCAGCGGCCAGCAGCCAGACAACGCCCGGGCCGAGGGCGAGCAGCAGCGATGGGCTGTTGAACAGCAGTAGCCCAAGTATTTCGCTGGTGCTCCAGGTGCTGCCGAAGCATTGGGCAAACAACATGCACTGCAGCAGTGCCGTGACCACCGAAGCCAACCCGAACAGGGCGATGAGTGTACGACGCTTGCGGCAGTTGCAGGCCAGCAGCAGGAACAGCAGCAGGAACAGCAGCAGCCCAGGCACTGTGAATAGCAGCATTTCAAACACGCTGTGGCTGTCGGGCTCGCCGAGGTCGGGCAGTTCCAGGCTGAAAGCGGTTTGCCTGATGGTCGCTGTCATCAGGCAGACAAATGCATACGCAACCGGTATCAGCCCGAGGCTTTGCAGCAACCGAGCCGTGATCAATCGATACTTCAACGGCGCAGCGCCGGCAGCAGCCGCAACAGGCTGGCGGGTAGCCTTGCCCGCAGCTGTGCACTCAAGGCTTCACGTTGTTTCTGGTACAGCAGGCCCAGGCCGATAACGCCAAGGCCGATCAGGGTGACCACCAGCGGGAACAGCAGCGAGTCGGCAAATACCTCGTAGGACAGATAGCCGAGATAAGCCGCCACGCCCATCGCCCCGAACACCATGAACACCGGCCTGCGCAGCAACACGGCCAGCCCCATCAACCCCAGGTTGATCAGGCAATACAGTGCCTTGCCCAGTTCGCTGGCGCTGTCCATCGACGTCAGCCCGCCCCAGAACGCCAGCAGGCCGGCCAGATAGCCCCAGCCAGCGTAGTCCTGGCGGGTACGGCCATCGACGCCGACAAACACCACCAGCACGGCCAGGCCGAACCACACCGATACCGTACGTCGCTGCTCCCAGCTGAACACATCGCCATACACCCATTCCGTCAAGTCCATGGACATGAACCACAGCGCCAAGGCGATCGGCATGACGATGAACGGGAAGGGCACCAGGCGCAGCATCAGCAGGCCGGCCACCACGGTTGCGGCTTCCATGGCCAGCCAGCCACCCTGCACATAGGTGTAGTACTGGTGATACTCGCCCTGGGCATCGTCCAACGGCCACCAGCCCACCAGCCGTTCCACGGCGAATACCGCCAGCGGCACGATACTCACCGCAACGGCCGCCAGCACGCCGGCAGCAATGGGCTGACCACGGCGTTGCAGTGACAGGGCGAACAGGGTGAGTGCGGCGATGTAGAGCAGGGCGATGGCCAAAAGAGCGCTATCGCCGATGCGCATCCAGGCTTCGGTAAGCAGCCAGCCCATCGCGCCCATGATCAACAGGGCGCCGAAGTAGAAGGCGACGTGGGCCAGCTGGAAGCTACCACGGCTCTGCGGCTGCTGGCGGAGGAAGTCCAGCAGTGCCTGGTCCTGGCCCGGTTGCAGTACGCCAGCGTCTACCGCGCGTGCCAGGTCCTTGGCGTCGAAGCGTTCCATGCGCTGTGCCTCAGATTCGGTAGGTGCTCTTGGTCATGACCTTGGCCATCAGGCTCATGCCGAAACGGATGGGCGCCGGGAAGCGATAGCCGCCAGCTTCCAGCGCGGATTCGGCGTGGTGCTCTTCGTCGACGCGCATCTGTTCGAGGATGGCGCGGGACTTACCATCGCTTTCGGGGATCTGCTCAAGGTGCTCGTCCAGATGCTTGCACACCTGATGCTCGGTGGCGGCGACGAAACCCAGGCTGACCTTGTCGCTGACCAGGCCGGCGAGCGCGCCAATGCCGAAGGACATGCCGTAGAACAATGGGTTGAGTACGCTGGGGTGGCTGTTGAGCTGGCGGATGCGCTGCTCGCACCAGGCCAGGTGGTCGATTTCTTCTTCTGCTGCGTGCTCCATGGCCTTGCGCACCTGGGGCAGCTTGGCGGTCAGTGCCTGGCCCTGGTAGAGCGCCTGGGCGCAGACTTCACCGGTGTGGTTGATGCGCATCAGGCCGGCGACGTGGCGGCTCTGCTGTTCGTCGAGTTCGGCGTCGGGCTGGATGATCGCCGGTGACGGGCGCGAAGGTTGGCCGCTGAAGGGGAGCAGGGTGCGCATGGCGGTATCGGCCTGCAGCAACAAGCGGTCGAGCGGTGAGTAATGACGTTCGGTAGCCATCGGGCACCTCCACTAGAGTGTGCCCGACAGTTTACCGCAATCGGCTGGAGGGGGCTTGCCCTGGATCAGCCCGGCGGCCAGTGCATCTGGCGCTGGCCAAGCACGTGCATATGGATGTGGTAGACGGTCTGGCCGCCTTTGGGGTTGCAGTTCATGACCACGCGGAAGCCTTCCTCGCAGCCTTGCTCGACGGCCAGGCGCTGGGCGGTGAAGAGGATGTGGCCGGCCAGGGCTTTGTCTTCTTCGGTCAGGTCGTTGAGGGTGCGGATGTGTTTTTTCGGGATGACCAGGAAGTGGACCGGCGCCGCAGGGTGAATGTCCTTGAAGGCGAGGACCTGGTCATCTTCGTAGATGATATCCGCCGGGATTTCCCGGTTGATGATTTTGAGGAATAGATCGTCCACAGCACATGCTCCATGGTGAGTGTCCGGGCCGAGTGTACTGAGCCCGCTGCCACTCGCCCAGTGCTTATTCCATGCCTACCGGGCGGTAGCGGCGGTGGATCATGCCAGCCAGCTTGCGCGTCACCCAGCGCGGCAGCAGGCGCGGGGCGAAGGCCAGCCAGCGGTTGCGGCGGCCGGGGATGATCCGCGCGCGGTTCTTGTCCAGCGCGCGTACGGTGTACAGCGCGATCTCCTCGGGGCTTGGGCTGCTGTCGTCGAGGCGGGGGATGCGCCGGCGCGCCGAGCGAACCGGGCCGGGGCACAGCACCGAGACTTTGATCCCGGTACGCCCGAGCTCTTCGCGCAAGGCTTCACTGAAGTTCAGTACATAGGCCTTGCTGGCGGCGTAGGCGGCCATCCAAGGGCCGGGCGCGACCCCGGCCAGGCCCGCAACGTTGAGGATCTGCCCGCCACCCTGCACGGCCATCAGGTTGCCGATGGCATGGCACAGGCGGCTCATGGCCAGGATATTGACCTCCAGCAGGTCCTGCTCGTCGGCCCATTCATGGGCAAGGAAGGGCCCGTAGGTGCGTTGGCCTGCGCAGTTGACCAGCAGGTCGATGCGCCGCTCGCCTTCCTCCAGTTCAAGCACGAACCCCGACAGGCGCAGGGGCTGGCTGAGGTCGCAGGCGCGGAACAACACCTCCACGCCAAAACGTTGGGTCAGTTCGATGGCCACCGGCTCCAGCGTCTCGCGCTGGCGTGCCACCAGGATCAGGTTGCGCCCGCGCCGCGCCAGGGCTTCCGCCAGGGCCAGGCCCAGGCCAGTGGAAGCGCCGGTAATCATGGCGTAACGGGTCATGCAAGGCTCCTGGGGCGTAAGGGGCGGCTAGTGTACAGGCTGGTTGTTTTGCTACAAGACGTTGCTGCGTAGCTGTTGGGCACGCTCGAGGGCGCCTTGGTATTCGCTGTGCAGGCGTTCGATTAGTTCGGCGGCGCCGGGCAGGTCGTTGATCTCGCCGACGCCCTGGCCTGCGGACCAGACCGTCTTCCAGGCCTTGGCTTCCTCGTCCAGCGGCTTGAGCTTGCCGGTCTCATGGCTGCTGGTGAGCGCCGCCAGGTCGTAGCCGGCCTGCTCCAGGCTTTGCCGCAGAAAGCTGGCCGGGATGCCGGAGACCGCAGGGGTGTGAATGATATCGGCAGCAGTGGCGCCGAGGATCATCTGTTTATAGGCCTCCTGTGCTCGGCTCTCACGGGTGGCGATGAAGCGTGTGCCCATGTAGCCCAGGTCTGCCCCCAGCATTTGCGCCGCGAGCAATTCGTGGCCGTGGTTGAGGCAGCCTGCCAGCAGCAGGGTCTTGTCGAAGAACTGGCGGATCTCGGCGACCAGGGCGAACGGGCTCCAGGTCCCTGCATGGCCACCCGCGCCGGCGGCCACGGCGATCAGCCCATCTACGCCCGCTTCGGCCGCTTTCTGCGCATGGCGCCGGGTGGTCACGTCATGGAACACCAGGCCGCCATAGCTGTGCACGGCATCCACCACCTCTTTCACCGCGCCAAGGCTGGTGATGACGATGGGTACGCGATGCTCGACGCACAGGGCCAGGTCGGCCTGCAGGCGTGGAATGCTCGGATGGACGATCAGGTTGACCGCATAGGGTGCTGGCGCCTGCAGCTGTGTCAGGCCCGCCTCGATCTCCTCCAGCCAGGCCTTGAAGCCTGCGCTGTCGCGTTGGTTGAGCGCAGGGAAGCTGCCCACCACGCCATTGGCGCAGCAGGCCAGTACCAGTTGCGGGTTGGAGATCAGGAACATCGGCGCGGCCACCAGTGGCAGGCGCAGCCGCTGTTGCAGCAAGGCGGGCAGGGACATGGCGAAACTCCTGTGCAGGGCGGGTTATCGTCAGAACGGTTTGACCACCACCAGAATTACGATCCCCAGCAGGATCAGTACCGGTGCTTCGTTGAACCAGCGGTAGTAGACGTGGCTGCGGGTGTTGGTGCCGGCGGCGAAGCGTTTGCGCTGGGCGCCGCAGATATGATGGTAGGCGGTCAGCAGCACCACCAGGGTCAACTTGGCGTGCAGCCAGCCCTGGCTCAGCCAGCCGGGGTTGAGGTAGAGCATCCAGCCGCCGAACACATAGGTGGCGATCATTGCCGGGTTCATGATGCCCCGGTACAGCTTGCGCTCCATGGTGATGAAGCGGTCGAGGCTGATGCTGTCCTGGCTCTGGGCGTGGTAGACGAACAGGCGTGGCAGGTAGAACAGGCCGGCGAACCAGCAAACCACGCTGACGATGTGCAGCGCCTTGATCCATAGATAGAGCATGTGCGGTTCCTTCAGGTTTTCACGGTCGTGCGAATAGTAGTGGGCAAGCGCCGAAGGGTCATGGGAATAGTTGTTACAGGCCTGCCGGGCCCCTATTATCGTGCGCTTTCCAGTGGGCTCGTTGATAAGGGGCAAGCGTTATGATCAAGGTCGGTATCGTCGGCGGCACGGGTTACACCGGTGTCGAACTGCTGCGTCTGCTGGCGCAGCATCCTCAGGCCGAAGTGGCGGTCATTACTTCGCGCTCCGAAGCGGGCGTGGCGGTTGCCGACATGTACCCCAACCTGCGTGGCCACTACGACGGGCTGAGTTTCAGCGTGCCGGACAGCAAGGCGCTGGGCGCCTGTGATGTGGTGTTCTTCGCCACCCCGCACGGTGTCGCCCACGCCCTGGCCGGCGAGCTGCTGGCGGCAGGCACCAAGGTCATCGACCTGTCCGCCGACTTCCGCCTGCAGGACGCCGTGGAGTGGGGCAAGTGGTACGGGCAGCCGCACGGCGCGCCTGAACTGCTCAAGGACGCGGTCTACGGCCTGCCTGAAGTGAACCGCGAGAAGATCCGCCAGGCGCGCCTGATCGCCGTGCCGGGTTGCTATCCGACTGCCACCCAGCTGGGCTTCCTGCCGTTGCTGGAAGCTGGCCTGGCCGACCCTTCGCGGCTGATCGCCGACTGCAAGTCGGGCGTCAGTGGAGCAGGCCGTGGTGCCGCGGTAGGTTCGCTGTTCTGTGAGGCCGGCGAAAGCATGAAGGCCTATGCGGTCAAAGGGCACCGTCACCTGCCGGAAATCAGCCAAGGCCTGCGCCTCGCGGCGGGCAAGGACATCGGCCTGACCTTCGTGCCCCACCTGACCCCGATGATCCGCGGCATTCACGCGACCCTGTACGCCAATGTGGTTGATACGTCGGTCGACCTGCAGGCGCTGTTCGAAAAGCGCTACGCCAACGAACCGTTCGTCGACGTGATGCCGGCCGGCAGCCACCCGGAAACCCGTAGCGTGCGCGGTGCCAACGTCTGCCGTATCGCCGTGCACCGGCCGCAGGGTGGCGACCTGGTGGTGGTGCTGTCGGTGATCGACAACCTGGTCAAGGGCGCGTCGGGCCAGGCGGTGCAGAACCTGAACATCCTGTTCGGCCTGGACGAGCGCATGGGCCTGTCCCACGCCGGCCTGCTGCCGTAAGCCTGCATTGTTGTCCTGGGCCCGCCATGTGCGGGCCTTTTTCATGGGGGCGACTAAAGCAGCACAATTGTTGACCGATTTTCTCGGACAAGCGGATAATACGCGCCATCGAGTTTTATGGCGGCACTGCGCCGGGAGAATCAGCATGAGCGTCGAAACCTTCACCCCCACGGCTTTGGAGTTCACCCCAGGGGCTGCACACAAGGTGAAGACCCTGGTCAGCGAAGAGGGCAACGAGCGTCTGAAGCTACGCGTTTTCGTGACGGGCGGTGGTTGCTCGGGCTTCCAGTACGGCTTCACCTTCGATGAAGACGTTGCCGAGGATGACACCATCGTCGAGCGTGAAGGTGTCGCCCTGGTGGTCGATCCGATGAGCTTCCAGTACCTGGCGGGCGCCGAAGTGGACTACCAGGAAGGCCTGGAAGGTTCGCGCTTCGTGATCAAGAACCCGAACGCCAGCACCACTTGTGGTTGTGGTTCGTCGTTCTCTATCTGATCCAAGGGCTATAAAGAAAACGCCGCGCATTTGCGCGGCGTTTTGCATTGTGCAGGCTGATTACGCGGGGTAGATGGCGCCGAGGACGCGCAGGCCCTTCGCGGCGGTGACGCTGGGCCGGTTGGCAGGGATGCGTTCCAGGCAGCAATGGGCCAGCCAGGCAAAGGCCATGGCTTCGACCCAGTCCGGATCGACGCCGTGCGCCGCAGTGCTGGACACCTGGGCACCCGGTAGCAGCTGCGCCAGGCGGGCCATCAGCGCGCCGTTGCGCGCACCGCCACCGCACACCAGTAATGCTTCTGTGCCCTGTTGGGCCTGGCCTAGCGAGTCGATGATGCTGCGTGCAGTCAGCTCCAGCAGTGTGGCCTGCACATCTTCGTCGCGGTAGCGGGGCAGCTTGGCGAGATGGGTGTCGAGCCAAGGCAGGTTGAAGACCTCGCGGCCCGTGCTTTTCGGGCCGCTGCCAGCGAAGAACGGGTCGCTCAGCAGTGCATTGAGCAAGTCGTGCTGCACCGCTCCACTGGCCGCCCAGGCACCATCGGCATCAAAGACCTGGCCACGCTTGCGCTCGATCCAGGCATCCAGCAGCACGTTGCCCGGCCCGCAGTCGAAGCCATGCACTGGCCTGTCCTTTTCGATCAGGCTGAGGTTGCTGAAGCCGCCTACATTGAGAACCGCCAGCCGCTGGCCCAGATGGCCGAACAGCGCTTCATGGAAGGCCGGCACCAGCGGCGCGCCCTGGCCGCCCGCCGCCACGTCGCGGCGCCTGAAGTCACCGACCACGCAGACACCGGTGAGCTCGGCCAGTAGCGCCGGGTTGCCAATCTGTACTGTGAAACCACGGGCAGGTTCGTGGCGAATGGTCTGCCCATGGCTGCCGATGGCGCGGATGGCCTCGGGCTGCAGGCCTTGCTTGTCCAGCAGGTGCTTGGCCCCTTCGGCGGCGAGAGTGGCCCAGTGGTTCTCCGCCAGTGCCGCCCGGGCGATCTCGTCCGGGCCGCTGGCGCAGAGGCCAAGCAGCTGCTGGCGCAGGTCGGTGGGCATGGGAATGTAGTGGGTGGCGAGCAGCCGAAGCTGCTCGCGTTGTTCGATCAGGGCGATGTCCAGGCCATCCAGGCTGGTCCCGGACATCACGCCAAGATAGAGCGCCATGTGGTCAGCGCTTGTTGGCGGCGAGCAGGGTGGCCTTTTCCTGATCCATACGGGCGATCAGGGGTTGGCTCTGCTGGTTGAAGCGCGCGCGCTCAGCCTTGGCGATCGGGTCGGCCATTGGCACCTTCTGGCTCAGCGGGTCGACGTGCACGCCGTTGACCTGGAACTCGTAGTGCAGGTGCGGGCCGGTCGACAGGCCGGTAGTGCCGATGTAGCCGATGACCTGGCCCTGTTTCACGCTGCTGCCGGTCTTGATGCCCTTGGCGAAGCCCTGCATGTGGCCATACAGCGTCTTGTAGGAATTACCGTGGGCAATGATCACGGTGTTGCCATAGCCGCCACGGCGCCCGGCCAGCTCGATACGGCCATCGCCGGCAGCCTTGATCGGTGTGCCGCGCGGGGCGGCGTAGTCGACACCTTTGTGGGCGCGGATCTTGTTCAGGATCGGGTGCTTGCGGCCAGCGGAAAAGCGCGAGCTGATGCGGGCGAAGTCCACCGGCGTGCGGATGAACGCCTTGCGCAGGCTGTTGCCGTCGGCGGTGTAATAGTTGGTGTTGCCCTGCTTGTTGGTGTAGCGCACGGCGGTGTAGGTCTTGCCGCGGTTGGTGAAGCGGGCCGAGAGGATGTTGCCGGTGCCGACCACCTTGCCGTCCATCATCTTCTGCTCGTAGACCACGTCGAATTCGTCGCCTGGGCGGATGTCCTGAGCGAAGTCGATGTCGTAGCCGAGGATGCGCGCCATGTCCATGGTCATGCTGTGGGACAGGCCTGCGCGCTGCGCCGAGGCCGAAAGTGAACTCTTGATCACGCCATGGGCGTAAGCGGTGCGCATGACCGGCTTGCTGACCTCGCGATCGAAGCTGTAGCCCTTGTCGGTACGGGTCAGACGGATGGTTTCGAGGTTGCTGACCTTGCTGTGCAGGCTGGTCAGTTGGCCGTCCTTGTCCAGCTCGAACTGCAACACCTGGCCATGCTTGAGCTGGCTGAACTGCTTGGCTTGTTTGTTGCTGGCCAGCAGGTCGTGGACCGCGTTGGCCGGGAGGCCGACCTTGTTGAACAGTGTGGACAGCGTGTCGCCGCGGGCAACGACTACCTCGCGGTGGCCGGGGGCCTTGTCTTCCTGTTTGGCGACAGGAGCGGGCTCCGGCTTGCCTTCGGGCTTGGCTTGGGCGGTGTCCGCCTCATCGCCTTCGATCTGGGCGAAGGGGGAGTCGGTCTGTTGTTCGGATTGCACCAGTGGCGCGACGCGGGACTCTTCCTTCAGCTGCTCGGCCGGGCTTTCCAGCTCCAGGGTGAGCGTAGTTTTCTTGGCTTCGACTTCGCTGGAAGGGAATACCAGCAATGCCAGGCTGAGTAGAGCAGCGATGCCGCTGGCGGCCAACAGATGGCTTTTCGGATAAAGCGGGGGCGCTTTAGGCGTTTCGTTGGTCATAGGTGAGGTGACTTTGAAAATGATGAAGTGGAAAAGATGAATGACATGATGAAGATGAAATAACTGTATAAAATATAACCAAATCCATTCTCGCGCAAGGGCGCGTAGACGTTGCGCTGCGTCGTTCGGGTCACATTCCGTTGCGAAACTTGTATTTGATGGCCGATCTTGTATGGTTGGCTCCCCTTGAATCTGAGCCTTGCGGGTCTGTCTATGAAGTCTGTTGAAGAGCAGCTGGCGCTAATCAAGCGCGGTGCGGAAGAGGTACTGGTCGAGTCGGAACTGGTGGAGAAGCTCAAGCGCGGCCAACCGCTGCGTATCAAGGCGGGCTTCGACCCTACCGCGCCTGACCTGCACCTGGGCCACACGGTGCTGATCAACAAGCTGCGCCAGTTCCAGGAGTTGGGCCACCAGGTCATCTTCCTGATTGGTGACTTCACCGGCATGATCGGTGACCCGAGCGGCAAGAGCGCCACTCGCCCGCCGCTTACGCGCGAACAGGTGCTGGATAACGCCGAGACCTATAAGCAGCAGGTGTTCAAGATTCTTGACCCGGCCAAGACCGAGGTTGCGTTCAACTCCACCTGGATGGACACGCTCACGCCGGCCGATTTCATTCGCCTGGCCTCGCAGTACACGGTCGCGCGCATGCTCGAGCGTGACGACTTCGACAAGCGTTACAGCAGCAATCAGCCGATCGCGATCCATGAGTTCCTCTACCCGCTGGTGCAGGGTTACGACTCTGTGGCGTTGAAGGCGGACGTCGAGCTGGGTGGCACGGACCAGAAGTTCAACCTGCTGATGGGGCGTGAGCTGCAGCGCGCCTATGGGCAGGAGGCACAGAACATCGTCACCATGCCGCTGCTCGAAGGGCTCGACGGCGTGAAGAAGATGTCCAAGTCGCTGGGCAACTATGTCGGCATCCAGGAAGCGCCGGGCGTGATGTTCAGCAAGCTCGTGTCGATCCCGGACACCTTGATGTGGCGTTACTTCGAGCTGCTCAGCTTCCGCTCCATGGCGGAGATCGATCAGTTCCGTGCGGATGTTGCGCAGGGCGCGAATCCGCGTGACATCAAGATCAAGCTGGCGGAGGAAATCGTTGCGCGTTTCCATGGTGAAGAGGCTGCTGCCAACGCTCACCGTGCGGCGGGTAACCGGATGAAGGAAGGCGAACTGCCTGAAGACCTGCCTGAAATCGAAGTTGCTGCGGCTGAAGACTTGCCGATTGCTGCTGTATTGAACCGGGCGGGGCTGGTGAAAAACTCGGCGCAGGCGCGGGATCTGCTCAGTGCTGGCGCCGTGAAGGTTGATGGTGCGGTGGTTGAGCGTGATTTCATGTTTGTACTGGGCGCCACTCACGTGTGCCAGGCGGGCAAGAAGGCCTTTGCTCGGGTTACCCTCAAGGCTGAGTGATCACCTGGCGGCATAGCTATATAGAAGCGGGGAGGCCGACAGGCCTCCCCGCTTTGTTTTCGGTCGTATTTAGGTTTTGTGAAATTAAAGGTTGACGGGGTTTCAGATCCCCTTATAATGCGCCCCACTTCCAGCGACAACGGAACGCAAAATTCCTTGAGATTCAACGAGTTAAGCGATTCGAAAGATCCGGAAGCGTTTCGGTCTCACGATCGGCAGCGGTGAAAAAGGTGGTTGACAGCAGGTTGTAACGCTGTATGATTCGCCTCCCGCTACGAGAGATCGCAGCGAGTTAAGCGGTTGAAGCTAAACGAATTTCTCGGAAAAACTTCAAAATAAACGCTTGACAGCAAATGAGGAAAGCGTAGAATGCGCGCCTCGGTTGAGACGAAAGGCTCTTAACCAAACGCTCTTTAACAAATTGAATCAAGCAATTCGTGTGGGTGCTTG
>NZ_BQHO01000012.1 GCF_021601385.1 Pseudomonas parasichuanensis | reverse complement strand
TAATCTTTTTGACTATCAGTCCGTACTCACAAGCACCCACACGAATTGCTTGATTCAATTTGTTAAAGAGCGTTTGGTTAAGAGCCTTTCGTCTCAACCGAGGCGCGCATTCTACGCTTTCCTCATTTGCTGTCAAGCGTTTATTTTGAAGTTTTTTTCCGAGAAACTCGTTTAGCTTCAACCGCTTAACTCGCCGCGATCTCTCGTAGCGGGAGGCGAATCATACAGCTTTACAACCTGCTGTCAACCACCTCGCTGAAGTTTTTTTTACGAAGCTGCTTATTTCAAAACACCTTCAACTTCAACAACTTACTGCTTGTCTCGCTGCGTTCAACGCTGCAAGGAGGCGAATAATACGCGCTTTGAATTCAGAGTCAACACCTTGATCTTGAAAAACTTTCGGACAGCGCCTGGCAACTATTGCCCGCCCCTTTCGCTCTGTAGATAAACACCCTGCGGAGCCTGGCAATCATGAGCGATGCACAAAGCGACAAGACCCCTGGCCTGTCGGCGGACGAAGAGCAGGAAGCAAGCCACAACCAGCCACCCCGCGCGGCCGTGCTGCACGAGATCATCCGCTCCCAGGGCGACCAGGAACTGGAGCGCACGCTCGCCGCGCTGTGGTGGTCGGCATTGGCAGCCGGTTTGACCATGGGCTTGTCACTGATGGCGATGGGCTTGTTCTATGCCCGGCTGCCCGAGGGCGACAGTGCCCAGGTGATCGCCAGCCTCGGTTACAGCGCAGGCTTCCTGGCAGTGATCCTCGCGCGCCAGCAGCTGTTTACCGAGAACACCCTGACCGCCGTGCTGCCGGTCATGACCACCCCCACCCTGGCCAACCTCGGCCGCCTCTTGCGGCTGTGGACCGTCGTCCTGCTCGGCAACCTGGCCGGCACCCTGCTGGTAGCCTGGGTGATGCTCGAACTGCCGATCTTCGACAGCAAGACCGATATTGCCTTCCTCGACGTGGGCCGCAAGGTCATGGAAAACGACCTCAACCAGATGTTTGCAAAGGGCATTGTCTCGGGCTGGATGATCGCCACCATGGTGTGGATGATCCCGTCCATGGAGCACGCCAAGATCTGGATCATCCTGATGATCACCTACCTGATGGCGCTGGGCGACTTCACCCATATAGTGGTGGGCTCGGTCGAGGTGTCCTACCTGGTCTGGGCCGGCGAAGAAACCTGGCGCACCTTCTGGCTCGACTTCGCCCTGCCCACCCTGGCCGGCAACATCATTGGCGGCAGCTTCATCTTCGCCCTGATCAGCCATGCCCAGGTACGCAGCGACAGTGGCAAGCCGCCCTCGCAGCTATTAAAGAAAGGCAAACCACCGGCGAACGAAAACTAGCTAACGCGCAGCCACCGCCCGCTCGGCAGACCTGCCCTGCCGACGCAACGGCTGCGGTCGCCACCAGTTCTGACCGGCGTGCGGCGAATCGAGGCTGACCCGCTCGCCCATCTGCGGGGTGCTCAGTTGTACCTGCGCGGCATTGGCCAAGGCCAGAATCCGTTCGAACGGTTCCTCCCAAGCGTGAATGGAGAGGTCGAAAGTACCGTTGTGAATCGGCAGCAACCAACGCCCACGCAGATCCAGGTGGGCCTGCAGGCTCTGCTCTGGCTGCATGTGCACATTGGGCCAGGCCAGGTTGTAGGCCCCCGTCTCCATCAACGTCAGATCGAATGGCCCATAGCGCTCGCCGATTTCACGGAAACCTTCGAAATACCCGGTGTCACCGCTGAAGAACAGCCGCAGCCCCTCGTCGATCATCACCCAGGACGCCCACAACCGCCGATTGCTGTCGAACAGCCCGCGCCCGGAAAAGTGCTGTGCAGGCGTAGCAATAAAACGTACCCCTTCGATTTCGGCCTGCTGCCACCAGTCCAACTGCCGCACCTTGGCCGCCGGCACTCCCCATTCGATCAGCAGGTCACCAACGCCCAGCGGCGCGAGGAAGTGCTCGGTGCGTGGCGCCAGGCGGCGAATCGCGTCTTCATCAAGATGATCGAAATGATCATGGGAAAGGATCACCGCGGTCAGCGCTGGCAAGTCATCGAGCGCCAGCGGTGGCGCGTGGAAGCGCAAGGGCCCGGCCCACTGCACCGGCGAGGCGCGCTCGGCAAAGACCGGGTCGGTAATAAAGAAGCGCCCGCGTAGCTTGAGCAGCACCGTGGAGTGGCCCAGCCGCCACAGGCTGTGGTCCGGTGCATCGAGCACCTGCTGGCGGGTCATGGGCTGCAGGCCTGGAGGCAAAGCCGGGCGGGTCTCGGGCGGTTTGCGCAGCAGCAGGTACTTGAAGCCGATGCGCAACTTCTTCCACACACCGTCCTGGGGCAGTTCGGCCTGGTTATGAAAGCGCCCGTCCCGGTGCGGGGCCGGCTCGCCGGCGGATGAAACCATGGGGGCCATGAGCAGGAGCACTCCGAGCAGCAAGAAAGCCTTCATGTTACCCCACGGGGTTTGCATCAACCGTGAATTGGCTTGCAAGGCCATTCTTAGCCCATGAACGATTGTTCAACAATATTCACACCACTTATGCGATAAACGGCGCATCTCAGAAGAACGACAAGCATGATCGACAACCGCAGCGGCAAGGGGCTTTCTTTCGTCAGGCGTATTTACCTGCCGCGCATCATCGGCCTGGGTATTGGCCTGTTCAGTGTCATGGCCGCCGTCGCGCCGTTACAGTTACCGCAATGGGCCTGGGCTTTGCTGCTGTTCAACGGCATCGTCTGGCCGCACCTGGCGTACCAATGGGCACGTCGCTCGGCCACCCCCTACCAGGCCGAACAGCGCAACCTCATGCTCGACTCGATGATGGGCGGCTTCTGGACCGCTGCCATGCAGTTCAACCCGCTGCCCAGTGTCACCATCCTGTCGATGATGACCATGAACAACGTCGCCGCCGGTGGCAAGCGCATGCTGCTGCGCGGCCTGCTGGCCCAGTTGGGCGGCATGGTCCTGGCCAGCGCGCTGCTCGGCACCGGCTTGCAGATGCAGACCACACCGTTGCAGGTCCTGGCCTGCTTGCCGATGCTCACCCTCTATCCGCTGGCATTGGGCTGGGTCTGCTACCAATTGGCAATCAAGCTGGCCGAGCACAAGCGCCGGCTCAGTGCCCTCAGCCGCATCGACAGCCTCACCGGCCTGCTCAACCACGGCTCATGGAAAGACCTGCTCCTGCTCAAGTTCCAGGCCTGCCAACTGCAACAGCTGCCTGCTGTGATTGCCCTGATCGACATCGACCACTTCAAGGCCATCAACGACACCTACGGCCACGTGGTCGGCGACTGCGTGCTGCGCCAGCTGAGCCAGGAGCTCAAGCGCAACCTGCGTGAAGACGACCTGGCCGGGCGCTATGGTGGCGACGAATTCTGCGTGATCCTCCCCGGCGCTCGGCAGGCCCAGGCCTGTCTGGCCATGGAGCGCCTGCGTGAACAGGTAGCAGCCTATCGCAACCCGCAGCTTCCGGACCTGCGTATCAGCCTGAGCATCGGCCTGTCGGCCTTCCACCCAGGCCTGCACACGCCCGAGCACTGGCTGGAAGAGGCCGACAAGGCGCTTTACACCGCCAAGCATCAGGGCCGCGATCAGGTCAATTTCGCCCACGGCGAAGTCACTGCGCTCAGGCTGGCCTATCCTGACTGAACCTTCGTCCAGGCCCTGGGCGTAAGGCTGCAGTTCAAGGAGCCGCACGTGTATGGACAGGAATGTCGACCGCTCTGCCACCCGCCCCACCTCTCACCTGCAGGTACGCCGCCTGGTCGGCGGTTTCTGCGCCCTGTTCAGCCTCGCCTGCCTGATAGCCCTTGGCGCCCTGTTCAACATTGCCGCCACCCTGGACCGCCAGGAGCAGGAGCGCAGCAGCTTCCAAGCCACCCAGGCACTGGAGCAAAGGCTACTGGCCTCACGCCAGTTCCTCTCCAGTTACGCGGTATGGGATGCCGCCTACGAGCATCTGGCCGGCAAGGTCGACTGGCAATGGGCCTATGAAGAGAAGAACGTCGGCGAATCCTTGTTCAGCGCCAGCGGCTACGAAGGGATATTCGTGGTCGAGGATGGCGGCACCACCTACGCCTTGTTCAAGGGCAAACCCACCGACTCACCCGCCACGGCCTACCTCGACACGCCGCTCGCGCCGATCCTCGCACAAGCGCGCAGCGCGGCGCCCGCACGCGAGCAGATCACCCAGTTCGTGCGTTTCAACGGCTGGCCGGCAGTGCTCATCGCCGCAGCCGTTCGCCCAGACAAGGATGTGCGCGAAGACGAGGTCCTTCATGCACCCGTCATGCTCTTCATCGACCAGTTGACCGAGGCCAAGCTCACCCACCTGGGCGAAGGCGCCGGCCTGGCCGGCATGCGCCTGGAGAAAAATGCGGGAACTGCCCGCCAGCAGCCGCATATCGACCTGGGCGATACCGGCTACCACCTGGCCTGGAACAGCCCGCAACCCGGCCACCAGTTGCTCTGGGCCTTCCTGCCACCGCTGCTTGGCGTGCTGCTGGTGATCGGCCTGGTGCTCCTGTACCTGTTCCGCCATGCCCTGCACAGCTCCCAAGCCATCGACCAGAGCCTGTTGCGCCTGCAGCAGAGCAACCAGGCGCTGGAAGCCAGCGAACAGCGTTTTCGCGCCGTCGCCGAAGCGGCATCCGACTGGATCTGGGAAACCGACCGGCATCACCGCCTGACCTATCTGTCGCAACGCTTCGTCAATGTCACCGGCTACCGCATCGAAGACTGGCTCGGCCAGCCCCTCAACCAACTGCTGTCCTGCGACACCACGCCCCTGCTGCCCTGGCTCGACACCCAGACCGACAGCGACCCACAGCAAATGGCCAACCTGCGCTGCAGCTACTGCGACCCCAACGGGCAAAGCCGCTATTGCCGGATCTCGGCGCGCTCGATCCTGTTCGACGGCCGCCTCGCCGGCTTCCGCGGCACCGCCAGCGACATCACCGACGAAGTTGCCGCCCATGCACGCATCCAGCACTTGTCCATGCATGACGCCCTCACCGGCCTGGCCAACCGCAACAAGCTCTCGCGCCACCTGGAGCAAGCCCTGCTGCGTGGCAACGACAGCCCGCCACTGACCCTGCTGCTGCTCGACCTGGACAGTTTCAAGCTGATCAACGACTCCCTCGGCCATACCGCTGGCGACGCGGTATTGCAGGAAGTCGCCGCGCGCTTGCGCGATGCCACCCGCGACGATGACCTGGTGGCGCGCCTGGGCGGTGACGAGTTTGTCCTGGTGCTGCATGGCCTGGACAACCGCAACGAGATCGACCGTTTCTGCGCACGCCTGATCGAACGCCTGCAGCAACCGATCCTGTTCGACGAGCAGCCCTTGCACATCGGCGCCAGCCTGGGGATCGCGCAAACCCGCACCCAGGGCTTCGATGCCGGCGAGCTGATCCGCTGCGCCGACATCGCCCTGTACCAGGCCAAGGCCGACGGCAAGAACACCTGGCGCTACTTCTCACCAGAAATGAACCAGCAGATCCAGTACCGTCGCCAGCTGGAGAACGATCTGCGCCGCGCCATCAAGCAGCACGAATTCGTGTTGCACTACCAACCACGCTATCGCCTGGATGACCTGCGCATCGTCTCGGTGGAGGCGCTGCTGCGCTGGCAGCATCCCCAGGAAGGCCTGCTCGGCCCCGACACCTTCATTCCCTTGGCCGAACAAACCGACCTGATCGTCCCGCTGGGCCGCTGGGTGCTTGGCGAAGCCTGCAGAACCGCCCGCGAGTGGCCCGATGAACTGCTGATCTCGGTCAACCTGTCCCCGGCGCAATTCTTGCGCAGTGACGTGGTGGCCGACGTGCGCGAAGCCCTGCTGGAAACCGGTTTCCCGGCCCAGCGCCTGGAGCTGGAGATCACCGAGAACGTCATGCTCAACGACATCGAAGGCGCCCTGGGCACCATGCTCGCCCTCAAAGAGCTGGGCGTGCGCCTGAACATGGACGACTTCGGCACCGGCTACTCATCGCTGGGCTACCTGCGCACCTACCCCTTCGACAGCATCAAGATCGACAAACGCTTCATCGCCGGCCTGAACAACCAGAGCGGCAATGACCGGGCCGTGGTGCAGGCGATCATCAACCTGGGCAAGGCCATGGGCCTCACCGTGACCGCCGAAGGCGTCGAAACCGAGCAACAGCTCAAGGCGCTGGGCAAGGAAAACTGCCATGAGGTGCAAGGCTACTACCTGAGCCGCCCGGTGGACCGTGAAGGCTTCGAGGCGCTGCTGGCAGGGCATGAGCAGCGCCACGATGCCGGCTGACGGGGGCTCAGCGCAGGCGGCGGTCGGCGACGATTTCCGGCAGGTCGGTGCGCCGCAGGTACAGGCGCAGCGGCTCGCCGATATTCAGCCGGTCATCCACATGCTGGTCGAGCAACAACGCCAGGCGCTCGCGGCACAAAGCCATGCGCTGCTCGGCCTCGGGCCGCCAGACGAACTCGTTGCAGGGGGTGATGCTGTCGTCGGCCACGTCCATGCCGAAGGCGTCTTCAGAAAAACGCACGATATGGGTGCCGCGCTTACCGTGGAAACCGACGAAGCCCTTGAGCTGATCGGCGGCGTTGCAGATGTCCTGGGAACTGATGGCCATGACGTAACCTCACAAAAAATTCGGAAGTGACGCACGCCGGGCGGGAACGGTTGCCTCTGGCGGGCAACGCGCGGATGCCAGCCTACCGCAATTGCCCAGGATTTTCAGCCCAGCGGCGGGTCGACCTGCGACGCGAGCAACGCCGCCAGCCAATTCATGAACGCCTGGACCCGCCGCGGCACATGGCGCTGCCGCGCATACAACAGTGACACCGGCATGGCCGGTGCCTGCCAGGGCTCGAGCAGTGATACCAGCTCGCCACGCTGCAGGTGCTCGGCAACGCCCACCGCCGGTACCTGGATCAGCCCGAGGCCCGCCAGGCAGGCGGCGGAATAGGCCTCGGCGTTGTTGACCGTCACCACCCCGGCCATGGCCTGGAAGCGCAGTTCGCCGTCGTGCAGGTACTCGAAGCCCTGGCTGCGCGCTCCGAGGCTGCGCACGTAGTGCACCAGCTGGTGCTGTGCCAGGTCTTCGAGCCTGCGCGGCACACCGTGGCGCTCCAAGTAGGCGGGGCTCGCGCAGTTACGCATGCTCAGGTACCCCACTGGCCGGGCGACCACGTCCAGGTCGCTCAATGCGCCGATGCGCATCACGCAATCAAAGCCCTCACGCAGCAGATCGACCTGGCGGTCGGTACAACTGATCTCCACTTCAAGCCGTGGAAACCGCTCGAGGAACTGTGGCAGTGCGGGCACGATGACTCGCCGCGCCATCATGGTCGGCAAGTCGATGCGCAGGCAGCCGGCAAGCTGGCTGTCGTCGGCGCGGAACAGGCTCTCGATCTCATCCATCCCCGACAACAGGTCCTTGCTGCGCTCGTACAGCAGCACCCCGTCCTGGGTAGCCTGCACCCGGCGCGTGGTGCGGTTGAACAAGCGCGTGCCAAGCAATTGCTCCAACGCCCGCACCTGCTCGGAGACGGTCGAGCGCGGCAACCCCAGGCTGTCGCCGGCCAGGGTGAAGCTGCTCAGCTCGCTGACCCGAACGAATGTGCGCAAGAGCTCCAGCTTGTTCATCGGCCACCTCGACTGTCCAGAAAAGACGAACAGTATTTCCGGTTTCGCCGGATTTAACAGCCTTCGACCGATCAATAACCTGTTCGCAACAGCCACCGCCCATGAGGTAACCGACATGACTCGCAAGATTGCCCTGATCACTGGCGCCAGCCGCGGCCTGGGCCGCAATACCGCCCAACACCTGGCCGCTCGCGGCATCGACATCATCGGTACCTACCACAGCAAGGCCGACGAGGCCCAGGCCGTGGCCGCCACGCTGCAAGCGGCCGGTATACGCGCCGCCATGCTGCAACTGGATGTCAGCGACAGTTCGAGCTTCGCCGCCTTCATCGAGCGCCTGGGCGACACCCTGCAGCAGTTCGGCCGCCGGCAGCTGGACTTCCTGGTGAACAACGCCGGGATCGGTTTGAACGTCCCGTTCAGCGACACCAGCGAGGCGCAGTTCGACCAGTTGCTGAATATCCAGCTCAAGGGCCCGTTCTTCCTGACCCAGCGTTTGCTGCCATTGCTCGCCGATGGCGGGCGCATCGTCAACATCTCCACCGGCCTGACCCGCTTCGCCCTCCCCGGCTACGCCGCCTATGCGGCGATGAAAGGCGCAATGGAAGTGCTGACCCGCTACCAAGCCAAGGAACTGGGTGCCCGTGGTATTCGCGTCAACATTCTTGCCCCGGGCGCCATCGAGACCGATTTCGGCGGTGGCGTGGTGCGTGACAACCCGCAGGTCAACGACTTCATCGCGGGCAATACCGCCCTGGGTCGGGTCGGCCAGCCCGACGACATTGGCGCGGCCATCGCCCTGCTGCTCGAAGACGGCAACGGCTGGATCACCGGCCAGCGCCTGGAAGTCTCCGGCGGCATGTTCCTCTAATCACCACCCAAGGCCTGGTGCAGGCTGGCCAACGCCGGCAGCGCCAGGGCTTCGCGGGTCAAACACAGGCCGATCCGGCGGCGCAGCGCCAGCCCAGGGCCTGGCTGCCAATACACACCCGGGTGGCGCTCGGCCAACGACTGCGGCAGCCACGCCGTGCCCAGGCCGGCAGCCACCATGGCCAGAGCCTGTTGCAACGAAGCGGCCTGCCCCACCTGCTCACCTTCGCCATAGGCGGCCATCAGGCGCTGGTGCGACGGGTGCTGCGGGCAACTGATCCAACGCCCATCGGGCTGGCTACCGGTGGCCGACACCAGGACGAACGCCTCCTCCCACAACGGCAGGAACAACTCGTCCTCGCAGCGCTGCGCCTCGTCGGCCAGCCGCGCATCACCGGCGCAGCCCTCGAGCAAGGTCAGTTGCAGCCGCTCCACCGCCTGGTTGGCCAGGCGCACACAGGCCTCGACCTGGGCTGGCGCGATATCCGCCTCGACCCCCAGCGTCAGCGGCACCTGTTCGCGGCCCTGGCGAAAACGCAGGCGCAGGGCGTCTGCCTCGGCCACCATCCGACAAGCCTGGGCATAAAGCGCGCGGGCCTGCTCGGTCACCTCGACGCCACGGGCCTGGCGCACGAACAGCTCGGCCCCCAGGTCATCCTCCAGTTGGCGAATGGTCACCGACAGCGTTGGCTGCGCCACACACAGGCGCTGGGCGGCCAGGGTGATGTTGCGCTCCTCGAACACCGCGATGAACGCTTTGAGATGACGAATATCCATAGTTAAAACCGATGCCAACCAAAGAAATAAGCCGTTTTTCAAGGTTTGAAGCACTGCCTAGAATTGCGACCATCGAAAACGATTATGCCTCGGAGACCATCATGCACAAGCCCCTCATCATCATCACCGGCGCCAGTTCCGGCATCGGCGCCGCCACCGCCCGCCTGTTCGCCGCCGCCGGCCACCCGCTGCTGCTGATCGCCCGGCGCATTGAGCGTTTGCAGGCGCTGGCGCTGCCCAACTGCCTGTGCCGTGCGGTGGATATCCGCGACCGCGCGGCGCTGGTTGCCGCCGTACACGAGGCCGAAGCCTTGCATGGCCCGGCCGATGCACTGGTGAACAACGCCGGTGTGATGCTGCTAGGGCAAATGCACGAGCAAGACCCTGAGCAGTGGGAGCGCATGTTCGACATCAACGTCAAAGGCCTGCTCAACGGCGTGCACGCGCTGGTCGGCGGCATGCGTGAGCGTCGCCATGGCACCTTGATCAACGTCAGCTCCGTGGCCGGGCGCAAGACCTTCCCCAACCATGTGGCCTATGTCGGCAGCAAATTTGCCGTGCATGGCCTGTCGGAGAACCTGCGCGAAGAACTGGCGCCGCACAATGTGCGGGTGGTGACCATCGCCCCGGGCGCGGTGGAAACCGAGTTGCTCGGGCATACCACCGATGAAGGCATCAAGCGCGACTATCAGGCATGGAAGGCCAACGACATGGGCGGCGTGGTGCTGGCCGCCGAGGATGTGGCCGGGGCGATCCTGTGGGCGTACCAGCAACCGCAGCAGGTGTGCATTCGCGAGATCGTGCTGGCGGCGACCGCGCAGCAGCCTTGAGACGGGTGCAGATCTAGGACGCACCAAGCTGGCGAATGCGCATGCGCCCTCTCCCTGTAGGAGCGGCCTTGTGCCGCGAAAGGGCTGCGTAGCAGCCCCGGCAATCTCAAGGTGTATTTGAAATCCTGGGGCCGCTACGCAGCCCTTTCGCGACACAAGGCCGCTCCTACAACACAATCAAGCCCGCAGCTTCACCGCGCCACCTGATCCTCACGCACCTGCACGCTCGCCGTCATCCCTGCGCTCAGGTTCACCCCCTCGGGGATCTGATCCAGCTGAATCCGCACCGGGATACGCTGCGCCAGCCTCACCCAGTTGAAGGTCGGCTCCACCTCCGGCAGCAATTGCCCGTCGGGCGTCGAGTTGCGGTCGGTGATGCCCCGGCTGATGCTTTGCACATGCCCGCTCATCGCCTCACCCGCCCCCATCAGCCACACCTTGACCGGGTCACCGACGCGAATGCGCGGGAGCTTGGTCTCTTCGAAATACGCCTGGATGTAGAAAGTGGCATCGTCCACCAGCGCCATTACCGATTGCCCGGTGGTGACGAAGTTGCCCTCGGCCAGGCGCAGGTTGGTGATGTGGCCGCTGCGCGGCGCGCGCACTTCGCTACGGGCCAGGTTGATCTTCGCCACCTTCAACTGGGCCTCGGCCTCGTGCAACTCGCCCCGGGCAACGGCCGCATTGATCTGGGCGTTCTCGCGCAGCTCGGCGCTGATCGCCTCGGGCCCCAGGGCCGTGCGCCGCGCCGCCTCGCGCTCGCGCAACCGCACCTGCTGGGTGCGGGTCTCGACCACCGCGCTGGCCTGGTCGAAGGCAGCCTGGAACCGCTCGCGGTCGATGCTCATCAACAGGTCACCGGCCTTGACCTGCTGGTTGTCGTGCACCTTCAGCGCACTCACCCAGCCGGACACATCAGGGGCGATCACCACCACGTCGGCGCGCACCCGGGCATCCCGGGTCCAGGGGGTGAGCATGTAGTACTGCCAGAGCTTCAAGCCTGCGAAGACGGCGAGGATCACCACACACAAGGTGACCAGGATACGTACGGCTGTACGCATGGACTTACTCCTTACAGAGGACCTAGCGAACGTACCACCAGGTACAGGACACAAACGAACAATGCCGCATCGAACAGCGCTTCGTGCCAGATCCAGCGCCCCAGCGGTGTGGCCTGCACAACAACGCGCAGCAGCCCGGTCAGCAACAGCGCCAGCACTACATAAATCAGAAACGGGCTGAGCAGCACGCCACCCAGCGCCCATTCACGCAACCCCATGGGCATCCTCCTGCCAACGGCACCATTTGCCCCAGCTCTTGCGCAGTTGCAGCACCGCACCCTCGGCCAGGCGCAGCGCATCGCTGGGCGGCTGACCATGCATCGCCTCGACGAACTGCGCGCTGGCAACATCCAGGCGCTGGCCACGGCCCGGTGCCGGGCCGCTGGCCAGCACCGCCTCGAGCTGCTGCAGGTACTGGCGCTCGGCGTTGGCCAAGGGCGCCTGGGCCACGGCCAGGCACATGCGCAGGTGCACCAGTTCGTCACCGATATCCAGGCTGTGCAGGCCCTCGTCCCAACGCTGGCGCTCAGTCTCTGGCACTTCGCTGGCGTGCCGGGCGAGTTGCATCAGGCGGTCGGCCATGCGCCCGCCAAACCAGGTGTCGGCACCGCGCAGGTCGCGCCGGGTCAGGCGCACCAGGTCGCCCAGGGTCGCCGCACGCAAGCGCCGCCCCAGCCAGGCCGGGTGACGCAGCACCACAAGACGGAAAGCCAATACCGCGGCGCTCACGCCAATCAGCATGGCCAGTGCGCTGTTGAGCATGCTCGCCACATCGAAATGCATGGCGTTGAGCGGTGCCACCAACACGATGAAGTGCAGGCAGTAAGACGTGGCGGTAGCGCCGGTGCGCGGATGGGCCATACCCAGGGCGCCGAAGAACAGCGGTACGCCCATGCCCAGGCAGAGCATGGCGAAGCTGCTCCACTGCGGCAGCAGGATCTGCCCGACCAGGAACGCCACGGGTACCGCCAGCAGGATCCCGCGCAAGAAGCTCAGGCCGATCTGCGCGCCGTTCTCGCGGCTGGCGAACAGGCTGCAGACCACACAGGTCAGCACCAGGCCACCCGGCGCCGAGGGCCAGGCGGTGGCCAGCCAGAAACTGCTCATCACCAGGAACGCCAGGGCACTGCGTGAGCCGAACAGCAGGGCCAGGGACAGGTCGCGGTGCACCGCCAGGCCCTGCACCTGTTCTTTGGGTGCCCGGCCCTGCTCCACATCGGCGAGCGCCTGGGTGGCCGCCATGGCGTAGTCCAGCAGCAACGCCAGGCGCGCCAGGCAGTAGTGTTCGGCGGAACTGATGTGCGTGTCCTGGGCGGCATCCCACACCCGTTGGCGCAACACCAGCAGGCTGGCCTGCTCGGGGGTGGCCAGCAACGTACGCACCTCACCCAGCCATGGCGCCAGGTGCCCGGCCTCGGTTTCGTCGAGCTGGCGCCACTGCCGGCGCACCGAGCGCGAGATGCGCAGCAACACCATCAGCTTCTGGCTCAGCCCCTGGATCGCCTTGGCCCGCTGGCGGCCGAGGCTGCCTTCGAACCAGGCATGCTCGCGCTGGGCGTCGATCGCCACGATGCGCCCGAGGCTTTCCAGCAGCCCTTTGCGCGCTTCATCCTCACCGCCCAGCATGGCGCTGGCCGCCTGCAGGCCGTTTTGCCAGGCCTGCCGCGCCTGGCCGGCAAGCTGCTGCTCGACCCGCATCGGCCAGATCAGCGCGCTGGTGGCGGTGGCGCAGCAAATGCCCAGGCAGATCTCGGTACAGCGCGCCACCGCCTGGTCGAACACCTGCAATGGGTGGTCGATCGCCGGCAGGGCGATAATCGCCGCGGTGTAGCCGGCCAACACGAAGGCATAGGCCCAGGCGCTGCGCAGTTGGGTCGAAGCGGCGGTACACAGGGCCAGCCAGAGCGCCAGCGTCAGCAGGAACAGCCAGGGCGTCTGGGCGAACATACCGATGAACACCACCGACATGAAGGTACCGACCAGCGTGCCGGCCAACCGTGCCAGGCCCTTCTGGATCACCATCCCCGACAGCGGCTGGGCAACGATGAACGCGGTCATCAGCGCCCAGGCCGGCTGCTCAAGGCCCCAGCGCATCGCCAGCCACAACGCCAGGCCACCGCCAAGCAGGGTCTTGATGGCGAACTTGAGGGCGAGGCTGCTGGGTGCGAACAGGGCCTGGAAGGTGATGGGCACGAATCGGACCTTGCGGGAGGAGACGGTATGAGAAGAACGATAGACAACTGGGGGGAGGATAAAGTGCGGACGATTAATTAGCTAGCTAATCATCTAGCATTGGCGCACGCCCTTGTAGGACCAACTGTCTTGCCCAGATTCTAAAAAGCCTACGCGATTCCTGTGGGAGCGGCGGTTCGCCGCTGCGACTTGCCCGCGAACACCGGCGCAGCCGGTGCCAGCCAGCGCGGTGGCTGCTTCGCGGGCAAGCCCGCTCCTACACGATGGTTGGCCATTGAGCCAAAAATCCGAGGCAAAAAAATGGGCGACCGAAGTCGCCCTAAATGCCTTGCGTGCTCGTGAATCGGGAAGAATCAGCGCTGCTTGCGCTTGTTCGAATCCTTCCAGATGAAAATGCCCAGACCGGCAAAGAAGGCCAACATCAGCCCGACCGTCACCACACCGGCGATAACCACGTTGTCGAAGAACATGTCGGCCCCTCCCTTGGTGTGCCGTCATCCGATGAGTGCACAGTAACCAAAGGCAGGCGGGGGGAAATTGACCAGAGTCAATGGTGCCCGGGGCCGGGCACGCAAGGCGGGTGCAGGGTTGACCTGCATCAAGTTTCAGCGCTTCTTGGGTTTGCCCTTGGGCTTTTTCTTTTTCCCAGGGGCCAGCGGCATGGCCTGCTCGAAGGCCTGGCGCATGTCGTTCAGGCGCTTGTCTTTGAGGTCGTGGATTCGTTTGGCGCGTTCAGCGCCGAAGTCGATCAGGTTGTCTTGGCTCATGGCGGGCTCGACGGACAGCAGAGGCACTCATGATGAAGGCAAGCATGAGCGCTGACTAGGCTTCGTGGCAAAAGACCTGTGTGCGCCTCAGACTTCGATGTCCACCAGCAGCCCCTGGCGCGTGCGTTCGCCCAGCGGCGCCACGGGTACGGTGTTGTCGGCGTTGAGCTCCTCACCGGCTACGACCACAAGGTGCTCTTCGTCCCCCTGGTTGCGCTGTTGCTGCTGGTGCCGTTGCTCTTCGCGCAACAGCAGGGCGCGCTCTGCGGGGTCACGGTGATGCTTGAGGTCGATGGCCCCTTCGCCGGCGGCAGGCTGTGTCGGTACCACCGGCGGGATGGCGGGCGGCGGCTTGACCGGGTCCTGTTGCGAAGTGACCGGGGCGGCGCTGAGCGGAATGATGGGCGGCAGCATGGAATGTTCTCCTGTAGCCACTGTGTCGGCTGGCACTACACCGCCTTGAACGCCTGTGGGCAAAGGTGAGCGGCGTATCACAACGCCGCACGGGCATGGGTCGGGCTGCGGTTACTGGTCTTCGCCGTCAGGGTCGTCGTCCGGTGGCGCGCTGGTTTCGCTCCAGGGCCGCTTGTAGACCTGCTGCCAGACCGCGTCCATATGCTCGCGCAGCACCTGCGGGGCATTTTTCAGCGAGGCGCTGTCTTCGCGCTCGCCACCAAAGGGTTCTTCACCGGCCGGGGTGATCAGCGACTGGCCGGTGATGCTGTACACCGCCTGGCCTTCGCGCATCTCGATGGCGATATCGTGCGGGTCGATGCCACCGCCGCAGAACGCGTGGCTGGCCACGGTCACTTCGGCGACGCCGTCCTTGTTCAGGTCACTGACATCACTGACATCGGTATAGAAGTCGACATCCAGGTCCAGGCCGGCGCAGGTGGTCTCCTGCTCGATCTGCCAGCGCGGCTTGAATACGTCAGCGCTGGCGGCACGGCCATACAGCGTGGCCTTGAGCACCACCTTGTCGACCTCCTCTTCGGTATCCGGGTCGCTGGCCTGGCCGTCGACCCGGCTCAGCACCAGCAGGCCTTCGCCCTCGCGATCATGGAAATGCACGCTCTTGATCGGGGTCTGCACGCCCAGCACTTCCAGCTGCTCGACCGGAATCGGTGGCAATACTTCGAAGGTTTTCTGTTCACAGGCGGCCAGCAGCGTGAAACTGCCAATGGCCAGGGAGAGGTTCAACCAGCGGTGCTTGGCAGCCATGTTGGCACTTGGCCCTCGTGACGGGACGGTGTTCGTCGATGAAAGCGCTAGACTCTTCACATTCATTGGTCTGGCGCAGCCGATCCGTTAACATACTCGGCTTTTTCATCGCGGGAGTTCAGGCAGTATGGCGCAGCAGTATCAACCGGGGCAACGCTGGATCAGCGACAGCGAAGCCGAGCTCGGTCTTGGGACCATCCTGGCCGAGGATGGTCGCTTGTTGACCGTGCTCTACCCGGCGACGGGGGAAACCCGCCAGTACTCGCTACGCAATGCGCCGCTGACCCGCGTGCGCTTCTCGCCGGGCGACCAGATCATCCACTTCGAAGGCTGGAAGCTGACCGTGCGCGAAGTCGAGGTCATCGACGGCCTGCTGATCTATCACGGCATCGACGCCCAGAACCAGGCCCATGTGCTGCCCGAGACCCAGCTGTCGAACTTCATCCAGTTCCGCCTGGCCAGTGACCGTCTGTTCGCCGGGCAGATCGATCCGCTGTCGTGGTTCTCCCTGCGCTACAACACCCTGCAGCACACCAGCAAGCAGATGCTGTCGTCGCTGTGGGGCCTGGGCGGCGTGCGTGCCCAACCGATCGCCCACCAGCTGCACATCGCCCGCGAAGTGGCCGACCGAATCGCCCCGCGCGTGCTGCTGGCCGACGAAGTGGGCCTGGGCAAGACCATCGAAGCGGGCCTGGTGATCCACCGCCAGCTGTTGTCCGGCCGCGCCAACCGGGTGCTGATCCTGGTGCCGGAGAACCTGCAGCACCAATGGCTGGTGGAGATGCGCCGCCGCTTCAACCTGCAGGTCGCCCTGTTCGACGCCGAGCGCTTCATCGAAAGCGACGCCACCAACCCCTTCGAAGACGCCCAGCTGGCGCTGGTCGCCCTGGAATGGCTGGTCGACGATGAAAAGGCCCAGGACGCGCTTTTCGCCGCCGGTTGGGACCTGATGGTGGTCGACGAGGCCCACCACCTGGTCTGGCACGAAGAACAGGCCAGCGCCGAATACGCCCTGGTCGAGCAACTGGCCGAAGTCGTCCCTGCCGTGCTGCTGCTTACCGCCACCCCTGAACAACTCGGCCAGGACAGCCACTTCGCCCGCCTGCGCCTGCTCGACCCCAACCGTTTCCACGACCTGGCCGCATTCCGCGCCGAAAGCGAAAACTATCGCCCGGTGGCCGAAGCCGTACAGGAGCTGCTCGACGAAGGCCGCCTGTCGCCGAAAGCCCACGCCACCATCCAGGGCTTCCTGGGCGCCGAGGGTGAAGCCCTGCTGGCCGCCGTTACCGATGGCGACAGCCAGGCCAGCGCGCGCCTGATCCGCGAGCTGCTCGACCGTCACGGTACCGGCCGCGTCCTGTTCCGCAACACCCGCGCAGCGATCCAGGGCTTCCCCGAGCGCAAACTGCACCCCTACCCGCTGGCCAACCCCGAGCCGTATGCGGCGCTGCCGGCTGGCGAGCGTGCCGAGCTGTACCCGGAAGTGGCCTTCCAGGCCCAGGGCGAGCCCGGCGACGACGAACGCTGGTGGCGCTTCGACCCGCGCGTCGACTGGCTGATCGACACCCTGAAGATGCTCAAGCGCACCAAGGTCCTGGTGATCTGCGCCCACGCCGAAACCGCCATGGACCTGGAAGACGCCCTGCGCGTACGCTCCGGCATCCCGGCCACGGTGTTCCACGAAGGCATGAGCATCCTTGAGCGCGACCGCGCCGCCGCCTACTTCGCCGACGAAGAGTTCGGCGCCCAGGTGCTGATCTGCTCCGAGATCGGCAGTGAAGGCCGCAACTTCCAGTTCGCCCACCACCTGGTGATGTTCGACCTGCCGGCACACCCGGACCTGCTCGAACAGCGCATCGGCCGCCTCGACCGGATCGGCCAGAAGCACACCATCGAGCTGCACATCCCGTACCTGCAGGACAGCCCGCAGGAGCGTCTGTTCCAGTGGTACCACGAAGGCCTCAACGCCTTCCTCAACACCTGCCCGACCGGCAACGCCCTGCAGCACCAGTTCGGCCCGCGCCTGCTGGCGCAACTGGTCGGTGGCGACGACAAGGGCTGGGCCAAGCTGGTTGCCGAAGCCCGCGCCGAGCGCGAGCGCCTGGAGGCCGAGCTGCACACCGGCCGCGACCGCCTGCTGGAACTCAACTCCGGCGGGGCTGGCGAAGGCCAGGCGCTGGTCGAGGCGATCCTCGAGCAAGACGACCAGTTCGCCCTGCCGATCTACATGGAAACCCTGTTCGACGCCTTTGGCATCGACAGCGAGGACCACTCCGAGAACGCCCTGGTATTGAAGCCGAGCGAGAAAATGCTCGACGCCAGCTTCCCCCTGGGCGACGACGAAGGCGTGACCATCACCTACGACCGCGCCCAGGCGCTGTCGCGCGAAGACATGCAGTTCCTCACCTGGGAACACCCGATGGTGCAGGGCGGCATGGACCTGGTGCTGTCCGGCTCGATGGGCAACACCGCCGTGGCGCTGATCAAGAACAAGGCACTCAAGCCCGGCACCGTGCTGCTCGAGCTGCTCTACGTCAGCGAAGTGGTCGCCCCGCGCAACCTGCAGATGGGCCGCTACCTGCCACCGGCGGCGCTGCGCTGCCTGCTCGATGCCAACGGCAACGACCTGGGCCCGCGCGTCGCCTTCGAAACCCTCAACGACCAGCTTGAAAGCGTGCCCAAGGCCAGCGCCAACAAGTTCGTCCAGGCCCAGCGTGATGTCCTGGCCAAGCGCATCAGCGCGGGTGAAGCCAAGGTCATTCCGGTCCATGAGGAACGGGTTGCCCAGGCCCGCCAACGCCTGGCCGCCGAGGCGGACGAAGAGCTGGCGCGCCTGACCGCGCTCAAGGCGGTCAACCCAAGCGTGCGCGACAGCGAAATCGACGCCCTGCGCCAGCAGCGCGACGACGGCATGGCCGCGCTGAACAAGGCTGCCCTGCGCCTGGAGGCCATCCGGGTTCTGGTCGCCGGCTGATTCGTTCGCCGTCATCGCGGGGCAGGCCCGCTCCCACACGCGTGGGAGCAGGCCTGCCCCGCTTTTTTTGGCGCCCGGAAAACTCGATTAGATCGATACGTTATTGGCGTCATATCCAAATGGTAGAGATCAAAGTGCCATTAATCAGGAAGGCTTAAACACAGCTTTCTATACTCCTGCAGGAACAGTCTCCAGCCGCGCTTCGTGGGGACCAGAGAGCACTCGACGAAGAGGCCTGCAATGGATTGGCTGGGACTGCAATTGTTCTCGGGATTACCGACGACCGGGCAGATCATTCTCGACTGCCGCCACAACCCCTACCTGGTGCTGTTGGCCTTTGCCGTGGCCAGTGCCGCCTGCTTCGCCACCCTGGACATGGCTGAGCGGCAAAGCCATTGCGAAGACCGCCTGGCCCGCCGGCAATGGCGAATACTGGGCGCCTGCTGCCTCGCCGGTGGCATCTGGGCGATGCACTTCATCAGCATGCTGGCCTTCCAGGCACCCCTGGACATTCACTACGACGCCGCCTTGACCGGCCTGTCCCTGCTGATCGCCCTGCTTGCCGCCTGGCTGGCGATGAACGGCCTCGACCGCAGTGAAATGCGCCCGCGCCATTACCTGCAGGCCGCCCTTTTTATCGGCCTCGGCATCAGCACCATGCACTACGTTGGCATGGCCGCCCTGCAGACCAGCGCCCAGCAGCATTACCAGACGCCCCTGTTGCTGGCCTCGATCGCCATCGCCGTGGCCACCAGCCTGGTAGCCCTGCTGATGGCCCGGCACTTTCGCCAGGGCAGTGGCACCTGGCACCTGCTGATGAAGTACGGCGCCAGCCTGCTGATGGCCGGCGGCATCGTCGTCACCCACTTCACCGGCATGGCTGCCATGACCCTGGTGATCCCCAACGAGACCGCCCTGCGCCTGGCCACCGGCGACAACAGCCTGCAACTGGCACTGACCATCGCCTTCATTACCCTGCTGATCAGCGGCAGCAGCATCAGCGCAGCCCTGTCGGACAAGAAGCTGCAAAGCAAGGAGCACGACCTGCGCCGGGTGAATGTGCTGCTCAGCCAGCTCGACCAGGCCCGCGCGTCACTGCAGCAGGCCGCGCACTACGACGCGTTGACCAACCTGGTCAACCGCCGGGGTTTCAACCAGGTGTTCGCCGAACGGCTGGCCGAGCACGCGGCCAGTGAAAGCATGCTCGCGGTGATGTTCCTCGACATCGACCACTTCAAGCGCATCAACGACAGCCTCGGCCATGCTGCCGGCGACGAACTGCTCAAGGTGATTGCCGGGCACATCAAGGCCGCGACCCGTGGCCACGATTTGGTGGCGCGCTTCGGTGGCGACGAGTTCTGCATCGTCACCGCGCTGAAGAACCGCGACGAAGCCCGTCACCTGGCGCAGCGGATCATGTTGCGCATGAAGGAGCCGATCGACCTGGCCGGCCGGCGCATGGTCATGACCACCAGTATCGGCATCAGCATTTTCCCGGACGACGGCCTGAGTACCGAAGAGCTGCTGAAAAATGCCGACCTTGCGCTGTACCAGTCCAAAGGCTGCGGGCGCAACAGCCTGAATTTCTTCAACAATGGCCTTAAGACCCGTGCCACCCTGGAGCTGCAGCTGGAAGAGGAACTGCGTGTGGCACTGTTCGAGGAACGCGGGTTGTGCGTGCACTACCAGCCGATCTACGACCTGCGCAGTGGCCGGGTGGCCAAGCTCGAAGCCCTGGTGCGCTGGCAGCATCCGCAACATGGCCTGCTCAGCCCCGACCGTTTCATCGGCATCGCCGAGGCCAATGGCCTGATCGCCGAGCTCGACCTGTGGGTCCTGCGCCGGGCCTGCGCAGACCTCGCCCTGCTCGGCCGCCAGGGCCATGACGAACTCAAGGTAACGGTGAACTGCTCTGCACTCACCCTCGGCCGCGAAGAGCTCGCCACCGAAGTCGAGTTGGCGTTGTTCCAGTCCGGCCTGGCCGCCCGCCAACTGGAGCTGGAGGTTACCGAGAATGCCCTGATGGGCGACATCCACCATACCGTCAATTTGCTCAAGCGCATTCGCGCCCAGGGCGTGGCCCTGTCGATCGACGATTTCGGCACGGGCTACTCATCGCTGGCCTACCTCAAGCGCCTGCCGCTGGACGTGCTGAAGATCGATCGCTCGTTCGTTCAGGACGTACCGGGCAACCAGAAAGACCGCGAAATCGTCCAGGCCATCATCATGATGGCGCATACCCTGCACCTGGAGGTGGTGACCGAAGGCGTCGAGACGCCAGAGCAGCGCGCCTTCCTTGCCGCCCATGGCTGCGACTACCTGCAGGGTTACCTGCTCAGCCGCCCGGTCCCCCTGGCCGAACTGCGCCCGGTGCTTGAACGGCTCGACCGCCAGGCCTATGTAATCACGCCTTGCTGCGATACAGCTCTACCAGCGTCGCCGGATCTTTTTGCAGATAGCCCTGGCTACCGTGCAGGCGCATCAATTGCGCGGCGAGGCCACTGAGCGGTGTCGCCGAGCCCTGCTCGCGGGAGAATCCAACGGCGGTGTCGAGGTCCTTGAGCAGGGTGCGCACATGCCACTTGATGGGCTCGAAGCGGCTCTCGGCCATTTGTGGCGCCAGGATCTGCAAGGGCTTTGAGTCGGCAAAGCCACCGGCCAGGGCCTCGGCGATCAGGCGCGCCTCGACCCCGGACTGCTCGGCAAGCGCCACCACCTCGGCGATCACCAGCGCATTGCAGGCCACGATCATCTGGTTGCACGCCTTGGTCACCTGACCGGCCCCCACACCGCCCATGTGCGTCACCCGCTGCCCCAGGGTGAGCAGCACCGGCCGGGCCCGCTCCAGGTCATCCGCCTCACCGCCGACCATGATTGCCAGGGTACCGGCTTCGGCCCCCGGTGTGCCGCCGGATACCGGGGCATCCAGCCAGGCCATGCCACACAGCGCGGCCAGCTCAGCGGCCATCTCGCGGGTCGCGGTCGGTTCGAGGCTGGAAAAGTCCACCAGCAGCTGACCGCTGCGCCCGCCCTGGGCGATGCCCTGCTCGCCGAATACGACCTCGCGCACCACCGCCGTGTCGGCCAGGCACAGCAGCAGCATGTCGCTGCCTTGGCAAAGCTCGGCCGGGCTTGCCGCAAGGCGCGCCCCTGCGGCCACCAGGTCGGCGCACTTGTCCGGGCTGCGGTTCCACACCGTCAGCGGGTAGCCGGCAGCCAGCAGTCGGCGGCACATCGGCAGCCCCATCAGGCCGATCCCGGCAAACCCCAGCGAAGGCAATGCAGTACTCATGAGCAACTCCAGCAAGAAGATTAAAGAACCGTGACAAACGGGCGATGCAGTGCGGTCGCGAAGAAAAACCCTTAGCAAGGCTAAGGAGATCCCCTATCGCGTAGGCAAAAGGCGCACTGATACAGTCGCGCAATTTCTCCGTGATGGCGCATTGATATGCCTCACCGGAAAGCTATCCACCCCAGGCAAATGGCGCACTATGACCTCTACCAACAATTCTGCCAATGCGGTCCTCGAGTCGTCGCTGACCCCCACCACGCTGGCCCTCGGCGGCGCGCGTGAGCTACCGGCCGCCCGCAGCCTGCCGGCGCAGTACCTGTATTTCACTGAACAGGACATCCAGCGCATCCTCGACAACCTCGACGGCCTGCGCGACCTGGTGTTCCCGCAGAACCTGCATGTGGAGGACGAGGACCAGCTGCGCCTGGAACAGCAGTTCCCGTCGGTGTGCCTGATCGGCCTGGGCCGCTGCGGCTCGAACATCGCCCTGGACGTGGCCGAGCTGGTCTACAACGCCCGCACCTTCTTCCTCAACGAGTTCAACAACGAGGACCGGGTCAAGGGCGAATCGGGCTACAGCCCGGCGCGCTGGATCCGTCAGAACCTGCGCCTGGTACAGAACAAGGGCGCCAAGCCGGTGTTCCTGGTGGAGCCCCTGGTGATGCTGGGCGACCTGGACAAGGACATTGCCGGGCGCATCCGCTTTTCGCGCAAGGGTGAGCGCGGCGGCTTTTTGCGTGACTACAGCAAGATGAAGATCATGGACCTGTCCGAGGTGCATGCCGGTGGGGCCGGTAACGCGCCGATCCTGGGCCAGTACCTGGCCAAGATCATCCTCAACAAGGACACCCAGCGCTTCTCCAGCGCCGACTGGAAGCTGATCCACTCGTACCTGATCGACTCCTGTGGCATCAAGGCCAACCAGTCGCGCCTGTACTTCTACATCTTCAGTGCCGGCGGCGGTACCGGTTCGGGCATGGCCTCGGAGTTCGGCCTGGCCCAGCAGTACTCGTACATGAACAAGACCTTCGACACCAAGCCGGCCGAGGAAAACGACGGCAAGAGCGGGCACTCGTTCGTGTTCGAGCCGATCTTCACCAGTGGCATCTGTGTGCTGCCGAACGCCTCCGACCACCGCAGTGAAATGTCCGAAGCCCTGCACATCAACGCCGGGCGCCTGCTGTGCAAATACCTTTCGGAAGAATGGGACTTCTCGTACAACTTCGACAACGAAGACAGCAGCGAAGCCAGTGTCCTGGGGCGCATCCGCCCGTGGAACGCCATGATGCTGATCTCCAACGACATCATGCGCTACGCCGAAGAAAGCGATGACGGCACGATCCAGAACATCGACGTCAACGCCATGGAGAAACACGCCAACCAGTACATCTCCCAGCAGATCTTCAACATCCTCACCGCCCAGGCAGTGACCACCGACTACGACCAGAACTACTTCCGCCGCGCCGGCATCGACATTGGCGAAACCATCCGCCTGGATGCCAACGACCTGTTCATGAGCCTGGCCGGCCCCGTGGCCATCGCCTATGCAGAATCCGTGGTGCCGGAAATCCCGCCGGCCGGGTCGGAAAAGTTCAAGGTGTTCGAGCGCGAGCAGCCACGGCTGGACATCGACGACCTGTTCTTCCGCTCCATCGACCTGCCGCACTTCAACAAGCAGACCCAGGCCATCGAAGGCATCAGCCTGCTGCCGATCGAGTCGAGCCGCTACCGCGCGGCGCTGGAGCAGTACCAGGCCTCGGGCTATGACGCCGCGGCGCTGCACGACCTGCACTTCTTCAAGAACTGCTCGTCGGTGGTGTCGATCGTCTCCCTGCCCAAGGACTACAAGCTGTCGTACATGGACCTGAACCGGCTCAAGACCCACCTCAACAGCCTGTTCCCCAACACCACGCTCAAGCGCTACGCACTGGTGATCGGTGCTTCGGCCAACCTGTCGCTGACCACGCTGATCGCCAAGAGCCCGTGCCTGTCGGACGATTTCCTGACCCTGATCGTGGCCTTCATCAAGCGCTGCTTCGCCCGCACGCCCTACCGTTTCGACGACACCCTGGACAACGCCATCCTCGAGTTCATCACCAGCGAGCATTTCGCCGAGGACCGCATCGACGACCTGCTCAACGAGTTCGAGAACCCGGCGAAGATCCTCGACACCAACTGGTACGCGATCAAGCCGATGTATGAGAAGAAGTACCGTGAGCTGATCAACGACAAGAGCCGTTTCGTCTCGATCAACGATATCCGCCTGTCGCGCGAATGCGTGAAGAAGGCGGTGAAGTACCTGCGCGAGATCTACCGCCACCGCATCGGCAAGACCCGGGTGATTTCGTTGAACAACCATACCGGGCGCGTGGACTACTGAAACCGCTGGGGGCGCTTTGCGGGTGGGAGCAGCTGTCTTGTCGTAGGAGCGGCCTCGTGCCGCGAAAGGGCTGCGCAGCAGCCCCGGCGAGTTGTGCATTCACACTGAAACCCTGGGGCCGCTCTGCGGCCCGTTCGCGGCACAAGGCCGCTCCTACAGCTCTTGCGCAATCCTTGCCGGTGATTGGGCTGAGCAGCAGCCCCATTACGCATGCCGTAAACTGTTACCGCCCCGCCGAATCATCCCGCCACTGTTACTTACTTCCACCTTACGTGAGCGTCAACGCGCACCATCGCGAGGCGCCTGTGCGATTTTGCGCACTAAAAAAGCGCGTGCTTATTCCGCTTTCTTTTCCTGAATCACGATGAACGGCGAAACGACCACTGCCCAGATCTCTGGATCGCGGGTTTGCAGGTCAAGCGCCTGCTCTGCCGAAACCGGTCCGACAGTGCCATCACTGCGCCACTTGGCGAAGATCTCGCTGCGATTCTCGGCCATTGCCTCGGCAACGACGATCAGGTCGATGCTCAGGTCGACCCAAATCAGGTCACCCTTGGCCCAGAAACGTTCCAGGGCTTTCCACTCGATGACAGCGGTCTCGCCGAGCAATTTGGCATAGAGGGTGCTTACTTGATCAGTCATGGGTTTACCTGCGCAAAAATCGGCCAAGAAAAAAGGCCGGCATTTTTGCAGAAAAACCCGGTTTCAAATACGTAATTTGGTCGATTCGCCGCGAACTTGTGGGGGCGCGCCGAGAGTGCAGGCAAAGTGATGGCGCTTTTCTGTATCTTTATGTCGATCAGGCGACACCCCAGGAAACAGACGCTTTTCGCCCGCTTTTCAAGCGCTCGGACGGCGCTCTACACTGTACCGGTACAGTTCCGGGACATGTTCCGGGGGAAGGTGGGGTTGCGGTTAGGCGTGGCCAACTGCGATTCCCGCCCGGTCTGTAGGCCTGGCCTCCAGGACTATAAGAATTACAACAGAATGAGTGGAGCACTATGATCAAGATTTCCAAGCTGTTCGCCGCAATGGTTCTGGCCGGGGTTGCCAGCCATTCGTTTGCCGCCGATACCATCAAGATCGGCATCGCCGGCCCCAAGACAGGTCCGGTCACCCAATACGGCGACATGCAGTTCATCGGCGCCAAACAGGCCATCAAGGACATCAACGCCAAGGGCGGCGTCGATGGCAAGATGCTCGAAGCCAAGGAATACGACGACGCGTGCGACCCTAAACAGGCCGTTGCAGTCGCCAACAAAGTGGTCAACGACGGCGTCAAGTTCGTGATCGGCCACCTGTGCTCCAGCTCCACCCAGCCTGCGTCCGACATCTACGAAGACGAAGGCGTGATCATGATCACCCCGGCCGCCACTTCGCCGGAAATCACCGCCCGTGGCTACAAGCTGATCTTCCGCACCATCGGCCTGGACAGCGCCCAGGGCCCGGCCGCCGGCAACTACATCGCCGACCACGTCAAACCGAAAGTGGTCGCGGTACTGCACGACAAGCAGCAGTACGGTGAAGGCATCGCCACCGCGGTCAAGCAGACCCTCGAGAAGAAAGGCACCAAGGTTGCCGTCTTCGAAGGCCTGAACGCCGGTGACAAGGACTTCTCCTCGATCATCCAGAAGCTCAAGCAGAACAACGTCGACTTCGTCTACTACGGCGGCTACCACCCAGAGCTGGGCCTGATCCTGCGCCAGGCGCAAGAGAAGGGCCTGAAAGCCAAGTTCATGGGCCCGGAAGGCGTGGGTAACGACTCCATCTCGCAGATCGCCCAGAACGCCTCCGAAGGCCTGCTGGTGACCCTGCCGAAGTCCTTCGACCAGGACCCGGAGAACAAGGCCATCGTCGACGCCATCAAGGCTGACGGCAAAGACCCAAGCGGCCCGTTCGTGTTCCCGGCCTACTCGGCCGTCGAGCTGATCGCCGAAGGCATCAAGGCCGCCAAGTCCGAAGACACCGACAAAGTGGCAGCCGCCATCCACGCCGGTTCCTTCAAGACCCCAACCGGCACCCTGTCCTACGACGAGAAAGGCGACCTGAAAGACTTCAAGTTCGTGGTCTACGAATGGCACTTCGGCAAGCCGAAGACCGAAGTCTCTCCTCAGTAACTGCGTGACTAATAGCTGACCGAGAAGCCCACTGTGCGAGCAGTGGGCTTTGTTTTACGAGGTTCTATGGGCCTGATCCCCGCGATCCGGGGGCCGGCCCACCTGAAAATCTTAAAACCGTCACCCGCGGTTTCCTGGCAGTGCCCGCAAAAGATCACGTGGCGAAGACCACGAGAACATGGGCCGGGGTCATCCCCCACCAGTGAAATGCAAATCAGGTTTTTAGGAGCGCTGTAATGCCTGAGATCTACCATTTCCTACAACAACTGGTTAACGGACTGACCATCGGCAGTACCTATGCCCTGATCGCCATCGGTTACACGATGGTGTACGGCATCATCGGCATGATCAACTTCGCCCACGGCGAGGTGTACATGATCGGTTCCTACGTGGCCTTCATCGCCCTCGCCGGGCTGGCCATGATGGGCATCCATTCGTTGCCGATCCTGATGACCGTGGCCTTCGTCGCCACCATCTGCGTCACCAGTGCCTACGGCTACAGCATCGAGCGGGTCGCCTACCGGCCGCTGCGCAACAGCAACCGGCTGATCCCGCTGATCTCCGCCATCGGCATGTCGATCTTCCTGCAGAACACCGTGTTGCTGTCCCAGGACTCCAAGGACAAATCCATCCCCAACCTGATCCCCGGGAACATTTCCTTCGGGCCGGGCGGCGCGGAGGAAGTCCTGATCAGCTACATGCAGATCCTGGTCTTCGTGGTGACGCTGATCGCCATGACCTGCCTCACCCTGTTCATCTCCCGTTCCCGCCTGGGCCGCGCCTGCCGCGCCTGCGCCGAGGACATCAAGATGGCCAACCTGCTGGGTATCAACACCAACAACATCATCGCCCTGACCTTCGTCATCGGTGCCGCGCTGGCGGCGGTGGCGGCCGTGCTGCTGAGCATGCAGTACGGGGTGATCAACCCCAACGCCGGTTTCCTGGTGGGCCTTAAGGCCTTCACCGCGGCGGTACTGGGCGGCATCGGCAGCATTCCGGGCGCCATGCTCGGCGGGCTGGTGCTGGGCGTGGCCGAAGCGTTCGGCGCCGACATCTTCGGCGACCAGTACAAGGACGTGGTGGCATTCGGTCTTTTGGTTCTTGTCCTGCTGTTCCGGCCGACCGGCATCCTGGGCCGCCCGGAGGTTGAAAAAGTATGAACAGAAATCTTAAACAGGCGTTCTTCAGCGCCTTGCTGGTCTGGGCCGTGGCCTTCCCGGTGCTGGGCCTGAAACTCAGCATCGACGGCATCAGCCTGATCGTTCACAGCCAGGGCTCGTTCACCATCAGCATCATCGCCGTGTGCTCGGTGCTGATGTTCCTGCGCGTGCTATTCGACAAGCAGTGGAGTGCGGTGATGGGCCGCCGCTCGGACCGCAAGCTGGTACCGCCGTCGGTGAGCAACTTCCTCACCCTGCCGAAAACCCAGCGCTGGGTGATCATGGGCCTGATCGTCGCCGCCCTGATCTGGCCGTTCTTCGGCTCGCGCGGCGCGGTCGACATCGCCACCCTGATCCTGATCTACGTGTTGCTGGGCCTGGGCCTGAACATCGTGGTCGGCCTGGCGGGCCTGCTCGACCTGGGTTATGTCGGCTTCTACGCCGTCGGCGCCTACAGCTACGCGATGCTCTCGCACTACCTGGGCTGGAGCTTCTGGGTGTGCCTGCCGATCGCCGGCCTGATGGCCGCCACCTTCGGCTTCCTGCTCGGTTTCCCGGTGCTGCGCCTGCGCGGCGACTACCTGGCAATCGTCACGCTGGGCTTCGGCGAGATCATTCGCCTGTTCCTGCGTAACCTCACCGACTGGACCGGCGGCCCCAACGGCATCAGCAACATCCCCAAGCCGGAGTTCTTCGGCCTGACCTTCGAACGCAAGGCTGCCGAAGGGATGCAGACCTTCCACGAGTTCTTCGGGCTGGAATACAACTCGATCAACAAGGTCATCTTCCTCTACCTGGTCGCCCTGCTGCTGGCCCTGCTGGCGCTGTTCGTCATCAACCGCCTGCTGCGCATGCCGATCGGCCGTGCGTGGGAAGCGCTGCGTGAAGACGAGATCGCCTGCCGTGCGCTGGGCCTGAACCCCACCGTGATCAAGCTCTCGGCCTTCACCCTGGGTGCCTGCTTCGCCGGATTCGCCGGCAGCTTCTTCGCCGCCCGCCAAGGGCTGGTGACACCGGAGTCGTTCACCTTCATCGAGTCGGCGATCATCCTCGCCATCGTCGTGCTGGGTGGCATGGGTTCACAGTTGGGCGTGATTCTCGCGGCCATCGTGATGATCCTGCTGCCGGAGATGATGCGTGAGTTCAGCGAATACCGGATGCTGATGTTCGGTGCGCTGATGGTGTTGATGATGATCTGGCGTCCGCAGGGCCTGCTGCCCATGCAACGTCCGCACATGGAGCTGCCTCGATGAGCCGCGAAATTCTGCAAGTCAGCGGCCTGAGCATGCGCTTCGGCGGCTTGTTGGCGGTCAACGGCGTGGGCCTGACCGTCAAGGAGAAACAGGTGGTGGCATTGATCGGCCCGAACGGCGCCGGCAAGACCACCGTGTTCAACTGCCTGACCGGCTTCTACAAGCCCAGCGGCGGCACCATCCTGCTCGACGGCCAGCCCATCCAGGGCCTGGCCGGCCATCAGATCGCCCGCAAGGGCGTGGTGCGGACCTTCCAGAACGTGCGCCTGTTCAAGGAAATGACCGCGCTGGAAAACCTGCTGATCGCCCAGCACCGCCACCTCAACACCAACTTCTTCGCCGGCCTGTTCAAGACCCCGAGCTTCCGCCGCAGCGAGAAGGAGGCCATGGAGCGCGCCCAGTACTGGCTGGAGAAGGTCAACCTGACCGAGTTCGCCAACCGTACCGCCGGCACCCTCGCCTACGGCCAGCAACGGCGCCTGGAAATCGCCCGCTGCATGATGACCCAGCCACGGATCATCATGCTCGACGAACCGGCCGCCGGCCTGAACCCCAAAGAGACCGAAGACCTCAAGGCGCTCATCAGCTACCTGCGTGAATCGCACAACGTGACCGTGCTGCTGATCGAGCACGACATGAAGCTGGTGATGAGCATCTCCGACCACATCGTGGTCATCAACCAGGGCACGCCCCTGGCCGATGGCACGCCGGAAGAGATTCGCGGCAACCCTGATGTGATCAAGGCCTACCTGGGGGAGGCGTAAATGCTGAAGTTCGAGAACGTTTCCACCTTCTACGGCAAGATCCAGGCGCTGCACAGCGTCAACGTGGAGATCAACCAGGGCGAGATCGTCACCCTGATCGGCGCCAACGGTGCCGGCAAGTCGACGCTGCTGATGACCCTCTGCGGTTCGCCCCAGGCCCACAGCGGCAGCATCAAGTACCTGGGTGAAGAGCTGGTCGGCCAGAGCTCCTCGCAGATCATGCGCAAGAGCATCGCGGTAGTGCCGGAAGGCCGCCGCGTGTTCTCCCGCCTGACCGTCGAGGAAAACCTGGCCATGGGCGGCTTTTTCACCGACAAGGGCGACTACCAGGAGCAGCTGGACAAAGTCCTGCAGCTGTTCCCGCGCCTGAAGGAGCGCTATATCCAGCGCGGCGGCACCATGTCCGGTGGCGAACAGCAGATGCTGGCCATTGGCCGTGCGCTGATGAGCAAGCCCAAGCTGTTGCTGCTCGACGAACCCTCGCTGGGCCTGGCGCCGATCATCATCCAGCAGATCTTCGACATCATCGAACAGCTGCGCCGCGATGGCGTGACGGTGTTCCTGGTGGAGCAGAACGCCAACCAGGCGCTGAAAATCGCTGATCGCGCCTATGTGCTGGAGAACGGCAAGGTGGTGATGCAGGGTACCGGTGAAGCACTGCTGACCGACCCGAAGGTGCGTGACGCGTACCTCGGGGGTTGAAAGATCAAAGGGCCTTCGGGCCCTTTTTTCTGCCTGCTAATCAGGCGTGTCTTCTTCGCGGGCAAGCCCGCTCCCACAGGTACTGCGCAATCCTGAACTACCGCTGATCCTGTGGGAGCGGGCTTGCCCGCGAAGAAGCACACGCGGATTGCCCTGATGCTTGTGATCCAGACGCACCCTGAGTAACGTGGCCAGCTCTTTTGCACAGTTCTCCGGAGCCCGCCCCATGCGCCTCACCCCTCCCCTGTTGCTCGCCGCCCTGCTGCCCCTGTTCGCCGGCTGCCAGGTGCTGGCCGAAAAACCGGTCGACCCCAACCTCGGCACCACGCGCATGCAGGGCGAACTGAGTGCCGGCGGCGGCCACCTGCTGTTCAAACCCTGCAACGAAGCCCGCCAGTTCATCATCAATGACGCCGGCAGCACCGCGATCCTGCAGGAAGCCGCCAACCTGGCCAAGGACTCCAAGGACAAACTGTTCAGCGACCTGCGCGGCCGCCTGACCGGCAGCAAGCAGGCCGGCAGCGATGGCCAGATCGACGTCACCCGCCTGTACCGCCTGGAGCCCACCGCCCACGGCTGCGAAGACCCCAACTTCAAGCAACTGACCCTGCGCGCGGGTGGCCACGAGCCGGACTGGGACATCAAGGCCAGTGGCAAGGGCATGGTGCTCAACCGCGTCGGCCAGGAACCCCTGCCGCTGCCATTCCTCGAAGAAGAGCTGCCCGGCGGCGGCCTGAGCCTGTCCAGCGAAGCCAACGGCCAGCGCGTCGAGCTGTGGGTTGCGCCGCAGCGCTGCGTCGACGTTGCCACCGGTGCCATCCGCCACCTCAAGGCCGAACTGCGCATCGACGGCAAGACCCTGAAGGGCTGCGCCTACTACGGCGGTGCCCGCGACCTCTGATCGCCGGGTGTTTTTATCCTGCCAGTCGGGGCGGCGAACAGCTTATACTTGGCGGTTTGTGTAAAGCCGCCGGCCGCCCATGGCCGGGATACTGGACCCTGCCATGCTACGAATCACCGAACTCAAGCTGCCCCTGGACCACTCCGACGACGAGCTGCGCACAGCCATCGTCCAGCGCCTGGGCATCGCGGATGAGCAACTGCTCGGCTTCACCCTGTTCAAGCGCAGCTACGATGCGCGCAAGAAGAACAGCGAGCTGCTGTTCATCTACACCATCGACCTCGAAGCCAGCAACGAAGACGAACTGCTGCGGGTGTTCGCCGACGATCCGAAAATCAGCGTCGCCCCGGATATCAGCTACAAGTTCGTTGGCCATGCCAAGGCCGACCAGCAGGCGCGCCCCATCGTGGTCGGCTTCGGCCCGTGCGGCATCTTCGCCGGCCTGCTGCTGGCACAGATGGGCTTCAAGCCGATCGTCCTCGAGCGCGGCAAGGAAGTGCGCCAGCGCACCAAGGACACCTGGGGCCTGTGGCGCAAAAGCGTGCTCAACCCCGAGTCCAACGTGCAGTTCGGCGAAGGCGGCGCCGGGACTTTCTCCGACGGCAAGCTGTACAGCCAGATCAAGGACCCGCAGCACCATGGCCGCAAGGTCCTGGAAGAGTTCGTCAAGGCCGGTGCGCCGGACGAAATCCTCTACATCAACAAGCCGCACATCGGCACCTTCCGCCTGACCAGCATGGTCGAGAAGATGCGCGAAGAGATCATCAGCCTGGGCGGCGAAGTGCGCTTCGAGCAGAAGGTCACCGACCTGCTGGTCGAGGGCGAGCAACTGACCGGCGTGGTCCTGCAAAGCGGTGAGCAACTGCTGTCGCGCCATGTGGTCCTGGCCTTGGGCCACAGCGCCCGCGACACCTTCCGCATGCTTCACGCCAAGGGCGTTTTCATGGAGGCCAAGCCGTTCTCGGTGGGTTTCCGCATCGAACACCCACAGTCGCTGATCGACAAGGCGCGCCTGGGCAAGTATGCCGGGCACCCGAAGCTGGGGGCCGCCGACTACAAGCTGGTGTACCACGCCAGCAACGGTCGCTCGGTCTACAGCTTCTGCATGTGCCCAGGTGGCACCGTGGTCGCCGCCACCAGCGAGCCGGGCCGCGTGGTCACCAACGGCATGAGCCAGTACTCGCGCAACGAGCGTAACGCCAACTCGGGCCTGGTGGTCGGCATCGACCCGGAGCGCGACTACCCGGGCAGCCCGCTGGCCGGCATTGAACTCCAGGAACGCCTGGAGTCCCACGCCTACGTGATGGGCGGCAGCAACTACCAGGCACCGGCGCAGCTGGTGGGTGACTTCGTGGCCGGGCGCGCCTCCACGGCGCTGGGCAGCGTCGAGCCGTCGTACAAGCCGGGCGTTACCCTCTGTGACCTGGCGGCGAGCCTGCCAGCCTTCGCCATCGAAGCCATCCGCGAGGCACTGCCGGCCTTCGACCGCCAGATCAAGGGCTACAGCCTGCACGATGCCGTGCTGACCGGGATCGAGACGCGCACCTCCTCGCCGCTGCGCATCACCCGTGACGACAGCTTCCAGAGCCTGAACCTCAAGGGCCTGTTCCCGGCGGGTGAAGGCGCGGGCTACGCCGGCGGCATCCTGTCCGCCGGTGTCGACGGCATCCGCATTGCCGAGGCCGTAGCACGGGACCTGCTGGGCCTGAACGACTGACCCTTCAACAGGCCTGTGTCGCCTTGACGGCACAGGCCTGTGGTCATTCTCGGATTTTTCTGACGCCACCCTGCGAAATACCTTCCTGCCCTTCTCCGCATTGCCGTCTAGGCTTGCCCCGCCAAACCCGCAACACCTTATAACAAAAACGAATATAGTTTTTGTTTTAAAGCATATCCCTACACGCTAGGGTGTACGCCCGTTTCAATCCAGCTATTGGAGAGCCCTCACCCGTGCGTAGCCTCTTCGCTCGTTTCTTCCAATTGGAAGCCGCCAGCGGCCTGCTGCTGATCGCCGCCGCCGTGCTGGCCCTGATCATCAACAATTCGCCGCTTTCCTACCTGTACAACGGCCTGCTCGAAGTCCCGGTAGCCGTGCAGGTCGGCGCCCTCGAGATCGCCAAGCCACTGCTGCTGTGGATCAACGACGGCCTGATGGCGCTGTTCTTCCTGCTCATTGGCCTTGAGGTCAAGCGCGAGGTGGTCGACGGTCATCTGTCCAAGCCTTCCCAGGTCATCCTGCCCGCCACTGCCGCCATCGGCGGCATGGTGGTGCCGGCGCTGATCTACTGGTTCATCAACCGCGACAACCCGGCCGCCGTGGCCGGTTGGGCGATCCCTACCGCCACCGACATCGCCTTTGCACTGGGCGTGCTCGCGCTGCTGGGCAAGCGTGTGCCGGTGTCGCTGAAGCTGTTCCTGATGACCCTGGCGATCATTGACGACCTGGGCGCGATCATCGTCATCGCCCTGTTCTACTCCGGCACCCTGTCCAGCCTGTCGCTGATGCTGGCCGGCGCCTGCCTGATCGCGTTGCTCGCCATGAATCGGCTGGGGGTGGTCAAGCTGGGCCCTTACCTGGTGATCGGCCTGGTCCTCTGGGTCTGCGTGCTCAAGAGCGGTGTGCACGCCACGCTTGCCGGCGTAGCCCTGGCCCTGTGCATCCCGCTGCGTACCAAGCACGCCGAAACCTCGCCGCTGCTGAGCCTGGAACACGCGCTGCACCCCTGGGTCGCCTACGCCATCCTGCCGCTGTTCGCCTTCGCCAATGCCGGGGTTTCGCTGGCCGGTGTCACCCTGGAAAGCTTCACCCACCCGGTGCCCATGGGCATCGCGCTCGGCCTGCTGGCCGGCAAGACCGTCGGGGTGTTCGGCCTGACCTGGATTGCCGTCAAGCTGCGCCTGGCCGCGCTGCCGGCCGAGGCCAACTGGGGCCAGGTGCTCGGGGTGGCGATCCTCTGCGGGATTGGTTTCACCATGAGCCTGTTCGTCGGCTCCCTGGCCTTCATACCGGGTAGCAGCGACTATGCGGGCATGGACCGCATGGGCATCCTCACCGGCTCGTTCTTCGCCGCCGTGGTCGGCTACCTGATCACTGCCATGGCAAGCCGCAAAGCCGCTGTCCGCTGAATCCAGCAGGCAAAAAGAAACCCCGACCGGCAAAGCCGTGTCGGGGTTTCTTTTTGCCTTGCGATCAGTGAGTGACGCGGCTGGTGCCATCGACAGTCATGATGCGCACACGCTCGCCAACGCGGAAGATTTCGTTCTGCTGCACTTGCTGCACATAGGCGCGCATGCTGCCATCGTCTTCACGCACGGTGATCTCGACGCCCTGGGTGCGGGTCAGGCCTTCTTCGGCGGCGGAGCCGGCCAGGCCACCGGCCACGGCGCCAATCACCGCGGCAACGATGCTGCCACGGCCACCGCCAACGGCGCTGCCGGCAACCCCACCGACAATGGCGCCAGCACCGCCACCGATTGGCGTCTTGGTGCCTTCGATCTTCACCGGGCGCAGCGATTCGATGGTGCCCATGCGCACGGTCTGCACGCGGCGGGCCTCATCACGGGAGTAGCTGTCACCGGTCAGCGACGACTGGCAGCCGCCCAGCAACAACGCCATGGTGGTGAAGCTCGCCACCAGCAAAACGGATTTACGCATGAGGACAATCTCCAAAAGTTTCAGGTGCTCATTAGACGCCTCGCCTTGACAGGTGTCACGGCGCAAACGTTATAAATTTGTTCCCATTCAGCTCAGGTACAGCCACCACCGGCTGTGCAACGGGCACTCAGGTTGGACCAAGGATAGCCATGGATTACTTCATCGTCGTGGTGACGACTGTCGCCGGCCTGTACTTCCACGGCTGGCTGTATGTGCGCATGAGGCGTTGGATGGACCGCGACCTGGCCATGTCACTGGCGGGGGAAGACCCGGCGAAGCGGGCATTCATGCTCCAGTTGCTGGAGCGGGCGCGGGCAGAAAAGATCAAGCGCAAAGCGCTGGCGGCCTGGCTGGAGCGCGAGGCCGCCGCGTTCAAGGGTTAGGGTGCCAGGCGCTCACGCTGCCACTGGCCATCCACCAGCCGATAGTTCAGGCGATCATGCAACCGGCTGGCGCGGCCCTGCCAGAACTCGATGCGCTCCGGCAGCAAGCGATAACCGCCCCAGTGTTCAGGGCAATGGGGCTGCGTGTCGCTGAAGCGCGCCTCGGTGGCCTTGACCAGCCCCTCCAGCTCCTCGCGGTCAGCGATCACCCGGCTTTGTGGTGACGCCCAGGCCCCCAGGCGGCTGCCCAGCGGGCGCACCTGGAAGTAGTCGTCCGACTCCTTGGCCGTGACCTTTTCCACCCGCCCCTCGATCCGCACCTGGCGCTCCAGCGCCGGCCAGAAGAAGGTCATCGCCGCAAACGGCCTGGCCGCGATGTGCTGGCCCTTGGCGCTTTCGTAGTTGGTGAAGAAGGTGAAACCTTGCGCATCCAGGGCCTTGAGCAGCAGCACCCGGCAATGCGGGCGACCGTCGGCATCGACAGTGGCCAGGGTCATGGCATTGGCTTCCACCGGCAGCTGCTCGGTTTTCACCGCGTCGGCGAACCATTGGTGGAACAGCGCGAACGGCTCACCCGGCGCCTGGGCTTCGGCCAGGCCATCACGGGTGTAGTCGCGGCGCATATCGGCCAGGGATTGGGTCATGGCTGCGTTTCCTTGACGATCAGTTGGTCTTCGCAGGGCTGTTGGCGGCGACTTTCTTGTCGGTGCTGGCCTTCTTCGCGGCAGGTTTGGCCGGAGCGGCTTTCTTTTTCGCAGCCGTGGTGGCCTTGGCCGGAGCCTTGGCTTTGGCGGCTGGTTTTTTCGCTGCAGGCTTGGCGGCCGGTTTGGCGGCTGCGGCCTTGGCTGCCGGCGCCTTGGTGTCCTGCACGGCAACCATCGGCGCTGCGGCTGGCGCAGGCGCTGCCTGCTGGTACTTGGCCAACAGGGCAACCATGGTGTCCTTTGGCGTCAGCAGCAATTCGACGCGACGGTTCAGGGCACGGCCCGGGGCGCTGTCGTTGGCGGCACGCGGCATGACCGAACCCATGCCTTTGAGCATCAGGCGATCACGCTGCAGGCCGCTGAGACGGAAAATCGCCGACACCGAAGCGGCACGCTCGAGGCTCAGCTTCTGGGTAGCGGCAGTGGCACCACTGCTGTCGCCATGGCCGAGGATGAGGATGGCGGTCTTGCTGTCGGTTTCGATGGCCTTGGCAACCTGGGTGATCGGGCTCAGGGTCATCGGCAGCAACATGTTGGGACGGTCCGGATTGTAGGAACCATCCACCGGGATGGTCACCGCCAGCACGTCTTCGCGGCGCTCCAACTCGAACTTGCTGCCCTTGATGGCTTCGCGCACCTTGGGTTCGTACTGGTCGAGCCAGGCCTGCGTGGCCTTCTGGTCGATCTTGGGCACGGCTGCAGCTTGCGTGGCTTTCTCGTCGCCCCCGAATGGCCACCACCAGCGGCTGCCGCTCTCGGACTTGGCATCAGCCTTGGCGACGCTTTCGGTCACGGCCGCTTTCACTTCCTTGTCGGCGACTTTATCCGAGCCGAAGGGCCACCAGCTCGAACCGCTGTCTTTCGAACTGTCCTGCGAGTGGCTGGCGCAGCCAGTCATGGTCAGGCACAGGGCGAGTGCTAAGGTTTTATGTGAAGACATCAGCGATACACCATGAAATTGAAAGAAATTCTACCCACACCTTTCAGGCGTTGGCACTGAGGATAGTCAAAGGGGCAAGGCAATACCCGCGCCACCCGATCAAAGGCAGCCGGCAAGCACACGCACCAGTTTTTGCGCGCGCGGGTCCATCAGCACGTACGGGCCCAGCGTGTTGGTCACGAAGCCGAAGGCCACGTCGTGTTCGGGGTCGGCAAAGCCAACCGAGCCGCCTGCGCCCGGATGCCCGAATGCCCGGGCACCAAGGCCGAAGGTGGCGTTGGCCACCTGGGGCTGATCAAGCATGCAGCCCAGGCCAAAGCGGGTCTGGGTCAGCAGGGTACGGTCCTGGCCGAGGCTGTGTTCGCGGGTCAGCTCGTCGAGCAGCTCGGACTCGAGCAGGCTGCCGTCGAGCAGGCCGGCGTAGAAGCCCGCCAGGCTGCGTGCGTTGCCGTGGCCATTGGCCGCCGGTTGCTGCATGCGCCGCCATTCAGGCTTGTTGGTGCTGGTGAGGATCGCCGGCGGGTTGGTGAAGGCGCGGGTCGACAGTGCTTCGGGCTCGCGCAGGGTCACCTGCAGCAGGCGCTGGGCCGCAGCATCCCCCGGGTTGCCCTTGCCGCGGGCGATGTGCGCCACGCGGTGAAATTCTTCATCCGCCAGGCCCACATGGAAATCCAGGCCCAGCGGCCTGGCGGTGCGCGCAACAATCGACTCGCCCGGCCCACGGCCATCGGCGCGGCGGATCAGCTCACCGATCAGCCAGCCATAGGTGATCGCGGCATAGCCATGCTCGGTGCCTGGGGTCCACCAGGGGGCCTCGGCGGCCAGCGCGTCGACCATTGCCTGCCAGTCGTACAGGGCTTCGGCCGGCAACAGCTCACGAATGGCCGGCAGGCCTGCGCGGTGGCTGAGCAGCTGGCGCAAGGTGACCTGCTCTTTACCGGCCTGGGCAAACTCCGGCCAGTAGCGTGCGACCGGTACATCCAGCGCCAGCTTGCCCTCGCCCACCAGTTGCAGGGCCGTGACGGCGGTAAATGTCTTGGTGCAGGAAAACAGGTTGGCGATGGTGTCGCTGTGCCAGGCCTCGCGCCCATCCTTGTCGGCACTGCCGGCCCACAGGTCGACCACGGTCTCGCCGCCGACCTGGATGCACAACGCCGCACCGCGCTCCTGGGGATCCTCGAACAACGCGGCGAAGGCTTCACGCACCGCCTCGAACTTCAGCTCATAGTGGCCCTGAATCTGCACCCGCCTGTTCTCCGTACGACCTTGCCGAAAAAGGCGTGCATTGTTTCAGTAGTTGGCCCTTTTGCCTACTGAATGTGGCTGGGTGGTCGCAAGGTAAAACCGATATTCGAGGGGCGCAGGGCAGTCACTGCGCGGGTTTGTCGAGGGTCTTGCGCAACTGACCAACGGCTTGCAGGTTGCTGCGGCGCACCGCTTCGACAAACCCCGGATAGGCCACATCAGTGATGGCCACCAGCCCCAGATGGCCGTTTTCGCCATCCAGCAGCCGCCCGCTGGCCGGTTGGTCGAGGTACTGGAACCAATGGGCGCCGACGATCATCGGCTGGGCCAGGGCCGCCTTGAGGAAGTTGCCGTAGGCCGGGCCACGGTCTTCCTCGCGGGCCACTTCCAACGGGCCGGGCCAGAATGGGCCACGGTCGCGGGAGCCGAACTGGAACTCCGAAACCAACACCGGCTTGTCCAGCTCGGCCAGCCTGGCGAAGTCATAACCGTCCTCGGGCTTGAGGGTATAGAAGTTGAAGCTCAGCACGTCGCAAAACTCGGCGCAGGCCTTGACCGCTTCCGGCGTGCTCACGGCGAAGCGCCCCCCCAGCAGCAGGTGATTGGGGGCATGCCATTTCAGCGAATCCGAGAGGGTCTTGAAGTAGGTCTGGGCGAACACCTGCTGGAAGTACTGGTAGTCGCGCTCGATTTCCGGATGCGCCGGGTCAGGCAGCGGCGCCTCGAAGCCGGGGTCTTCCATCAGTTCCCAGGCCTTCAGCTCGATGCCCCAGGCTTTCGACAGCCCTTCCTGGTTGCGGTACTTGTCGCGCAGCTGCTTGAGGAACGCGCGCTTGGCCGGCACATCGGTGGTCAGGCGCAGGGTGCCGTAGGCCAACCCATAGCGGGCCTTGGGGTCATCGCCCGGCGCGGCCCAGGCCAGTTCGTTGTCGGCGAAGTAGCCGATCAGCCAAGGGTCGTCACGGTGGTCACGGGCAGCGATGGCCACGGCACGCTCGGTGGCCATGGCGAAACGCGGGTCGAACGGGTCAGGCATGCGCCCCCACCAGTCCATGCCGGTGCTGATACTGGCGTAATCGCCGACGATCGACAGTGGCAGCGTGTACGGCATGCGCTTGGCCTGGGCAAAGCCTGGATCGCTCCAGTTGCCCAAGGTATTGAAGCCCCAGGCCTGCAGGCGGTCGAGGGTGTGTGCCTGCCAGCGCGTCAGGTCCAGAGCCAGGGGTGGGCAGGCAGGCTCGGCCGTCGCCGGGCACGGCTTGCCGTAGGTGCGCTGGAGGTTGGCCGCATAGAAATCGAACCAGCGCCCCTGCTTGAACTGGCGCCCCTGGGACGAGGTGTTGCCGTCATCGTTGTTGCCCTCGCCATAGAACGCCGCCAGTGCATCGCCATCAGCCGGCAGTGCCTTGAACATGCCTTCACGGCCGGCGACGTAAGTGCGCCCACCATCGGCGGCGACGGCATTGACGCCCAGGGAATAGAACGGGTGCCCGTCAGGCGTCACCAGGTACCAGCGCCCGTCGCGTTTTTCCGTACGGAAAAAGCCCTTGGCCTCGAAGGCTGGCCCGGCCAGCAGGCCGCCATAGGTGTCCAGGCCGAGCTTGTCGCGCTCGCCCAGCCAGCTTTTAAGCTGGGCCTGCTCGCGATTGTCGGCAGCCTTGAGCTGCTCGTCGCTGACGATCTTCTCCGGCCAGCGCCCACGGGTGGACTGGCCATAGCCGTCGATCAGCTCGCTGTAAGCAGCCTTGAACGCCTGATCGTCGTCCTGCAGGCCGACTTTCTCGATCAGCAGGCTCTGCGCCACTTTGGGGCTGGGGATACTCAGGCTGACCGAGGTGACTTGCTTGAGGTCGACCTCCCCCGCACTGCTGGTCAGCAGCAGGCGCTGGCCTTCATGGGCCCATGGCATCGGCGGGCCGGCGCGCATGCCCTGGCTGAGCGGCGAGCTGGCCTTGAGGGGGATCATCATCGTTTGAGCCGGCCCTGCCGGCAAGTCGATGCGGCTGGTGAGGGTGCGCCCATCGCTGCTCTGCACCACCACGTCAACGGTCAGCGCCCAGTCCATGCCGCTTTGCAGGCGCAGTGTCAGGGCCTGCCCGGCCGACCAGTCCCAGGCCCCACTGGGCGGCGCCAGGCGCAAGGTTGGCTGCGCCACCGGATTGAACACCACCCGCCGCAACACCTCGCCTTCAGCGGTCTGCTCCGCGTTGTACTGTGGCATCGCAGCGTCCTGGGTGGTCACGTTGACCACTGCGGCGGGGCGCACGAAGCTGAACAGTGTCTGTTGCCCGGCCAGCAACGGCGTACTGAACAACAGGGAGAACATCACAGGCAGGGTACGGCGGATCATAGGGCGGTGGCTCTCCTTCTGAGCCCGTCATGGGCTCACGATCGAGTATGGACAACGGGCAACGCGTCTTGCTCCGGCAGTCAGCCGATTTCCCGTCGGAATGGCGGCAGCGCATTGAGAATAGCCTTGCCGTAGCGCTGGGTGACCAGGCGCCGGTCGAGCAAGGTGATGACGCCGCGGTCCTGTTCGGTCCGCAGCAGCCGGCCGCAGGCCTGGATCAGGCGCAGCGAGGCATCGGGCACGGCGATTTCCATGAACGGGTTGCCGCCACGGGCCTCGATCCACTCGGCCAGGGCCGCTTCGACCGGATCGTCGGGCACGGCAAAGGGGATCTTGGCGATCACCACGTGCTCGCAATAGGCGCCCGGCAGGTCGACACCCTCGGCGAAACTGGCCAGGCCGAACAGTACGCTGTGCTGGCCGTCGTCGACCCGCGCCTTGTGCTTGTTCAGGGTTTCCTGTTTGGACAGGTTGCCCTGGATCAGCACCAGCTTGCGCCAGTCGCGGTCGAGGCCATCGAACACGTCCTGCATTTGTTTACGCGACGAGAACAGCACCAGTGCGCCCCGCGCACCTTCGACGATGTTCGGCAGTTCACGGATGATCGAGGCGGTGTGCGCCGTGGCATCGCGTGGGTCGGCGCCCAGGTCGGGCACCCGCAACAGGCCGGCATCGCCATGCACGAACGGGCTGGGCACCACGCACTGCACCGCGTCGCGCGGCAACCCGGAGCGCATGCGGAAGCGATCGAACTTGCCCAGCGCGGTCAGCGTCGCCGACGTCACCAGGGCGCCGTAGGCGACGTTCCACAGGCTTTTACGCAGCATCTCGGCGGCGAGAATCGGGCTGGCGTTGACCTCGATATCGAACAGCGCGCCACTTTCGGCCAGGGTCAACCAACGTGCCATGGGCGGGTTGTCTTCCGGGTCTTCGGCGGTGAACGCAGTCCACAGCTCCCAGTTGCCCTGGGCACGGGTCACCAGGCTGCCGAACAGCGGATACCACTCCTCGGCCTGGTGGCTGGCGATGCCGATGTTGTTCTCGCCATCCATGCCTTCCTTGAGCAGGTCGGCCAGGCGGGTGAACAGGTCGTTCAGGCGGGCGAAGCCTTTTTTCAGCTCGATGCCGACTTCGCGGATCTGCTCGGGCACCACGCCGCCTTCGAAGCGGTAGCGCGGGCGGTCGCGGCCTTCCATGTCTTCACCGGTGCGGAAGTCGGCCACCTGCTCGCACAGGGTGAACATGAACTGCTGTTGGGTACGCACCTCGCGGGCAAGCTCCGGCACCTGCTCGATGTAGCGCCCCAGGTCGCCCGGCAGCGGGTGCTGGGCCAGCAGCTTGGTGAGGTTCTTGGCGGTCTGCTCCAGCCAGTCGGCGGTGGAGCGCAAGCGCGAATAGTGGGCGAAATGGCCGATGGCCTTGTCCGGCAGGTGATGGCCTTCGTCGAACACGTACATGGTGTCGCGCGGGTCGGGCAGTACGGCGCCACCGCCCAGTGCGAGGTCGGCGAGAACCATGTCGTGGTTGGTGACGATCACATCGACCTTGCCCATGCCTTCGCGCGCCTTGTAGAACACGCACTGCTGGAAGTTCGGGCAATGCCGGCCGGTGCACTGGCTGTGGTCGGTGGTCAGGCGTGCCCAATCCTGGTCCTCGACGGCTTCCGACCAGCTGTCGCGGTCGCCGTCCCAACGGTTGCCGGCGAGCTTCTCGATCATGCTGTTGAACAGCTTCTGGCTGCGCTCGTCGACTTCGATGTGAAAACCTTCCTCCTCGAACAGCTGGGCGGTGGCCGACTGGGCGTGGCCTTCCTGCAGCAGGATGTCGAGTTTGGACAGGCACAGGTAGCGGCCACGGCCTTTGGCCAGGGCGAAGCTGAAGTTCAGCCCACTGTTGCGCATCAGGTCGGGCAGGTCCTTGAGCACGATCTGTTCCTGCAGCGCCACGGTCGCGGTGGCGATCACCAGGCGCTTGCCGGCGGCCTTGGCGGCCGGAATCGCGGCGAGGGCATAGGCGACGGTCTTGCCGGTACCGGTACCCGCCTCGACCGCCACCACGGCGGGCTCGCCGGCACGGCGCCCTTCGTCGTCGCAGGCGATATCGCCGAGCACCTTGGCTACTTCGGCAATCATCAGGCGCTGGCCATAGCGTGGCTTGAGGCTTTTGGCTTCGAGGAAACGCGAGTAGGCGCCCTGGATGGTGGCTTTGAGTTCGTTGCTGATCATGGTCTGCAGGCGCCCGGAGGGCTGGATATATTTTCAGTGTTTCGCATGGGCCGGCTATCATACCCCGCTATTGCCCTTTGTGCCGCATGGAGATCCGGATGCTCGCCTTTGCCCTGCCCTACACCTTGCATGTCCTTGCCGCCCTGGTCTGGGTCGGTGGCATGTTCTTCGCCTGGCTGATCCTGCGCCCGGCCACGGTTGCAGCCCTGGAGGGGCCGGCGCGGCTGCGTTTGTGGGTGGAGGTTTTCCAGCGGTTCTTCAGATGGGTCTGGCTGGCGGTGGCGGTGCTGGCTGTCAGCGGGGTGGGGATGATTCACCTGCGCTTTGCCGGGTTCGAGACGGCGCCGCGGTATGTTCAGGTGATGATCGGTGGCGGGATCGTGATGTTTGCCTTGTTCATGCGAATTCAGTCGTTGCTGCTGCCTGAATTGCGCACGGCGGTGCAGGCTGAGGATTGGGCGGCGGGGGCTGGGGTTCTCGGGCGGATTCGGCGGATGGTAGGGGTCAATCTGGCGATTGGGCTGGCGGTGGTGGTTGTGGCGAGTTCGCGGGTTTTGGTTTGAGTTCGGCTTCGGCTTCGGCTTCGGCTTCGGCTTCGGCTTCGGCTTTCAGAGTATTGGTTTTGGTAGATGTATGCGCATTCGGCGGCGATGGCGACTTATAGTCACCTTTGCGCCCTTACGGCGGCCTACTTTGGTCTTGGCCAAAGTAGGCAAAGCCGCTCGCTCCCATCATACGGCCCCTGCGCTGCGCTCCGGGGTCCCCTCGACTCCGGCGCCTTCCGGGCCCGCGCGGCCTCCTGAAGTCGCAATTTGTGCTGCCTGGACTATCGCGCGCTTAGAAGCAAAAGCAAAAACAGATCAAGAGCAGATCAAGAGCAGATCAAGAGCAGATCAAGAGCAGTGATGTTGCGATCTAGGTTTGACTGCTGTTGATGTGTTGTTTGATTGGGCCCTATCGCCGGCAAGCCGGCTCCCACAGGTACCGCGAAAGTCTGAAAGTTTCGCTCAAACCTGTGGGAGCTGGCTTGCCAGCGATTGCAATCCAGAGATCCCATAATCCCACTAGCGACAGCTAACGCCAGCCCAGGCGCCGCCCCTAACTTCGCGACTTCAGGAGGCTGAGCGCAGGCGTCTGGAGGGCCCTGGTGCGCAGCACCCTTCGGCGTAGCCGAAGGCGCGAGATGTAGACTTGCGCAGCAAGTCGGAGGCCGCGCGGGCCCGGAGGACGCCGGAGCGAAGGGACCCCGGAGCGCAGCGCAGGGGCCGTATGATGGGAGCGAGCGGCTTTGCTTACTTTGGCCAAGACCAAAGTAAGCCGCCGTAAGGGCGGAAAGGTGACTATGCGTCGACATCGCAAATGAATGCGCATACAACTTCCAAAACCAACAACCAACAACCAACAACAACTTAAAATTTCAAAGCCTTCTTCGGATAAATATCGTACCGACTCGATTTCCCCTCAAGGCTATGGCTCGGCTTGGGCCCATCGATAATGGGCGCCTTGCGCGGCCGCTTGACCACCACCCGGTGCGAAGCCAACGCCAACGCCGCCTCAAGCAACGCCGGCGCATCCAGGTCATCGCCCACCAACGGCCTGAACACCCGCATTTCCTTCTTCACCAACGCACTCTTGTCCCGGTGCGGAAACATCGGATCCAGGTAGATCACCTGAGGCGCCTCCCCTTCCCACCCACGCATGCGCTCGATGGCATTGCCGGTCAGCAGCCGCATGCGCTCGACGATCGCCCCCACCTCAAGATCCCCCCGCGCCCGTGCCAGGCCATCTTCCAGCAACGCCGCAATCAACGGCTGGCGCTCGATCAAGGTCATCTGGCAGCCCAGGCTGGCCAGCACGAACGCATCCTTGCCCAGCCCCGCCGTGGCATCGAGCACCTGCGGCCGCACGCCTTGGGCGATACCCACCGCCTTGGCGATCATCTGCCCGCTGCCACCACCGAACAATCGACGATGCGCCGCCTGCCCCTCGACAAAATCCACCCGCACAGGCCCGGGTGCCTGTGGGCCCAGTTGCTGGATCTGCAGGCCATCGGCACCGATCTGCACGGCAAACCCGGCCGCTTCGTCGGCCAACGGCAACCCCAGGCGTTCGGCCCATGCCAGCGCCTGCGCCTGGAATTCGGGGGCCAGTGCCTCAACCCTGATACCTGTGCCCAGCTCGTGTTCTACCATCGGATCCCGCACTCGAAATTAATTAATGAAACCGCGGCCACAGCCGATACACGCAGTATCCACTATTCTGCCAGAGCACAACGCGCGCGACTGCCATGTCAGACACTCTCCCTATCGGCTTGACCTACCTGTCGCCTGTCGGCAACTACGGTCGACAGAACTCCCAGGCACTGGGCGGCGTCAGCCACCTGTGGCAGGACTTCTTTGCCCGGGCCATGGCCGAGCAGCCGGAAGGGGAAATCGACAGCGTCAGCCAGGCGCTGGTGCAGTATGACAAGGAAAGTGGCGAACCTATCGGCGGTGCCAAGGCGCTGGCCTTGATCGACCTGCAGCGTGCCCTGCCGGTGCACGACACCGAAATCACGCCACCCGAACCGCTGTTCCTGCCCAAGGCGGAACTCGAGGCCCACCTGCTGGAGCCGGCCCCCGAACCCTTCAGCACCGCCGAACTGATCACCCAACAGCGCGAGCTCGACATCAGCAACAGCTGGCTGCGCCCGGTGGTCATGAGCCAGGGCCATCCGATTGCCGAACCCGGCCCCGCGCCATCGCCTCGCCCGCTGTTCCTGCCAATCGCCGAATTCGAGATGAACCTGCTCGACCCGGCGCCAGAACCATTCGACGAGCCGACCCTGGCCAAGCAGCAGAACGACCTCGAGTTCGACATCCACTGGGCGCGCCCGGTGGTGTTGAACAACGTGCGCGCCTACGCCTGAGCTCAGCGACAGAGCTGCCAGAGCCCCATATCCAGGTGAAAGTGATTGTGATGGGCGGCGTTGTAGTCCGGGCCCAGCACCGTACTGAAACTGTCACAGGCCGCTTCGCGCACCTGCCGCAAGAACTCGGCATGCCTGCCGCCGCCCTGCCAGTCCTGCGCCAGCACGATGCGCTGGCCGTCCTCCAAGCGAAAGCCGCTGATATCCAGGGCATTGGCCGTAGCGTGCTGGCTCAGTCGCCCTTGCTTGCGGTGATAGACGTTACGACAGGCGAAGCTGCCCAAGTGATCGACCTGCGCAACGGGCTGGCCGTACACCCGCTGCGCCGCTGGCTGCAGGCCGTGCACCTCGAACAATGCATAGGCCACCGCCAACGGGCAACTGGCGAGGAAACTGCTGCTCAGCCGCGCCTGCCCGCCTTCGATACGCCACACATTGTGTAGCGGGCAGGCGACATCGGCAGCGCTGTCGGCCTGCTGTCGATAGCGCAGGGCCGACGTCTGCAAGGCCTGCCGGCACAACGCCGGGTCACTGCGCAGGCGCGACAGCTTGTACGGTGTCAGCACATTCGGTGGCTGCTGCACATCCAGCACCGCCCAAGGGTTCCAGGCATCGGCCGGGCGCCACCCCAACTGCCAGGCCAGCCCCGTCACCAGCACGAGGCCGGCCAGCAGCAGGCACCCTATGCGCATGAAGCTTCAGCGGCGAAACAGGTCATTGAGCTGGGCAAAGGGCAGCGCTTGTTCGCCATAGCCGAACGTGCCCTGGTCGCGGATTTCCAGGGCCGCGCGCTGGAACGCGCCGAGCGCTGCACGGGCCAGTGACGAACCGACACTGATGCGCTTTACGCCCAAGTCCTGCAGCTGGTTGACGCCAAGGGGCACACCCGGCATGCCCATCAGCACGTTCACCGGCTTGGGCGCCACGGCCTGCACCACCGCGCGAATCTCATCGACGCTGCGCAGCCCAGGCGCATACAACACATCTGCGCCGGCTTCGGCATAGGCCTGCAAGCGCCGAATGGTGTCGTCCAGGTCCAGCTTGCCGTGCAGCAGGTTCTCGGCGCGGGCGCAGAGCGTGAACGGGAATGGCAGTTGCCGCGCGGCCTCCACGGCTGCGCGCACGCGCGCCACAGACAGGTCGAAATCGTAGATCGGCGCGTCGCCGCGGCCACTGGCGTCTTCGATCGAACCGCCCACCAGGCCGATTGCTGCGGCGCGCAGGATCGTCTGCGCACAGTCCTCGGGCAAATCGCCAAAGCCGTTTTCCAGGTCTGCCGCCACCGGCAGCGGTGTGGCATCCACGATGGCCTGGGCATTGACCAGGGTTTCGTCGAGGCTCAGGGCACCTTCGGCATCCGGGCGCCCCAGGCTGAACGCCAGCCCCGCGCTGGTGGTGGCCAACGCCTCGAAGCCAAGGGCCGCCAGCATCCTGGCCGAGCCTGCATCCCAAGGGTTGGGAATGACGAATGCGCCATCGCGTTCATGCAGCACCTTGAAGGCTTCGGCTCGCAGGGTTTGCACATCCATGGTTCAACCTCCGGCAGATGAAAAAGTGTCGTCAGAGTAGCCCTAGCTGTTCGACCTCGGGCGCGCGTGGCAATTCCGGCAATGCGGCCAACCCAGGCAGGCGTGCCATCAGCCGCTGGTGGAAACGTTGGGCAAGCGCTGCCGCCATGCGGTTGTCGGCGGTGTGCAGGAATACATAGGGGCTGCGGCCCTCCTCGACCCAGGCAGCGACCTTGTCGACCCAGGGGGTAAGGAAGGTTTCGTTGGCCGCAAGCTCGGGGTGACCGATAAAGCGCACTTGCGGGTGCTGGCTGAACGCACACGGGCGCGGCGGCACCTTGGGCTTCTTGGACTGCGCATGCAACACCCCTGGCTCGCGAGAAGTGCAGCTGAACAGCGCGCGTGGGTCCAGGCAGACGCGCTCGACACCCCGCTCATGCAACAACCGATTGAGCAGGCGCTCTTCATCGCCACGGGCGAAGAACGCATCGTTGCGCACCTCAACGGCCACCGGCACGCCAACCTCATCGAGAAAATGCGCCAGCTCGCCCATGCGCGAGGGGCCGAACTGTGCCGGCAACTGCAACCAGTAGGGCGACACGCGTTGGCCCAAGGGCGCCATCAACCGCGTGAAGTCGATCGCCGAATCAAGTTGCGCACGCAGATCCCCGGCATGGCTGACATCGCCTGGGAATTTGGCCGTGAAGCGAAAACCCGCTGGCATGATCTGCGCCCAACGCTCTACGGTCGCAGGTGCTGGCCGGGCATAAAAGGTGGTGTTGCCTTCAACGGCGTTGAATACCTGGCTGTACAAGCCGAGGAACTCAGCCGTGCGGGCATCGGCGGGATAGAGATACTCACGCCAGGCGTTTTCGCTCCAGGAGGGACAACCGAGAAAGTAAGGCAGGGGGGACGGAATCATCCGTCAAATGTACAGGTCCAGCCCCAGCACTTCCATCTCCCAGTCACTGGTGAAACCGGCGGTTGCCAGGTAGCTGGCCAGTGCCGTGGCTGTGCGCCGGTCACGGGCGCGGGGGAAGATCAGGTCCTGCTGACGGGCCGGCAGGTTGCCGCTGCGACGGCTGGCGCGGTTGGCCTGGAGTTCGGGCTCTTCGATGATCTCGGCGTCGTCGATCGCTTCGTCACGCACCGGCGCTTTGCGCGGCGGGCGCTTGATGGGGTAACTCTGCGAGGAGAAGCCGTCGATGCGCATGGCGTGGGCACTCAGGATCAATGATGGCAATTTAGCAGCATCAGAGATCCATCGCTAATGCCCGAACGATAACTGGACCACAGTTCGCGCAAAAGGTTTTATCGTGAACGGCGATAGCCGACGAACGACCTCAGCGCGCCTTGGGCGTTGCGACATTATCGCGCAGATACACCGGTTGCGCCTGCTCGGCGGCGACCGCTTCGCCACGGGCCCAGGCGTAGGTGGCCAGGGTGAGGATATCCAGAGCGTTGGGCAGCGCGTCGGCATCGCTGGCAGTAGCCTGCACCGCCAGGCGCTCGGCCAGGCTCCAACCCGTACCGGCACCGAACCACTCGCCGCCCAGGCCTTCAGGCAGGCTGACGCGCTCCGGTGCCACCACCACTTCCTGGCCGACCAGGCGCATCTCGCCCTGCTCCGCTCGATAGCAACCCCAGTACACCTCGTCCATGCGCGCATCGATGGAGGCGGCGACCTGCTGTACGCCACGCTCACGCAGCGCGCCCTGGGCCAGCGCGGCCAGGTTGGAGACAGGCAATACCGGGCGCTGGAGAGCGAAGGCCAGCCCCTGGACCACACCAATCGCAATCCGTACGCCGGTAAATGCACCCGGGCCGCGACCAAAGGCGATGGCATCCACGGCGCTCAGCGCCACGCCGGCATCGGCCAGCAACTGCTTGATCATCGGCAGCAGCTTCTGCGCGTGCAGGCGTGGGATCACCTCGTAATGGCTGGTCACCTTGCCGTCATGCAGCAGGGCAACGGAACAGGCTTCGGTGGCGGTATCCAGGGCCAGCAAGGTGGTCATCGAACGCGGTTTCCAAGGGACAGGGGAAAAAGAGCGGCAGTATAAACGACAACGGCCCGCAAGCGGGCCGTCGTGATGCACGGTGATGGATCAGCTCAGGGCTGCCAGCACCTTGGCGGTGATCGACTCAACCGAGCCGACGCCTTCGATGTGGCTGTACTTCGGTTTGCCGGCGTTGGCGGCCGACAGCTTCTGGTAGAAGTCCACCAGCGGTTTGGTCTGGCTGTGGTAGACCGACAGGCGATGACGCACGGTTTCTTCTTTATCGTCGTCGCGCTGGATCAGCTCTTCGCCGGTGACGTCGTCCTTGCCTTCCACTTTCGGCGGGTTGTACTGAATGTGGTAGGTGCGGCCCGAGGCCAGGTGCACGCGGCGGCCAGCCATGCGGCCGACGATTTCTTCGTCGTCCACGGCGATTTCGACCACGGCATCGATGTCGACACCGGCGGCGACCATGGCTTCAGCTTGCGGGATGGTGCGCGGGAAACCGTCGAACAGGCAGCCATTGGCGCAGTCCGGCTGGGCGATGCGCTCCTTGACCAGGCTGATGATCAGCTCGTCGGAGACCAGCTGGCCAGCATCCATGACTTTCTTCAGTTCCAGGCCCAGCGGGGTGCCGGCCTTGACGGCAGCACGCAGCATGTCGCCGGTGGAGATCTGGGGAATGCCGAACTTCTCGGTGATGAACTTTGCCTGAGTACCTTTACCGGCCCCGGGAGCTCCCAGCAGAATTACACGCATCTTGTGCTCCTCATATTTTTCTATGCAAATCAACGGATTCGGCGCACAAGGCCAACTCCGGAAAATCGGTCGAGACCGCAAAATCGGTCCAAAGGCTGCTCAAGATACACAGCGGCCGCCCCCCCGACAAGCATCCCAACGGGGCAGCAAAGTGTCCGGCGCAGCCCGGTGAGGCCCCGGTTGCGCCCGGCGCAACCAGCCCTCGGGCTCATGGCCGGCAGCTGTTGGTTCGCCGACCCTGAGCACCGGCTGGGCGCCTTAACCGGTATTGCGCAAACCCGCCGCGATGCCCGCCACGGTCACCAGCAGGGCCTGCTCCAACGGGCTGTCCAGAGCGGCTTCGCGGTTGCGCGAGCGGGCCAGCAGCTCGGCCTGAAGGCGGTGCAACGGGTCGAGGTAGGTGTTGCGCAAACGGATGAATTCCAGGGTATCCGGGCTGTGCGCCAGTAGCACCGACTGCCCGGTCAGGCCCAGCACCACCTGGCACGACTGCGACAATAGGTCGCGCAGGTGCGCACCCAATGGCAGCAGCTGCGGTTGCACTAGACGTTGGTCGTAGGCCTCGGCGATCTGCGCATCGGCCTTGGCCAGCACCATTTCGAGCATGTCGATGCGGGTGCGGAAGAACGGCCACTGCTCGCGCATCTGCGCCAGCAGTTCGCCCTGGCCACGGGCCAGGGCATTGCTCAGCGCCGTTTCCCAGCCGAGCCAGGCCGGCAGCATGAGGCGGGTCTGGGTCCAGCCGAAAATCCAGGGGATCGCCCGCAGGCTCTCGATGCCACCGGCACGCCGCTTGGCCGGGCGGCTGCCCAGCGGCAGGCGGCCAAGCTCCTGCTCCGGGGTGGACTGGCGGAAGTACTCGACAAAGTCAGGGTTTTCCCGCACCACACCGCGGTAGGCCTTGACCCCATCGGCGGCCAACTGGTCCATCAGCGCGCGCCAGGCCGGTTGCGGCGGCGGTGGCGGCAGCAGGGTCGCCTCCAGCACCGCGGCCAGGTAGAGGTTGAGGTTCTGCTCGGCAATCCCCGGCAGGCCGAACTTGAAGCGGATCATCTCGCCCTGCTCGGTGGTACGGAAACGCCCGCCCACCGACCCCGGCGGCTGCGACAGGATGGCCGCATGGGCCGGGCCGCCACCACGCCCCACGGTACCGCCACGGCCATGGAACAGCAGCAGTTCGACCTGGTGTTCGCGGCAGATGCGCACCAACTGCTCCTGGGCGCGGTACTGCGCCCAGGCCGCCGCCGTGGTGCCGGCGTCCTTGGCCGAGTCGGAGTAGCCGATCATCACTTCCTGCGGCCCATGCAGCCCGGCCCGGTAACCCGGCAGCCCGAGCAGGCGCTCCATCACCGGCCCGGCGTTGTCCAGGTCGGCGAGGGTTTCGAACAGCGGCACCACACGCATCGGCCGGGTCAGCCCGGCCTCTTTGAGCAGCAGTTGCACCGCCAGCACGTCGGAGGCCGCGCCTGCCATGGAGATCACATAGGAGCCCAGCGAGGCAGCAGGCGCAGCGGCGATCTCGCGGCAGGTGGCCAGTACTTCAGCCGTGTCGGCCTGGGGCTTGAAATGCCCGGGCAGCAACGGGCGGCGATTCTTCAGCTCCGCCTGCAGGAACTCGATGCGCCGCGCTTCATCCCATTCGGCGTAGCGCCCGAGGCCCAGGTAATCGGTGATCTCGCTCAACGCATCGCGATGGCGGGCGGCATCCTGGCGCACGTCCAGGCGCACCAGGAACAGGCCGAAGGTCACTGCCCGGCGCAGGCAGTCGAGCAACGGGCCGTCGGCGATCACCCCCATGCCGCATTCATGCAGCGACTGGAAGCACAGCTCCAGCGGCGCGATCAGCTCGCGGTTGTCGACCAGCACGGCGGCGCTGGCCGGTTGCGCAGTGGCCAACGAGGCCTGGGCCCAGGCGCGGGTGGCGCGCAGGCGGTCGCGCAGTTGCTTGAGCAACGCGCGGTACGGTTCGGCGCTGTCGCCGACCTGTTCGCGCAAGGCAGCGCTGGCCTGTTGCATCGACAGCTCGGCAGCCAGGTTTTCGATATCGCGCAGGAACAGGTCGGCAGCCATCCAGCGTGCCAGCAGCAGCACTTCGCGGGTCACGGTGGCGGTGACATTGGGGTTGCCGTCACGGTCGCCGCCCATCCACGAGGCGAAGCGGATCGGTGCGGCCTCCAGCGGCAGGCGCAGGCCGGTGGCCTGGAACAATGCCGCATCGACCTTGCGCAGGTGGCTGGGGATGGCCTGCCACAGCGAATGCTCGATCACCGCGAAGCCCCATTTGGCTTCGTCCACCGGCGTGGGCCGGGTGCGGCGGATTTCTTCGGTGTGCCAGGCCTCGGCGATCAGCCGGCGCAGGCGCTCGCGCACCTGGCCGCGCTCGGCGGGGCTCAGGTCGCGATGGTCCTGGGCCGCCAGTTGCGCGGCGATGGCGTCGTATTTCTGGATCAGGGTACGGCGGGCGACTTCGGTGGGGTGGGCGGTGAGCACCAGCTGGATATCGAGCTTGGCCAACTGCCGGGCCAGTGCATCGTCGCTGTGCCCGGCCGACTTGAGCCGGGCCAGCAGTTCGGGCAACACCTGCGCCTCGAAAGGCTGCGGCTGGTCGGCATCGCGGCGGCGAATCAACTGGTACTGCTCGGCGATGTTGGCCAGGTTGAGGAACTGGTTGAAAGCCCGCGCCACGGGTAGCAGGTCCTCCTCGGCCAGGTCGGCCAAAGTCGAGCTCAGCTTTTCGCCCTCTACCAGTCGGTCGGCCTTGGCACTGTGGCGAATGTCCTCGATTTTCTGCAGGAACGCCTCGCCATGCTGCTGGCGGATGGTCTCGCCCAGCAGCTCCCCCAAAAGGTGCACATCCTCGCGCAAACGCAGATCGATATCGCTCATCAAACCTCTCCACTCAAGGAAACAGCAGGTCCCAAGAGTGCCCACTCCTGGCCGCGCCTGGCAAGCCGGACACGGGCAAAGCAACTAAAGTGAAGAGTGGTCATCCGAAGCAATGCCACCTTCAAGGCTTTGACAGAGGTCATCATGAAAATCCGCGAACTCGCCCAGCACTGGGAACAGAATGCCGCCGGACGCTTGAGCCCTACCGGGCATGTCCTGCACCTGGACATGGAAGCCGAGGCGCGCCTGGCCGCGCTGACCGAGATGTACCCCAAGCGCAGCCCTGAGGCGCTGCTTGGCGAACTGGTCGCCGCCGCGCTCGAGGAGCTGGAAGCCAGCTTCCCGTACATCCAGGGCCGGCAAGTGATCGCTACCGACGAGGAAGGCGATCCACTGTACGAGGACATCGGCCCGACACCTCGATTCCTCGCGCTCTCGCGCCGTCATCTGGCCGCCCTCGGCAGTGCTGGAAAAGGCGAACGCCACTAGCCCTCCCCTACCTGCGGGCCTTGTTCCATAAGGCCCGCATACCTCCCCGGCAGCGCAAAGTTCCGCACTTTTCGCGCTGACCAAGCAGTCAGAAAAAAACTTCGTTAGCACACCAATTTTTCTGAACTATCCAAAAAACGCCTCGGTCACAGCCAGTAGCCATCACGGCAAAACCCTGCAAACACGGGCGTTGCAGCGCACGCCTTGGCTGGGGAACAACGATGGACCGGTCGCGGACATCGTCGTTAACAGGAGTGACCCAATGGAGTTGACCACCATGAAGACCCGCATCGCAAAACCCTCGTCCACTCACCTGCGCGGGCTGAAGCTGGCCGCATTGGCCCTGGGCAGCAGCCTGGTACTGGCCGGTTGCGCCGGCAAGCCGCCTACTGAGCAATACGCCGTCAGCCAGTCGGCGGTGAATTCCGCGGTCAGTGCCGGCGGTACCGAGTTCGCCGCCGTGGAAATGAAAGCGGCCCAGGACAAGTTCAAGCAGGCCGAGATCGCCATGCACGACAAGCAGTACGACCAGGCCCGCATGCTCGCCGAACAGGCCGAATGGGACGCCCGTGTCGCTGAACGCAAGGCTCAGGCCGCCAAGGCCCAGAAGGCCGTGCAGGATGCCCGCCAGGGTGTCCAGGACATACGTGAAGAAGGCCTGCGCAGCGCCCAATAGGCCTGCCGCGCCCCCAAGCCTTCGTTAACGATCAAAGGATGAACACTATGCGCAACTACGTCATGATTCCCGCCCTGCTGGCCCTGAGCGTCGGCCTTGCCGCCTGTTCCCACGACCCGAACGCCAACCTCGAATCGGCCCGCACCAACTTCTCGGCGCTGCAGAGCGACCCACAGTCGAGCAAGGTGGCCGCGCTCGAGACCAAGGATGCCCAGGACTGGCTGAACAAGGCCGACAAGGCCTACATGGAGCGTGAGGACAGCAAGAAGGTCGACCAGCTCGCCTACCTCACCAACCAGCGTGTCGAAGTGGCCAAGCAGACCATCACCCTGCGCACGGCCGAGGCCGAACTGAAAAACTCCGCCGCGCAACGCGCCCAAGCCAAGCTCGATGCCCGTGACGCGCAGATCAAGAAGCTGCAGGACAGCCTCAATGCCAAGCAGACCGACCGCGGCACGCTGGTGACCTTCGGCGACGTACTGTTCGACTTCAACAAGGCCGAACTCAAGAGCAGTGCCTACCCCAACGTGACCAAACTGGCGCAGTTCCTCCAGGAGAACCCGGAGCGCAAGGTGATCGTCGAGGGCTACACCGACAGCGTTGGCTCGGCCAACTACAACCAGAGCCTGTCCGAGCGCCGCGCAGGTAGCGTGCGCATGGCACTGGTGCGTGCCGGGGTGGACCCTGCGCGCATCGTCGCCCAGGGCTACGGCAAGGAGTATCCGGTGGCCGACAACGGCAGCAACTCCGGCCGTGCGCAGAACCGTCGAGTGGAGGTGACCATCTCCAACGATAACCAGCCGGTGATGCCGCGGGCGGTGAGCCAGGTGCAGTAAGGCCTGCCGTCTGAAGTGAAAACCCCGCCTTGATGGCGGGGTTTTTCTTGCCTGCACCGGCCTCTTCGCGGGCAAGCCCGCTCCCACACCGACCGCACCGACGCCCAGCTCAGCGCTAACCCTGTGGGAGCCGGCTTGCCGGCGATGAGGCCGCTAGAGACGACACAACAGAATTGCTCGCAATGGCTTGGAGCGTCATCGCGGCCAGCAGATGTGAAACTCACTGCACCTGCTGCGGCGTCTCCTCGCCCATGCAGCGCACCGCGCGCTTGCGGTTGTCCACCAGCACACCGGTCAGGCCCTTCTGCTGGGTGTCGAACAGCACCAGCACGCCATCCAGGCATTGCGCCACCTGCGGCGCCGGGTCCAGCGAGACCTTGTAGTCCTCGCCCGGTATGGTCTTGAGCATGGTGAAGTCCTGCAGCAACAGGGCGTCTTCAGGCTTGGCGAAATGCAGGTAGCCGTAGTACCAGAGGGCCCCCACCGTCACGATGATGCTGCCGACACCGGTCAGGATCAGCGGGATGGCGTTGCGTTCTTCACTCATTGCTTGTTCTTCTCGTCAGGGTAGTTGGGGACTTCGGCCAGGCGGCGCAGGCCATTGAAATGCGTAGGGTCGTCCAGGAAGCGCAACATCACCTGGCGCCAGGTCGGGTCGGCGAAGGTCTGCACATGGCCGCCGCGGGTCAGTTGCAGCACCCGAGGTGGCGGCGCCTGCTGGTACAGGCGGATGCCGTTGTCCAGCGGCACCAGCTGGTCATCGATACTGTGGAAGAACAGCTTCGGCGGGCTGGCCAGCTGTGCGATGGAGCGGATCGCGCTGTCGCCATCGGGCACCAACCACGACAGCGGCACCTGCAGCGGCCAGGTCATCCACGAGGTACTGAGGGCATAGCGGCCCACCGCCCGATAACTGGCCGGCACACCGTCGAACACCAGCGCGCTGAAGCGCTCGCGCTGCTGCGGGTGCGCCGCCAGGTAGTGGATGGCCATCGCACCGCCCAGGCTCTGGCCCAGCAGCACCAATGGCTTGCCTTGCACCTCGGGCGCGCGGTCCAGCCAGGCCATGGCCGCCGCGAGGTCTTCATAGACCTCCGGCAGGGTCGCCTTGCCCTGGGACAGGCCGTAACCCCGGTAGTCGATCATCAACACCTGGTACCCCTGCTCCGGCAACCAATAGCTGCCGCCCAGATGGCCCGGCAGGTTGCCGCCGTTGCCATGCAGGTGCAGTACCGTGCCCTTGACCTCGACACCGGCCTTGGCTGGCAGCCACCAGCCGTGCAGGCGCACGCCGTCAGCGGTGGTCAGGGTGACATCGCGGTAGTCGAGTTTCGCCCGCTCAGGGGTGAACGGCTGGCCGGGCTCGGGATAGAACAGCAGGCTGCTGCAGCCACTCAACAGCAGCAGCCCGAGGCCGAAGGCGAGGTGACGGCAGGCGTCAGAGAATGTTCGCGTAGTCGGCTTCAATGCGGTCCAGGCTCAGGTGGTTGAGGAAGTTGGAGAAGCACATCCAGGCCGACAGCGCGTTGAGGTCGCGGAACTGCTCCGGGAGGTACTTGGGTGGCTCCACCAACCCTTCTTCGACCAGTTGGCGCAGCGTGCGCATGTCCTCAAGGGTGGTCTTGCCGCAGAACAGCAACGGGATTTGCTCCAGCTTGCCCTTCTTCACGGCCAACTGAATGTAGTTGTAAACCATGATGAAGCCCTTGAGGTAGGACAAGTCCTTGGTGAATGGCAGGCCATTGGGCACCGAGCCGCGGAACACTCGGCTGGCGTTGCTGTAGCTCTGCCCCATTTCGAAGCCCTGGCCACGGAAGAATTCGTAGACCTGCATGAAATCCGCGCCCTCCTCGACCATGTGGATGGCCCGGGTACGGTTGGTAAGCTTGCGCAGGCGGCTGGGGTAGGAGGCGAAGGCGATCACTTCCATCAGGATCGCCAGGCCCTCCTGGGTCACCGTGGACGAGGGTGGGCCCTTGGCCAGGAAGGTACAGATCGGCTGGTTCAGGCCATTGAGGGTGGTGCCGACATGCACCAGGCCTTCGTGGACTTCCAGGGCGCGCACGTCGCGGTTGTTGAACATCGCGTCGGCGCGCACCTTGATGTAGTCGGCGCCGGCCGCCGCGTCGGCGACGATGCCGTCGGACTCGAATACCCGGATGGTTTCCTCGGCCTCGCCGAATACCTTGTTCAGGCGGCGCTGGAGGATTTCCACCGCTTCCTTGGCCGTGAGGTTTTTCGGCTCGTCCTTGAGGTCGCCACGGCCGTCGATGTTGTTCAGGTAATCCGAGAGCATCAACCCCAGGTCGGCGAGGGTCGGGTCACCGGCATGGAACGCATCCGAGGCGGCGCCGTACAGCTCCTGGGAGATCAGCCCGAAGTCTTCGGTGCCGCGCGCTTCGAGCATGCGCACCACCATGCGGTACTCCTTGCACATGCGCCGCATGATCTGCCCGACCGGGTTGAACTGGCCAAGCTGGCGGGTGATGTCCCGCTCGATGCTCTGGAACTCGGCCTTCACCGCGCTGGAGTCGAACGACAAGGGCCGGTTCTGGTAGTAGGCCCGGTCCACCGCTGGCGGCTCCTTGCCTTTGGCCTTGAGGAAGCCTTGGCGGATGCCGTCGTCCCATTTCACTGCATCGAGCACCCGAATGGGGGTTTGCGCGGCCACGATGCGGTCGGACAACGTACGTATGGTCTGCTGGTACTCGTCCACCGGGGACTCCTTTCAAGAACAAGACACCTGAACCGGCCTCTTCGCGGCTGAAGCCGCTCCTACAGCGGTTTCGCAGCCCTCAGGCCTGGCACTGCACCCGTGGGAGCGGCTTTAGCCGCGAAGAGGCCGACACGGTCATTTGCCGGAACGCTGGAAGCGCGCCACCTCGACGAACAGATCGGAGTTGGCCGGATCGTCCAGGTACGCCAGCACACGCGCCGACGGGCTGTCGATCAACACACCCTCGCCATTCTCTTCGGGGACTTCGATGCTTCGCCCACTCAGTTCCTTCTTCTCGACGGCCTGCTGCACTTGTTCGACATCGAGGTTGTAGACCACCAGTTCCTTGCCATCGACGATATCGAAGCCGCCAATCAGGAAGTTGCCCCCCAGCCGCTTGGGCACGCCGGCCGACATGTACCAGCGGTTGCCATGGCGCGACACCGTGAACACATACTCTTGCGGGGCCTTGCCCTTGGCGGTCGCCACCGCCTTGTAGGCATCGCCGCCGCTGCGGCTGATCACAAGCTTCAGGGGCTCGCCCCAGGCGTCCTTGCTGCTCCACTTGCCGAGCAGCGCCTTGGGCGCGGCCTGGTTGCTCGGCAGTGGTTCATGGAAGGCCACCAGACAACCGCCCAGCAGGAGGAATGACAACGTCAACAACACCACACGCCAGGCTTTCATCGGGTTCTCCTTGAAGATTCGTTCGCCGCTCAAGCCGAGGCCAGCACCATCTGCAGGTATCGGACAAGGATAGCGAGCATCTGCTCATCGGCCTGCGCATTCACGTCCTTGAGCAGGCCCTGATATTCCATCTGCTCGATTATCGCCGTCAACATCTGGGCATCCTGCTCGGGCTGGCGCGAGCCGACCACCTGCAGTATCTGGCGCGCGCCGTGCAGCAGGATCTGCTCGTGGGCCTGCACCAGCTCGGCCAGGCGTGGGCACAGCAGCGCCTCCTGGCGGAAGGCCTGCTCGGCCATGAGGAAGTCGCGGCGGTTGTTCAGTTGGCGCAGGACGTAGTCGGCCAGCATGCGCGCCACTTCATCGGCCAGGCGTGCCCGGGCCTCGGGCGTGCCGTCGCCCTGGGCCAGCAACTGGCGCAGCACGCCTTCGGTATTGGTCCACAGCTTGGCCATGTAGGCCGCGCTGCGTTCGACGTACTGGGCGAAGGTATCGGCCAGCAAGTCCTGGATGTCCTTGAAGTAATAGGTGGTGGCCGACAGCGGCACGCCGGCCTCGGCGGCCACGGCACGGTGGCGAACACCGCGCACGCCATCGCGCACGACGATGCGCATGGCGGCATCGAGGATCTGCTGGCGGCGCTGCTCGCTGCCCTGGCGGGCGGTCTTGCGGCCTTGGTACTGCACGCTCTCGGCGACGGCGGTGGCGATGCCGGCGGCGCCTTGTGGGGGCATGGCGGGTGTCACGGGAGTACCTCACAAAACAGTGGTTTGCCAGTGCCGGCCTCTTCGCGGGTAAACCCGCTCCCACAGGGTTCGCCACAGCCCTCAGGAACTGTGCAAATCCCTGTGGGAGCGGGTTCACCCGCGAAAGGGCCAGTACAGCCAATACAAGTGTACAGGCAAGAAAAAGCCGCCTCGAAAGGCGGCTTGTTCAGATCACTCAGGCCTGCGGACGCATGTGCGGGAACAGGATCACGTCGCGGATCGATGGCGAGTTGGTCAGCAGCATGACCAGGCGATCGATACCGATGCCTTCACCGGCGGTCGGCGGCATGCCGTATTCCAGGGCACGAACGAAGTCGGCGTCATAGTGCATGGCTTCGTCGTCACCGGCGTCTTTCTCGGCCACCTGGGCCAGGAAGCGCTCGGCCTGGTCTTCGGCATCGTTGAGCTCGGAGTAGGCGTTGGCGATCTCGCGGCCACCGATGAACAGTTCGAAGCGGTCGGTCACGGACGGGTTGTCGTCATTGCGACGGGCCAGCGGCGACACTTCGAACGGGTACTCGGTGATGAAGTGTGGCTGCTCCAGCTTGTGCTCCACCAGCTCTTCGAAAATCATCACCTGCAGCTTGCCCAGGCCTTCATGGCCGAGCACCTTGGCACCGGCTTTCTTGGCAATGGCGCGGGCCTTGTCGACATCCTGCAGGTCGGCAGCGGTCAGCTCAGGGTTGTACTTGAGGATCGAGTCGAACACCGACAGGCGCACGAACGGCTCGCCGAAGTGGAACACCTTGTCGCCGTACGGCACGTCGGTGCTGCCCAGCACCAGCTGTGCCAGCTCGCGGAACAGCTCTTCGGTGAGGTCCATGTTGTCGTTGTAGTCGGCGTAGGCCTGGTAGAACTCGAGCATGGTGAACTCGGGGTTGTGCCGGGTCGAGACGCCTTCGTTACGGAAGTTGCGGTTGATCTCGAAGACTTTCTCGAAACCACCGACCACCAGGCGCTTGAGGTACAGCTCCGGGGCGATACGCAGGAACATGGCCATGTCCAGTGCGTTGTGGTGGGTTTCGAACGGCTTGGCCGCGGCGCCGCCGGGGATGGTCTGCAGCATCGGCGTTTCGACTTCGAGGAAGTCACGCTCGATGAGGAACTTGCGGATGTGCGAGATCACCTGCGAGCGCACACGGAAGGTGTGGCGGGTTTCTTCGTTGACCATCAGGTCGACGTAGCGCTGGCGGTAGCGCTGCTCGGTGTCGGTCAGGCCGTGGTGCTTGTCCGGCAGCGGGCGCAGCGACTTGGTCAGCAGGCGCACGTTGGTCATCTCGACGTACAGGTCGCCCTTGCCGGAACGGGCCAGGGTGCCTTCGGCGCTGATGATGTCGCCCAGGTCCCAGGTCTTGACCGCGGCCAAGGTGTCCTCGGACAGGGTCTTGCGGTTGACGTAGACCTGGATGCGACCGGTCATGTCCTGGATCACCATGAACGAGCCACGGTTGAGCATGATGCGGCCAGCCACCTTGACCGGGATCGCGGCTGCTTCCAGCTCTTCCTTGGTCTTGTCCGCGTACTGTTTCTGCAGGTCGTTGCAGTAGCTGTCGCGACGGAAGTCGTTGGGGAAGGCATTGCCCTTGGCGCGCTCGGCGGCAAGCTTTTCCTTGCGCAGCGCGATGAGGGCGTTTTCTTCCTGTTGCAGGTCTTGCGATTCGGTCTTGAGGTCGCTCATGTCGTCATTCTTTCCATCAGGTGTTCGTTGCCCCTGTCGGGCAGGGCACGCAAAACCGGGCAAAGGCCCGGTAATGCGGCGGTGGTGTGCGGTTTACAGCCCCTGCTTGAGGCTCGCTTCCAGGTACTCGTCGAGGTCGCCGTCAAGCACCTTCTGGCAGTCGCTGCGCTCAACGCCGGTACGCAGGTCCTTGATACGCGAGTCATCCAGCACGTAGGAACGGATCTGGTGGCCCCAGCCGATGTCCGACTTGCTGTCTTCCAGGGCCTGCGAGGCGGCGTTGCGTTTCTGCATTTCCAGCTCGTACAACTTGGCCCGCAGCATTTTCATGGCGGTGTCCTTGTTGGCGTGCTGGGAACGTTCGTTCTGGCAGGCCACCACGGTGTTGGTCGGCACGTGGGTGATACGCACCGCCGAGTCGGTGGTGTTGACGTGCTGGCCGCCCGCGCCGGAGGAGCGGTAGGTGTCGATGCGCAGGTCAGACGGGTTGATCTCGATCTCGACCTTGTCGTCGATCTCGGGCGAGACGAACACCGCCGAGAACGAGGTGTGGCGACGCGCGCCGGAGTCGAACGGGCTCTTGCGCACCAGGCGGTGCACGCCGATCTCGGTGCGCAGCCAGCCGAAGGCGTACTCGCCCTTGATGTGCACGGTGGCACCCTTGATGCCGGCGACTTCACCTTCGGACAGCTCGATGATGGTGGCGTCGAAGCCACGCTTGTCGGCCCAGCGCAGGTACATGCGCAGCAGGATGTTGGCCCAGTCCTGGGCCTCGGTGCCGCCGGAGCCGGCCTGGATGTCCAGGTAGGCGTTGTTCGGGTCCATCTCGCCGCTGAACATGCGACGGAACTCGAGCAGGGCGAGGGATTCCTCCAGCCCTTGCAGCTCGGTCACGACATCGCTGACGGCGCCTTCGTCACCTTCCTCGACGGCCATGTCGAGCAGGTCCTTGCAGTCGCCCAGGCCATTGGCCAGCTTGTCGAGCGTTTCGACGACCTGCGCCAGCATGGCGCGCTCGCGGCCCAGGGCCTGGGCGTACTCGGGCTTGTTCCAGACGGCGGCGTCTTCCAGCTCGCGGTTTACTTCGACCAGACGATCATGCTTGTGATCGTAGTCAAAGATACCCCCGAATAGACTGGGAACGCTCGGTGAGGTCCTTGATGGTGTTCAGGATCGGTTGGATTTCCATGGGCGGGCAGCTCTCGTGCGAATTCGGTGAAAAGCCCGCGAGTATAACCGAGTCCGCGCCATGGCGGCAGATCCGTCTGTAGGAGCGGCCTTGTGCCGCGAAGGGGCGCAAAGCGGCCCCGGCGGTAGCGGCGTTGACACTTAGATCCCGGGCCCTTCGCGGCACAAGGCCGCTCCTACAGGGTATGGCTTCAGCGTGAAGAGCCCCGATCAGGCGATCCCCACCTGGTTACGGCCGTTGTTCTTGGCCTGGTACAGCCCCTTGTCCGCCGCCGAGATCAGCTGCCGGCAATGGCTGCCAACGCTTGGGGTCTGCGTGGCCAGGCCGATGCTCACGGTCAGGCTGGAGCCAGGTTCAGGCATGCTGTGGGCGATGCTCATCGCCATGATGGTCTGGCGCAGCTTCTCGGCGACCAGCCGCGCCCCGCCAGGCGAGGTGTTGGGCAGCACCAGGGCGAACTCCTCGCCACCGTAGCGCGCCGGCAGGTCGCTGGGCCTCGAGCAGCTGCCGCGGATGGCTTCCGCCACCTGGCGCAGGGCCTCGTCGCCGGCCAGATGGCCGAAACTGTCGTTGAACGCCTTGAAGTAGTCGACATCGATCATCAGCAGCGACAGTTGCTGCTGCTCGCGAATGGCCCGACGCCACTCCAGCTCCAGGTACTCGTCGAAGTGACGGCGGTTGGACAGCCCGGTCAGGCCGTCGGAGTTCATCAGCCGCTGCAGCATCAGGTTGGTGTCGAGCAACTGCTGCTGGCTCACGCGCAGGGCGCGGTAGGCTTCGTCACGCTGCAGCAGCGTCAGGTACGAGCGCGAGTGGTAGCGGATGCGCGCCACCAGCTCGATGGTGTCGGGGAGTTTCACCAGGTAGTCGTTGGCCCCGGCGGCAAAGGCCGCGCTCTTGACCAGCGGGTCTTCCTTGGTCGACAGGACGATGATCGGGATGTCCTGGGTGGCCGGGTTGTTGCGGTACTCGCGCACCAGGGTCAGGCCATCGAGGCCCGGCATGATCAGGTCCTGGAGGATCACCGTGGGCTTGATCCGCATGGCCTGGGCCACCGCCTGGTGCGGGTCGCCACAGAAATGGAAGTCGATGTTCTCTTCATGGGCCAGGCCACGGCGCACCGCTTCGCCGATCATTGCCTGATCGTCCACCAGCAGGACCATCGCCGCGCCTTCGTTGATGGTCGTGAAACCTTCGATCGGTAGATCAGTCATTGCGGGTCACCCGGTCACGTCGCGCCAGGCGGCGTGCCTCAATACGTGTCGTCATTTCGAAAAGAGTTCCGTCAGTCGCCCGGCGATGCGTTCCAGCGGGCGGATTTCCACTGCAGCGTCGATGGCTGCAGCGGCCTTGGGCATGCCGTACACCGCACTGCTCTGCTGGTCCTGGGCGATGGTCAGAAACCCCTGCTGACGCATCAGCTTCAGGCCCTGGGCACCATCGCGGCCCATGCCGGTGAGCAGCACGCCCACCGCATCGCCCGACCAGTAGCGCGCCACGCTTTCGAAGAACACATCGATCGAAGGCCGGTAGATTTCATTGACCGGCTCGGCAGTGTAGGCCAACTGGCCGTTATGCAGCAGGCGAATATGGTGGTTGGTGCCGGCCAGCAGGACCTGCCCCGGCTGCGGCGGTTCGCCCTCACGGGCCAGGCGTACCGGCAGGCCGCTCGCCGTGCTGAGCCATTCGGCCATGCCGCCGGCGAACACCTGGTCAACGTGCTGGACCAGTACGATAGCCGCCGGGAAGGCCTTGGGCAGCCCTTTGAGCAGTATTTCCAGCGCCGCTGGCCCGCCAGCCGAAGAGCCGATGGCCACCAGGCCGCGGCGCTGGGACGCCTCACGCAACGGCGTACGCACGGCCGGCGGTGCGCTGGGCCGTTGCTGGCCGATCAGCCAACCGATATTGAGGATCTTGCGCAGCAACGGCGCCGCCGCCTCACGGGCATCGCCCGCACCCAGCGCCGGCGTGTCGACCACATCCAGCGCGCCATGGCCCATGGCCTCGAAGACCCGGTGCACGTTCTGCTTGCGGTCGACCGTGACGATGACGATGGCGCAGGGGGTCTCGGCCATGATCCGCCGGGTCGCCTCCACACCGTCCATCACCGGCATGATCAGGTCCATCAGGATCAGGTCCGGGAGCTGCTCGGCACAGCGCTGCACCGCCTCGGCGCCGTTGCCGGCGACCCACACCACCTCATGCGCAGGCTCGAAGGCCAGCGCCCGACGCAGGGCCTCCACAGCCATGGGCATGTCATTGACGATGGCGATCTTCATCCCTGGGCACCTCCGATCAGCTCCTCTACGGCGTCCAGCAACGCATCGTCATGGAAGCTGGCCTTGGCCAGATAATAGTCGGCGCCGGCATCAAGTCCACGACGCCGGTCTTCTTCCCGGTCCTTGTACGACACCACCATCACCGGCAACGATTGCAGGCGCTGGTCGCGGCGCACCAGGGTGACCAGTTCGATACCGTCCATGCGCGGCATGTCGATGTCGGTGATCAGCAGGTCGAAGTCATCGCTGCGCAGGGCGTTCCAGCCATCCATGCCGTCCACCGCCACGGCCACTTCGTAGCCACGGTTGCCAAGCAGCTTGCGTTGCAGCTCGCGCACGGTAAGCGAGTCATCGACCACCAGCACACGCCGGCGTGCAATGCCCCGGCCGTGCTGGCCGCCACGTTCGATGCGCTCCAGGCGGCCAGTGCTGAGCAGCTTGTCCACCGAGCGCAGCAGGTCCTCGACATCGATGATCAGCACGACCGAGCCATCGTCGAGCAAGGCGCCGGCAGAAATGTCCTGGACCTTGCCCAGGCGCGGGTCGAGCGGCATCACCACCAGCACCCGTTCGCCGATCAGGCGCTCGACGGCCACGCCGTAGAGCTGGTCTCGCTCGCGAATCACCACCACCCGCAGGTTCTGGCCTGAGTCCTGCGCCGCCGGCCGATTGAGCAACTGGCTGGCGGCGACCAGGCCGATGTGGCGATCCTCATGCCAGAAATGCTGGCGCCCTTCGATCTGCACGATGTTTTCTGCCGGCACATCGAGGGTGCGCTCGATATGCGCCAGCGGGAAGGCATAGGCCTCACCGCCCACCTCCACCACCAGGCTGCGCACCACCGACAGTGTCAGCGGCACCTCCAGGTGGAAGCAGCAGCCCTGCCCGGCCACCTGGGTCAGCTCGATCGAGCCGCGCAGTTCGCGGACCATGTGCTGCACCGCATCCAGGCCGACCCCGCGCCCGGACACTTCGGTGACCGTGTCGCGCAGGCTGAAGCCGGGCAGGAACAGGAAGGTGAGCAACTCGGCCTCGCTCATCTGCGCCACGGTTTCGGCCGGCGACAGCGCGCGTTCGACAATACTGCGGCGCAAGCGCTCAAGGTCGATGCCGGCGCCATCGTCAGCCAGTTCGAGGATCAGCAGCCCGGCCTGGTGTGAGGCCCGCAGGCGCACCGTGCCTTCGTCGGGCTTACCGGCCAGCAGGCGCCTTTCGGGCAGTTCGATGCCATGGTCGACGGCGTTGCGCAGCAGGTGGGTCAGCGGCGCTTCGAGTTTTTCCAGCACGTCGCGATCGACCTGGGTCTTCTCGCCTTCGACCACCAGCCGCACCGGCTTGTCCAGCGAACGCCCCAGGTCCCGCACCATGCGGCTCTGCCCGGTCAGCACATCGGCAAACGGACGCATGCGGCAGGCCAATGCGGTGTCGTACAGCAACTGGGCACGCTGGCTGGCCTGCCAGCCGAACTCGTCGAGATCGGCGGCCTGCTGCAACAGGATCTGCTGGGTTTCGGCCAGCAGTTGCTGGGTCTGGGCCAGGGCCTCGAGCACTTCCGGGCCCTGGCCACTGTCTTCGAGCTGGGTTTTCAGCCCATCCAGGGCGCGCATGCCCTGGCCGTGCATGCGCTTGAGGCGCTGCAAGGTCGCCAGGTAGGGCTTCAGGCGCTGGGTTTCGACCAGCGACTTGCTCGACAGGTCGAGCAGGCTGTTGAGTCGGTCGGCGGTGACCCGCAGCACCCGCTCGCCACCTTCGCCACCGCGTTTGCCGGCCCTCGGCCGGACTACAGGCTCAGGCTCCGGCTCGACGACCGGCTCCGGCTCGATGGCCGACGGCGGCGCAGCCATGGCTGGCGGCGTTGCACTCGACAAGGGCGCCGCGACCGGCGTGGCCGACGGCGGCGAATCCAGTAGCCCGGCCATCTGCGCGAGGAACACCGGCACCAGGTTTTCGCCTGCCGCATCGCCCGGCGTGGCGATGCGCATCAACAAGTCGGTGCCTTGCAGCAGCGCGTCGATATGCTCCGGGCGCAACAGCAGGCGCCCTTCCTGCGCAGCCACCAGGCAGTCTTCCATCACGTGGGCGACGCTGACGCCGGCATCGATTCCGACGATCCGCGCCGCGCCCTTGAGCGAGTGGGCCGCGCGCATGCAGGCCTCGAGCTGGTCGGCCTGGCCGGGGTTGCGCTCCAGTGCCATCAGGCCGGCACTGAGCACCTGAGTCTGGGCTTCGGCCTCCAGGCTGAACAGCTCCAGCAACGAAGCGTCGCGCATTTGCTCCGGGGTCATGACAGGCTCCGCTTCACGGCTTGCAGAAGGTGTTGCTCATCCAGGACCCGCACGCTGCGGCCTCGCCACTGCAGCACCGCGGCAGTGAAGTGGGCGGTGTCACGGCCCTCGTGCAACTGCCCGGGGTCCAGCCGATGGATGCCGTCGATCTCCTCTACCGGTACCACCACCGGACCGCCTTGGGCAGCCAGGATCAGCATGCGCGGCATGGCTCGCCCGCTACGCTCGCTGCTGGCCTCACCCGGCACGCTCAACAGCTCCGCCAGTGACAGGCACGGCACCAGCGCACCGCGCACGTTGGCCACCCCCTGCAGCACGCGCGAGCGTTGATGCGGCAACGAATGCACCGGCTGCAGCGGGGCGATTTCGGCCAGGCAGGCCGTGGCCAGCGCCAACCATTCCTCACCCAGCCGGAACAGCAGCATGGAGCGCCCGACTGCGCACTCGGCCAGCGGCAGCGTTTGCTCCTGTTCGTCGAGCACCTGCGCGTAGCGATCCAGCAAACGCGTGGCCGCCGCCGCATGCACCTCGCAATTACGGCAGTGGATATGCCGCTCCAGCAGCGGGCACTGCTTGTCGCCGTGTACCCCGATGCGGTTCCAGCAATCGTCGATGGCTTCGCCATCGTCTTGGGCGATCAGTTGCATGTCGTATCCGCTGCTCATCGTTCAGCCTCCCGGCCGGCCCGCGCCGCGCGCTCCTGCAGGCGTCGGGCGCCCGCCTCGTCACCTTGCGAGGCCAGCAGGGCAGCCAGGTGCACCAGCGCTTCCGGGTGCTGGGGCTGCAAGTACAGCGCCTTGCGGTAATGGGTGATGGCCTGCGTGGCATCGCCGTCGGTATCGCTGAGCAGCCCCAGCCAGTAATACACCTGCGCCTTGGGTTCGAACTGGCGCAGGTAGCGCTCGCAGTCGGCCCGGGCCTGCTGGCTGTCGCCGGCGTTAGCGTGCCTTGCGATGGCCGCCAGCAGTTGCGCTTCGCTTTCACGCGGTTCGGCAGTGACCGGGGCGGCCATCGACGGCCTCGCCGGGCGCAAGGGCTGCGTCACCAGCTTGGGCAACGGCGGCAACGGGGGGCGAATGGTCGGCAGCGGTTTGTCCGCCGGGGCTGGCGCGGGGTCAGCCTGGCGCACATAGGCGAATGACTGGGCAATGCCCAGCGGCCGCATGCCCAGGCGCGCCAGCAGGCTGCCCTCGGCCGGGCCGATGAACAGCACGCCCTCGGCATGGGTCAGTTGCTTGAGCACCTCGAACACCCGTTGCTGGGTGGGCACATCGAAATAGATCAACAGGTTGCGGCAGAACACGAAATCGTACTGGCCGTCACGGGCCTTGAGCGCCGGGTCCAGCACGTTGCCGACTTTCAGGTTGACCTGCTGGCGCACCCGCTCGTCAAGCCGGTGTACGTCGCCGGCTTCGCTGAAATGCCGCCCGCGGAAGGCCAGCTCGCTGCCACGGAACGAATTGCGCCCGTACAACGCCTGTTCGGCCCTGGCTACCGAGTTGGGGCTGATATCGATGCCATCGACCGCGAAGGCGTGCGCTGCGACCCCGCCGTCGAGCAGGGCCATGGCGATGGAATACGGCTCCTCACCGGTCGAACACGGCAGGCTGAGGATACGCAGCGGCCGGGCACCGGCCAGTTCAGCCACGCGCTTGTGAGCCAGCTCCACCAGCGCGGTAAAGGATTCGGGGTAACGAAAGAACCAGGTTTCCGGGACGATGACCGCCTCGATCAGGGCCTGCTGCTCGCTCGCCGACTGCTGCAGGCGCAGCCAGTAATCGTCCAGGTCGCTGGCCTGCAAGGCAACGCAGCGCTGGCGCAGGGCCCGCTCGATCATCGGCGCGCCGACCGACTCCACGTCCAGGCCGATACGTTCCTGCAGGAAGCGGAAGAAACGTTGCCCGGTCATGTTGGCACCTGCCCCACTTCGCTGGGGTACAACAGCTGGCGTACCGTGGCCGGCAGCAGGTCGTCGACACGGATACGCTGCACCAACCCCTGCACGTCCTGGCGCACCGGCCCCAGGTAAGGGGCCTCGGCGTTGTCCAGGCCATAGGGCTGGAACTCGTCGGGCCGGCAACGCAGGGTCTCGGTGGCCTGTTCCAGGATCAACCCCAACTGCAGGTCAGGGCGCTGCGGGTCGCCGCGGTAGTGCACCAGCACCAGGCGGGTGCTGCCGCGTGAAACCGCCGGGGTGCCAAAACTCAGTGCCGACACATCGATCACCGGCACCAGCGCGCCACGGTGGGCGAGCACGCCGACGACCCAGGCCGGGGCCTGGGCGATGGGTTTGAGCGGGCGCCGCGGCAGTACCTCGATCACTTCGCGCACGTCCAGGGCGAAGCGTTGCGCGGCGATCCGGAACTGCAGGTAGAGCGCGCCCTTGTCGGTGGCCGCGCGGTCCTCACGGGGATGCAGGTCGGTCATCGGCGTCAGACTTTGAAGCGCGACACACCGCCACGCAGCCCGGCGGCCACCTGGCTCAGCTCGTCGATGGCGAAGCTGGCCTGGCGCAGCGATTCCACGGTCTGGGTGCTGGCATCGCTGAGCTGGGCCAGGGCCTGGTTGATCTGTTCGGCGCCGGTGGCCTGGGCCTGCATGCCTTCGTTGACCATCAGCACGCGCGGTGCCAGGGCCTGTACCTGGTTGATGATCTGGCTGAGCTGTTCGCCCACCTGCTGCACCTCGAACATGCCGCGGCGCACCTCTTCGGAGAACTTGTCCATGCCCATCACCCCGGCCGAAACGGCCGACTGGATCTCGCGCACCATCTGTTCGATGTCGTAGGTGGCCACGGCGGTCTGGTCGGCCAGGCGGCGCACTTCGGTGGCCACCACGGCGAAGCCACGGCCGTATTCGCCGGCCTTTTCCGCTTCGATGGCGGCATTGAGCGACAGCAGGTTGGTCTGGTCGGCGACCTTGACGATGGTCACCACCATCTGGGTGATATTGCTGGCCTTCTCGTTGAGGATCGCCAGCTTGGCATTGACCAGGTCGGCGGCGCCCATCACCTGGTGCATGGTCTCTTCCATGCGCGCCAGGCCCTGCTGCCCGGCACCGGCCAGGCTCGAGGCCTGGTCGGCCGACGAGGTGACTTCGGTCATGGTGCGCACCAGGTCACGGGAGGTGGCGGCGATCTCACGGGAGGTGGCGCCGATCTCGGTGGTGGTGGCGGCGGTTTCGGTGGCGGTGGCCTGCTGCTGCTTGGAAGTGGCGGCGATTTCGGTGACCGAGGTGGTTACCTGCACCGACGAGCGCTGGGCCTGCGACACCAGGCCGGCCAGCGACTCGGCCATCTCGTTGAAGCCGCCCTCGATGGCGCCGAACTCGTCCTTGCGGTCCAGGCTCAGGCGCATGCTCAAGTCGCCCGAACGCAGGCGGTCGAGGGCATGCACGATGCGCTGCATGGGCGCGCTGATCGCGCGCATCAGCAGCAAGCCGCAGATACCCGCGGCGACGATCGCCAGCAGCAGCGAGACGATCATGCTGCCCTTGGCGGTAGCCACGGCGCTGACAATGTCGTTGGTGGCGGCATCGGCCGATTCACGGTTGCGCTCGATCACGCCGTTCAGGTGCTTGCGCCCATCCACCCAGGCCGGGGTCAGCACCTCGGCAATCAGGCGCTGGGCCTCGACGTAGTTCTTCTGGCGGTAAGTCTCCAGGACCTGGTCGACGATCTTCACATAGCCCTCTTCAAGGCGCGTGAAGTCGTCGAAGGCAGCCTGGTCGGCGGGGTCACGAATGGTGGCCTGATAGCTGGCCATGTGCTGCTTGAGGCGGTCATCGAAGCTCTTGAACAGCTCCATGTCGGCCGAGGTGATTTCGCGGTGGTTGGACAACCCCACCAGCTGCTGGCTGGTGACGTAGCTGTCGACCCAGGCGCTGCGGATCATCGAGCTGTAGTAGACGCCGGGAATGCTGTCGGACCCAACGGCTTCCTCACTGGACTCGATCGCCACCAGCCGCGAATAGGCGGCCACGATCATCAGCAGCATGATGGCGATGATCACGGCGAAACTTGCCAGGATCCGTTGGCGCAAGGTCCAGTTCTTCAACATTCAGCCCTCAGGAATTCGATACGAGCGGGAAAAATCGCCGAAGTATAGCCCAGGCTTCCTACGCTTTTGCGGCTGAATGCTGCTGTATTCAGGCCTTCATGCCTATTGAAGTGGCCAAGTACCTGTTCACTGGCCCGCGGCAAGCCTGACCTGATTCTCCAGTTCCTGGCGCAAGGCAGGGTCCAGGCGCAGCTGGCGCGCCAGTTCGTCGAGGTAGGCGCGCTCCATGAAGTTTTCCTGGTCGACCATCATCACGCTGGCCAGGTACATCTCGGCGGCCATTTCCGGAGTTTGCGCGGCGCGGGCCACCTCGGCAGGGTCCAACGGCTTGTTCAGCTCGGCATGCAGCCAGTGCTGCAGCTCACGGTCGCTGTCCAGGCGGGTGAACTCACCTTCGATCAATGCCCGCTCACGCTCGTCGATATGGCCGTCGGACTTGGCCGCCGCCACCAGCGCCCGCAGCACCGCCTGGCTGTGCTGCTCGGCCTGGGCCGGGGGCAGGCGGTCCAGTGTCTGGGGCGGCTGGTCGCCTGCACCCTGGCGCGCCTGCCAGTTGCCATAAGCCTTGTAGGCCAGCACGCCGAGCGCGGCCAGGCCACCGTAGGTGAGCGCCTTGCCGCCGTATTTGCGGGCCTTCTTGTTACCCAGCAGCAAACCCATGGCGCCGGCCGCCAGGGCGCCACCACCGGCACCGGAGAGCAGGCTGCCCAGGCCGCCGTTGCCTGCCGGCTTGTGCCCGGCACTTTTGCCAGCCTGGTTGTTGAGCAGTTCCTGGCCGGACTTGAGCAGTTGGTCGAGCAGACCTCGGGTGTTCATCTGGTGTGCCTCCACGGGTACGAAAAAGTGGCCACCAGAGTAGGACGGCGCGCAGGTTTCTCCACCTGTGCAAATGCTTCCGGATGTTGCATCAGCGATCGATAAAAGCGATCTAGACTCGATTCAGTCGCTAAACCTTATAAGCACTCAGCCACATGACCACCGCTTTGCTTGACGTCTGCCCCGATCACAATTGCCAACAAGAGGGAACAACATGTCAGTGCACAAGACCGTTTTGCTCGGCGCCCTGCTCGCCAGTGCCGGCGCCCAGGCCGCTGGGCTGCCCCAGAAGCTCGGTGCCGGCGAGGGGCAGCTGGATATCATTGCCTGGCCCGGCTACATCGAACGCGGTGAAAGCGACAAGGCCTACGACTGGGTCACCGGCTTCGAAAAGGAAACCGGCTGCAAGGTCAGCGTGAAGACCGCTGCCACCTCCGACGAAATGGTCAGCCTGATGACCAAGGGCGGCTACGACCTGGTGACCGCCTCGGGCGACGCTTCGCTGCGGCTGATCGCCGGCAAGCGGGTGCAGCCGATCAACACCGCGCTGATTCCCAACTGGAAGAACCTCGACCCGCGCCTGCACAACGGCGCCTGGTACGTGGTCAAGGACCAGGTGTACGGCACGCCCTACCAGTGGGGCCCGAACGTGCTGCTGTACAACACCAACGTGTTCAAGCAGCCGCCGACCAGCTGGAGCGTGGTGTTCGAACCGCAGAACCTGCCTGACGGCAAACCCAACAAAGGCCGGGTGCAGGCCTACGACGGGCCGATCTACATCGCCGACGCGGCGCTCTATCTCAAATCGGCCAAGCCTGAACTGGGTATCCAGAATCCCTACGAACTCACCGAAGCGCAATACAAGGCCGTGCTCGACCTGCTGCGTCAGCAACAGCCGCTGATCCACCGCTATTGGCACGATGCGACCGTGCAGATGAGCGACGTGAAGAACGAGGGCGTGGCCGCCACCAGTTCGTGGGGCTACATGGTCAACGGGCTGCAGGCCGACAAGCAGCCGGTGGCCTCGGTGGTGCCGAAGGAAGGCGCCACCGGCTGGGCCGACACCACCATGCTGCACAGCGAGGCCAAGCACCCCAATTGCGCCTACAAATGGATGGACTGGTCGCTGCAGCCCAAGGTGCAGGGCGACGTGGCAGCCTGGTTCGGCTCGTTGCCGGCGGTGCCGGCGGCCTGTACCGGCAGCGAACTGCTGGGGGCCGAGGGCTGCAAGACCAACGGCTTCGACAACTTCGACAAGATCGCCTTCTGGAAGACCCCGCAGGCCGAGGGCGGCAAGTTCGTGCCCTATAGCCGCTGGACCCAAGACTACATCGCGATCATGGGCGGGCGGTGAGAGCGACCTGCTGCATTAGAAGTCGTCTGCGAAATTTTGGGGCAGCTGCGCTGCCCTTTCCGGCCGGTCCGGCAAGGCCGGCGCCTACAGGTGCCTACGCAATGCCTTCTGCAGGAGCGGCCTTGAGCCGCGAAAGGGGCGCAAAGCGCCCCCGGAAATCACCGCCGGAGTAACCAATGCCCCTAGCCGTACAGTTCACCCAGGTTTCCCGCACCTTCGGCGAGGTCAAGGCCGTCGACCAGGTCAGCATCGACATCGAGGACGGCGAGTTCTTCTCCATGCTCGGCCCCTCGGGTTCGGGCAAGACCACCTGCCTGCGCCTGATCGCCGGCTTCGAGCAGCCCAGCAGCGGCTCGATCCGCATCCACGGCAGCGAGGCCGCCGGGCTGCCGCCGTACCAGCGTGACGTCAACACCGTGTTCCAGGACTACGCACTGTTCCCGCACATGAACGTGCGCGACAACGTCGCCTATGGCCTGAAAGTCAAAGGCGTGGCCAAGGCCGAACGCCATGCCCGCGCCGACGAGGCACTGGCCATGGTCGCCCTGGACGGCTACGGCGCACGCAAGCCGGCGCAGCTGTCCGGCGGCCAGCGCCAGCGCGTCGCCCTGGCCCGCGCTCTGGTCAACCGCCCCCGGGTGCTGCTGCTCGATGAACCGCTCGGCGCCCTCGACCTCAAGCTGCGCGAGCAGATGCAGGGCGAGCTGAAAAAGCTCCAGCGCCAGCTGGGCATCACCTTCATCTTCGTCACCCACGACCAGACCGAGGCGCTGTCGATGTCCGACCGGGTGGCGGTGTTCAACCGCGGGCGCATCGAGCAGGTCGACACGCCCCGCAACCTGTACATGCAGCCGGCGACCACCTTCGTCGCCGAGTTCGTCGGCACCTCCAACGTGCTGCGCGGGGAACTGGCGCAACAGCTCAATGGCAGTGCTTCGCCCTTCTCCATCCGCCCCGAGCACATCCGCCTCGACGGCCAGCCCGCCAGCGGCGACGTACAGGTCGGCGGGGTGCTGCACGATATCCAGTACCAGGGCAGCGCCACCCGCTTCGAGGTGAAGCTGGACAGCGGCCAACTGCTCGCCGTAAGCCAGGCCAACGACCGCTGGCAGGCACAGGCGCACCCCTGGCAGGCCGGCCAGCGGGTGCTGGCCAGCTGGCCCCGTGAGGCAATGACCGCGTTGCGGGAAACCCAGCCATGAACCTGGCCGTGGAAAAAGCAACCGGCGGCTCGCCGCTGCGGCGCCTGAGCGACCTTTTGTACCGGCGCCCCAACCTGTACCTGCTGATGCTGCTGATCCCGCCGCTGCTGTGGTTCGGCGCCATCTACCTGGGCTCGTTGCTGAACCTGTTGTGGCAAGGTTTCTACACCTTCGACGACTTCACCATGGCGGTGACGCCGGACCTGACCCTGGCCAACTTCGCCGCGCTGTTCAACCCCGCCAACTTCGACATCATCCTGCGCACCCTGAGCATGGCCGTGGCGGTGTCGCTGGCCAGCGCCGTGCTGGCCTTCCCCATCGCGTACTACATGGCGCGCTACACCACCGGCCGCACCAAGGCGTTCTTCTACATCGCGGTGATGATGCCGATGTGGGCCAGCTACATCGTCAAGACCTACGCCTGGACCCTGCTGCTGGCCAAGGGCGGCGTTGCCCAATGGTTCATCCAGCAACTGCACCTGCAGCCGCTGTTGCAGCTGGTGCTGGACACGCCTGGCGTGGGCGGCAGTACCCTGTCGACCTCGCACCTGGGGCGCTTTCTGGTGTTCGTCTATATCTGGCTGCCGTTCATGATCCTGCCGATCCAGGCGGCGCTGGAGCGCCTGCCGCCATCGCTGCTGCAGGCCTCGGCCGACCTCGGCGCCAAACCCCGGCAGACGTTCATGCAGGTGATCCTGCCGCTGTCCGTCCCGGGCATCGCCGCCGGCTCGATCTTCACCTTCTCGTTGACCCTGGGCGACTTCATCGTGCCGCAACTGGTCGGCCCGCCCGGCTATTTCATCGGCAGCATGGTGTATGCCCAGCAAGGGGCGATCGGCAACATGCCCATGGCGGCCGCCTTTACCCTGGTACCGATCGTGCTGATCGCGGTGTACCTGTCCATCGTCAAACGCCTGGGGGCCTTCGATGCACTCTGAAAAAGCCTCGACGGGCCTGCGCCTGGCGGCCTGGGGCGGGCTGGTGTTCCTGCACTTCCCGATCCTGATCATCCTGCTCTATGCCTTCAATACCGAAGACGCAGCGTTCAGCTTCCCGCCCAAGGGCTTCACACTGAAGTGGTTCGCCGTGGCCTTCGCCCGCCCCGACGTGCTCGAGGCGATCAAGCTGTCATTGCAGGTGGCCTGCCTGGCCACCCTGATCGCCTTGGTACTGGGCACGCTGGCCTCGGCGGCGCTGTACCGGCGTAGCTTTTTCGGCAAGGAGAGCATCTCGCTGATGCTGATCCTGCCGATCGCCCTGCCCGGCATCATCACCGGCATCGCCCTGCTCTCGGCATTCAAGCGACTGGGGATAGAACCCGGCCTGTTCACCATCGTCGTCGGCCACGCCACGTTCTGCGTGGTGATCGTCTACAACAACGTCATCGCCCGCCTGCGCCGCACCTCGCAGAGCCTGATCGAAGCCTCGATGGACCTGGGCGCCGACGGTTGGCAGACCTTCCGCTACATCATCCTGCCCAACCTCGGTTCGGCGTTGCTGGCCGGCGGCATGCTGGCCTTCGCCCTGTCGTTCGACGAAATCATCGTCACCACCTTCACCGCCGGCAACGAACGCACATTGCCGATCTGGCTGCTCAACCAGCTCAGCCGCCCGCGCGACGTGCCGGTGACCAACGTGGTCGCCATGCTGGTGATGCTGGTGACCATGCTGCCGATCCTTGGCGCCTATTACCTGACCCGCGGCGGTGAAAGCGTCGCGGGCAGCGGCAAATGACCCTGGAGGAGTCCCCGATGCAAACCCGAATGCTGATCAATGGCCAGCTTGTCGCTGGCGAAGGCCCGGCCTGGACCGTGCTCGACCCGGCCAAGGGCACGGCCGTGGCGCAGATCAACGAAGCCACCGAAGCCCAGGTGGACAGCGCCGTGCGTGCGGCCGACAAAGCGTTCGGCGACTGGTCGCAGAGCACGCCGAAAGAGCGTTCGACCGCGCTGCTGGCCATTGCCGACGTCATCGAACAGCACGGCGAGGCGCTGGCCCGGCTGGAGTCGAACAACTGCGGCAAACCCTACGCTGCCGCACTCAATGACGAGATCCCGGCCATCGCCGACGTGTTCCGCTACTTCGCCGGCGCGGCGCGCTGCCTGGGTGGCTCGGCGGCGGGCGAATACCTGCCCGGGCACACCTCGATGATCCGCCGAGACCCGCTGGGCGTAGTAGCGTCCATCGCGCCGTGGAACTACCCACTGATGATGCTGGCGTGGAAGATCGCTCCGGCGTTGGCTGCGGGCAACACCGTAGTAATCAAGCCTTCGGAGCTGACCCCGCTCACCGCCCTGCACCTGGGTGATCTGATCAAGGACCTGCTGCCGGCAGGCGTACTCAACATTCTGTTCGGCCGTGGCCAGACCGTCGGCAACCCGCTGGTCACCCACCCCAAGGTGCGCATGGTGTCGCTGACCGGCTCCATCCCCACCGGCGCGCACATCATCAAGGCCACCGCCGACAGCGTGAAGCGCATGCACATGGAACTGGGCGGCAAGGCCCCGGTGATCGTGTTCGACGATGCCGACCTCGATGCCGCCATCGACGGTATCCGCACTTTCGGCTTCTACAACGCCGGGCAGGACTGTACTGCGGCCTGCCGCCTGTACGTGCAGGACGGTGTCTACGAGCGTTTCGTCGAACGCCTGGGCGAGGCGGTGGCCAGCATCCAGCACGGCCCGCAGAACGACCCGACCACCGAGCTCGGCCCGCTGATCAGCGCCCAGCACCGCGACAAGGTCGCCGGGCTGGTAGAGCGTGCCATCGCTCAGCCGCACATCCGCCTGGTCACCGGCGGCAAGGCGGTGCCGGGGGACGGGTTCTTCTTCGAGCCCACCGTGCTGGCCGACACCCTGCAGGATGACGAGATCGTCCGCCATGAAGTGTTCGGGCCGGTGGTGTCGGTGACCCGCTTCACCGACGAGGCCCAGGCGCTGGAATGGGCCAACGACTCCGAGTACGGCCTGGCTTCGTCGGTGTGGACCCGCGACAGCGGCCGCGCTCATCGCCTGGCTGCACGGCTGCATTACGGCTGCACCTGGGTCAACACCCACTTCATGCTGGTTAGTGAGATGCCCCATGGCGGGCAGAAGCATTCGGGGTACGGCAAGGATATGTCGATGTACGGGCTGGAGGACTACACCTGTGTGCGGCATGTGATGTTCAAGCATTGAGGCACGGATGACAGAAGCCGACTGGCTGTGACGGCCAGTCGGCTTTTTGCTGGCTTTCATGCAGAACTTTCCTGCGAACTGCAGCCGCCGCAGCCTACCGCCAAGGCGTTGAGCAAAATAAACTGGTATCACAGACTGATACCATGAATAATCACCAACGTGCTTTACTCGAACTCGTTTTCAACAAACCTGTACCCAGAACCCTGGACTGGATACGCCTGGAATCGCTGCTGGTATCGCTTGGCGCCAGAACGGTCGAAGGCAGGGGCTCACGCGTGCGGTTCGAACTCAACGGGGCGGTCGCCACCTTCCACCGCCCTCACCCGGACCGCTGCGCCAAAGCTTATCAAGTGAAGGATGCCCGCCAGTTCCTGGAGCAGGCAGGAGTGACACCATGAATGTGATGAATTACCGCGGCTATGCCGCCCGCATCGAATACAGCGACGAAGACCAACTGCTGGTGGGCCACGTCGCCGGCATCCACGACATGATCGGCTTCCATGGCGAGTCGATCAGCGAACTGCGCCAGGCCTTCGAGGAGGCCGTCGACGACTACCTCGAAACCTGTCAGCGCCTGGGGCGTGAACCGCAAAAAACCTACTCCGGCAAGCTCAGCCTGCGCCTGGAGCCCACGCTCCACGCCAGCGTGGCGGCCCAGGCGGAGCTTGCGCAGAAAAGCATCAACCAATGGGTGAGCGACATCCTCAGCAAGGCCGCCTACCGCTGAGTCAATCGCGCAGGTCCGACTCGTGGATCGGGTTGGCCCGGCTGGTCGCCCGCTGGTACTGCGCCGGCCAAGTGGCCTTGTTGCCGCCCAGGTCATCGTCGGCGTGCAGTGGCCAGTACGGGTCACGCAGCAGTTCACGGGCCAGGAAGATCACGTCGGCCTGGCCGGTGCGCAGGATGTGTTCGGCCTGGGCGGGCTCGGTAATCATGCCAACGGTGCCGGTGGCGATTTCCGACTCTTTGCGTACCCGTTCGGCAAAGCGGGTCTGGTAGCCGGGGCCGGTGGGGATCTCGGCGTTGACCGAGGTGCCGCCCGACGAAACGTCGATCAGGTCGGCACCCAGGACGCGTAGTCGGCGCGCCAATTCGACGGTTTCATCCGGGTTCCAGCCATCCTCCACCCAGTCGGTGGCCGATACGCGGACGAACAAAGGCAGTTCCTGCGGCCACACCTTGCGCACTGCCTCGGTGACTTGCAGGGTCAGGCGAATGCGGTTTTCGAAGCAACTGCCATAGTCGTCGCGGCGCTGATTGCTCAGCGGCGACAGGAACTGGTGCAGCAGGTAGCCATGGGCGGCGTGGATTTCCACCACCTTGAAACCCGCCATCAATGCGCGCTCGGTCGCGGCCACAAACGCGGCCACCACGTCCTGGATCTCATCCTTGCTCAACTCGCGCGGTGCGGTGTGCTGTGGGTCGAAGGCGATCTTCGATGGGCCGACCGGCTGCCATCCACCGTCTTCGAGCTTGACGCTGCCCTGCTTGCCCAACCAGGGCCGATACGTGCTGGCCTTGCGTCCGGCGTGGGCCAGCTGGATACCGGGCACGGCACCCTGAGCAGTGATGAAGCGGGTGATGCGCTGCAACGGGGCGATTTGTTCGTCGTTCCACAGGCCGAGGTCTTCGGCGGTGATGCGACCATCGGCGGTGACCGCGACGGCTTCGCTGATCACCAGGCCCGCGCCTCCGACGGCCCGGCTGCCCAGGTGCACCAGGTGCCAGTCGTTGGCCAGGCCATCCGCGGCGGAGTACTGGCACATGGGGGAAACGGCGATGCGGTTGGGCAGGGTTAGCTGACGCAGGGTATACGGCTCTAGCAGCAGGCTCATGAGAGCACCTCCCGGGGGACTCCAATGGTTGTCCGGTCCGGGCACTTGTAGTGGGAGCTTGGCCGGTACCGGTCTTTTTCAGACTAGACCATGGGTGTAGGAGGTGTCTGACCGTTAGGTGGGGAGTCGCTGGCAAGCCTGCCTGATAACACCTCAAGCAGGCTCCGCTTGCGGCGCTTACAAGCGCTGAAGGATCAACTCCCCGGCAGCACCGGCGGCACCTGGCTCGCCAGGCTGCCCTGGCAGGCCATTGGCGCCGGCAGAAGTGCTGTACACCAGGCAGCCCTTGCTCACCCCGCCTTTACCGGCTTTACCCGCTGCGCCCGGCTTGCCGGGCGCACCGCCCTCCAGCCGGACCACGATACGTTCCTGGGCGAATCCGTCTGGCAGCGCCAGGCGAATCCGCCCGCCGGGGGCACCATCGTGCCCATTGCCACCGTTGTCGCCATTGGCCCCTCGGCTGGCCTGCCCCCAGGTGCAGCCGCCCGGTTTGCCATTACCGCCATCGAGGCCGACATAGCCCGGCGCGCCAGCGCCGCCACGGGCATCGATGACCAGTTGCTCGGCCTCAAGCGCCTGCAGGCGCAAGTCGAGGTTACGGCCCGCACGGGCTGCCCGCTCATAAGTGCCCGGCGCTCCCGGCGCACTGATTTCACTGCCTGCGCCCAGGTGGGCACTGGCAGCACTGATACTCAGGTCGCGCTCGGCGGGCGCGATGGCGATGCGTGCATCGCGGCCCAGTTCCAGGCGGTCGATCTTCAATTCAGTGAGGGTGGCCGGCAACAGCAGGGTCGCCGAATCGGCGACACGCAGTTGCTGAAGGTGCACGCTGGCCGATTTGTTCGGCAGGCGCAGCATCGAGTGAGCGGCAACGTCCAGGCTTTCTGCCTGAGCCAGGGGCGCGGCCAAGGCGGCCAGCAACATCAATTTACGCATGGCTCTAGGCCTTATTAGGTTTGGGGATGGACATGACGTGGAAGATGCCGGTCAAAAGGATCTGCAACCGATCAAACCAGCGGTGGCTGCGCCCACGCAGGCTGGCGTTGAAAAACAGCACCTCAAGCACATGCAGCGACAGCAGGAGGATGCCGGCGGCATGGATCAGCAGATTGAGCGGCACTGGCTGCGGCATGAACAGATTGAACAGCACCACCCACCAGAACAGTACCGTCAGGACCTTGCCCAGGCCCAGGATGAACTTCATACCCCGCCCCCACTGTTTTTTGTTATGCCAGCGCGGCCCGTTCGAGCGGACCGCGCTGGCAACAGTACCCTTACTGCGATGGGCGCGCCAGAGGGGTCAGTTGAGGTGCAGTTCCACCCGTCGGTTGCGTGCACGGCCTTCTTCGCTGTCGTTGTCAGCAACCGGATCAGCCTCGCCACGGCCCTGGCTGGTCACCTTGTTCGGTGCCAGCCCCTGGCTGATCAGGTACTCGGCGACGCTGCTGGCACGGCGCTCGGACAGGCCCTGGTTGTAGCTGTCGGAGCCGACGCTGTCGGTGAAGCCGATGACCTTGACGCTGGCCACGCCCGGCTCGTTCAGCCTGGGCAGCACCTCGTGCAGACGCTGCCGGGCGCCCGCCGCGAGCTCTGCGGAGTCGAAGGCGAACAGCACCTGCCCCTGGTCATCGAGGGTGATCACCTCGGAGGCCGCAGCGGGTTCAGGTTGCGGTTGCGAGGGTGGGTACTGGGGCAACGGGCAGCCGATGTGGTTGACCTGGGTGCCAGCGGGCGTGTCCGGGCAACGGTCACGGCGGTCGAAGACGCCATCGCCATCCTCATCGCCATCCTGGGCGTAGCAGATCAGGCCGCCGGCAATGGCTCCCAGAGCGCCGCCACCGGCCGCCCACGTGGAGCTCTCGATGGCCCCCAGGCCGCCGCCGACCAGCCCACCCAGCAGGCTGCAGAGGGGCCAGGTCCTTTGATTGAGGGGCGCGCTGCCATCGCTGTGGGTCGCGCAACCGGCCAGCAGGCTGGTGGCCAGCAACAGCGGCAGCGCCGCCTTGGACGAAACACGCATGCTGAATGCTCCTGAGTTACCGGCCGCTACCGGTCACCCAGGAGTAAAGACGCGCCCGCGCCACTTCTCAAGGCGCGGGCGCAGGGCCGTCAACGCTGGATCTTGATCTCGGTACGGCGGTTCATGGCGCGGCCGTCAGCCGTGGCGTTGTCCGCCACCGGTTGGGTCTCGCCGGCACCTACGACCGAGACGAAGCTGCTGCGCGGTACGCCTTGTTCGACCAGGTAATCGGTCACCGAATGGGCACGGCGCTCGGACAGTTTCTGGTTGTAGCTGTCGGAGCCGACGCTGTCGGTGTGGCCGGTTACGCTCAGGCGGGCGCTCGGGGCCTCCTGCTTAAGGCGTGTGGCAATGGTATTGAGGCGCTGCTTGTCGGTGGCGGTCAGGCGTGCCGAGTCGAACTCGAAGCGCACATCGCGGATGACGATGACTTCTTCCTTCTGTACCACGACCTCTTCGACCACTGGGGGTGGCGGCGGGCAGCCGTTGGCATCGACCTGGACGCCGCGCGGCGTGCCCGGGCACTTGTCGCGGCTGTCCGGCACACCATCGCCGTCTTCGTCGCCATCGCCGTGGGCCCAGCAATAACCGGCCGCCAGACCACCACCGAGCAACGCCCCCCAGCCAGCCCAGCTGGAGCTCTCGATGGCGCCCAGGGCCGCGCCGCCCACGCCCCCGACGGCAGCACACTTCGGCCAGTCGGTTTTTTGCAAACCTGCACAACCAGTCAACACACTGGTGAGCAGAACCAGGGGTATCGCTGTGCGTACTATGCTCATCTTGTTGCTTCTCCTAGGGGGAATCGGTGCAAAACCGATGCTCTGGAAGTAAAGACCGCTGTTTCCCGCTCTGCCAGCAATAAGCCACGACGCGGCGCCTTGCCTCTATGCCAGGCGGGCCGGGGCCGCTAGTCTTGAGCGACCTGAACGAGGAATGGCAATGACCGACGCTTTCTCACAACGCACGCCGCAGCAGGCCCTGGCCGCCCTGCTGGAGCGTTTCACGCCACACAAGCTGTTGCTGGTGGGCACGCGCTTCCCGGCCCTGGACGCCTTCGCTGCCGAGCACCCGGACACCCTTATAGAAGTCGCCGCACCCGGCCCGCTGCCGGCCGAACTGGCCGCCCAGCGCTTCGACCTGGCGGTGCTGGTGGACTGCCTTGAACACCTGCCCAAACGCAGTGGCCTGGAGTTGCTGGGTGGCATCCGCAACCTCAACGCCAGCCGGGTCGCGGTACTCGCCGACCTGGGTGCCTGCGGCTGGCACGACACCGACTTTTTCGCGCTGGCGCTGTCGGCCAGCGAGAAATTCCAGCGCGGCGAACAGGTGCTCAGCCTGTTCACCTATGATCTGCATGACTACAAACAGGTACCGGACTGGCTGAATGCCAAGTTCTGGGCCAACCCACAAAACTTCGGCAAGTACTGGTGGTGACGCCATGAGTGTTTCGGTCTGCCCTTGCGGCAGTGGCAACCTGCTCGACGCCTGCTGCGGGCATTATCACGCCGGCACCCCGGCACCGGATGCACAGACGCTGATGCGCTCACGCTACAGCGCCTACGTGCTGGGGCTGGTGGATTATCTGGTAGGCACTACGCTACCGGCCCAGCAGGCCGGCCTGGACCGCGCCGCCATGGCGGCCTGGAGCGCCCAGAGCACCTGGCTGGGGCTCGAGGTGGAAAACGCCGAGGTGCTCGGTGGGCAGCCCGAACACGCCTTCGTCACCTTCACCGCGCGCTGGCACGACAGCCAAGGCGACCACCAGCACCGCGAACGTTCGGCCTTCGTCCAGCACAGCGGGCGCTGGTACTTCATTGACCCAACCGTGGAACTGAAAGTCGGGCGCAATGACTCCTGCCCCTGCGCCAGCGGGCAGAAATTCAAGAAATGCTGCGCCAGCTATTTCGGTAACTGACCATGCGCGCCCTCGCCCGCCTGATGCTGCTGGCTTTACTGCTGAGCGGGCTGGCGGGCTGCGCCAGCTGGGGCGACGACAGCTGGCGCCAGCCAGAGGTGCATCTGCTGAAGGTGGAAAAAGTCAGCATGCGCCTGCACCAGCAAGAATTCGTGCTGCACCTGCAGGTCATCAACCCCAACGACAGCCGCCTGTTCATCCGCAACCTGCACTACGCCGTGCATCTGGGCGACATCCTGCTGGCCGAAGAGGATGTCAGCCTCTGGCGCAGCGTCGGCGGCCATGCCCGGCGCACCTTCAAGATCACCGCGCGGACCAACCTCTGGCAGCACCTCAAGCCACTGGCGAAACTGCTGAAAAGCAAACAGCCACTGCATTACCGACTGCAAGGTGACCTGGCCACCGGGCTGATCATCCCCCGGGACCTGCACTTGTCGCGCAGTGGTGAGATAATGCCCGGCGATTTTCTACCGGAGTAAGCCCGCAATGACCCAGCAACCCCATGTTCACGGCCCCGACTGCAACCACGGCCACGATCATCATCACGATCACGATCACGGCCATGTGCATGGCCCGCACTGCAACCACGGCCACCATGAGCCGGTACGCAACGCCCTGAAGGACGTCGGCCGCAACGACCCGTGCCCGTGCGGCAGCGAGAAAAAATTCAAGAAGTGCCACGGCGCTTGAAGCAGCCCTGAGCGGCAAGCTTCAAGCCGCAAGATGTAACGGGCCGGTGCAACGCCGGCTTTTTCTTGGGGCTTGCAGCTTGCGGCTTGCCGTTCGTAAATAAAGCGCTCCGGCACCTTGCACGGCGACTGCGCGCTCACTACCTTAGCGCCTTTCGAAACCCCGCCACGCCCTGCAGGAGCCCAGTCATGGCCGCGCCCGTCCTTCCTCCCTTCCGCCCCCGCTTCGCCAGCGCCGCCGCGATGCTCGGCATGCTTGCGCTGACCGGCTGCCAGATGGGTGGCATGCAGGACAGCGTACCGCCCACCACCGGCGTCCAGCCGCTCAAGGGCCTGGCACAGAATGTATCGGTGCGGCGCAACGCCATGGGCGCCCCGCTGATCGAAAGCAGCAACTTCCACGACGCACTGTTCAGCCTGGGCTATATCCATGCCGGGGACCGCATCGAGCAGATGGTCACAATGCGCCTGCTCGCCCAAGGCCGCCTGGCCGAACTGGCAGGCCCCGAGGCGCTGGAAATCGACCGCCTGATGCGCGCCGCCAATCTCAAGCAGAGCGCCGGCCAGCTGTACGCCGACGCCTCGCCACGGCTCAAGCGCTTCTTCGAGGTGTACGCCCGCGGGGTCAACGCCTACCTGTTCCGCTACCGCGACAAACTGCCGGCCGAACTGGCCCGCAGCGGCTATCGCCCGGAGTACTGGAAGCCCGAGGATTCGGCGCTGATCTTCAGCCTGTACGCCTTCAGCCAGTCGGTGAACCTGCAGGAAGAGCTCTCGGCCCTGACCCTGGCGCAGAAGGTCGGCGCAGACAAACTGGCCTGGCTGCTGCCCGGCGCCCCCGACGAGGCCCTGGCCGAAAGCGAAGTCGACAAGCTCAAGGGCCTGAACCTGGCCAGCCAGCTGCCGGGCCTTGCCGCGCTCGCCGCCGCCGGCCAGCAACTGGCCGACCTTGGCCTGCTCGGCAACCCCGGCTCGTCCAACCTCGCCCTCGGGCCGCAGCGCAGCCGCAGCGGCAAGAGCCTGCTGGCCAGCGACAGCCGGGCGCCCTGGGCACTGAGCCCGGTGCAGATCCATACCGGCAAGTACCAGGTCGCCGGCCTGTCGCTGCCGGGCCTGCCGATCGTGCTGGCCGGCTACAACGGCAAAGTGGCATGGAGCGCCAGCGCGGTGATGGCCGACAACCAGGACCTGTTCCTCGAACAGGTACGCCGCCAGGGCAGCCAGCTGACCTACCTGGCCGACGGCAAGTGGCAGCAGGCCCGCGCACGTAGCGAGACCTTCTTCGTTCGTGGCCAGCGCCCGCAACGCGAGGTGCTGTACGACACCCGCCATGGCACCCTGCTGCCGGGCCACGGCAGCCTGGCCCTGGCCTTGCACCTGCCGCAGCTCAAGGACGATCGCAGCCTCGACGCGTTGTTCGACCTGACCCGCGCCAGCAACATCGAGCGGGCCTTCGACAGCACCCGTGAAATCGGCGCGGCAGCCCTGAACTTCGTATTCGCCGAACCCGAACACATCGGCTGGCAAGTCAGTGGCCGCTACCCCAACCGCCGCGACGGCCAGGGCCTGCTGCCCTCGCCGGGCTGGGACGGGCGCTATGACTGGGACGGCTACGCCGATGCCATGCTCCACCCCTATGACCAGGACCCGGCCGCCGGTTTCATCGGCCACGCCAGCCAGCGCAGCCAGCCCAAGGGCTACGGCATGCAGCTGTCGAGCAGCTGGTACTACCCCGAGCGCGCCGAGCGCCTGGCCCAGCTGGCGGGCAACGGCCGCCACGACAGCCGCAGCCTGATGGCCCTGCAAAACGACCAGGTGACGCTGCTGGCCGACAAGCTCAAGCAGATGTTCGATGCGCCCGGCATGGCCCAGCCCCTCAAACAGGCCATCGACGCCTTGCCCGCTGCCCAACGCGACAAAGCCCGCGACGCCCTGGCCCGGCTCAAGGCCTTCGATGGCCGGCTGAGCCCGGTGTCGGCCGATGCCGCGCTGTATGAGCTGTTCCTCCAGGAAGTCACCCGGCAGACCTTCCTTGACGACCTCGGCCCCGAGTCCAGTCCGGCCTGGCAGGCCTTCGTCGGCAACGCCCAACTGTCCTACTCGGCCCAGGCCGACCACCTGCTGGGCCGTGAGGACAGCCCGTTCTGGGATGATCGCGGCTCCCCGCAGAAGGAAGACAAACCCGCCATCCTCGCCCGCAGCCTGGCGGCGGCGATCGATACCGGCACCGCCCAGCTCGGCGCCGACCGCCGTGCCTGGCAGTGGGGCAAGCTGCACCAGTACCGCTGGCCGGCCCCGAACTACCGTGGCCTGGGCGACAGCCTCAGCCGCTCGCCAATGGCTGGCGGCGGTGACTTCAGCACCCTGGCACTCACCCCCTACGCCTGGGGCAGTAACTTCGACACCCGCCTGCCGGCCTCGGCGCGGATGATCGTCGACTTCGGCCAGGCCGAACCGCTGCAACTGCTGACCAGCAACGGCCAGTCCGGCAACCCGGCCAGCCGCCATTACGGCGACGGGCTGGATGCCTGGTTCAAAGGGCGCTTCATGAGCTTGCCGCTGCAGCCGCAAAACTTCGGCCGGGTTTATGGCAGCCAACGGCTGACGCTGGTGCCGGGTAAATAGGCCCTGATAACAATGAACGAGCCGCCTGAATAGGCGGCTTTTTTTTGCTGCTTCAGGTAGCTACGACTGGCTATTTCAGTCTTGGCATCAAGATGGGCCGCAGGGCATCCGAACTTTCACAACCAGAGTTCACTCCCACCTTGTAACGCCCACCACCTGCGTTGCGAACCATGGACCTCATCATCGCCCGTCCCGAAGGCCTGTACTGCCCGCCCGGCGATTTCTACATCGACCCCTGGCGCCCGGTGGCGCGCGCGGTGATCACCCATGGCCATGGCGACCACGCCCGGCGCGGCAACGGCCACTACCTCACCGCCAGCCCTGGCGCCGGTGTGCTGCGTAGCCGCCTGGGCCAGGATATCGACCTGCAGCTGCTGCCCTACGGCGAACGCCTGCTGCACCTCGGCGTCACCCTGAGCCTGCATCCGGCCGGCCATGTGCTGGGCTCGGCCCAGGTGCGCCTGGAACATCAGGGCCAGGTGTGGGTCGCCTCGGGCGACTACAAGGTCGAGCCCGACGGTACCTGCGCGCCGTTCGAGCCGGTGCGCTGTCACACCTTCATCACCGAATCGACCTTCGGCCTGCCGATCTATCGCTGGCCGGCACAGGCCAAGGTGTTCGCCGATATCAATGCCTGGTGGCGCGGCAATGGTGAACAGGGCAAGGCCAGCGTGCTGTTCTGCTATGCCTTCGGCAAGGCCCAACGCATCCTCCATGGGCTGGATGCCAGCATCGGGCCGATCCTGGTGCATGGCGCGGTCGAGCCGTTGAACCGGGTTTATCGTGACGCCGGTGTGCAGCTACCCGACACCCTGTACGCCGGCGATATACCGCGCAATGACCCACTGCTGCGTCAGGCCCTGGTGTTGGCACCACCGTCGGCGGCCGGCAGTAGCTGGATGAAGCGTTTCGGCGACTACAGCGACGGTTTCGCCAGTGGCTGGATGCGCTTGCGCGGTACCCGAAGGCGACGGGGTGTGGACCGGGGCTTCGTGCTCTCCGACCATGCCGACTGGCCGGGCCTGCTGTGGGCCATCGGCCAGACCGGTGCCGAACGGGTAATGGTGACCCATGGTTCGGTGGCCACACTGGTGCGCTACTTGGGTGAACAGGGCCTGGATGCCCGCCCGTTCGTCACCGAATACGGTGAGGAGGACGATGTACCCGACGCCGAGGCCGGGCCATGAAAGCGTTCGCCGACCTCTATCTGCGCCTGGACGCCACCACGTCGAGCAACGCCAAGCTGCAGGCGCTGCGCGACTACTTTGCCGAGGCGCCGCCCAGCGATGCCGCCTGGGCCGTGTATTTCCTGGCCGGCGGCCGTCCTCGACAGATGGTCCCCAGCCGCCTGCTTCGCGAACTGGCCACCCGGTTGTCGGGCCTGCCCGAGTGGTTGTTCGAGGAAAGCTATCAGGCGGTGGGCGACCTGGCCGAAACCGTCTCGCTGCTGCTGCCGGAAAACCCGCAGGGCAGCGACGAAGGGCTGGCCGAATGGGTCGAACAGTACCTGCTGCCGTTGCGCGGGCGGCCGCCAGAGGAAGTACGCGAGCGGCTGCCGCAGCTGTGGTCGCGACTCGATCGCCCGAGCCTGATGCTGTGCCTGAAGCTGGTCACCGGCAGTTTGCGCGTGGGTGTTTCAAAACTGCTGGTCACCCGCGCCCTGGCCGCCCTCGCCGGCCTCGATGCCAAGCGCGTGGCACAGCGCCTGGTGGGCTATACCGACCTCAGCCATCGCCCCGGCGCCGCCAGTTACCTCAAGCTGATCGCCCCGGAGTGCGCCGATGAGCACCAGCAGCGCGGTGGCCAACCCTACCCGTTCTTTCTTGCCCATGCCCTGCAACTGCCGGTCGAGCAGTTCGACGCCCTGCTGGGGCCGCCGAGCGATTGGCAAGTGGAATGGAAATGGGATGGCATCCGTGCTCAGGTGGTGAAGCGTGAGGGCCAGCTTTGGATCTGGTCGCGGGGCGAAGAGCTGATCACCGACCGTTTCCCCGAACTGCACAGCCTTGCTGCGACCCTGCCCGATGGTGCGGTGCTCGATGGCGAAATTCTGGTATGGAAACCCGGCGCCAGCCCCGCTGAGGTCGCCGTGCAACCCTTCGCGCTGCTGCAGCAGCGCCTTGGTCGCAAAACCCTGGGCAAGAAGTTGCTGGCCGAAGCGCCAGTGGTCCTGCAGGCGTACGACCTGCTGGAGTGGCAAGGCGAGGACTGGCGCCAGCGCCCGCAACAGGAACGCCGCCGCCAACTGGAGCAGTTGCTCGAGCAGTACCCGCTGGCACCGGTGCGGCTTTCGCCCCTGCTCCCCGGCGACAGTTGGGCCGACCTTGCCCGCCAGCGTGAGGCCTCGCGCAGCCTGGGTGTCGAAGGCCTGATGCTCAAGCAGCGCGAGGCCCTCTATGGCGTGGGCCGGACCAAGGACATGGGCCTGTGGTGGAAATGGAAGATCGACCCGTTCAGCGTCGACGCGGTGCTGATCTACGCCCAACGTGGCCATGGCCGCCGCGCCAGCCTGTACAGTGACTACACCTTCGCCGTATGGGATGCCCCGGCGAGTACGCCGCAGCGCAGCCTGGTGCCCTTCGCCAAGGCTTACTCGGGCCTGACCGACGTGGAAATGCGCCAGGTCGATGCGATCATCCGCAAGACCACCGTGGAAACCTTCGGCCCGGTGCGCAGTGTCACCCCCACGCTGGTGTTCGAACTGGGTTTCGAAGGCATCGCCCTGTCCAAACGGCACAAGAGCGGCATCGCCGTGCGCTTCCCGCGCATGCTGCGCTGGCGTCATGACAAGCCGGTCGAGCAGGCCGACGACCTGGCCACGCTGCAGGCGTTGCTTGGCTGAGCACTGGCAATGATGCAGCGGGCGTGAAGTTGTGCTTCTATCCTTGATCCCAGCCCCTGGTCGCCGACCGTTTCAATCAGGACCCCCATGCACCATTCGACCCACGACCTGCTGTCCCCCGCGCCCGGCATCGCCCGCCAGTTGCACAGTTTCCACTTCGGCCCGCGCGGTGGCGGCAAGGTGTATATCCAGGCCTCGCTGCACGCCGACGAACTGCCGGGCATGCTGGTGGCCTGGCACCTCAAGCAGCGCCTGCTGGAGCTTGAGCAGCAGGGCCGCTTGCGCCGCGAGGTCACCCTGGTGCCGGTGGCCAACCCGGTGGGCCTGGAGCAGGTGTTGCTGGACGCCCCCCTGGGGCGTTTCGAGCTGCAGAGCGGGGAGAACTTCAACCGCAATTTCGTTGACCTGTCGGACAGCATCGGCGACCAGATCGAAGGCCACCTCAACGACGACCCTGCGCACAACCTGGCGCTGATCCGCGAATACCTGCGCCGCGGCCTGGACGCGCACCCCGCGCACACCCCGCTGCAGTCCCAGCGCCTGACCCTCCAGCGGCTGGCCTGCGACGCCGACATGGTGCTCGACCTGCATTGCGACTTCGAAGCCGTCGAGCACCTGTACACCACCCCGGATGCCTGGCCCCAGGTCGAGCCGCTGGCACGCTACCTCGGCGTGCACGCCAGCCTGCTGGCCACTGACTCGGGCGGGCAATCGTTCGATGAGTGCTTCAGCCTGGTCTGGTGGCAATTGCAGCAGCGCTTCGGCAAGCGTTTCCCGATCCCCCTGGGCAGTTTCTCGGTGACCCTCGAGCTGCGCGGCCAGGCCGATGTCAGCCATGCCCTGGCGACCCAGGATTGCCAGGCAATCCTCGACTTCCTCTGCCACAGCGGCGTGATCGACGGTCAAGCCGCGCCGCTGCCCGCCCTGCGCCAGCCTGCCACGCCGCTGGCAGCCGTGGAGCCGGTGACCGCGCCGCTGGGTGGCTTGCTGGTGTTCCACGCCAAGCCTGGGCAGTACCTGGAGGCGGGGCAGCTGATCGCAGAGGTCATCGACCCGCTCAACGATCGCGTGACCCCGTTGCGCAACACCCAGGCCGGGCTGCTGTATGCCCGCAGCGTGCGACGCATGGCCACGGCAGGGATGGTCATCGCCCATGTCGCCGGTGAGCAGGTGTGCCGCAGCGGTTACCTGCTGGGTAACTGACCCGGTAAAACCAAACCCTATGGCGGGTGGTCACTAAAGGCATAGCCCTTCGAAGGACTTGCCCCCATGCCCCATGCCTGCGACCTTGCCAACGCTTGGTTTGCCACCCGTGGCTGGACACCGCAGGCCTTCCAGCGCCGGGTGTGGGCAGCCGTCGGGCGCGGTGAGTCTGGCCTGTTGCACGCCAGCACAGGCGCCGGCAAGACCTACGCGGTATGGCTGGCGGCCTTGCGTGCATTCGCCGACCGCCACGGCACACGCCAGCCGGCGCCGCTGCAGGTACTGTGGATCACCCCCATGCGCGCCCTGGCGGCGGACACCGCGCGCGCCCTGCAAAGCCCTTTGGACGAACTGGGGCTGAACTGGAACGTCGGCGTGCGCAGCGGTGACACCGGCAGCGCCGAGCGCGCCCGCCAGGCCCGGCGCCTGCCCAGCGTCCTGATCACTACCCCGGAAAGCCTGACCCTGCTGCTGACCCGTGCCCAGGCCGAGCAGACGTTCGCCAGCCTGCGCATGGTGGTGGTGGATGAGTGGCACGAGCTGCTCGGCAACAAACGCGGCGTGCAACTGCAATTGGCCCTGGCCCGACTGCGCCGCTGGCAACCCCGGTTGCTGGTGTGGGGGTTGTCGGCGACGCTGGGCAACCTGGACCACGCGCTGCAGGTACTGTTGCCCGACGGCGGCCTGCTGGTCGAGGGGCGTCAGGACAAGCGCATTCAGGTCGACAGCTTGCTGCCAACGCAGATCGAGCGCTTTCCCTGGGCCGGGCACATGGGGTTGAAGATGCTCGAACAGGTGGCCGCCGAGCTTGACCAAAGCAGTAACAGCCTGGTGTTCACCAATACCCGCGCACAGGCAGAGCTGTGGTATCAGGCACTGCTGGGCGCCCGCCCCGACTGGGCCGGGCTGATCGCCCTGCACCACGCCTCGTTGGCGCGGGAAACCCGTGACTGGGTCGAGCAGGCGCTCAAACAGGGGGCGCTCAAGGCGGTGGTATGCACTTCGAGCCTGGACTTGGGGGTGGATTTCCTGCCGGTCGAGCGGGTGCTGCAGATCGGCTCGGCCAAAGGCATCGCCCGCTTGCTGCAGCGCGCCGGGCGCTCCGGGCATGCCCCGACGCGGACCTCGCGCATCACCCTGGTACCCACCCATAGCCTGGAACTGGTCGAGGCCGCCGCGGCGCGCCAGGCACTTGCCGCAGGGCATATCGAGGCACGCCAATCACCCAGGCTATGCCTGGATGTGCTCGTCCAGCACCTGGTCAACATGGCCCTGGGCAGCGGCTTCAGGCCCGCCGAACTGCTGGCGGAAGTCCGCAGTACCTGGGCCTTTAACGGGCTGCACGACAGCCAGTGGCAATGGGCACTGGATTTCGTCCACCACGGCGGCAGCGCGCTGGGCGCCTACCCCGACTATCAACGGGTCGAGGCGCACGCCGACGGGCTGTGGCGGGTGACCAGCGAGCGGCTGGCACGGCGCCAGCGCATGAGCATCGGCACTATCGTCAGCGATGCCAGCCTGCAACTGAAATTCTGGAGCAAAGGCGGCGGCGGCAAGTCATTGGGCAGCGTCGAGGAGGCGTTCATCGCCCGCCTGCGCCCCGGTGACACCTTGCTGTTCGGTGGCCGAGTGCTGGAACTGGTGCGGGTCGAGAACATGACCGCCTACGTACGCCGTTCCAGCGCACGCAAAGCGGCGGTGGCCCGCTGGAATGGCGGGCGGATGCCACTGTCGAGCGAGCTGGCCGATGCCCTGGTCGAGCAGCTGGATGCAGCGGCCCAAGGCCGTTTCGAGGGCGAAGAGATGCGCGCGGTAGCGCCACTGCTGCAGCTGCAGGCGCGCTGGTCGGCGTTGCCCACGCCCCATACGTTGCTCGCCGAAACCCTGACCAGCCGCCAAGGCTCGCACGTGTTTCTCTACCCCTTCGCCGGGCGCATGGCCAACCTGGGGTTGGCCAGCCTGGTAGCCTGGCGGATCAGCCAACAACAGCCTCTGTCGGTATCGATTGCGGTCAGTGACTATGGCTTCGAACTGCTCAGCCCGAGTGCCATCGATTGGGCCGCTCATCTACCGGCCGCACTGTCTGCCGAGCACTTGCTGGAGGATGTGCTGGCCAGCCTGAATGCCGGTGAGATGGCCCTGCGACGCTTTCGCGAGATTGCCCGTATTGCCGGCCTGGTGTTCGCCGGCTATCCGGCAGCGCAAAAAAGCACGCGGCAGGTACAGGCCTCCAGCGGGTTGTTCTACGAGGTCTTGCGCAAACATGACAGCGGCAACCTGCTACTGGGCCAAGCGCGCGATGAGGTGTTGCGCGAAGAGCTGGACATCGAGCGGCTGCAGCGCCAGTTGCTGAAAATGGCTACCCAGCGCCTGGACCTGCACGCACTGCAGCGCCCCGGCCCCCTGGCGTTCACCCTGCTGGTGGAGGGCATGCGCGAAACGCTGAGCAACGAGAAACTGGCCGACCGTATCGCCAGGATGGTCGCCGACCTGGAAGAGGCGGCAAGCAGGGGGCACCGCAATGCCTGACCACCTGGCCATCGAACATTGCGGCGAAAGCCTCTGGCTGCTGGCGGACAAGGCCATCTACTGGCCAGCGCGGCAGGCGCTGCTGGTGGCCGACCTGCACATCGGCAAGGCCGCCAGCTACCGAGCCCTGCACCAGCCTGTTCCCCGCGGCACCACAGCAGCAACCCTCGCGCGCCTGGATACCCTGCTGGCCCGGTATGCCTGCTCGACGTTGATCGTCCTGGGCGATTTCCTGCACGCCCGAAGCGCCCGGGCACCGGCGACGTTGGCCAGGTTGCAGGCTTGGCGTGATCGCCATTCGGCGTTGCAGATCGTGCTGCTGAGGGGCAATCACGACCGTCATGCGGGAGACCCGCCCGCTGCGCTGGGTATTGAGGTGCAGGATGAGCCATGGTTGCTCGCCCCTTTCGCCCTGCAGCACGAACCACGGGCTCACCCCACCCACCCGGTATTGGCCGGCCATGTGCACCCGGTCTTCATCCTGCGTGGCCGCGCCCGTCAGCGCCTGCGCTTGCCGTGCTTCGTATTCGACCCGCAAGTGGCCGTGCTGCCAGCATTCGGTGAATTCACCGGCGGCTGGCCAGTGAGGCCTACGGCAGGCACCCGCGTCTTCCTGGCCGGTGCCGAGCGCGTCTGGCCACTGAGCGACTGATCAGGCCACGGGGGCGGGAGGGGGTTCGTCGGGCAGGGTCGGCTCGCCGGGCTCCATCGGTGGATGCTCGCCGGGTTCTGGCGGTTGCGGGGTGTCCGGGTCGGGCTGGTGCGGCACGCCGCCGGCCTGATGGTGTGTTGGCGGATGCGCCAGCAGGGCCCAGGCCAGCAATCCGATCTGGTTCGGCTGCAGGACGGCCAGCTTGGCGCTGATTGCGGGATCGAGTTTCATGGGCTGCTCCTGACGAGAGCCGGCGCGCGTCGTACGCGCCGGGACTGCTACCTCGTTGGAGTGCCGCGCGGGCAAACAATTCCCGCGCTTGGTCGGCTCAGGTGCGTGGCAGGGTAACGCCGCGCTGGCCCTGGTATTTGCCGCCACGGTCCTTGTACGAGACTTCGCATTCTTCGTCGGACTGCAGGAACAGCATCTGCGCCACGCCTTCGTTGGCGTAGATCTTCGCCGGCAGCGTGGTGGTGTTGGAGAACTCGAGCGTGACATGGCCTTCCCACTCAGGCTCGAGCGGGGTGACGTTGACGATGATGCCGCAACGGGCATAGGTGCTCTTGCCCAGGCAGATGGTCAGCACGTCGCGTGGAATGCGGAAGTACTCGACGGTGCGGGCCAGGGCGAAAGAGTTCGGCGGGATGATGCAGACGTCGCTCTTGATGTCGACGAAGCTGCCGGCATCGAAATTTTTCGGGTCGACAGTGGCCGAGTTGATGTTGGTGAACACCTTGAATTCATCGGCGCAGCGCACGTCGTAGCCGTAGCTGGAAACACCGAAGGAGATGACCCGGCTGTCCTGCTCGCCGCGCACCTGGCGCTCGACGAACGGTTCGATCATGCCGTGTTCCTGCGCCATGCGGCGAATCCACTTGTCCGATTTGATGCTCATGGCGGGTGTGTCCTGAGAGTGCAAGGTGAAAAAATCGTGGTGCGCATCTTACCGGTCCCGGCGCCCGCGGCAAAGTCGCATCCCACAGTCTCTCTACAATGCCCGCCGGACGGGGCCTGCAGCCGCCGCCGATCCGAATTTCGACAAACCTCTCACCAGTTATTGGCAGGTCAGGGAAAGTGGGTTATGGTGTCGCCACTGTGCTGCACGCGACACCGAAGATCTGTTTGATGCACGATTTACGATCGGCCCATCTCCATGACACCTTCTGCTCCTTTGCACTCAGTCACGGTCGGGGTTTTCCTGGCCGCCATCAACTTTGTCCAAGGAGACAGAAAAATGTCCAATCGCCAATCCGGTACCGTCAAGTGGTTCAACGATGAGAAGGGCTACGGCTTCATCACCCCTCAGTCGGGCGACGACCTGTTCGTGCACTTCAAAGCCATCCAAGCTGACGGCTTCAAAACCCTGAAAGAAGGCCAAGCTGTTACTTTCGTCGCTACCCGCGGCCAGAAAGGCATGCAGGCTGAAGAAGTTCAGATCGCCTAAGTCGATCTCGCTTCCTAGCTTTCAGAAAAAACCCGCCATTGGCGGGTTTTTTTGTGCCTGTTCGAACAGGCATTTGCGCCACCGTGGGAGCGGGCTTGCCCCACCCCCACGTATATTTCTGGCGATCAATCTTCGCTGATGGTGATGCTCGGCATTGCCGGCGCTGCCGCTTCCTGCAACACGATCCGCGCCCCTACCTGGCGCGCCAGCTCCTGATAGACCATGGCAATCTGGCTTTCCGGCTCGGCAATAGCGGTTGGCTTGCCGCTGTCGGCCTGCTCGCGAATCAGCATCGACAACGGCAGCGAAGCCAGCAGCTCGACACCGTACTGGGCTGCCAGCTTCTCACCGCCACCCTCACCGAACAGGTGCTCGGCATGGCCGCAGTTGGAGCAGATGTGCACGGCCATGTTCTCCACCACACCCAGCACCGGGATGTTGACCTTGCGGAACATCTCCACGCCCTTCTTCGCATCCAGCAGCGCCAGGTCCTGTGGCGTGGTGACGATCACCGAGCCGGCCACCGGCACCTTCTGGGCCAGGGTCAGCTGGATGTCGCCCGTGCCCGGCGGCATGTCGATCACCAGGTAGTCGAGGTCGTCCCAGGCGGTCTGGGTCACCAGTTGCAGCAAGGCGCCGGAAACCATTGGGCCGCGCCACACCATCGGCGTGTTGTCGTCAGTGAGGAAGGCCATGGACATCACTTCAACGCCATGGGCCTTGATCGGCACGAACCATTTCTGGTCGCGCACCTGCGGGCGAGTGCCTTCGGCAATACCGAACATCACGCCCTGGCTGGGGCCGTAGATGTCAGCATCAAGAATGCCGACCCGCGCGCCCTCTCGCGCCAGCGCCAAGGCCAGGTTGGCCGCAGTGGTCGACTTGCCGACCCCACCCTTGCCCGAGGCAACGGCGACGATGTTCTTCACATTGGCCATGGCCGGCACCTGGGCCTGGGCCTTGTGGGTGGCGATCACGCAATCGATGGTCACATGCGCCGAAGAAACGCCATCGAGGTTCTCGATCGCGGTCTGCAGCACCTGGGCCCAACCGCCCTTGAACAGGCCGGCGGCATAGCCCAGCTGCAACTGCACGCTGACCTGCGCGCCCTGGATGTCGATGGCGCGCACGCAGCCGGCGCTGACCGGATCCTGGTTCAGGTAGGGGTCGGTGTACTGGCGAAGCACGCCTTCGACGGCGGCACGGGTAACGGCACTCATGGAGGCTCCCATTGGCAAACTGAATACGAAACAGGCGCCTATGCTAACCCGTCAATCGTCAGCAGATGCGTTCGCAAGGTGAAATATCTTCGCCAGCCCTTTATAGTGGCCGATCACCCTCATTTTTACCCCGTAGCCAGATAAGTAGCCGAGCCACCATGTCCGAGCCACGTCAGATTCTCGTCACCAGCGCCCTGCCCTATGCCAATGGTTCCATCCACCTTGGCCATATGCTCGAGTACATCCAGACAGACATGTGGGTTCGCTTCCAGAAGCTGCGCGGCAACCAGTGCATCTATGTCTGCGCCGACGACGCCCACGGCTCGGCAATCATGCTGCGCGCCGAGAAGGAAGGGATCACCCCGGAGCAGCTGATTGCCGCCGTCCAGGCCGAGCACAGCGGCGACTTCGCCGATTTCCTGGTCGACTTCGACAACTTCCACTCCACCCACAGCGAAGAGAACCGCGAGCTGTCGGGCATGATCTACACCCGTCTGCGTGACGCCGGCCACATCGCCACCCGTTCGGTCACCCAGTATTTCGACCCTGAAAAAGGCATGTTCCTCGCCGACCGTTTCATCAAGGGCACCTGCCCCAAGTGCGCGGCCGAAGACCAGTACGGCGACAACTGTGAAAAATGCGGTGCCACCTACGCGCCGACCGAACTGAAGAACCCCAAGTCGGCGATCTCCGGCGCAACCCCGGTGCTGCGCGACTCGCAGCACTTCTTCTTCAAGCTGCCCGACTTCCAGGCCATGCTGCAGCAGTGGACCCGCAGCGGCACGCTGCAGGACGCCGTGGCCAACAAGCTCGCCGAATGGCTGGACTCCGGCCTGCAGGAATGGGACATCTCCCGTGACGCGCCGTACTTCGGCTTCGAAATCCCGGGTGAGCCTGGCAAGTACTTCTACGTCTGGCTGGATGCGCCGATCGGCTACATGGCCAGCTTCAAGAACCTGTGCGCACGCCGCCCGGAGCTGGACTTCGACGCCTTCTGGAACAAAGACTCCAAGGCCGAGCTGTACCACTTCATCGGCAAGGACATCGTCAACTTCCACGCCCTGTTCTGGCCAGCCATGCTTGAAGGCGCGGGTCTGCGCAAGCCGACCGCCGTCAACGTGCACGGTTACCTGACCGTCAACGGCGCCAAGATGTCCAAGTCGCGCGGCACCTTCATCAAGGCGCGCACCTACCTCGACCACCTGCAGCCGGAATACCTGCGCTACTACTATGCCGCCAAGCTGGGCCGCGGCGTCGACGACCTCGACCTCAACCTCGAGGACTTCGTGCAGAAGGTCAACTCCGACCTGGTCGGCAAGGTGGTCAACATCGCCAGCCGTTGCGCCGGCTTCATTCACAAAGGCAATGACGGCGTAATGGTTGCCGGCGATGCCGCCCCCGAGCTGACCGAGGCCTTCCTCGCCGCCGCCCCATCGATCGCTGAAGCCTACGAAGGCCGCGACTTCGCTCGCGCCATGCGCGAGATCATGGCCCTGGCCGACCGCGCCAACGCCTGGATCGCCGACAAGGCGCCGTGGTCGCTGGCCAAGCAGGAAGGCAAGCAGGATGAAGTCCAGGCCATCTGCGCCCAGGGCATCAACCTGTTCCGTCAGCTGGTCATCTTCCTCAAGCCGGTTCTGCCGCTGCTGGCCGCCGACGCCGAGGCGTTCCTCAACGTCGCCCCGCTGGCCTGGAACGACCACCTGTCGCGCCTGGAAAACCACAAGCTCAACCCGTTCAAAGCGTTGATGAGCCGTATCGAGCCGGCCAAGGTCGAGGCCATGGTCGCCGCCAGCAAGGAAGACCTGCTGGCCTCGCAAGCCCCGGTTCCAGCTGGTAACGGCGAACTGACCAAGGACCCACTGTCGGCCGAAATCGAGTTCGACACCTTCGCCGCCGTCGATCTGCGCGTGGCGCTGATCGTCAAGGCCGAGTCCGTCGAAGGTGCCGACAAGCTGCTGCGCCTGACCCTGGACATCGGTGACGAGCAGCGCAACGTGTTCTCCGGCATCAAGTCGGCCTACCCCGACCCAAGCAAGTTGGAGGGGCGCCTGACCATGATGGTGGCCAACCTCAAACCACGGAAGATGCGTTTCGGCATCTCCGAGGGCATGGTCATGGCGGCCGGCCCTGGTGGCGAAGAGATCTACCTGCTGAGCCCGGACAGCGGCGCCAAGCCCGGCCAGCGCATCAAGTAACGCCCCTGCCCCGGCCAACTGGCCGGGGCATTTCCATCCAGCGGCCGCTGCCGGATAATCACGGCATCCTCAGGCGGCAGGCATTTCATGAGCGACTACATCCTGGTCCTGGTCAGCGCTGCGCTGGTCAACAACCTGATGTTGCAACCCGACCCGATCGAGCGCGACCGGCTGCAAGTGCTCGGACTGTGCAGCGCGTTACTGATCTGCCTTGCCCTGCCCGCCGGGCTGCTGCTCCAGCAATATATCCTGGCCCCCCTGCAACTGCAGGACTTGCGCCTGTTCCTCTTGTTGCCACTGCTGGCGATGCTGGCCTGGGGCCTGCCGCAACTGCTAAGCCGTGTGCGACCTGGCTGGCCTGTGGAGGGCCTGCAAAGGTTACTGCTGGGCAATGTCGCGGTGCTAGGCTTGCTGTTGCAGCTTGGCAGCGATGGCAGCGGCGGATGGCAAGCGCTGGCCTGGGGCGTGGCCGGCGGGCTGGGCTTCTGGCTAGCCCTGCTGCTGTTCGCCGACCTGCGTGAACGCAGCCGCCATGCGGATATTCCGCTGGCCCTGCGTGGCCTGCCTATCGAGCTGATCGGCGCTGGCGTGATGGCCATGGCGCTCTCCGGCCTCAGCGGACTATTCACACCATGAGCCTGCAAACCCATGCCACTGCCTGACCCACGCCTGCGCAACGCCATGGGCCAGGTCTTGCTGGCCTGTGTGCCGGGCTTGCTGGCGCTGTTCTGGCTGCACGGCTGGGGGGTACTGATCAACCTGCTACTGTGCGCCAGTACCGCACTGGCGACAGAGGCACTGCTACTGACCTGGCGCAGGCAAGCTGTTCGACCGGCACTGGAAGACGGCAGCGCACTGGTCAGCGCGGTGCTGCTGGCGGTGGCATTGCCCAGCCAGGCCCCCTGGTGGCTACCGGTAGCCGCAACCACTGTTGCCATAGGGTTGGGCAAGCAGGCCTTCGGCGGCGTCGGGCGCAACCTGTTCAACCCGGCCATGATTGGCTATGCCTTCGCCCTGCTGAGTTTCCCGCTGCAGATGAATCACTGGCCCGGTCAGACGCCAGGCCTGCTCGACAGCCTGCACCTGAGCTTCACGACCAGCGAGCAGATCGACGCCTGGGCCAGCCCGACGATACTGGATACCCTGCGACACAATCGCAGCCTGACCATCGATGAACTGTTTGCAACGCATCCGGCCTTCGGCCACCTGGGCGGGCGAGGCAGCGAATGGGTGAACCTGGCATTCCTGCTGGGCGGACTGTACCTGTTGCAGCGCAAGGTGTTCAGCTGGCACGCCCCTGCCGGCCTGCTCGGCGGGCTCCTGATATTCAGCCTGCTGGCCTGGAACGGGTCGGGCTCCGACTCCAATGGTTCACCTTTGCTGCACCTGCTCTCTGGCTCAACCATGCTGGCAGCGTTTTTCATCTGTACCGAGCCCATCTCCGGGTGCAAACGTCCGCTGGCCCGCCTGTTGTTCGGTATCGGAGCAGGTTTGCTGATCTACCTGCTGCGTAGCTGGGGAAGCGTGCCAGACGGGACCGCCTTTGCAATCCTGCTGATGAATCTCTGCGCCCCGGCGCTGGACCGCTGGGCCGAGCGTCGCCAAGCGGTGCCCACATGAACAGACGAGCGCGCAGCATCCTGCTGCTGTCATCGGTGACGGCACTGACGCTGGCTGCCTGCCTGGCCTGGCAACACTGGACCGCAGGCCCCATCCACGAAGCCCAGCGCTTGCTGCAAGAACGCGAGTGGCTGGCCGCGCTGCCAGAGGGCAGCTACGACAACCGGCCACTCCAGCAGCCCCTGGCGCTGACCGACAATCGGTTGCAACACAGCCGGCTGCTGGCAGGCTATCGCGCCAGCCTGGCCAACAAGCCCGTCGCCGTCATGCTGCACAGCGAGGTGCCAGGATATGGCGGACCGATCGAACTGGTCATTGCCATCAACATTCAAGGCCGCTTGATCGGGCTGCGCGTACTTCGCCAGCAGGAAAGCCCCGGGCTGGGCGACCAACTGGTCAATCCCGCACGCCACTGGTTGGATCAGTTCATCGGCAAGGCCCACGACGCCCCGCCCGAGCAGGCCTGGGCGCTCAAGCGGGACCGAGGCGCGTTCGACCAATTGGCTGGCGCGACAGTCACGTCGCGGGCAGTGATCGACGCGGTGCAGGATGCCCTGCGCTACTTCGATCAACACCGTACCTCGTTGCTCGGGGAGAACTCACATGAATAGGCACTGGTTGCTGAGCGTTTGCCTGGCACCCTTGATTGGCACGACCGGGACGGTCGTACAGGCCTTGACGATGCTGGCCTGCATGAGCGTGCTGATACTTGCGCACCAACTGCTCATGGTTACGCTACGCGACCATCTCGAGCCCGCCATGCAGGCGTGGATGTCCATGGTACTGGCCGCCGCGCTAACCACTTGCCTGCAACTCGGGCTGCAGGCCTGGGCGCTACCCATGGCGCTCGTGCTTGGCCACTACCCCGCACTGCTGGCCCTGCAATGCCTGGCCATCGAAAGCCTGCTACCGCAAACCGGCCGCTGGCGCGCTCTGCTCATTGGCCTTGCAAGCCTGGTGGCGGCCGGCCTGGCTCTGGCCATCTGCCGCCAAGCCCTGGCCGGCAGCCCAGGTTTGCACATCACTCATCTGGCGCCGGGCGCACTGATACTGCTCGGCCTTCTCCTGGGCTTGTACAATCGGCTGCGCCCCGAGCCCACCACTGCACATCGTCAAGGAACGCGTTGACCCCATGAATGCCGCAAAACGCCTGGAGATTTTTCGCAGGCTGCACGAAGACAACCCCGAGCCAAAGACCGAGCTGGCCTACACCACACCTTTCGAACTGCTGATTGCCGTGATTCTCTCGGCGCAAGCAACCGATGTGGGGGTCAACAAGGCCACCGCCCGCCTGTTCCCCGTAGCCAACACACCAGAGGCGATTCATGCCTTGGGGGTGGATGGCCTGAGTGAGTACATCAAGACGATCGGGCTATACAACAGCAAGGCCAAGAACGTCATCGAGACCTGTCGGCTGCTGGTGGAGCAGCATGGTAGCGTGGTGCCCGAAACCCGCGAGGCGCTCGAAGCCTTGCCCGGGGTAGGCCGCAAGACCGCCAACGTCGTGCTCAACACGGCCTTTGGCCAGCTCGCAATGGCCGTTGACACCCATATCTTCCGGGTGAGCAACCGCACCGGTATCGCACCGGGCAAGACCGTCCTGGAGGTGGAGAAGAAGCTGCTCAAGTTCGTGCCCAAGGACTACCTGCTCGACGCCCATCACTGGTTGATCCTGCATGGCCGCTATGTCTGCCAGGCACGCAAGCCGCGCTGCGGCAGCTGCCGTATCGAGGACCTGTGTGAATACAGGCACAAGACATCGGACGATTGAGGCAATAGAGAAAATACCGGCATTACGATTGAAAAAATCTTTTTTACCCGCTCGGTGAATCCCGCTATAAGGACGGCCAATGGCCCTTTGGCTTGGAGTGACGCATGAGCACCGATAAAGAAGACCTGGCTATCGACGACGAGTTTCAAAACGCAGAAGAAGACGCTGAGCCTCAGCCTGAAGTGGCCAAGACCAACCTCAGCAAGCGCCGGACCATCGACAATATGCTGGAAGAGCGCCGCCTGCAGAAACAGCTGGCCGATTTCGATTACGACCTGTAACCCAGGCATGAAAAAGCCTCCCGCTGGAGGCTTTTGAAGGATCAGGCCAGACCGTGCCGCTGGGCCAGCTCGATGAGATCCACCAGCGAACGGGCATTGAGTTTGAGCAGCAGCCGGGTTTTGTAAGTACTTACTGTCTTGTTGCTGAGAAACATGCTATCGGCAATTTCCTTGTTGGTCTTGCCCCGTGCAAGTTGCTGCAGCACCATCATCTCCCTACCGGAAAGACGCTCGACCATTTCAACTTCGCTGCCACCACCCACACCTGTGCGCCCCTTGTGCAGCGCCTGATTGGGAAAGTAGCTGTACCCCGACAGAACAGCCTTGATTGCACTAAGCAACTCGGTCAGCTCCTGTTGCTTGCAGACATATCCCGCGGCCCCAGCCTGCATGCAGCGCATCGAAAAATGGCCCGGCGCCTGCGAAGTCAGCACCAGCACCTTGCTTGCCGGGCTTGCCAAGGTCATTCGTGCAATGACCTCGAGCCCATCCAGTTTGGGAATTCCAATATCCAGAATGACAATGTCTGGCAGATGCTCCCGCGTTAACTGCAACGCGTCCACCCCATTGTCGGTTTCCGCCATCACCTCGTATCCATGCCGTTCCATTAACATGCGTACCGCCAGGCGAATGACCGGGTGATCATCCACGATCAGCACTTTGTTCATGCGATATCCATTATTTCGTTATTTTAGTTTTGATGCTCCGCGACAACCGAGCATAACGATTATTCATGCGCCAGTTTCCTTGGCAGATGCATCGAAGGAAGGCGCCTACTATTTTTGAGGAATATTCCTACGCGCGGTTATTTCGCAGAATTTAATGCATCCAAGACCGTGGTAGTCGTGCGCAAGTTAGCACCCTGCTCATCGGGCTCCAAGCGCACACGCGTTACACGTCGCGCAGGAAATTTCTACTATTCAATCAAGATATCGGCACGTCGATAACCAAGAGCAGCGGGAGTTGCAGAGAGGGAAATCCCTCACAGTTACTCAGTATTCACAAACAGGCTACTGATGAGCAAAGCATGCCCAGGCGCTCATCATGACCAACCAATCATTCAGCCCATTGACGCTTATCGCCGTCTTCGCCGGTGTCATCGAAGCCTCCGCCCTGGCTTCGCTGCCCTTTCTGAGTGAAGAGAGCCAGACCATCTATACCTGGTTCCTCGTGGGCTTCCCCTTCTTCCTGACAGTGTTGTTCTTCCTCACCCTGAACTTCAATACCGGGTCGTTATTCGCTCCGGAGCAACATGACCCCGCGCCCAACAACCTGCACCCCGTTCAACCCTCGGCAGCAACAAACCTCAACGTGACGACGAAAATTCAAGAGGTGCAAGCACCGCTCAACCCGCCCCCGGCGCACGCCAGCGAAGGCACAAATGCCATGATCATTGCCATCTCCGGGCCTGAGAGCCGCAAGATGTTCGATTGTCACGTCTTGCGCATGATCGATCGTCCGCACACCACTACTCGCAGCTGGATCTTGTACAACCTCGATACCCGGGCTTGCTTTCATCTATCGGCAGGCCCTATGCAAGAGGGCAGCGAGTCACTGTTCGATCAGGCCGAAGCCCCTGATTGAAGACCAAAAAAAACCCGGCCTGGGCCGGGTTCTTTTCAGCTGGATGCTCAGAGCATCGAACGGCCTTTGTTGGCCGCAATGCGCATACGCAGTGCATTGAGCTTGATGAAGCCAGCAGCGTCGGCCTGGTTGTAGGCGCCGCCATCTTCTTCGAAGGTGGCGATGTTGGCGTCGAACAGCGAGTCGTCCGACTTGCGACCGACAACCACGACATTGCCTTTGTACAGTTTCAGGCGAACCACACCATTCACGTTCACCTGCGAGGCGTCGATCATCTGCTGCAGCATCAGACGCTCCGGGCTCCACCAGTAGCCGGTGTAGATCAGGCTGGCATACTTCGGCATCAGCTCATCTTTCAGGTGAGCGACTTCGCGGTCCAGGGTGATCGACTCGATGGCACGGTGGGCCTTGAGCATGATGGTGCCGCCAGGGGTCTCGTAGCAGCCGCGGGACTTCATGCCGACGTAGCGGTTCTCGACGATGTCGAGACGGCCGATACCGTTGGCGCCGCCGATGCGGTTGAGGTCGGCCAGCACAGTGGCCGGGGACTTCTCGACGCCATCGATGGCAACGATGTCACCGTTGCGGTAGGTCAGCTCGATGTAGGTGGCCTGGTCCGGGGCGTTCTCAGGCGAGACGCTCCATTTCCACATGTCTTCCTCGTGCTCGGTCCAGGTATCTTCCAGGACACCGCCTTCGTAGGAGATGTGCAGCAGGTTGGCGTCCATCGAGTACGGCGACTTCTTCTTGCCGTGACGCTCGATCGGGATGCCGTGCTTCTCGGCGTAGTCCATCAGCTTCTCGCGGGACAGCAGGTCCCACTCGCGCCATGGGGCGATGACCTTGACGCCTGGCTTGAGCGCGTAGGCACCCAGCTCGAAACGCACCTGGTCGTTACCCTTGCCGGTGGCACCGTGGGAAATGGCGTCGGCGCCGGTTTCGTTGGCGATTTCGATCAGGCGCTTGGCGATCAGCGGACGAGCGATGGAGGTACCCAGCAGGTACTCGCCTTCGTAGACGGTGTTGGCGCGGAACATCGGGAACACGAAGTCACGCACGAATTCTTCGCGCAGGTCATCGATGTAGATTTCTTTAACGCCCATTGCCTGGGCTTTGGCGCGGGCCGGCTCGACCTCTTCGCCCTGACCCAGGTCAGCGGTGAAGGTCACCACTTCGCAGTTGTAAGTGTCCTGCAGCCACTTGAGAATCACCGAAGTATCAAGGCCGCCGGAATACGCCAGTACGACCTTTTTTACGTCCGCCATGCCATCACTCCACGGGGTTGTACGGAAAGCCTTCGATTCTAACGGCCTTGCCGCAAAAATTACAGTGGGGCGACAGCTTGTGACGACAAAGCGACAGGAACTGTCGACAGCGCGACCAGTGGTCGCACTCAACCCTGCTTGGCAGGAGCCTGCTGGACCGGTGCGGCTGCCGGTGTGGTCGTGGCCGCTGGCGCAGGCGCTGCAGCGGGAACTGCCGGCGCTGCAGCCGGGACCGGCTTCTCGACCGGGGCCACCCGATCGAGCTGGATGTTGACCCGACGGTTGCGCGCACGGTTGGCCGCGCTGTTGTTCTTGGCCAAGGGGTAGCGCTCGCCATGGAAGCGCACGGTGATCTGCTCTTCGGCGATGCCATGCGCCTTGAAGTACTCGGCGACCGCCAGGGCACGACGGCGCGAAGCGTCACGGTTGGTCAGGCGGTTGCCACTATTGTCGGAGTGGCCGTCGAGTTCGATGTGATTGACCGTCGGGTCGGCCTTCAGGTAGTCGAGAATCACGTCCAGGCGTACACGCGCCGAGCTGTCCAACTCGAAACCACTGCCGGGGAAGCCGACCTGGGTCTGACGAATCTGGTCGTAATTCATCGGCAGCAGCTTGTTCGCACAAAGCTGGTAATCGCTGTAGGCCTTGGCAAAACTGACCGGAAGCACCCGCACTTCCATGGCTCGCCCGCCTTCACCGGCATAGTTGCGCACCACCGTGCTGCGACCATCGAGCAAGCCATTGATCAAGCGGCTCGCCTGGCCTTGCGAGGACGTGAACAGCACACCCGTGCGGCCCATGCGCACAGCCCCGAGATTGATGTCGGCACGGCCCGGCTGCCACGGTGCGGCTGCCGCCAACAACGTGGCGGACCCGGCACCGAGCACGTTACTGCTGGAGCGCAGCTGGAAGGTCGGCAGCTCGCCGGCACGGCGCACGAACTCGCCACTGCCGAAACCATCGATCGGCTGAACCAGACGGCATTCGAACTGGTCACCCTCGACATTCCAGGTGACATGCTCCACGCGAGTCTGGAAGGTGAGTGCCCCGGCCGGCAGGCTGGCGACAAGGGTGAACAGGGCTAGGTAACGCTGGCGCACGGGCGGCTCCACAGATTCTGACGGCTTACATCAACGCTATCGGACGCTGGCTGGAAAACTTGATAGCCGTGCTCGTCCAAGGGTTTTCCGGTAGCATTGGCTTCTGAGTTCGACCCGCCTGGAATCCCCAATGTCCGATCGCCTGACCCTCCTGCGCCCCGACGACTGGCACATCCATCTGCGCGATGGTGCCGTCTTGCCACATACCGTTGGCGACGTGGCGCGCACCTTCGCCCGTGCCATCATCATGCCCAACCTCGTGCCCCCGGTGCGCAACGCCGCCGAAGCCGGCGCCTACCGTGAGCGCATCCTCGCAGCGTGTCCGGCCGGCAGCAACTTCCAGCCGCTGATGGTGCTCTACCTCACCGACCGCACCAGCGCCGACGATGTCCGCGCGGCCAAGGCCAGCGGCATCGTGTACGCCGCCAAGCTATACCCGGCCGGCGCCACCACCAACTCCGATTCCGGCGTGACCAGCATCGACAACATCTTCCCGGCGATCGAGGCCCTGGCCGAAACCGGCCTGCCCCTGCTGGTGCATGGTGAAGTGACGCGCAGCGAGATCGACGTGTTCGACCGTGAGAAGCGCTTCATCGACGAGCACATGCGCCGCCTGGTCGAGCGCTTCCCCACGTTGAAGGTGGTCTTCGAGCACATCACCACCAGTGACGCCGCGCAGTTCGTCACCGAGGCCCCGGCCAACGTCGGCGCGACCATCACCGCCCAGCACCTGCTGTACAACCGCAACCACATGCTGGTCGGCGGCATCCGCCCGCACTTCTATTGCCTGCCGATCCTCAAGCGCAACACCCACCAGGTGGCGTTGCTGGACGCGGCCACCAGTGGCAACCCGAAGTTCTTCCTCGGCACCGACTCCGCCCCCCACGCCCAGCACGCCAAGGAAGCCGCCTGCGGCTGCGCTGGCTGCTACACCGCCTACGCCGCCATCGAGATGTATGCCGAGGCATTCGAACAGCGCAATGCGCTGGACAAGCTCGAAGGCTTTGCCAGCAAGCATGGCCCGGACTTCTACGGCTTGCCGCGCAACACCGACACCATCACCCTGGTGCGTGAAGAATGGACGGCTCCCGCCAGCCTGCCGTTCGGCGACAACACCGTGATCCCACTGCGCGCCGGTGAAAAACTGCGCTGGCGCCTGCTGGAGGAAAACGCGTGAGCGAAGACCTCTACGACGACGATCAGGACAGCCAGGTCAGCAGCGGCTCGCGCCATCCAATGGCCGAACGCTTCCGCGGTTATCTGCCGGTAGTGGTGGATGTCGAGACGGGCGGCTTCAACAGCGCCACCGACGCCCTGCTGGAAATCGCCGCGGTGACCATCGGCATGGACGAAAAAGGCTTCCTGTTCCCCGAGCACACCTACTTCTTCCGGGTCGAACCGTTCGAAGGTGCCAACATCGAGCAGGCCGCCCTGGAATTCACCGGGATCAAGCTGGACCACCCACTGCGCATGGCAGTGAGTGAAGAAAGCGCGCTCACCGACATCTTCCGCGGCGTGCGCAAGGCACTCAAGGCCAACGGCTGCAAGCGGGCGATCCTGGTCGGCCACAACAGCAGCTTCGACCTGGGCTTCCTCAATGCCGCCGTGGCCCGCCACGACCTCAAGCGCAACCCGTTCCACCCCTTCTCCAGCTTCGACACCGCAACACTGGCCGGCCTGGCATACGGCCAGACCGTGCTGGCACGGGCCTGCCAGAGCGCCGACATCGACTTCGATGGCCGCGAGGCGCACTCGGCGCGCTACGACACCGAGAAGACCGCCGAGCTGTTCTGCGGCATCGTCAACCGCTGGAAAGAAATGGGCGGCTGGCGCGATTTCAACGACTAAGCCGCAAGCTTCAAGCGACAAGAAAGAGCAACCCGCGTACGCAGTGCTTTTTCTTGACGCTTGCAGCTTGAAACTTGAAGCATAAAAAAACCGGCCACCAGGGCCGGTTTTTTTATGCGCTCGACAATTACAGCTTGCCAGCGTTCTCGCTCAGGTAAGCGGCAACGCCTTCCGGCGAAGCGTTCATGCCCTTGTCGCCTTTTTTCCAGTTGGCCGGGCAGACTTCGCCGTGCTCTTCGTGGAATTGCAGGGCGTCGACCAGGCGCAGCAGCTCGTCCATGTTGCGGCCCAGTGGCAGGTCGTTGACGATCTGCGAACGGACAACACCGTTGGTGTCGATCAGGAAGGCGCCACGGAAGGCCACGCCGCCTTCGGACTCGACATCGTAGGCCTTGCAGATTTCGTGGGTCATGTCGGCTGCCAGGGTGTATTTGACCTGGCCGATGCCGCCGTTGTTGACCGGGGTGTTACGCCAGGCGTTGTGGGTGAAGTGCGAGTCGATCGACACGCCGATCACTTCCACGTTGCGGGCCTGGAAGTCAGGGATACGGTTGTCCAGGGCGATCAGCTCGGACGGGCAAACGAAGGTGAAGTCCAGCGGGTAGAAGAACACCAGGCCGTACTTGCCTTTGATGGCCGAGGCCAGGTTGAAGCTGTCGACGATTTCGCCGTTGCCCAGCACGGCTGGAACGGTGAAGTCAGGGGCTTGTTTACCAACGAGTACGCTCATTCGATTTCTCCTGATGAGGGGTGAAAAACCTTGCCCGGGCTCAAGTGAGTTCCCCCGGATCCGGCAAAGGCCGACCATCATACACGGCTTCTGGTGACAGGCCGAATCTCTACCATCGGTCGCTCAAGGACGGCCCTTTCAGAAAGTGCTTTGACAAGCATTCTCATTACCATTACTCTCCAACCCATCGAATCCAACCGTAATGGTCAGCCTTTATGTATGTGTGTCTCTGTGTCGGTGTCACCGATGGACAGATCCGCGATGCGATCTACGAAGGATGCTGCAGCTACAAGGATGTCCGCGCCGCCACCAACGTCGCCAGCCAATGCGGTAAATGCGCCTGCCTCGCCAAACAGGTGGTGCGTGAGACGCTGACCGAGCTGCAACTCAGCCAACAGGCTGCGCTCCCCTACCCCGTTGAATTCAACGCGGCGTAAAAATGAATTTCGAAGAACCGGGCCCAGTGCCCGGTTTTTTTATACCTGTATTTCAATAAGTTAGCGCCCTAACGCGTTTCACAAACATTCTTATTCCGATTAATTTTCACTTATTATTCAATCACTTAGGTTTGACATAGGTAGTTGTCGGGCTCAAACTTGTTTTCATTGGCTCAACTTCTACAGGGCAGGACCCCATCATGAAAGGCGACGTAAGCGTCATCCAGCATCTCAACAAGATCCTCGGAAACGAGCTGGTCGCAATCAACCAGTACTTCCTGCACGCGCGCATGTACGAAGATTGGGGCCTGAACAAGATCGGCAAACTCGAGTACAAAGAGTCCATCCAGGCGATGAAGGACGCTGACAAGCTGATCAAGCGCATCCTCTTCCTCGAAGGCATCCCCAATGTCCAGGACCTGGGCAAGCTGATGATCGGCGAGCACACCAAAGAGATGCTCGAGTGCGACCTGAAGCTTGAGAAAAAAGCCCACGCCGACCTGAAAGCCGCCATCGCCCACTGTGAAACGGCAGGCGACTTCGGCTCGCGCGATGTGCTCGAAGACATCCTCGAAGACCAGGAAGAGCACATCGACTGGCTGGAAACCCAGCTGGGCCTGATCGACAAGATCACCCTCGAGAACTACCTGCAGTCGCAGATGGGCGAAGAGTAACGCTCGCCAGATACGCCAAAGCCCCGCCAAGTGCGGGGCTTTTTTATTGGGCCTGTGGGAGAGGCTTTGCCAGGGCCCGCTGCGCGGTCCTTTCGCGGCACAAGGCCGCTCCTACAGGCAACAAAAAGCCCCGCATATGCGGGGCTTTTGCATTCCGGCGAACTAACGCTGGAATCAGGCCTCGGAGGCCTTGGCCTTGGCAGCCGCGTCCTTGATCAGGGCTTGCAGCTCACCCTTTTCGAACATTTCCAGCATGATGTCGCTACCGCCGACCAGCTCACCGGCCACCCACAGTTGCGGGAAGGTTGGCCAGTTGGCGTACTTGGGCAGGTTGGCGCGGATTTCCGGGTTCTGCAGGATGTCGACGTAGGCGAACTTCTCGCCACAGCCCATCACCGCTTGCGATGCCTTGGCCGAAAAGCCGCACTGCGGGGCATTCGGCGAGCCTTTCATGTAAAGCAGAATGGTGTTGTTGGCGATCTGCTCTTTGATTGTTTCGATGATATCCATGAAGCACCTCGGCTGAACTTTCCGACTTGGTTGTCGGCACGGTGACGCATTGTATCGGAAACCCGAGCGGCATGCTCGGCCTTGCCGGCCTCTAAGCGGCCTCCACCTGCACCGGTACGCCATTAAGTGCCGCATTGCCGGAAACACCATCACGCAGGCGCTCGTCGGTCAGGTCATTGGCGCTCACCCCGGGTTGCGCGCTGGCCACCTGCAACTGGGCGCCCTGGCGCCCATGCCCGTAACCATGGGGCAGGCTGACCACGCCCGGCATCATCTCTTCACTGGCCTGAACCTGTACGTCGAGCACACCGGTACGTGAACGCACGCGTACCGTCTGGCCGTCCTGCAGTTGACGTTGTTGCAGGTCGCTCGGGTGCATCAGCAACTGATGGCGCGGCTTGCCTTTTACCAGCCGATGGAAGTTGTGCATCCACGAATTGTTGCTGCGCACATGGCGACGGCCAATCAGCAACAACTGGCCAGGCTCGGGCGGCAATTGCCGGGCAAGCCGCTGCAGGTCTTCGAGCAAGGCCATGGGTGCTGCCTCGATCGCCTGGCTGGCAGTGCGCAAGCGACCCGCGAGGTTCGGCGCCAGCGGCCCCAGGTCGAGGCCATGGGGATGCTGGTCAAGGGTTTGCAATGACAGCTTCCAGGCAGACGCATCGCCATAGGGCCCCTTGCGCAGCGCGTAGTCGATCATCTGTGCCGGCGGCATGGTCGCCTTCAGTTCGGCCTGGGCGCGCGCCGCAAAGGCCTTGGCCAGGCCGACGAAAATCTCCCAGTCGTGCAACGCCCCCTCGGGCTTGGCCAGGATCGCCCGGTTGAAACGGGTCACATTGCGTACCGCCAGCAGATTGAAAGTGGAGTCGTAATGGTCGTTTTCCAGCGCCGAGGTCGAGGGCAGGATCAGGTCGGCATGGCGGGTGGTCTCGTTGATGTACAGGTCGATGCTGAGCATGAAGTCGAGCCCGTCCAATGCCTGATCCAGGCGCCGCCCATTGGGCGTGGACAACACCGGGTTGCCCGCAACGGTCACCAGCGCCCGTACCTGCCCTTCGCCCGGCTCGAGGATCTCTTCGGCCAGCGCTGAAACCGGCAGCTCACCGCCATACTCCGGCAGGCCCGAGACCCTGCTCTGCCATTGGTTGAAATGCCCGCCCGAGGTGCTGGCCACCAGATCTACCGCAGGTTGGGTACAGAGGGCTCCGCCTTCACGGTCGAGGTTGCCGGTGACCAGGTTGATCAGTTGCACCAGCCAGTGGCACAGCGAACCAAAAGCCTGGGTGGACACGCCCATGCGGCCATAGCACACCGCCTGCCCGGCAGCGGCGAAATCCCGGGCCAATTGACGGATGTCCCGCGCCGGGATACCGCAGAGCCCGCTCATCGCCTCGGCATCGAACGGCGCGATGGCTTGCCGTACCCGCTCCAGCCCGTTGACCGGCAGGTGCGAGCCGCTGGCGAGGTTCTCTGTGAAAAGGGTATGCAGCAGCGCAGCCAAAAGCGCCGCATCGCCACCGGGGCGGATGAACAGGTGCTGATCGGCCATCGCAGCAGTTTCGCTGCGCCGCGGGTCGACCACCACCAGGCGCCCGCCCCTGGCCTTCAGCGCCTTCAGCCGCTTCTCCACATCCGGCACCGTCATGATGCTGCCGTTCGAGGCCAGCGGGTTGCCACCGAGTATCAACATGAAGCGGGTGTGATCGATGTCCGGGATCGGCAGCAGCAAGCCATGGCCATACATCAGGTGACTGGTCAGGTGCTGGGGCAACTGGTCGACCGAGGTGGCAGAGAAGCGGTTGCGCGTCTTGAGCAGCCCGAGGAAGTAGTTGCTGTGGGTCATCAGCCCATAGTTGTGCACGCTGGGGTTGCCCTGATACACCGCCACGGCGTTGTGCCCATGGGCCTGCTGCACCGCCCAGAGGCGCTCGGCGGCGAGCGTGAACGCCTCGTCCCAGCCAATCGGCTGCCACTGGTTGCCGATACGCCGATGGGGCTGGCGCAGGCGGTCGGGGTCTTCCTGGATATCCTGCAGGGCAACAGCCTTGGGGCAGATATGCCCACGGCTGAACGGGTCCTGCGGGTCGCCCTTGATCGAGCTGATCCGCGCCCGGCCGTTGGCTTCATGGCTCACTTCGATGTTCAGGCCGCAGATGGCCTCGCACAGGTGACAGGCTCGGTGATGCAGGGTCTTGGTCATGGCCGCCTCTGCCGTATTGTTCTGGGCCTTCGACTATGCGCCGCCCCTGCCAGGCTCACCAGCGCCCTTCGCGGCGTGAATCAGCCGACATCAGGCCCACGATTCGCGACAGCGGGTTTGCCAAACGCGCGCCTGGCCGTGTACAACCCCTGTAGCAAATAAAAAACAGCGCGCCTGCAGCGGGTTACGACACCCGCTGATAAAGAGACACTGTTTCCCCTCTTGGTTTGAGGCGACATTTAATTATAGTATTGCGCCTTTCCCTATTCCGTCCGCCCCGTGCGGCTTACGCCGCAGGTCTCTCCCGTTGTCAACAAAACCCATACGGTCGACCTGCACACCGTTGCAGATAAGGTAGTCAATCATGAGCGCTAGGCACTTTCTCTCCCTGCTGGATTTCACCACCGACGAATTGCTCGGTGTGATCCGCCGAGGCATCGAGCTGAAGGACCTGCGCAAGCGTGGCGTGCTGTTCGAGCCCCTGAAGAACCGCGTGCTGGGGATGATCTTCGAAAAATCCTCGACCCGTACCCGGGTATCGTTCGAAGCCGGCATGATCCAGCTCGGCGGCCAGGCCATCTTCCTGTCGCCACGTGACACCCAGCTGGGCCGCGGCGAACCGATCGCCGACAGCGCCATCGTGCTGTCGAGCATGGTCGATGCGGTCATGATCCGCACCCACGCCCACAGCACCCTCACCGAATTCGCCGCCCATTCGCGGGTGCCGCTGATCAACGGCCTGTCCGACGAGTCGCACCCCTGCCAGCTGCTGGCCGACATGCAGACCTTCCTCGAACACCGCGGCTCGATCCAGGGCAAGACCGTGGCCTGGATCGGTGATGGCTTCAACATGTGCAACTCGTATATCGAAGCCGCTCGCCAGTTCGACTTCCAGCTGCGCATCGCCTGCCCCGAAGGCTACGACCCCGATCCACGCTTCCTGCAACTGGGCGGTGACCGTGTGCAGATCATCCGTGACCCCAAGGAAGCCGTACGCGGCGCCCACCTGGTTACCACGGATGTCTGGACTTCCATGGGCCAGGAAGAGGAAACTGCACGGCGCCTGGCGCATTTCGCGCCTTACCAGGTCACCCGCGCACTGCTCGACCTGGCGGCACCCGATGCCCTGTTCATGCACTGCCTGCCCGCCCACCGTGGTGAGGAAATCAGCCAGGACCTGCTCGACGACCCCCGTTCGGTCGCCTGGGACCAAGCTGAGAACCGCCTGCATGCGCAGAAGGCCCTTCTCGAATTCCTTGTAGAACCGGCTTACCACCACGCATGAGTCAACCCCTACTGCTCAACCTGCGCAACCTCGCCTGCGGCTACGGCGAGCAGCGCATCGTCCAGAACCTCAACCTGCACTTGAACGCAGGCGACATCGGTTGCCTGCTGGGCTCCTCCGGCTGCGGCAAGACCACCACACTGCGCGCCATCGCCGGTTTCGAGCCAGTGCATGAAGGCGAGATCCAGCTGGCCGGCGAGGTCATCTCCCGCGCAGGCTTCACCCTGGCACCGGAGAAACGCCGGATCGGCATGGTGTTCCAGGACTACGCGCTGTTCCCCCACCTGACCGTGGCGCAGAACATCGCCTTCGGCATCGGCAAGCACCCGCAACAGGCGGCCGTGGTCGAGGAGATGCTCGAGCTGGTCAAGCTGGGTGGCCTCGGCGGGCGCTACCCGCACGAATTGTCCGGCGGCCAGCAACAGCGGGTCGCCCTGGCCCGCGCGCTGGCGCCGGAGCCGCAACTGCTGCTGCTCGACGAGCCGTTCTCCAACCTGGACGTCGAACTGCGCAGGCGCCTCAGCCATGAAGTGCGTGACATCCTCAAGAGCCGTGGCACCAGCGCCATCCTGGTCACCCACGACCAGGAAGAAGCTTTCGCCGTCAGTGATCACGTTGGCGTGTTCAAGGAAGGCCGCCTGGAGCAGTGGGATACCCCCTACAACCTCTACCACGAGCCGCAGACCCCTTTCGTTGCCAGCTTCGTCGGCCAGGGTTATTTCATCCGCGGCCAGATGAGCAGCCACGAGGCGGTGGCCACCGAACTCGGCGAGCTGCGGGGCAATCGCGCCTACACCATGGCCCCGGGCAGCTCGGTGGACGTGTTGCTGCGCCCGGACGACATCATCCATGCGCCTGAAGGCGACCTGCGTGCGCAGATCATCGGCAAGAGTTTCCTCGGTGCCTCGACCCTGTATCGCCTGCAGTTGCCCACCGGCAGCCAGCTCGAAGCGATCTTCCCCAGCCACATCGACCATCAGGTTGGCCAGAACATCGGCATCGCCGTGGCGGCCGACCACCTGGTGCTGTTCCCGGTGCCTGGCAGCGTTGCCGCGCAGCTGCCACGCCAGGAGAACGGCGTGCGTCGGGTCAGCTCGGCGCTCTGAAACGCGCAAGCCATCGCGGGGCCAGTTGGCCCCACGATGGCCTGCAATCACAGGGTCAAGGTACCGCTTGCCACCCGCCTGGCATGGCCGCCGATCTTCACCCGGTCACCCTCCAGTCGGCAGAACAGCTCACCGCCCCTCGCCGAGCACTGGAAAGCACTCAACTCGGTTTTACCCAGGCGTTCGGCCCAGTACGGGATGAGCAGGCAATGGGTGGAACCGGTCACCGGGTCTTCGGGGATGCCGATTGCCGGGGCAAAGTAGCGCGATACAAAGTCATGCCTGGCGCCGGGCGCCGTCACAATCACGCCAAGCCCGGGCAGGCGCGCCACCGCAGCCATGTCCGGCGTGCAATCACGCACCGCCTGCTCCGACGGCAATACCACGAACAGCTCCTTGCTCTGGCGTACTTCCAGCACCTCGCACCCTAGTGCCTCGGCAACCGGCAACGGCTCAACCACTGGCTGCGAATCAATGCGCGGGAAGTCCAGCCACAAGCGGTCGCCTTCACGGCTGACGCTCAGCGGCCCCGACTGGCTCTGGAAGTCCAGCCGCGCCTTGTGCTCGCCGTACACCTCGAAGAGCACATACGCGCTGGCCAGCGTGGCATGACCGCACAGCGGCACTTCGGTACTCGGGGTGAACCAGCGGATCCGGTAGCCGTCGCCCTCTGCCACCACGAACGCGGTCTCGGCAAGGTTGTGCTCGGCAGCGATCTGCTGCATCAGCGCCTCGTCGAGCCACTGTTCCAGGTGGTAGACCATGGCGGGGTTGCCGGCGAAGGGTCGGTCGCTGAACGCGTCGACCTGATGGAAGTGCAACTGCATGGCACGGTCCTTCTGTCCTTGTTGTGGAGGGCCGAGCATGGGGCAAGGCTCGCCGGGCGAACAGTGACAGAGTGCGGCTTTTTGTGACCATACAGATCATGCGGGTGGCTATGCCATCGCGCATTGAACTGATGCTTCAAGTTCGCTGCGAACCCTGTGGAGCAACTGTCTTGCGCAATTTTCTGCAGGAGCGGCCTCGTGCCGCGAAAGGGCCGTGAAGCGGCCCCTAGACCTGTGATGCGCCACAAATGGCTGGGGCTGCTATGCAGCCCTTTCGCGGCACAAGGCCGCTCCTACAGAGAATGCGCGAGCCCGTCAGGGGTGGGAGCGGCTTTAGCCGCGAATCAGGCAACGCGGTGGCTGGCACCGGCTCTGCCGGTGTTCGCGGCTAAAGCCGCTCCTGCAGGGCCCTGCCGAAGCAATGCGTCATGTGCAGGTTTGCAAGACCAGGCACAGCTCATCCTCGGCCGATCTGCGCGAACTGGCCTTTTGTGTGCTCAGCCAGCACCGCCGCTGCCAGTTCAACTTCCAGGCCACGGCGGCCAGCGCTGACGTGAATGGTTTCATGTTGTTGCGCGGACGCGTCGATGAAGGTGCGCAGACGCTTCTTCTGCCCCAGCGGGCTGATGCCCCCCACCAGGTAGCCTGTAGCCCGCTGGGCTGCCTGCGGGTCGGCCATTTCACACTTCTTCACCCCCGCCGCATGGGCCAGCGCCTTCAGATCGAGAGTGCCGACCACCGGCACCACCGCCACCAGCAATTCGTCCTTCTCGCTGCTGGCCAGCAGCGTCTTGAACACCCGCAGCGGGTCAAGGCCGAGCTTTTCAGCCGCTTCCAAGCCATAGGAAGCAGTCTTCGGGTCATGTTCGTAACTGTGCACGCGGTACTCGGCGCGCGCCTTTTTCAGTAGGTCCAGGGCGGGGGTCATCGATGGCTCCAGGCGATCACAGGTCGCCGGCTACTGTAGGGCAAATCCCCCCGACCAGCCAGCACACCCGCGGGCCAGAGCGGCGGCCCGCGGTTCGTAGGCAGGCCTCTCAGTCAAATTGTGGCCAACCGTTCACTTTCGACCTTTGACATCAGCGTTTCTTGTCTATATTTTTTCGTTTCTGAATACATGGTGCACCTATAAGGTGCACTTCCTGCACCCGCCCGGCGTCAATGGGGATCGACTCCGGGCTTTTTTGCTGTCGAGCGCACTGCGCCTCACAACAACAAGAACCGAGGTCATACATGACGACTGCTCTACGCCAACCAACGCTTTCCGCCCAATGCATGGCCGAGTTCCTCGGCACCGCGCTGCTCATCTTCTTCGGCACAGGCTGTGTCGCCGCCCTCAAGGTCGCCGGCGCCAGCTTCGGCCTGTGGGAAATCAGCATCATCTGGGGGGTCGGCGTGAGCATGGCGATCTACCTCACCGCCGGCGTTTCCGGCGCGCACCTCAACCCGGCAGTGAGCATCGCCCTCACCCTGTTCGCCGGTTTCGACAAGCGCAAACTGCCGTTCTACATCCTCGCCCAGGTGTGCGGTGCGTTCTGTGGCGCCGCGCTCGTTTACACGCTGTACAGCAACCTGTTCTTCGATTTCGAACAGGCCCATGCCATGTTGCGTGGCAGCCAGGCCAGCCTGGAACTGGCCTCGGTATTCTCCACTTACCCGCACCCGGCGCTGTCCACCGGCCAGGCGTTCCTGGTCGAAGTGATCATCACCGCCATCCTGATGGCCGTGATCATGGCCCTGACCGACGACAACAACGGCCTGCCCCGCGGTGCCACCGCCCCGCTGCTGATCGGCCTGCTGATTGCAGTGATCGGCAGCGCCATGGGCCCGCTGACCGGCTTCGCGATGAACCCGGCGCGAGATTTCGGGCCCAAGCTGATGACCTTCCTGGCCGGCTGGGGCGACATCGCCTTTACTGGCGGCCGTGACATTCCCTATTTCCTGGTTCCGGTGTTCGCACCGATTCTCGGCGCCAGCCTTGGTGCGGCGTTGTACCGCGGCCTGATTGCCCGCAACCTGCCGACGGCAGAAGCCGAGAAGCCACAGACAGACGATAATCCTCAGGGTGATGCCCAGGTTTCCTGACGCCAGCGCCGGGCACAAATGCCCGCCACGCCCTGATCTACTCCTATTTCGTGCAAGGCCATCGACATGACAGACACCCTGGATAAGAACTACATCATCGCCCTCGACCAGGGCACCACCAGTTCTCGGGCCATCATCTTCGACCGCGACGCCAATGTGGTCGGCACGTCGCAGCGCGAGTTCGCCCAGCACTACCCGCAAGCCGGCTGGGTCGAGCACGACCCGATGGAAATCTTCGCCACGCAAAGCGCGACCATGGTCGAAGCCCTGGCCCAGGCCGGTATCAGCCACGCCCAGGTAGCCGCCATCGGCATCACCAACCAGCGTGAAACCACCGTGGTGTGGGACAAGGAAACCGGCCGCCCGGTATACAACGCCATTGTCTGGCAGTGCCGCCGCAGCACCGAGATCTGTGCCCAGCTCAAGCGTGACGGCCACGAACAGTACATCCGCGAAACCACCGGCCTGGTCACCGACCCCTACTTCTCCGGCACCAAGCTCAAGTGGATCCTCGACAACGTCGAAGGTGTTCGCGAGCGCGCCGAGCGCGGCGAGCTGCTGTTCGGCACCATCGATACCTGGCTGATCTGGAAGTTCTCCGGCGGCAAGGTGCATGTCACCGACTACACCAATGCCTCGCGCACCTTGATGTTCAACATCCATACGCTGGCCTGGGACGAGAAGCTGCTGGACATCCTCGGCATCCCGCGGCAGATGCTGCCCGAAGTGCGCCCGTCGTCGGAAGTCTATGGCCAGACCAAGAGCGGCATCAAAATCGCCGGTATCGCCGGCGACCAGCAATCGGCGCTGTTCGGCCAGATGTGTGTGGAGCCCGGCCAGGCCAAGAACACCTACGGCACCGGCTGCTTCCTGCTGATGAACACCGGTGACAAGGCCGTCGCTTCGTCCCACGGCCTGCTCACCACCATCGCCTGCGGCCCGCGCGGCGAAGTGGCCTATGCCCTGGAAGGCGCCGTGTTCAACGGCGGCTCCACCGTGCAGTGGCTGCGTGACGAACTGAAGATCATCAACGACGCCTACGACACCGAGTACTTCGCCAGCAAGGTCAAGGACAGCAACGGCGTGTACCTGGTGCCGGCCTTCACCGGTCTTGGCGCGCCGTACTGGGACCCCTATGCCCGTGGTGCGCTGTTCGGCCTGACCCGCGGCGTGAAAGTCGACCACATCATCCGCGCCGCACTGGAGTCGATTGCCTACCAGACCCGCGACGTGCTCGACGCCATGCAGCAGGATTGCGGCCAGCGCCTGAGTGAACTGCGCGTGGATGGCGGTGCGGTGGCCAACAACTTCCTCATGCAGTTCCAGGCCGACATCCTTGGCACCTGCGTCGAGCGCCCGAAAATGCGCGAAACCACTGCCCTCGGCGCCGCCTACCTGGCCGGCCTGGCCTGCGGTTTCTGGAGCGGCCTGGACGAGCTGCGCGATAAAGCGATCATCGAACGCGAGTTCAGCCCGCAGCTGGATGAAGCGGAAAAAGAGAAGCTGTACAAAGGCTGGCGCAAGGCCGTGGATCGCACCCGTGACTGGGAAGACCACGACGCCTGATCATCAGACCATCGCGGGGCAAGTCGCAGCAGCGACTTGCCCCGCGATCGTTTGCGCAAAACCCCAGGCTGGTCCTACTCCCCTTCCTACGGCATCATTGCAGAATTTGTCCGGCTGCCCCCAAGGACCGCCCATGAATCTGCCTCCACGCCAACAACAAATCCTCGAGCTGGTCCGCGAGCGCGGCTATGTCAGCATCGAGGAAATGGCGCAGCTGTTCGTCGTCACCCCGCAGACCATCCGCCGCGATATCAACCAGCTCGCCGAGGCCAACCTGCTACGCCGCTACCACGGTGGCGCGGCTTACGACTCGAGCATCGAGAACACCGCCTACGCCATGCGCGCCGACCAGATGCGCGACGAGAAACAGCGCATTGCCGAAGCCGTGGCCCGGCAGATCCCCGACCATGCCTCGCTGTTCATCAACATCGGCACCACCACCGAATCCATCGCCCGGGCGCTGCTCAATCACAACCACCTGAAGATCATCACCAACAACCTGCACGTGGCGGCGATCCTTGGTGCCAAGGACGATTTCGAAGTGCTGGTGGCCGGTGGCACGGTGAGGCGTGACGGCGGCGTGGTGGGCCAGGCCAGCGTCGACTTCATCAGCCAGTTCAAGGTCGACTTCGCCGTGGTCGGCATCAGCGGCATCGACGAGGACGGCAGCCTGCTGGACTTCGATTACCAGGAAGTGCGGGTGTCCCAGGCGATCATCGCCAATGCCCGCCAGGTGATCCTCGCCGCAGACTCCAGCAAGTTCGGGCGCAACGCCATGGTGCGCCTGGGCTCGATCAGCCTGGTGGACTGCCTGGTGACCGATCAGGCCCCCAACCCAGCCCTGACCCAGCTGCTCAACCAGTACAAGATCCGCCTCGAGGTGGTTTGAGACTGGCAGGGGCCTGCCTTGCGATTGCATGTAGGCCATCAGGTGCATGGCGACAGATGTGCAGCGCTCTGAAGATCGAGCGCCGCCCGCGCGGCGCATCGCGGGCAAGCCCGCTCCCACATTTATTTCGGGCCAATTAGTCCTGTGAAGGTATCGCTACACGCCTTGGTGCATGTCTCAAGACGGGTGAGGCGCCGGTAGTGCACACCTCAATATCGCGTCGTAAAAACAAGGCGGACAGCGATGAAACCACAGGAGTGACTGGCCCGAAACAGATGTGGGAGCTGGCTTGCCAGCGATGCGCCGCGCGGGCGGCGCTTGATTTCAGCGCCACTACAATATTCGAACCGATCACCCACCTTTTTCGAAAATGTTCATTTAATTGTCATCCGATCAGTTTTTTCTATAAAGACTCACTGGCGGCCGCCTGTTCATTGCGCTAGTATTTTCGCAAACGAACATTAATGTTCATATTCGATATGAACAGCCCAGGAGGCCTTGCCGTGTCCCAGCCCGTTTCGCCCACCCCTCTCGACTGCTACGACCTCGCCGTGATCGGCGGCGGCATCAATGGCGTGGGCATCGCGGCAGACGCTGCCGGGCGCGGCCTGAAGGTGTTCCTTTGCGAAAAGGACGACCTGGCCCGGCACACCTCTTCGGCCAGCAGCAAGCTGATCCACGGTGGCCTGCGCTACCTCGAACATTACGAATTCCGCCTGGTGCGCGAAGCACTCGCCGAGCGCGAAGTGCTGCTGGCCAAGGCCCCGCACATCGTCAAGCCGATGCGCTTCGTCCTGCCGCACCAACCGCACCTGCGCCCGGCCTGGATGATCCGCGCCGGCCTGTTCCTGTATGACCACCTGGGCAAGCGCAAGCGCCTGGGTGCCTCGCGCAGCCTGCGTTTCGGCCCGGGCTATCCGCTCAAGCCGGCCATCACCCGCGGTTTCGAATACGCAGACTGCGCTGTAGACGACGCGCGCCTGGTTGTACTCAATGCCATGGCCGCCCGCGAGAAAGGCGCGCACATCCACACCCGCACCCGCTGCCTGCGTGCCGAACGGGTCGAGGGCATCTGGGAAGTGGAGCTGCAACATGCCGACGGCAGCCTGCAGACCATCCGCGCCCGCGCCTTGGTCAACGCCGCCGGCCCCTGGGTGGCCAGCTTCATCAAGGACGACCTCAAGCTCGACGCGCCTTACGGCATCCGCCTGATCCAAGGCAGCCACCTGATCGTGCCGCGCCTGTACGAGGGCGAGCACGCCTATATCCTGCAGAACGAAGACCAGCGCATCGTCTTCTGCATTCCGTATCTGGAGCGTTTCACTCTGATCGGCACCACCGACCGCGAGTACAGCGGCGACCCGGCCAAGGTAACAATCACCGAGCAGGAGACCGACTACCTGCTCAAAGTGGTCAACGAACACTTCAACCACCAACTGAGCCGCGCCGACATCCTGCACACCTACTCCGGCGTACGCCCGCTGTGCAACGACGAGTCGGACAACCCGTCGGCGGTGACCCGCGACTACACCCTGGCGCTGTCCGCTGCAGCAGGTGAAGCGCCACTGCTGTCGGTATTCGGCGGCAAGCTCACCACCTACCGCAAACTGGCCGAATCGGCGATGGCCGAGCTCAAGCCGTTCTTCACCCAGATGCGCGGCAGCTGGACCGCCGACGCGCCGCTGCCGGGTGGCGAGAGCATGACCAGCGTGCAGGCCCTGGTGGACGCCGTGCTGGCCAGCCATGCCTGGCTACCACTGGATATCGCCAAGCGCTGGGCTGTGACTTACGGCAGCCGCGTCTGGCGCCTGCTCGAGGGCGTGAATGGCCCCGAGGACCTGGGCCAGGCCATCGGCGGCGGCCTGTTCACCCGCGAAGTGGACTACCTGTGCAGCCAGGAGTGGGCGGTCGGCGCCGACGATATCCTCTGGCGCCGCACCAAGCTGGGCCTGTTCACCAGTGCTGCCGAACAGCAGGCACTGGTCGATTACCTGGCGCACGCCCGGGAGTGCCGCGCATCGGTTCATGCGGCCTGAGGGCCGCCAAACCAAGGCGCACGTCGACTCGTCGCCGGATTCGCGCCCCACGGTCCGGGTTGCCCTTGCCACTGTCAACGCGCCCTAGAGCGTTCACGGGTTTGAACGCTGATAAGCTTCACGGGCCAAGATACGCAGGAGCTCCCGCTCAGCCCGTTCGAGCTCGACCATCAGCGCATTGCTTTGTTCGAGATACAACTGCTCCCCGGTTTCCTCCACGGCTTGCTCGATGATCTCCAGCCGCTGATGAAAAGGTTCGGCCAGCACTTCGAAACGCTCAGCGTAGCGCTCATGGACGTAGTGCTTCCAATACGGTCTTTGTGCCAGCGACTCGATCAACCGCTCACGGGTTTCCGCAGCAAGCACCTGGGCTTGCGCCCGCTTCAGGTCACTGGAGGTGACATTGGCGAAGCTTTCGTAGTGCATGGCAGACGGTTGTGCCGGTAGCCCCAACGCTCTGGCAAGCTTGACCCGAAAGTACAGGCGCACTTCGATTTCGTCGACCAGGGCGATATCGCGCTGAAGCAGCTCCTGCACGTGCTGCGAGGCAACACGATCAAGTTCATCCAGCCTCAGCAGGCTGCGCCCCAGCCCAACCAGCCGTGCCTCAACGTCGGCCTGGGGCCCCTCGAACACGGCCTGCTCGGCCAACACCGCCAGTTCGAACTGGCTGAGCGTCAACAACAGGCGATCTTCACAGGTACGCGGACCACTGGCTTCGCTGAACAAGCGCAAGCGCAACGGTTCATGGGCGTGGCACGCCTCAAGAATGTGCCAGACCCGGCCTCGGTAGTACTCGGGGTATTCGTCAAAATCATCGATCTGGGCAAAATCGGCGAGAAACCGGAACAGATCGGCCGAATCAGGCTCGGCTTGCAACGCCTCCCATATTGCCTGGCGCTGCGTGCGGACCTCACCGCGCTCGTGCCCCAGCCACAAATCGCGCAGGGCGAAATCGGCAGGAGCATGCGCGCCCTGCAGCTCACGTGCATCACCGGCCTGCTCCAGCAGCGCCTCATCAGCTTCGTCCAGCGGATTGTCATGCAGGCTCAGGCGGCCCAGGCGCAGGCGCAGCGTGTTCAGTTCCAGGCGCAACTGACGGATGCTGTTGTCGCGCAAGTCCGCCAGGCCGCGCCAGGACAGACGACGCGCCGGTTCCGGCAAAGTGTCCAGCCCCGTCGATCGCAGCAGCACCCGACGCAGTTGACGCAGGCCTGCCACATCTGGTGCGCGCCCCAGCGGGTTGTGGCTCATGTCCAGGGTATGCAGGCTCGATAGCGGCGCCAGCCGGGCGTTGCCTGCCATGTCCAGGCTGATCTGGTTGCGGGCCAGGTGCAACTGCCGCAGCCGCGTCATGCGTTCTACCCCAGGCGGGATCGCAGTCAGTGCGTTCTCCCGCAGGTCCAGCTCGAGCAGGTTGGGAAAACGTGCGAGAAAATCAGCGTCCACCTCAGCCAAGCCCATATCCCTGAGTACCAGGCGCCGAACGTGAGAGAAATCGACCCCTGCCGGCAGCGTCGGCAGGCTACCCACCCGCTCCCCCTCGATCATCAGCACCGGGTCACCGGCCAGATCAACCAGCTTGCGCCGCCAACTGCGTCGAATCACATCCGTCACCCGCTGCCGCCGGAGCAGTTGCAAGGGGTTGTCCGCCTCATCACGCCAGCTGCGCAATTGCTGGCGCAACTCGCCCAACTGGCGCTGCAGCAGGCTGTAATGCTCCCACAGGTCGACTCGCCTGCTGAGCAGATCCAGCACATAGGCTTCCATCTCAAGCTCGGTGAGCGTCGGGAAGATCTGGTGAATGCCCCGTCGGATCGCCTGCCGGCTGCCTGCACCCCGACCACTGAGCGGGTAACCCACACGCCCGTCGGCCAACCGCCGGGGCGGCTGCAGGCCACGCCCGACAGGCGCCATGCCGATTACCCTGGCCACTTGCTCGCGATCGGCACTGGCACTGGCAGCCAGCCGGTCGACGAACATTTGCTCATCGCTGCCGCCCTCCCCCAACTGCGCCTGCTGTGCTTGATCCAGGCTCAGCCACAGAGCGCGCATCAGGCTGTCACGGCTGGTAGCCTGCTCGGCGCCCGGACCATCCTGCAGTGTGTACCCGTCTTTGGCCTTGACCACACGCAACACGGTGCTGGCCTGCGCGCCCCCCTGAGCGGCCAGCAACGCACCATCGACCCTGGCTTCGCGCAACTCGATGCGCACGCTTGCCGGCCAGGGAGCCAAACCCTCGACCAGCCCCAGCGCCAGGCGTTCGCAGTCAGGGTTGACCGCCTCGGGTTGGCGCAGGCCGGCACAAGCGCGGTCCAGGCGGCTGTCACGCAGCTGCCAGCGCGCACGCTCGGCCAAGGCCAGCGGTACTCGACCATGCTCCAGCATGCCGGCTACCTGTTCGCTGCTGGCCTGGGCAACGATTTCCTCGGCCACCGATACACTCAGCCCCGGAAAATCCCGGCGCAACAGGCTGGCCGGGCGGCCTGCCACTTTTTCGCGCTCGGCAAGATACCCATCGAATGCCTCACCGCGCAAAGCCGGGTACTGACGATGCAGCTCATGACGCTCGAAAGCGTCGAGCAGCCGAGCGGGGGCCGGGGCGTTTTCCAGGTGCAGCTGGCGAAGACGCCCTTCGTCCAGGCCAGTCGCTTCGGCCAGCGCCTGCGCGGTAGCTTCAGGCACACTCGCCAGGCGCCGATCCAGGCGGCGTAACAGTAGGCCAGTGCCCTGCCAGCGTTGTGGCTGCTCCAGCTCATGGCGCCAGCTCCCGCTGCCATTGTGCTCAAGCCATGGCGCATGGGCTGTGCTGCGCCGGGGATGCTGGATACGCCACTGCCCCCCCTGCGCCGATTGGCTCACCTGGTAGGCCCCATCGTGCAAGCGCAGGCGCCAGCCATGCGCCATACGTGCCTGATGACCAACTGCCGTCGCCTGGTCTTCCAGCTGATAAGCCTCGAGTCGCTCACTGGCGAGCCGGGTCGTACCCCTGTCGGTACGCACCGGCATCAGCCCGTCCACAAAGGGCAACCGCCGTGTGAGCCCCACGGCGGCGGTCCCTGCCTTGCCCACCACGACCCCGACCGCCAGGCTCTGCGCCACGGCGAACAGATGGTCCAGCGCGCCTTGGCGGTCACCGATCTCCCAGTCCTGATAGCCCTCGTAGACCTGTTCAGCGATCTGTACCGCCGTCACAGCCAGCATCACCTCACCCAACACTGGAATGAACAGCCCGGCCAAGGCCAGCAAGTCGAAACCAGCTGAAATCATCCCATTCAAGCGCGCATGTCGGTCGACGTCATCTTCATCGCCGGTCGGCACCGCCAGCACGCGGGCATCGTCCAGCAACTTCTCCAATTGCAGCTTGCGCAAATGCACGAACAGCGAGTCGCCGATGGCCAGGTTGCGTCCGTCCAGTTCTAGCGCCGCACCCGGTGCAGCAGCCCGCCCCAGCGCCTTGAGCGCGCCGAAGAATACCGGGCGATCCCGTTCGCTGATGAAACGCCCAAAAAACGTCCTGGCAGCGCTGTCGCGCAAGCGCATGCCCAGTGCCAGGTAAAGTGCCTCCCACGATGCATGTCGGCTCAGCGGTTGCCGGGGGTCTCCCGGAATCCAGGCGATCACGGCCTTGAGCGGCTTGCCTGGTGCCTCGCGGACTTCCAAGGTGACCACACCGCGCACCTTCTTGCCCAGCAGGTAGAGCTGGCGGGCCGTGACCAGCCCAGGGGCCGATGGCACTGCCGGATTCGCGGCAAACACCGCCAGCAATTCCAGAAAACTTTGCTCATCGACCTGCTGCCTGAGCCTGGCCATTCGCACTGCCACCTCCAGCTGCGCCCGCTGGTTCTCCTCCATCTGCCGCTCGATTTCACGGCGGCTCAGCCCACTCCCTCCCGGGGGTTGGAACCTCAACTTGAGCAGAAACTGGTAGCTCCCCCCCAGGTCAAGCTTGCGACAAAGCGTTGTGAAGGCTTCAAAACCGAACGCCAGCGGCCTGCCAGCTTCATCGGTCAGTTCGGCACGGCGAAAGATCGAAGGCCGTGTCTCGCTTTCGTGGAAATTGTGCAGCGCGGCGGCCAGCAGGCTCTGGGTCGAGTGATGGATGTACCACGGCGCCTTGAGATGGGGCGAGGCAACGGGCAGTTCGATATCCCGGCTGATGCCCACTTGGCAGCGGCGGACATCGAGCTTGCCGGCGCCGGCCTGCTCCAGCGCCTTCTCAAGCAGCGGTGCGGCAAAAGCCTCCAGGGAGGGGATGGCATTGAACAGGGGCGCAAGTTGGTGTGCGCTTTGCTGTTGCGCGCGCAGCGCCCGATTGAACGCAGCCAGGCGTGACTCGTCTGCCTGGGTCAACCAGGCAGGCAAGCGGCTGGCAATGAATGCATCGATTGAATCAGGCGTAATGGCAACTTCTGTCATGCCAGGGGCTCCTGCCGCAAAAGCCCCAGCAGAGCATCAGCCAGCACCTGCCCGGTGTTACATAGATCTTGCCAGCCATTCATTCGGCTTTCCGAACGAACATCAATCATTCATTCGGAAATCCGCACGAAACATCAGAACTCAGAACCGTAAAAAAAGATTAATCCCCTTTGTTTTCGCACCGTTATGATCTTTGCCAGAGCTTGGCACGACTCATGCTCTACACTTGGTAGCCGAATGCACTCGCTTGATTGCGGTATTCGTTGAACGAAAGAGTCCGCCAACGGCTCCATAAAAAAAACAAACACGTCGAGGAAAATTTGATGCGCATCGTTCGTCAATTGCTGGGCGCCGCTATCGCGGCTGCAGTCATCGCATCGCCCGTCATGGCCGAAGAGCTGACCGGCACCCTGAAGAAGATCAAGGACTCGGGCACCATCACCCTGGGCCACCGCGACTCCTCCATCCCGTTCTCCTACCTCGCCGGCAAGCCGGAACCCGTGGGCTTCTCCCACGACATCCAGATCGCTGTGGTCGATGCCCTGAAGAAGCAACTGGGCACCGACATCAAGGTCAAGTACAACCTCGTCACCTCGCAAACCCGCATCCCGCTGGTGCAGAACGGCACCGTCGACCTTGAGTGCGGCTCCACCACCAACAACGTCGAGCGCCAGCAGCAGGTTGGTTTCTCGGTGGGCATCTTCGAAGTCGGCACCCGCCTGCTGACCAAGCTCAAAGACGGCCAACCAGCATTCAAAGACTTCCCGGACCTGGCCGGCAAGAACGTGGTGACCACCGCCGGTACCACCTCCGAGCGCATCCTCAAGGCGATGAACGCCGACAAGCAGATGAAGATGAACGTGATCTCCGCCAAGGACCACGGCGAAGCCTTCAACATGCTCGAAAGCGGCCGCGCCGTGGCCTTCATGATGGACGACGCCCTGCTGGCCGGTGAAATGGCCAAGGCCAAGAAGCCGTCCGACTGGGTCATCACCGGTACCCCACAGTCGTACGAAATCTACGGCTGCATGGTGCGCAAGGACGACCCGGCCTTCAAGAAAGCGGTCGACGAAGCCATCGTCGCCTACTTCAAGTCGGGTGAAGTCAACAAGAGCTACGACAAGTGGTTCACTCAGCCAATCCCGCCTAAAGGCCTCAATCTGAACTTCCAGATGAGCGACGAGCTGAAGAAACTGATCGCCGAGCCGACCGACAAGGCCGCGGACGAGAAGAAGTCCTGATCCCAGGCAACTAGTGGCCTGGTGCGCAGCGCGCACGTTTCGATCCGACAGGCCACTTTTTAGTGTCTAACCTTTACATCCGAGGGCGACGAACGCCCCCGGATGTATCAAGGTGCCCGTGAAACAACCGTCTGAGGGGAAATCCCGATGAATTACAACTGGGACTGGGGCGTGTTCTTCAAGTCCACCGGCGTGGGCAGCGAAACCTATCTGGACTGGTACATCACCGGGCTGGGCTGGACCATCGCCATCGCCATCTCCGCCTGGATCATCGCCTTGCTGCTGGGCTCGCTGCTCGGCGTGATGCGCACCGTACCTAACCGCCTGGTGTCAGGGATCGCCACCGCCTACGTCGAGCTGTTCCGCAACGTACCGCTGCTGGTGCAGCTGTTCATCTGGTACTTCCTGGTACCCGACCTGCTGCCCGAAAGCCTGCAGGAGTGGTTCAAGCAGGACCTCAACCCGACCACCTCGGCACTGATCAGCGTGGTCATCTGCCTCGGCCTGTTCACCGCCGCCCGCGTTTGCGAACAGGTGCGCACCGGCATCCAGGCACTGCCCCGCGGCCAGGAGTCGGCCGGCCGGGCAATGGGCTTCAGCCTGCCGCAGATCTACATGAATGTGCTGCTGCCCCAGGCCTACCGGATCATCATTCCGCCGCTCACTTCGGAATTCCTGAACGTGTTCAAGAACTCCTCGGTAGCGTCGCTGATCGGCCTGATGGAGCTGCTGGCACAGACCAAGCAGACCGCCGAATTTTCCGCCAACCTGTTCGAGGCGTTCACCCTCGCCACGCTGATCTACTTCACCCTGAACATGGGCCTGATGCTGCTCATGCGCATGGTCGAGAAGAAAGTCGCGGTACCTGGCCTGATCTCCGTGGGGGGCAAGTAAATGGACATGGATTTCAGCGAAATCATCCCGGCCCTGCCCGCCCTGTGGGAAGGCATGGTCCTGACCCTGCAACTGATGGTCATGGGCGTCGTCGGCGGTATCGCACTGGGCACCGTGCTCGCCCTGATGCGCCTGTCGTCGAGCAAGCTGCTGGCGAACGTCGCCGGCGCCTACGTCAACTACTTCCGCTCGATCCCGCTGCTGCTGGTGATCACCTGGTTCTACCTGGCGGTACCCTTCGTGCTGCGCTGGATCACCGGCGAAGACACCCCGGTGGGCGCGTTCACCTCCTGCGTCGTGGCCTTCATGATGTTCGAGGCGGCCTACTTCTGCGAAATCGTGCGGGCCGGCGTGCAGTCGATCTCCAAGGGCCAGATGGGCGCCGCGCAAGCGCTGGGCATGAGCTATGGCCAGTGCATGCGCCTGATCATCCTGCCCCAGGCGTTCCGCAAGATGACCCCGCTGCTGCTGCAGCAGAGCATCATCCTGTTCCAGGACACCTCGCTGGTGTACACCGTGGGCCTGATCGACTTCCTCAACTCGGCGCGCTCCAACGGCGACATCATCGGGCGCTCCCATGAGTTCCTGATCTTCGCCGGTGTCGTCTACTTCCTCATCAGCTTCTCCGCTTCCTGGCTGGTCAAGCGCCTGCAAAAAAGGATCACCGTATGATTTCCATCAAGAACGTCAACAAGTGGTACGGGGACTTCCAGGTACTGACCGACTGCAGCACCGAGGTCAAGAAAGGTGAAGTGGTGGTGGTCTGCGGCCCGTCGGGCTCGGGCAAGTCCACGCTGATCAAGTGCGTCAACGCGCTGGAGCCGTTCCAGAAAGGCGACATCGTGGTCGACGGCACCTCCATCGCCGACCCCAAGACCAACCTGCCCAAGCTGCGTTCGCGGGTCGGCATGGTGTTCCAGCACTTCGAGCTGTTCCCGCACCTGTCGATCACCGAGAACCTGACCATCGCCCAGCGCAAGGTACTCGGCCGCAGCGAGGCCGAAGCCACCAAGAAGGGCCTGGCCCTGCTCGACCGCGTCGGCCTGGGTGCCCACGCCAAGAAGCACCCCGGCCAGCTGTCCGGCGGCCAGCAGCAGCGCGTGGCGATCGCCCGCGCGCTGTCGATGGACCCGATCGTCATGCTGTTCGACGAACCGACCTCGGCACTGGACCCGGAGATGGTCAACGAAGTGCTCGACGTGATGGTCGAACTGGCCCACGAAGGCATGACCATGATGTGCGTCACCCACGAGATGGGCTTTGCGCGCAAGGTCGCCAACCGGGTGATCTTCATGGACAAGGGCAACATCATCGAGGACTGCCAGAAGGAAGATTTCTTCGGCAACCCTGAAGGCCGCCACGAGCGCACCCAGCACTTCCTCAGCAAGATCCTGCAACACTGAGTGAGCCACGTCCGCTGCCTGCCCGGCAGCGGACGCTGGTCGTGACAAGGCCACTGTGATGAAATGCGACCCTTCGCTCCTTCGCCCTGCCCAGCCTGCCGTGAAATCCCGCCTGATCCGCCAATTGCTGCTGCCACCCCTGGTCATCCTGCTGATGGTCGGTCTGGGCATGGCTGGTTATCTGATCAGCGAGAGCAATGGCATCCGCACCCTCAGCGAAAGCGGCGAGCGCGCGCTGGAACTGCATGCGCGCACGGTCGAAAGCGAAATCAGCAAGTATACCTACCTGCCCAGCCTGCTGGAGCTTGAAGACAGCGTCTCGCGCCTGCTCACCGACCCCGAAGCCGGTGATCGCCAGGCCGTCAACGAATACCTCGAAGGCCTGAACCGGCGCAGCCGCAGCCGGGCGATCTTCGTCCTCGACACCAACGGCCGGGTGCAGGCCACCAGCAACTGGCGCGACGCCGACTCCTTCCTCGGCGAAGACCTGGCATTCCGCGCCTACTTCCAAACCGCCGTGCGCGGTGAGCCCGGGCGTTTCTACGGCATCGGCAGCACCACCGGCGAGGCCGGCTACTACCTGGCCCATGGCCTGGAAGAACACGGCAAGATCATCGGCGTGGCAGTGATCAAGGTACGCCTGGACACCCTCGAGGAGCGCTGGCAACGCGCCCGCCTGGAAGCCTTCGTCAGCGACGAGAACGGCATCATCATCCTCTCCAGCGACCCGGCCCGGCGCCTCAAGTCGGTACGCCCGCTCAACCCACAGATCAAGGAACGCCTGGCGCGCAGCCTGCAGTACTACTGGTGGCCGCTCAACGAGCTGCAACCGCTGGCCCGCGAAACCCTGGCCGATGGCGTAGAGAAACTGACCTTCCCGGCCAACAGCGAAACCGCCCACGGCAAGCCCCACGAGGTGACCTACCTGGCCCAGACCCGGCGCCTGGTCGACACCCCCTGGCACTTCACCCTGCTCACCCCGCTGCAGGACCTGCGCCGCGAGTCCATGGTCCAGGGCATCCTGGTCGGCGTGGCGTTCGCCCTGCTGGCGATCCTGGCCATCGCCTGGAACGAGCGGCGCAAGGTGATCGCCACCCGCCTGGCCGCCCGCGAGGCGCTGGAAGAGGCCAATAGCCACCTGGAGCGCAAGATCACCGAGCGCACCGCCGACCTGCGCGCCAGCAACGAACGCCTCAAGGGCCAGATCCGCGAGCGCCGCCACGCCGAACAGACCCTGCGCCAGGCCCAGGACGAGCTGGTGCAGGCCGGCAAGCTGGCGGCCATCGGCCAGATGTCCACCAGCATCGCCCACGAACTCAACCAGCCGCTGGCGGCCTTGCGCACGCTGTCGGGCAACACCGTGCGCTTCCTAGAGCGCGGCGCGCTGGAAACCGCCAGCGCCAACCTGCGCACCATGAACGACCTGATCGACCGCATGGGCCGCATCACTGCCAGCCTGCGCTCGTTCGCCCGGCGCGGCGACGACCGCGGCCAGGCCTCGCTGGAAAAGGCCGTCGAAGCCACCCTGCAGGTGCTGGGCAACCGCATCAGTGCGTGCCATCTGCAGTTGCACCGCCAGTTCGATGACCAGCAGCTGGCCATCGACCAGACCCGCCTGGAACAGATCCTGGTCAACCTGATCGGCAACGCCCTGGACGCCATGGCCACCCAACCGCTGCCGCAGCTGTGGCTCGAAGGCGAAGCCCAGGGCGACAAGTACCGCTTGTGGGTACGCGACAACGGCCACGGCATCGACCCGGAAGCGCGCAAGCACCTGTTCGAACCGTTCTTCACCACCAAACCGGGCGAGCATGGCCTGGGCCTTGGCCTTACCCTGTCGGCCAGCCTGGCCACCGCCGCCAAGGGCACCCTGAGCGTCGAACACCCCGCCGGCGGCGGTACGGCGTTCGTCCTCGCCCTGCCCCTGGCCACGCCGCCCACCGAATCCGCAGAGCTCCCATGAACGAAGGGTCCCTATGAACCAAGCACCCTTGACGGTCTTGATCGTCGAAGACGATCCCCATGTGCTGCTCGGCTGCCAGCAGGCGCTGGCCCTCGAGGACATCGCCTGCGAAGGCGTCGGCAGCGCCGAGCAGGCACTGGAACGCATCGGCGATGACTTCGCCGGCATCGTCGTCAGCGATATCCGCCTGCCGGGCATCGATGGCCTGGAGCTGCTCAACCGCCTCAAGGCCCGCGACCGCAGCCTGCCGGTGGTGCTGATCACCGGCCACGGCGATATCGACATGGCGGTCGGTGCCATGCGCAACGGCGCCTACGACTTCATGGAAAAGCCCTTCTCGCCGGAGCGCCTGGTCGACGTGGTGCGCCGCGCGCTGGAGCAGCGCGGCCTGTCCCGCGAAGTAGTCGCCCTGCGTCGCCAACTGGTCGAACAGAGCAGCCTGGAGGGCCGCATCATTGGCCGCTCGCCGGCCATGGAGCACCTGCGCGAGCTGATCGCCAACGTTGCCGACACCTCGGCCAACGTGCTGATCGAAGGCGAGACCGGCACCGGCAAAGAGCTGGTCGCCCGCTGCCTGCACGACTTCAGCCGGCGCCAGGGCCAGCCGTTCGTGGCGCTGAACTGCGGCGGCCTGCCAGAGAACCTGTTCGAAAGCGAGATTTTCGGCCACGAGGCCAACGCCTTCACCGGCGCCGGCAAGCGGCGCATCGGCAAGATCGAGCACGCCAATGGCGGCACGCTGTTCCTCGATGAAGTGGAGAGCATGCCGATCAACCTGCAGATCAAGCTGCTGCGCGTGCTGCAGGAGCGCACCCTGGAGCGCCTGGGCTCGAACCAGAGCATCCCGGTGGACTGCCGGGTGATCGCCGCCACCAAGTCCGACCTCGACGCCCTCGGCCAGAGCGGCCAGTTCCGCAGCGACCTGTATTACCGCCTCAACGTGGTGACCCTGGAGCTGCCGCCCCTGCGCGAGCGCCGTGAAGACATCCTGCAGCTGTTCGAGCACTTCCTGCAGCAGTCGGCGCTGCGCTTCGACCGTGAGGCACCGGAGCTCGACAGCCAGACCCTGTCGCAACTGATGGCCCACGACTGGCCGGGCAACGTGCGTGAACTGCGCAACGTCGCCGAACGCCATGCCCTGGGTTTGCCGGCGTTCAAGAAAAGCTCAAGCGGCGGCGCCAGCCAGGGCCTGGGCTTTTCCGAGGCGGTCGAGGCGTTCGAGCGCAACCTGCTCAGCGACGCCCTGCAGCGCACCGGCGGCAACCTCAGCCAGGCCAGCCAGGAGCTGGGCATGGCCAAGACCACGCTGTTCGACAAAGTGAAGAAATACGGCCTCGGCTGATCGGCAACCTCAACCTGGAAAGACAACGTGGACCTGGTATTCAAAGCGGCCCTGGGCGCCGGCGTGGTGGTGCTGCTGGCCATTCTGTCGAAGACCCGCAACTACTACATCGCAGGGCTGGTGCCGCTGTTTCCCACCTTCGCCCTGATCGCCCACTACATCGTCGGCAAAGGGCGCTCGGTGGACGACCTGAAGACCACCATCCTGTTCGGCATGTGGTCGATCATTCCGTACTTCGTGTACCTGGCAACCTTGTATGTGCTGGTCGACCGGATGCGCCTGGAGGCGTCGCTGGCGCTGGCCACGGTGGCCTGGCTGATGGCCGCGACGGTGCTGGTGAGTGTGTGGGTGCGGCTGCACTGACAGACGCCTGCCTCGTGCGATCCCTGTAGGAGCGGCCTTGCCGGGGCGCCGGACCGGCCGGAATGGGCTGCAGAGCAGCCCCGGCAATTTGTGTTGTGACACTAAAACTGGGGCCGCTCCGCGCCCCTTTCGCGGCACAAGGCCGCTCCTACAAGGGCCATGCAATCAGGCCAGGCGCTTCAAAGCCCGGCGATATGCGTCACATCCTGCCGATGCGACTGCAGGTAAGGCAGCACCGCCCCCAACAGCGGCTGCTTGAACGGCTCCTGGAAGCGATGCGCCAACCCCGGAATCAAGCGCAACTCACTGCCCTGGATATGCGCCGCCAAATGCACCCCATGCATCACCGGCAACAACGGATCGGCGGTGCCATGCACCACCAGCGTCGGCACCCGCAGTTGATTCAACAGCTCCACCCGGCTCGGCTCGGCAAGGATCGCCATGATCTGGCGCTTCACACCCTCGGGGTTGAACGCCCGGTCATAGGCCTGCGCCGCCTGCTTGAGCAACACCGCACGGTCATCCTTCACCTGCGGGCTGCCCAGGGCCGCCAGCAGGTCAGCCTGCTGCTCGATCGCCACCTCGCGATTCGGCGCGTTGCGCCGCGCCAGCAACTGCACCAGCGCCGGGTTGGGTGCCGGCAGCCCGGCCGCGCCTGAACTGGACATCACCAACGTCAGGCTGCGCACCCGCTCCGGCGCCATGGCCGCGAGGTGCTGGGCAATCATCCCGCCCATGCTCACCCCCAGCACATGGAACTGGCGAATCTGCAGCGCATCCATCAGGTGCAGGCCGTCACCGGCCATGTCGGTCAGGCTGTAGGGCGCCGATACCGGCAGGCCCAGTTTGTAGCGCAACACTTCGAGGGTGAGGTTGGCCGAGCCCGGCAGTTGGTTCCAGCGCGACAGGCCGACATCGCGGTTGTCGTAACGGATCACCCGAAAGCCCTGGCGGCACAGCGCCTCGACCACATCGTCCGGCCAGTGGATGAGCTGGCCGCCCAGGCCCATCACCAGCAGCAACGCCGGATCACGCGGCGCGCCGACGCTCTGGTAGACCAGGCTCAGCTCACCCAGCTCGGCACGTTGTACCGGCACCTGTGGGTTACAGCGGTCATCGGCAAAGCTCGCCGAAGCGCTGATCAGCAGAAGGAATAAAAGTAAAAAAGCCCGCATGAAAAAAACACCAGAATGCAGATCCCCAGTAGAGCGCGAGTCTGATGAAATCCATTCGCTCGCGCTGCCACAAAACCGTGACGGTTTCATGAACCTTGCCGAGCGGTCATTGCCAAGCAGCGGTCGACAGGCCAGGGCAACATGAGGGAAACTCAACGCCATCCCGTTTCCCTCAAATATTTTTCACGGAGCCCTTGTGCTGGAAATCCGTCACCTGAAAACCCTTCATGCCCTGCGCGAGGCCGACAGCCTGGTGGAAGCCGCCGAGCGCCTGCACCTGACACAATCGGCGCTGTCGCACCAGTTCAAGGAGCTGGAAGAGCGCCTGGGCTTGCCGCTGTTCGTGCGCAAGACCAAGCCGATCCGCTTCACCAGCGCCGGGCTGCGCCTGCTGCAACTGGCCGATGCCACCCTGCCGCTGCTGCGCGGCGCCGAGCGCGATATCGCGCGGCTGGCCGGCGGCACCGCCGGGCGCCTGCACATGGCCATCGAGTGCCACAGCTGCTTCCAGTGGCTGATGCCGACCATCGACCAGTTCCGCGACGCCTGGCCGGAGGTGGAGCTGGACCTGGCCTCGGGCTTCGCCTTCGCCCCGCTGCCGGCCCTGGCCCGCGGCGACCTCGACCTGGTGGTGACTTCCGACCCGCTGGACCTGGCCGGCATCACCTATGTGCCGCTGTTCACCTATGAAGCCATGCTGGCCGTGGCCAACCAGCACCCGCTGGCCAGCAAGCCCTACATCGTGCCCCAGGACCTGCTCGACCAGACCCTGATCACCTACCCGGTGGAGCGCGACCGCCTCGACATCTTCACCCGCTTCCTCGAGCCGGCCGACATGGAGCCGGCAGCGGTGCGCACCTCGGAGCTGACGGTAATGATGATGCAACTGGTGGCCAGCGGCCGTGGCGTGTGCGGCATGCCGCACTGGGCGCTGCACGAGTACAGCTCGCGCGGATACGTGAAGGGCAAGCGCCTGGGGGAAAAAGGCCTGTTCGCCACGCTGTACGCGGCGGTGCGCACCGACATGCTCGATGCGCCCTACATGCGCGACTTCCTGCTGACCGCCAAGGACACTTCGTTCGCCACCCTCGACGGGGTCAGCGCGGTGCGTTGAGGCCCTGGCGCCACAGCGGCAGGATCAGGTCGCGGGTCAGCGGCGCCAGGTTCAGGGCTGGCGTGTCGCTGGCGGCCAGCCACACCACTTCTTCGATTTCCGCTGCCGGGGTCACGGCCTCGGCGCTGTCGACGCGGAACAGCTCGGCCTTGACCACGAATCCTGGCTCGTTGGCGGCCGGGGCGCTGAAACTGCCCAGGTGCGTGGCCTGTGCCGGGTCGATGCGCAGCCCCAGTTCCTCGTGCAGTTCACGCGCCAGTGCCTGGGCCGCTGACTCCCCCGCATCGATCTTGCCACCCGGCTGCATGAAGGCCAGGGTGCCGCGCTTGCGCACCAGCAGGGTACGGCCTTGCGGATCGGTCAACAGCGCGGCGGCGATGTGGATGGTATTGGGCATGGGGCGGCCTCTGGGTGAACAGGGGCCGCAGGATACCTGATCGGGCCTCATCGCTGGCAAGCCAGCTCCCACATTGAGGATGGCGCGGTCCCTGTGGGAGCTGGCTTGCCAGCGATGGGGCTCGATCAGGCAGACGAACGGCCCCTTGCCTATCCGCCTGCAACGCGCCATAACCCCTCCATGAACCTCCCCGCCCACCAGCACCCGGTGCTCGGCCTGTTTCACCCCGCCGTGGCCACCTGGTTCCGCCAACGTTTCGCCACGGTCACCGAGGCCCAGGCCGGCGCCTGGCCGCTGATCCACGCGGGCCAGTCAATGCTGCTGGCCGCGCCGACCGGCTCGGGCAAGACCCTGAGCGCCTTCCTCGCCGTGCTCGACGAACTGCTGCGCCAAGGGCTGGAACACGGCGGTGAACTGCCGGCGCAAACCCAGGTGGTGTACGTCTCGCCACTCAAGGCACTGTCCAACGATATCCGCCTGAACCTCGAGGCCCCGCTCGAAGGCATCCGCCAGCAGGTCGAGCAGCTCGGCCTCAAGGCCCCACGCATCACCACGGCAGTACGCACCGGCGACACCCTGCAGAAAGAACGCGCGGCCATGCGCAAGCTGGCCCCGCACATCCTGGTGACCACGCCGGAATCGCTGTACGTGCTGATGGGCTCGGCATCGGGCCGCGAAGGCCTGGCCGGCGTACACACGGTGATCGTCGACGAGATCCACGCCCTGGCCGGCAACAAGCGCGGCAGCCACCTGGCCTTGACCCTGGAACGCCTTCAAGCCTTGGCAGGCCGGCCCTTGCGGCGCATCGGCCTGTCGGCGACCCAACGCCCGGTGGAGCGGGTCGCGCAGTTTCTGGCCGGCCACCAGCGCCCCTGCGCCATCGTCGACATCGGCCATGTGCGCCAGCGCGACCTGGCCCTTGAAGTGCCGCCGGTGCCGCTGGGCGCGGTCATGGCCACCGATGCCTGGGCATTGGTCTATGAGCGCCTTGCCGCGCTGGCCCGCCAGCACCGCACCACGCTGATCTTCGTCAACACCCGGCGCCTGGCCGAACGGCTCACCCGCCACCTGGGCGAGCGCCTGGGCAACGCCGCCGTGGCCGCGCACCACGGCAGCCTGGCCAAGGAACACCGCCTGAAGGCCGAACGGCAGCTCAAGGCCGGCGAATTGCAGGTGCTGGTCAGCACCGCCTCGCTGGAGCTGGGCATTGATATCGGCGATGTCGACCTGGTCTGCCAGATCGCCTCGCCCGGCTCGATCGCCGCCTTTTTGCAGCGCGTCGGGCGCTCCGGGCATCAGGTCGATGGCGTACCCAAGGGCCGGCTGTTCCCCACCTCGCGGGACGAGCTGATCGAATGCGTCGCCTTGCTCGACTGTGTGCGCCGGGGCGAACTCGACGCATTGCATATCCCGGCAGCGCCGCTGGACGTGCTCGCCCAGCAGATCGTCGCCGAAGTGAGCAACCAGCCCTGGGACGAGCGCGCGCTGTTCAACCTGCTACGCCAGGCCACCCCCTACGCCACCCTCGATGAAGGCCACTACCAGGCCCTGCTGCGCATGCTGGCCGACGGTTACAACGGCCGCCAGGGCGTGCGCAGCGCCTACCTGCACCGGGATGCGGTCAGCGCCAGCCTGCGCGGGCGTCGCGGTAGCCAGCTGACCGCGTTGACCAGCGCCGGCACCATCCCCGAAACCGCCGACTACGCCGTACTGCTCGAACCCCAGGCGCTGAACATCGGCAGCGTCAACGAAGACTTCGCGGTAGAAAGCATCGCCGGCGATATCTTCCAGCTGGGCAACGCCTCCTACCGCATCCTGCGGGTAGAGCCCGGGCGGGTGCGGGTCGAGGATGCCGGCGGCCAGCCACCGACACTTCCGTTCTGGCTCGGCGAGGCGCCCGCGCGCAGCGACGAGCTGTCGGCCGCGGTCGCGCGGCTGCAGGCACGCCTTGATGAACAGCTGCAGAACGGCGATTTTGACCAGGCGCTGGGTTGGCTGCGTAGCGCCTATGACCTGGATGAAGGCTGCGCCCAGCAGTTGCTCGACTACCTCGGCCGCACCTGGCAGGTACTCGGCGCCCTGCCCTCGCAGCAAACCCTGGTGATGGAGCGCTTCTTCGACGCGTCCGGCGGCACCCAGCTGATCATTCACTCGCCCTACGGCAGCCGCATCAACCGCGCCTGGGGCCTGGCCCTGCGCAAGCGCTTCTGCCGTACGTTCAATTTCGAGCTGCAGGCGGCGGCCAGCGAGGATGCCATCGTGCTGTCGCTGTCCGACAGCCACAGTTTCGAGCTGGACGAGGTCTGGCGTTACCTGAACAGCCGCACGGCCGAGCCGATCCTGGTCCAGGCCCTGCTCGACGCACCGCTGTTCGGCGTGCGCTGGCGCTGGTGCGCGGCGGTGGCAATGGCGTTGCCGCGCTATGTGGGCGGGCGCAAGGTGCCACCGCAGATCCAGCGGATGAAAAGCGAAGACCTGATAGCCGCGGTGTTCCCCGACCAGATCGCCTGCCTTGAGAACCTGGTCGGCGAGCGGCAGATTCCTGACCACCCGCTGGTCGAACAGACCCTCGACGACTGCCTGCACCAAGCCATGGACAGCGAGGGCTGGCTGGCGCTGTTGCAGCGCATGGAGGCCGGCGGCATCCGCCTGCTCAGCCGCGACCTGCCGGCGCCGTCACCGCTGGCCTCGGCAATCCTCAACGCCCGGCCCTACACCTTCCTCGACGATGCCCCGCTTGAAGAGCGGCGGACCCAGGCCGTGCTCAATCGCCGCTGGAACGAGGTGCACAGCAGCGACGACCTCGGTGCGCTGGACCCGGATGCCATCAGCGCCGTGCAGGCCGAAGCCTGGCCACAGGCGACCAACCCCGATGAACTGCATGAATCCTTGATGAGCCTGGGTGTGATCACCCAGGCCGAAGCCGAAGCCAACCCCGGGTGGATAGCCCTGCTTGGGCAACTGGCGCAGGCCGGCAGGGCGTGCCGCCTGCAGGCGGGCGGGCAGCCTTTGTGGCTGGCCCGTGAGCGGCTTTGCCAGATCAACGCAGTGTTCCCCGACGCTCGCCTGGAGCCGGTGTTGCCAGCGCTGCCGGGCTTCGACCAGCCTTTTGAGCAGGACACCGCGTTGACCGAACTGCTGCGGGCCCGGCTGGGCGGGTTCGGCCCCTTGACCCTCGCCCAAGCTGCCACCCCGCTGGGTTGTGCCTTGAGCGACTGCGAGCAGGCCCTGGCCCGATTGGAAGCCGAAGGCTACGTGCTGCGCGGCCTGTTCAACCCGGGTGAGCGCGCCGTGCAGTGGTGCGAACGGCACCTGCTGGCGCGCATCCACCGCTACACGGTCAAGCGCCTGCGCCGCGAGATCGAACCAGTCAGCCTGCAGGATTTCATGCGTTTTCTGTTCGACTGGCAGCACCTGGCCGGCGAAGAGCGCCTGCGTGGCCCGCAGGCCGTGGGCGAGGTGCTCGGCCAGTTGCAAGGTTTCCCGGCTGCTGCCGGCGCCTGGGAGGCGGAACTGTTACCAGCGCGGATCAAGGACTACAGCCCGCACTGGCTGGACGATGCCTGCCGTAGCGGCCAGTGGGCCTGGAGCCGTTTGGCGGCCTCGGCTTCGGCCAGCACCTTGACCAGCACACCCCTGGTGCTGCTGCCACGCGAGCAGCTTGGGTTGTGGCGCAGCCTTGCGCCCACGCCGGATCCCGAACAGCTGTCGCCGCGGGGCCAACGCGTGCTGCAAAGCTTGCAGGCCCACGACGCCCTGTTCTTCGACGAACTGACCCACGAGGCTCACCTGCTGCCCAGCGAGCTGGAGACCGCGCTGCAGGAGCTGGTCGGCTTTGGCCTGGCCAGCGCCGACGGTTTCAGTGGCCTGCGCAGCCTGATCACCCCGGCGGCCAAACGCGCTTCGCGCAGCAGCCGGCGCGGGCATCCGCCGCTGTCGAGTGCCATGGCCCATGCCGGGCGCTGGGCGCTGCTGCGCCGCGCGGGCAGCGACGTGGACAACGACCTGCGCCTGGAGCATATCGCCCGCAGCCTGCTGCGCCGCTACGGCGTGGTGTGCTGGCGCCTGCTGGAGCGCGAGAGCGATGTGCTGCCGGCGTGGCGTGAGTTGCTGCAGTGCTATCACCGCCTCGAAGCGCGCGGTGAGATCCGTGGCGGGCGCTTCATCGCCGGGCTGGCCGGCGAGCAGTTCGCCTTGCCCGAGGCCATCGGGGTGTTGCGCCAGGTGCGCAGGCGCGAAGCGGACGGGGCGTTGGTGGTGGTGAGTGGTTGTGATCCGTTGAACCTGTTGGGCACGTTGCTGCCGGGGGCCAAGGTGCCGGCGGTGAGCGGCAATCGGCTGTTGTACCGGGATGGGGTGGCGGTAGCGTGCCGGGTGGCGGGGAAGTATCAGTATCTGGTTGAGGCGTCGGCCACCGAGCAGGATCGTTGGCGCCAGCATCTACTGCGCGGTACGCCACTGCTCTCGTAAAACTGCATGGGACCAATTGATTTAGCAGGAAGTTGTGGGAGCGGGTTTACCCGCGAACACCGGCAAGGCCGGTGCCATCCACCGCGTCGCCTGCTTCGCGGGTGAACCCGCTCCCACAAGAATCCAGTGCTATGGGCGAATGGCTGGGCAATCCCCACAAGCTCAGCGTTTGGCCTGGAAGCCGGCAAAGCGCTTGTTGAAGCCTGCCACCCGCCCTTCCACCGTGGTCTTGCGCTGCTGACCGGTGTACACCGGGTGCGAAGCGCTGGACACATCCAGCGCCACATAGGGGTAGGTCTGGCCATCGCTGTGCTGCTGGGTGCGATCGGTATCGACGGTCGAGCCGATCAAGAAGTACACATCGGCAGCGGTGTCGTGGAACAGCACGGTGCGGTACGCGGGGTGGATGCCAGCTTTCATGGTGGGTACTCCTCGGGATCAAAGTGATACTTTATAACATATATTATCGCGAATGATTTTCGATACCCATCTTTTCATTTTTCCTGCGCCGCACCAGGCTGGCCATGGGCCGGCCAGCGGGCTATGGTCGGGGTTCGCCCCAGGCCCTGAGCCTGACCGAGCCATTCGCAAGGACCCCGTATGAGCCTGTCACTTCTCAGTCGCTACGCCTTCTTCGCCGCCTGCGTGCTGTTCACCCTCGCCAGCCTGCCGCTGCTCCACTACGAGTGGTTGTGGCCCTTCACCCTGGCCACCGGGGTGCTCAGCCTGATCGGCGTGTTCGACCTGCTGCAGCAGCGCCACGCGGTACGCCGCAACTACCCGATCCTCGGCAACATCCGCTACCTGGTCGAAGCCATCCGCCCGGAAATCCGCCAGTACCTGCTGGAGGCCGACAGCGACGCCCTGCCGTTCTCCCGTGCCCAGCGCTCGCTGGTGTATGCCCGGGCCAAGAACGAAGCCTCGGACAAACCCTTCGGCACGCTGATCGATGTGTACGAGTCGGGCTTCGAGTTCATTGGCCACTCCATGCGCCCGGCGCCCTTGGCCGACCCGGCCAGTTTCCGCGTCACCGTGGGCGGCCCGCAGTGCACCCAGCCGTACTCGGCGTCGATCTTCAACATCTCGGCCATGAGCTTCGGCTCGCTCAGCGCCAACGCCATCCGCGCGCTGAACCAGGGCGCCAAGCTCGGCAACTTCGCCCACGACACCGGCGAAGGCAGCATCAGCCCCTACCACCGCGAGCACGGCGGCGACCTGACCTGGGAGCTGGGCAGCGGCTATTTCGGTTGCCGTACCCCCGACGGGCGCTTCGACCCCGAGCGCTTCGCCGCCCAGGCGCAGAACCCGCAGGTGCGGATGATCGAAATCAAGATGAGCCAGGGCGCCAAGCCCGGCCACGGCGGCATCCTGCCCAAGCACAAGGTCACCCAGGAGATCGCCGAGACCCGCGGCATCCTGATGGGCGAGGACTGCATTTCGCCGTCCCGCCACAGCGCGTTTTCCACCCCCATCGAGATGATGCAGTTCATCGCCCAGTTGCGTGAGTTGTCCGGCGGCAAGCCGGTGGGCTTCAAGTTCTGCCTGGGCCACCCGTGGGAGTTCATGGGCATCGCCAAGGCCATGTTGGAGACCGGCATCCTCCCTGACTTCATCGTGGTCGATGGCAAGGAAGGCGGTACCGGCGCAGCGCCGGTGGAGTTCACCGACCATATCGGCGTGCCGCTGCGCGAAGGGCTGCTGTTCGTGCACAACACCCTGGTGGGCTTGAACCTGCGCGACAAGATCAAGCTCGGCGCCAGCGGCAAGATCGTCAGCGCCTTCGACATCGCCAGTGTGCTGGCCATTGGTGCCGACTGGGCCAACTCGGCGCGTGGGTTCATGTTCGCCATTGGCTGCATCCAGTCGCAGAGCTGCCACACCAACAAGTGCCCGACCGGGGTCGCCACCCAAGACGCCCTGCGCCAGCGCGCGCTGGTGGTGCCGGACAAGGCCCAGCGGGTGCTCAACTTCCACCACAACACCTTGCGCGCACTGGCCGAGATGCTGGCGGCGGCGGGGCTGGAGCATCCCGCACAGTTGGAGGCCAAGCACCTGGTGCGGCGGATTTCGGCGACCGAGATCAAGTTGTTTTCGCAGATGCATGTGTTCCTCAAGCCGGGGGAGTTGCTGACCGGCGAGGTGAATGGGCAGTTTTATTCGCGGATGTGGCAGTTGGCTCGGGCGGATAGTTTTGAGCCGCAGAGTGAGGTGGCGGCTTGAGGGGGCTGGGTTGCCTTTCAAGAGGTTTGAGTGAGGGCTGCCAGGTGCTCGTCGGGATATTGGGTGAGGGCCACCAGGTGTTCGCCGATGTTTTTGCAGCGCCTATAAGATCGAGCGCCGCCCGCGCGGCGCATCGCTGGCAAGCCAGCTCCCACATCTGTTTCGGGCCAGTCACTCCTGTTGTTTCATCGCTGTACGCCTTGTTGGCACGACGCGGTATTGAGGTGGGCACCACTGGCCCCCCGCCTGACTTGAGACATGCACCAAGGCGGGCAGCGGTACCCTCACAGGCATAACTGGCCCGAAACAGATGTGGGAGCTGGCTTGCCAGCGATGCGCCGCGCGGGCGGCGCTCGATCTCATAGGCGCTGTAAGGCTCCCGCCAGGCACCTGGCCGCCCTCACGCGGTAGCCCGCCAGAACCTCCAAGGCCACACCACCCACCCCGTAAGACATTTCCGAACCTGCAACCAAATGCTTCAGCCCAAAAGGCTTGGGAACTATCCTACGCGCCTGCCGGAAGTTGCTGCGTTGTCGGGGAAATCCCTCAGGGCTAACTTCACCCGGTCGCCAAAATGGGTGACCGGGTGTGAGAACCCGACCTGCACTGCCAAGGCTTTCGGTTTATGGCAGCCATGCGCGGGCAGACTTCGGTCTGGCCGGCTTCAGTGCACCGGTTTCTCACCCCGCGTACGGCTGCCACCTTCATCCGTGAGAAAGATCGAGATGGCGGCTCCCGTAACGCACTGAGGTTTCGCCATGAAGAAGATCGTCCCCGACCCACCCCGTTTCGTCCCCTACCT
>NZ_BQHO01000011.1 GCF_021601385.1 Pseudomonas parasichuanensis | reverse complement strand
CATCATTTCCATACTGATCACCCTGTGTTCTCCTGCTCAAAAATTGAGCAGAAGCAGTTGAACACCTGGGTCAGTTTTCAGTCGGCAGAACAGCCTCTACTGGGTCAGTTTTCGGTCAGCGGCAACAGACAAGGACCCCAAACCCAAGTGATGGTGTGGCGAAGAATTCCGTTCGCGGGCCCTATGATTGCTGGCGTGTAAACCTATTTTTTTCACTGTTAACCAGAGTGGTTTACAGTGAAAAAAACAGGTTTACACGCCTGAGTTAGCGAGGGGCAGGTACACCAGGATAGAGCACCTGAGCTCGGATGCATCTCCGACGCCGCTGAAATGTGCTATCACGTGCCAGTACAAGCATGTCCAGATTCGCGTCATGCATTGGCGTTAGACAGTTAACTCCAGGTACAAAGATCTTATGAGCACACCAATTACGCTGTCTGTGGGTAGCCTCGATCTCACATACAACACTGGCTATATGGGCATGGATCACGGGATGCTCTATCAAGAGTCCGACCGCCAGTACCGTCGGCACGAGGGCATCGACTACGACTACGCTCATAGCCCTGAAAGTCTGGAGCAAATGGAGCTGTGTTTTTGCCGGACACTTGGTTCGATGGTGTCACGGTTGGAGCTGCTCGGATACACATTGGCGGCGGTGAGGTCGGAATACGAAAATCAGGTCGTGCTCGACAGAGACCAGTTCGAGGAATACCTGCCAGGTGAGCGTCGATCCGACCGTTTGACTTTCGATCAATTTATCGACTTCATCAAAGCGTACGCATTGCGAGACCTAAAAAGCGACTATGTCGCCAGCTACGATTCCGATCATGCACAGGGCCGGGGCCGCTTTGCGGCTGATCCAGCGGCATCTCTACTCCCGACGGGAGTGTTTGATCGAGACATCGGAGGCTACTCCGAGCGCAGCCATTTCGGCTCAATGTTAGGATTTCTGAGCCCATATGCAACTCTGCGAATCCTTGCCGAAAACCCCGCTAATCTAGGTGAAGATGTCGTCTGGGATTACGGCAATTTTGTGGATGCAGGATGGGCTAAAAATGAGGATTTCATTGGGAACGCACGTCGGACCCAGACCTATTTGATAGCGACTGAAGGCACTTCTGATACCCACATTCTGAAGCGGGGTCTGGCGCTGCTCCGCCCGGACATCGAGGATTTTTTTCGATTCATTGACATCGAGGAGCGTCACCCATTTTCCGGTACAGGTAATCTGTCCAAGTTCGCCGAGGGACTGGTCAAAATTGATGTTCACAATCGCGTGGTCTTCCTGTTCGATAACGACGCCGAAGGAGTGGATACCTATAAAAATCTACTCAAACGCTTTCAATTCCCAGTGAACATGAAAGCTATGGTTCTTCCTGACTTGGACGAGCTGCGCGAGTTTCCGGCGAAAGGCCCGTGTGGTGTTGCCAACGCTGACATCAACGGCTGCGCGGCCGCTATCGAGTGCTATCTCGATCTCAATCTTAAGGGGCGACCCCCAGCGCAGGTGACCTGGACGAATTACAAGGAGTCGTTAGGTATTTATCAGGGCGCCCTCGATTTCAAAGATAGCTACGCAAAGGCGTTTTATGAAACCACTCAGGAGGATGTTGAATCAGGTGTGTATGACGCGAGTAAGCTCCGATCCGTGATAGCGGCGCTTCTTGAGGAATGCACTGGTTTGGCTGCTGCGATGCTCTATTCGAAGTCCTAAACCTCAATAGCCTCTCGGCGAAGGCGCTTCCACCTAACGCGGACCGAGATGATTTCTGGCCCCTACCATCCGCTCGTCGCTACCTCTTGGAGATGGCCATCCATCCAATGCCCATGGGGTACAGCATGGCTAGAATGGTATAGTCTCTCATTTATTTGCAGAACAGCCGCAGGAAGCCGCTGGGAGATTTCACATGGCGATCTACACCGCAGGCTATGAAGGGTTGTCTATCGACGCCTTCATCGCTCGTCTTAAGCAAGCTCAGATCGACAAGGTTCTGGACGTTCGCGAGTACCCTCTGTCCAGAAAGCCTGGTTTCTCCAAGAAGGCTTTCGCCCAGTGCTTGGCGGATGCAGGAATTGCCTACGAGCATTCCCCTCCCTTGGGTTGCCCAAAACCGATTCGAAACCGCTATAAGGTCGATGGCGATTGGGGGGTCTATGCGCGCGACTTCAGGGCTTACATCCGTACCCGGATGGACCTTCTGGAGAACCTGACAGCTGATGCCTCAAGCCAGCGCATTTGTATGGTTTGCTACGAAGCTGACGCGAATTTTTGTCACCGCAGCCTTATCGCCGAGGCTGCGAGTGAATTGGATTCATCCCTGGATACGCGGCATCTGCCTCTCAAAATAGAGAAATTTGCTGATTTGCTTCGGGCGGTTGCTTAGGTGGATAGATGAGACTGATGATAAGCCACTGTTGCGGAAATCGATGAATCGTTCCCATTAGAAGCATAAGATCTTTTCCTGGTAACTCGACCTCCAGCTTCTGTCGAAACGGCGCTTCCCAGCCGTTAGGCCCATGAGCTCGGCGCATGTTTCTGTACAGCTGGCTTGCCTCCCAGTCTACGATCTTGTGCTTATAAATCTTTACCTCACCATCAAGTACTGACTCATAGCTGTAGTAGAAATCGAAGGGCACCTTCTCTAGGCGCTTGATGCTGGCTTTGACATCGTCCTGATCGAATAAACCGGGCTGGCGCTGCAGTCTCTCCAGTTTTTCAAGCTCCTCATCAGTCCAGCTTTCTGACGCGGCTTTACGGATCTCTAATCCAATAATTCGCTCAGGCTTGATCAAGCCGAGCGTGACATTGGAATTCTGTCGAGCCTGCTCCAGAGCCTCAAAACTGTCGTAGATGGGCAGCTTGCTAAGCATTTCCCTCCTTCGAATCCACGCTTTCGAGGTTGGAATAATGTCTTGGGGCTGAATCGTATCCACGCCAATCTTATGGCTTTCAGGTCGGTGATCGTTGGAGCTTTTTTCGATGGAGGCTTCGATCCACTGCCACTTTGAAAATCGTTGATCATCAGTGACCAGGCGGAACGGTACAGGGTAAAGACGGATCAGATTGCCTGCCTCGTCCATCCCCGCAACGCACGAAGTCTCTGTATAGGCAGCGCTGGGTGACGGGTATGTTTTGCATAGGATTAGTATGCGAGCTTTCCTTCTCATACAGGCACGTCCTTATTGTACTGCTGATACTGTAGCGACCAGAGCGTAAACTGGCCATATGATATCGCCCTGTCCCGACAAACCTCATCCATGTGCGGCTGCCACTGAGCGTCATCACCAAGAGCGAGCAATTCAGGCATAGCTGCTGCTAGGGATTGCCTAACCGGGCTGCACCGCAGAAAGATTGAACGCAGCTTCGGCACGAACTTGCCGTCCGATTGAAGCGGACGAGCTACGCACCGTTTGGGGTTGCGGCCCCTTTCGATGTTCGTCGATGGGATCTAGCTCAGTCGCAAGGGGCTTCCGGCGTACTGAACACTCCAACAAAATGGCATTTGCAAAGCTGCTTGAGCAAATCACCGCTTGCATGGCTGCTGGAGTATGATGGGGACTGGTAGCTCTGGCAGGAGAGCCCAATGACTGAATCAGCGCGCACCACGGTAAAGTGCCTGGATCCCGGCGACGGCTCCGGCGATGTGATTGTGGAATTACCTGACGACATTCTGCGCGAGCTCGGGGTCACGACGGGCGACAGACTCTCCATAGAGCTCATCAACGGCGATATCGTACTCAAGCCAGTCCGCGAGCGCCGCGAATCTGATTAGCTACGCGTTGCAGGCCCTCTGTGTCGTCGTGTTGAGCTGATGAAGCTTTCTAGCGGGGATACATGGGACGGCAGTCAGCCTACTGCCGTCCTTCTGGTCGGTGCGTTATTTGGCTGGATAGTTGGCGACTACTAGGTCCGCGCCGCTTTTGGTTAACCCAATGACTTGGTAGGCATGGCTTACGCCATCAACCTCCATGCCTGGGGATCCAGCTGGCATTCCTGGCACGGCGATCCCGACCAGATCGTTCCGCTCCTTGAGTTCTCGAATCTGCTCAGCTGGCACGTGACCTTCAACAAACTTTCCATCAATCACGGCTGTGTGGCAGGACGCTAACCGTGGCGCTACGCCCAGCTTCTGTTTCACTGCGCTCATGTCCGTCTCAATATGGTCGGTCACTTTGAAACTATTGGCTTCCAAGTGCGCGATCCATTTCTTGCAGCAACCGCAGTTCGCGTCTCGGTGAACGTCGATGGACAAAGGCTCGGCAGCGTAGGCCGCTGAGGTCACCAGCAGCCCAGCGATAGCGGCTAGACGAACGAGTATCCGGTTAGTTGGCATGAGTGTGCTCCTTACCGTCTTTGTGAACATGCGTCTTTGTCGACGATTTCGGGTGGGCGTCCGAATGGGCTTCGGCCGCATTGTGGTCACCGTGATGATCTGCCGCTTGGGTGGCGCCTGCGGGTGGAGCTCCATGGTCGTGAGCTGCCTGGGCATGATCGTTGTCTGCCGCTTCGTCGTGATCGCCATGCTCGGCATGCCCGCTCCCGCCGTGCTGGCCCTCATGGTTATGCATATCGCTTTCGCCGCCGCCGTGCTGATGGCCACCGCTCGTGGCCACCAAAGCCTTGTACTGCTCGGGATTCATTTCGGGAAGTTGATCCAGGAACGCGACTATTCCCCAGATGTACTCATCACCCATGCTCTTGCCCCAAGCGGGCATGCCGGTGGCTTTGATGCCGTGCTTGATCGTCCAGAATGCGGCAGCCGGTTCGCCTCCGACACCCACCTTGGTGAGGTCAGGTGGCGACGGGTATAGCGCTTGGCTAAGTTCTGTCTTTCCAACGCCAGGGGCGAGGTGGCACCCAATGCACATGGCGTTGTAGTTGCCTGCGCCTGCCTTGATCAACGCAGCGTTCTTCAGGTCAGGCACTTCAATGTCTCGCGCTCGAACCTCAATCGACCGGTCGCGAGCCATGGCGAGAAACGAATGGACAGCCGGGAAGTGAGGATCATCGGCGCCGACATTCACCAAGCCGAAATACGCGGTGCCCAATACCGCAGCACTTCCGACAGCACCGGCCACAAGCAGCGTTGTAATTGTTCTTTTCATGTTGGAATTCTCAGAACCACATCCTGATACCGGCAACGAAGCGTGCCTCATCAACATCTCCACCCTCGTCTCGGATGAAGTCAGCGGTGTTGCCGTAGGAGCGGCTCCAGGTAACGCCTATGTACGGGGCAAACTGGCGGACGATTTCATACCGTAGACGCAGCCCGACTTCGGTATTGGCCAGACCCGATCCAACACCGCGCTCAGGATCGTTCTTGCCATAGAAGTTCGCCTCGGCCGTGGGCTGCAAAATCAAGCGATTGGTCAGCAGGATGTCGTATTCGCCTTCAAGACGCGCAGCAGTCTGGCCGTTCTCGCCGATGAACGCCGTAGCTTCGGCCTCGAAGTCATACAAGGCCATGCCCTGAATACCAAAGGCTGCCCAGGTCTGCGGTGATTCCGGTTTGAAATCCTGACGGACTCCGGCGACCACGTCCCACCAAGGACTGACCGAGCGCCCGTATAGCAGTTGCAGCTCAGCGTCTTCGGTTACCCCATTGGTGCGCTCGCCTTCCGAGCGAACCCAGAGTCGATTGATGTCGCCGCCTACCCAGCCTGATGCGTCCCAGGCCAGGGTGCTGCCCTCATCGGCGTCTTGGTATTCGAGCTGGTCCAACAGGAAGAAGCTGTTGATTCCGCTGTCGTGCACCTGGTGGCCACCCAAAGGCGGAAAGGCTGCCTCGCGGTCGGCATCAGTGAGCACTGGAATCGGCGTGCGACTCGTTGTGGTCGGAGAAATCGCTGAACCATGATTCATCTGGGAATGGTCCATGCCCTTCATCGAACCGTGATCCATGCCCTTCATGTTTCCATGGCCCATTTTGCTGTGGTCCATCTTGCTATGGTCCACCGGGCTGGATTTGCTCTGGCTTTGAGCATGCTCCATCTGGCTGTGATCAACAGGGGCAGGCTGTTTCTGCTGTTTGCTCACCCCCATCTTGCTGTGATCCATCGCCGGCATCGATTCGGACGGAACAGCATCCATTTGCATGGAACCGTGCCCCATTTTCGAATGATCCATGCCCGAGTGATCCATTTCTTCAGCGGCGAAGCTGGGCGTTACGCCCAGCATGCCGATTGAAACAGTCAGGGCCAGCAGCGAAGGCCGCCCAAGGCTATTGACCATCTTTCCCTGCCTTAGCTTTGTCGCTGCCATGCGATTCCATCATTTTGTCGTGGTCCATGCCTTCCATCGAGCCATGGTCCATCCCCTTCATCGAGCCGTGGTCCATACTTTCCATGGACCCATGGTCCATGCCTTCATGGTTCATCCCCTGACCCTGCTTGTCCTGCGAACCTTTGGCTTTACCGGCCTCGGTAGATTTCTGGGAATGCTGATCATGGTTGTCGCTGGACCACGACGACGGGGCATAAACAGCCAACATGCCGACCATCGCAGCAGAGAGGAAAAAGGCGCTTCGTTTCATTGGTTTGCTCATCTCAAATCTCCAGCTCATTCGTCCACACGGACTTCTCGGAACATGCCCATTTCCATGTGGAACAGTAGGTGACAGTGATAGGCCCAACGTCCCAAGGCATCTGCGGTGACGCGATAGCTTCGTTTTGAGCCAGGTGGCATGTCGATGGTGTGCTTGCGAACCATGAAGTTGCCGTTCTCGTCCTCCAGATCACTCCACATACCGTGGAGATGGATGGGGTGAGTCATCATGGTGTCGTTGACCAAGGTGATGCGAAGACGCTCGCCATATTTCAACCGCAGCGGTTCAGCATCAGAGAATTTGATACCGTCGAACGACCACGCGAACTTCTCCATGTGGCCGGTAAGGTGCAGTTCGATTGTGCGTCCAGGCTCTCGACCATCGGGATCGATGAAGGTGCTCCGCAAATCGGCGTAGGTCAGCACTCGGCGCCCGTTGTTGCGCAGGCCAATTCCCGGATCGTTCAGCTTCGGGGTCGGCGACATGGTCTGCATATCGACCAACGGGTTGTTTGTCTCGGAAGCCGGATGGCTCTGCATTGCACCGCTCATGCCGGCCATGCCCTCATGACTCATCCCAGCCATCGTGCTGTGATCCATGCCGGCCATGTTGCTATGGTCCATTCCAGCCATCTTGCTGTGGTCCATGCCGGCCATGCTGCTATGGTCCATTCCAGCCATCTTGCTGTGGTCCATGCCGGCCATGCTGCCATGGTCCATCCCAGCCATCTTGCTGTGATCCATCCCGGCCATGTTCCCCTGGTCCATGCCAGCCATGCCGCCGTGATCCATTCCGCCCATGCTGCCGTGGTCCATGCCCATATCGCTCATGGCGATGATCGGGCGTGGATCTACCTCCGGCACGGGCGCTTGCAAGCCTTCACGAACTGCCAGGGTGCCTCGGGAGTACCCGGTACGGTCCATGGATTGCGCGAAGATTGTATAGGCCTGCTCGTTTTCAGGTTCGACGATGACATCGTAGGTTTCGGCAACGGCGATCCGGAACTCATCGACCGATACGGGTTTGACGTACTGGCCGTCGGCAGCCACAACCGTCATCTTGAGCCCAGGAATCCGGACATCGAAATAGGTCATGGCCGAGCCGTTGATAAAGCGCAGGCGGATCTTCTCGCCGGGCTTGAAGATACCCGTCCAGTTGCCGTTCGGAGCCTGGCCGTTCATGAGGTAGGTGTAGGTATACCCGCTCACGTCAGCGAGGTCGGTGGGGCTCATCTTCATTTCAGCCCACATCTTCCGATCCGCTACAGCGGCCGACCAGCCTTTCTCGCTCACATCGTCAACGAAGTCGCTAACAGTGCGCTTGTGGAAGTTGTAGTAGTCAGATTGCTTCTTGAGTTTGGAGAGCACCCGCGCCGGGTCTTCATCCGTCCAATCGCTGAGCATGACGACGTAATCACGGTCGTACACAAACGGCTCCGGATCCTTGGCATCGATCACCAACGCCCCATAGACCCCGGACTGTTCCTGGAAGCCTGAGTGGCTGTGATACCAGTAGGTGCCGTTCTGGTGGACCTTGAACTTGTATTCGTACATGCCATCGGGAGCGATGCCGTGGAAGCTCAAGCCCGGCACACCGTCCATGTTGGCGGGCAGGATGATGCCGTGCCAGTGAATGGAGGTGTCTTGTTTCAGCCGGTTGCGTACGCGCAGTGTCACGGTGTCGCCTTCGCGCCATCGCAGGATCGGCCCTGGCACCGAACCGTTGATGGCCATGGCCGTGCGAGCTGCACCCGTGATATTGACGGGGAGTTCGCCGATATACAGATCGAAGTCCGTGCCGCTCAGCACGTTCGGTTGGCCAGGGCTGGTCACGGCCCAGACCGGCGCGCGCCACATGCCGAGCCCACCCAGAAGTCCGGTAGCGGCCAGGCCTTTGACGAAAGATCGTCTCGTGGTTTTGCTTTGCATGCCGTTGCGTCCAGTCAGGTAGATCGCTGATATCCAGGCTGCTCGATGGGGCAGCCCTTGGGTTCATTGGAGCTCTCACCAGTCTCGTAGACTTTCGTCACTGCGCGAGGCTGATGAGAGGCCGTAGTCTGAAACTGCCATAGTTCAGATTCCGGGGTGATTACATTTCTGTAAGCTGGGATCAGCAGCTTTCGTGGCCGGCATGCTTGCTGGACTGGGCGGCAACTGGCGCCTGCTCTTTCTTCTCCTGCGCAACTTGGAATGCCTGCATGGAGCTTTGGCGAGCCGCTTCCATCCGCGCAAAGGTCCGGTCCGCGCCGCCCTCTGCCAGGGCGATGCCTGCCATGCCGAAGGTAACGACCATCACAATTGCTTTGACCATGTTCATCTGGAGATCCTCAGTGGGTTCTGCGCCTCATGGCGTCAGGTACAGGGTCAAGTTAGCTTCGCGGTGCTGTCAGAAAACTGATCTCGACATTACTTTTCCGTCAGCTTCTGGTTGGGCGTCTTTTTTCCTGCAAACTGGAGATGCACCCCGCGTGGATGAGAGCAGATGAAATTACTCGTAGCCGAAGATGAGCCAAAAACCGGTGTCTACCTCCAGCAAGGTCTGACAGAAGCTGGCTTCACCGTTGACCGGGTGATGACAGGCACTGACGCCCTGCAACAGGCACAGAGCGAAGCGTATGACTTGCTGATACTCGACGTGATGATGCCGGGGCTCGATGGCTGGGATGTCCTGCGCAAGATCCGTGCGGCGGGTCAGGATGTGCCGGTTCTTTTCTTGACGGCCCGAGACGGCGTAGACGACCGCGTGAAAGGTTTGGAACTGGGCGCTGATGACTACCTGGTGAAGCCCTTTGCGTTCTCGGAGCTGCTGGCTCGGGTTCGCACGTTGTTGCGCAGAGGCAACGGTGGTGCTGCTCAAACCACCATGAAGATGGCAGACCTTGAGGTAGACCTGCTCAAGCGTCGAGCTACGCGAAACGGCAAGCGGATCGACCTTACCGCAAAGGAGTTTTCCCTGCTGGAGCTGCTCATGCGCCGACGCGGCGAGGTGCTCCCCAAGTCGCTGATCGCTTCTCAGGTCTGGGACATGAACTTCGACAGTGACACCAACGTGATTGAGGTAGCGATTCGCCGACTGCGGGCCAAAATAGATGACGACTTCGCGCCAAAGCTCATCCATACCGCCCGAGGCATGGGCTACATGATGGATGTGCCCGAGTGATGCGCCCGCAATCATCGCTCGTCAAGCGACTGACCCTGATGTTCATGTTCGCAGTGACTGCTGTCCTGGTGGTTGCCGGGGTGGCTTTCTACGGGCTCAGCCAGCACCATTTCCGGATGCTGGATGAGCAGGCGCTTTCCGAAAAGCTGGAGTCAACGCGTCATATCCTGTCCATCTCAGCAGCGCGAGGCGGGCTCCACGATCAGGAGCAGCAGCTGCGGGCATTGCTCGGCGCACATCAGGATTTGTCGGCGAAAATCACCAAGGCTGACGGTACGGTCCTGTTTTCAGACCCCAAAGCCTCCCAAATTCCCCAGCGGTTCGAGCAGGCGCACCGGGGTGCGGTCTGGGAATGGCAGGATGAATCGCAGAACTTTCGCGGCATTACCGCCCAGCTGACCATTGCAGGCGAGCCGGAACCGGTGACGGCCGTGCTGATGCTCGATGTCACCACTCACGCCCATTTCTTTGTCACCCTGCAATGGTGGTTCGGAATTGGCCTGGTGATCAGCGCGATTGTAAGCGCAGGCTTGGGTTGGGTCGTGGCCAAGAGTGGGCTTCGGCCTGTTGGGCAAATCACCAAAGTGGCCACCGGGATGTCGGCAAGATCGCTCCGCGAGCGCATTCCCCTGGAGCCCGTGCCGCTAGAGCTTCAGGAGCTCATCCTGTCTTTCAACGGGATGCTGGGACGGTTGGAGGATGCATTCGTTCGGTTGTCCAACTTCTCTGCCGATATCGCTCACGAGTTGAGAACGCCAGTCAGCAACCTTCTGACCCATACTGAAGTGGTGCTCACCAAGAAGCGTGACCTGGATGCCTATGAGGAGAACCTCTATTCGAACCTGGAAGACCTCAAGCGTATGTCGCGCATGATCGACGACATGCTGTTCCTCGCCAAGGCGGATAACGGTCTGATCGTCCCTGAGCAGATTGATGTGGAGCTCTCCGACCTCGTTTCCAAGCTGTTCGAGTACTACCAGTTCCTGGCTGAGGATCAAGGCATCCAGCTGACCCTACACGGGCAGGGTAAGGTTCGTGGCGATCGCCTGATGATTGACCGAGCGCTTTCCAACCTTCTATCCAACGCGTTGCGCTACACCCCGGAAGGTAACGAGATATCAGTGCGAATCGAGCAGACGCCTGAAAGCGTGACGCTTTCCGTGCGTAACAGCGGGGTAATCATCGATTCCCAGCACATTGGCAAGATCTTCGACCGATTCTATCGAGCCGATCCAGCCAGGCGCGAAGGCGGCCCAAGCAATGCAGGCCTGGGTCTGTCGATAACCCGCTCTATCATCGAGGCTCATAGCGGACGAATCTGGTGTACTTCAGCGGAGGGTGTCACAACCTTCTTCATCAGTCTCCCAGCCTCTAAGCGGTGGGTTAGTGCAGCCCCAACCCCTTAATGCTGAACTCATCCCGGTAATCTATACTCGCCCATCATGAATCGGTTCATTCGACTGCTCACCATCCTGATGCTTATCGTGGCGCTTCCGCTTAACGGGATGGCGGGCATCGATTCGGCGACTGAACCTTGCCCAATGCAGACCATGGGCATGGAAATGATGGCGGGTATGGATCATGACTGCTGCCAGGACCAAGACCTGGGCAAGGCCGGCGATCACGCCAAATCCTGCAAGGTCGGCCAGGAGTGCAGGACTGCTAGCACAGTGCAGCTCAGCTTCCTGACGCCTGGGCTGACCTTTGCCAAGCCACGACCTGCCGATACCTACGCGGTAGGCATAGCGACAGGCTCTCCCCCCGATCCATGGCGGCCTCCCCGCGTCTGATTCCCTCTTAATTTCACACCGTCGTTCCGCCTAGCAGCGGGGCGATGGCACGCGCCTGGGCGCTGATCTTTCGAGGAATCATTTTCATGACTCCCCAACGTTTTCAGGGACGGATAACCACGGCCGTCCTGTTCATACTGCTGCCGGCTGTCTCGGCACAGGCTGCAACGCTGTCGCTGGATGAGGCGCTGCAACTGGCTGAACGCAACGCTCCCTCTCTACAGGCCCGCCAGGAGCAGGCATCAGCTGCGCGCAGCGCAGTCATTCCAGCGGGCGAACTACCCGATCCGCGCCTGAATCTCGGGGTACAGAACCTGCCGATTGAAGGCACCGACCGCTGGAGCATGAACAGAGACTTCATGACCATGCAGGTGGTTGGCCTGTCCCAAGAAGTACCGAACCGGGACAAACGCAAAGCTCGCATAGAGACAGCGCAGGCCACGGTCGAGCGAGCCGATGCCGAGGCGCTGTTCGAACGGCTGAAAGTTCGGGCGGCAACCGCACAGGCTTGGGTGGCTGCATACACCGTGCAGCGAAAGCTTGAACAGTTCGACGCCTTCTACAAAGAAAACCAGCTGCTGGCTTCCACGGTGCGGGCCAGCCTGGCCGGAGGCGCAGGCTCAACGGCCGATACGTTGGCTCCCAAACAGGAATTGGCACAGTTGGACGAGCAGAAAGACGTTCTGTTGAGTCAGTCAGCTCAGGCGCGAGCCGCGCTGAAGCGCTGGATTGGGCAGGACGCCGAAGTGGGCGCGCCGACGTTCCCTGTCTGGCCTGTAGATGCAGCTGAATACTTGCACTCCGTCCATGCCCATCCGGAGCTCAATACCTACAACGCCATGACACGCGAGGCTCAAGCCCAGGTACACCAGGCTCAGGCGGAAAAGAAATCGGATTGGTCCTGGGGGGTGGATTATCAGCGCCGTGGTCCGGACTTCAGCAACATGGTCAGCCTGCAAGTCAGCTTCCAGTTGCCGTTGTTCACCAGCTCCCGGCAAGACCCAATGATTGCGGCACGACGCGCACAAGTTCGCCAATTGGAAAATGAGCAGGACGCTGCCCTGCGCGAGCATCAAGCTCAGCTTGAAACAGACCTTGCCGAGTACCAACGCTTGCAACGGGCTGTACGGCGCAGTCGCGAAACACTTTTGCCCCTGGCCGAGGACCGGGTACGCCTCGCTCTGGCGGACTACCGCGCCGGTAATTCGCCGTTGAGTGAAGTGCTGTCGGCACGCCGGCAGCGTGTGGAAGCGCTGCTACAGGATGTGGACCTGCAAGGACAGTTGGCGGCAACAGCAGCGCGTCTGCATTTCGTTTATGGAGAGGTGCGGGCATGAGGAATAGGTCGATTGGTTTGCTCGTGGCTGCTGCCCTTGCTATTGGGATAGGCGCGGGCTTCTGGCTAGGTGGAAGAGGTGCGTATTCCTCATCCCAGCCAGTAGGTGAGGAAAAAAAAGCGCTGTACTGGTATGACCCGATGTATCCCCAGCAGCACTTCCCGGCGCCCGGAAAATCGCCGTTCATGGACATGCCGCTCGTGCCCAAGTATTCGGATGACACGGCTGGCGAGGAGCAGCCTGCGGTTCAGGTCTCGGCTGGGCTCCAGCAAAACCTTGGGATTCGATTGGCGACGGTGACGGCTGGCCGGCTAGAACGGACCCTGAGTGTGAGCGGCGTTCTAACGTTCGACGAACGCGACTTCAGCGTATTGCAGGCCCGGACTGGCGGCTACGTCGAGCGCGTCTATGGTCGAGCGACGGGCGACATCGTTGCCAAAGGGGCTCCTCTAGCCGATGTGCTAACCCCGGAGTGGGCTGGTTTGCAGGAGGAATACCTGGCGCTGCGGCATTCCGGCGACACGCAGCTGACGGCGGCGGCACGACAGCGGCTTGTGCTCGCCGGCATGCCGGCCGACCTGATCAACCGGGTCGCGAGCACTGGGAAGGTGCAGCTCTCGGTCACACTCTCCGCACCCACGGCCGGAGTCATCCAGGTTCTCGATTTGCGACCCGGAATGACGTTGACGCCGGGGGCTACCTTGGCGAGGATCAATGGAGTGGCCAACGTCTGGCTGGAAGCGGCTGTGCCGGAAGCCCAGGCTCAAGGTCTTCGCGAAGGCCAGCCTGTGCGGGCGCAATTGCCAGCGTTCCCAGGCGATCCCATACCGGGCAAGTTGACCGCGTTGCTCGCCGATGCCGATTTGCAGAGCCGCACGTTGCGCCTGCGTATCGAGTTGCCCAACCCGGATGGACGGCTTCGTCCTGGGATGACCGCTCAAGTGGCTCTCCATCCCGGCGAGTCTTCCGAGCAAAGCCTCTTGGTGCCTGCCGAGGCGGTCATCCGCACCGGCAAGCGAGACCTGTTGATGCTGGCTGAAGACGGTGGTCGCTTCCGGCCGGTGGAAGTCGTGTTGGGCCAGGAGAGCAGAGGGAAAGTTGCGGTGTTGCAGGGCCTTCAGCCAGGACAGCGCATCGTCGCGTCCGGGCAATTCCTGTTGGACTCCGACGCTAATTTGAAAGGCATCGAGGCGGCGACGGCGCAGGATAGTCAGCCTAATGCGGGGCCAGCCCTGCATGAAGCGGATGGCCGTGTCGTGCAGATAGACGGCACCCAGCTCACCGTTGCCCACGGTCCTTTCATCACCCTGGGCATGCCAGGGATGACCATGACCTTTCCTGTGGTTGATCAGTCTCTCCTTGATGGCCTCAAGGTCGGTGCGCAGATTCGCTTTGGCATACGCGAACGCGACGAGGGCATGGTAGTTGAGCAGATCAACGTGGTGGAGGGCCAACCATGATTGCCAAACTGATCCGCTGGTCGGTAGGCAACCGTGTGCTGGTGCTCCTCGCCACGCTGTTTCTGGTGGCATGGGGCTTCGTCTCGGTGCGTAGCCTGCCAATCGACGCCTTGCCCGACCTGTCGGACGTGCAGGTGATCATCCGCACGTCCTACCCAGGCCAGGCTCCCCAAATCGTTGAGAATCAGGTGACCTATCCGCTGACCACAACCATGCTCTCGGTTCCGGGGGCCAAAACGGTACGCGGTTTCTCCGCCTTCGGTGACAGCTTCGTCTACGTGCTGTTCGAGGACGGCACCGATCTGTATTGGGCGCGCTCACGGGTGCTTGAGTACCTGAGCCAGGCGCAATCGCGATTACCTGAGGCAGCCAAGCCGGTACTGGGCCCGGATGCCACCGGAGTGGGCTGGATTTATCAGTATGCGTTGGTCGATCGCAACGGCGGCCATGACCTGTCGCAACTGCGCAGCCTGCAGGACTGGTTCCTGCGCTATGAGCTCAAGACCCTGCCGGATGTCGCTGAGGTAGCCACCATCGGCGGTATGGTCAAGCAGTACCAAGTCGTCCTCGATCCGCTGCGCATGGCCAGCCTCGGTATCACCCAGGCTGAGGTGGTTGAGGCTATAGGCAAGGCCAACCAGGAGACCGGTGGCGGTGTACTGGAGCAGGGCGAAGCGGAGTTCATGGTACGTGCGGCCGGCTACCTGCGATCGCTGGATGATTTCAGAGCGATACCGCTGCGACTGGCTACCAAGGGCGTGCCGGTGACATTAGGCGACGTCGCTACGGTGCAGATAGGTCCGGAAGCCCGCAGAGGCATAGGCGAACTGGACGGCCTCGGCGAAGCCGTAGGAGGGGTGGTGATCCTGCGCAGCGGGAAGAATGCTCGTGAGGCCATCGGGCACGTCAAGGCCAAGCTAGAAACCCTGAAGAAAGGCCTGCCAGCCGGGGTGGAGCTTGTCACCGTCTACGACCGCAGCCAGTTGATCGACCGTGCCGTGGAGAACCTCAGTCACAAGCTGATCGAGGAATTCGTAGTAGTGGCGTTGGTATGCGCAGCGTTTCTCTGGCACCTGCGCTCGTCGTTGGTGGCTATCGTGTCGCTTCCCGTGGGAATCTTGATTGCGCTGATTGTCATGCGTCATCAGGGTATCAATGCCAACATCATGTCCCTTGGCGGAATCGCTATTGCCATCGGTGCAATGGTGGACGCTGCCGTGGTCATGATCGAGAACGCCCACAAACGTGTTGAGGCTTGGCATGCCCGGCATCCTGGTCAACCCTTGCGAGGCGAAGCGCATTGGAGGGTAATGACAGAGGCGGCCGTCGAGGTAGGACCGGCACTATTCTTCAGCCTGATGATCATCACGCTATCGTTCATCCCGGTGTTCACGCTGCAAGCCCAGGAAGGGCGTCTCTTCGCACCCCTGGCCTTTACCAAGACCTACGCAATGGCAGCGGCGGCTGCGCTATCGGTGACCCTGATTCCGGTGCTGATGGGGTACTGGATCAGAGGGCCACTGCCTGCGGAACAGCGCAACCCGCTCAACCGGGGCCTCATCCGGCTGTACCGTCCGGCATTAGAGGTCGTCCTGCGCCGGCCTCTGGTTACCCTCGCTGGAGCATTGCTCATCCTGCTCAGCAGTCTGTGGCCCTTGAATCATCTTGGGGGCGAGTTCCTTCCTCCGCTCGATGAAGGTGATCTGCTTTACATGCCTTCAGCCTTGCCTGGACTCTCGGCGCAGAAAGCTTCAGAGCTGTTGCAGCGAACGGATCGTCTGATTCGAACTGTTCCCGAGGTGGCCAGTGTCTTTGGTAAAGCCGGCCGCGCCGAGTCCGCTACCGACCCGGCACCGCTGGAGATGTTCGAGACCATCGTTCGGCTCAAGCCCAAGAGTGAGTGGCGTCCAGGAATGACCACGGAGAAGCTCATCGAGGAGCTTGATCGCACTGTGCGTGTGCCTGGGCTGACCAACATCTGGATCCCGCCCATCCGCAACCGCATCGATATGCTGGCCACCGGTATCAAGAGCCCAATAGGCGTCAAGGTGGCCGGCAGCGACCTAGACCAGATAGACCGGGCTACCCTCGCTGTGGAGCGGGCAGCGAAAAAGGTTCCTGGAGTGACTTCGGCGCTGGCGGAGCGTTTGACTGGTGGCCGCTACATTGATCTGGATATCGATCGCCATGCCGCTGCCCGTTACGGTCTGAACATCACCGACGTACAGGCCCTCGTGGCTGGCGCCATTGGTGGCGAAACCATTGGAGAAACGGTTGAAGGCTTGGCCCGCTATCCCATCAGCGTGCGCTATCCACGCGAATGGCGTGATTCCGTGGAGGCGTTGCGTCAGCTGCCGATCTACACCTCGCAGGGCGGTCAGCTGACGCTCGGCAGCGTGGCCCGCATACGTATCGCTGATGGCCCGCCCATGCTTAAGAGCGAGAATGCTCGCCCCTCGGGTTGGGTGTACATCGATGTGCGCGGCCGGGATCTATCGTCTGTTGTGGCAGACCTTCGTCAGGCGATCAACAGCGAGGTGAAGCTCGATCCAGGCATGAGCTTGAGCTACTCCGGCCAGTTCGAATACCTGGAGCGGGCGAATGCCCGTCTGGCCTGGGTGGTGCCGGCGACGCTGGCCATCATCTTCGTGCTGCTCTACCTGACCTTTGGGCGCCTCGGTGAGGCGTTGCTCATCATGGGCACACTACCGTTCGCGCTGACCGGAGGCGTTTGGCTGCTGTACCTGCTGGGCTACAACCTGTCGGTGGCCACAGGCGTTGGTTTCATTGCCCTGGCCGGCGTAGCGGCGGAGTTCGGAGTGATCATGCTCATCTACCTGAATAACGCTTGGGCTGAGCGTCAAGCCAAAGGCGAAACCACACGAACAGCGCTGCTCGACGCGATCCGTGAGGGCGCGGTGCAACGCATCAGGCCCAAGGCAATGACTGTGGCGGTCATCGTTGCAGGCTTGCTGCCCATCCTCTGGAGCAGCGGTACCGGCAGCGAGGTCATGAGCCGCATCGCGGTTCCCATGGTGGGCGGCATGCTCACCGCCCCCTTGCTTTCCCTTTTTGTAATCCCTGCGGCGTACTGGCTGATCCGTCGCCGCGAACTTGCTGTAACTACCCCCAACCTCTCAGGAGAAATCCAATGAAAAAGCTAATTGTCATCGCAGGCCTGGTCACCGCTTTTGCCACCAGTGTGCATGCCCAGGACATGGATGGTATGGACATGAAGAAAATGCCAGCCTCCGCCGAGGGGGGCCAAGGGAGCCAGGCGGCTCCCACTGCGCATGCTGAGGGGACAATAAAGGCGCTGGATCTTCAAAGCGGGAAAATCACCTTAGCGCACGGCCCGGTAGCAGAGCTCAAATGGCCGGCGATGACCATGGGCTTCCAATCTGAGCCTGCACAGCTGAAGGGCTTGAACGTAGGCGACAAGGTGAAATTTGGGTTCCGCATGGAGGGAAGCTCCGCGAAAATCGTGAGCATCCAGAAGCAGTGATTGAAAAGCCTTGAATGATCGGGCACGCCTTCATACTGAGATGATTCGGACAAGCTTACAGAAATGTAATCAATCTTCAGGAACCCCTCAGGTCGAACGCTACATACCGTCATGAGACGGTGCACTGGCATCACATCGACCCGATACCGGAGATATGATCATGAACAGTAGCTTTGATGAATGCATCTCGGAATGCCTGCGCTGTGCGCTGGCCTGTGAAGGCTGCGCGTCAGCCTGCCTGCAAGAGCAGGACGTAAAAATGATGGCTGACTGCATCAAGTTGGACAGGGATTGCGCAGATATGTGCAGGCTGGCGGCTACCTTGATGGCACGAGAAAGCATGCTCGCCAAGGAATTTTGTGCGTTGTGCGCCAGGATTTGCCGCGCCTGCGGGGAGGAGTGCAGTAAGCACACGGCAGACCACTGTCAGCATTGCGCACAAGCCTGTTTGGCCTGCGCACAATCCTGCGAAGCAATGGCTGCCTAATTAATTTCGACCGACCGTCGTTCTTTTGCAAAGTACTTAGGGAAGACCTCGGTCGGTCGATCACAAGCCCCCTGGCGGCCGATCAGCTGGCGCTACTGGTGATCAGCTGACTTCAAGAATTAACCTGTGCTTCGGTCAGTTTTGACCCCTGCAGTTAATTCCGGCAGTGCGATATTCAAGGATTTTCAGCTCTCCTGTTGAGTCCTCGTAATTCATCTGTGCCGGCATCACGTCGCAGCTGCCGTTGGTCGAAGTCCTGCTGATGACTCTCGCCACGTCCAGCTTCATTCCATAGCGATAATGGATCACCTCAGGTGGCTTTTTTCCATTGGCCGCTGCGTATGCACGCATAGCCTGCTCATTCGCCTGAATCATTTTTCCGTGCAAACGATCAGAACCTCCTTCGGAAAAAGCGGATGAGGAGGCGATTAAGAGAAGTAGGCCGGCGATGCATTTGGCTTTGATCATTTCAATTACTCCATGAAAACATGACTGCAGCCTAAGGCCCGGTAGCTGTCATCCATGTGATCCAGGCATTACATCTTTGTAAGGCTGTGCTGGGTTGACAGCGCTATTCCCTCATAGACAGTTTGCGGGTGCCTAAGGTAAAGCCGACACGGGACAGAGCTTTTCAAACTCTGCGGAGTTGGAAATCACCCTAGGGGCTAGGGATCGCTCTCTGCGCTCATATCCCCGAGCCTCGAATAAATCGGGCGCAATTGTGGTCCGCAGAGGCTTTAAGCCCCGTCGGCTTCGGCTATGCGTTCAAGTGCTCTAAGCAGCAAGGTACCGACCCCGGATCCTCTTTCCCAGGATCCACAACCAGCGAACGAATTAGACGAGCCTGGCCATCCTTCGATGCCCCATATCCCAGTTCCGTTTCTCCACGGTGAAAGGAATAGAACATGCGGTCGTGCTGCAGAAGGTCCGGGGTAGGCAAGCCGGCTGCGGAAAGATACTCATCCAACCCCTGGATCTGATCGGCACCAAGCAATCGGAGAGACATCTCAGGGTGGTTCATCGTGGACTCGATGGGAAGGGAATCAATATCCGGATAAGGGCGCGAACCCTGGATTTTGCCTCCTACTGTGACTCGGTCATCTGGTCAGTGAATTAATATCTGCTTTACCGTATATCTGAATGGTCATATATTCGAGCCTCCAGATATGAGCCGCCCGTGCTGCGTTCCCCAGGAGGTCAAATGCGGGAAACCCTAACCCCCCCCATCGTTTTTAAATGTCTCGCTGACGAAACACGAGCCCGGATGACCTTGCTGATCGCCAGTGAAGGCGAGCTATGCGTATGTGAGTTGACCTGCGCACTCGACCTCAGCCAGCCGAAGATTTCTCGGCATCTTGCTCAATTGCGAGAAGCCGGAATCCTCATGGACCGGCGGCAGGGACAATGGGTGTATTACCGCCTCAATCCGTCCTTGCCAGAATGGGTGCAGATGATGCTCAAGAGTGTTGTCGATGCAAACGCCCAGTGGCTAAGCGCCGATGCTGTGCGCCTTGCTGAAATGGGCGAGCGTCCACAAAGCCCTGCTGCTTGTGCTTGATTTTCACTTCGCTGACTGAGTTGAGCCATGTTCATCGCATTTTTGATTTTTCTCGCAACGATCGTTCTGGTGATCTGGCAGCCAAAGGGTCTGGGGGTGGGCTGGAGCGCTGGTCTAGGGGCGGTCGTGGCGCTACTGGCGGGCGTAGTGAATCTGTCTGATATCCCAGTGGTGTGGCAGATAGTATGGAACGCCACCGCAACGTTTATCGCTGTCATCATCATCAGCCTTTTGCTGGATGAGGCGGGTTTCTTCGAATGGGCAGCGTTGCATGTGGCCCGCTGGGGCAACGGCAGTACCCGCAAGCTGTTCGCTTTCATCATTCTCCTGGGAGCAGCAGTGTCGGCGTTATTCGCCAATGATGGCGCAGCGCTGATCCTGACGCCGATCGTTATCGCCATGCTGCTTGCCCTGCGTTTTTCCCCGGCGGCGACGTTGGCATTTGTCATGGCAGCAGGTTTTATCGCCGATACCGCGAGCCTGCCGCTGGTGGTGTCCAACCTGGTGAACATCGTTTCCGCCGACTACTTTGGCATCGGTTTCAGCGAGTACGCCTCGATCATGGTGCCGGTGAACCTGGTCAGTATCGCCGCCACGCTGGGAATGCTGCTGTGGTTCTTCCGCAAGGACCTGCCGCGAACCTATGAACTCGACCAACTGAAGGCTCCCGAAGCCGCTATCCGCGACAAGGCGACGTTCGTTGCCGGCTGGTGGGTGCTTGCGCTGTTGCTGGTCGGCTTCTTCGCCATCGAGCCGCTGGGCGTTCCGATCAGCGCCATCGCTGCTGCCTGTGCGCTGATCCTCTACCTGATCGCTGCGCATGGGCACGTGATCTCAACCCGCAAGGTGCTCAAGGACGCGCCTTGGCAGGTCGTGGTGTTCTCGCTTGGCATGTACCTGGTGGTCTATGGCCTGCGTAATGCCGGCCTCACCGACTACCTGACGCAGATCCTCAATGTCTTCACCGGCTACGGGGTCTGGGGCGCATCCCTCGGGACGGGGCTGCTCGCCGCTGGCCTGTCGTCGGTCATGAACAACATGCCCACTGTACTGGTAGGAGCTTTGTCGATCCATTCCGCCGAGGCCACTGGCATCGTGCGTGAGGCCATGATCTACGCCAACGTCATCGGCTGTGACCTCGGTCCGAAAATCACCCCAATCGGCAGCCTGGCCACCTTGCTGTGGCTGCACGTGCTGGCCCGCAAAAACATCGTTATCACCTGGGGTTACTACTTCCGCACCGGTATCGTCCTGACGCTGCCGATCCTGCTTGCCACCTTGGCCGCATTGGCCATACGCCTGAGCTTTTGAACCGGAGATATCTGATGAAAGTCTTGTTCATGTGCACCCACAACAGCTGCCGCAGCATCCTGTCCGAGGCGCTGTTCAATCATCTGGCCCCCGAGGGTATGGAAGCTGTGAGCTCGGGTAGCTTCCCAAGCGGCAAGGTCAATGAGCGGGCGCTGAAGACCTTGGAAGCCGCCGGTATCCCCACCGCTGGTCTTTCAAGCAAGGCCTCGGATGTCTTCGAGAGCTCTCCTCCCGACATAGTCGTCACCGTGTGCGATCGAGCTGCCGGCGAAGCCTGCCCGATCTTCTTCGGTCCATCGCTCAAAGCCCACTGGGGCCTGGCCGACCCTTCGGCGGTTACCGGCAGTGAGGCGGAAATCGAACAAGCCTTCCAGACCACACTTGCGAAGATCGATGAGCGCGTGCGCGCTTTCATTGCGCTGCCCTTCTCGCAACTGAGCCAGGACGAACTGAAAGCCGAACTTGCTCGCATCGGCGCGCTGTAGGCCCTGGATCAATGGAGACTGAAATGAACGACCACCTGCCAAATATCCAGCCAGAACTGATCGATCTGCCGTCGCTGGAGCGTCTGGAGCCGAAGGATCCCTCCACGCATAAACCACGCATCCTGCTGCTGTACGGATCGACCCGCGAACGCTCATTCAGCCGCTTGATGGTCCAGGAAGCTGCGCGCCTGCTGGAAGAGTTCGGCGCCGAAACCCGTATCTTCGACCCTTCCGGCCTGCCGCTCCCGGATGACGCTCCGGACTCCCACGAGAAGGTGCTGGAACTCCGCGAGCTGATGCAATGGTCCGAGGGCCAGGTGTGGTGCTCGCCCGAGCGTCACGGTTCTATGAGCGCAGTCTTTAAGGCGCAGATCGACTGGGTACCTTTGGCCATGGGCGCCGTACGTCCGACCCAGGGCAAGACATTAGCGGTGATGCAGGTTTGTGGTGGCTCGCAGTCGTTCAACGTGGTGAACCAATTGCGCGTGCTGGGCCGTTGGATGCGCATGTTCACTATCCCTAACCAGTCGTCGGTTCCAAAAGCCTTCCTGGAGTTCGATGATGCCGGGCGCATGAAACCTTCTTCCTTCTATGACCGGCTGGTTGATGTGATGGAAGAACTGACCAAGTTCACGCTGCTATTGCGCGACCGCCAGGATTACCTGGTGGATCGCTACTCCGAGCGCAAGGAGTCGGCGGAAGAGCTGTCCAAGCGAGTCAATCTGCGGTCCATTTGAGGTCATGAGCATGTCACATCCCTACTCGATGAAATCGCTGCCCCATGCCCCAGGAGCGCTAATTTTCACACCCTGCCCGGGCACCCAGGCCAGCGATCTTGCTGAAAGCCTGAAGACGCTGAAGCAGGCTGGCGCCGTGGCGCTGGTTACCCTGATGTCGGATACAGAGCTTCAGGAAAACGGCGTTGGTGAGCTTGGCGTCGCGGCCAGGCAGTATGGGTTGGAGTGGTACCAGTTGCCGATCGAGGATGATCAGGCTCCTGATCAAACCTTCGAGGCTCGGTTGGGGGAGATTCGCCACCAGTTAGACGATTTGCTCGCTTCCAACAAGGCCCTGGCCATCCACTGCAAGGGCGGCTCCGGTCGCACCGGGCTGTTCGCTGCCCGTCTGCTGATCGAATCCGGAATGCCGCGTCGCGAGGCGATCGCTTGGGTGCAGGAGCTTCGCCCACGGGCGATTCAGAAGCCTGCGCACATCAACTACATCAACCAATTCGGCGAAGACTGAGCGCTCCAGCCAGACAGGAGAGACCATGGCCACCGACGGCGAACTACTCGATGTCATCGTGATTGGCGGCGGGCAGTCCGCGCTTACGGTGGCCTATTTTCTCAAGCGGGCCAAGTTGTCGTTTCTGCTGCTCGACGCCGAAGAGGCTGCGGGCGGGGCGTGGCGCCATGGCTGGGACTCGCTGACGCTATTCTCACCCTCAGCATGGAGCTCGATCGCGGGCTGGCCGATGCCGCTAGTCACCGAAGGTAATCCCGATAGGGATCACGTGGTCAGCTATCTGGAGCAGTACGAGGCGCGCTACGGGTTTCCTATCGTTCGCCCCGTCAGCGTTACGGCGGTGGAGCGAACCGGGCGTGGCCTTCGTGTTCGCTCGAAGGACCGCGACTGGGAAGCCCGTGCCGTCATCAGCGCAACGGGGACTTGGAGCAAACCCTATGTTCCGGTTTATCCGGGGATAGAGCTGTACGGGGGGCAGCAAATTCACTCCGCCCATTATCAGTCACCAGAGGCTTTCCAAGGAAAGCGCGTGCTGGTCGTTGGTGGTGGCAACTCGGGGGCGCAAATCTATGCGGAGCTGTCCGAGGTCGCCGACGCAACGTGGGTAACCACGGAGGAGCCGGCGTTTCTGCCTGATGATGTCGATGGCCGGGTGCTGTTCGAGCGGGCTACCGAGCGCCTCAAGGCTCAACAGGAGGGCCGTGTTATCAACGTACCGGTCGGCGGGCTTGGCGATATAGTCATGGTGCCCCCGGTGGTCCGGGCCCGCGAGCGAGGAGCCCTACGGTCTGTAAGGCCTTTTGTCTCATTCACGCCTGACGGGGTCGTCTGGCCCAATGGTGAGAAAACCCAGGTCGATGCGGTGATCTGGTGTACCGGTTTCCGGCCGGCTCTGGATCACTTGCGGGACTTGGACGTGCTGGATGACAGCGGTAAGGTCGAGGTTGACGGGTCGCGCTCTATTCGCGAGCCGCGCCTCTGGCTGGTCGGATATGGCGACTGGACCGCCCTGGCCTCGGCGACGCTGATCGGCGTCACCCGTACCGCGCGCAGCACCGTAAACGAAGTAGTGGAATACCTGAACAGCTTGGAGCAGCCGGATGCATAGCGGAATCGAGATTCGTATTGCTGGTCCAGAAGACGCTGCAGCCATACAGGCTATCTACGCTCCGATTGTGCTCCACACTGCCATCTCGTTTGAAGAGGTAGCGCCGAGCGCGGAAGAAATGCGCCAGCGTATCGAGACGACGCTTCATACCTATCCATATTTTGTGGCTGTGCAGCAAGGTCGGGTGGTCGGTTATGCCTATGCTAGCCAGCATCGAGCGCGAGCGGCATATCGGTGGGCGGTAGATGTGACCGTCTACGTTGCAGAGGGGCAGCGTCGGAGTGGGATTGGCCGGCAGCTTTATGACGTTCTCCTGCCGGTTCTGAAGCAGCTAGGATATCGTTCTGCATACGCGGGTATTTCTTTACCGAACGAAGGAAGCGTGGGTCTCCATGAGCGACTCGGCTTTCAGCACATCGGTACGTTTTCGCAGGTCGGGTTCAAACTCGGTGCGTGGCATGACGTGGGATATTGGCGGTTTGATTTCGGTGGCGAGGGTTGTCGGCCTGAGGCTCCTACAAGCTTCTTATCCCAAATCCCGATGCCGCGTTAGAACATGAGGTCCATTTTGAAGGGTCCATTTGAGCGGCCGCTGAGCGTTTCGTCACCAGGGCTTGAATCTGAGCTAGCGTGTTGCGAAGACACGTCGGCGGCCTAGAAGACTCGATGGAACCATCAGAGATATGATCCTGCGATCACAACTCGAAGGTGGCCTCTATGCCATACCCCGTAAAGCCATGGGCAGAAATAGCTCAGCATTATCAGCGCGGTACCATCTTGTTGGGCAACGGCGCGAGTATCGCTGTGTCGCAGAGTTTTGCGTACCGCTCACTGCTAGAACATGTCAGGGAAAATGAGCTGCTCCAGAACGACGTGGCGCGTCTGTTCGAGTTTTTTGAGACAGAAGATTTTGAGCTAATTCTGCGGGTCGTCTGGCAAGCATCCAACGTCAACAAATCGTTGGAGATCCCAGATCAGCGTACCCACGAAGCCTACGTGCGCGTCCGGGATTGCCTGATCCAGGCAGTGCGGGATGTTCACCCTGAATATCACCAGATCACCGATCATCTGCCGAACATGTACCGGTATCTGAAGGAGTTCGACACGGTCTTGTCGCTAAACTATGACCTGCTGGTTTACTGGACGGTGGCCTATGGTCTCAACATCCCGGACGGCCATATGTTCAAAGACTGCTTCGTCGATGGCGGGGTATTCGATGACGACTGGCGTCGATTCCGGAAGCTGTACAAGGAGCGAGTGAATACGTTGGTGTTCTACCCCCATGGCAGCTTAGCTTTATGCCGCAACAACATAGAGGAAGAGTTCAAGATCCGCGCATTGGGCGGCGGCTTGCTGGAAGCCATTCTTCAGGAGTGGAAAAACGAGCGTGTGGTACCGCTGTTTGTCAGTGAAGGAACCATGCGTCAGAAGGTAGCTTCGATTCAAAATAGCTACTACCTGTCGACTGTCTATCGAGAGGTGCTTACGGCGCCCCGGAAGACACTGACACTGTTCGGTTGGGGCTTGGGGGAGCACGACAGGCATTTGCTCAAGCGAATGAAGGGGACGGGCATTGAGCGCGTAGCCGTCTCAGTCTTTCGGGGATATCAGCCTTATTGCAACATGGCTTACCAAATCATTCAGGATGACCTGGGGCCAGTTGACGTCGATTTCTTCGACAGTGAGAGCCCGGGCTGCTGGGTTCAACCCGAATAGCGGGCAGGACATCCACTCCTGAAATCTCAGAGGTGGCTGTAAGGCCCGTCATTACTGGGCTAGACAGTTTTTATTCTCTGGCGCATTTGTCCGAGTCAACGGTTTTGGGGGCTCGCGACAGTTTTGCGTTTACTCCGAATCGGGCTGAAGGCCACGGAAACTGGGCCTCTTTGCGACAGTTTTAATTCTCTAAATCCACTTTGCTGTTCAAAATCGCCCCTGGTTCGCCAGGGGCTTTTTCGTTTCAGAACGAACCGCAACGAAGTTGATGTATCCCGACTAGCTCAATTGCACGGCCTGACCGTTCTGTTTTGAGACGTCCATTGCACGCCTGTCGTTGCAGGCGCCCGCAGTCGCACCAAGCAGGCATGGATCAATGTTTTGCCGCGATGTTTGCCCTAACGTCCCTCGACCCACCAGTCATCAAGGACGACAGGAAATGCAGACGTTGCAACGAAAGCACGATATCCAGCCATTGGAAGGCGCTGAAATGACCCTGCTGGTCAATGGCCTGCCCGCTGTGGCCAGCGCGGGGGAGACCGTCCTCAGCGTGCTCAACGCCATCGGCCTGCGCCAGCTGGCGCGCAATGACCACGACCAGCTCAGCGGCGCCTTTTGCGGCATGGGTGTGTGCCATTGCTGCCTGGTGCAGATCGATGGCCGCCCCAAGCGCCGGGCATGCCAGACGGTGGTCAAGCCGGGCATGCAGATCGAAACTGAAGTGAACCGCATGCATGGGGAGGCCCGCTCATGAGCCTTCGCCCAGTGATCGTCGGTGCCGGCTCGGCTGGCATGGGCGCAGCGATCGAGCTGGCCGAGCATGGCGTCGACAGCCTGCTGTTCGATGAAGCGTCGCGCCCGGGCGGCGTGGTTTACCGCGGCCCGTTACGTGCCGGCATCGACCTCGGGTACCTCGGCCCGCGCTACACCAAGGCCCTGAACACCCTGCACGAGGATTTTGCCGCCAGCGCCAGCCATATCGACCTGCGCCTCAACCACCGCGTGGTGGGCGGCGATGACCAGCGCCTGATGGTGCTCGATGCTGACGAGCAGCTGCACGAGATCGACTATTCCCACCTGCTGCTGGCCGCCGGCTGCCATGAGCGCAATGTGCCGTTCCCCGGCTGGACCTTGCCGGGGGTGATCCTGCTGGGCGGGCTGCAACTGCAGATCAAGAGCGGCGTGGTCAAGCCGCTGGGCAGCACCTTGATCGCCGGCACCGGGCCGTTGCTGCCTTTGGTTGCGTGCCAGCTGCACGCCGCCGGGGCCAAGGTCAGCGGGGTCTATGAAGCCTGCGCGTTCAACCGCATCGCCAAGGAAAGCCTGGCGCTGATGAACAAGCCGCAGCTGTTCCTCGATGGCCTGAGCATGCTCGCCTACATGAAGCTCAACGGCATCCCCATGCACTACGGTTGGGGCGTGGTAGGCGCCACGGGCGAGGATGAGCTGCGCGAAGTCAGCGTTGCGCCCTACACCCAGGACTGGAAGCCGGACATGACCCGCGTCCAGCGCGAGACGGTGCAAACGCTGGCGGTGGGCTACGGCTTCATTCCACGCACCCAGCTCAGCCAGCAACTGGGCCTGGAACACGGTTTCAGCGAAGACGGCTACCTGCGCGCGGTGTGCAACGTGTGGCAGCAGAGCAGCCGCCCGAACACTCACCTGGCGGGTGACATGGCCGGTATCCGTGGCGGCGAGGCGGCGATGCTGACCGGGCGTATCGCGGCCGTGTCGATGCTCCTGCAAATGGGCAAGCTCGATGCCGAACAAGCCATCGAACGACGCGAGCTGTACCTGGGCAAGCTCGCCGCGATCAAACGCTTCCGCGCGGGCGTGGAACGTTACACCGCGCGCGGTGCGGCGCAGGTCGAACTGCCCCAGGCCGACACGGTGATCTGCCGTTGTGAACACGTCACCCGCGATCAGATCGACCTGGCGCTTGAACAGGGTGTGCAGGACATGGCCAGCCTGAAGATGCGCACCCGGGTGAGCATGGGCGACTGCCAGGGGCGCATGTGCGTCGGTTACTGCAGCGACCGCCTGCGCGGCGCCACCGGGCGCCAGGATGTCGGCTGGCTGCGCCCGCGCTTCCCGGTGGACCCGATCCCGTTTTCCGCATTCGCACACCTCGGCACGGAGGCCTGAACATGGCCAAGCATTACGACATCATCATCGCCGGCGGCGGCGTGATCGGCGCGTCCTGCGCCTACCAGCTGTCCAAGCGCAGCAACCTGAAAATCGCCCTGATCGACAGCAAGCGCCCGGGCAACGCCACGCGCGCATCGGCGGGTGGCCTGTGGGCCATCGGCGAATCGGTGGGGCTGGGCTGTGGGGTGATCTTCTTTCGCATGATGTCCTCGCGCAGCAAGCGCGAGGCCAATGGCGCGGCGGTGGTGGTCGACTCCAGCACCCCGCATATCCTGCCGCCGTGCTTCTTCGACTTCGCCCTGCAGTCCAACGCGATTTATCCACAGCTGCACCGCGAGCTGATCGAGCGCCACGGCATGGACTTCAAGTTCGAGCGCACCGGGCTCAAGTACATCATCCAGGATGACGAGGACCAGCTGTACGCCGAGCACATCGTCAAGCAGATCCCGCACCTGGCCGAGCAGGTGCGCTGGCTCGACCGCGATGCCTTGCGGGCCTCGGAGCCGGCGGTAACGCGGCAGGCCAATGGCGCGCTGGAGTTCCTCTGCGATCACCAGGTCAGCCCGTTCCGGCTGGGTGACGCTTTCCTGGAGGCGGCGCGGCAGAACGGTGTCGACCTGTACCCCAACGTGAATGTCACCGGGGTGCTGCATGAAGGCGCGCGGATCAAGGGCGTGCGCACCGCCGAGGCCGGCGAGTTCCACTGCCACACACTGATCAACGCCGCGGGTGCCTGGGCTGCCGAGCTGAGCGAGTGGGCGACGGGCCTGAGCATTCCGGTCAAGCCGGTAAAGGGCCAGATCGTGCTCACCGAGCGCCTGCCCAAGCTGCTGGACGGCTGCATCACCACCAGCGATTGCTACATGGCGCAGAAGGACAACGGCGAGATCCTGATCGGCAGCACCACTGAAGAGAAAGGCTTCGATGTCAGCAACACCTTCCCGGAGATCAGCGGGCTGGTGCAGGGGGCGATCCGTTGCGTGCCGGAGCTGGCGCAGGTGAACCTCAAGCGCACCTGGGCCGGGCTACGCCCGGGGTCGCCGGATGAGCTGCCGATCCTGGGGCCTGTGGATAATGTCGAGGGGTATTTCAATGCCTGTGGACACTTCCGCACCGGGATCCTGACGTCGGCGATTACCGGGGTGCTGCTGGACAAGGTTGTCCACAACGAGGCGTTGCCGCTGGATATCACACCGTTTCTGGCTTCGCGGTTCGAAGAGGGTGTGGATAAAAAAGTCGCGCACGGCTGAATGACGCCAGGGCTGCTGCGCAGCCTTCGCGGTACAAGGCCGCTCCTACAGGGAAAAGCGATCTCCTGTAGGAGCGGCCTGGTGCCGCGAAAAGGGCCGCGCAGCGGCCCCGGTAGATCAGATCTGCATCGCCATCCCATCCACATTCATCGCCGCCTGACGCAGGGCCTCGGAACGGGTCGGGTGCGGGTGGCAGGTAAGGGCGATGTCTTCGGCCGAGGCCGAGAACTCCATGGCCACGCAGAACTCGCCGATCATCTCGCTGACGCTCGGGCCGACCAGGTGCACACCCAGCACCTCGTCGGTGTTGGCGTCGGCCAGGACCTTGGCGAAGCCTTCGGTCTCATGGTTGATCTTGGCGCGGCTGTTGGCGGTGAAGGGGAACTTGCCGACCTTGTAGGCGCGGCCTTCGGCCTTGAGCTGTTCTTCGGTCTTGCCGACACTGGCCAGCTCCGGGCGGGTATAGATGACGCCGGGGATCAGGTTGTAATTGACCTCGTGCGGCTTGCCGTGGATGCGCTCGATGCAGGCCACGGCTTCGTCCTCGGCCTTGTGCGCCAGCATCGGGCCGGAAGTGACGTCGCCGATCACCCAGATACCCGGGACGGCACTGCGGTGGTGGTCGTTGACCAGCATGCCGCGCTTGTCGGTCTGCAGCCCCACGCTTTCCAGGTTCAGGCCCTGGGTAAAGGGGCGACGGCCGATGGCCACCAGCACGTAATCGGCCTGCAGGGTTTCGGCGGTGCCGCCAGCGGCCGGCTCCAGGGTCAGGCTGACGCCATCGGCCGAAGCGCTGGCCTGGGTGACCTTGCTGCCGAGCTTGAAGGCCATGCCTTGCTTGGCCAGGGCCTTCTGCAGGGTCTTGGCGGTTTCTTCGTCGGTGCCCGGGCAGATACGGTCCAGGTATTCGATCACCGTCACCTCGGCACCCAGGCGGCGCCACACCGAACCCAGCTCCAGGCCGATCACCCCGGCGCCTATGACGATCAGGTGCTTGGGTACCTGGGGCAGGGACAGGGCACCGGTGGAGTCGATGATGCGCTGGTTGTCGATGGTCACGCCCGGCAGCGGGGTCGGTTCGGAGCCGGTGGCGATGACGATGTCCTTGGCCTGCAAGGTGGTTTCGCTGCCGTCCTCGGCCTTGACGATGACCTTGCCGACGCCGTCCAGGCGGCCCCAGCCCTTGATCCAGTCGACCTTGTTCTTGCGGAACAGGTACTCGATGCCCTTGGTCAGGCCGGTCACGCTTTCGTCCTTCTGTTTCATCATCTGCGCAAGGTTCAGGCTCGGTTTGACCTCGATGCCCAGGTGCGCGAACTCGTCACCACTGGCCGCCTCGAACAGTTCGGAGGCGTGCAGCAGTGCCTTGGAGGGCATGCAACCGACGTTCAGGCAGGTGCCGCCGAGGGTCGAACGGCCTTCCACGCAGGCCACGCTCATGCCCAGCTGGCCAGCCCGGATCGCCGCGTTGTAGCCGCCCGGGCCGCCGCCGATGATCACCACGTCATAGGATTTCATGGGTTAGTTACTCCAAGGGTGAGGAAGCGAAGAGGGGCATAAGGTTAGTCTGAGTGCGATGGATTGTATACAATCCGCTGAGTTTGCCGTGCCAGAAAGTTCTAGACCATGGTCGCGCTTAACGGAAACTTCGCACAAATGAACTACCCTCAGGCGGTGGCGTCCGACTTGATAAGACGTGGCGTTCCGAATCCGTGATAGGGAGGGTCATGAATGCTTGCGCAACTTCCACCCGTTTTGCAGAGCCTGGACATACCGTTGCGCGTCAAGCTGTGGGACGGTAATCAGTTCGATCTGGGTCCTAGCCCGCAGGTCACCATCGTGGTCAAGGACCCTCAGCTGATCGCCCAGTTGACCCATCCCAACCTGGAAGCACTGGGTTCGGCCTTCGTCGAAGGCAAGCTGGAACTCGAAGGCGACATCGGTGAAGTGATCCGGGTGTGTGACGAGCTTAGCCAAACGCTGCTCAAGGACGAGGACGACGTGCTGCCGCAGCGTACCTCTCACGACAAGAACACCGACGCTGAAGCCATTTCCTACCACTACGACTTGTCCAATGCGTTCTACCAGCTGTGGCTGGACCCGGACATGGTCTATTCCTGTGCCTATTTCAAAGAACCGGACAACACCCTGGCCCAGGCCCAGCAGGACAAGTTCGATCACCTGTGCCGCAAGCTGCGGCTACAGGCCGGTGACTACTTGCTCGATGTGGGTTGCGGTTGGGGCGGGTTGGCGCGGTTTGCCGCCCGCGAGTATGGCGCCAGGGTGTACGGCATCACCCTGAGCAAAGAGCAGTTGAAACTGGGCCGGCAGCGGGTCAAGGAAGAGGGGCTGGCCGACAAGGTCGACCTGCACATCCTCGACTACCGTGACCTGCCCGAGGATGGCCGCTTCGACAAGGTGGTCAGCGTCGGCATGTTCGAGCACGTCGGCCACGCCAACCTCGAACTGTATTGCCGCAAGCTGTTCAGCGCGGTGCGCGAAGGCGGGCTGGTGATGAATCACGGCATCACCGCCAAGCATGTGGACGGGCGGCCGGTGGGCCGTGGCGCGGGCGCGTTCATCGACCGCTACGTATTCCCCCACGGCGAGCTGCCGCACATCTCCATGATCAGTGCGCGTATCTGCGAGGCAGGGCTTGAGGTGGTGGACGTGGAGAGCCTGCGCCTGCACTACGCCAAGACCCTCAACCACTGGAGCGAGAACCTCGAGAACCAGTTGCACCGCGCCGCCGCGCTGGTGCCGGAGAAGACCCTGCGGATCTGGCGCCTGTACCTGGCCGGCTGCGCCTACGCCTTCAGCAAGGGCTGGATGAACCTGCACCAGATCCTCGCCGTGAAGCCTTACGCCGATGGCCATCACGACCTGCCATGGACGCGTGAGGACATCTATCGCTGACGGGCTGCCCGGCGTGCCCCTGTGAGGCACGCCGGGGCGCTACAGGATCGGCGAAATCAAACGCGCGATGCGCATCCCCAGCTGCTGCAGGCGATGGGTGTCGCGGCTGTCCTCGGCGGTGATCTCCCTGGCCTGTTCGAAGTCGTTCACCAACATCTGTTCGACCTGGTCGGCGAAGGCGCGGTCCACGGTGAGCAGGGTGATCTCGAAGTTCAGGCGGAAGGAACGGTTATCCAGGTTGGCGCTGCCAATGGCCGTGACCTCATCATCCACCAGCACCACTTTCTGATGCAGGAACCCCGGTTGATAGCGGAACAACCGCACGCCTGCGCGCACCGCCTCGAAGGCGAACAGGCTGGAGGCGGCATAGACGATGCGATGGTCGGGGCGCGAGGGAATGAGGATGCGCACATCGACGCCGCGCAGCACGGCCAGGCGCAGGGCAGCGAAGATCGCTTCGTCAGGGATGAAGTACGGGCTGGTGATCCAGACCCGGCGGGTGGCCGAGTGGATAGCTTCGAGGAAGAACAGCGCGCAGGTTTCCTGGGGGTCGGCCGGGCCGCTGGCCAAGGCCTGGCACAGCACGCCGTCTTCGGGGTAGGTGTCGGGCAGGATCAGTGGCGGCAGCTGGCGCGTAGCCCAATACCAGTCCTCGGCGAACGACTCCTGCAGGCAGGCCAGCACCGGGCCGCTGATCTGCACATGGGTATCGCGCCACGGCGACAGGCGCGGGTGCGCGCCGAGGTACTCGTCGCCGACGTTATGCCCACCGAGAAAGCCCAGCAGACCATCCACCACGACGATCTTGCGGTGGTTGCGAAAGTTGACCTGGAAGCGGTTGAACAGGCCGCGGCGGGTGGCGAATGCTTGTATCTGCACGCCGCCGTCGCGTAGCACCTGGCTGTAGCTGGCCGGCAGCGCGTGGCTGCCAACCCGGTCGTACAGCACGAACACCCGCACGCCCTCGGCCGCCTTGCGCAGCAGCAACTGCTGGAGCTCTCGGCCGAGCCCGTCGTCGTGGATGATGAAGAACTGCACCAGTACGGTGTCACGGGCCTTGTCGATGGAGGCGAAGATCGCCTTGAAGGTGGCTTCGCCATCGATCAGCAGTTTCACTTCATTGTTGGCCAGGCACGGCATGCGCCCCAGCTTGGGCATGGCGCGCAGGGCCGCATAGCTGTCGGACTCGCGCGCGGTCAGGGCTTCCTCCACCCACGGCCGCCAGTTGAGATTGGCCATGGCCACGTGCATCTCCTGGTTGGCCTGACGGCGCGCATTGATGTAGGCATAGAACGAGCGGGCCCCGAAGATCAGGTAGGGGATGAGCGCAAAGTAGGGAATGAAGAACAGGGGCATGGCCCAGGCGATCGCACCTTGGGCGGTGCGTACCGTGAACACGGCGTGCAGCGCCGCGATCATGCCGAGCAGATGAATCAGGCCGAGCACGTAACCGAAGAAGTAGGGGCTGTGGTAATCCATACGCATCCTGCTTGCCGTGAGCACTGCCCTTAACAGACCACGTTCGTGGGGGTGGCTGCAACCTGCAAGGGAAAATGACGTCTAACGGCACAGTCCGGCCGGAGCCGGTAATTCGAGGAGCTTTCATCCATGAAGATTCGTCTGCCACTGCTCGCCCTGCTCGTGGGCCTGGGTAGCCCGTTGGTTCACGCGCAGATGCTGCAACCCGGCCTGTGGGAGCTGACCACCAGCAACATGCAGGTCGATGGCAAGCCGTTACCCGACATGCAGTTCATGCTCGGCCAGTTGAAGAATCTGCCGCCGGAGCAGCGGGCGATGATGGAAGGTGCCTTGGCCAAGCAAGGTATCAGCGTGGGTGGCAAGGGTGTGCGCTCGTGCCTGACCCCGGAGCAGGTCAAGACCAACGACATCCCGCTGCAAGACCCTCAGTCGGGCTGCACCCAGAAGATCACCGACCGCACCGGCAATGTCTGGAAGTTCCAGTTCAGTTGCCCGAAAGCCCAGGGGCAAGGCCAGGCCACCTTCCTGAGCGACAAGGAGTTCCTGACCAAGGTCAACGGTACGTTCAACGCATCGGGCGTGCAGCAGCAGGGCAGCATGGACACGCGGGCGGTATGGTTGGGCAATGACTGCGGCACTGTTAAGCCCCGCAGCTGATCACCACTTCCAGCGGCTGACAGCGACAGCGTCGTGGGCATGCAGGCTTTCTGCATGTTCCACGCGCACGCTGAACGCGCTCACCCACGGCAACTGGCGCAAGGCCAGGTGCAGGCGCCGCGCGGCGTCCTCGCAGAACATCAGGTTCTGCCCGTTGGCCAGGGCGAAGGCCTGTTCGTCGGCACGCTTCACGGCGGTTTGCACGGCTGTCCCCAAGGCTTGCTCGGCCTGGTCGATCAGTTCGGTCAATGGCCACGCCTCAGCGCCCGGCCGCACCTGCAGCTTGGCCATGCTCCGTTGGCTGTGAGGTGTGGCGACGATGCCACTGCTGCTGCCCAGCCATTGGCGCACGCTTTCCCGATCCAGCGTTTGGCTGGCGAAGTCCTGGTCGAACTGTGCCTGGATGAGCTGCCTGGCCAGTGCGGCCGAGCAGGGGCAAGTGGAGGAATAGGGAATATCGACGGATAGTTCCACGTGGAACATTTCATCTTTTAGCTGTGCATCGAGCCGCACCGGATAGCGTTTCCATCCGGCCAGCGGGCTGATCAGCGCTGGGCGTTTGAGCAGATGATCGAATTCCAGCCGCAGGTACGCGGTCCTGGAAAGGCCCTGGTGGCTGGAGAGAAACTGCTCGAGGGTCTGGCGAATCAGCGGTAGGCTCAAGGGGTGGTGTTCGAGCGTTTCCAGCGCCAGGTACAGGCGCGACATGTGAATACCCCGGGTAGCCCCTTCGTCCAGGCTGACGCCTGCGCTGGCGTGGGCGCTCAGGCTGCGACCTTCCACTTGCAGCGGCAGGGCGATACCGCACATGCCCACCCAGTCCAGCGGCAGGCTGTGTTGGCTGCTTTGCGTGGCGATGTCGGGCAGGGAGAGGCTGAGACTGGTCATAAGTGCTGTCCTAAAAAGTAGGGCTCAACGGCAACCACCGAGCAGGCTGCAGTGCAGGTCGAAGCGCTGGCCGCTGGAGCTCGAGACGCGATTGAGCGTGGTCCAGCCGATACGCCGGCTGTAACCGACCCAGGCTTCGCCATCGCTGGCCAGGCCAGTGAAGAAAGTGAGCGCGCCGTAGCGGCTGTTGGTTTGTGCCCACAGCCGTTTGCCCTGCACTTCATAACCGCGCAGGTAGAAGGTGCTGCCTGCGCTGCGCACGCTGTAGTAGTTGCCCTTGCTGTCCTGGCAGGCCAATAGCGTGGCGCTGCGGGTACACAGCGCCAGGTCGGTGCGGGGCATGGCCAGCAAAGAGGCCGGCAGGGCAATCAGCAGCAACAATGCGCTGGCGCGAGGCAATTTCATCAATGAGGCACTCCAGGCAACCCTTCGGTCGAGACGGCTTGGCGAAATTGTATTGTTATAATATAACATGGCGCAATGCATCGTTTCGAATGCGCCCGCCCGATGAGGTCCGTCATGCCCAACCGTCTTCCTGTCACCGTGCTGTCCGGCTTCCTCGGCGCCGGCAAGAGCACGCTGCTCAATCACGTTTTACGTAACCGCGATAACCTGCGGGTCGCCGTGATCGTCAACGACATGAGCGAAATCAACATCGACGCCAGCGAAGTACAGCGCAACGTCAGCCTCAATCGCGCGGAAGAAAAACTGGTGGAGATGAGCAACGGCTGCATCTGCTGCACCCTGCGCGAAGACCTGCTGGAAGAGGTTGCGCGCCTGGCGCGTGAGGGCCGCTTCGATTACCTGTTGATCGAGTCGACCGGGATCTCCGAGCCGCTGCCGGTGGCCGAGACCTTCACCTTCCGCGATGAACAGGGCCGCAGCCTGTCGGACATGGCGCGGCTGGACACCATGGTCACCGTGGTCGACGGGCTCAACTTCCTGCGCGATTACCAGGCTGCCGACAGCCTGGCCAGCCGCGGCGAGACCCTGGGTGAAGAGGATGAACGTTCGATCAGCGACCTGCTGATCGAGCAGGTCGAGTTCGCCGACGTGTTGCTGCTGAGCAAGATCGACCTGATCGGCCAGCACGAACGCGAAGAGTTGATCGCCATCCTGCGCAGCCTCAATGCCCGGGCGCAGATCGTGCCGATGGTCATGGGCCAGGTTGCCTTGTCGCGCATCCTCGATACAGGCCTGTTCGACTTCGATCAGGCGGCGCAAGCGCCGGGCTGGCTGCAGGAACTGCGCGGTGAACACGTGCCGGAAACCGAAGAGTACGGCATCGCCGCGACCACCTGGCAGGCCCGCCGGCCGTTTCACCCGCAGCGCTTCTTCGACTTTATCCACACGCCCTGGAGCAATGGACGGCTGCTGCGTTCAAAAGGGTTTTTCTGGCTGGCCAGCAAGTATCAGGAGGCCGGTAGCTGGTCACAGGCGGGCGGCATGATGCGCCACGGTTTGGCCGGGCGCTGGTGGCGCTTCGTCCCCAGTGAGCAATGGCCGCAAGATGAAGCGGATAAGGCGGCGATCCTCAAGCAATGGTCGGTGGACACTGGCGATTGCCGTCAGGAACTGGTGTTCATCGGGCAGAACATCGACTTCGCCCAGTTATCCACAGCGCTGGACGCTTGCCTGCTGAGTGAGGAAGAGATGGCGCTGGGGCCCATGGGCTGGTTGCGCCTGGCAGATCCGTTCGGCCCGTGGTTCGAGGAGGAGGCGGCATGATGCTGGCTTCCCGGGCTGTGGATATCTGCCAGGTCTTCGGGCCGTCACCCAAGGTGATGACGGACATGCTCAAGGATGGCGTGAATCTCGCCGTCTGGCAGCGCCAGCTGCCCGCCCAGGTCGAGGATTTCTGTGCCCTGGTGCTGAGCCTTGGCCAGTCACTGGCGGACGAGCGGGTGATCGATGTTGACGAGCAGCAGCCGCCACAGCTGCCGGGGCTGCTCAGGGAAACGGCCGACCTGCATGGCTACGAAGGTTTCGTTGCCGATGTGGCGTGGCTGGTGGCGGCCTACACCTGCCTGCTGGGTGCACGGCGCATCGGCTTGCGCATTCGGGTGCTGGATGGCGCGATGTGCCCGCGTTTCCATGTGGATAACGTGCCGGTGCGCCTGCTCACCACCTATGCCGGTAGCGGCAGCCAATGGCTGGAGGAGGGCGCGATAGACCGTTCAAGGTTGCAACGCGATCAGCCTGCTGTGGATAACATCCGCCAGCTGGCAGCGGGGGACGTGGCGCTGCTCAAGGGCGAGAAGTGGCTGGGCAATGAAGGTGCAGGCCTTGTCCACCGTTCGCCGCTGACGGCGCCCGGCGAGCGACGCCTGCTGCTCAGCCTTGACTGGCTGGCCTGACGGGGCATAGTGGGCCACCCCCTAGCCCGATACCTACCAATGTTGCAGAACATTCCCACCCATGTAATCGCAGGTCCTTTGGGCGCCGGCAAGACCAGCCTGATTCGCCAGCTGCTGGCGCAGCGCCCGGCCAACGAGCGCTGGGCGGTGCTGGTCAACGAGTTCGGGCAGATCGGCCTGGACGCGGCACTGCTGGCGCGGGATGACGATGGCATTGCCATCGGTGAAGTGGCGGGGGGCTGCCTGTGCTGCGTCAATGGCATGCCGTTCCAGGTTGGCCTGGGCCGCTTGCTGCGCAAGGCGCGCCCGGACCGGCTGTTCATCGAGCCCTCTGGGTTGGGCCATCCGCGGCAATTGCTGCAGCAGCTGGGGCAGGCGCCGTGGCAGGGTGTACTGGCCGTGCAACCGTTGCTGATGGTGCTGGATGCCCAGGCGCTGGCCAAGGATGAACCGCTGCCTGACGCGCAGCAGGCGGCTTTATCGGCAACCGCGCTATTGGTTTTCAACAAGTCGGCATCTGTGGATGAAGCCAAGCGCTTGTTGATAACTGCCCGATTCCCCGGTGTGCCGGGGGTCTGGACGGATCATGGAGCGTTGCCGTTGAACCGCCTGCCTGGTTTGTCCACAGTCGGCGACGTCGATGCAGCCCTGCGACAACTGGCTGTGGACAACCCCGCTACGGCGCTGTCAGCGCTGTGGACAGATCCTTCCCAGCCGATCTGCCAGGCCCATGAGGGTGAAGGGGGTTGGAGTGTGGGCTGGCGCTGGCACCCCAGTCAGCGTTTCGATCCTGCGCAGTTGAAGGCCTTTCTGCATGCCTGGCCATGGCATCGGGCCAAGGGGGTTATCCACAGCCCGCAGGGCTGGGAGTCATTCAACGGCCTTGAAGGTCATGAACCTGAGTGGCTGCCAAGCGAGTGGCGCAGGGATTCACGCCTGGAGTTGATCTTCGCCGAGGCCCAGCCCCTGGCCGAGTTGCAAGCCGCGCTGGCGGCGTGCCGACTGGGTGGCTGATCAGTTGCGCCAGCGGTTGTGCTCCTGGCGCCACTGCTGCATCTCGATGACGTTGTCGGTGCGCGGTGGGGTCTTGATCTCGAAGGGGTAGGGCGCCAGCTCGATCTGCACACTGTGCGCGCCGAACTGGGTGACGGTGCCCGGGTGGCGTTGCTCGCCGGTGACGGTGAACTCGAAGTTGTAGATGCGTGCCAGGCGCTTGCGGCCATTGGCGTCACGCACGAAGGCGATGCGTTTGAGCGCCACGGCGTCGTCCAGCAGCTCCAGGTCGAGCTTTTCGCAATGCTGCTTTACCCGGGCCAGGGCTTTTTCGCGCAGCCCGTGGTTGTGCCACAGCCAGGCGCCGGCGGTCGCCACCAGCATCAGGACAAAGACGTTTTCGAGGGTCAGCATTTGCGTAAGCTCCAGACAGGTCAAGCCAGCTTAAAGCGCCGCTGGCCTGTCGTACAGATGGCATTCGGGTTCATACTGCGGGCCGCACATTTGTTCACACAGTTTCGGAAAAGTCCTGCATGAAACGTACACCGCATCTGCTCGCCATTCAGTCCCACGTGGTCTTTGGACATGCCGGCAACAGCGCCGCGGTGTTTCCGATGCAACGGGTCGGGGTCAACGTCTGGCCACTCAACACCGTGCAGTTCTCCAACCACACTCAGTATGGACAGTGGTCGGGGGAAGTGCTTGCTCCAGCGCAAATTCCTGCGTTGGTGGAAGGCATTTCCAACATCGGCGAACTGGGCCATTGCGATGCGGTGCTGTCGGGGTACCTGGGCAGTGCCGAGCAAGGGCGGGCAATCCTGGCCGGAGTCGCGCGGATCAAGGCGGTCAACCCCAAGGCGCTGTACCTGTGCGACCCAGTCATGGGCCACGCCGAGAAGGGCTGCATTGTGCCCGCCGAGGTGAGTGAGTTCCTGCTCGAGCAGGCTGTTGCCCAAGCCGACATCCTCTGCCCCAACCAGCTGGAGCTGGACAGCTTCTGTGGGCGCAAGGCGCAGTCCCTTGAAGACTGCGTGGGCATGGCCCGCGGGCTGCTGGAGCGTGGGCCGCAGGTGGTGCTGGTCAAGCACCTGAGTTACCCGGGGCGTGCGGAGGATGCATTCGAGATGCTGTTGGTGACGGCCAAGGAAAGCTGGCACCTGCGTCGCCCGCTGCTGGCCTTCCCGCGCCAGCCGGTGGGGGTAGGCGACCTCACTTCAGGGCTGTTCCTGGCCCGGGTGCTGCTCGGCGACAGCTGGGTGCAGGCGTTCGAGTTCGCCGCGGCCGCGGTGCATGAGGTGCTGCTGGAAACCCAGGCCTGCGCCAGCTACGAACTGCAACTGGTGCGGGCCCAGGACCGCATTGCCCATCCGCGCGTGCGCTTCGAGGCGCAGCGGATCGCAGTCTGATTTTTCCTCGGGCCCTATAGGGTTCGTGCGAACCCTGTGGGAGCGGCCGTAGCCGCGAACACCGGCGAAGCCGGTGCCATCCACCGCATAGCTTGCTTCGCGGCTCAAGCCGCTCCCGCAGGGTACGAGGCGCTACCTCGGCCCCTAGATCGAATCGGTCTTCAGGTCCTGATAGCGCTGTTCCAGCTCCTGGCGGATCTGGCGGCGCTGCTGGCCCTGCAGGAAGCGGCGCTTCTCTTCGCTGTTCAGCGGCTGGCGCGGCGGCACCTTCACCGGGCGGCGATCATCGTCCACCGCGACCATGGTGAAGAAGCAGCTGTTGGAATGGCGTACCGAACGCTCACGGATGTTCTCGGTGACCACCTTGATGCCCACTTCCATCGAGGTGTTGCCGGTGTAGTTGACCGACGCCAGGAAGGTCACCAGTTCACCCACGTGCACCGGCTCGCGGAAAATCACCTGGTCCACCGACAAGGTGACCACGTAGGTGCCGGCATAACGGCTGGCGCAGGCGTAGGCGACTTCGTCGAGGTACTTGAGCAGGGTGCCGCCGTGTACGTTGCCAGAGAAGTTGGCCATGTCCGGTGTCATCAGGACGGTCATAGTCAACTGGGCGTTTCCAGGTTCCATAGTGAGCTCACGGTGAAGTTGCGCTGAAGCGGGGCTGGTATCTGCTGACACTTCTGTTCCCCTCATAGAGGTTTCCCATCCTGGTACGGGACGTCGGCTGACGCTCCATCGTCACGCCGATCTTGCCATCAGAGGCGCCGGTTCGGCCGATCTGTTTCTGCATATTGCATCGGCATTTTGCGGCAAGGTGCGATGTTAACCTGACGGGGCCCATGCAACGTGGGCTTTTCCGCTAATTACAACAGTATGTGCCTGCTTTCTGCGTCAGACGTTTCCGACGGAGGAGTGGTCCGCCACGTGCATCGACACAAGGAGTACTCGCGCCATGCATGCCATCAGCTTCATCCAGGATCTGGCGGTGATCATGCTGGTCGCCGGGGTGGTCACCATCCTCTTCCATCGTCTGAAGCAGCCCGTCGTACTGGGCTACATCGTCGCCGGCTTCATCATCGGCCCGCACACCCCACCCTTCGGCCTGATCCACGACGAAGACACCATCAAGACCCTCGCCGAACTGGGGGTGATCTTCCTGATGTTCTGCCTGGGCCTGGAGTTCAGCCTGCGCAAGCTGTTCAAGGTCGGGGCCACGGCATTCATTGCCGCGTTCCTGGAAATCGTGCTGATGATCTGGATCGGCTTCGAGATCGGCCGCTGGTTCGGCTGGAACACCATGGACTCGCTGTTCCTCGGGGCGATCCTGGCCATTTCCTCGACCACCATCATCGTCAAGGCGCTCAACGACCTGAAGATGAAGAACGAGCGCTTCGCCCAGTTGATCTTCGGTGTGCTGATCGTCGAGGACATCCTCGGCATCGGCATCATCGCCTTGCTGTCGGGCATTGCCGTCAGTGGCACGGTCAGCTCCGGGGAAGTGTTCTCGACGGTGGGCAAGCTGTCGCTGTTCATGATCGTCGCGCTGGTCATCGGCATCCTGCTGGTGCCGCGGCTGCTGGCCTATGTGGCGAAATTCGAAAGCAACGAAATGCTGCTGATTACCGTGCTGGGGCTGTGCTTCGGTTTCTGCCTGTTGGTGGTCAAGCTTGAGTACAGCATGGTGCTGGGGGCCTTCCTGATCGGCGCGATCATGGCCGAATCGCGCCAGCTGCTGAAGATCGAGCGGCTGATCGAGCCGGTACGCGACCTGTTCAGCGCCATTTTCTTCGTTGCCATCGGCCTGATGATCGACCCCTCGATTCTGCTCGAGTATGCCTGGCCCATCGTGGTGATCACCCTGGCAGTGGTGCTGGGCAAGATGCTCTCCTGCGGCATGGGCGCATTCATCGCCGGCAATGACGGGCGCACCTCGCTGCGGGTGGGCATGGGCCTTTCGCAGATCGGTGAGTTCTCGTTCATCATCGCTGCGCTGGGCATGACCCTGCAGGTCACCAGCGACTTCCTGTACCCGGTCGCGGTGGCGGTGTCGGCCATCACGACGCTGCTCACGCCCTACCTGATCCGTGCGGCCGACCCGCTGTCGATCAAGCTGGGCAAGGTGATGCCGAGCCGCCTGTCGCGGGTGCTGTCGCTGTATGGCGAGTGGTTGCGCAGCATCCAACCCCAGGGCGAGGGCGCGATGCTGGCGGCGATGATCCGGCGCATCCTGCTGCAGGTGGGGGTCAACCTGGCGCTGGTGATCGCGATCTTCTTCAGTGGCGGATACTTCGCCGGCCGCATCGGCGAATGGCTCAACGAATGGGTGACTGACGTCAGCCAGCAGAAGGCGTTGATCTGGGGCGCGGCGCTGCTGCTGTCGTTGCCGTTCCTGATTGCGGCGTACCGCAAGCTCAAGGCGCTGTCGATGTTGCTGGCGGAGATGGGGGTCAAGCCGGAGATGGCCGGGCGGCACACGCAACGTGTGCGCAGGGTGGTCGCCGAGGTGATTCCGCTGCTGTCGCTGCTGGTGATCTTCCTGCTGCTGTCGGCACTGTCGGCAAGCATTCTGCCAACCAGCGAGCTGCTGTTGATCATTGCGGTGGTGGCGGCGGGGGTCGTGGCGTTGCTGTGGCGCTGGTTCATCCGCGTGCATACGCGGATGCAGATCGCTTTGCTGGAGACGCTGGAGAACAGCCGCGATCATACGCACTAGGGGGAAACGCTCTCTGCGCGAGATCTCATCGTCGTCCGAGGGGATGGAGCGGTAGCAATGTCGCCAGGCGCAGAAAGCCTGGCGATTTTACGGGTATTCAATGGCCATGAGCCATTACTTTATGCGGGTATTTCTCATTCAGCTTTCCAGCCAGACATCCCGTGCCCAGTGCCAAACGGATTCCCAGCTCTCTTCGGTGACGATTTCTTCTTCGGCGGACCACAGCACCACAGTGCCGTCTTCCTCGACGCAGTAGTAGTCGTCGCCGTCCTGGCACAGTGGGATCAGGTCACGCGGTACGCCGGCGTCCCAGGCATTGGAGGCAACGTCCGGCAGGTAGGTGTGGGATTGCGGGTCGGTGACGGTCACAGGTTCAAGCGATCCGTACACGACATCGCTGACGGTCAGCAGGAACTCCTTGAACACGAACGGAATGTTGATGAACAGCTGTTCTTCGACCTCGACCAACTGATCTTCGTCGGGCAGCTCCAGCGGCACCGGTACCGGCTCGTTGGCTTCACGCAGTTGTTCGATCACTTCTTCCACGGTTCACATCCTCTGACCTTTATGACAACGCTGCGCGTTATACCCTAGTAGTCGACTCTGGCAAAAGCAAAAACCCCGGGACAGGCCCGGGGTTTTTTGTGCAACGTGCGCGGGTTAACCGTTTTGGCGGATACCGGCGAGCATCCAAGGCTGGTTTTCGCCCTGGGCGCGTTCCATGTGCCAGCTTTCGTTGAAGGCTTCGCCCTGATCAAAGCGCGAGGTCTTCGACACGCCACGGAAGGTCAGGGTGGCGATGGTCTTGTCGGCACGGTCGTCGACGCCTTCCAGCTGCACATCGAGGTCGTCGATGTAGGTGGACTGGAAGCCTTCACCCTGCTCAGCGCGCTCACGCTTGAGGAACTCGAGCATTTGCGGGGTGACGAACTCGGCGATCTTGTCCATCTCGTTGGCGTCCCAGTGCTGCTGCAGCGACTGGAAGTGCGAACGGGCGGCGGCCAGGAAGCTGGCTTCGTTGAACCAGGCCGGGGCGTTGATGGTCGGGGCGGCGGCGACCGGCGCGGCGGAACCACCGAAGATCGACTGCGGGGCGGCCTGCGGCTGGGCTTCGCGCTGGTACGGGGCATGGCCGGCAGCGGCGTGTTGCGGCTGCTGCTGGCGACGACGCGCGGCGATAAAGCGGAACACCAGGAAGGCGATCAGGCCCATGATCAGGAAGTCCATGATCTGCATACCCTGGAAACCGTCGCCCATGAACATGGAGGCCAGCAGGCCACCGGCGGCGAGGCCGGCCAGTGGGCCCAGCCAGCGCGAAGCGCCACTGGCGGCGGCCGGCGCACGGCCTGGAGCGGTCGGTGCGGCGGCAGGGGTAGTCGGTGCGGCCTGGCGGGTCTGGTGCATAGGCGCTGCGCCGGAGCTCTTGCCACCACCGAAACGCTTGGCGTTGGCGTCGAGGCTCAGCGTCAAGCCGACGCAGAGCGCCAGAGCGATGCTAAGAAAACGTTGCATAAGTTGGGGGTTCCCATTTTGTGGATTGCACGCGCGTCATGGTGCACATGATCCTGTGGACATGGCTAGCGACAAGATGTTTCGAGCTTTTGCCTGACAGAATGATGAATGGCGTCCTGTAGGAGCGGCTTCAGCCGCGAACACCGGCAAGGCCGGTGCCATTCACCGCGTCGCCTGCTTCGCGGCTGAAGCCGCTCCCACAAGGTTGCGCGGCAACAAGGATTGTCAGATCGCCTCGAGCTTCGCATACCCCAGCATCAGCCACTTGCTGCCTTCGGCGAAGTTCACCTGCACCCGTGCCTGCGCGCCGGAACCTTCGAAGTTGAGGATCACGCCCTCGCCGAACACCGCGTGCTGCACCCGCTGGCCGAGATTGAAGGCGGTCTGGGGAATGTTGGCGTTGGCGAACAGGTTGCTGGCCGGTGCCTTGGCACCGCCGAACGGGCGGCTGACGGAGTTTGACAGACGTACTTCCTGCACCAGGCCAGCCGGAATTTCACGCACGAAACGCGACACCTTGTTGTAGGTTTCGCTGCCGTACAGGCGACGGGTTTCGGCGTAGGTCATGATCAGCTGGCGCATGGCCCGGGTGATGCCGACATAGGCCAGGCGGCGCTCTTCTTCCAGGCGCCCAGGTTCTTCCAGGCTCATCTTGTGCGGGAACAACCCTTCTTCCATGCCCACCAGGAACACGTAGGGGAATTCCAGGCCCTTGGCGCTGTGCAGGGTCATCAGCTGGATGCTGTCTTCGTGCTCTTCGGCCTGGGTGTCGCCGGCCTCGAGCGAAGCGTGGCCGAGGAACGCCGACAACGGCGTCAGGTCGGCATCTTCGTCGCTGGTCTCGAAGTTGCGCGCGGCGCTGACCAGTTCTTCAAGGTTTTCTACCCGTGCCTGGCCTTTTTCGCCCTTTTCTTCCTGGTGGTAGATGATCAGCCCGGACTGCTCGATGACGGTCTGGGTCATCAGGTGCAGCGGCATGTCCAGCACCTTGGCGGCGAGGTTCTCGATCAGCTCGATGAACGCACCCAGGGCGCTGGCAGCGCGGCCTTTGAGCGCCTTGGCGGCGAGCAGTTGGCACATCGCCTCCCACATCGACACCTGGCTGTGGCGGGCGTGATCACGGATGGCCTCGACGGTTTTCTCACCGATGCCGCGCGGCGGCACGTTGATCACCCGTTCCAGGGCGGCGTCGTTGCCACGGCCCTCGAGCAGGCGCAGGTAAGCCATGGCGTTCTTGATCTCGGCACGTTCGAAGAAGCGCTGGCCGCCATAGATGCGGTACGGAATGCGTTCGCGCAACAGGGCCTCTTCCAATACCCGCGACTGGGCGTTGGAGCGGTACAGGATGGCGATTTCGTTGCGTGCATTGCCCTGCTTGATCAGGCTTTCGATGGTCTCGACCACGTAGCGTGCTTCGTCGTGCTCGTTGTACGCGGCATAGAGGGTGATCGGCTCGCCCTCGCCCATGTCGGTCCACAGCTCTTTGCCCAGGCGCCCGCTGTTGTTGGCGATCAAGGCGTTGGCGGCCTTGAGGATGCCACCGGTGGAGCGGTAGTTCTGCTCCAGGCGGATCATCTCGGCGTCAGGGAAGTCGCTGGTGTACTGGTGGATGTTCTCGATTTTCGCGCCGCGCCAGCCATAGATCGACTGGTCGTCGTCGCCCACCGCCATCAGGCTGTCGCCACCGGCGCCGAGCAGGCGCAACCAGGCGTACTGCACGGCGTTGGTGTCCTGGAACTCGTCCACCAGGATGTGTCGGAAGCGGCGCTGGTAGTGCTCGAGCAGGCCGGGCTGGTCACGCCACAGGTCGAGGGCGCGCAGCAGCAGCTCGGCGAAGTCGATGACCCCGGCGCGCTCGCAGGCCTGCTCGTAAGCGCTGTAGATGTCGCGCATGGTGGTCAGGTAGAGGTCGCCGCCAGCCTGGATGTGGCGTGGGCGCAAGCCCTCGTCCTTCTGGCCGTTGATGAACCACTGGACCTGGCGCGCCGGCCACTTCTGCTCGTCGAAACCGAGCTCGCGGATCACCCGCTTGATCAGGCGCTGCTGGTCGTCGCTGTCGAGAATCTGGAAGTTCTGCACCAGCCCCGCTTCCTGCCAGTGCGCCCGCAACAGGCGGTGGGCCAGGCCGTGGAAGGTGCCGACCCACATGCCGGCCGGGTTGATGCCCAGCAGTTGCTCGATCCGCTGGCGCATTTCTGCCGCCGCCTTGTTGGTGAAGGTCACCGACAGGATCGAATGTGAGGAGGCCCCTACGACCTGGATCAGCCAGGCGATACGGTGCACCAGCACGCGGGTCTTGCCCGAGCCGGCGCCGGCCAATACCAATTGCCGCCCGACCTGGGCTGCTACGGCCTGGCGTTGAGCGTCGTTGAGGGAGTTCAGCAGGAGGGAGAGGTCATCATTGCGCATCCGGCCATTCTAGGGCCGGGCAGGGGGCATGGGCAAACGCCACCGACGCCAATCGTCAGGCGGGCGATTTGCCGTTCATCGGCATGGCTCGCCAGCCAGCGTGGTTGAGCGGTCGCATTTGGACGGGCGGGACAATTTCAAAATCATGACCCAGAGCAGTTTGGTCCGGCGCGGTGCTTGTGTATTCTCCCTGCACATTTGTGGTCTGCCATAACAAAAACACAACAAGACATCAGCACTATGACCCAGGATTGCATGGCGATCGGAGCATCGCCAGAGACGACACGGAGCGTTCGCAGGCAATTCGCCACTCAGCTGTCTATCGAGCGTACCCGCCTGCTGTACCAGGGCTCCCTGTTGCCCACGCTGTTCATGTTGCTGACCGGCACGCTCTGCGCCTGGCTGTTGTGGAGCCCTGCGCGCTATCTGCTGGTGAGCGTGTGGCTGGCCTGGCTGCTGGCCTTGGTTGCCCTGCGGGTGATCCAGGTGGCGGCGTTCGAGGCAGCGACCCCTTCGCGCCAGGCCAGGCCAACCTGGCGACGCATGTTCCTCGCCGGGTCCGCCTTCAGCGGGCTGACGCTGGCCAGTGCGGCCATTGCCCTGGTGCCTGTGGACAACTTCGAGCAACAGGCCTGGGTGTTCGGCCTGCTGGGCACGGCTGCGTTATCGGCCAGCGTTGCCTATGCCGTCAGCCTGCCGGCCTTTCTGAGCTTCGCCTTGCCCTGCCTGCTGCCGCCGACCCTTTTCCTGTTCGTCTATGACGCCGGCCACCAGCGTGGCTGGGGCTGGCTGGGGCTGATCCTGCTGGGCGCGCTGATGGTGGTGGCCTGGCAGGTCAACCGGCTGATCGAGCGTGGCCTGCTGCGGCGCTTCCAGAACCAGGCATTGATCGAGCACCTGCAGAGCGCCCAGCGCCACGCCGAAGACCTCAATCATCAGCTCAGCGCCGAAGTTCGCCAACGCCGCCAAGCCGAGGACGAGTTGCGTCTGGCCCATGGCGGCCTTGAGCAGCGCGTGGCCCAGCGCAGCCACGAGCTGGACCTGGCCAACCAGGCGCTGAGCAAGAGTGAGCAACGCCTGGCCCTGGCCTTGCAGGCCAGCGAGTTGGGCTTGTGGGACTGGAACCTGGCAAGCGACGAGGTCCATCACACCCAGTTGCACGCCCTGTTCGGCCTCGATGCCGAACAGGTCCGCTCGGTCCGCGCTGACCTCAAGCCCCGGTTGCACCCCGATGACCTGCCGGTGCTGCGGCGCACTTTGGTCGAACATCTCAAGGGGCGCACCGAGGATTACCGGGTCGAGTACCGGGTACGCCACGTGCACGGCCACTGGTGCTGGATCGAGGACCGCGGCCGGGCGGTCGAGCGCGATGTCGATGGCAAGGTCGTGCGCATGCTCGGCACCCGTCGCGACATCTCTGCGCACAAGGAGCAGGAAGAACAGCAGCGCCTGGCAGCCACGGTATTCGAGGCCGCCAGCGAAGGCATCGCCATCCTCGACGCAAGCTTCCAGTTGCTGGCGGTCAATCAGGCGTTCTGCGACGTGACCGGCTATGGCCGCGCCGAGCTGATCGCCCGCAACGCCCTGGAGTTGCCCTGCAGCCGCGATGCGCGGCGGCACAGCCAGGCCATCGACCAGGCGTTGGAGCAACAGGGGCGCTGGCAGGGCGAGCTGGTGGAGGCGCGCAAGAACGGCGAGCTCTACCCGCAATGGCTGCAGCTCAACAGCGTGCGGGATGCGCGCGGCCGCATCGCCAACATCGTCGGCTTCTATACCGATCTGTCGGCCCGCCGCGAGTCGGAGGAGCGCCTGCGCTACCTGGCCCACTACGACGACCTCACCGGGTTGGCCAACCGTGCGCTGTTCCGCCTGCGCCTGCACGAGGCCGCGCAGCGCATGCGCCTGAACGGGCGCAGCCTGGCGTTGCTGCACGTCGACCTGGACCGCTTCAAGCTGCTCAATGAGAGCCTCGGCCATGAGCTGGCCGACCAGTTGCTCAAGAAGATGGCCCAGCGCATCGCCAACGCAGTACCCGAGGCCGATACGGTGGCGCGCCTGTCGGGTGACGAGTTCGCCATCCTGTTCGACGGCTACACCAACCTTTCCAGCATGGTGCGGGTCACCACGCGGCTGCTCGACAAGCTGCGGGTGCCGCAGCGTTTGGGTCCTCATGAAGTGGTGATCAGTGCGTCGGTGGGCATCAGCGTACTGTCGGATGCCACCTTCGACCTCAATGCGCTGGTCAGCCAGGCCGACATGGCCAAGCAGCACGCCAAGCACCTGGGCGGCGACAATTTCCAGTTCTATACCGAAAGCCTGCGCGCCAGCACCCTGGAGCGCCTGCAACTGGAGAACCAGTTGCGCAAAGCCATCGACGAAGGGCAGTTGCGGGTCCACTACCAGCCCAAGCTGTGCCTGCGCACCGGGCAGATTCATGCCGCCGAGGCGTTGGTGCGTTGGCAGCACCCGGAATGGGGCATGGTGCCGCCGGGCGAATTCATTGGCCTGGCCGAGGAAACCGGGCTGATCGCACCGATGGGCGAGTTCGTCCTGCGCCAGGCTTGCTGGCAGGCGTGCGAGTGGCTGCGTCAGGGCGTGGAAGTGCGGGTTTCGGTGAATTTGTCGGTGTACCAGTTGCGCCAGGGCAAGCTGGTCAGCCTGGTGCGTCAGGTTCTGCAGGAGTCGGGGCTGGCGCCACATCTGCTGGAGCTGGAACTGACCGAAAGCCAGTTGATCGACAGCGTCGAGCACATCATCGCCACCTTCGAGCAGCTGCATCAACTGGGGGTAAAACTGGCGATCGACGACTTCGGCACTGGCTATTCATCGCTCAGCTACCTGAAGCGCTTTCCGGTGGACTACGTGAAGATCGACCAGGCGTTCATCCGTGGTCTTCTCGAAGGCAGCCAGGACGCAGCAATTACCCGCGCGATCATCGCCATGGCCAAGAGTCTGCAATTGAAGGTGGTGGCCGAAGGCGTGGAAACCCTGGAGCAACTGGCATTCCTGCGTGAGCATGGCTGCGATGAAGTCCAGGGTTACCTTATCAGCAGGCCATTGGACGCTGGGGCGTTCGAGGCCTTGTTACAGCAACCACGCACTCAATGGAAAGCCTGAGTGGTGGTTGCAAGATGCTGATCAGTGGGTTTCGACGATGTCGGTGATGCTGGTGATCAGCTTGCCATCGTGGAAAATATCCACTTTGGGAATATGGCCATGATCGCCAGGCAGCTCGAAGCTGACGGCTTTGTCTGTAACCACTTGAGTGAAGAAGCCTTCAGCCTTGGTGACGTTAAGGTCCAGTGCCAGGGCGAAGGATTTGTCCTGACTCGCGCGGATACTCAGTTCGGCATTGAAGCCCGGGTGACCGACGGTAACTGTGCCGCAAACCCGGAAGCGGGCATTGCCTGGCATCTTGTCGTTCTGTGCGGTCCAGTTCTTGGTTTCGATGTACATGGTTGGTTGCCTCATCTGGGGCGACGTGGAGTACCTCGCCTGTTGTGAGGATCAGCAGATTGGCGTGCCCCTGGCAGATGGAGCCATTTCAGCTATGCCAGTGGCTACCTTGGCGTACCAACAAGCTGTTGGCCTGCTCCGGCCCGTTGCTGCCTGCGGGGTAGGGGCGTGGCGCCTGGAAGTGTTCCTCCCAGCCCTGCAGGATCGGGTCGATCCAGGCCCAGGCGGCCTCGACCTCGTCGCGGCGCATGAACAGCGTCGAGTCACCCTCCATCACGTCCAGCAGCAAACGTTCATAGGCGTCCCAGCGGCGGGTCTGGGCGAAGGCCTGGGCAAGGTTGAGGTCGAGCTCGACCGGCGCCAGGCGCATGCCCTTGCCGGGGCTCTTGGTCATCATGCGCAGGCTGATGTGTTCGTCCGGTTGTAGCTGTATCAGCAACTGGTTGACCTGCCCGCCGCTGAACAGCTCGTGGGGCACTGGCTTGAACTGGATGACGATCTGCGACGAGCGCCGCGCCATGCGCTTGCCGGTACGCAGGTAGAATGGCACCCCGGCCCAGCGCCAGTTGTCGATGTGCGCCTGGACGGCAACGAAGGTCTCGGTGTCACTGTCGTTGTCCACGTCCTTTTCGAAGTAGTAGGCGGGCACTTCCTGGCCGCCGATCTTGCCGGCTCCGTATTGGCCGCGCACGGTTTTGTCCTGTACGTCCTGGCCGGTAATGGGCTTGAGGGCGCGCAGGATCTTCACCTTTTCGTCACGCACCGCCTCGGCGTCGAATTGTGCCGGCGGCTCCATGGCCACCAGGCACAGCAGCTGCAGCAAGTGGTTCTGCAGCATGTCGCGGGTGGCGCCGGCGCGGTCGTAGTAGGCGCCACGGCTCTCCACGCCAAGCGTTTCACAGACGCTGATCTGCACATGGTCCACCTGGCTGTTGCGCCACACCGGCTCCAGCAGGGCGTTGGCGAAACGCAGGGCCATGAGGTTCTGCACGGTTTCCTTGCCCAGGTAGTGGTCGATGCGGAACACCTGCGACTCGTCGAACACCTCGCCGATCGCTTCGTTGATGGCGGTGGCCGACTCCAGTGAATGGCCGATGGGCTTTTCCAGCACGATGCGCGCCTCGTGGTCGGCCAGGCCGGCGATGCGCAGGTGGTTGGCGATGGGCACGAACAGCTGGGGCGCGGTGGCCAGGTAGTAGATGCGCGTCAGCCCGCCGGGCTCGCCCAGGTAGCGCGCCAGGCGGCCGAAATCGGCGCTTTGCGCGGCGTCCATGGGGAAGTAGTCCAGGCGTGCCGAGAAGCGCTGCCAGACCTCCTCGTCGAAGTCCTGGCGGGCGATCTGCGCGCGGCAGTGGCGCTCGGCGAGCTTGACGTAGTCGTTGCGGGGCAGCGGGCGGCGGGCCAGGGAGATGATCCGCACGGCATTGTGCAGGCGGGCCTCGCGATACAGGTGGTAGAGCGCCGGCAGCAGCTTGTGCAGGGCCAGATCGCCCGTGCCGCCGAACACCAGGATGTCGCAAGGTATAGTCAAACCACCACTCTCCACGTTCGTTTAACTGGGCGGGTTGGCGAGCATGTAGTATAACTACAAGAAAGCTACATCCCGGCCAGCCGATCATAACCGAGTCCAGACCGTGAATCTGTTGCAACATATCGCCCAATCGCGCCACCTGTTGCGCAAATCGGAACTCAAAGTGGCCGACCACGTGCTGCTAGACCCGGCTGCCGTCATGCACAGTTCGATGGCCGACCTGGCGCACAACGTGGGCATCAGCGAGCCAACCATCGTGCGATTCTGCCGGGCGATCGGTTGTTCGGGTTTCCAGGACCTCAAGCTCAAGCTGGCGCAGAGCCTGGCCGCCGGGGCCAGTTTTGGCCAGTTCGCCATTCATGAAGACGACTCGGTCGCCGACTACAGCCTGAAAATCTTCGACACCACCCTGCACACGCTGATGGAAGTGCGCGAGCACCTCGACCCCCAGGCCCTGCAGCAGGCGGTGAGCGCCATGGCCCAAGCGCAGCGCGTGGAGTTCTACGGTTTTGGCGCGTCCGGCGCGGTGGCGGCCGACGCCCAGCACAAGTTCTTCCGCCTGCTGCTCTCTGCTGCTGCCTATTCCGACCCGCATATGCAGGCGATGTCGGCGGTTACGCTGAAGCCGGGTGACGTGGCGGTGTGCATCTCGCAGTCGGGGCGCTCCAAGGACCTGCTGATCACCGCCAACCTGGTGCGCGAGAGCGGCGCCAACCTGATCACCCTGTGCCCGAGCCAGACGCCATTGGCCGAGCTGTCGACCGTCAACCTGGCGATCGACGTGCACGAAGATACCGAGATCTACACCCCGCTGACGTCGCGCATTGCCCACCTGGTAGTGATCGACGTACTGGCCATGGGCGTGGCCATGGCCCGTGGCCCGAGCCTGGTCAACCACCTCAAGAGCGTGAAGCGCAGCTTGCGCAGCCTGCGTTTGTCGCCCAAGTCGATCAAGGCTACAGACGACTGATCGCTATTGCCTGCGCCGGCCCTTTCGCGGCACAAGGCCGCTCCTACAAGGGGCGTGCAAGTCCATTGTGTGGGAGCCGGCTTGCCGGCGATGAGGCCCGTACAGCCGGTGAAAATTCACGATTCTGTCACCCTTCCACCGCCAAACGGTAAACCTGCAACGCCACCCTGAAACTCCCCCCCATCCTATCTGGGAGACAGGCAATGGCACGTGAACACGACGGCTCGTACCAACCCAACGCCAAGGCTCGCAAGCAGCAGGAAAAGGACCAGCGCCGCATGGAGTTCCGGCGCGCCATCGAGAGCTACTGCGACCGCCGCGAACTGCTGCGCTCGCTGGCCGACTACCCCGACCTGCAGGACATCACGGTGTGGCAGGTATCGGCGGCAACTTCCCCGAAAAACGCTCAACAAGCCCGCTGATCTGTGCACGTTCGCTGCGAATGAACGCCTGGAAGGCCAAGGCCACCGGCGACTGGCGCTTGGCTTTGGCCTGCACGATGCACCAGCTGCGATACAACGGCAGCTCCTCCACCGGCAGCTCCTTGAGCACGCCGGTGGCCAGTTCCAGGTTGACCGCATGGCGGGTCAGCAGGGCGATACCCAGGCCCGCCACCACGCATTCACGCTGTGAATCGGTGGAGGCCACTTCCAGGGTCTGGGTGAAGTGCACGCGCTTGTCCTTGAAGAACTCCTCGCAGGCCTTGCGCGTGCCCGAGCCTTGCTCGCGGACCAGCAGGGTATGAGGTTCAAGGTCCTGCAGGCGCAGGCTTTGCAGCTTGCACAGCGGATGATCCGGCGGCGCCACGGCGACGATCGGGTTGTTGAGGAAGGGCAGGAACTCCAGGCCCATGTCCTGGGGCACCATGGACATGATGATCAGGTCGTCGCGGTTGTCCGACAGGCGCCGGATCGCCTGGGCTCGGTTGACCACCGTCAGGGTCAGGTTGACCTCCGGGTGGCGCTGCTTGAAGGCGGCGAACAAGTGTGGCACGAAGTACTTGGCGCTGGATTCGATCGCCAGTTTCAGCTGACCCTGCAGTGAGCCCTGCATGTCCGACAGCTGCATGTCGAGGTTCTCCAGGCGCCCGAAGATGTCCCGGCTGGCGCGTTGCAGGGCTTCGGCGGCCTCGGTCAGATAAAGCTTCTTGCCGACGTACTCGAACAGCGGCTGGCCCACCAGTTCTTCGAGCTGGCGGATCTGTAGACTTACGGCGGGTTGCGTCAGCGCCATTTCCTCGGCCGCCCGGCTGTAGGAGCGCAAATCACACACTTCATTGAAGATCTGCAATTGACGCAATGTCATACGCATCAATGACTTACGCATCTTTTCAGCTGCCTCGGCAAAACCTTGTTACCGAACTATAAGCCTTTGCTAATGGTGACCCTAACAAATATTGATTTTTGTTTATCGACCTACAACGCTAGGGTGATTGTGCGACTGGCCAGCGACGTCTGGTCACGCGCCGACCGGTTAAACCGGATCGTCTGTTCCTACGGCTTTGGGAAGACTCCAGTGATAAAAAAAATCCTGATCGCCAACCGGGGTGAAATCGCAGTTCGAATCGTGCGCGCTTGCGCCGAGATGGGCATTCGCTCTGTGGCGATCTACTCCGACGCCGACCGTCACGCCTTGCACGTCAAGCGCGCCGACGAGGCCTACAGCATTGGTGCCGAGCCCCTGGCCGGTTATCTGAACCCGCGCAAGCTGGTCAACCTGGCTGTGGAAACCGGCTGTGATGCCCTGCACCCGGGCTATGGTTTCCTGTCGGAAAACGCCGAACTGGCGGAGATCTGCGCCGAACGCGGGGTCAAGTTCATCGGCCCGGCCGCTGACGTGATTCGCCGCATGGGCGACAAGACCGAAGCGCGCCGCACCATGATCCAGGCCGGTGTGCCGGTGACCCCGGGCACCGAAGGCAACGTTGCCGACATCCACGAAGCCCTGCAGGAAGGCGACCGCATCGGTTATCCGGTGATGCTCAAGGCCACTTCCGGCGGCGGTGGGCGCGGCATTCGCCGCTGCAACAGCCGTGAGGAGCTGGAACAGAACTTCCCCCGTGTCATTTCCGAAGCCACCAAGGCCTTCGGTTCGGCAGAAGTGTTCCTGGAAAAATGCATCGTCAACCCCAAGCACATCGAGGCGCAGATTCTCGGTGACAGCTTCGGCAACGTGGTGCACCTGTTCGAGCGCGACTGCTCGATCCAGCGCCGCAACCAGAAGCTCATCGAGATCGCCCCCAGCCCGCAGCTCACCCCCGAGCAGCGCGCCTACATCGGCGACCTGGCCGTGCGTGCGGCCAAGGCGGTGAACTACGAGAACGCCGGTACCGTGGAGTTCCTGCTCGCCGAGGGCGAGGTGTACTTCATGGAGATGAACACCCGGGTGCAGGTGGAACACACCATCACCGAAGAAATCACCGGTATCGACATCGTCCGCGAGCAGATCCGCGTCGCCTCGGGCCTGCCCCTGTCGATCAAGCAGGAAGACATCCAGCACCGCGGCTTCGCCCTGCAGTTCCGGATCAACGCCGAAGACCCGAAGAACAACTTCCTGCCCAGCTTCGGCAAGATCACCCGCTACTACGCCCCCGGCGGCCCGGGCGTGCGCACCGACACGGCGATCTACACCGGCTACACCATTCCACCGTTCTACGACTCCATGTGCCTGAAGCTGGTGGTGTGGGCGCTGACCTGGGAAGAAGCCATGGACCGCGGCCTGCGGGCCCTGGACGACATGCGCGTGCAGGGGGTGAAGACCACCGCCGCGTACTACCAGGAAATCCTGCGCAATCCGGAATTCCGTAGCGGCCAGTTCAACACCAGCTTCGTCGAAAGCCACCCCGAACTGACCAACTACTCGATCAAGCGCAAACCCGAAGAGCTGGCCCTGGCCATCGCCGCCGCCATCGCCGCCCACGCAGGCCTGTGAGGAACCGAATAATGTCCAAGAAAATCTTTGTTACCGACACGATCCTGCGCGACGCCCACCAGTCCCTGCTGGCCACCCGCATGCGCACCGAAGACATGCTGCCGATCTGCGACAAGCTCGACAAAGTCGGCTACTGGTCGCTGGAAGTCTGGGGCGGCGCCACCTTCGACGCCTGCGTGCGCTTCCTCAAGGAAGACCCGTGGGAGCGCCTGCGCAAGCTGCGCAGCGCACTGCCCAACACCCGCCTGCAGATGCTCCTGCGCGGCCAGAACCTGCTGGGCTACCGCCATTACAGCGACGACGTGGTCAAGGCCTTCGTCGCCAAGGCCGCGGTCAACGGCATCGATGTGTTCCGCATCTTCGACGCCATGAACGACGTGCGTAACCTGCGCGTGGCCATCGAGGCCGTGAAGGCCGCCGGCAAGCACGCCCAGGGCACCATCGCCTACACCACCAGCCCCGTGCACACCATCGATGCCTTCGTGAAGCAGGCCCAGCAGATGGAAGCCATGGGTTGCGACTCGGTGGCGATCAAGGACATGGCCGGGCTGCTGACCCCGTTCGCCACCGGCGAGCTGGTCAAGGCACTCAAGGCCGAACAGTCGCTGCCGGTGTTCATCCACTCCCATGACACCGCCGGCCTGGCCGCGATGTGCCAGCTCAAGGCCGTTGAAAACGGCGTCGACCACATCGACACCGCCATCTCCAGCTTCGCCTGGGGCACCAGCCACCCAGGCACCGAGTCGATGGTCGCCGCGCTCAAGGGCAGCGAGTTCGACACCGGCCTGGACCTGGAGCTGCTGCAGGAAATCGGCCTGTACTTCTACGCCGTGCGCAAGAAGTACCACCAGTTCGAGAGCGAGTTCACCGCCGTGGACACCCGCGTGCAGGTCAACCAGGTACCGGGCGGGATGATTTCCAACCTGGCCAACCAGCTCAAGGAGCAGGGCGCGCTCAACCGCATGGGCGAAGTGCTGGCAGAAATCCCACGGGTGCGCGAAGACCTCGGCTTCCCGCCGCTGGTCACCCCGACCTCGCAGATCGTCGGCACCCAGGCGTTTTTCAACGTGCTGGCCGGCGAGCGCTACAAGACCATCACCAACGAAGTGAAGCTGTACCTGCAAGGCGGCTACGGCAAGGCCCCGGGCGTGGTCAACGAGCAGCTGCGCCGCCAGGCCATCGGCAGCGAGGACGTGATCGACGTGCGCCCGGCCGACCTGCTCAAGCCGGAAATGGCCAAGCTGCGCAGTGACATCGGCGCCCTGGCGCGCAGTGAAGAGGACGTGCTGACCTTCGCCATGTTCCCGGACATCGGGCGCAAGTTCCTCGAAGAGCGCGAAGCCGGCACCCTCACCCCCGAAGCCCTGCTGCCGATTCCGGAAGCCGGCGCGATGGGCTCGGTGGGCGGTGAAGGCGTGCCGACCGAGTTCGTCATCGACGTGCACGGCGAAACCTACCGCGTCGACATCACCGGGGTGGGCGTCAAGGCCGAAGGCAAGCGTCACTTCTACCTGTCCATCGACGGCATGCCGGAAGAAGTGGTGTTCGAGCCACTCAACGAGTTCGTCGGCGGTGGCAGCAGCAAGCGCAAGCAGGCCAGCGCACCGGGCCACGTCAGCACCACCATGCCGGGCAACATCGTCGATGTGCTGGTCAAGGAAGGTGACGTGGTCAAGGCCGGCCAAGCGGTGCTGATTACCGAAGCCATGAAGATGGAGACCGAAGTGCAGGCGGCGATCGCCGGCAAGGTCGTGGCCATCCATGTGGCCAAGGGCGACCGGGTCACCCCGGGCGAGATCCTGATCGAGATCGAAGGCTGAGATAAGCCTTCATCTACAAGCGGTTAACCTCTGGGGAGCGAATGCTCCCCTTTTTTTTCCAGGTCTCTGTATCAGGTGCGGCGGGCTGAGCCTGTAGGAACGGCCTTGCCGGTCCGGCACCCCGGCAAGACAGCTCCTACAGAGATCCGCGACAGGCTTCGAGTGTTTGCACCTGGCCCTCGGGGCGCTGGTTGTCCTCGTTCAACCACCGCTCGAACCCTGCCGCCACGGCCGGCCACTCGGTATCGGTAATCGAATACCAGGCGGTATCCCGGTTGCGGTCCTTGACCACCATGTGGTTGCGGAACACCCCTTCAAACACAAAGCCGAACCGCTCCGCCGCCCGCTTGGAGCGGGCGTTGGCGTTGTTGCACTTCCACTCCAGCCGGCGGTTGCCTAACGCGAAGCCCAACCTGCTCAGCAGGTACACCGCCTCGGTGCCCTTGGGCGTGCGCTGCATGGCGGCGCCGAAAGCGATATGGCCGATCTCGAAGCGGCCCTGTTCCGGCACGATCGACATGTAGCTGAGGATGCCCTGCACCTGGCCGCTGGCGCGGTCGATCACGCTGTAGAACAGCGGGTCGCGGCTGGCGGCGTTGGCGTCGAGCCAACGGTCGAAGCTGGCGCGTTCGGCGAACGGGCCATAGGGCAGGTAGTCCCACAGCACCGGGTCCGAGCCCGGCCCTTGCAGCACATCCCAGAGGTCGTCGCCATGGCGCGCCGGGTCGAGCTTCTCCAGGCGAATGAATCGGCCTTCGAGGGGTTCGGCCTTGGGCGTACCGGCGGGTTTCCAGTTCAATGCGTCAGTCATGGGCGGCCTACAGTGGTTTGCGAAATTGGATGAAGCCGGGGCGCTCGGCAACCTGCTCGTAGAGGCTGATGGCGGTAGCGTTGGTTTCGTGGGTCAGCCAGTGCACCTTGGCGCAGCCGTCGGCCTTGGCCGTGGCGTAGACATGCTCGATCAATTGCCGGCCGATGCCCAGGCCGCGCACTTGGCTGTCGACGTAGAGGTCCTGCAGGTAGCAGGAAGGCTCGATGCTCCAGTTGGAGCGGTGGTAGATGAAGTTGACCATTCCCACCGCCTTGCCATCGACCCAGGCCAGCGCCGAATGGGTCGGCTCGTTGCTGTCCAGCAGGCGTTGCCAGGTGCTGACGCTGACCGCCTCGGGCAGTTCGGTTTCATAGAAGCGCAGGTAAGCCTGCCACAGGGGCAGCCAGGCGGCGTGGTCGGCGGCGCCTACCGGGCGCAGGGTGATCTCGGTCATGGGGCTTTTCCTTCAGAGGTCGCGCATGTGCGCGGCGAGTTGGTTATCCACAGGGTCGGCGCTGGCGGCCAGGCCTTCGCGTACCCCGGCGATGTCTTGTGCCGAACGGTTCTGGCTGAGTTTGCGCGCGCCCTGCAGGCGGGTAATGGGCAGGCGGATGCCAACGATGGCACGGAGCATGCCGTCGAGGTAGTCCGCTGGGGCATCGGCCACGCGCCAGGGCGCTGTGCGGCTTTGTTCATGGCGGTCGGTCAGGCGGCTGACGATATCGAGCAACGATGCGGGCTCATGAATCACCGCCACCGGGCCCCAGGCATGCACCGCCGTGTAGTTCCAGGTGGGCACCACCTTGGGGTTTTCGGCCTTGCTCGGGTAAAACCCGGGGCTCACATAGGCGTCGGCGCCGGGGAATACCAGCAAGGCTTCGGCGCCTTGCGCCAGGTCCTGCCACTGAGGGTTGGCCCGGGCGAGATGGCCATAGACCGTACCGAACTCACCCTCGTCGGCAGCGACAAGCACCGGCAGGTGGGTGGCCAGCAGCCCCCGTTCGCCATGGCTGACCAGCATGGCCAGGCGGGTTTGCAGCATGTGCTGGTGCAGGCGGCCGAGGTCGTGTTCCTGGTGCGGTTTGCTGTTGTACATGCCGGGGATCCTTGTGCTGTGGCTTCATCCTAGGCAGGCTATTGGCTCTGTGTAAGAGCCATTCATGACTGTTTTCATAGGTCCAATGCCATGAGCGAACGTACCCACGCGCTGCCATTCGACCCGGCCGGCATCGCCCTCGACCGTCGCCGCCGCGGGCTCAGCCAGCAGCTGTACCAGGCCCTGCGCGCCCGCGTGCTGGATGGGCGCCTGGAAGGCGGCACTCGGCTGCCGGCTACCCGCGACCTGGCCGCGGTTCTGACGCTGTCGCGCAACAGCGTGGTACGCGCCTATGACCAGTTGTATGCCGAGGGCTTCATCGAAAGCCGGGTTGGCGATGGCACCTATGTGAGCCAGCTGGGAAAACTATCCACACAACTATCCACAGGGTTATCCCGGGGTTTATCAACAGGGTTATCCACATTTCAGGCATCTGACACTGAGGATTTATCCAGTTTCACTGCGTGCAGCGAGCCATTGCAGCGTCTGAAAAATCACCATCTGCCGCCACCCAGAACCGGCTCGCCAAGGGCTTTCCGGGTCGGCCTGCCGGCGTTCGACCTGTTTCCTTTCGAGGTCTGGGCCAAGCTGCAAGCGGGTTTCTGGCGAAATTCCGATCCGGCGCTGCTCGGTTATGGCGACCCGGCGGGAGAGTTGCCATTGCGTGAGTTGATCGCGACCTATCTGCGTCGCTCGCGGGGGCTTTCCTGCACGGCTGAACAAATAGTGATCACCAGTGGCGCACAGCAGGCGATCAGCCTTTGTGCACAGCTGCTGTTACAGCCCGGTGACGGCGTGGCTGTGGAAAACCCGGGCTATCGCGCCGCCGGGCACGCCCTCGCCCTGGCGGGGGCGAAGGTCAGCGGCGTGCCGGTGGATGAAGAGGGCATGGACTGTGTGCGCCTGGCCCTGTTGCCAAACTGCCGGCTGGCCTATGTGACGCCGGCCCACCAGTACCCGACCGGCGTCACCATGAGCCTGGCCCGGCGCCTGGCGTTGCTGACCTGGGCCGAGCGCCAGGATGGCTGGATCATCGAGGATGACTACGACGGCGAGTACCGCTACAGCGGTGCGCCCCTGGCGCCATTGGCTGCACTGGATCGGCAGGGACGGGTGCTGTACGTCGGCACCTTCGGCAAGATCGCCTTCCCGGCGCTGCGGCTGGGATACCTGGTGCTGCCCAAGCGGCTGGTGCAGGCGTTCAGCCAGGCCAAGGCGCTGGCGGTGCGGCATTCGGAAGTGGGCAGCCAGTGCGTCATGGCGCAGTTCATGGCCCAGGGGCATTTCCAGCGCCATATCCGCCGCATGCGCCGGGCAGCGCTGGCGCGCAGGAATGTGTTGAAGGCGGGCTGGCCGGTGGATGTGCCAGGGCTTGGGGCAATGCCGGAAGTGGCGGCGGGGCTGCATGTGAAAGTGGCTGTGGATAACTTTGCGCGGGAACAAGAGTTGGTTGCCCGGGCCGAGGCGGTAGGGGTGGAGGTCAATCCGTTGAGCGGCTATTGGCTGGAAGACAGCGAAGTGCCTGTGGATAAGCGGGCGGGGCTGGTGCTGGGGTTTGCGGCGGTACCGGAGGGGGAGATTGCCGAAGCGCTGATGCGCTTGCGCAAGGCCTGGAGGTAGGAACGACTGTCTTCTGTAGGAGCGGCCTTGTGCCGCGAAAGGGCTGCGGAGCAGCCCCGGCAATATTTGCGGTGACGCCGAAATGCGGGGGCCGCTTCGCGCCCCTTTCGCGACGCAAGGCCGCTCCTACAGCGAGCAGCCGGAGCGCATCAGGTGCCCGACTTGATCTTGGTCCAGGCCCGCGTCCGTGCCCGCTCGGCATCCCGCGGCAGCGGCTTGAGGGTATACAGCTTGGCCATCGCCTCGGCCGTGGGGTACAGGTTGGGGTTGTTGCGGATCGCCGGGCTGACCTTGTCGGTCGCATCCTTGTTCGGGTTCGGGTAGCCGACGAAATCACTGATCGGCGCGATCACCTCAGGCCGCAGCAGGTAGTTGATGAAGGTATGCGCATCTTCCGGGTTGGCCGCGTTCTTCGGGATCGCCAGCATGTCGAACCAGATCGGTGCGCCTTCCCTCGGCAGGCGCATGTCCACCACCACACCGTTCTTGGCTTCGCGCGCGCGGTTGGCCGCCTGGGAGAAGCTGCCGGAATAACCCACCGCCACGCAGATGTCGCCATTGGCGATGTCGGCCATGTACTTGGACGAGTGGAAATAGGTGATGTGCGGGCGGATCTTCATCAGCAGGTCCTGAGCCTTCTGATAATCCGCCGGCTTGCCGCTGTTCGGGTCCAGGCCCAGGTACGACAACGCCAGCGGCAAAATCTCCGACGGTGAGTCGAGCAGCGCCACGCCGCACTGCTTGAGCTTGGCGATGTTCTCTTCCTTGAAGATCAGGTCCCAGCTGTCCACCGGGGCGTTGTCACCGAGCACCGCCTTGACCTTGGCCGGGTTGAAGCCGATCAGCACGGTGCCGTACATGTAGGGCACGGCGAACTTGTTGCCCGGGTCGTTGGCTTCGATCAGCTTCATCAGCGCCGGGTCCAGGTGCTGCCAGTTGGGCAGCTTGCTGCGGTCCAGGGGCTGGAATACCCCGGCCTCGATCTGTTTGGCGAGGAACACGTTGGACGGCACCACCACGTCGTAGCCGGAGTTGCCGGTGAGCAGCTTGGCTTCCAGCGCCTCGTTGGTGTCGAAGATGTCGTAGATCAGCTTGACCCCGCTGTCCTTCTGGAAGTCGACGAGGGTTTGCGGGGTGATGTAGTCGAACCAGTTGTATACCCGCAGAGTGCCCGGTGCCGCTTGGGCCTGCAGGGCGCCGGTGAACAGGCTGGCGGCGATGAGTGGGGCGAGCAGACGCTTGAGTCGGACCATGTTCAGGCTCCTGGCTGGGCGTGCTGGAAGCCTTCCAGCACATTGACCGCGTTGATGCCGATTTCTTCCACAGCGTAGCCACCTTCCATCACGAACAGGGTCGGCTTGCCGAGTTGGCCGATGCGTTTGCCCATTTCCAGGTAGTCGGGGCTGTCCAGCTTGAACTGCGAGATCGGGTCGTCCTTGAAGGTGTCCACGCCCAGAGAGATCACCAGCACGTCGGCGTCGTACTCGGCGATGCGCTGGCAGGCCGCTTCCAATGCGGCGTTCCAGGCTGCCCAGTCGCTGCCGGCGGGCAGTGGGTAGTTGATGTTGCAGCCAACGCCCGCGCCTTCGCCGGTCTCGTCGGCATAACCGAGGAAGAACGGGAATTCGTCCTGCGGGTCGCCGTGGATCGAGGCGAAGAACACGTCGTTGCGCTGGTAGAAGATGTCCTGGGTGCCGTTGCCGTGGTGGTAGTCGACATCGAGGATGGCCACTTTGCGCCGGCCCTGGTCAAGGAAGGCCTGGGCGGCGATGGCGGCATTGTTCAGGTAGCAATAACCCCCCATTACCTCGGCGGCGGCGTGGTGCCCTGGCGGGCGGCACAGGGCGAAGGCCGAGTGGGCGCCTTGCTGGATCGCGGCCTGGGCGGTGAGCGCGACTTGCGCGGCGCTGTAGGCGGCCTGCCAGGTACCGGCGGTGATCGGCGCGCCGGCGTCGAAGCTGTAGTAACCGAGCTCGCCATGCAGGCCGGTGGGTTTGACCTGGCGCAGGGTGCGTGCCGGCCAGGTGAAGGGCAGCAGGTCGCCGTCGTGGCCGAGCGCGGCCCAGCGCGCCCAGGCGCCCTCGAAGAAGTTCAGGTAGTCGGCGCTGTGGATGCGTTGCAGCGGGGCGCGGCCGAAGTCGGTCGGGCCCTGGACGTCGCCAAGGTTGCGCTTTTTCACCTGCTCCAGCACATGATCGGCGCGCGAGGGCATCTCGAAGCAGGGCATCAGCTTGCCGTCGATCAGCTCGCAGCGGCCGTGATGCAGGCGGTGGTCATCGGAATAGATCGTCAGCATTTGTTGTTCTCCGGGTAATCACTGGCGTGGGGTCATTCTGCTGGGTGGGCCAGTGAGGGGAGAACGGTGCGGATGGCCAAAAGGGGATCGATGTGGCCAAGTCATCCTGTGCTGGCCTCTTCGCGGGCAAGCCCGCTCCCACAGGGTCATACATATACCTGTGGGAGCGGGTTTACCCGCGAAGAGGCCGGCACAATCAACCGCGAAAATGGCTCGGCGCTACGCCACTCCAACGCTGGAAGGCATGCCGGAAGCTCGCAGTCTCGCTGAAGCCGAGGCTCTCGGCGATGCGATAGATCGGCATCTGGTCCTCGGCCAGCAACTGCTTGGCCCGCTCGAAGCGCAGCTCGTCGAGCAGCTGTTGATAACTGCTGCCCAGCGCCTGCAAATGCCGGCGCAGGGTGCGCGACGAGCAGTTCATCTGCCGCGCCAGGCCTTCCAGCCCGGGCGCCGCATCCAGTTGCTGAATAAGCAGTTGGCGAATCCGCCCCAGCCAGGCCTGGCGGCCGGTGAACTCCAGGTTCAGGCGCCGGCAGCGCTCACTCATTGCTTTGTGGGTGACCGGGTCGGCCAGCGGCAGCGGCATGTCCAGCCAGCGCCGCTCGAAGGCGAAGGCGTTGTCGCCCGCATCGAAGCCCTGCGGGCAGGCGAATGCACCGGCGTAGAGCGCGTGATAACCGGGCCGGGGGTGTTCGAAGCGGGCCGCCAGCAGCGGCAACGGGCGACCCAGCAGGTCGTCGCAGATCACTTTCAGCGACACCAGGCAGAATTCGGCATTGAAGGCGGCCAGCCCTGGCGCGTCGTAGTGGTCGCTGGCGCACAGCCACACGCGCTGGCCATCGTCCACCAGGCGCAACTGGAAGACTGTTCCCAGCAGTGCCGGAAATGTCAGCGCCAGGCGCAGGGCGTCACCCAAAGTGGCACTGGAGAGCAGCGCGTAACCGAGCATGCCGTAGCACGACACATGCATCCGCCGGCCCAGCTCCAGGCCGATGTCCTCGCGGCGGGCCAGGGCGTTGGCGCACACCTGCAGTTCTTGCTGGGTGGTGATGCGCGCGTCCGGGTGCTCAAGGTCTGCCAGGCCAATGCCGCTGCCGGCGAGCAGTTGCTGCGCGTCCACGTCCTGTTCCTGGAACACCTGGAGGATCAGCGAAACGGCATTGAGGGTGGTGAGGTGGCTGTGCAGCATGCTCGGTGTCCCGTGGGGCTGAGGGGCATTATGGAGCAAGTTGTGTGCCGGGGAGTGTTGGCCTCTGTGGGAAGCGCGCATAAAAAAAGGGCCCGATGCGTGCGCTCGGGCCCTTGAAAGGTTGAGAGGTGTCTAGTCCCTCGACCTGGTGAGACTGTTTGCTACGGTCGGGTTACGCCTTCAGCGGAACCAGACGTGGGGCGATCATGTTTTCCGGACGCAGGATGTCGTTGAGCATCTCTTCGTCCAGCAGCTTCTCTTCGCGCACCAGTTCCAGTACGCCGCGGCCGGTTTCCAGGGCAACGCGGGCGATACGGGTGGCGTTTTCGTAGCCGATGTACGGGTTCAGGGCGGTGACCAGGCCGATCGAGTGCTCGACCAGTTCACGGCAGCGCTGTTCGTTGGCGGTGATGCCGACGATGCAGTGCTCGCGCAGCATGTCCATGGCGCGTTGCAGCAGGCGGATCGAGTCGAAGATCTTGTAGGCGATCAGCGGCTCCATCACGTTCAGCTGCAGCTGGCCACCTTCGGCGGCGACGGTCAGGGCCAGGTCGTTGCCCATGATGGCGAAGGCGACTTGGTTGACGGCTTCCGGGATAACCGGGTTGACCTTGCCTGGCATGATCGAGCTGCCTGGCTGGCGCGCCGGCAGGTTGATCTCGTTGATGCCGGTGCGTGGGCCGCTGGACAGCAGGCGCAGGTCGTTGCAGATCTTCGACAGCTTGACCGCGGTGCGCTTGAGCATGCCGGAGAACAGCACGAAGGCGCCCATGTCGGAGGTGGCTTCGATCAGGTCGGCAGCTGGCACCAGCGGCTGGCCGCTGATGATCGCCAGGCGCTGAACGGCCAGCATCTGGTAGCCCGGGTCGGCGTTGATGCCGGTACCGATGGCGGTGCCGCCCAGGTTGATTTCGGTCAGCAGTTCCGGAGCCAGCGAGCGCAGGCGCTGCAGGTCTTCGGTCATGGTGGTGGCGAAGGCGCGGAATTCCTGGCCCAGGGTCATCGGTACGGCGTCCTGCAGCTGGGTACGGCCCATCTTCAGAACGTGGTCGAACTCTTTACCTTTGGCGGCGAAAGCCTGGATCAGGCTGTCGAGGCTGGCCAGCAGGGCGTCGTGGCCCAGCAGCAGACCCAGACGGATCGCGGTCGGGTAGGCGTCGTTGGTCGACTGCGCCATGTTCACATCGTTGTTCGGGTGCAGGTACTGGTACTCACCCTTCTGGTGGCCCATGGCCTCCAGCGCGATGTTGGCGATGACTTCGTTGGCGTTCATGTTGGTGGAAGTACCAGCACCGCCTTGAATCATGTCCACCACGAACTGCTCGTGGTAGTCGCCCTTGATCAGTCGTGCGCAGGCTGCGCTGATCGCGGCGTGTTTGGCATCGCTCAGGTGCCCCAGCTCACGGTTGGCGTCAGCAGCTGCCTGCTTGACCATCGCCAGGCCGACTACCAGTTTCGGGTAGTGCGACAGCGGAACACCGGAGAGGTGGAAGTTGTTGGCAGCGCGCAGAGTCTGGATGCCGTAGTAGGCATCGGCAGGGACTTCAAGGGTACCAAGCAGATCTTTTTCGACGCGGAACGATGCAGCGGAGGACATGATGGATATCATCTCGATTTTGACCCGGCACCTGCCGGAATGCCGCCAATGCTAGGGCTGGGCAGATTTGGCGGCCAATGCTGTTGCACGCTAACCTATGCACAAACGGCATACGGTTTGATGTGACGCCGATTGACAATCGAGCGTGTTCCATTTTGGTGCACGCGTTGCGGAGTAGTCGATGAACCTCGAAAGCAAATGGCTGGAGGACTTCAGTGCCCTGGCCTCAACCCGCAGTTTCTCGCAAGCGGCCGAGCGCCGTTTCGTCACCCAGCCGGCGTTCAGCCGACGCATCCGCAGCCTGGAAGCGGCCTTGGGGCTGACCTTGGTGAACCGTTCCCGCACCCCCATCGAACTGACCGAGGCCGGGCAGCTGTTTCTGGTTACGGCGCGTACTGTTGTCGACCAGTTGAGCGAAGTTCTGCGCCATTTGCATCATCTTGAGGGCGGGCAGGGTGAGGTGATCCAGGTGGCCGCGGCGCACTCGCTGGCTTCGGGGTTTTTCCCCCGTTGGGTGGCCCAGTTGCGCAACGACGGTTTGAACATCGCCACCCGCCTGGTGGCCACCAACGTGGGAGATGCGGTGCATGCATTGCGCGAGGGTGGCTGCGACCTGATGCTGGCGTTCTACGACCCGGACGCCGCGCTGCAAATGGATGCCGAAATCTTCCCTTCCTTGCACATGGGCAACACCGAAATGCTCCCGGTATGCGCAGTTGCGCCCGATGGCAAGCCGTTGTTCGACCTGGAAGGTGAGGGCAGTGTGCCCTTGCTGGCCTACAGCGCCGGTGCCTTCCTCGGCCGTTCGGTCAACCTGCTGCTGCGCCAGCGCAACCTGCGCTATACCACGGTGTATGAAACGGCCATGGCCGACAGCCTCAAAAGCATGGCATTGGAAGGCATGGGCATCGCCTGGGTGCCCAAGCTGTCGATGCGCGGCGAGCTTGAGCGCGGCGAGCTGGTGGTCTGTGGCGCCAGCCAGTGGCATGTGCCGCTGGAAATCCGCCTGTATCGCTGCGCCCTGGTGCGCAAGGCCAACGTGCGCTTGCTGTGGCGCAAGCTCGAAGGCGGTTCAGTTGACCCAAAAGTCAGCCAAAGCCCCGAAAAATAAGGGCGACAGTTGGTCGCCGGGGGTGCCGTGACGGCTGTGCGTTACGGTATACTGCGCGGCCTTTCGACCGGATAGCTCCGGTCCAGATCAGCAAACAAGCCACGCCGGTCGTCCCGCGTGGCTTGTTGTTTTTTGACGCGCCTGCGGGCGCACAAGCGAAGAGGCTCGACGATGAGTGCACTGGTTGGCGTGATCATGGGCTCCAAGTCCGATTGGTCCACCCTTAGCCACACCGCCGATATGCTGGAAAAACTCGGCATTCCCTACGAAGTGAAGGTGGTTTCCGCCCACCGCACCCCGGATCTGCTGTTCCAGTATGCCGATGAGGCCGAAGGCCGTGGCATCGAGGTGATCATCGCCGGTGCCGGTGGCGCCGCCCACCTGCCGGGCATGTGCGCCGCCAAGACGCACCTGCCGGTGCTGGGCGTGCCGGTGCAGTCGTCGATGCTCTCGGGCGTCGACTCGCTGCTGTCGATCGTACAGATGCCGGCCGGCGTGCCGGTTGCCACCCTGGCCATCGGCAAGGCCGGCGCAATCAACGCCGCCCTGCTGTCGGCGAGCATCCTCGGTGCCAAGTACCCGCAGTTCCACGCGGCGCTCAAGCAGTTCCGCACCGAGCAGACCGACACCGTGCTGGACAATCCAGACCCGCGCCAGGCTTGAGGCTGACGATATGAAGATCGGTGTAATCGGTGGCGGCCAGCTGGGCCGCATGCTGGCCCTGGCGGGCACCCCGCTGGGCATGAACTTCGCCTTCCTCGACCCGGCCCCGGACGCCTGCGCCGCCCCCCTGGGCGAGCACCTGCGTGCCGACTACGGCGACCAGGACCACCTGCGCCAGCTGGCCGACGAAGTCGACCTGGTGACCTTCGAGTTCGAAAGCGTGCCGGCGGAAACCGTCGCCTTCCTGTCGCAGTTCGTGCCGGTGTACCCGAGCGCCGAAGCCCTGCGCATCGCCCGCGACCGCCTGTTCGAGAAGAGCATGTTCCGCGACCTGGGGATCCCGACCCCAGCCTTCGCCGACATCCTCTCGCAGGCCGACCTCGACGCCGCCGTCGCCAGCATCGGCCTGCCGGCCGTGTTGAAGACCCGTACCTTGGGTTATGACGGCAAGGGCCAGAAAGTCCTGCGCAAACCGGAAGACGTAATCGACACCTTCGCCGAGCTGGGCAGCGTTCCGTGCCTGCTGGAAGGCTTCGTGCCGTTCACCGGCGAAGTGTCGCTGGTGGCCGTGCGTGCCCGTGATGGCGAAACCCGCTTCTACCCGCTGGTGCACAACACCCACGACAGCGGCATCCTGCGCCTGTCCGTGGCCAGCGTTGCGCACCCGCTGCAGGCCCTGGCCGAAGACTACGTTGGCCGCGTGCTGCAGAAGCTGGACTACGTCGGCGTGATGGCGTTCGAGTTCTTCGAAGTCGACGGTGGCCTGAAGGCCAACGAAATCGCCCCGCGTGTGCACAACTCCGGGCACTGGACCATCGAAGGCGCCGAGTGCAGCCAGTTCGAGAACCACCTGCGCGCCGTCGCCGGCCTGCCGCTGGGCTCGACCGCCAAGGTCGGTGAGAGCGCCATGCTCAACTTCATCGGCGAAGTGCCGGCGGTGGACAAGGTTGTCGCCATCGACGACTGCCACCTGCACCACTACGGCAAGGCCTTCAAGGTCGGGCGCAAGGTTGGCCACGCCACCCTGCGTTGCGCCGACATGGCCACGCTCCAGGCCAAGATCGCCGAAGTAGAGGCGTTGATCGCCGGCTGAGCGAACTTCTTGCGCTAAGCGACCCTCTGAAATGGCGACAAGCCAAAGCGCTGACTAGGCTTTGGCTTGTTCCACTTCACCACAGAGGGATTGCCATGGGCATCATTGGAACCATCTTCATCGGCCTGATCGTCGGCCTGCTGGCGCGCTTCCTGAAACCCGGGGACGACAGCATGGGCTGGATCATGACCATCCTCCTCGGTATCGCCGGCTCACTGGCCGCCACCTATGGCGGGCAAGCCCTGGGCATCTACCAGGCCGGGCAGGCCGCAGGCTTCTTCGGGGCCCTGGTCGGCGCGATCATCCTTCTGGTGATCTACGGCTTCATCAAGAAGAACTGAACACAGGCTAGAATGCTCGGCAATTCAAACCTGAGTTGCCGAGCATTTCCATGCGTGCGTTATTCCTCATCCCCCTGCTGCTGGTCAGCACCCTGGCCCGTGCCGAATTGCCCGAAACCGACTGGCTGGAGCTGATGCCCAAGTCGGACCAGAAGGCCCTCGAGCAGATGCCCGAGATCGACCACAACTCCCCCGAAGCCCAGGGCGTGTTCACTGCCAAGGGCGGCCTGAAGCAGAGCAAGGGCCTGCCGGCGGTGATGTACTCGACCAAGACCGTGGCCGCCATGAATGGCAAACAGATCCGCCTGGGCGGTTACCCGGTGCCGCTGGAGAGCGATGCCAAGGGCAACAGCACCTTGTTCTTCCTGGTGCCGTACCCCGGCGCCTGCATCCACGTGCCGCCACCGCCGCCGAACCAGCTGGTGCTGGTGCGGTATCCGAAAGGGTTGAAAATCGACGATATCTACACGCCGCTGTGGGTGACCGGCACCTTGAAGGTGGAGAAGGTCAGCAATGACCTGGCGGATGCGGCGTATGCGTTGGAGGCGGGGAAGGTGAGGGTGGTCGAAGACGCGGATCTTTGATCGCCTGCACCGGCCCCTTCGCGGGTACTCAACAGCTTTCAGGGGCTATGCAGGTCCTGTGGGAGCGGCGGTTCGCCGCTGCGACTTGCCCGCGAAGAGGCCGGTGCAGGTAACGCAAGTTTCAGATTTTTTCACAGCCGATGGTGAGCGCCAGCGCATGACTCGCCCCTGGCTTGAGCTCGACCACGTCATCCCACACATTCGCCGTCTCGATGCACAGCATGCGCTGCCAGCCATCGTCGGCCATGTCCGGCAGCTCCTGGGCGCGTTCGGTCCAGGGGTTCCAGATCACCGCGCTGCGTGAGCCGCTGGCCTGCAGCGTGATGCGCCGGTTCCAGTGCGGGTCGACGATGGCCAGCTGTTGGGGCGCATTCAGGTAGATACGATCGGTCTCGCCCGTGAAAGCCAGGTTGCCCCGCTGCTGGCGCTGCTCCCAGTCCGCCAGGGTTTCGATATAGCCCAGGCCATCGACGCCTTCCACCTGTACCTGGCGCACATCGCTCACGGCGAAGTAACTGTGCAGGGCCTGGCTGAGGGTGACGTTGGTATTGCCGAGGTTGTAGCTGGTGAGGGTCAGTTGCAATTGATCGCCCAGCTCCACCAGCAGCTTGAGCTCGACCTCATGGGGCCAGCCCGGCAGCTCGCCCTGGGCGTCGGGCAGGGTGAATTCGATACGCAGGCTGTCGCCAGACTCTTCCATACCGAGCAACTGCCAGTCGCGGCCACGGGCCAGGCCATGGGCGGGTGCCTGTTCGCCCTGGAACATGCCCTGCACTGATGCCGGATTGCGCTGCAGATTGCCAAACCAGGGCCAGCACACCGGAACCCCGGCGCGCACCGACTTGCCTTGACGGAAAATGGCCTGGTCGCTCAGCCACAGCAGGGGCGGCTCGCCGATGCGCTGGTAGCTGAGGACCTGCGCGCCCTGCTGGGCGATCAGAAGTTCGGCGCGGTCGCTGGTAATGCGCCAGCAGTTGAGTTCGCCGTGTAGCTCGGTGTCGACCTTGAAAGTAGCCATTGCGCTCGTCTCATTGAATGCCTGTCGGTCCGTTGGACCCGGTGACCTGCAATGAGTTTACCGCTCGCGCAGGTTAGCGACGAGGCACCGAGCGAGTGCGGCCGCTGCCGTCGATGGCGACGAACACGAACACCGCTTCGGTGACCTTGCGCCATTCACTGGACAGCGGATCGTCGCTCCACACTTCGACCATCATCTGGATCGAGCTGCGGCCGATTTCCAGGGTCTGGGTATAGAAGGAAAGTTGTGCACCCACGGCCACCGGCACCAGGAAGGCCATGCGGTCGATGGCCACCGTGGCCACGCGGCCACCGGCAACGCGGCTGGCCATGGCGGTACCGGCCAGGTCCATCTGCGCGACCAGCCAGCCGCCGAAGATGTCGCCAAAACCGTTGGTTTCGCGCGGCAGCGCGGTGATCTGCAAGGCCAGGTCGCCCTGCGGAATAGGATCTTCTTGTTCGAGCTCAATCATGCCGTGGGGCCTCTGACCCGTGACGCTTCGTGGGTGGCGCAGTGAAGGACGCCGTAAAAACGATTCAGCTGGTCGCATACTACGCTGATTTCGCTTCGGGGCGGCCAAAGGGGAGACTCTGCGAAACAGTCTGACAATAGAGACCGACGTTTTCGCACAACGTCCCGCACCAGAATCAACCTTTTCCTACGAGCGGGCAGTATATAGACCCGCACAGCCAGCGACGACGTCACATTCATGAATATCTGTACGGATTTTGTACCGCTATGAGCGCTGCTCGGCAATTTGATATCTTCACCCGCTACCCAATCCAGAAGCCGCATGCCAAGCGGCCTGCATACCTACAAGAGAACGAGCAGCGATGACCTCCGTGCCGAGCAGTATCGAGCAGCCTTCCCGGCCGCTGACCCGTAGCGACTACAAGACCCTCTCTCTGTCTGCCCTCGGGGGTGCCCTGGAGTTCTACGACTTCATCATCTTCGTGTTCTTCGCCACGGTGGTGGGCAAGCTGTTCTTCCCCGCCGACATGCCCGAATGGTTGCGCCTGATGCAAACCTTCGGCATCTTCGCCGCCGGCTACCTGGCACGGCCGCTGGGCGGCATTGTCATGGCCCACTTCGGTGACCTGCTCGGGCGCAAGAAGATGTTCACCCTGAGCATCTTCATGATGGCGGTGCCGACCCTGATCATGGGCCTGCTGCCGACTTATGCACAGATCGGCCTGTGGGCGCCGATCCTGCTGCTGTTGATGCGTGTCATCCAGGGCGCGGCCATCGGCGGTGAAGTGCCGGGCGCCTGGGTGTTCGTCTCCGAGCACGTGCCGGCGCGCAACACTGGCTATGCCTGCGGCACCCTGACGGCGGGCCTGACCTCGGGCATCCTGCTTGGCTCGCTGGTGGCGACGCTGATCAACACGCTCTACACCCCGGAAGAAGTGGCGGACTACGCCTGGCGCATCCCGTTCCTGCTGGGTGGTGTGTTCGGCTTCTTCGCGGTCTACCTGCGCCGCTGGCTGCATGAAACCCCGGTGTTCGCCGAGATGCAGGCGCGCAAGGCCCTGGCCGAGGAGCTGCCGCTGCGCGCGGTGCTGCGCGACCACCGCGGCGCGATCATCCTGTCGATGCTGCTCACCTGGCTGCTGTCGGCCGGTATCGTGGTGATCATCCTGATGACCCCGGCGCTGTTGCAGAGCCTCTACCACGTCAGCCCCACCGATTCGCTCAAGGCCAACAGCCTGGCCATCGTGCTGCTCAGCCTGGGCTGCATCGCTGCCGGCCGCCTGGCCGACCGCTTCGGCGCCGGGCGCGTGTTCATTATCGGTAGCCTGGCGCTACTGGCGTCGTCCTGGGCCTTCTACCACAGCCTGCCGACCCGCCCGGACCTGCTGTTCCCGCTGTACGCCCTGACCGGGCTGTGCGTGGGTATCGTCGGCGCCGTGCCCTACGTGATGGTCAAGGCCTTCCCGCCGGTGGTGCGCTTCAGTGGGCTGTCTTTCTCCTACAACCTGGCGTACGCCATTTTTGGCGGTTTGACGCCGATGGTGGTGACCGCGCTGCTCAAGTTCAGCCCCATGGCACCGGCGTATTACGTGGCGTGCCTGTGTGCAGTCGGGTTGCTGGTGGGTTGCTATCTGCTTGCCAGAAAACGCTGATCGAACAACCTGTCGCCGGCAAGTCGGCGACAGGTTGACGCGGCCCCTGTGGGAGCGGCTTTAGCCGCGAACACCGGCGAAGGCGGTGCCAGACCCAGACCTCAAGGCCGTTGCAGGGAAACCCTGCGATGGCCTTTTTATTTGTTCCGCCATCGGAAACACCTTGTAAGCACTTGCCCCGCACCGAGACATAACTAACGCAGCCGCCCACCTACTGATCGAGACCCTGAGCCATGCAGACAAGGAGAACTGTATGGCTGGAAACACATATAACGATGGCTCGTCAGGTGACGTCGTCATCCGACCAGGCCCTTCCGGCTCCAGCGGGGGCGATGGGGGCTTCTTCAGTATTGGTGGCGGCGGTGGCTTTGGTGGCGGCTTCGGGGGATCCAGCAGACGTCGCGCCAAGAAGCGTGCCCAAGCCAGGGCAGCGGCGCTGGCCAAGGCCCAGGCCGAGGAACAGGCGCGCCGTGCAGCGGTTGCGAGAGCGCAGGCTGAGGCTCAAGCTCAAGCAAAGGCCCACCGACAGCGTGTCGACAGCTACGGACAGGCACGTGAAGTACGCAGAACCCAGCTGGATCAGCATTTCGCCGCCAAGGGCGAGGCGCTATCACAGGCCCTGGAGGCCGAGGTGCTGGCGGCGCGCAGGCGTCCTGAATACGACAACAGCGAGCGTTGGCAGCTTTACCAGACCACTAAGGCACGCAACGAAACCAACGGGCTGATCGACAACAAGCGTGCGGAGCTGGCGCAGCGTAAAGCGTTGGCCCAGCGCTTCGGCGATCCCGCCATGGTTGCCGATGCGTATGTCGCGCGGCTGGCAAGCCTGGCCACAGATACGCAAATGCACCAGTTGCACCGTGATTGGGAGGCCGCCTACGCGTCAGCTCAAGAAGCCCTGTTGCTGCAGCAGGCCATCGAGCAGCTGTCGCAGCGCTCGGCCAGTTTGGCGCTGGAGCATGCCCAGCAACGGGAAGTGTGGCGGCTCAGGGAGGCCGAGTGGGAGCGCCAGCGGCAGTATGCCGAGCAGCGCGAAGCACGGATCCGTTTCAAGCAACAGGCTGATGAAGACCGGCGCCTGCAGCGGCTGAAGCAGGCAGCCACCCTCACCGCGCCGGTTGCGGCGGCGCATGCCGGTGGCGTCTTGCTGACCTCGTCGGGTGCGCAAGTCGCCGCGGGGGCTGCGACTGCTATCGAGCAAGCGGTCATCGGTACGTTGAAAGAGGTGGCAAGGATCGCGGCCATTCGGGCGGGGCAGGCGGTCAGCCTCACGGCTACCGCGATGCTGTACTCGCCGCCCCTGGGGGATGGCGAGCTGACAGCTGCGCAGCGCCAGCGGCATCTGGAGGGGCTAGGGGTTCGGGCGGACCTGTTGGGTATCACTGCGGGGCAGGATCTTCAGGCGATTGCCGACGCGGGCGGTTCGGCGAGCATCGAGCATCGCATCAAGATCGAGCATCTGCCGGGTGGAACGGCGATTGCGGTGGCCTCCACTGGCGCAGGGGTCGCCGCACAGGTCAGGGTCAAAAACGCGGTTTTCGACCCGTTATCCGGTGCCTATCGGGTCGACGCGGACGCAATCACCAGCAAGACAGTGGTACTGAGCAATGCCGCTGTGGCGGGTGAGCCGGCTGCCAATGGTCGATTGCTGATGGTGGCGCCGCAGGTCAGTGATGTGCTGGCAGGCGCCGATCTTCGTTTCGACGATTGCATCGTCTGCATTGCGGGCCAGCCCCCTCAGTACTTTTCGTTCGCGGTCGCGCCTGCCGGCACAGGGGTGGTCGGCGGCAAAGGCCAGACCGCAGGTGCTGATTGGTGGTCTGCGCGCACGGCTGATTCAGGGCTTTGTGTGCCTGCCCAGGTCGGCGATCAGTTGCGTGGCCGCACCTTTTCCTCGTTACCCGTGTTCGGGGCCGCCGTTTGGCGGGCCATGGCGGCAGACGAAGGGCTGTTGGGGCAGCTCGACGAAGTGAACCAGCGTCGCCTGCTCAATGGTTTTGCACCGGTGGCGGCCCGATCCACCTGGGTCGGTGAGCGGCGCACCTTCGAGCTTCGGCATGTGGGGGACGCTGGCGTCGGCTCGGGGCTGTATGACCTGGGCCGGCTGCGCATCCATGCGCCGGCCAGCAGGCAGGGTGTGCTCACGGTTGTTGAGCCTTTCAAGCCCTGGTTTGCCAGCGGTGTCGAGTTGGGCTTCGATGCCGCGATCGTCGAAGGCCAGCCGCCGCGTACCTGGACGCCCTTGGTGCCACCGGGCATTGAGTTGCTCGGGTCAACTGTACTACCCGAAGGGCCGACGCTTCCGGGTGTTTATCCGGGTGGGGCTACAGACCCGGTGGTGCCAGATCTTGAAATATATCCAGGGGAGAGCCCGGACGAGACTGGGGCCACAATCCCTGGGTCTGGTGGGGATGTAGATCTGCCGTCGCCGGGGTTGGTCAACTACGAACCCGCCAAGCCTTTGGAGGTAGGGGAGTACAAGGACTTAAGCCGGCGCAGTATCAACGACCTCATGGATGTGGATCACATTGTGTCCAGAAGGGCTTACCAAATATTTTTATCTGAAAGTGAGCCGAGGCTGAGCCTTAGGGAGAAAAAAGAACTTTTGGAAAAAGCCCCAAGTATTGTGATACCCGCGGAGGTACATCGAAAATTCAGCGAAACCTATGGTGGGCGGAACTCTCTGGCGAAGCAGTTGCAGGACGCTTCTGATCTTCGCTCAGCGGTGGACAGCAATCTGGATGCACTCAAGCCAGGGTTACTTGAATATGGATTTAGCGAGAGCCAAATCGAACATGCCAGGCAGCAATTGCACGAATTTCATGTGGAAAGAGGTATGTACCAATGAATGCTATCAGCCTTGAAACCTATTTAAGGTGTTTGGGCAAGAGCCATGATGAATTGGTTGCAAGCAACGTCTTGCCTCAGGCGGATCTCGAAGAAATTTACGCTGGTTCGTTCACTGTCGGATATGAGGCAGAGGCCGGCGTGGAACTTGAGTTCTGGGCGGAGAACAAGGTTTTCGAACAACTGCATTTTACGCTCGCCAAAAGGGTGCCCTCAGCCACGGTCTTTCATGGGGAGTTGGATGCGCCGTTTGGCAATTGCAAGAATCGAGATGCAGTCTTGCAGGCTCACGGGTCGCCAATAAAGTCCAAGGCGCCTTTCAATATGCCATTGCCAATGGGGGAAATTGGTGGGTGGGACATTTTCGACCTGACGGCCCTAGGATATGAGGGGCTAAGAGTCTGCTTCAGTTACGATAAAAATCTTCGAGTCTCAGCCATCAGTTTCTCGGTAAAGATGACAGGTATGGACAAAATACTTGAGAGTCGTCTAAAGGGGAGTGGTGAGATATGAAAAGCCTTACTCAAGTTGAAGTCATGAAAGATGCTTCGAGCCTGGAGGCCCTATGACAGTAATGGCAAATCGTTTGCGAGACTACGAAGAGCACCAGTTTTTCTCATTCGTTGAGACCCTCTGGAATGCCGAACTCAGCCAGCCTGACCACGACCGGCTCATCGCCCACTTCGACCGCATCGTCACCCACCCCGCCGGCAGCGATCTGATTTTCTACTCAGGCAGCGAGGCTGTTGGCATCGTCAACTCGCCAGCGAACGTCGTCGCCACCCTGAAATCCTGGCACCAGCAAAACGGGCTGACCGCCTTCAAGGGGCAGGTACCGACGCCGCCTCTAGTCCGCCAACCGCTGACGCGTGAGCAGCGGGCCTCGCAGTCCTCCAGCCGAAACCTGCAGCAAGTGCGCAATCGGCTGGCGGACATTCAAGCACTTGCGCAGCAGGTCACCCGGCAACTCGCCGACCTTGAGCAGCGCGTGGCACTGGACCCGCAGGCCGACACCCCAGATGAGCAACTTGCCGCGAGCCTTGAAGCGTTGCGCGAGCTGGAGTCCGTCCAGCACCAGGCCAGCCGCACGGTCAAACAGCTTGAGCAGATGAGCATGGCCGTTAAGTTCGCCCTCGATGCGGCAAGGCGTGATGCCTCCAGCCCGTTTCTCGATACTGCGATCCAGGCCATGGTGTTGCAGGAGGCCACGGCCGCTAGCCAGTTGCATGGCGCGGCCTTGGCTGCGACGCAGGCGCGTCACCCTGCCTTATATGGCCTTGGGGTGGAGATGATCGAGCGCCTGGAAGCGCGTATCGCCCGGCTGGCCGAAGTGACAGCCACCGGCCCGGGCTACGGCCCGCTCACCTTGCGGGCGGCGGCGAATTCGGCAGGCCTGCACCCGGCGTTGCTCACTGCGCGCGGTTTGAGCCGTGAGGTCGCCGGGCAGCAGTATCATTTGATCAAGACCTTTCGCTCTGCCGTGGCGGAGTTGCAGTGGCAAGCCACATCGCTGGCAAGCGAGCACCCGGGCACCTGCATAGATGTCGTCGAGTTCGTGCCGAGCACGCCGAGCGATGATCCGCGCTATGCCATGACGATACCGCTGGCCGAGATGTTCGACAGCGATCACCTGGACCTGGCGGCATTGGCCCAGCAGCGTGCCGAAGTAGACGTGCCGGTGCGGCTGTACTGCGCGATGCGTGGCGCAGGTGCTGGCACCGCCTCGGGCGTCAAACCCTTTACCCGTTACGCCCATGTGCTCATGACTTCAACGCAGGGCAGAGCGGTACCAGGCGCCGTGCGGGTTCGCCCGGCAGTCTGGGATGCTTCGCGCCAGTCGTTCGTGTTTACCTGCGAAGGCCCCGCGGCAGTGACCGTCGAGTGGCATGAAGGAAGGTCGGCCTATGCCGTCGAAGATCATTCACGCCCCCCAGGTATCGGCTTCCTTCGCATGCCCAAGGTGCCGCTGGTGGAACCGCTTGCCGAGCCGGCTCGTTTTGACGATTACATCGTGGTGTTCCCGCCCGCGTCGGGCATGGTCCCGGTCTACCTGATGTTCAGCGCCCGCTGAGCGCTCCAGGGCTGACAGAACCTTGCTGAAACATCCTGTAAAGGCCATCCCCGGCTACCGGTGATGGCCTTTCATCCAATTGTCACATTCGAGTCATATCGTGTTCATGCGGCCTGCGGATACTTGGGCCCGTTCCATCTCACAACCCACGATATTCCTGCTAGGAGCAAGGCATGAAACTGAAGCGTTTGATGGCGGCCCTGACCTTTGCCGCCGCTGGCGTCGCTGCCGCCAATGCGGTCGCCGCTGTCGACCCTGCAATCCCGACCTACACCAAGACCACTGGTGTATCGGGCAACCTCTCCAGCGTTGGTTCCGACACCCTCGCGAACCTGATGACTCTGTGGGCCGAGGCCTACAAGAAGGAATATCCGAACGTAAACATCCAGATCCAGGCCGCTGGTTCTTCGACCGCGCCACCCGCGCTGACCGAAGGCACCGCCAACCTGGGCCCGATGAGCCGCAAGATGAAGGACGTCGAGCTGCAGGCCTTCGAGCAGAAGTACGGCTACAAGCCAACCGCCATCCCGGTTGCCGTCGACGCCCTGGCCGTATTCGTGCACAAGGACAACCCGATCAAGGGCCTGACCATGGCTCAGGTCGACGCCATCTTCTCGTCCACCCGCCTGTGCGGCGGCAAGGCTGACGTGAAGACCTGGGGCGACATCGGTGTGACCGGCGACCTGGCCAACAAGCCAATCCAGCTGTTCGGCCGCAACTCGGTATCGGGCACCTACGGCTACTTCAAGGAAGAAGCCCTGTGCAAAGGCGACTTCAAGCCTAACGTCAACGAACAGCCTGGCTCGGCTTCGGTCGTGCAGTCGATCAGCTCCTCGCTGAACGGCATCGGCTACTCGGGCATTGGCTACAAGACTGCCAGCGTGAAGACCGTGGCCCTGGCCAAGAAAGAAGGCGGCGAGTTCATCGAAGATAACGAAGCCAACGCCCTGAACGGTTCGTACCCGCTGTCGCGTTTCCTCTACGTCTACGTCAACAAGGCCCCGAACAAGCCTCTGGCCCCGCTGGAAGCCGAGTTCGTCAAGCTGGTGCTGTCGCAGGCTGGCCAGCAGGTCGTGGTGAAGGATGGCTACATCCCGCTGCCGGCCAAAGTGGTCGACAAGACCCTGGCTGACCTGGGTCTGTCCCACGCCGGTAACGTCGCAAAGAAGTAATTAGGCAGTAATCGGAAGGGGTCGGCAGCTGATGCGCCGGCCCCTCTCCACGAATTCGTCAGTCCGAAGCCAGAACTCCTGCGCGGCGGGCTTTGTTGCGTCACTGCACTGTCATGTTTTTGTCATACGGGACCGCTAGGGTGTGCGCATGAATGATCTGGCCAACTCCACCATGACCCAAAATTCCCCGCCGGTGCGCATTGATTTCAATACGCCCGAGCTGCAACGCAAGCGCCGCATGCGCGCCCTCAAGGACCGCCTGACCCGCTGGTACGTCCTGGTGGGCGGGCTGGCCGTGCTCGCCGCCATTACGTTGATCTTCTTCTACCTGGCCTATGTTGTGCTGCCGCTGTTCCAGGGCGCCACGCTGACCAGCAAGAAAGCGCTGGAGCCGACCTGGCTGCAGCAGGATGCCGGCAAACCGCTGATGATCGCCCTCGAGGAACAGAACCTCGTGGGTATGCGCGTTTCCGACAAGGGCCAGGCCCTGTTCTTCGATACCAAGACCGGTAACGAACTCAAGCGCGTCGACCTGCCAGTGCCAGCCGGCACCCAGGTCAGCTCGATCAGCACCGACCAGCCGGGCAGCCCGCTGGTGGTACTGGGCCTGTCCAACGGCCAGGCGCTGGTGTTCCACCACACCTACAAGATCACCTACCCGGACAACAAGAAGACCATCGAGGCGGGCATCGACTACCCCTATGGTCAAGACCTGTTCACCCTGGATGACCAGGGCCGCGCGCTGGAACACGTAAGCGTCAACGTCAACGGCGATACCCTGCTGCTGGCCGGCTCCACCGGGGCCCACCTGCAGGTGATCGAGCTGTCGCGCACCGAGAACATGATGACCGACGAGGTCACCGTCGAGCAGAACCGCATCGAGCTGCCGCAGATGACCGAGACGGTGAAGAACATCTTCATCGACCCGCGCCAGCAGTGGCTGTACGTGGTCAACGGCCGTGCCACCGCCGACGTCTTCAGCCTGCGCGAGAAGAGCCTCAACGGCCGCTACAAGCTGCTCGAGGACGGCAATGCCGAAATCACCGCCAGTGGCCAGCTGGTCGGCGGTATCTCGCTGATCTTCGGTGATTCCAAGGGTGGCCTGAGCCAGTGGTTCATGGCCCGCGACCCGGATGGCGAGTCGCGCCTGAAACTGATCCGCAGCTTCCAGCTGGGCAACGCGCCGATCGTGCAGATCGACGCCGAAGAACGCCGCAAGGGCTTCATCGCCCTGGACAGCGCCGGCAAGCTGGGTGTGTTCCACAGCACCGCGCACCGTACCCTGCTGGTCGAGCCGGTTGCCGAAGGCGCGGGCATCCTGGCCCTGTCGCCACGCGCCAACCGCATCATCATCGAAGAAGGCGGCAAGCTGCTGCCACTGAGCCTGCGCAACCCGCACCCGGAGATCTCCTTCAGTGCGCTGTGGGGCAAGGTCTGGTACGAGAACTACGACGAGCCTAAATACGTCTGGCAGTCGACCGCCTCGAACACCGACTTCGAACCCAAGCTGAGCCTGTCGCCGCTGACCTTCGGTACCCTCAAGGCCGCGTTCTACGCGATGATCCTGGCTGCCCCGCTGGCCATCGCCGCCGCCATCTACACCGCCTATTTCATGGCCCCGGGCATGCGCCGCAAGGTCAAGCCGGTGATCGAGCTGATGGAAGCGATGCCGACGGTGATCCTCGGTTTCTTCGCCGGCCTGTTCCTGGCGCCGTACCTTGAAGGCCACCTGCCGGGCGTGTTCAGTCTGCTGCTGATCCTGCCGGTGGGCATCCTGGTCGCAGGTTTCGCCTGGAGCCGCCTGCCGGAGTCGATCCGCCTGCGCATCCCGGATGGCTGGGAAGCGGCAATCCTGATCCCGGTGATCCTGGCGATCGGCTGGTTCGCGCTGTACATGAGCCCGTTCATGGAAAGCTGGTTCTTCGGTGGCGACATGCGCCTGTGGATCAGCAACGACCTGGGCATCACCTACGACCAGCGCAACGCCCTGGTAGTGGGTATCGCCATGGGCTTCGCGGTCATCCCGAACATCTACTCCATCGCCGAAGACGCCGTGTTCAGCGTGCCGCGCAGCCTCACCCTGGGCTCGCTGGCCCTGGGTGCGACGCCGTGGCAGACCCTGACCCGCGTGGTCATCCTCACTGCCAGCCCGGGTATTTTCTCGGCGCTGATGATCGGCATGGGCCGTGCGGTGGGCGAGACCATGATCGTGCTCATGGCCACCGGCAACACCCCGGTGATGGAAATGAACCTGTTCGAGGGCATGCGCACCCTGGCCGCCAACGTGGCCGTGGAAATGCCGGAATCGGAAGTCGGTGGCAGCCACTACCGTGTGCTGTTCCTCGCCGCCCTCGTGCTGCTGTTGTTCACGTTCATCATGAACACCTTGGCCGAGCTGATTCGCCAGCGCCTGCGCAAGAAATACTCGTCGCTTTGATAGAAAGGTAGAGATCCGTGAAAAAGGATTCCCTCAAAGGCTGGTTCAAGAGCGGCGCCCCCGGCGTCTGGATCAGCGGTGGCGCGGTGGCCATGGCGGTCATCATGACCGTCGGCCTGCTGGCCGTGATCGCCGTGCGTGGCCTGGGCCACTTCTGGCCCGCCGACCTGGTCCAGGCCACCTACAAGGTGCCTGGCCAGGCCGCCCACGTGATCATCGGTGAAGTGGTACAGAAGGAAGAAGTACCGCGCGAACGCCTCAAGGGTGCCGGCCTGCCGGTGCCCGACCAGGGCCCGGAGTTCATGACCCGCGAGCTGGTCAAGATCGGTAACCGCGACCTCAACGGCAGCGACTTCACCTGGGTGGTCGGCGAGTGGCTGGTGGACCAGCAGAAGCCCGCCGAGCTGATCGCCCTGGAGCGCCGCGAGTGGGGCAACTTCTACGGCTACCTGGTCAGCGTCAAGGAAGAAGGCCGCGTGGTCGCCCAGGGCCCTGACGCCTGGAACGAGCTGCAGGCCCGCCTCAAGCGCGCCAGCGACCTCAACGACCAGCTGGTGAAGCTCGAGAAGAAAGACATCGGCGCCATCAACCATGGCCTCGAGCGCCTGCGCCTGCATGGCCGCAAGCTGGAACTGGACGGCAAGCTCGATGCTGCCGCCCAGGCCGACATGGACGCCGAGCGCGCCGAGCTGAACAACCGCTACAAGGCCATCGAAGAGCGCCTGAGCGGCCTGCACCAGGCCTTCGCCCGCGACAGCCTGGTGGCCCGCGACGGCAACGGCCGGGAAGTTGAGATCAACCTCAGCAAAGTGGTCCACGCGATCCAGCCGAACGCCATGTCCGGCCTGACCAAGATGGGCGCCTACTTTGCCAAGGTGTGGGAGTTCCTCAGCGACGACCCGCGTGAAGCCAACACCGAGGGCGGTATCTTCCCGGCCATCTTCGGCACCGTGATGATGACGCTGATCATGGCCGTGATCGTCACCCCGTTCGGCGTGCTGGCCGCCGTCTACCTGCGCGAATACGCCAAGCAGGGCCCGGTGACCCGCCTGATCCGCATCGCCGTGAACAACCTGGCGGGTGTACCGGCGATCGTCTACGGCGTGTTCGGCCTGGGCTTCTTCGTGTATGTGCTGGGTGGCTCGATCGACCGGCTGTTCTTCCCCGAGTCGCTGCCGGCGCCTACCCTGGGTACGCCCGGCCTGCTGTGGGCTTCGCTGACCCTGGCGCTGCTGGCGGTGCCCGTGGTGATCGTGGCCACCGAGGAAGGCCTGGCGCGCATTCCACGCACCGTGCGTGAAGGCTCGCTGGCCCTGGGTGCGACCAAGGCCGAGACCCTGTGGAAGATCGTCCTGCCGATGGCCAGCCCGGCCATGATGACCGGCATGATCCTCGCCGTGGCCCGCGCCGCCGGCGAAGTGGCCCCGCTGATGCTGGTGGGTGTGGTGAAGCTGGCGCCATCGCTGCCGGTGGACGGCAACTACCCGTACCTGCACCTGGACCAGAAGATCATGCACCTGGGCTTCCACATCTACGACGTCGGCTTCCAGAGCCCCAACGTCGAGGCCGCGCGGCCGCTGGTGTATGCCACCGCGTTGCTGCTGGTGCTGGTGATCGCCACCCTCAACCTGTCGGCGGTGTGGATGCGTAACCACCTGCGCGAGAAGTACAAGGCCCTCGACAGCTGATTTCCAAGCTTTAAGCCACAAGCGGCAAGCTCCAAGCAGATTGCCGCTTTGTCCAAACTTGCAGCTAGCAGCTTGAAGCTTGCAGCTTCAAATGGAGTAAGAACATGCAACACGAAGCTCATACCCACGGCATCGACATGTCGGCCCTGGGCCGCGACAAGCAGAGCCTGCGCCTGGCTGAAGAGACCGTGGCCATCGAAGTACCCGGTCTGTCCCTGTTCTACGGCGACAAGCAGGCGCTGTTCGACGTCAGCATGAATATCCCCAAGCAGCGCGTGACCGCCTTCATCGGCCCGTCCGGCTGCGGCAAGTCGACCCTGCTGCGCACCTTCAACCGCATGAACGACCTGGTTGACGGCTGCCGCGTTGACGGCGCCATCAACCTGTATGGCAACAACATCTACCGCAAGGGCGAGGACGTGGCCGAGCTGCGTCGCCGCGTGGGCATGGTGTTCCAGAAGCCCAACCCGTTCCCCAAGACCATCTACGAGAACGTGGTCTACGGCCTGCGCATCCAGGGCATCAACAAGAAGCGCACCCTCGACGAAGCCGTCGAATGGGCGCTGAAGGGCGCGGCCCTGTGGGATGAGGTGAAAGACCGCCTGCACGAATCGGCGCTGGGCCTGTCCGGTGGCCAGCAGCAGCGTCTGGTGATCGCTCGCACCATCGCCGTCGAGCCGGAAGTGTTGCTGCTCGACGAGCCGTGCTCGGCGCTGGACCCGATCTCGACGCTGAAGGTCGAAGAGCTGATCTACGAACTGAAATCCAAGTACACCATCGTCATCGTTACCCACAACATGCAGCAGGCGGCCCGTGTTTCGGACTACACCGCGTTCATGTACATGGGCAAACTGGTCGAATTCGGTGATACCGACACCCTGTTCACCAACCCGGCGAAAAAGCAGACCGAAGACTACATCACCGGTCGTTACGGCTAGCAGCTGGCTGCGTGGGTGCAAGTGCCCCTGTGGGAGCGGGCTTGCCCGCGAACACCGGCGAAGCCGGTGCCATCCACTGCGGCGCCTGATTCGCGGGCAAGCCCGCTCCCACAGGCCCGGTAATGCCAGTAAGCCAGGGAACGATACGAACTACTTGAAGCGTGCAGCTGCTTCGCGGAGCGAAACGATGATCAACAAAGAAAGCCTTACCCACCACATCTCCCAGCAGTTCAACGCCGAGCTCGAAGAGGTGCGCAGCCACCTCCTGGCCATGGGCGGGCTGGTCGAGAAGCAGGTCAACGACGCCGTTACCGCGCTGATCGAGGCCGACTCGGGCCTGGCCCAGCAAGTGCGTGAAGTCGACGAACAGATCAACCAGATGGAGCGCAACATCGACGAGGAATGCGTGCGCATCCTCGCCCGCCGCCAGCCGGCGGCCTCCGACCTGCGCCTGATCATCAGCATCTCCAAGTCGGTGATCGACCTGGAACGTATCGGTGACGAGTCGACCAAGATCGCCCGGCGCGCCATCCAGCTGTGCGAGGAAGGGGTGTCGCCACGGGGTTATGTCGAGGTGCGCCACATTGGCGACCAGGTGCGCAACATGGTGCGCGACGCACTGGATGCCTTCGCCCGTTTCGACGCTGACCTGGCGCTTTCGGTGGCCCAGTACGACAAGACCATCGACCGCGAGTACAAGACCGCGTTGCGCGAACTGGTCACTTACATGATGGAAGATCCGCGTTCGATCACCCGCGTGCTCAGCGTGATCTGGGCCCTGCGCTCGCTGGAGCGGATCGGCGACCACGCGCGCAACATCTCGGAGCTGGTGATCTACCTGGTACGCGGTACCGACGTGCGCCACATGGGCCTCAAGCGCATGAAGGCCGAAGTACAGGGCGAGGCCTTCGAAGAGGGCGAAATCGCTAATGTTCCGGCTGAACCTGACGATAAATAGAATTGCTCCCGAGCAACAGCGCCCGGCACCCGCCGGGCGTTTTCGTTTGCGGTCGAGCACCCTGCAGGCAGCCGCGAACGTGAAGAGAAGTCCCGGCGTGACCCGTATTTTGGCAAATGGCCATCAGTCGGCAGTATGCTAGTCGGGATTCAAGAGGAGTATCGATGAGTAAAGTCAATGTGCTGGTCGTGGACGATGCCCCGTTCATCCGCGACCTGGTAAAGAAGTGCCTGCGCAATGCCTTTCCGGGCATGGTGATCGAAGATGCGGTCAACGGCCGCAAAGCCATGGCCATGCTGAGCAAGGAGCGTTTCGACCTGGTCCTGTGCGACTGGGAGATGCCGGAGATGTCCGGCCTCGAACTGCTGACCTGGTGCCGCCAGCAGGAAGAAATGAAGGCCATGCAGTTCATCATGGTGACCAGCCGTGGTGACAAGGAGAACGTGATCCAGGCCATCCAGGCCGGCGTCTCCGATTTTGTCGGCAAGCCGTTCACCAACGAACAACTGCTGACCAAGGTGAAGAAATCGCTGACCAAGATCGGCAAGCTCGACAGCCTGATGGCGGGTGGCCCGGCGCGGGTCAACTCGGCCTTTGCCAACGATTCGCTCAGCGCCCTGACCGGTGGCCGCCCGGAGGCTGCCAAGGTTGCCGCCGCTGCCGCGCCAGCGGCCACTGCTGCCAAGCCGCTGATCAACGCTCCTGCGCCGAAGGCTGCCGGCGCTGCTCCGACCGGCCGTGGGCAGGGCCAGCTGCGCCTGGCCAGCGGCCCACAGCCCTGCGTGATCAAGGCCTTGAGCCTGAAGGAGGCATTGCTGGTAGTGCGCCGCAGCGCCAACTTGCCGCAGGTGCTAGAGGGCGCGGTACTCGACCTTGAGCAAGGCGATAACGCCGAAGTGGCGCGCCTGAACGGCTACCTGCACGCGGTTGCGGCGCTGGAGCCCAAGCCTGAAAGCGACTGGTTGCAACTGACCTTCAAGTTCGTCGACCAGGATGCGCAGAAGCTCGACTACCTGTCGCGGCTGATTGCCCGTGGTACCGCGCAGAAGCACTTCACGCCCGGCGCCTGAGGCCTAGGCCCTAGGCCTGGCCTTTGTAGGAGCGGCCTTGTGCCGCGAATGGGCCGCATAGCGGCCCAACAATCCATGCGTCGCCGTTTAAATCCTGGGGCTGCTGCGCAGCCCTTTCGCGGCACAAGGCCGCTCCTACAGGACGGTGTGATCCCATAACATCCGACCAGCTGTAACAGATTGTCTTTGTATCTGCTGCTAGGCTTCGACAGAACTCAACTGTCAAAAAGCCACTATCATGCCGCCCGCCCGCCTGCTGCTGTTCTGTGCCTTGCTCACGGCCTCGGCGTCGAGCCTGGGCATGACCGTGTATAAAACCACCGACGATTATGGTGTGGTTTCCTATTCCGACTACCCCAGCCCTGGGGCAAAACCGTTGATCGTCCACGAGCCGATGGTCGAGCGCCTCGACGGCCAGGTGCGCCTGCAGACCGAGGCATTCCGTGGTGGTGTGCGCTTCGTTGCACGTAACGAGCTGCATGTGCCCATGGAAGTCGAGCTACGCCTGAACGGCCTGGTCAATGCCTTCGGCGGCAATGCGCCGCGCCTGGTCAGGCGTGTGGTGCCCGCGCGTTCAAGCCAGGTACTGAGCGTGATACTGGCCGCGCCGAGTGGGCCGCTGAAATACGTCAGCAAGTTCGAATACGCCATGGGCGACCCGGTCCAGCGTTCCCAGGGTTATCGTTACCCCTTCCCGTGGAAGGGCGGGCCGTTTCGCATCAGCCAGGGGCCCAACGGCCGTTTCAGCCACTTTGGCCCGAAGGGGCGCTACGCCATCGACATCGCCATGCCCGAGGGCACGCCGATCATCGCGGCCAGGGGCGGGGTGGTGGTCAGGGTCGAGAACAGCCAGACCGGGCGCGGTACCAACCCGGCGGGCAATTTCGTGCGCATCCTGCACCCGGACGGCACCATGGGCGTCTACCTGCACCTGATGCGCGGCTCGGTGGTGGTGGCAGAGGGGCAGCAGGTGGTGGTGGGGCAGGCGCTGGCCAAATCAGGCAGCACGGGCAACAGCAGTGGGCCGCACCTGCACTTCGTGGTGCAGCGCAACGTGGGGCTGGCGCTGGAGTCGATCCCCTATCAGTTCGACCGGCCGATTGGCGGGATGCCGGACTTCACGGCGGGGAACCCCTGACATTGCTGGGGCCGCTTTGCGGCCCACACCCTAGAGGTTTGCACACTCTCTGTAGGAGCGGCCTTGTGCCGCGAAAGGGCTGCATGGCAGCCCTAGCGATTTCTGCTTTCACACCGAAATCCTGGGGCCGCTATGCGGCCCTTTCGCGGCACAAGGCCGCTCCTACAACAAGGCAGCGGCCCCATGGGCTCAATCCAGCTTGAGCACCTTGGCCAATACGATCTTCGGCCCTTTCATCTTCTTGATGATGATGCGCAGGCCTTCGACCTCCAGCACTTCCTCTTCCTCGGGCACGCGCTTGAGCGTCTCGTAGATCAGCCCGGCGAGGGTTTCCGCCTCGATGTGATCGAGGTCGATACCCAGCAGGCGCTCCACCTTGAACAGCGGCGTATCGCCCCGTACCAGCAGCTTGCCGGGCTGGTAGGCGAGGATGCCGCGTTCGGTCTTGCGGTGCTCGTCCTGGATGTCGCCCACCAGCACTTCGAGCACGTCTTCCATGGTCAGGTAGCCGATCACCTTGCCGTCGGCTTCTTCGACCAGCACGAAATGCGCGCCGCCCTTGCGGAACTGCTCCAGCAGCTGGGACAGCGGCATGTGCCGGGACACCCGCTCCAGCGGCCGGGCCAGGTCTTCAAGGTCGATGGTCTGCGGCAGGTGGTCCAGTTCGGCCAGTTCCAGCAGCAGGTCCTTGATGTGCAACAGGCCGGTGAACTCTTCACGCTCGGCGTCGTACACCGGGTAACGGCTGAACTTGTGCCGGCGCAGCAGCGCGAGGATGTCCTTGAGCGGGGCATGGGCGTCGATACTGACCATGTCCTCGCGCGAGTTGGCCCAGTCGACCACTTCCAGCTCGCCCATCTCCACCGCCGAGGCCAGCACGCGCATGCCCTGGTCGCTCGGGTCCTGGCCGCGGCTGGAGTGCAGGATCAGCTTGAGCTCTTCGCGGCTGTAGTGGTGTTCGTGGTGCGGGCCGGGCTCACCTTGCCCGGCGATGCGCAGGATGGTGTTGGCGCTGGCGTTGAGCAGGTAGATGGCCGGGTACATCGCCCAGTAGAACAGGTACAGCGGCACTGCCGTCCACAGCGACAGCAGCTCGGGTTTGCGGATCGCCCAGGACTTGGGCGCCAGCTCGCCGACCACGATGTGCAGGTAGGAGATGACGAAGAACGCGACGAAGAACGAGATGCCCTTGATCAGCTCGGGGGAGTCGACGCCGAAGTAGGCCAGCAAAGGTTCGAGCAGGTGGGCGAACGCCGGCTCGCCGACCCAGCCCAGGCCCAGCGAGGCCAGCGTGATACCCAACTGGCAGGCCGAGAGGTAGGCATCGAGCTGGTTATGTACCTTGCGCAGGATGCTGCCGCGCCAGCCATGCAGCTCGGCGATGGACTCGACGCGGGTGGCGCGCAGCTTGACCATGGCGAACTCGGCGGCAACGAAGAAGCCGTTGAGCAGCACCAGGAACAAGGCAAAGAGAATCATGCCGAAATCGGCGAACAACGAGGTGAGGCTGATACCAGGGGAAGGGTCCATGATGGAGTTTTACGGGGTCCGTCTGCTGAAAAGTAAGAAAAAAAGTGCCAGCGTTTGCTGGCACAGGGGATCCAATGTAGCGGCTGAGGCCGTAAAAGCAAAGGGGAGGGGGTGCCGTGGGGACGCTATGCGTCCCATTCGCGGCACAAGGCCGCTCCTACCGGAGCGCTCGATCCACTGTAGGAGCGGCCTTGCCGGGGCGCCGGACCGGCCGGAATGGGCTGCAACGCAGCCCCCGGCAATCTCAGCCCTTGTTCACGGCCAATTGTGCCGGCGCAAAATGACAGGTGAAGGTGCTGCCATGCCCCGGCACGCTGCTGATGTCCAGGCGCCCGCGATGGCGCATCAGCACGTGCTTGACGATCGCCAGGCCCAGCCCGGTCCCGCCGGTGTTGGAGGCACGGCTGGAGTCGACGCGGTAGAAGCGTTCGGTCAGGCGTGGCAGGTGCTTGGCCTCGATACCCACGCCCGAGTCCTGCACCGACAGGTGCGCGCCCTGGTCGTCGGCCCACCAGCGAATGCGGATATTGCCCTCATCCTGGGTGTACTTGACCGCGTTGAACACCAGGTTGGAGAACGCGCTGCGCAGTTCAGACTCGCTGCCCTTCAGGCGTATGCCGGGTGCGGCCTCCAGGGTGATGCGCTGGTTTCGCGGGCCGGACAGCGCCTGTGCATCGTTCTTGATCGCAGTGAGCAGGGTATCGACCAGCACGGGTTGGTTGTCCGAGGGGTAATCGGTGGCTTCGAGCTTGGCCAGCAGCAGCAGGTCGTTGAGCAGGGTCTGCATGCGTGAGCCTTGTGCGCTCATCTGCTGCAACGCTCGGCCCCAGCGCGGGTTCACGCCTTCGACGTTGTCCAGCAGGGTTTCCAGGTAGCCGGTGATCACCGTCAGCGGCGTGCGCAGTTCGTGGCTGACGTTGGCGACGAAGTCCTTGCGCATCTGTTCGAGCTGATGGATGCGAGTCACGTCGCGTACCAGCATCAGGTGCTCGTTGTTGCCGTAGCGGGTGAGTTGCAGCTGCACGCGCAGGCGGTCGTTGATCGGTGAGGGGATCTCGAGCGGCTCGGCGTAGTTTTCCGCTTCGAAGTACTCCTTGAAGCGCGGGTGGCGCACCAGGTTGGTTACCGGTTGGCCGCCGTCCTGCGGGGTCTTGAAGCCCAGCAGGGTTTCGGCGGCGCGGTTCCACCATTCCAGGTTGCCTTCGCTGTCGAGCATGATCACCGCGTCACGCAGTGCGGCGGTGGACTCCTGCACCCGGTCGATCACCGCCTGCAGGCGGCCTCGCACGCGCTGGTCGCGACGCTGCAGGTGATAGATGCTGTCGAACACCTCGCCCCACAGGCCATAGCCGTCGGGCGGTGCTTCATCGGGCTGGTGGTGGCGCAGCCAGTCGTGCAGGCGCAGCAGCTGCTTGAGCGTCCAGCCCAGGTAGAACGCCAGGCCGATGGCCAGGCTCCAGCCGTAGAAACCGCTGACCAGCCCGCCGATCAGGCAGACGGTGATCAGCAGCAACATGTGGCGTATCAGGGTTGCGTGCCAGTTCTGGTTCAATTGACGGATCCTTCGGATCCAGCTGCAAGTCGCAAGCTACAAGCTGCAAGAAGAAGCGGATCGGTAATGCCTTAAGTCCATTTTCCTGCCTGCCGCTGCCTGCTTCTTCTTGCAGCGTGAGGCTAAAAGCTCGCAGCTGCTGTTCTTAGCTCTTGGTCGAGAACCGATAGCCAGTGCCGCGGACGGTTTGTACCAGATTTTCGTAGGCTTCACCCAGTGCCTTGCGCAGGCGACGGATGTGCACGTCGACGGTGCGCTCTTCGACGTAGACGTTGCCGCCCCAGACCTGGTCGAGCAGCTGGCCGCGGGTGTAGGCGCGCTCCTGGTGGGTCATGAAGAACTGCAGCAGGCGGTATTCGGTGGGGCCCATCTCGGCCGGCCGGCCGTCGATGGTCACGCGGTGGCTGATCGGGTCGAGCAGCAGGCCGCCCACCTCGATGGGCGCTTCGCTGTCGCTCGGGCCGGTGCGGCGCAGCACGGCTTTGAGGCGGGCCACCAGCTCGCGGGGCGAGAACGGCTTGGTGATGTAGTCGTCGGCGCCCACTTCCAGGCCCTGGATCTTGTTGTCCTCTTCGCCCTTGGCGGTGAGCATGATGATCGGGATATCGCCGGTCAGCTCATCGCGCTTGAGGCGGCGCGCCAACTCGATGCCCGAGGTGCCCGGCAGCATCCAGTCGAGCAGGATCAGGTCCGGCTTGCGATCGACGATGATGGCGTGGGCCTGTTGCGAGTTCTCCGCTTCAAGGCAGTCATAGCCAGCCATTTCCAATGCAACGGCGATCATCTCGCGGATAGGCGCTTCGTCGTCGACGATCAGAATGTTTCTGCCAACCATGCTCAATTACCTCTCCCGGGAACGGTGTCTTGGCCCGCATTAGATAACGGAATTATTGCAGCTGTGTGACAGGGCATGGGCAGTTCTGGCGACATTGCATGACTGGGCTAGGCTTCACAGGGCCGCTGCAGCGGCTACCAGAACCCTTCCACCCCCCGAAACGATGGTGATTCCAATGACACGACATACGCTGAGCTGGATGGCCCTTTGCGCTGCACTGGCAGTGCCGGGGGTGGCGTCGGCTCATCACGCCATGGAGAAGGATGGCATGTGGGTCGACCACAACGGCATGACCCTGTACACCTTCGACAAGGATGCAGGCGGCAAGTCGATGTGCAACGGTGATTGCGCAACCAACTGGCCGCCGTTGAAGGTCACGGCCGGCGAAAAAGCCGAAGGCAAGTGGTCGCAGATCAAGCGTGACGACGGTTCGATGCAGTGGGCCTACGATGGCAAGCCGCTGTACACCTTCGTCAAGGACAAGAAAGCCGGGGACATGACCGGCGATGGCATGAAAGACGTGTGGCACGTGGCCAAGCCTTGAAATTGCGGGGGCCGCTTTGCGGCCCGTTCGCGACACAAGGCCGCTCCTACAGATGTTCGCGGTCCCCTGTAGGAGCGGCCTTGTGCCGCGAACGGGCTGAAAAGCAGCCCCAGAACTTCACCGAAGCGCGTAGTCCAGCACCACCCCGATAAACATCAGCATCCCCGCCCAGTGGTTGTGCAGGAACGCCTTGAAGCAGGCGTCCCGGTCCAGCTTGCGCGTCGACCAGAACTCCCAGGCAAAGCACACCGCCGCCGCCAGCAACCCCAGGTGGAACCAGCCCCCCAGCTCGAAACGGCTGCCGGCCAGCAGCAGGCAGCCCAGCGACAGCAGCTGCAGGCTGAGGATGATCACCCGGTCGGCTTCGCCGAACAGGATGGCGGTGGATTTCACCCCGATCTTCAGGTCGTCGTCACGGTCGACCATGGCGTAGTAGGTGTCATAGCCCACCGTCCACAGCAGGTTGGCGATGTACAGCAGCCAGGCGGCCGCCGGCAGCTCGCCACCGGCGGCAGTGAAGGCCATGGGGATACCCCAGGAGTACGCGGCACCCAGCACCACCTGCGGGTAATAGGTGTAGCGCTTCATGAACGGGTAGCAGAACGCCAGGGCCACGGCGCCGAACGACAGCCAGACGGTTTTCGCGTTGGTGCACAGCACCAGCAGGAAACTCACCCCCACCAGCACGGCGAACAGCACCAAGGCTTCGCGCGGCTTGACCCTGCCACTGGCCAGCGGCCGGTCGGCGGTGCGTTTGACGTGGCCGTCCACCTTGCGGTCGGCGAAGTCGTTGATACAGCAGCCGGCAGCACGCATCAGCACCACCCCCAGGCCGAAAATCAGCACGTTGGCCACGCTGGGTGCGCCATTGCCGGCGATCCACACGGCCATCAGCGTCGGCCACAGCAGCAGGTAGATGCCGATCGGGCGGTCCATGCGGCTCAGCTGTACGAAGTCCCAGGCCCGTGGGTGCAGGCGGTTGAGCGATTTGAGCAGTTGCAGGTACATCAGCGGTTTGCCTCCTTGGCCGCTTGCCACAGCGCCGGCAGGAAGATCTCTGCCACCAGCAGGTCGAGGCCGGCACGCTCGAAGCGCGAACGCCGCCCCCACAGCCCGGCATGGGCGGCCTCGGCAGGCAACCAGCCCTGTGGATAACTGCACACTTCAATGGGGTGGCGGATGAACGCCTGGTCGCAGAACAGCAACTCACCCAGCGAGCGGGTGCCCAGGGTTTCCAGGTCCAGGCCGCCGCGCTCCAGCACACTGCGCCCGGCCACGCTGCGGGCGAACACCCAGGGCTGGCCATGGCCACGCAGGTAGACTTCACGTACCCAGCCCTGTTCTCCAGGCGCAAGGCCGAGCGCGGCGCATTCGTCATCGCGCAGCGGCTGCCAGCCTTCGAACAAGGGCGTGACGCTGAAGTGGTCGTGGGACAGGTGGGTCAGGCGGCGGGTCAGGGAGCCTTCGTCGAACAGCCAGTCGAGGGTCGACTGGTCGAGCGTGCTTGCCTGCTGTGGATACGGCAGCCACGCGACAGCGGCTGCTTGCGGGGTTTCGTACGACACGTCGGTATGCTTGTGACAGCCAGAGAGGCGGCGAGCTTAGCATGATTGCCCGGACTGCTTGCATACTGCTGGCAGGGCCAGTAAAAAGCCCCCACGAATTGCGCGGTGGCTCTTTGCAGGGCCATCAGCTGCAACACAACGCCTGAGCCTGTCCGAGGAAGAACAACCCATGAAGAAGTGGCAATGTATTGTCTGTGGCCTGATCTACGACGAAGCCGAAGGCTGGCCGGATGACGGCATCGCTCCGGGCACCCGTTGGGAAGACGTGCCGGAAGACTGGCTGTGCCCCGACTGCGGCGTGGGCAAGAGCGACTTCGAAATGATCGCCATCGGCTGATCTCGACCCTACTGAAAAGAGGAAGCACCTGCATGACGTCTCCCGTGGTGATCATCGGCACCGGCCTTGCCGGCTACAACCTGGCCCGCGAGTTTCGCAAGCTCGACAGTGAAACGCCGCTGCTGCTGATTACCGCCGACGACGGCCGCTCCTATTCCAAGCCGATGCTCTCCACCGGGTTTGCCAAGGGCAAGGATGCCGACGGCCTGTGCATGGCCGAGCCTGGTGCCATGGCCGAACAGCTCAAGGCCGAGGTTCGCACCCATACCCGCATCAGTGGTATCGACCCAGGGCACAAACGCCTGTGGATCGGTGAGGAAGCGGTCGAGTACCGCGACCTGATCCTGGCCTGGGGCGCGCAGACCGTGCAGGTGCCGGTGGAAGGCGATGCGGGCGACCAGGTGTTCCCGATCAACGACCTCGAGGACTACGCGCGCTTCCGTGCCGCTGCCGCCGGCAAGCAGCGGGTGCTGATCCTCGGCGCTGGCCTGATCGGCTGCGAGTTCGCCAACGACATGACCTCGGGCGGCTACCAGTGCGACGTGGTGGCGCCGTGCGAGCAGGTGATGCCTACTCTGTTGCACCCCGCCGCTGCCGCCGCCGTGCAGGCGGGCCTCGAGGGCCTGGGCGTGCGCTTCCACCTCGGGCCGGTGCTGACCCGTCTGCAGCGGGCCGGTGAGGCGCTCGAAGCGCACCTGTCCGACGGCAACGTGATCCCCTGCGACCTGGTGGTCTCGGCCATCGGCCTGCGCCCACGCACCGACCTGGCGGCCGCCGCCGGTTTGCAGGTGAACCGTGGGGTGGTAGTCGATCGCCAACTGCGAACCTCCCACGCCAATATCTTTGCCTTGGGCGATTGCGCCGAAGTCGATGGCATCAACCTGCTCTACGTGATGCCCCTGATGACCTGCGCCCGTGCCTTGGCCCAGACCTTGGCCGGCAACCCCACGGCGGTCGTCTACGGGCCGATGCCCGTCACCGTGAAAACCCCGGCCTGCCCGCTGGTGGTGTCGCCCCCACCCGCCGGCCTGGAAGGCACCTGGCAGGTGGAAGGCAGCGGCGCCGACCTCAAAGTGCTGTGCCACGGGGCTGACGGCCAGTTGCTGGGCTACGCCCTCACGGGCGCGGCCGTCATGGAAAAACTGGCGCTGAATCGCCAGTTACCGCCGCTGATGGCGTAAATGGCGGGCGTTCTGTCGGATTTCTCCTGTTCTTGCCGCGACAATGGCCGCCCAGGTACTGGCGCGGCCCCGGACGGCGTGCCATTCTCACTGGCGTCTACCGCAGCCTAGAGCCTGCGGTGCCTTGAACGCTGCCGCCCTTGGCAGCACGGCATAACAACAAGAAATTCCGTCAAAGAGGCTTCACTATGCGTAAACCAGAACTCGCCGCCGTCATCGCCGATAAGGCCGATCTGACCAAGGAAAAGGCCAACCAGGTCTTGAACGCGATTCTCGACAGCATCACCGGCGCACTCGACAAGGACACCGTCACCCTGGTCGGTTTCGGCACCTTCGAGAAACGTCACCGTGGCGCCCGCACCGGCAAGAACCCGCAAACCGGCGAGCCGGTCAAGATCAAGGCCAGCAACACCGTCGCCTTCAAGCCAGGCAAGAACCTGCGCGACAGCGTCAACGTACCGGCCAAGCCTGCCAAGAAGAAGTGATCGGCAACGACAACGGTCATTCGAACGGGCGCCCTTGAGGCGCCCGTTGTGTTTCTGCGGTGAAAATGCAGCGAACTTGCATAAACAGCCTAGGAAGCGGATAAACTGCGCGACTCAGTCATTTTTCAATCGAGGCGCGTTGATGAAGTTTCGCTTTCTTCTCTGGGCCATGGGGCTGCTGATGGCCAAGGCCAGCCGCAACAACCCGGCGTTCCAGCAGCAACTGCAGGACAAGGACCTGGTGTTCCAGATGCAGACGCTGGACGGCAAGGTCGCCCGCCATTTCGTGGTCAAGGATCAGCGCATCAGCAGCAAGGGCGGCCTGCACCCGCAACCGGCGTTCGCCATTGCGTTCAAGGATGCCGGCTACGGCTTCGCCACCCTGCAGGCGGGCAACAAGCAGCTGGCGTTCATGCAGGGCATTCAGGACAAGAGCATCCAGATCAAGGGCAACCCGGCGCTGGTGATCTGGTTCCAGGGCTTGATGAAGTACCTGAAGCCAAAGAAGAAGGGCTGATATACAACACGGAACAATGCACCTGTGGGAGCGGGTTTACCCGCGAATACGGTTGTGGATTTACCAGCGCATTCGCGGGTAAACCCGCTCCCACAGGATAGAGACCGGCTAAATCAATGCGGCGCGTGGAACTGGGAAGCCAGCTCACGCAGCAAGGCTTCTGCCTCCAGCACCTTGTTCACCACTTCCTCGGCCTTGTCCCGGGTCAGCCCCAGGCGATCGAGCAGGGCATCCGGGATTTCGTCTTGCGGGCCCGAACCGATACCCCGCGAACGCAGCAGGCGCACCGACAGGCAGACCAGGTTGGGGAAGGCCGAGTGCTCGCCGTCATACGACGGATCGTGCTGGAAGCGCAGGGCGGTGGACAGCTCTTCCGGCATGTCCCACAGCTTCATCAGCCAGGCGCCGATCTGCTCGCGGCTGATCCCCAGCAGGTGCTGTTCCACATAGCTGTGGCACAGGTGCGGGTTGACCTCCAGGTGGCGGCAGATCAGCGAGAAGTGCGGCGGGAACACGTGGGCAAGCAGCAGATACCCGAAATTGTGCAGCAGGCCGGCAAGGTAGGTCAGGCCGGCTTCCGGGCGCTCGGCGCGGGGCATGGCACGGGTCAGGCCTTCGATGACCGCGGCCGTGTAGATCGACTGTTGCCAGTAGGGCGTGGCCTGTTGCGGATGGTCCTTGGGCAGGCTCAGGGTCTTGCCCAGGGCCAGGCCGAGGGCCAGGTTGATCACCAGGTCGAAGCCCAGCACCCGCACGATTGCGTCTTCCACCGAGCGGATCTTGCCCGGTGAGGCGTAGTAGGGCGATGCGGCCCAGCTGACCACCTGGGCGGCCAGGGCGGGGTCGGTTTCCACCACGCCGGTGACGTCGTCGGTGCTGGCATTGGGGTCGACCCGCAGCTTGATGATTTTTTGCGCGGTATCGGCCAGTGGCGGGATCTCGATGGTTTCTTCCAGGCGCTTCTGGATCCGTCGTGCGGTGAAGGCCTGGACGGCCTGGGTGATTTCCTTGGAGTCGTCATCCGGGCGGTCGAGGTTGGGGCGAATTTCGCGGACCGGCTGGCCAAAGCTGCCGGCACTGGACTTGTGCAGCATGCGCTTGAAGTCGTCGCGCTTGATCGACAGCAAGATGCCGGTCTCGCCCGACTGGATCAGCAACTGGTCCTGCTCGAGCAACTTGCCTTCATACAGGCAAGGCGAACTGGTCAGTGCCGGAATGGCCGGCAGGGCCTTGAGGTGGTGCTTGTCGAGCATCTGCTTGAGGCGCGGCAACGGCACGGCCTTGAGTTTGCGGCCGGTCAGTTCTTCGAGGCGGTTGAGGTCCAACAGCTTGCTCTGTGGGTACAGCACCAGCAGGGCGCCGAGTTCGTCATCGAGCAGAACCGCTTGCACCCGTGATGCGGCGGGCAGGTCGGAGTGCTCTGGCACCTCGGCATAGGCCACGCCGAGCTTTTCGAGCAACAGCCGGATGACAGACGGTGCGTGCGGGGTTGCGATATCTAGAGCAACTTCAGTCATGGTCTGTATCCACTAATTCCTTTGAACGCGAAGTATAACCAGCCTGGCCGACAAGCTGGATCCATAATGGGACGACCGTCACACCTGGCCATATTGCTGGCCATGGCGCAGCCAGCGGTCGAGCAGCGGGCTGACGTGGTGGGGCCAGCGAACCAGCAGGGCCTGGGCGGCATCGCGCACGGCCGGCAGCAGGTCGGCGTCGCGCATCAGGTCGGCGACCTTGAACTGTAGCAGGCCGGTCTGGCGGGTCCCTAGCATCTCGCCGGGGCCACGCAGCTCCAGGTCCTTTTCGGCGATGATGAAGCCGTCGTTGGTCTCGCGCATGATGCCCAGGCGCTCGCGGCCGATCTGCGACAGTGGTGGGTGGTACAGCAGCACGCAGTGGCTCACGGCACTGCCCCGGCCAACCCTGCCGCGCAACTGGTGCAGCTGGGCCAGGCCCAGGCGCTCGGGGTTCTCGATGATCATCAGGCTGGCGTTGGGTACGTCCACGCCGACTTCGATGACCGTGGTGGCCACCAGCAACTGCAGGTTGCCCGCCTTGAATTCGGCCATGACTGCAGCCTTTTCCGCCGGTTTCATGCGCCCGTGGATCAGGCCCACGCGCAATTCGCCCAAGGCGCTGCCGAGGTCTTCGAAAGTGCTTTCGGCCGCCTGGCAGGTCAATTCTTCGGACTCTTCGATCAGCGTGCATACCCAGTAGGCCTGGCGCCCTTCGGCGCAGGCGGCGCGAACCCGCTCGACCACCTCGAAGCGGCGGCTGTCAGCCACCAGCACGGTATTGACCGGGGTTCGCCCGGGCGGCAGTTCGTCGAGGATCGAGGTATCCAGGTCGGCGTAGGCACTCATGGCCAGGGTGCGGGGGATCGGCGTGGCGGTCATGATCAGCTGATGAGGGCACAGCTCGCCGTTGACGCCCTTCTTGCGCAGGGCCAGGCGTTGCTGCACGCCGAAGCGGTGCTGTTCGTCGATGATCGCCAGGGCCAGGTGCTTGAAGCGCACCTCCTCCTGGAACAACGCATGGGTACCGACCACCATCGGCGCACCGCTGGCGATCTGCTCCAGGGCACTGGCGCGGGCCTTGCCCTTGAGCTTGCCGGCCAGCCAGGCGACTTCGATGCCCAGCGGCTCGAGCCAGCGCTTGAAGGTGATGAAATGCTGTTCGGCGAGGATCTCGGTCGGCGCCATCAGCGCGACTTGATAACCGGCCTCCAGCGCCTGCAGCGCGGCCAGCGCGGCAACCACGGTCTTGCCGGCACCAACGTCGCCTTGTACCAGGCGCATCATCGGTTCGGGCTGGCTGAGGTCGTAGGCGATTTCGTTGCCGACCCGCTGCTGGGCACCGGTAGGGCTGAAGCCCAGGTTGGCCAGGTACTGCGCAGGCAGGCGCGTGGCCTTGGGCAGCACTGGTGCGCGCAGGCTGCGCAGGCTTTCGCGCAGGCGCTGCTGGGACAGCTGGTGGGTCAGCAGCTCTTCGAAGGCCAGGCGGTGCTGTGCCCAATGCTGGCCTTCGGCGAGCTCATCCACATCGGCGTCGGCCGGTGGGTTGTGCAGGTAGCGGATGGCGTCGCTCAGGGGAGCCAACTGGTAGTCGCGGGCCAGTTCGTCGGGCAGCCAGTCCGGCAGGCTGCGCGGCCCGAGCTGACCGAGGCTCTGCTGGCACAGCAGGCGCAGGCGCTGCTGGGTGAGGCCTTCGGTGGTCGGGTAGATCGGCGTGAGGGTCTGTTCCACCGGCGCTGCGGGCTCGTCGCCGTTCAGCGCACGGTACTCGGGGTGGTAGATCTCCAGCCCCGAGGCGCCGGGGCGGGCCTCGCCATAGCAACGTACGTGGGTACCGCGCTTGAGGCCTTCTTTCTGCGCATTGCTGAAGTGATAGAAGCGCAGGCTCAGCACACCGGTGCCGTCGCCCAGGCGCACGACCAGGCTGCGGCGCTTGCCCATGGTCACGTCGGCGCCGCTGACCACGCCTTCGATCACCGCGTCCTGCCCTGGGCGCAGCTGGCCGATGGGCACCACGCGGGTGCGGTCCTGGTAGCGCAGGGGCAGGTGGAACAGCAGGTCCTGCAGGTTCTCCAGGCCAACCTTGGCGAGTTTCTCCGCCATGGCATCACCAACGCCCTTGAGCGTGGTGACCGGCACATTCGACAGCTCGGTCATGGGGTCAGGCCGGTTGTGCCACGGGCGCCTTGGCCACCGAGCAGAGGCGTACCGAGTCGGCGAGAATCTCGATGGCTTTGGGCCGTGGGAAGCTGGCGCGCCAGGCGATGGCCACGGTGCGGAACGGTGCCGGCGAGGTCAGCGGGCGAACCTCGATGACACCGGGCGCGTAATGGTGGCTGTGCACCGCCGACAGCGGAAGGATCGATACGCCCAGGCCGGAGGCGACCATGTGGCGGATGGTTTCCAGCGAGCTGGACTCGACCGTGGTGTGCTTTGCGCCTTCGCCGCCCTTGTTGAGGGTGGGGCAGGCTTCCAGCACCTGGTCGCGGAAGCAGTGGCCTTCACCCAGCAGCAGCAGGCTCTTGTCGTTGAGCATGGCGGTGTCGATGGTCTGTTTCGCGGTCCAGGGGTGGTCGGCCGGCATCAGCGCGCAGAAGGGCTCGTCGTACAGCGGCATGGTCAGCACGTCGGCTTCGTTGAACGGCAGGGCGATGATCACTGCATCCAGCTCGCCGTTGCGCAGCTTCTCGCGCAGCACATGGGTGAAGTTCTCTTCGATGTACAGCGGCATCTGCGGCGCCACGCGGTGCAGCTGCGGGATCAGGTGCGGGAACAGGTACGGGCCGACGGTATAGATGGCGCCAACCTTGAGCGGGGCGGTGAGCTGGTTCTTGCCGGCCTGGGCCAGTTCGCGGATACCCTGGGCCTGCTCCAGTACCTTCTGGGCCTGGGCGACGATGCTCTCGCCGACCGGCGTGAGGCGCACCGCGCTCTTGCTGCGTTCGAAGATCAGCACGCCGAGCTCGTCCTCGAGCTTCTTCACCCCGACCGACAGGGTGGGCTGGCTGACGTGGCAACGCTCGGCGGCGTGGCCGAAGTGCTGCTCCTGGGCGAGGGTGACGATGTAGCGAAGTTCGGTGAGGGTCATAACGTGCGTCCATGAAGTTGCGGCCCCAGCATAGCGGCTGCAATTGATAGACGCACGTTATCAGACTTGCCGTTTTGTGACAGAAACAAAAGCGTCAGCGTCGGTCCAGCGAGTAGACGAACGGTGCAACGACTTCGATCGTGCCATTGGTCAGCAACTCAGCCGGTGGCTTGGGTACCGTGCCGGCCCGGCGGATCATTTCCATCGTGGCTCGGTCCAGCGCTGCGCTGCCCGACCCACCTGCCATCGAGTACGAGACCACCTTGCCTTCGGCGTCGACCACGAAGCGCAGGCGGTTGATGCCCTGCAAGCCGCGACGGCGAGCGTCCTCGGGGTACTTCTTGTACTTCGCCAGGTGGCGCAACAGGTCGCTCTGCCAGCTCGGCAGGGCATTGCTGTTGGAGGCGATGCTCGGTTGCGGTGCCGCCGACTTCTGCGGTGGCGAATTGCTCGGTGGCGTATCCGCGACGTCGTCCTTGGCCGGTGGTTCATCCTTCGGCGGCTCAGGCTTTTTCTCAGGCTTGGGCGGCTGTGGCTTGGCCTTGGGCTTGGGCGGCTTGGGGATGGCGATTTTCGGTTTAGGCGCTTCTGCCAGTTTCGGCAGCGGCGGTTCCTCGACCGGGGTTGGCGGCTTCGGTGCGGCCTTCGGCGGTGGCGGCGGTGCGGGCTCGGGCAGCGGTGCCAGCTCGACCATCATGGCTGCCGGCGGCAGCTCGATGGCCTGGGGCACCGACCAGTTGAGCGTCAGCACCACGGCGACCACATGCACGCCCAGCACGATGGCCAGGCTGGTGCCGTAGCGCGCCATGTTTGAGCGCGTTTTCGTCATTTCTTGGCTGCCGTCTCGAGCCCGACCAGGCCGACCTTGAGGTAGCCGGCGGCGCGCATGGTGTTCATCACTTCCATCAGGTCGCCGTAATCGACGCCTTTGTCAGCCTGGAAGAAAATGGTGGTTTCCTTGTCGCCCTTGGTCTTGGCATCGAGCATCGGGCCAAGCTGGTCCTGTTGCGCCACCAGGTCATCGCCGAGGTACAGCTTCTTGTCGGCCTTGACGCTGACGAACACCGGCTTCTCCGGCCTTGGCGCCGGCTTGGCGGTCGAGGCGGGCAGGTCGACCTTGATGTCGACCGTGGCCAGGGGGGCGGCGACCATGAAGATGATCAGCAGCACCAGCATCACGTCGATGAACGGCGTGACGTTGATTTCGTGGTTTTCGGCGAGGTCGTCGCCACCTTCGTTCAGATGCAGGCCCATGGCTTACCCCACTTTCACCATGTGCGGGGCGGCGCGCTCGCTGCCCTGGTGGTCCAGGTCACGGCTGACCAGCAGCAATACCTGAGCGGAAGCGTCGGATACCTGTGCCTTGTAGCCGGCAATGGAGCGGGCGAAGACGTTGTAGATGACCACCGCCGGGATCGCTGCGACCAGGCCCAGGGCGGTAGCCAGCAGGGCTTCGGCGATGCCCGGGGCAACCACGGCGAGGTTGGTGGTTTGCGTCTTGGCGATGCCGATGAAGCTGTTCATGATGCCCCACACGGTACCGAACAGGCCGACGAACGGCGCGGTGGAACCGATGGTGGCCAGTACGCCGGTGCCGCTGCTCATGGTGCGACCGCTGGCGGCCACCAGGCGCTCGAGGCGGAAGCTGACGCGCTCCTTGATGCCTTCTTTCTCGCGGGCGTTGGCCGACAGGCGCATCTCTTCGAGGGCGTCGTGTACCAGGGTGTGGGCCAGGGTACCTTCCTTGTTGGAGACTTCGCTGGCTTCCTTCAGGCTCACCGAGCGCTTGAGGGCCGCGATTTCGCCACGCAGGCGACGCTTGGCGCCCATCAGCTCGAAGCCTTTGGCGATCCAGATGGTCCAGGTGATGATCGAGGCAATGGCCAGGCCGATCATCACGGCCTTCACCACCACGTCGGCATTTTTGTACATGCCCCATGGGGACAGGTCATGGGCCATGCCCAGCGAGGTGTCTTCGACCAGCGGCTGCACGTTCTCGTCCACTGGAGCCTGGGCATCAACCGGCGCGGTGGCGTCGACCGGCGCCTGGCCTTCAGCGGCCGGCGCAGCCGGAGCGGTGGCGGCGGCCGGGGTAGCGGCGGCGGCAGCGGTTGGCTCATCGGCCATGGCCACGGGGGTCAGTACCAGGCTGAACATCAGCGCGGCAATGGCGCGCCAGGCGCGCGACGTGGTTGGCGAAGCGGAAGGTTGAATGCGTGTCATGCTGGCCGGACCTGATGAAGAGGAAAAGATTGAGTTCTCCAGGGCCTCGAAACAGGCCGAGAACAGACAAGGCGGCCATTATTGCAATTAATTCTTGTTAACAAAAGTAATGAGATTGCTTTTTTTGACCTTGGTATAGCCGTTTATCGCCAGAACCCTATAGCCTGCTCCTTTAGGAAAAGGAGTATTGGCATGTCAGGCGTATCTGCTTTGATCGTAGGTTGTGGTGATGTTGGCAGTCGTCTGGCCCGCCAATTGCTGGCCCTCGGCTGGCAGGTCAGCGGCCTGCGGCGCTCGGTCCAGCACTTGCCCAAAGGGGTGCAGCGGATCGCCGCCGACCTGTCCGACCAGCGCATGCCAGAGGACTGGCCGGGGCGCAACCCGGACTATCTGGTGTATTGCGTGGCGGCCAGCCAGCATGACGAAGCCGGTTATCAGGCCGCCTACGTCGAGGGGTTGCGGCATGTACTGGCCTGGCTGCAGCGCGGCGGCAAGCCACCTCGCCGGCTGCTGTTCGTGTCCAGCAGCAGCGTATTCGCGCAGAAGGATGGCGAGTGGATCGACGAGACCGCCAGCACCGAGCCCGAGGGCTATTCCGGCAAGGTGATGCTCGAAGCCGAGCAGCTCGCGCTGCACAGCGGCATCCCCGCCAGTGTGGTGCGCCTGACGGGTATCTACGGCCCAGGGCGCGAGTGGCTGCTGAGCCAGGTGCGCCAGGGCTATCGCGTGGCAGAGGAGCCACCGCTGTATGGCAACCGGATCCATGCCGAGGATGCCGCGAGCCTGCTGGCGTACCTGCTGCAGGCCGATGCCCGCGGTGTGGCGCTGGACGACTGCTACATCGGTGTCGATGACGACCCGGCGCCGCTGGCCGATGTGGTGGCCTGGCTGCGTGGGTACATGGGCGTTACCGAGTGGTCGGATGACCAGCGGGTGCGGCGTACCGGCAGCAAGCGCTGCAGCAATGCGCGGGCCAAGGCGTTGGGGTGGGTGCCGGCGTACCCGAGTTACAAGGAAGGGTATGCAGCGATTCTTGCGGGGAATAGCTGAGGCATCAGGCTTGGCGCTTGTATGCCTTGGCCGCGAAGCCGGTACCGCGTTGGATGGCACGGGCTTCGCCCGTGTTCGCGGGCAAGCCCGCTCCCACAGGGGCGCGGGCTTTACAGCTTTGAGCAAGACGGCGCTGTTTCAAGGCGAGCAGGCCTTTCAGTCCTGCTCCAGCACCCACTGCCGGGCGCCGGCAGCCAGCTCGGGCATCTCGTCCGGCTGAGCACGGTTCACCGCCCGGAAGATTTCCAGGGTGTCACCGTCACGCTTGAAGATCCACGGCGCGCCGCGCTGGTTGCGTTCCAGCCACATGCTGTCGTTGCCACCGCCCATGGTCGCGCAGTCGCCCGCCAGGCAGACGGCGAAGCGGTCAACCCCAGGCAGCCCGGTGACATTGCCGGTGTCACTGAAGCGCACGGTAGTGCCTTGGCCCTGGCCCTCGACGATCTTCCAGTCACCGCCGAGGAAGGCTTTGTACAGCGCCTTCTCGAAGCTGCCACCCAGCGGGGTGTTGCTTGCCGACTCGCTGCGCACGAAGTGCTGCTCTGCACCTGCTGGGTTGATGACCTGAAGCTCGTCGCCATCCAGTTTCAGTTGTTCGGTCTGGCCACCTTCAAAGCTGACCTGCCAGTTGTTCTCGTTGGCGGCGAGGCGGCCGTCCACGGCTTCGAAACCATTGCTGAAGCTGGCTTTCTGGCTGGCAACGTCCAGTTTCCATTCGAGCTCGATGCCATTCTTGTTCAGCGATTCGCTCACGCGGCCGCTTTTGACGACGGCGTCGATGGCGTCCTGGTTGATCCAGGTGCCGTTGAAATCTTCGGGTTTGTGGCTGGCGCAGCCGCCCAGGAGCAGGGCTGCCAATGCCAGAGGCAATGCATGGCGCATGGGAGGAACCTTGGGGCAGGAGGGGTGGTGACGGGCGTGGTACCCGTCACCCGGGGTATTACTCGAGGACCAGAATGGCGTCCATTTCAACCTGGGCGCCTTTTGGCAGCGCAGCCACGCCGATGGCGGCGCGGGCAGGGTAGGGCTGTTCGAAGTAACGGCCCATGACCTCGTTGACCTTGGCGAAGTGGCTCAGGTCGGTGAGGAAGATGTTCAGCTTGACGATGTCCTTGAACGAACCGCCAGCGGCCTCGGCAACCGATTTCAGGTTTTCGAACACCTGGACGGTCTGGGCTTCGAAGCCTTCAACCAGTTCCATGGTTTTCGGGTCGAGCGGGATCTGGCCCGACATGTAGACAGTGTTGCCGGCCTTGATCGCCTGCGAGTAAGTACCGATGGCGGCAGGGGCCTTGTCGCTGGTGATGACAGTCTTGCTCATGATGACTCCTTGCGGTTGGCGGACTACGCACGCGTCCGGGTGATGCGGACCACCCCGGTCAAGGTGCGCAGCTTCTTGATCACGCGGGCCAGGTGCACGCGGTCGCGCACGCTGACCACCAGTTGGACCACGCTGATACGGCCGTCGCGTTCGTCCATGCTGATTTTTTCGATGTTGCCGTCGGCGGCGTTGACGCTGCTGGCCAACAGGGCGATCAGGCCGCGCTGGTGCTCCAGCTCGACGCGCAGCTCGACATTGAATTCGCCAGCGACATCCTTGGCCCAGGAAAGCTGCAGGCACTTCTCTGGGTTATGGCGGATTTCACTGATGTTACGGCAGTCTTCCAGGTGCACGACCATGCCCTTGCCCGCCGACAGGTGGCCGACGATAGGGTCGCCCGGGATCGGCGTGCAGCACTTGGCGTAGCTGAGCACCAGGCCTTCGGTGCCGCGGATGGTCAGCGGGCCTTCCGGTGCCGGCAGCTCTTCGCCGTCGGCGGACAGCAGGCGGCGGGCGACCACATAGGCCATGCGGTTGCCCAGGCCGATGTCTTCGAGCAGGTCTTCGATCAGTTCCAGGCGGTACTCGGCGAGAATCGCCTGGATGCGCTCCTGGGGGATCTTCTCCAGGCTGCTGTCGAAGCCGGTCAGCACCTTGTTCAGCAGGCGCTCGCCAAGGCTGATGGATTCGGAGCGGCGCTGCTGCTTGAGGGCATGACGGATATGCGTGCGGGCCTTGCCGGTGACCACGAAGTTGAGCCAGGCCGGGTTCGGGCGGGCGCCCGGCGCGCTGACAATCTCCACGGTCGAGCCGCTTTGCAGCGGTTCGGACAGCGGCGCCAGGCGGCGGTTGATGCGGCAGGCGATGCAGCTGTTGCCGACGTCGGTGTGCACCGCGTAGGCAAAATCGACGGCGGTGGAGCCTTTGGGCAGCTCCATGATCCGGCCTTTGGGGGTAAAGACGTAGACCTCGTCCGGGAACAGGTCGATCTTCACGCTCTCGATGAACTCCAGCGAGTTGCCGGCGCGTTGCTGCAGTTCGAGGATACCCTTGACCCATTGGCGGGCACGGGCGTGGCTGCCCTTGGGCTGCTCTTCCTCGTTGGATTTGTACAGCCAGTGCGCGGCGATGCCGTTGTTGGCCATCTCTTCCATTTCGCGGGTGCGGATCTGGATTTCGATGGGCACGCCGTGCATGCCGAACAGGGTGGTGTGCAGCGACTGGTAGCCGTTGGCCTTGGGGATCGCGATGTAATCCTTGAAGCGCCCCGGCAGCGGCTTGTACAGGTTGTGCACGGCGCCCAGCACGCGGTAGCAGGTGTCGACCTTGTCGACGACGATGCGGAAGGCGTACACGTCCATGATTTCGGTGAAGGCGCGGCGTTTGCCACGCATCTTCTTGTAGATGCCATAGAGGTGTTTCTGTCGCCCGCTGACTTCGCCCTCGATACCGTCGGCGGCCAGGCAGTTGGCCAGCGAGGTTTCGATCTTGGCGACGATCTCCTTGCGGTTGCCACGGGCGCTTTTCACGGCGCGGTGGATCAGCGAGGAGCGCATCGGGTGCATGGCCTTGAAGCCCAGGTCCTCGAACTCCACGCGCACGGTGTGCATCCCTAAGCGGTTGGCGATGGGGGCGTAGATCTCGAGGGTTTCCTTGGCGATGCGCCGGCGTTTTTCGCCGGACAGCACTTCAAGGGTGCGCATGTTGTGCAGGCGGTCGGCCAGCTTGACCAGGATCACGCGAATGTCGCGGGCCATGGCCATGGCCATTTTCTGGAAGTTTTCCGCTTGCGCTTCGGCCTTGGTCTCGAAGTTCATCTGGGTCAGCTTGCTGACCCCGTCGACCAGCTCGGCGACGGTTTCGCCGAATTGCTGGCTCAAGGCTTCCTTGGCGATGCCGGTGTCCTCGATCACGTCGTGCAGCATGGCCGCCATCAGGCTCTGATGGTCCATGTGCATGTCGGCGAGGATGCTGGCGACCGCCAGCGGGTGCGTCACATAGGGTTCGCCGCTGCGGCGGCGCTGGCCGTCGTGGGCTTGTTCGGCATAGAAATAGGCCCGGCGAACCAGGTTGACCTGTTCGGGGCCTAGATACGTCGACAGCCGTTCGGCAAGGGCTTCTATACCCGGCATGGTTTCACCTCTTGCGAAAGAAGAGGGCCTTGCGCCGCACGGTGTCGACTGGGCATCAATCAGACGGCCTCGTTGTTCTCGTCCTCGAACGCGGCGAATACCGGATCCTCGGTGACGATTTCTTCGGCGGCGATGAATTCGTTGGTGACGATGCCTTCGGCGATTTCACGCAGGGCGACGACGGTTGGCTTGTCGTTTTCCCACGCTACGCGTGGCTCCTTGCCGCCGGTAGCCAGCTGGCGGGCGCGCTTGGTCGAGAGCATGACCAGCTCGAAGCGGTTATCCACGTGTTCCAGGCAGTCTTCAACAGTTACGCGGGCCATGGTCTTCCTCAGTAGCAAATGCGGTAGGCGTGCGCCCATGAATGGGCAGGCGGACTCGATAGTTTAAAAAATCACCAGCCAATAGGGAAGGACTGTTTTGTCTGGCAACCCATTGCGAGGCAAGCCCGCCCCCACGCAAGCTCGTTGTTGAGCGCCCTGTGGGAGCGGGCTTGCCCGCGAAAGCACCGGAACAGACAGCGCCAAACTTGAGGCTGACAATAACTTCAGCCACCCCGCAAATACAACAGCCTCACAGCATCGCGTCGCGCAGCCGTGGGGTCAGCTCTTCGAACAGCGTCTGCACCGAGCGCAAGGCGCGGCAGTCCGGGCGGGTCAGCAGCCACAGTTGGGTGTCGCAGCCGGGCAGCGGGCCGCTCAGCGCATCGACGCCGGGCAGGGCGTGAACCATGTAGTCGGGCAGCGCCGCCACGCCCAGGCCGGTGCTCACCAGCTGGGCAATGGTCGACATGCCGCTGCACTGGTAGCGCGGGCTCAGCCCCGGGTATTGCTGGTTGCGCCAGACCACGGTGGCGTGGTCCTGCATGGAGTCGTCCGGGGCGATCCACGGCACGCTGGTGGGCGAGGAGTCGAGGCGCTCGCGCAGCTCCGGGCGGCCGCAGATGACGTAGCTGGTCGAGCCCAGGCAGCGCCCGACCAGATGCTCCGGCGGCGTGTTGGTCAGGCGCAAGGCGATGTCGGCGTCGCGTCGGCTGAGGTTGGCGAAGGTGTTGGAGGTGCCCATTTCCAGCGACAGCGCCGGGTAGTTCGGCATGAACTCGGCCAGCGCCGGCAGCAGCAAGCTGTGCAGTACCGCCTCGGTGCAGGTCAGGCGTACCGTGCCGCTGACCACCTGTTCGCCGCTGGTCAGGGCGATGCGCGCGGCATCCAGCGCCTGTTCGGCGCGCTCGGCCTGCTCGGCCAGGGCCTGGGCGGTGTCGGTGGGCAGGTAGCCCTTGCGGCTTTTGACGAACAGCGCGGTGCCCAGCGCCGATTCCAGCCGGCGAATCGAGCGGAACACCGTCGACACATCGACTTTCAGCAGTTCGGCAGCCTTTGCCAGGGAGCGGCCGCGTTCCAGGGCCAGGACCAGTGACAGGTCCGCATGGTTGATCTGATATTGCATTGGTGCACGCTCTGCTTGCCGAATTGCCAATGTCTAGTTGCGCTGGAGCCATTTTATAGTGAAACCGCCGCCAGGAATCAATGCACCCGGTCGGCAACCAGCCCCCAACGATGGGCCAGTGAAAAGAACAACAGTAATTCCATCGTCGCCTTAGCAGGCGTCAGCCGTATCCCCACATCGCCGCCCCGAATCAAAGGATGTACAGCCATGACGTCGGTCTCCCCGTGCGCCAGTTCTTCCCGCGAGATGAATGAATTCCTGGAAGCCCATCCGGACACCCAGTACGTCGACCTGCTGATCTCCGACATGAACGGCGTGGTGCGCGGCAAGCGCATCGAGCGCGCCAGCCTGCACAAGGTGTACGAGAAAGGCATCAACCTGCCGGCCTCGCTGTTCGCCCTCGACATCAACGGTTCGACCGTCGAAAGCACCGGCCTTGGCCTGGACATCGGCGATGCCGACCGCATCTGCTTCCCGATCCCCGGCACGTTGTCGGACGAGCCATGGCAGAAGCGCCCTACCGCCCAGCTGCTGATGACCATGCACGAGCTGGACGGTGCGCCGTTCTTCGCCGACCCGCGCGAGGTGCTGCGTCAGGTGGTGAGCAAGTTCGACGACCTGGGCCTGGATATCTGCGCCGCGTTCGAGCTGGAGTTCTACCTGATCGACCAGGACAACCTCAACGGCCGCCCGCAGCCGCCGCGTTCGCCGATCTCGGGCAAGCGCCCGCAATCGACCCAGGTGTACCTGATCGACGACCTCGACGAGTACGCCGACTGCCTGCAGGACATGCTCGAAGCCGCCAAGGAACAGGGCCTGCCTGCCGACGCCATCGTCAAGGAAAGCGCCCCGGCGCAGTTCGAGGTGAACCTGCACCACGTCGCCGACCCGATGAAGGCCTGCGACTACGCGATCCTGCTCAAGCGGTTGATCAAGAACGTTGCCTACGACCATGAAATGGACACCACCTTCATGGCCAAGCCCTACCCGGGCCAGGCGGGCAACGGCCTGCACGTGCACATCTCGCTGCTGGACAAGAAGACCGGCAAGAACATCTTCGCCAGCGACGACCCGCTCGAAAGCGACACCCTGCGCCATGCGGTCGGTGGTGTGCTGGAGACCATGCCGGCGTCGATGGCCTTCCTTTGCCCGAACATCAACTCGTACCGCCGTTTCGGTGCCCAGTTCTACGTGCCCAATGCGCCGAGCTGGGGGGTGGACAACCGCACGGTGGCGGTGCGTGTGCCGAACGACAACCGTGACAACGTGCGTATCGAGCACCGCGTGGCCGGCGCCGATGCCAACCCGTACCTGATGCTCGCCGCGATCCTGTCCGGTATTCACCATGGCCTGACCAACAAGGTCGAGCCGGGCGCGCCGATCGAAGGCAACTCCTACGAGCAGCTGGAGCAGAGCCTGCCGAACAACCTGCGCGATGCCCTGCGCGCGCTGGATGACAGCGAAGTGCTCAACCAATACATCAGCCCGGACTACATCGATATCTTCGTGGCCTGCAAAGAGAGCGAGCTGGCCGAGTTCGAAGTGTCGATCTCGGACCTTGAGTACAACTGGTACCTGCACACGGTGTAAGCCCATGAGCGCAATTGCGGTCCCCTTGATCGGTATCAGCGCCTGCCGCCAGCAGGTGGGGAAGAACTCGTCGCACACGGTGGGCGACAAATATGTCGAGGCCGCGGCCTTTGCCGGCCTGCCGCTGATCCTGCCGGCCCGTGATGGCGGCAGCGACACGCAGGCGCTGCTGGCGCAACTCGACGGCATTCTGTTTACCGGCTCGCCTTCCAATATCGAGCCGCATCATTACAATGGCGCGCCCAGCGCGGCAGGCACCCGGCACGATCTGGCGCGTGACCGCCTGACCTTGCCGTTGCTGCAGGCGGCGATTGCCGCCGGGGTGCCGGTGTTCTGCATTTGTCGTGGTTTCCAGGAACTTAACGTGGCCTTGGGCGGCACCTTGCACCAGCGGGTGCAGGACCTGCCCGGCTACCTGGACCACCGTGAACCTGAGGACGCACCCCTGGAGGTGCAATACGGCCCTCGTCACCCCGTCGGTGTTGCACCGGGCGGGTTGTTCGAGCGCCTGGGCCTGGCGGCGCAGTTCGAGGTCAACTCGCTGCACAGCCAGGGCATCGACCGTTTGGCCCCTGGCCTGCGTGTCGAGGCACGGGCCTCGGATGGCCTGATCGAAGCGGTGTCGATGCCGGATGCACCGGGCCTGGTGCTCGGTGTGCAGTGGCACCCGGAATGGCGTTATGCCGAAAACCCGGTCTCACTGCGCCTGTTCGAGGCGTTCCGCGAGGCCTGCATTGCCCACGCTGCACGGGAGGGTGTGCGCTCGAAAACATTCGGGCGTTAGCCGAAGGTCGAGGATGACCGTGCCCCCATCGCACGCTTTCAATGAGTGAAAGCGGGCCCTCTACGGCGGGCCTGTGAGAACAATTCCAATAGTTACGGCAAATACTCATGAGCAATTACACAGAAGCCGGCCGCCCACCTGATGTGGCAGCCGACTCGGGCAACAACACCCAAGGCGCCAGCAAGGGCCTGGCCAAGGGCCGCCTGGGCCTTTTGGCCAGTGTGGTGCTGGGCATCTCCACCATCGCCCCGGTCTACACCCTGACCGGCGCCCTCGGCCCGACCGTGCGCGAAGTCGGCGCCCACCTGCCGGCGGTGTTCATCGTCGGCTTCCTGCCGATGCTGCTGGTGGCCCTGGGCTACCGCGAGCTGAACTCGGCTGAGCCGGACAGCGGCACCTCCTTCACCTGGTCGGCGCGGGCGTTCGGCCCGATGATCGGCTGGATCGGCGGCTGGGGGCTGGTGGTCGCCACCACCATCGTGCTGTCCAACCTGGCGGGCGTGGCCGTCGACTTCTTCTACCTGTTCCTGGCCCAGATCACGGGTACCCAGGAGCTGGCGGCCCTGGCAGACAACCTGCTGATCAACGTCACCACCTGTTGCGTGTTCATCGCCCTGGCGGTGTGGATCTGTTGTCGCGGCATGGCCACGACCATGACCGTGCAGTATGGCTTGGTGGCCCTGCAGCTGATGGTGCTGATCGGCTTCGCCTTCGCCGCCTTCAGCGAGTCCACGGCACCGCCGCCGCTGGCCTTCGACCTGGCCTGGTTCAACCCGTTCGGTGTCGAGTCGTTCTCGGCATTTGCCGCCGGCTTGTCGTTGTCGATCTTCATTTTCTGGGGTTGGGACGTGTGCCTGACCGTCAGCGAAGAATCCGTCGGCAGTGACGAGGTGCCGGGCAAGGCTGCCACCTGGACCGTACTGCTGATCCTGATGCTGTACCTGCTCACCGCCATCGCTACCCTGCAATTCGCCGGGATCAGCGACACCGGCCTGGGCTTGGGTAACCCGCGTATCCAGGAGAACGTGTTCGCCCACCTGGCCGGCCCGGTGATGGGCCCGCTGGCGATCCTGATGTCCATCGCCGTGCTGGCCAGTACTGCCGCCTCGCTGCAGTCGACCTTCGTTTCGCCGGCGCGCACGCTGCTTGCCATGGGTTACTACGGCGCCGTGCCGCAGCGCTTTGCCAGCGTCTGCCCGCGTTCGCAGACCCCGCGTTATGCCACCATCTGTGCCGGTGTCGCCGCAGCCTTGTTCTACGTGACCATGCGCACCCTGAGCGAGAACGTGCTGGCCGACACCATCACTGCGCTGGGCATGATGATCTGCTTCTACTACTCGCTGACCGCGTTCGCCTGCGTGTGGTACTTCCGCCACAGCCTGTTCACCAGCCTGCGCCACTTCTTCATGCGGGGTGTGTGCCCGCTGCTGGGTGGGGTGATCTTGTCGGTGATTTTCGCGCGTACCGCGGTCGACAGTGCTTCGCCGGACTTCGGCAGCGGTTCGCATGTCGGCGGGTTGGGGCTGGTGTTCGTGATTGCGGCGATCATCTCGGCGCTGGGCATCGTGCTGATGCTGCTCTCGCGCCTGCGGGCGCCGGCCTATTTCCTGGGGGCTACCCTGCGTCAGCAGGCCACTATCCAGTTGCAGGAATAAAGCTTGGGGGCGCTTTGCGCCCCTTTCGCGGCACAAGGCCGCTCCTACAGGGGATCGCAAACCCCTGTAGGAGCGGCCTTGTGCCGCGATAGGGCCTCGCAGAGGCCCCGGCGGTCTTCAGCCGACCAGTTGCTTCAGCAGCGCCTCATGGCGCTGTTGTTGTTTCTTGAGCAGCAACCGATTCGAGCGGAACACCGCTTTGAGGTCATCCAGCGCCACGTCGAAGTCGTCATTGATGATGACGTACTCGTATTCGTCGTAGTGCTCCATCTCGCTGACCGCTTCCTTCATACGCCCGGCAATGATCTCTTCGCTGTCCTGGCCGCGGCCGTCCAGGCGCTGGCGCAGGGCGTCCTGGCTGGGTGGCAGGATGAAGATCGAGCGCGCCTCGGGCATCAGCTTGCGTACTTGCTGGGCACCCTGCCAGTCGATTTCGAGGATCAGGTCGAAGCCCTGGTCGAGGGTTTCCTGCAGGGCGCTGCGCGAAGTGCCGTAGAAGTTGCCGAACACCTCGGCGTGCTCGAGGAAGTCACCCTGGGCGATCAGTGTCTTGAACTCCTCGTGGATGACGAAGTGGTAGTTCACCCCGTGGGCCTCGCCTGGGCGCATGGCACGGGTGGTGTGCGAGACCGACACGCGCACGCGTGGGTCCTGCTTGATCAGCTCGGTGACCAGGCTGGTCTTGCCGGCGCCGGACGGTGCCGAAACGATGTAGAGGGTGCCGCTGCTGTGGTTCATGGTCGGGGTGGCCTTACTCGATGTTCTGTACTTGTTCACGCATCTGTTCGATCAACACCTTCAGGTTGACCGCCGCCTGCGTGCTGCGTGGGTCAAAGGCCTTGGAGCCCAGGGTGTTGGCTTCGCGGTTGAGTTCCTGCATCAGGAAGTCCAGGCGCCGGCCGGCGGCACCGCCAGACTTGAGCACCCGGCGCACTTCGGTGACGTGGGTGCTGAGGCGGTCGAGCTCTTCGGCGACGTCGCTTTTCTGAGCCAGCAGCACCATCTCCTGCTCCAGGCGCTGCGGGTCGAGTTCGGCCTTCATGTCGCCGAAGCGGTCGAGGATCTTCTGCCGTTGCACGGCCAGCATCTGCGGTACCTGGGTGCGCAGGGTGGCCACTTCGCTGGCCATGCTGTCCAGGCGCTCGTTGATCAGCCGGGCCAGTTCGGCGCCTTCACGCAGGCGTCCGGCCTTGAGCTCGGCCAGCGCCTCGTCGAACAGGGCGATGGCTTCGGCGTTGAGGGCCTGGGGGTCGCTCGCATCGGCCACCAGCACGCCTGGCCAGGCCAGTACCTCCAGCGGGTTGAGCGGCGCCGGTTGTTTGATCAGGCTGGCGACGGTCTCGGCGGCGGCGACCAGTTGCGCGGCGCGTTCACGGTCTACCTGCAGCGGCTTGCCGGTGCTGTCTTCGTTCAGGCGCAGGGTGCATTCGACCTTGCCCCGTGACAGCCCCTGGCGCAGGCCTTCGCGCACTGCGCCCTCGAGGTCGCGCAGGGCCTCGGGCAGGCGCAGATGGGGTTCGAGATAGCGATGGTTGACCGAGCGCAGCTCCCAGACCAGGGTGCCCTGGCTGCCGGCGCGTTCGGCGCGGGCAAAGGCGGTCATGCTGTGCACCATGGGGAGTACCTCGCGTAATCGGGTGAGCGGGGGAGCCTTACGGCTACAAGGCGCAGGATTGTAGCGCAGTGCGGCCCGGGCGCCCAATCCGGCCATGCTACCGCTGCCCTGCAACCGCGGTCGGAAAAGGCGACAGGCTGCGCCGGGTGCGACGATAGGCATGTCTTCGTGGGGCGACGGGCTCTATAATGCTCGGCAGATTTAAAGTCCCGGTACAGGTATCCCAGATGAAACGTCCAAGTGGTCGCGCCGCCGATCAGCTCCGCTCGATCCGCATTACCCGCAACTACACCAAGCACGCCGAGGGGTCGGTACTGGTCGAGTTCGGTGACACCAAGGTCATCTGCACGGTCAGCGTCGAAAATGGTGTTCCCCGCTTCCTCAAGGGCCAGGGCCAAGGCTGGCTGACCGCCGAGTACGGCATGCTGCCGCGCTCCACTGGCGAGCGGAACCAGCGCGAGGCCAGCCGTGGCAAGCAGGGCGGTCGTACCCTGGAAATCCAGCGCCTGATCGGCCGCTCCCTGCGCGCCGCGCTGGACATGAGCAAGCTCGGCGATATCACCCTGTACGTCGACTGCGACGTGATCCAGGCCGACGGCGGTACCCGTACCGCGTCGATCACCGGTGCCATGGTCGCCCTGTGCGATGCCCTGGGCGTGATCAAGAAGCGTGGCGGCCTGAAGGGCGGCAACCCGCTCAAGCACATGATCGCCGCCGTATCGGTGGGCATGTACCAGGGCGAAGCGGTGCTCGACCTCGACTACCTGGAAGACTCCGCCGCCGAGACCGACCTCAACGTGGTCATGACCAGCGCCGGTGGCTTCATCGAAGTGCAGGGTACCGCTGAAGGTGCACCGTTCCAGCCGGAAGACTTCAACGCCATGCTGGCGCTGGCGCAAAAAGGCATGGGCGAGATCTTCGAGCTGCAGAACGCTGCACTGGCCGACTGATCGCGCTGACGAACACAAAAAAGCCGACTTCAACGTCGGCTTTTTTGTGTCTGGCGTGGCTTAGATCGTCAGCGTCCAGTCGTAGTCCACGATCAGCGGCGCGTGCCGGGAGAAGCGTGGCTGGCGCGGCAGGCGCGCATTGCGCACGAAGCGGCGCAGGCCTGGGGTGAGGATCTGGTAATCGAAGCGGTAACCCAGGTTGAGCATCTCGGCTTGCTCGTTGTCCGGCCACCAGCTGTACTGGTCGCCTTCACGGCTGACTTCGCGCAGCGCGTCGACATAGCCCATTTCGCCGGTGATCGCGTCCATCCAGGCGCGCTCTGGCGGCAGGAAGCCGACCGACTGCTGGCTGTCACGCCAGTTCTTGATGTCGAGCTTCTGCTGCGCCACGTAGAACGAGCCGCAATAGATGTATTCGCGACGCTTGCGGCGCTGTTTGTCCAGGTACTTGGCGAAGTCATCCATCAACTTGAACTTCTGGTTCAAGTCTTCGTCGCCGTTCATGCCCGAGGGCAGGAGCAGCGTGGCAATACTCACCTTGTCGAAATCTGCCTGCAGGTAACGCCCGTAACGGTCAACTGTCTCGAAGCCCAGGCCGGTGATGACTGCCTTGGGCTGCATGCGCGAGTACAGTGCCACGCCACCTTGGGTGGGCACCTCCGCGTCGCAGGCGTAAAGGAAATAGCCATCGAGCTGGAAAGCTGGGTCGTCGAGTTCAAAGGCCGAGGCGCGGGTATCCTGAAGACAGATGACGTCGGCATTCTGGGCTTGCAGCCAGCTGAGCAATCCACGCTCGGCCGCAGCCTGAATGCCATTCACGTTCACACTGATGATCCGCATAAATGGCCCCAAAAATCTCGTGCGTGTATGATACCCGAGCTCAACACATTTAGCTAAATCCGTGGTGTCCGGGACCTTTTATGCAGCCGTATCAGCGCGACTTCATCCGTTTTGCCATCGATCGCGGCGTTCTGCGCTTCGGTGAATTCACCCTGAAATCGGGGCGTACCAGCCCGTACTTCTTCAATGCCGGCCTGTTCAATACAGCGTCGGCCCTGGCGCAGCTGGGGCGTTGCTACGCGGCGGCCATCGTCGACAGCAAGATCCCGTTCGACGTGCTGTTCGGCCCGGCGTACAAGGGTATCCCCCTGGCGGCGGCCACGGCGGTGCAATTGGCCGAGCACCATCAGCTCGACGTGCCGTGGTGCTTCAACCGCAAGGAAGCCAAGGACCACGGCGAAGGTGGCAGCCTGGTTGGCGCCCCGCTGGCCGGTAAAGTACTGATCATTGACGACGTGATCACCGCCGGCACCGCCATCCGCGAAGTGATGCAGATCATCAATGCCCAGCAGGCCAAGGCCGCTGGCGTGCTGATCGCGCTGAACCGCGAAGAGCGCGGCAACGGCGAGCTGTCGGCGATCCAGGAAGTCGAGCGCGACTTTGGTATTCCGGTGGTCAGCATCGTTTCGCTGACCCAGGTGCTGGAGTTCCTGGCGGACGATCCGCAGCTCAAGCAGCACTTGCCTGCGGTTGAAGCCTACCGCGCCCAGTACGGCATCTGACGCGGGGCACGTGCATAGAAAAGGCGACCCTGGGGTCGCCTTTTTTTATCCGAACACTCAACGGCCGTTCGGGTAAGGGTCCTGCGCCGCGTCGCCTTGGCCACTCAAGATCTTCCAGCCACGCAGTGGGTGGGTGGCGGGCTTGAAGTGAGGACAAGGCGGTAGCGAGGTCTTGCTCTGGTTGGAGTATTTGTGGCCGCAATCTGCGCACGAGTAAGTGCCGGCGGATACGTCGCTGCCGTATTTGACCAGGGCTTTCTGCGTCATAGCTGCATCTCCTTTGAGTGAAGCGGCAATGATAAGCAGCCAATTAAGACAGTGGTTGTAGTACGCCTCCGGCGTTTAGGTAGGGTATTTCCTATGGCGCAACAAGCCACGCGCCCGTAAAAAAGGCGACCCCAGGGTCGCCTTTGCTGCTTCAATCCGTGCCGTATTTCGGCGAACGGGGCCCGTACAGGATCCCACCGTTAGGATTCGGCGACAGCAGGCGCGCGCTGGTCATGCCGGCAATTGGGTAGCCGGCGTCATCCTGCACGCTGCTGATGATCTGGTTGACCGCCGCAGCCACCAGCATGCCGATCAGGCCGCCCTGGTTCTGCCGGCCTTCCTCGCTCGACGCGGTGGCGCTGCCGGTCCACAAGGTGGCGCCGGTCTTCAGATCGACCAGCTTGGCATTGGCGGTGACGATGGTCGCGCTGCTGATGATCATGTAGCGGGTGCCGTAGTCGCTGACGGTCACGTACAGGCCCGCGTCGGCGCCGAAGATCTCGTGCAGCTTGCTGGTCGGTAGCTGGTGGATGTCGGCCGGCGTGGTCATGCCGTTCTGGCGGAAGGTTTCGTCCACCAGGGCTACCGGCATCACGTAGTAACCCGCTTCGGCCAGTGGGTAGGTGACCTGGGAGAGCATGCTGTAGGTCGCCTTCACGTCGGGCGATTCATTCAGCGGCGGCAGGATCAGGATCGACTTCGGGCGGCTCTGTTTGTAGGCCGAGTAGTCGATGGTCTTGCGCTCGGCACAGCCAGCGAACAATGCCAGCACACAGGCACCGACGATCAGTTGGGTCAGGCGCTTGATCACTGTTTGGCCCCTTTGCTGGCGTTTTTCATCAGGAAGTCCATGTAGGCCGTCGACTCAGGGAACAGCGCCTTCTCGGTGCGGAACTGCTGAATCATCTGGTCATCCTTGCCGAGGCTGGAATACAGCAAGCCCAGCTGTGCGTGATAACCCGGCGGCACTGCGCCGTTCTTGGCCTTGATCTTCTCCAGGTCGCGCTCAAGGGCGGTGATCTGCTCTTCCTTGGCGTCACCTTTGAGGTAGCTGTACACCTGGGGCTGATAGCTTTCCCACTGATACAGCGGCTTGTGCGAGTTGCAGCCGGCCAGCAGCGCGCTGCCCAACAGCAGGGCGGCGACGGCGCGCCGGCCTTGGCGGGTGATGGTCATCGAACGTCTTCCTTGTCGTATCCAGGCGTTACTGGGCTTGGGGTTTCCACTGGCCGCCTTCGACGGCGCCGACCAGCTTGTTGACCGCTTCGCGCATGGCCAGGTCGAGGACCTTGCCGTTGAGCGTCGAGTCATAGCTGGCGGTGCCGCCGAAGCCGATGATCTCGCGGTTGGAGAGGGCGTATTCACCCGCACCCTGGCTGGAATAGACCACTTCCGAGGTGCTGATATTGACGATGTTCAGCGCCACCTTGGCGTAGGCGATCTGGGTTTTGCCGCGGCCGAGGATGCCGAACAGCTGGTGGTCGCCGACTTCCTTGCGACCGAATTCGGTGACGTCGCCGGTCACCACGAAGTCGGCGCCTTTCAAGCGCTGGGCCTGGCCCTTGATGGCGGCTTCCTGCTGGATCTCGCCCATGTTGTCGCGGTCCAGCACGTTGAAACGGTTGGTCTGCTGCAAGTGGGTGATGAGGATGGTCTTGGCCTGGCCGCCGAGGCGGTCGACGCCATCGGAGAAGATGCCGCGCATATAGCTGGAGCGGTTGTCGAACTTGCCCACGGCGATCGGGGTGCGCACGCCGCTGTAAGGGCGGTTGACGCTTTCGACCTGTTGCACGGCAACAGCGGTGGAGGTTTCAGTGGCACAGCCGGCGAGGGACCCGACAGCCAGAACGGCTGCCATCACGAGTCCATGTGATGCGTATTTCACGCGCTTTCTCCAGGTAAATAGCAACTATTTGCAACAGGCTTGAATTCTGCCACGTTGCATCGGCAGCTTAACCAGTAATTTGATGGCAAAACATGAAAAAGATGGCTCAAGGCCATCTTTTTGCGTGTGTCCGCTCGAATGCACCACAGGCGGCGTGGCAATTCACTTGCGGCGGCTCGTAAAAGCATCGCGGGGCAAGTCGCATCGTCGGTGCGCCGATGCGACTTGCCCCGCGACAGGGCTACAGCTGAATCAGTGGCGCTTGCGGTTGGTGATCAAGGTGCCTACGCCGCTGTCGGTGAAGATCTCCAGCAGTACCGCGTTGGGCACGCGGCCATCGACGATGTGCGAGCTGTTCACGCCGCCCTGCACCGCCTCCAGCGCGCACTTGATCTTCGGCAGCATGCCGCCGTAGATGGTGCCGTCGGCGATCAGTTCGTTGACCTGCTCGGTGGTCAGGCCGGTCAGCACCTGGCCCTGCTTGTCCATCAGGCCGGCGATGTTGGTCAGCAGCATCAGCTTCTCGGCTTTCAGCGCTTCAGCCACCTTGCCGGCCACCAGGTCGGCGTTGATGTTGTACGACTCGCCGTTGGCGCCCACGCCAATCGGCGCGATCACCGGGATGAAGTCGCCCTTGACCAGCATGTTCAGCAGGTCGGTGTTGACGCTCACCACTTCGCCCACATGGCCGATGTCGATGATTTCCGGTTGGGTCATCTCCGGGGTCTGGCGGGTCACGGTGAGCTTCTTGGCGCGAATCAGCTCGGCGTCTTTGCCGGTCAGGCCGATGGCGCTGCCACCGTGGCGGTTGATCAGGTTGACGATGTCCTTGTTCACCTGGCCGCCCAGGACCATTTCCACCACGTCCATGGTCGCCGAGTCGGTGACGCGCATGCCGTCGATGAAGTGGCTCTCGATCGACAGGCGCTTGAGCAGGTCGCCGATCTGCGGGCCGCCACCATGCACGACCACCGGGTTGATGCCCACGGCCTTCATCAGCACGATGTCACGGGCGAAGCCGGTCTTGAGCTCCTCGCTTTCCATCGCGTTGCCGCCGTACTTGATCACCAGGGTCTTGCCGACGAAGCGGCGGATGTAAGGCAGTGCTTCGGACAAAACCTCGGCTACATGGGAAGCGGCATCGCGATCGAGGGTCATGCAGGGCTCCAGGTAAGGAACGGATAGTCGTCAGAACGGCAGTTGCAGGCCTGGTTGGACCCGCAGCAACTGCGTGCGGAATACAGCCTTGATACGGTCGAGTTCTGCCGCGCTCTCGGCCTCGAAGCGCAGCACCAGCACCGGTGTGGTGTTGGAGGCGCGGACCAGGCCCCAGCCGTGTGGGTAGTCGACCCGCACACCGTCGATGGTGGTCAGGTTGGCATCGCCCCAGTCGGCATTGCGTTGCAGAGCATCAATGATGCTGAATTTACCCTCGTCGGTCACATCAATGTTGATTTCCGGCGTGGAAATATCATCGGGGAAGGCGGCGAACAGGTTTTCGGCGCTTTGCCCGGCTTTGCTGAGGATTTCCAGCAGGCGCGCGGCGCTGTAGATGCCGTCGTCGAAACCGTACCAGCGTTCCTTGATGAAGATGTGACCGCTCATCTCGCCGGCCAGCAAGGAGCCGGTCAGTTTCATCTTCTTCTTGATCAACGAGTGGCCGGTCTTCCACATTAGCGCGCGGCCGCCATGCTGTTCGATCAGCGGGGTCAGGCGGCGGGTGCATTTGACGTCGAAGATGATCTCGGCGCCTGGGTTGCGCGACAGCACGTCCTGGGCGAACAGCATCAGCAGGCGGTCGGGGTAGACGATGCTGCCGGTGTTGGTCACCACGCCCACACGGTCGCCGTCGCCGTCGAAGGCCAGGCCGATATCGGCACCGGTCTCTTTCACCTTGGCGATCAGGTCTTCCAGGTTCTCGGGCTTGCCCGGGTCCGGGTGGTGGTTGGGGAAGTTGCCGTCGACCTCGCAGAACAGCGGGATCACCTCACAGTTCAGCGCTTCGATCAGTTGCGGGGCGATCACGCCAGCGGCGCCGTTGCCGCAGTCGACCACCACCTTCAGGCGCTTGGCCAGCTTCACATCGGCAGTGATCTGCTGGAAGTAACGCTCGAGGATCTCGACTTTTTCCACGCGGCCTTGGCCTTGGGTCAGGTCGTTGGTTTTCAGGCGGGTCAGCAGGGCCTGGATCTGTTCGTTGGCCAGGGTATCGCCGGCGATGACGATCTTGAAACCGTTGTAGTCCGACGGGTTGTGGCTGCCGGTGAGCATCACCCCGGACTTGCCGGCCAGCACGTTGGCGGCGTAGTACAGCGCCGGGGTTGGCACCAGGCCGACGTCGCTGACCTGGCAACCGGCCTCGACCAGGCCTTTGATCAATTGCTCGACCAGCATCGGGCCGGACAGGCGGCCGTCACGGCCGACCGAAATCTGTGGTTCGCCCTGAGCGAGGGTCTGGGCGCCGATGGCGCGGCCGATCCAGTAGGCGGTTTCGGCGTGCAGGGTCTTGCCGACCACGCCGCGGATGTCATAGGCGCGGAAGATGCTGTCCGGCAGTGCGGGGACCAGGTGGGCCATGTTGTTCATCTCTGGGGACTCCATAAGTCAAAGGCTTCTGGGCAGGCGCAAACTGAACGCTTGGACGGCGGTTTCGCCAGAGAGTTCGCCATCCATGGCCCGAGCGGTCTGTTGTTGCCTCAGCGGGTGCCCGAATGGCCGAAGCCGCCGGCGCCGCGCTGGGTCTCGTCGAACTGCTCGACGATGTCGAAATGTGCCTGCACCACCGGCACCAGGATCAGCTGCGCGATGCGCTCGCCAACGGCAATGGTGAACGGGGTATTGCCGCGGTTCCAGCAGCTGACCATCAGCTCGCCCTGGTAGTCCGAGTCGATCAGGCCGACCAGGTTGCCCAGCACGATGCCGTGCTTATGGCCCAGGCCCGAGCGCGGCAGGATCATGGCCGCCAGGCCCGGGTCGCCGATGTACACCGACAGGCCGGTAGGGATCAGCAGGGTCTGGCCCGGCTCGAGGACAGTGTCCTGCTTGAGCAGGGCGCGCAGGTCCAGGCCGGCGGAGCCAGGGGTGGCGTACTGCGGCAGGGGAAATTCGGTGCCCAGGCGTGGGTCGAGGATCTTGGCTTGAAGAGCGTGCATGTAACTTATTGAACCTGGTTGAGCCGTTCGGCGATGAAGGCAACCAGCTGGCGGGCGATCTTGCCTTTGCTGGTCTGCGCGAAGAGGGTTTGGTGCTGCTGCCGGTCGATCACGGTCAGGGCGTTTTCCTCGCTGTTGAAGCCGATGCTGGGGTTGGCCACATCATTGGCGACGATCAGGTCGAGGTTCTTGTCCTTGAGTTTGCGCGTGGCGTAGTCGAGCAGGTGCTCGGTCTCGGCGGCGAAGCCCACGCTGAACGGGCGATCGGCGCGGCCGGCAATGGTTGCAAGGATATCGGGATTGCGCACCATCTGCAGCAGCATGCCGTCGCCGGTGGTGGGGTCTTTCTTGAGCTTCTGTGCGGCGACGACTTCCGGTCGGTAGTCCGCGACCGCGGCCGAGGCGATGAACAGGTCGCAGGGCATGGCCGCTTCACAGGCCGCGAGCATGTCCCGCGCGCTGACCACGTCGATGCGGCTGACCCGGTCGGGGGTCGGCAGGTGTACCGGGCCGGTGACCAGGGTCACCCGGGCCCCGGCCTCGGCGGCCGCCTCGGCCAGGGCGAAGCCCATTTTCCCTGAACTATGGTTGGTGATGTAGCGCACCGGGTCGATGTTTTCCTGGGTCGGCCCTGCGGTAATCAGCACGTGCTTGCCGGTCAATGCCTGGCGCTTGAAGCTCTCGGCGGCGCACCAGGCGAGATCCGTGGCCTCGAGCATGCGGCCCAGGCCCACGTCGCCACAGGCCTGGCTGCCGGAGGCCGGGCCGAACACCTGGATGCCGCGGCGCTTGAGCAGGTCGAGGTTGTCCTGGGTTGCCGGGTCGCGCCACATGGCCTGGTTCATCGCTGGGGCCACGGCGACGGTGGCATCGGTGGCCAGCACCAGGGTAGTCAGCAGGTCGTCGGCCATGCCCTGGGCCATGCGCGCCATCAGGTCGGCGGTGGCCGGGGCGATCAGCACCAGGTCGGCCCATTTGGCCAGCTCGATATGGCCCATGGCCGCTTCGGCGGCGGGGTCGAGCAAGTCCATGTGCACGGGGTGGCCGGACAGCGCCTGCAGGGTGAGCGGGGTGATGAATTCAGCCCCCCCACGGGTCATGACCACGCGCACCTGCGCGCCGTGTTCCAGGAGTCGGCGAATCAGCTCGGCGCTCTTGTAGGCGGCGATGCCGCCACCCACGCCGAGAACGATGCGCTTGCGATACAACCGCTGCATAGGCCTTGCCTTATTCGTAGTGAAAGCGGGCGGCGACGATGGGTGCCTGCGGCAGATCGTCGCATTTTCGAAGCGAACTAGATTAACACAGCGCCCAAACGGGCCGTAGTGGCAGGCAAGGAGGGAGGATGGGCATCAGGGAGTGGCCGGCTGAGGAGCGGCCGAGAGAGAAGTTGTTGCAGCGTGGCGCGGCGGTGCTGTCGGACGCCGAGCTGGTGGCGGTATTGCTGGGGACGGGGGTTGCCGGGCGCAATGTGCTGGACGTGGCGCGTGGGCTGCTGGCGAAATTTGGCGGGCTCAGGCCGTTCCTCGAGGCCGATCGCGCCAGGGTGCTGCGTGAGCCGGGCCTGGGGCCGGTGAAATATGCCCAGCTGCAGGCGTTGCTGGAAATCGGCAGGCGGTATCTGGACGAGGGCATCGAGCGTGCGTCAGCGCTGGAGTCGCCGATATCGGTGCGACGTTATCTGAAGTCCATGTTGCGCCATGAGGCCAGCGAGGTTTTCGGTTGCCTGTTCCTGGATACCAAGCACCGGCCGTTGGCGTTCGAAATACTGTTTCGCGGCACCATCGACCGGGCGAGCATCTACCCGCGGGAGGTGGTGCGCCGGGCTTTGCTGCACAACGCGGCGGCGCTGATCCTGTGCCACAACCACCCGTCAGGCCATTGCCAGCCCAGCCAGGACGACGTGCACCTGACGCAGATGCTCAAGCGCTCGCTGGCGCTGATCGATGTACGGGTGATGGACCACGTCATCGTCGGTGATGGCGAGCCGTTGTCCATGGCCGAGCAGGGGTGGTTGGCGGGGTAGTGCGCTGCCAGCAATGCCGGCCCTTTCGCGGGTAAACCCGCTCCCACAGGTGCTGTGCTGTACTTGCGGTCAGCGCAATCCCTGTGGGAGCGGGTTTACCCGCGAAGAGGCCGGTACAGGCTGTAGAGAATCAGCGGCCCACAGAGACCTTGCTGAAATCCAACCGCCCGAACGGGCTCACCTGATACCCCTCGACCCCCTTGTGCAACAAGGTCGCCGCCGTCGGATGCGCCAGCGGCAGCCATAGCGCCTGCTGTTGGATCAGTGCCTGCGCCTGCTGGTACAGGCGGCTGCGCACACTCTGGTCGTTGGTGGTGCGCCCGGCGTTGATCAGCTGGTCCAGGCGGCTGTCGCAGAACCGCGCGAAGTTGGTCCCGGACTTGACCGCCGCGCACGAGAATTGTGGGCTGAGGAAGTTGTCCGGGTCGCCGTTGTCACCGGCCCAACCCATGAACAGCAGGTCATGTTCGCCGGCCTTGGCGCGACGGATCAGCTCGCCCCATTCGATGGTGCGGATCTCGGCCTTGATGCCGACCTTGGCCAGGTCTGCCTGGAGCATCTGCGCGCCCAGGCTGGGGTTGGGGTTGAGCAGGCTGCCCGCCGGACGGGTCCAGATCGTGGTTTCAAAGCCGTTGGCCAAGCCGGCCTTGGCCAGCAGCGCCTTGGCTTTCTTCTGGTCCATGGCGTAACCCGGCAGGTCCTTGGCGTAGCTCCAGGTGTTCGGCGGGTAAGGGCCATTGGCTGCAGTGGCAGTGTCTTCGAACACGGCCTTGAGGTAGGCCTGCTTGTCGAAGGCCAGGTTGATCGCCTGGCGCACCTCAGGTTTGTCCAGCGGCGGATGCTGGCTGTTTATGGCGACGAAGGCGGTCATGAACGCCGGGGTAGTCGCCACCTTGAGATTGCCATCCTTGCCGGCCTCGGCGATGTCCAGCGGCTTGGGCGACAGGGCCACCTGGCATTCGCCGCGCTTGAGCTTCTGCAGGCGCACGTTGGCGTCGGTGGTGATGGCGAAGATCAGCGGGTCGACCGACGGTTTGCCGGCGAAGTAGTCGGGGTTGGCGCGGTAGCGCACCACGGCGTCTTTCTGGAAGCGCTGGAAGACGAACGGCCCGGTACCCACCGGCTGGCTGTTGAGCTTGTCCGGGGTCTCGGCCTTGAGCAGTTTGTCAGCGTATTCGGCGGAGTAGATAGAGGCGAAGCCCATGCTCAGGGTGGCCAGGAAGGTGGCGTCCGGGTGCGACAGGGTAAAGCGCACGGTGTTGGGCTGCGGGGCCTCGATCGACTTGATCAGGCTGCCGAGCTGCAGCGACTGGGCATGCGGGTAGCCGCCCGCGGCGGTCTTGTGCCACGGGTGGGCGGGGTAGAGCATGCGCTGGAAGCTGAACAGCACGTCTTCGGCGTCCAGCTCGCGGCTGGGCTTGAAGTACGGTGTGGTGTGGAATTTAACGCCCTGGCGCAGGGTGAAGTCATAGATCAGGCCGTCCGGCGACACGGTCCAGCTTTCGGCCAGGCTGGGCACGACCTTGCCAAGCCCTGCGTCGAATTCGACCAGGCGGTTCATCAGCACGTCGGCCGAGGCATTGGTGGTGGTCAGCGAGTTGTACTGGACCACGTCGAAGCCTTCCGGGCTGGCTTCGGTGCACACCGACAGCGGCGCGGCCTGGGCAAGGCCGGCGGCGCACAGCGTGGTGAACAACAGGGAAAGGGCGGCGGCACGCATGGTGGCTCCTTGGCGGGTTTGTGGCACCATCTGCCGGTGCAGTCTGGAAAAGTCCTACCCTAGTGTGGGCACGGGCAAATGACCACACCCTTTCGCATTAATTCGGCGACGGGCGGTCGACACCTTGCCGCCCCAGTCGTTATGCTGCCCGGGCGCACTCGGCCCGACCTGAAGTCACATCTTCTGTTGTTGCGGCTGAGTCTTTCTGGTATAAAGCAGCGCTCTTTTCTAGGGGCTCGGCCTGTCGCGTAAGCGCTTCCGGTCGATAAGACCCTCGGAAACACGGCGCCTGGCGCCAATGACTGAGAGATTAAGCGGCCAACCCATGCCGGGTTGGGCATGTGGTTTTAGAGGGCTGAGGCATGTCGAGAGTCTGTCAAGTTACTGGTAAGGGTCCAGTAACCGGGAATAACATTTCCCACGCAAACAACAAAACCCGTCGTCGTTTCCTGCCAAACCTGCAGCACCACCGTTTCTGGGTTGAATCCGAGAAGCGTTTCGTGCGTCTGCGCGTTTCCGCCAAAGGCATGCGTATCATCGACAAGCGCGGCATCGATGCCGTTCTGGTCGACATCCGTCGTGCTGGCGCCAAGGTTTAAGGGAGAACATTATGCGTGAATTGATCCGTCTGGTTTCGAGTGCCGGTACCGGCCACTTCTACACCACCGACAAGAACAAGCGCACCACTCCGGACAAGATCGAGATCAAGAAATACGATCCGGTCGTCCGCAAGCACGTGGTGTACAAGGAAGCCAAGATCAAGTAATTGATCGGCAACCTGAAAAAAACCCGCTTCCTCACGGAAGCGGGTTTTTTTTTACCTGCCGACAGGGGCCGGATCAGCTGAAGTGCAGGCCCAGGATCCGTTGCTCATCGACGATGATGTGGATGCGCTCGGGGTTGTAGTTGCGCGTGCTCATCTCGCCAGGGCCCACGACCAGTGCCCGGCCGCTCATCTCGGCGATGTAGGGTTTCACGCTCGGGACGTAGCGGGTGTCGTTGAGGTGTTGCAGTGCCTGGATGACTTCTTCGTTGGTCATGCGCGTTGCCTTTGATGTGAGGCCCGACATTGGGCAAGGCCATCCTCTCGCAGCCCCTGGCGCTGGCTGTGCTACATAGTTACTTCTGCTCGAACATCACATAGATCTTGCGGCACGGCTCCAGCACCTCCCAGGTGCCCTTGAAGCCCGCGGGGATCACGAACCGATCGCCGGCACGCAGGGTCTTGGCGCCACCGTCCTGGTCACGCAGCACCGACACGCCCTGCACGATCTCGCAGTACTCGTGCTCGGTGTAGTTCACCGTCCACTGGCCCACTTCACCTTCCCAGACGCCTGCGGCGAACTGCCCGCATGGGCTGGAATAGTGGTTGTAGACGGCCTGGTCAGGCTCGCCCTTGAGGATTTTTTCCGCTGCGGGGCGGTAGCGTTCGGCCTCGGTCAGAACCTGAGCGAAGTCGACGATGCTGGCGATACTCATGGTGGTTTCCCTGTTGTTGTTTAATAAAATGAACATCAGTAGGCGTTTGAGCCGTTGGTGTCAAATATATTGATAGTTTTCCCGCCCTGGTTTAGGGTGGCAGGTGCCCGTGTGCCTCGTCACCCGGCCAGAATTTCTGACAGCGCCCGTGAGTCCTCAGTGCGGCGTTGCACCTTAACAAGAGAGGAGTTTCCTATGACCACCCTGACTCGTGCGGACTGGGAACAGCGTGCCCAGCAACTGAAGATCGAAGGCCGTGCCTTCATCAACGGCGAATACACCGATGCCGCATCCGGTGACACCTTCGACTGCCTGAGCCCGGTGGACGGACGCTTCCTGGCCAAGGTTGCCAGCTGCGACCTGGCCGATGCCAACCGCGCTGTCGAAAATGCCCGCGCCGTGTTCGACTCCGGCGTCTGGTCGCGCCTGGCCCCGGCCAAGCGCAAGGCCAAGCTGATCCGCTTCGCCGACCTGCTGCGCAAAAACGTCGAAGAGCTGGCCCTGCTCGAAACCCTCGACATGGGCAAGCCGATCGGCGACTCCTCCAGCATCGACGTGCCGGGCGCGGCGCAAGCCATTCACTGGACCGCCGAAGCCATCGACAAAGTCTACGACGAAGTCGCGCCGACTCCACACGACCAGCTCGGCCTGGTTACCCGTGAGCCGGTGGGTGTGGTCGGTGCCATCGTGCCGTGGAACTTCCCGCTGCTGATGGCCTGCTGGAAAATCGCCCCGGCCCTGGCTACCGGCAACTCGCTGGTGCTCAAGCCATCCGAAAAATCCCCGCTGACCGCCATCCGCATCGCCCAACTGGCGATCGAAGCCGGCATCCCGGCTGGCGTGCTGAACGTGCTGCCAGGCTACGGCCACACCGTGGGCAAGGCCCTGGCCCTGCACATGGACGTCGACACCCTGGTGTTCACCGGTTCCACCAAGATCGCCAAGCAGCTGATGGTTTACGCGGGCGAGTCGAACATGAAGCGCATCTGGCTGGAAGCCGGTGGCAAGAGCCCGAACATCGTCTTCGCCGACGCCCCGGACCTGCAAGCTGCTGCTGAAGCGGCCGCCAGCGCCATCGCCTTCAACCAGGGTGAAGTGTGCACCGCCGGTTCCCGTCTGCTGGTCGAGCGCTCGATCAAGGACAAGTTCCTGCCAATGGTGGTCGAGGCCCTCAAAGGCTGGAAGCCTGGCAACCCGCTGGACCCGGCGACCACCGTCGGTGCTCTGGTCGATACCCAGCAGATGAACACCGTGCTGTCGTACATCGACGCTGGCCACAAGGACGGCGCCAAGCTGCTGGCAGGCGGCAAGCGTACCCTGGAAGAAACCGGTGGCACCTACGTCGAGCCGACCATCTTCGACGGCGTGACCAACGCCATGAAGATTGCCCAGGAAGAAATCTTCGGCCCAGTGCTGTCGGTGATCGCCTTCGACACCGCCGAAGAAGCCATCGCCATCGCCAACGACACCCCGTATGGCCTGGCGGCCGGCATCTGGACCTCGGATATCTCCAAGGCCCACAAGACCGCCCGCGCCGTGCGTGCCGGCAGCGTCTGGGTCAACCAGTACGACGGCGGCGACATGACCGCGCCGTTCGGTGGCTTCAAGCAGTCGGGCAACGGCCGTGACAAGTCGCTGCACGCACTGGAGAAATACACCGAGCTGAAGGCGACCTGGATCAAGCTGTAATCCGGTAACGCCGTTTCGCGGGCAAGCCCGCTCCCACAGGTAACCCGCTTGCTTAAAGGCTGCGGTGAACCTGTGGGAGCGGGCTTGCCCGCGAATGGGTCTGAACAAATCTACCCAGGAGGCCACCATGCGTTGGGGAACCTACTTTGCCGTACTGGCGTCGGTGCTCAGTGTCGGGCTCGCGCTCGGCGTGAGCATGCCGCTGGTGTCCCTGCGCCTGGAGGGCTGGGGCTACGGCGGGTTCGCCATTGGCGTAATGGCGGCGATGCCGGCGCTGGGTGTGCTGGTCGGCGCCGCCGTGGCCAGCCGTCTGGCCGGTTGGGTCGGCGTGCCGGCCGCCATGCGTCTGTGCCTGTGGGGCGGGGCGCTGTCGATCGGCCTGGTGGCGCTGCTGCCCAGCTACCCGCTGTGGCTGGCACTGCGCCTGCTGATCGGCATGTCGCTGACCGTGGTGTTCATCCTCGGCGAAAGCTGGATCAACCAGCTGGTGGTCGAGCAGTGGCGCGGGCGGCTGGTGGCCTTGTATGGCAGCAGCTACGCCCTGAGCCAGCTGGCCGGGCCGATGGTGCTGGGGTTTCTCGGCTCCGACGATGACTTCGGTTTCTGGGCGGCCACCGGGCTGTTGCTGGTTGCCCCGCTGATCCTGCTGGGCCGCAGTGGCGCGCCCAGCACCGAGGCGTGCAGCGTCACCTTCACCGACCTGTTCGCCTTCTGCCGACGGCTGCCGGTGATCGCCTGGGCCATCGCGCTGTTCGCCGCGTTCGAGGCGATGATCCTCACCCTGCTGCCGGTGTATTGCCTGCAGCAGGGCTTCACCACGGAGGTGGCGCTGTTCATGGTCAGCACCGTGGTGGTGGGCGATGCGGTGTTGCAGCTGCCGATCGGTGCGCTGGCCGACCGCATGTCGCGGCGCACATTGTTCAGTGGCTGTGCGCTGACCCTGCTGATCTCGAGCCTGGCTATCCCGTTGCTGCTGAACACGCCGCTGATCTGGCCGCTGTGGGTGCTGTTCGGGGCCAGTGCGGGTGGCTTGTTCACCCTGTCGCTGGTGCTGATCGGCGAGCGCTATCGCGACGATGAACTGGTGCGGGCCAATGCTCACGTGGCGCAGCTGTGGGGTATTGGTTGCCTGCTTGGGCCGCTGTTGGCCGGGGCGGGCAGCCAGTGGGTCAGCGGGCATGCGTTGCTGCTGTTGATGGCGGCGGGGGCGGCGGGGTTGGTGGTGCTGACCCGGCGCAAGGATGCCTTCGAACCCGCCTCTGCCTGATCGATTCTGGGGCTGCTCTGCAGCCCTATCGCCGGCAAGCCGGCTCCCACAGGGTGCGCGATCTCCTGTGGGAGCCGGCTTGCCGGCGATAGGGCCCTCAGTTACAACATCTTCTCCAACCCCACCGCCTTGCTGATCCACGCATTGAACCGCCGCCACAACCCACCCGGCTCGGTCAGCAGCAAGTGCCGCTGGCCATTGTCTTCGGTCGCCCACACCAGCTTCCCGTCCACCAGCTTCGGCTGGTAACTCAACGCTGGCGCCATGCCCTGTACCGCCAGTTCACGGGTGTACTCGGCCAGTTCCGGGCTGTCCACCAGCACGCCGACCTCGGTGTTCCACAGCACCGAGCGCGGGTCGAAATTGAACGAACCGATGAAGGTCTTGCGCCGGTCGAACACCATCGCCTTGCTGTGCAGGCTGGAGTCGGAGCTGCCATGAAAGCCCAGGCCATGCCGGCTGATGCGATCGCCAGGCTGGCGGCGCAGTTCGTACAGCTGCACGCCATGTTCAAGCAGGGCGCGGCGGTAGGGCGCGTAGCCGCCATGCACCGCCGGTACGTCGGTGGCTTCCAGTGAGTTGGTCAGCAGCTTGACCGAGGTGCCAGCGTCAGCGCGGCTGGTCAGGTACAGCAAGCCCGGCTCGCCCGGCACGAAGTAGGCCGACACCAGGATCAGTTCGTGATGAACGTTGTTCAGGTCCGGCGCCAACTGCTGGCTCATCAACAGTTGCGGGTCGGGCTCGTCATCGGCCAGCACTTTGCTCGGTGCGTCCCACAACGCCTGGCTGTGGGCCCAGATCAACTCGTTGCGCCACACGTCCAGGCGTGGTCGGGCCTGGTAGGCCATCAGCCGGTCATACAGGTCCTTGCGCTTGATGCGCGCCTCGGCCAGCGACACTTCCAGGCGCTGGCGACTGGCGCGCAGGTCGTCGGCATCGGGCTGCCACCACAGGTAATCGCCTATTGGCCGGCTCAAGGCGCTGTTCCAGTACTGGTCGAAGCTGTGCCCGAGCTGCTCGGCCACAGGGCCCACGCCCAGCAGGTCGATGTCGGTGAAGTTGAGGTTGGGCTCGGCGTCGAAATATTCGTCGCCCAGGTTGCGCCCACCGACGATGGCCATGCTGTTGTCCACCAAAAACAGCTTGTTGTGCATGCGCCGGTGCTGGCGTGACAGGTTGAACAACCGGCCCACGGCGCGGGTCACGCCGGTGCTGCGGCCCAGGTGCAGCGGGTTGAACACGCGGATCTGGATGTTCGGGTGGGCGGCCAGGGTGCCCATCAGGGTGTCGAGGCCATCGCTGGTGGTGTCGTCGAGCAGGATGCGCACGCGCACCCCGCGGTCGGCCGCGCGCAGCAGTTCGTGCACCAGGGCGCGGGTGCTGAGGCCGTCGTGGACGATGTAGTACTGCAGGTCGATGCTGGCCTGGGCGTTGCGGATCAGCTCGGCGCGGGCGCGAAAGGCCTCGTTGCTGTTGGGCAACAGGCGAAAGCCCGAACGCCCTTCGTAGGGCGCGGCCTGGCGCTGCACCGAGCGGCCGAACGCCGATTCACTGGCCGGCAGCGCCTGGCTGACATCACGGGGTGTAGCGGTGCTGGCGCAGCCTGACAGGCCGAGCAGCAGCACCAGCAGCAGGGGCAGGGCTGGCTGGCGTCTCAAGGGTGAATCGTCCTGTGCGACAGGGGCTTATGGGGTTGGACCGTGGCGGGCGGCGCAACGTTACCCGCCAGCGTGTTCGGCCGCCAGTAGACGATGGGCGGTTTCCCCCACCTTGCGCACGGCGGCCTCGATCTGCGGCGTCGGCCGCGCGGCGAAGTTCATGCGCAGGCAATTGCGGTACTTGCCCGAGGCCGAAAAGATGCTGCCCACGGCGATCTGCACGCCCTGCTCCAGTAAAGCCCGGTTCAGGCGCAACGTGTCGAAACTTTCCGGTAATTCCACCCACAGCATGAAACCGCCCTGGGGCCGGCTGGCGCGGGTACCTGGCGGGAAGTAACGGGTCACCCAGTCGCACATCTGGTCACGGCCGCGCTGGTACTGGCTGCGCATGCGCCGCAGGTGGGGCTGGTAGTGGCCCTCGGCGATGAAATCGGCAATCGCCAGTTGCGGCTGGCAGGCGGTGCTGCCGGTGCTGATGTACTTCATGTGCAGCACCCGCTCCAGGTAGCGTCCCGGCGCCACCCAGCCGATGCGCAGGCCTGGTGCCAGGGTCTTGGAGAACGAGCTGCACAGCAGTACCCGGCCATCGTCGTCGAACGACTTGATGGTGGCCGGGCGCGGGTAGGTGTAGGCCAGGTCGCCATACACGTCGTCTTCGAGGATCGCCACGTCATAGCGCTGGGCCAGGGTGAGCAAGGCCTTCTTGCGCGCCTCGGGCATGATGTAGCCCAGTGGGTTGTTGCAGTTGGGGGTGATCTGGATGAGCTTGATCGGCCACTGCTCCAGGGCCAGTTCCAGCGCTTCGAGGCTGATGCCGGTGAGCGGGTCGGTGGGGATTTCCAGCGCCTTCATCCCTAAGCCCTTGAGGGTCTGCATGGCGCCATGGAAGCTGGGTGAGTCGACCGCGACGATGTCGCCGGGCTGGCACACCGCGCGGATGCTGCACGACAGCGCCTCGTGGCAGCCAGTGGTCACCACCAGGTCGGCCGGGCCCAGGCGGCAGCCGGAATCGAGCATCAGCCGGGCGATCTGTTCGCGCAGCTGGGCGTTGCCGTGGATGTTGTCGTAATACAGGCCGGGCATGTCCTGGCGCCGGCTCAGCTGCGCCAGGCTGCGCAGCAGCGGCTTGAGCGTGGGGCTGTCGACATCCGGCATGCCGCGGCCCAGCTGGATCACGTCCGGGCGTGGGGTGGCGCGTATCAGTTCCAGCACCTGTTCCCACTGAGAGATATCCACAGGCCGTTGCGCCGGGCGGCTGATATCGGGCAGGGCAGGGAGGTTGCGGTCCTCGGCAACGAAGTAGCCGGACTTGGGCCGTGGCGACACCAGGCCGTTGTCCTCCAGCAGCCGATAGGCCTGTTGCACGGTACTCAGGCTGACCCCGTGCTCGGTGCTCAGGGCGCGCACCGAGGGCAGGCGTTGGCCGGGACGGTACAGGCCCTGTTCGATGCGCGACCCGAGCAGTTCGGCCAGGTTGAGGTAGAGGGTCACGGCATACTCCTGAGTAGCTTGTGGGGCAGGACCGATACAGATTGTAGGAAAATACTCCATTCAGCCGACCTGACGCCAATTCTGTATGGAAATAATAAGGCTGGGTTGGATCTGTATTGCTCATGGTCCTCACGTGCATGCTTGCTGCACGCTATGACGTGATCTGGAGGGTGCGGTAATGGGTGGCATGAGCGATGTACGGTTGCAACTGTTGGCCACGGAGCTGGAGGCGGGGCAGCGGCCTAAGGTCTACAGCGCTCCGGCGGAGTTAGGACGCTGGGGGCTCATGCTGCATCGTTGGCGTACCCGCAGGGCCTTGCTGCAGTTGGAGGATTACCAGCTGCGTGATATCGGGCTGACCTGGGAGCAGGTGTGCCGGGAGGCGCGCAAGCCGTTCTGGCGCGATTGAGGGATCAAGCTATTGGGTTGTCCGGGTTGGCCCTATCGCCGGCAAGCCGGCTCCCACATGGATCGCGCCCTCTTCGAGGCCTGTGCTGTTCCTGTGGGAGCTGGCTTGCCAGCGATGAGGCCAATGCAAGCAACACAAGACAGTTGCTCCCACAGGAACAGCGGGAATCATGAGATTGCGCCATCCCTGTGGGAGCCGGCTTGCCGGCGATAGGGCCCAAACACCCAATTACATCAGCTCCTTGAGCCTGTACCACAACATCCCCAACGCCAGCACCGGCGAGCGCAGCAGCTTGCCGCCGGGGAAGGTCGGGTGCGGCACCTTGGCGAACAGGTCGAAACGCCCGCTCTGCTGGCCGCTGATGGCTTCGCCGAGCAGGCGCCCGGCCAGGTGGGTGGCGTTTACCCCATGCCCGGAATAGGCCTGGGCGTAATAGACGTTCGGCTGCCCGGCCAGGCGGCCGATCTGCGGCAGGCGGTTGGCGCCGATGCCGATCATCCCGCCCCACTGGTAGTCGATGCGCACGTCCGCCAGCTGTGGGAACACCTTGAGCATCTTCGGCCGCATGTAGGCGGCGATGTCCCGCGGGTCGCGCCCGGAATAGTGGCAGGCACCGCCGAACAGCAGGCGGTGGTCGGCGGACAACCGGTAGTAGTCCAGCGCCACGCGCTGGTCGCACACCGCCATGTTCTGTGGCAGCAGTTGGCGCGCGCGCTCCTCGCCCAACGGCTCGGTGGCGATGATGTAGCTGCCGGCCGGCAGCACCTTGCCGCCCAGTTCGCGGTTGAGGTCGTTGTGGTAGGCGTTGCAGCACAGCACCAGGGTCTTGGCGCGGACCCGGCCCTGGGCGGTGTGCACTTTGACTTCAGGGCCGTACTCGATGCGGGTGACCTCCGATTGCTCGAACAACTGCACGCCCAGGCGGCTGGCGGCAGCGGCTTCACCGAGCGCCAGGTTGAGCGGGTGCAGGTGCCCCGAGCCCATGTCGATCAGGCCGCCGACATAGCGGTCCGAGCCGACCACCGAATGCATGTCGCCGGGCTGCACCAGGCGTAGCTCGTGGCGATAGCCCAGGCTGCGCAGTTCCTCGGCGTCCTCGGCAAAACCCTGCAGTTCGGCGGGCTTGTTGGCCAGGTCGCAGTAGCCCCAGGTCAGGTCGCAGTCGATGGCGTGGCGCTCGACCCGTTCACGGACGATCTCCACGGCCTCCAGGCCCATCAAGCGCAGGCTGCGTACACCGTCCTCGCCAATCACCGGGAGGAACTGCTCCAGGCCATGGCCGACCCCGCGAATCAGCTGGCCCCCGTTGCGCCCGCTGGCGCCCCATCCCAGCTTGCGGGCTTCCAGCAGGATCACCGACAGGCCGCGCTCGGCCAGTTCGATGGCGGTGTTCAGCCCCGAATAGCCACCGCCGACGATGCACACGTCGGCGCTGTGCTCGCCCTGCAGGTAGGGATGGTCGGGGTGTGGCGCGCTGCTGGCGGCATAGTAGGAGGCGGCGTGCTGCGCGCTGTGGATCATCTGTCGATTCCCGGGGCTGAGGCGAAAGGGGGAGGATAGGCAACTGACCTCATCGCCGGCAAGCCGGCTCCCACAGGCCACCGCTGATCTTTGTGGGAGCCGGCCTGCCGTCGATTGGCCGTATAATCCAGCGCAACTCTTCCAGATCCACCGCCATGTCCTGCAACCGCCACAAAATCCACTTCCTGCGCGAACTCATCCCTTCATTCGAGTGCGTCCCCGGCTGCCACGACTGCTGCGGCCCGGTCACCACCTCGGCCGAAGAAATGGCCCGCCTGCCGCGCAAGCCCCAGGCCGAACAGGACGCCGCGTTGGAGCGCCTGGACTGCGTGCACCTGGGCCCGGATGGCTGCACGGTGTATGAAGAGCGCCCAATGATCTGCCGCCTGTTCGGCACCACCCCGCGCATGGCCTGCCCGCGTGGCCGTGGCCCTGAGCAGCCGATCGACCCGGCGGCCGAGCAGCTGGTCCACACCTATATCGCCAGCACCCGCCAGGTGCTGGTCTGACGCCTCAGTCCGGGATCGGCAGGCACAGGCTCTCTTTCACTTCTTCCATCACGATGTAGCTCTTCGACTCGCGCACGTGCGGCAGCTTGAGCAGGATGTCGCCCAGCAGCTTGCGGTACGACGCCATCTCCGAGATGCGCGCCTTCACCAGGTAGTCGAAATCGCCCGACACCAGGTGGCACTCCAGCACGTGGGGCAGCTTGAGCACGGCACGGCGGAACTCCTCGAAGGTGTCGCCGGACTTGTAGTCCAGGCTGATCTCGACGAACACCAGCAGGCTGCCCTTGAGGTGCTGCGGATTGAGCCGGGCGTTGTAGCCCATGATGATCCCCTCGCGCTCCAGGCGGCGCACGCGCTCGGTGCAGGGGGTGGTCGACAGCCCGACTTTCTCGCCCAGTTCGGTGAACGAGATGCGGCCGTCATTCTGCAGGATCCGCAGGATGTTGCGGTCGATCTTGTCCAGTTCACGCTTGCTCTGGTGCTGGGTTCTCATAGGGGATGCCCCTCCGTCAAAGGCGATTTCGCCGAGAATTCTCGCCAAATATAGGCGTTTATATAGTGAATTGCACTGGGCTGTCCTTCATACAATGCGCGCATCCATGCCATATCAACAAAAGACTGCGGCGAGCCGCGTGCGAGGGATGAACAATGCGAGTACTGGTACTAGGTAGCGGTGTAATCGGGACCGCCAGTGCCTACTATCTGGCCCGGCAAGGTTTCGAAGTCACAGTGGTCGATCGCCAGCCGGCGGTGGCCATGGAAACCAGCTTCGCCAACGCAGGCCAGATCTCGCCCGGCTATGCCTCGCCGTGGGCCGCCCCGGGCGTGCCGCTCAAGGCCATCAAGTGGCTGCTGGAGCGCCACGCCCCCCTGGCCATCAAGCTTACCGGCGACGTCGACCAGTACCTGTGGATGGCGCAGATGCTGCGCAACTGCACCGCCAGCCGCTACGCGGTGAACAAGGAGCGCATGGTGCGCCTGTCCGAGTACAGCCGCGACTGCCTCGACGAGCTGCGCGCCGAAACCGGCATCGCTTACGAGAACCGCAGCCTGGGTACTACCCAGCTGTTCCGCACCCAGGCCCAGGTGGATGCCGCCGCCAAGGACATCGCCGTGCTGGAGCAGTCCGGCGTGCCGTATGAGCTGCTCGACCGCGACGGCATCGCCCGCGTCGAACCGGCCCTGGCCGGTGTGAAGGACATCCTTGCCGGTGCCCTGCGCCTGCCCAACGACCAGACCGGCGACTGCCAGCTGTTCACCACCAAGCTGGCCGACATGGCCGTCAAGCTGGGTGTCGAGTTCCGCTTCGGCCAGGACATCCAGCGCCTGGACTTCGCCGGTGACCGCATCAATGGCGTGTGGATCGACGGCAAGCTGGAAACCGCCGACCGCTACGTGCTGGCCCTGGGCAGCTACTCGCCGCAACTGCTCAAGCCGCTGGGCATCAAGGCCCCGGTGTACCCGCTCAAGGGCTACTCGCTGACCGTGCCGATCACCGATGGCGACATGGCGCCGACCTCGACCATCCTCGACGAAACCTACAAGGTGGCGATCACCCGTTTCGACAACCGTATCCGCGTCGGCGGCATGGCGGAGATCGCCGGTTTTGACCTGTCGCTGAACCCGCGTCGACGCGAAACGCTGGAGATGATCGTCAACGACCTTTATCCTCGCGGCGGCGACCTGAGCCAGGCCAGTTTCTGGACCGGCCTGCGCCCGGCCACCCCGGACGGCACGCCGATCGTGGGCGCCACCCGGTTCCGTAACCTGTTCCTCAACACCGGTCACGGCACCCTGGGCTGGACCATGGCGTGCGGCTCCGGCCGCCTGCTGGCCGACCTGATCGCGCGCAAGAAGCCGCAGATCAGCGCCGAAGGCCTGGACATCTCGCGCTATGGCAACAGCCGCGAAGCGGCCAGCCAAGGCCAGCCGGCGCCGGCGCACCAGTAAGCGGGCGCCTGTACCGGCTAAAGCCGCTCCCACAGCAAGTGCGATCCCTGTGGGAGCGGCTTCAGCCGCGAACAAGCAAACACTGATCGACCTGTTCCCTCACCCCGGTGCGGTGGGTACCTACCCCCACTCGCCGCGCCGGGGCTTTACTGATAACCAGAACTGCCAGAAGGCTGCCGCCATGCGTCCCGCCCGTGCCCTGATCGACCTCCAAGCCCTCCGTCACAACTACCGCCTGGCCCGTGAGCTGACCGGTGCCAAGGCCCTGGCCGTGGTCAAGGCCGACGCCTATGGCCATGGCGCGGTGCGTTGCGCCCTGGCCCTGGAAACCGAGGCCGACGGTTTTGCCGTGGCCTGCATCGAAGAGGCATTGGAACTGCGCGCGGCCGGCATCAAGGCACCGGTGCTGCTGCTCGAAGGCTTCTTCGAGGCCAGCGAGCTGGCACTGATCGCCGAGCATGACCTGTGGTGCGTGGTGCATTCGCTGTGGCAGCTCGAAGCGCTGGAAAAGACCGCGGTGCACAAGCCGCTGACCATCTGGTTGAAGATGGACACCGGCATGCACCGGGTCGGCGTGCACCCCAAGGACTACCACAACGCTTACCAACGCCTGCTGGCCAGCGGCAAGGTGTCGCGCATCGTGCTGATGAGCCACTTCGCCCGCGCCGACGAACTCGACGCCACGGCCACCGAGCAGCAAGTGGCGGTGTTCGAAGCGGCCCGCCAGGGCCTCAGCGCCGAGTGCAGCCTGCGCAACTCGCCGGCGGTGCTGGGCTGGCCGAGCATCAAGAGCGACTGGGTGCGCCCGGGCATCATGCTGTACGGCGCCACCCCGTTCGAAGTGGAGCAGGCCCAGGCCGCCCGCCTGCAACCGGTGATGACCCTGCAATCGCGGGTGATCAGCGTGCGTGAGCTGCCGGCCGGCGAGCCGGTGGGCTATGGCGCCAAGTTTGTCAGCCCTCGCCCGACCCGGGTCGGCGTGGTCGCCATGGGCTATGCCGACGGCTACCCGCGCCAGGCACCCACCGGCACGCCCGTGGTGGTCGCCGGCAAGCGCGCCCAACTGATCGGCCGAGTGTCGATGGACATGCTCTGCATCGACCTCACCGAGGTGCCCGAAGCCACCGTCGGCAGCCCGGTCGAGCTGTGGGGCAAGCAGGTGCTGGCCAGCGACGTGGCGCTGCAGGCCGGTACCATCCCCTACCAGATCTTCTGCAACCTGAAGCGCGTGCCGCGGGACTATATCGGCGAATAAGGCGCCGAAGCGGACAGGCTGTGGGGTGGTGTGTTGTAAATACTGAACGGCATTGCCATCATATCGTTCACACATCCCCACCTGACCCCTTCCTGGAGGCCCACGCTTTGGACGTCGGTGAACGACTGCAAGCCATCCGCAAGCTCAAGGGCCTGTCCCAGCGCGAACTCGCCAAACGCGCCGGGGTGACCAACAGCACCATCTCGATGATCGAGAAGAACAGCGTGAGCCCCTCCATCAGTTCCCTGCGCAAGGTGCTGAGCGGCATCCCGATGTCCATGGTCGAGTTCTTTTCGGTCGAACTGGCCCCGGAAAGCCCCACGCAGATCGTCTACAAGGCCCACGAGCTGATCGACATCTCCGACGGAGCGGTGACCATGAAACTGGTCGGCAAGTCGCACCCCAACCGCGCCATCGCCTTCCTCAACGAGGTGTACCCGCCCGGCGCCGACACCGGCGAAGAGATGCTCACCCATGACGGTGAAGAGACCGGCATCCTCCTGGAAGGGCGCCTGGAGCTGGTGGTCGGCACCGAGATCTTCATCCTCGAAGCCGGCGACAGCTACTACTTCGAAAGCACCCGCCCGCACCGCTTCCGCAACCCGTTCGCAGAGCCTGCCCGCTTGATCAGTGCGGCCACCCCGTCGAACTTTTGATCCAGCGCAGTGCATTGATTCGCCAATACCCTTTCCCCGAGTGTGGTCGTTCCACGCTTTCAGGAGTGCCGCTATACTTTTCAACGCTCGCTATTCCGTGGCCGCGAGCGTGATTAGCCACCATGAGGGTGTACGTGTGAACCAAATCAAGAAGATGCTGGCCGTACCAGCAGCCGTATTCGCCCTTTGGGCAATCAGCGCAACCGCTGCGACCAACGACGAGATCGCCAAGCGCCTGGCACCGGTAGGGCAGGTCTGCGTCCAGGGCCAGGAATGCAAGGGCATGGAAGTGGTCGCCAGCGCTGGCGGCGGCGGTGCCAAGACCCCCGACGACATCATCGCCAAGCACTGCAACGCCTGCCATGGCAGCGGCCTGCTGGGCGCGCCGAAAATCGGTGACACCGCGGCCTGGAAAGAACGCGCCGACCACCAGGGCGGCCTCGACGGCATCCTGGCCAAGGCCATTACCGGGATCAACGCCATGCCGCCGAAGGGCACCTGCGCGGATTGCTCGGATGATGATCTGAAAGGGGCGATCAAGAAGATGTCCGGGCTGTGAGATACAGCTGAATTGCATGAGGCCCGCCATTATTGGCGGGCTTTGCTTTTGTGGTGGCTGTACCGGCCCTTTCGCGGCTAAAGCCGCGAAAGGGCCGGCACAGGCAACCAAGCCGCTAGCGCCATGTCCAACCCCTGAACCCATGGATGTCTCAGGAGGCCCCGATGCACCTCTGCTCCATCGACCAGGCTGTCGAGCAAGTCCTGGCCCGCCTGCCGGCCCACATCCACATGGGCCTGCCGCTGGGCCTTGGCAAACCCAACGCTTTCGTCAACGCGCTTTATGCGCGAATTCGCGACCTGCCCGAGCGCTCGCTGACGATCTACACCGCCCTGTCCCTCGGCCGCCCGCCCTTGGGCGATGGCCTGCAACGGCGCTTCCTCGAACCCTTCGTCGAGCGCGTATTCGCCGACTATGAAGAGCTCACCTACGTCGCCGACCTGCGCGCCGACAGCCTGCCACCGAACATCCGCGTCGAGCAGTTCTTCATGCAGCCGGGCAGCCTGCTGCACAGCGTTTCGGCGCAGCAGGACTACGTCAGCAGCAACTACAGCCACGCCGCCCGCGACATCAACGCCAAGGGCCTGAACCTGGTGGCCCAGTTGGTGGCCGCCACGCCCGAACGCTCCGGTCACCTCAGCCTGGCCTGCAACCCCGACATCACCCTCGACCTGCTGCCAATGATCGAAAAGCGCCGCGCAGCCGGTGAAACCATCCTGCTGCTCGGCCAGGTGCACAGCGAACTGCCCTACATGCCCGGTGACTCGGAGCTGGCCATCGACGCCTTCGACCTGCTGATCGACGAGCCCGAGCAACGCCGGCTGTTCTCCACACCGAACATGCCGGTCTCGACCCAGGACCACTGCATCGGCCTGCACGCCAGCACCCTGGTGCGCGACGGCGGCACCTTGCAGATCGGCATCGGCGCCATGGGCGATGCCGTGGCCGCCGCCTTGCTGGCGCGCCAGGGTGACAACGACGGTTACCGGGCCTTGCTCGAAGCGTTGGACATAGGCCCGTGGCAGGCGCTGATCGAGCGGGAAGGGGGCCTGGATACCTTCGCCCAGGGCCTGTACGGCTGCAGCGAGATGTTCGTCAACGGCCTGTTGGCCCTGGCCGAGGCCGGCGTGGTGCGGCGCCCGGCGGACGAGCAGGGCGTGCTGGTACACGGCGGCTTCTTCCTAGGCCCGCGGGCGTTCTACCAGCGCCTGCGCGACATGCCGCTGGCGCAGCGCGCACAGTTCGCCATGACCCGCATCAGCTTCATCAACGAGCTGTACGGCCAGGAGGCACTCAAACGCCGCCAGCGCCGCGATGCGCGCTTCATCAACACGGCGTTCGGCATGACCCTGCTTGGCGCCGGCGTGGCCGACCAGCTCGAGGATGGCCGGGTGCTCAGCGGTGTGGGCGGTCAGTACAATTTCGTCGCCCAGGGCCATGCCCTGGAGGGCGGGCGTTCGGTGCTGCTGCTGCGCAGCTGGCGCGAGGCGGGCGGGGAGGTCAGCTCCAACCTGTTCTGGACCTACGGCCACTGCACCATTCCCCGGCACCTGCGCGATGTCGTGATCACCGAGTACGGCATCGCCGACCTGCGCGGGCAAACCGACAACGAATGCATCGTGCGCCTTCTGGCGATCAGTGATTCACGCTTCCAGGCGCAGCTGATGGAGCAGGCCAAGGCGGCGGGCAAGCTGGCGAAAGACTTCGAGCTGGACGAGCGCTACCGCGACAACATCCCCGAGCGCCTGGAGGCGATCCGTGCGCGGCATGCACGGCTGTTCCCGGAGTACCCGCTGGGCAGCGACTTCACGGCGCAGGAGCGCGACCTGTTGCGGGCGCTGAACTGGTTGAAGAGCAAGTTCAAGCTGAGCGAGGTGCTGGAGCTGGGCAAGGCGGCACTGGACGCACCGGCGCCCGAGGCCTATGCGGCGCAGTTGGCGCGCATGGGGCTTGCGCAGCCGCAGGGGCTGAAGGAGGAGCTGTACCAGCGGTTGCTGCTGGCGGGGTTGGCGGCAACCCGGTGATCGCCGGGGCTGCTGCGCAGCCCTTTCCGGCCGGACCGGCCGGAAAGGGCCGCAAAGCGGCCCCAATGGCCATCACTCGATGAAAGTAACGACCCCACCTTCCAGCGACTTCACCCGGGCCAGCGATTCAACGCGGTAGCCCTGGCTGTCCAGCTCGGCACGGCCGCCCTGGAACGACTTCTCGATGACGATGCCCAGGCCGGCCACGGTAGCGCCGGCCTGCTTGATGATCGAGATCAGCGCCTGGGACGCCTTGCCGTTGGCCAGGAAGTCGTCGATCACCAGCACGCGGTCGCTGCTGTTGAGGTGGCGCGGCGATATGGCCACGGTGTTCTCGGTCTGCTTGGTGAAGGAGTACACCTTGGCGGTCAGCAGGTTCTCGGTCAGGGTCAGCGACTGGTGCTTGCGGGCGAAGATCACCGGCACGCCCAGCTTCAGGCCAGCCATCACCGCCGGGGCAATCCCCGAGGCTTCGATGGTGACGATCTTGGTCACGCCGGAGTCGGCGAACAGGCGGGCGAACTCGTCACCGATCAGCTGCATCAGCGCCGGGTCGATCTGGTGGTTGAGAAACGCATCGACTTTCAGGACCTGATCGGAAAGCACGATGCCTTCTTCGCGAATCTTCTGCTGCAGTGCTTCCACTGTGTGTCTCCGATGTAACAAAGGTGGCCGCAAATAGCGGCAAAGTTAAAGAGTAATGGTTGATCAGCGTTTGAGCATGGCCCGGATATCGGCCAGCGCGTTGTTGCCCCGCGCGGCTTTCACTTCAACAGGCGCATCATCCAGGCCTTCCCAGGCCAGGTCGTCCGGCGGCAGCTCATCGAGGAACCGGCTCGGCGTGCAGTCGATGATTTCGCCGTACTGCTTGCGCTTGGCGGCGAAGGTGAAGGCCAGGGTCTGGCGCGCGCGGGTGATGCCCACGTAGGCCAGGCGGCGTTCTTCTTCGATGGTGTCGGCCTCGATGCTCGAGCGGTGGGGGAGGATCTCCTCCTCCATGCCCATGATGAACACGTAGGGGAATTCCAGGCCCTTGGAGGCATGCAGGGTCATCATCTGCACGCCCTCGGCGTTTTCTTCCTCTTCCTGCTGGCGCTCGAGCATGTCGCGCAGCACCAGCTTGCCGATGGCGTCCTCGATGGTCATGTCACCCTCTTCGTCCTTCTCGAGGGTGTTCTTCAGCGCTTCGACCAGGAACCAGACGTTGCTGATGCGGAACTCCGCCGCCTTGTCGCTGGCGGTCTGCTGGCGGATCCAGTTCTCGTAGTCGATGTCGCGGATCATCTCGTGCAGCGCGGCGATCGGCTCGTCCAGGGCCACCTTGTGGCGCACCCCGTCGAGCCAGTGCTTGAAGCGCTGCAGGCGTTCGGTATAGCGCGCGTCCAGGTGCTCGCCCAGGCCCAGCTCCTCGCTGGCGGCGTACATCGACACACCGCGCTCGGTGGCGTAGTTGCCGAGCTTTTCCAGGGTGGTCGAGCCGATCTCGCGGCGCGGCACGTTGATCACCCGCAGGTAGGCGTTGTCATCGTCCGGGTTCACCAGCAGGCGCAGGTAGGCCATCAGGTCCTTCACTTCCTGGCGGCCGAAGAAGCTGTTGCCGCCCGACAGGCGATACGGCACCTGGTGGTGCTGCAGCTTCAGTTCGATCAGCTTGGCCTGGTAGTTGCCGCGGTAGAGGATGGCGAAGTCGCTGTACGGGCGGTTGGTGCGCAGGTGCAGGGTGAGGATCTCCATGGCCACGCGTTCGGCCTCGGCTTCCTCGTTCTTGCAGCGGATCACGCGGATCTCGTCGCCCACGCCCATCTCGCTCCACAGCTGTTTCTCGAAGGCATGGGGGTTGTTGGCGATCAGCACGTTGGCGCAGCGCAGGATGCGGCTGGTGGAGCGGTAGTTCTGTTCGAGCATGACGATCTTCAGGGAGGGGTAGTCCTCCTTGAGCAGCATCAGGTTCTCTGGCCGTGCGCCGCGCCAGGCGTAGATCGACTGGTCGTCGTCACCCACCACGGTGAACTGGTTGCGCATGCCGATCAGCATCTTCACCAGCAGGTACTGGCTGGCGTTGGTGTCCTGGTATTCGTCCACCAGCAGGTAGCGTACGCGGTTCTGCCAGCGCTCGAGCACCTCGGGGTGCTCCTGGAACAGCTTGACCGGTTGCAGGATCAGGTCGTCGAAGTCCACCGCGTTGAACGCCTTGAGCGTGCGCTGGTAGTGGGTGTAGACGATGGCGGCGGTCTGCTCGCGCGGGTTGCGCGCTTTTTCCAGTGCCTCGGGCGGCAGGATCAGGTCGTTCTTCCAGGCACCGATCATGTTCTTGATCTCGTCGATGCCGTCGTCGCCGGAGTATTCCTTCTGCATGATGTCCGACAGCAATGCCTTGATGTCGGACTCGTCGAAGATCGAGAAGCCCGGCTTGTAGCCCAGGCGCTCGTGCTCCTTGCGGATGATGTTCAGGCCCAGGTTGTGGAAGGTGCACACCGTCAGGCCACGGCCTTCCCCCGGACGCAGCAGGGTGCCGACCCGTTCCTTCATCTCGCGGGCGGCCTTGTTGGTAAAGGTCATCGCCACGATGTACTGGGCACGGATGCCGCAGTTCTGGATGAGGTGGGCAATCTTGCGCGTGATCACGCTGGTCTTGCCCGAGCCTGCACCAGCGAGCACCAAAAGAGGGCCGCCAACGTAGTCTCGGGCTTCCTGTTGCCGGGGATTGAGTCGGGACATGCTAGAAACCGGGGGTCGCCAGAAAATAGCCGCGCATTCTAACAGGCATCAAGCGGTTGTGGCGCGACCGTCTGACGTGTGAGTCAACCTTTTACCGCCTGCCAGGCGGGGTTTTTCACCGGCTGGCAGGGCGATACTGCCAAGCGCCATGCAATTCCCCGAAATCCCGTTTGCCGGTTGCGCGGGTTTCGCGCAGGATGCACGTCAAAATGCGTCGGGGCGCTGGTCAAGGACGGCCATGACTAAAAGTGAAAATCATTTTCATTTGTTGCGGTAGGATACACCGCCCCCGCCGTTCCACCGTCCACGCCTAAGGAGCCCGCTTGTCCACGCCCGCCGAACCCCTGCGTTTGCTGCTGTTGGCCGATGAGCCGGAATGGGCCGCACGTTTGCGCGAATGCCTGCAGCCTCTGGGTGGGAGTGCGGTGCTGCTGACCGCGCCGAGCTGGGCAGCGGTCGACAGCCTGTTCGCCAACGACCGCCAGGCCGTGGTGCTGGCCACCCCCGAACTGCAGCCGGCCCCGGGGCGCTGTGAGCTGCCGACCATCCTGCTGCTGGAGCACGAGCCTGCCGGCACGCCGGTGGGCGTCAGCGACTGGCTGGTGCTGGCGCAGCTCTGCACCGACACCCTGCGCCGCTCCCTGCGCCACGTGCGCGAACGCGGTGTGCTGGTCGCCACCCTGCAACGCCTTGCCGAGCAGGACCCGCTGACCGGCATCGCCAACCGCCAGGGCTTCCAGGCCCTGCTGACCACGCGGCTGGCCGAAAACGAAGGCCGCGGCCTGGCCCTGGGCCACCTCGACCTCGACAACTTCCGCCACGTCAACGATGCCCTCGGCCACCAGGGCGGCGATCGCCTGATCCTGCAGGTGGTGGCACGGCTCAAGAGCCAACTCGAGGCCACCGACCAACTGGCGCGCCTGGGCAGTGACGAGTTCGCCTTGCTGATCGACACCCGCCGCGACGCCAACCGCGCCGAATGGATCGCCGAACGCATCACCGAAGCCCTGACCGAACCCTACTGGATCGATGGCGAAAGCCTGCTGCTCGGCTGCAGCCTGGGCATCGCCCACGCCCGCGCCCAGGCCGGTGCCGACCCGCTGATGTGGCATGCGCACATTGCCATGCGCCAGGCCAAGGGCAGCCAGGGCTGCACCTTCCATGTGTTCAACGAGCGCATCAACCGCAATGCCCGCAGCCTCGCCGACCTGGAAAGCGAACTGCGCCGCGCCCTGCGCCGCGACGAGCTGGAGCTGCACTACCAGCCACGGCTGAACCTGGCCGACGGCCGCATCGTCGGCCTCGAGGCCCTGGTGCGCTGGAACCACCCGGAACGCGGCCTGCTGCCGCCCAGCGAGTTCGTGCCGCTGGCCGAGCAGAGCGGGCTGATCGTGCCGCTGGGCTACTGGGTGATTTCCCGTGCCCTGAGCGATATGCAGGCCTTGCGCGAACGCGGCCTGCAGCCGTTGCACATGGCAGTGAACCTGAGCTTCCGCCAGTTCCAGGACAGCCAGTTGCTGGCCACCCTGAGCCGGCTGATCGTCGAGCATGGCGTCGATGCGCGCTGGCTGGAGTTCGAACTGACCGAAACCGCGGTGATGCGCCGCAACGAGCTGGTACGCCAGACCATGGATGCCCTCGGGCGCCTCGGTGTGCGCTTCTCGCTGGACGACTTCGGTACCGGTTTCTCTTCGTTCGTGCACCTGAACAGCCTGCCGATCACCCTGCTCAAGGTCGACCGCAGTTTCGTCGGCGGCATGGAGCAGCGCGAGGAGAACCGCAAGCTGGTGCACGCGATGATCAACCTGGCGCACAACCTCAACCTGGAGGTGGTGGCCGAAGGCGTCGAGAGCGAAGAACAGATGGCGTTGCTGCGTGAGTTCGGATGCGACCAGGTGCAGGGCTTTTTGGTCAGCCGGCCATTGCCGGTAGCGGAGTTGATCGAGTACCTGTTGCAGGCTTCCGAGCCCAAGTTGGCGGAGGTCCTCTAGGGCCTCATCGCCGGCAAGCCGGCTCCCACAAAGTGCGCGCTTGCTTCAAGGTTTGCGCGGCCCATGTGGGAGCCGGCTTGCCGGCGAAAGGGCCGCAAAGCGGCCCCAAGGATCACACGGGCGCCACCACTTTTGCCGCAACTCCCGCCTTGCCAATCATCCGCTTCATCCGCCATTCAAAGGCAAACGTCAGCGCCACCGAAGCACAGGCCAACCCC